>NC_009474.1:0-4909 GCF_000016725.1 Acidiphilium cryptum JF-5 | reverse complement strand
GTTCATTGACATTAAATGTCCGCTAAAATAGACATTGATTGTCTACGTACTGACAATCATTGTTCATGAGTGAGACGGGGTAGTCCCATGTCGAAAGTTCCCCCAAAAACCGTCGGTCTCGCTACAGCGCCGAGCGGAACATGGGTGCAAACCGAAAGGGCAGCACATGAGCGATGGGCAAAACTCATCGGCTCCCACCCCAAGGCTGCGGCACTCATGCACGTCATCGTAGGCAACATGGGACGTCACAATGCCTTGGTAGCCAGCGTCCCTAACCTTCAGCGGATGATGGGTTGCTCTCGGAATACCGCTCTCCGTGCGATCAACGTGCTGAAGGAACAAAATTGGATTGAGGTCCGTCAGCTAGGCGGTGTCGGAACAACAAACGCCTACATCGTGAATGATCGCGTGGCATGGACTGGGAGCCGCGATGGCATACGCTACAGCCTGTTCAGTGCGGCGGTACTGGTTTCCGACGACGAACAGCCAGACAAGGCCGAAATTGGTGCACAGCCGCCCCTAGAGCGGGTTCCTGCTTTGTATCCGGGAGACCGCCAATTGCCGACTGGAAACGGCCTCGATCCGCCGACGCAGCCTCCGCTGGTCGGGTTAGAGCCAGACCTACCGGCCCAAGTGAAAGAGCCACATGGGCCACATGATTGAGCCACTTGGGCCATGCTGAGCCAGAGGCGAGCCGCCCAAGCCTGGGGGATATCCAGAGCCACCCTACAGCGGGCCGTATCCAGCGGAAAAATTAGTGTTTTGCCGGATGGAACGATTGATCCGGCAGAGATGCTTCGCGCCTTTGGCGAAGCCAAGGGTGGCCCACCGGGCCACCACAATGAGCCACTTGGGCCACCCCTGGGCCGGGGGGATGAGATGGCTTTTCAGGCCGAAATCCGGGTGCTCAAAGCGCAGATCGAAGCCAAGGAGGCTCTGCTCTCCGCGAAGGATCGGCACATCGAGGATTTGAGCCAGGCGCTCCGGCTGCTCGCTGGCCCGCCAGCGCCGGCACCACAGCCGTCTCTGCTGGCCAGGCTATTTTCCCGCCAGAAGCCGCCCCGTTCGTGATAGAATTAATACCATGAGCACATCGACCCTCTATGACCGCGATTTCTACGCCTGGGCGAATGAACAGGCCGGACTTCTGCGCGCTGGGAAGCTGACGCAGGCCGACATTGAACACATCGCCGAGGAGATCGAGAGCATGGGCAAGACCGAGAAGCGGGAACTGATCAGCCGCCTCGCAGTACTCCTCACGCATCTCTTGAAATGGCAATATCAGCCTGTCCGCCGTGGAGCGTCATGGGAAGTGACTATCCGCATTCAGCGCCGTGATCTTGCCCGTCATCTACGTGACAACCCAAGCCTCCAAGCCAAGCTCGACGAAGCCATCAGCGATGCCTATGGCGATGCAATCCTCGCGGCATACGGTGAAACGGCTATACCTAAGCAAACCTTCCCCACCACCTGCCCCTGGTCCTTCGACCAAATGATGGCCGAAGACTTCTGGCCGGAAGCCTAAAAGGACGCGTAGTGTCCACGTTTTCCATAATTCGAGATTCTGACGCTTTCTTTACACTGCCATGATGGTAAGGTTTAGACTTGTTTTGCCATCCCAATCAATCGAGAGATGTGAAACCTCATGAAGCGTCGTACCCTCTCCGCTATCCTTGGCAGCACATTTTCCGGCTTTCTCGCCCTTCTCGGTCTTGGACCACGATGCGCCGCTGCACAGTCCGCAGATACTACGGGTTCATCTGGCGGAATGATGGGCGGAATGATGGGATCAAATATGTCCCACATGGACATGCAGGGCATGATGTCCCGCAGCAACATGATGGGGCCGATGAAGCTCGGCATGAAACTATTCGAGCGACATACGGAGATCACGCGCGCTACGGACTACATGCCCAACGGCATAATTGACACCACTGTTTCGAGTAATCCAACAACCGCTCACCTCATCCAGGCGCACGTGATCGAAATGTATAATCGCCTCGCTGAGAATCGACCATTTCCCTACCCGATGAGCAACAGTGTACCGGCCATGTTTGCCAACAGCACGAAGTATAAACGATCTTATAAACTCTTACCTACCGGGATTCAGGTCACCGAAACTTCGGACGATCCGGAAATGGTAAAGGTGATCTATGCCCATGCACGGGAGCTCGATCGCTTTGCGAAGGATGGGATGCCGGCAATGATGCGCGGGATGATGGGCAAGGCTGACTGAAACACGGAGCAACCCGATGATGCATGGTATGATGGGCGGCTGGATGATGGGAGGTATGGCGCTGTTCGGTATTGCCATCATGACGTTGATTGTTTTGATAATCGCCGCTCTGATCAAATATCTTTTCGTTTCGTCGTCGAGGCCGTAACTCAGGTTCGGCTCACACCGATGATTGAACCGTCCAGAATCCCGAGATTAAAACCATGTTCAATAGTATTTGATTGTCCATAACTCTAGAAGCCTAATTTATGGGCATGGTAAAATTACCTGTCCGAATACGGTCGATTCCGGACAGCTAATCCGGCAGTACGTCTCCTGCCAGCCAGCGCACCAGACGGCCCTTGATTCCCGGCAAGGTCTTAACCTGCAGGATGACAGTTTCGGCTCGACCTACTCGCTCTTGGGCTTGCAGAGCCTCCATGGCGATCGCCTGTACCTTCTCACGCTCTGCGGCCTCTGCTGCCCTCGCTGCATCCCGCTCGGCCTCCAACATCTGCCTATGCCGTTCGGCAGCCTGCGCCGTGATAGCCCTTCTCGCCTCCGCCTGACGCTCGATCTCAGCAATCCGCTTCCGTGCCTCGTCCAGCTCAGCGATCAATGCTGGTGCACTATCACCCAATTCCGGCTCATTTGCCCCGCCAACCAGACGCATGGCTTGACGTGGCTCCATTGGGTCATTGTCGCGGGTCATCAGTTCCGCTGCTCGCCGAAACAGCCCCTTAGCCGTCTCTGGGGCCACCACCTGAAACGCCTTGATACCGCGCTCCTCAAGCCCCGTACGATACCGCTTGTTCCGCTCCTGGCGTTTTGGATCGATCTCGTTCATCGTCTCACGCGACGCACTGAACCGCCCCGCAACCAGAGTTATGGCACAATCCATAGAGTGCGCACCACACCGTCTCACAAGACGCTAATGGCCGTCTCACGCGCTTTCTGCGGCGAAAGCCGCTTGCCCGGATTAACCGCCCTGCCTTGTCTGTACCTCCAGCACACTGAGTTGCGCAGCAACTCGTAAGTGCGCCCTTTGGTAATTAAGCACTAGTTCTTGCCACGAGGATGCCGGGGAAATTATCCGCCTGCCGGTGCGATGATCCGACCGCCCCAATCGCGAACCAATTCATCGATCCAGAGTTCGACCGGTTCAGCCTCATCAGCGGTCCAGGTGCCGGTGAGTTTGTCGTAGAACCACCCATCCTCCTTCATCGCATTGCGGAGGCGGGCGGGCGGCCTGGTGGGGAAGATCAGCCGACAGGGCAGGGCAATCGCCGGTCTGGGTGCCGATCGCCTTTCTGCGGGCCTCTGGGGAGCCTCTGGCGGCTTCTGCCGTGCCACCGGCCGGGACGACGCTCTGGCGAACTCCTGGCGTTTCCTGCCGGGCCGCTGCGCCGGGTCCAGCTCCCCGGCCCGCTGCTTGAACGGCGCAACCGCCGCGGTGAACGCCGCGCGGTCCTCTTCCCTGATCCAGAGATTCATCTGAACCAGGCCAAGCGCCGCCCGGCGCTCCCGTAACGAGGCCATCGAGTGCTTGCTCATGCTCGCGAGCATACCCCACATTTTCCGACAACGACACTAGTGCCGCGATTGCACCCCAAGGGGTGCAGTTCGGTGCCCCAGCGAAGGTCAGGGCAGAGGGACAGACGCGCTCAGGATTGCTGCCATTCCGGGCCGCGAGGACCGCACCGGGGCGGGTCAATGCGCTTTCATGTCCGGAGGCTCCAAAGGTGCAATGGTCTGTGACTTCTCTCCTGAACTTTCCGCCCGCATAGTGGCGGGGGTTTGGCGGGGTTTCTGGCGCAGATATGCAGCGGACATGTTGTGTTTTTGCATCGTATCTGCCGTGATTATGGCGGACTTTATGGTGTGACTCTGCTGTGGTTGTGCTGTGTTCTATTGACGTGCAGAGGCCCTGCGGGCCGAGATCCAGACCGAACGGGCCAACCTCAAGGCACTCAAGGCCAAGGGTGCGCGGGTGAAGTGGCAGACCTGCGGCGGTCATCTCTGCTTCGAGGCCAGCAGTGACCAGCACGGCGGTTGGGTAACCACCAAGGGGCATATCAGGCTGGTCATCCCACGCGGCTACTAATCCGGAATGCCCATTCCAGCCCCTCAGGAGGCCGTAGAGCGGCCTTGCGGATCGGACGCTGAAAGGGGAGCAGAAAACCCCAAAAACCTGTGTACGCCCGTCTGACGGGATTTTACGGCCATCCTCGCCGCATCGCCCCCAATGCCGCCTTTGCTTCCCGCGTCGCCGTCTCTCACCTCGTGGCGCGGGTCGAGCGCAGCGCGGGAGACCCGGAGGGCGCAGCGCGCCCGCGCCGGTCCCTCGCCCTGGTCCCGCGCGGCCCTTCAGGGCCGCCGTTCATGATTAAGCCGCGTCAGCGGCTTTCCGCTCCTTCAATCATCGGCCCCGAGGGCCGCCTGATCAGCCAGTCCGCACAGGTGGGCCCACCGGAATGGCTGCGCGTCGCCAGCCTCCTATCGGGGCGCTCCGCTACGCATCCCCGTGGACTACCTGCACGGCAGGCAGCCCCCTTCGGGGGTGCTCCTCTAGATCATAGAAGGAGTGAAAAAAATAATGAATTAAATCAATATTTTATAGGGGGGGGTAGTCCCATAGCTGATGGGACGGGGTAGTCCCATAGCTGATGGGACGGGTTTGGACGTTTTTTGTCA
>NC_009473.1:0-5629 GCF_000016725.1 Acidiphilium cryptum JF-5 | reverse complement strand
TCGATGGTGGAGGCCGTCAATCAGGCCACTTCAGCACCTCGCCGGCCAGAAGGCGCACAAGCCGGCCTTTGAGGCCCGGTAGAGCCTTGGCCTGCCGTATGGTGGCTTCCGCCTTCTCCGCGCGCCGTAGCGCCTCTGCCGCCCGCCCTTCGGCTACCTGGGCGGATCTGGCGGCCTTCTGGGCCTCCTCTGCGCTCGCGCGCGCCTTCTCCTGCTCAACCTCTAGCGCCCGCCTCTGACGCTCTGCGGCGTCGTCCGCCATGACCCTCTGCGCCTCTGCCTGACGCTCGATTTCCGTGATCCTGGCTTTGGCAGCTTCCAGTTCCGCAGCCAGGCCGGGCGATGCCTCACCGGGCTCAGGCTCATTCGCCCCGCCAGCCCGACGCAGCGCCGCCCGTGGTTCCAGGGGGGCATCGTCGCGGGTCATGAGGGCCGCAGCCTGACGGATCAAAGGATGAGCCGCGTCCGGTGCCAGCACCTGAATGGGCCTGATACCACGCTCGGCGAGAGCCGCCCGGCGCCGGGCGGCGCGCTCTCGATTCCCGTCCCTGCTATTCTTAGCCATGACATATCATGGCAAGGCAACCATGACATGTCACGCTCAAACCATGACATGTCATGGTTTGAGCCGGCTATGGTTCAGGGCCGATTGAGACTCAGTCGGCATCGTCAGGGCGGGCTGTTGAGTCGCTGGACGTAGCCGCCTGGCCAGACTGGTCTGGCCGGGGCGGTAGCCCGAACACCTCGCGATCGATAGGGCGTACAAGATGCTTGTCGAGCAGGGCTTGGAGCCGTTGCTTCGCGGCCTCAGACCGCTCCGCTTCCGCAAGGATGACCGCGCCAACCAGCACCTTGCGGCGGGTCTCCTCCTTGCGGGCGCGTTCTTTCGAGCGCGCCTTCACCGCATTGATCCGCGTCTCGATCTCACGCTGCTTCGCGGTGAGATCAGCAAGGATTTCGTCGTCCGTCCGCTTTGCCATGACACAAAAACTAGTCGGGGTTCCAAGGGGCGCGCAAGCCCATTGGTGGGGGGCGCCCGCAGGGCGGGGGCAACGCCCCCAGGATTGCCGCGGGTGTTGCGCAGCAACACGTAACCGCGCACTCAATCCTTTCGTGGTTGTTCAAACCGCCAAAATAGCTTAACCTGATTTCCTCATTCGTCGAGGCCGATCTGTGGCAATCTACCGTTGCGAGATCAAGAATATCAGCCGGGGTCAGGGTCGATCCTGCGTCGCCGCTGCCGCCTATCGGCATCGTACCCGCCTGCACGACCAGCGTCAGGAACTCGACCATGCCTACACCCACAAGGGCGACGTCGAACTCTCCGAGATCGTCGCACCAGAGGCCGCACCCGAATGGGTCCACGACCGCGAACGCCTGTGGAATGCCGCCGATGCCGCCGAGAAGCGCAAGGATGCCCGCACCGCCAAGGAAGTGCTGGTTGCCCTCCCACGCGAACTGAACACCGCCGAACAGGCCAGCCTGGTCCGCGAGTTCGCCCGCGCTGAGTTCGCCAGCAAGGGGCTGGTTGCCGATATCGCCATCCACGCCCCCAAGGCTCAGGACGGCGAGACACAGCCTCACGCCCACATCATGCTCACCACCCGCCCCCTCGAGAACGGCAACTTCGCCAAGGGCAAGGACTACAGCCTCGACAAGCCACCCGGCATCGAGGCCATCCGCGAACGGTGGGCTACCCACTGCAATCGGGCGCTCGAGCGCGTCAGAAGCCCCGAACGGGTCGATCACCGCTCCCTCGCCGATCAGCGCCAGGCCGCCCTCGCAGCCGCTGAGAACCCCGCCCAGCCCGAACCCGACCGCATCAGGGCAGCCGCCAGAGCCATGGAACTGGACCGCGCCCCGGAACCCAAGATCGGCCCCGTCGCCATGCAGATGGCACGCCAGGGACGCGGCACGCGGGCTTACGCCCTCCGGGACGCCATGCAGGTCAGGCAGGATCGCGGCATGCTCCGCACCATGAGCCGCTCCTGGGAACAGGTCCGCCAGGCCGGCTCAAACCTCATGCAGACCATGCGCGAACGCCTCCCCGGCCTCGCCAGCGTGCTCAGACAGGCTCTGCCCCTGCCCTCCGCCCTGATCGCCGCAACCACCAGCCCGGACATGCAACGCGCCACCCAGATGCTGGACATGCGAGCCGCCGAGAAAATCCTCAAAACCCGCGAGCACGAGAACCAGCAACGCCAGCAGCAACGCACACCGGACCAGGGCCGGGAACGCGGCCGGGGGATCGAGATGTAGCATGGCAACCGGCAACCCCATCGTAGACGCTCTGGATGCCCTCGCCGCCGAGGTCGCCAAATGCACCGAGTCCGTGAAGGCCGCCAATCCGGACGCCCTCACCCGCTCCGTCGATCAGGCCGCCACCAAGGCCGTGAGCAGCATCAAGACCGCTCTGGACGGCGCCAGCGAGGCCGTGAAGGAGATCCAGAAGGCCGCCTCGGACACCGCTCAGGCAGCGTCCAGCGCCGTCGAGCAGGTTGCCGAGGTCCGCACCGCGACACGCTGGCTCAATCTGCGCTCAGTCGCCGTCCTGGCGCTGGCCGTTGTGCTGGTGGTGAGCGGCAGTCTCGCCTCGATCTGGTGGGAACGACACAAATTCCACCGCCTCCATACCAAGGTCATTGCCCTGCGGGCCGAGGTCCAGACCGAACGGGCCAACCTCAAGGCACTCAAGGCCAAGGGCGCGCGGGTGAAGTGGGAGACCTGCGGCGGTCATCTCTGCTTCGAGGCCAGCAGTGACCAGCACAGCGGTTGGGTAACCACCAAGGGGAATATCAAGCTGGTCATTCCACGCGGCTATTGATCCGGAATGGGCATTCCGGCCCGGCAGAAGGCCGTAGAACGGGTTTTATGTCCTGACACCCCAAAACAGCACCAAACCCAAAAAACCCGTGTACGCCCGTCTGACGGGGTTTCACGGCCATCCTCGCCGCTTCGTCTCCAATGCCGCTTTTGCTTACCGTCCCGTTGCCCCTGACCTCGTGGCGCGGGTCGAGCGCAGAGCGGGAGACCCGGAGGGCGCATCGCGCCCGCGCCAGCCCTTACCTTCCCCTAGCGCGGCCCGTCAGGGCCGCCTTTCATGGTCAAATCGCATCGCGATTTGCCGCATCTGGTTTCCCCCGCACCCCCTTCCCAACTTCGCAGCCTCGCGCGCTCGCGCGTGCGTAGTGCCCGTCGCCCCGGTGGGCCCACAGGGAAGTTCGGGCCGCTCGCTTCGCCTCCCTTCGGGCGGCTCGCGGCCCTCGTTCCCTGTGGACTACCGGGACGACAAAAATGAGGGGGAGCCCCAGTCCTAAGATCATAGAGAGGGGGCGAAAAAATTTCCAATTAAATCAATATGTTACAAAGGGGGGGCTGCTCACCTAAGTGAGCAGCCCCCTGCTCACTTAGGTGAGCAGGGTTGATTTGTATGGATCAGATGTGATCATATATGAATCACCCGTATCGATCACGAGTGATTCATATGAATACTCCAGTGCAAACGAATGGTGCACATATGAGCAGGGGGTTGCTCACTCAGAACGCCAACTCCCCTCCAAGATGGATTCAGACCGATCGAGCTTCCCATGAAGCTTGGGGGCGGCTTTCCGTCAGCAAACCTCGAGCAGCCGCATTGATGCACTATCTCGTTGCTCAAATGGGTCATAGTGATGCTGTGGTGGCGTCGTGGGCGACCCTAGCCTCGATTAGCGGGATGTCGGTCGCAACCGTTCGTCGGGCAATCGCTGATCTCCGTAGCGAACGTTGGATTGAGGTTATTCAGATAGGCGGCAAAGGTGCCGCCAATGCCATAGTCATCAATAGCCGAGTTGCTTGGACGCAAGAGCGCGACAAGCTCCGCTACGCTAGGTTCTCAGCCGAAGTTTTGGCTCGTTCCGACGAACAGGAAGAGATCAGCCAAGATCCTCTAAGGCAAATTCCAACATTGCTACCAGGTGAACGCCAACTCCCGTCTGGTAATGGCGAGCCTCCGCCATCTCAACCACCATTTGATGGACTAGAACATGACTTGCCAGCGCGTAGTACTCACCTCCACCAAGAGGAGTCCGCTGAATGATCCCGAACCCTGTATCCATGCCAGATGATCCTGATACGGAAGCTTTCGTTGAAGCCGTCAAAAAAGGGATTGCGGCTGCGGACTCCGGGCGCACCGTACCCTACGAGGAAGCTCGGAAATGGCTGCTTTCCTGGGGAACTGAAAACGAGCTGTCCGAACCTAAATGCCGGTAATCTTCACGGCTGAGGCTATCAATGATCTTGTCCATATTCGCCACCACATCGGCCGGGAAAACCCTGCCGCAGCCACTCGCATCGCGGTGCAGCTCGTAGCGGCCTGTGATCGGCTTGAGTATCTACCTGAGCGTGGGCGGCCCGGCTTGGTTTCAGGGACGAGGGAACTGACCGTGATTTGGCCCTACATTATCGTTTATCGAATTGTCGGCCAGAACGCTGAAGTCCTTCGCATCTGGCACGGCGCACAGGATCGTAGAGAGTTTTGATCGAGGAGCCAGACCGTGATCACGACCAGCTATGATCCCGAGGCGGATGCGCTCTATGTCCGGTTCGCCCCTAAGGGAGCGACGATTGCCGAGACCAGGGAACTGGAGCCTGGCATCCTGCTGGATATGGACGAGATCGGACACCTAGTCGGGATCGAAGTGCTGGGTGTGCGATCACGGGCAACACTACCGGCAATTCCATATGCGGCATGAAAATATTCGGCATCATAGATTTTTCAAGAAAATCTCTTTTCGAATAATATGATGTTAGATTTATTACTATTTATAATTTCAATTTTAATATTCATTTCAACATACGTATTATCTATACATTTATTTGGATTTTTAATAGGAATTATAATAGGATGGATTCCGGCTTTAGCTTTATCTATTTTATTTTATTATCTTTATCCAGTGCTTTGGTATACGGCAATTATTATTATGTTTTCTATTATTGTTATATTTGTAGGATATAATATTATGTCGATCGGTCGGCATAAAGTTTGGAATAAAAATTCCGCTTTAAGTTACGAAAAAATTTGGATGTCATCATTTAAGAAGTCTATTTATAAATCAGATATTATAAATGATTTTGAAAAATATCATATTAAAAAGATATCACCAATTATTTCATTAGAAATAAACAATCTCGGTCATGCCGAAAAAGTAAAAATATACAAAAGTAGCGGATCAAAAATTATTGACAATGATATAATAAAATTTAGCAAAAATTATAAATTCCCCTCTTTCCATTATAATTCAGACCTAGAAATCGAATTGCCAATAGAAATATCTAATATCAATAAAAAAACTGGGCCATGATAAAATTGTTTCATGACCCAGAAGTTATTGTTAATTAAACCCTTTTGGCCATACGGCTTTCAACAATACAGCGATTGCGTATATCAATTCAGCCAAACTACGCACCATCGCTGGATTTAAAACATGCTGATGCATGTTGACCTCCAGAAAAAAATTTCGATGGCGGATGGCTTTTCCGCGAAACCCGTAGGAATCCTCGCCTACGACCATATGACCGAACCTTGGTCGATCACACTTCGCCTTAACTTGGAGCATCAGCAAAAAGCTGAAGAATTGGAACCCTATTA
>NC_009472.1:0-8781 GCF_000016725.1 Acidiphilium cryptum JF-5 | reverse complement strand
CAGGGATTGTAGCTGCGGACGCCGGGCGCACCGTGCCCTACGAGGAAGTTCGGCAATGGCTGCTTTCCTGGGGAACAGAGAACGAGCTCCCAAAACCTGAATGCCGGTAATCTTCACGGCTGAGGCACTCGATGACCTCGCCCATATCCGCCAACATATCGGCCGCGAGAACTCGCACGCAGCCACCCGCGTCGCGGTGCAATTCGTCGCGGCCTGTGATCGGTTCGAATATCTGCCCGAGCGAGGGAGCTCTGGCTTAGTTTCAGGGGCGTTGGAGCTGACCGTGATCTGGCCCCACGTGATCGTCCACCGAGTTTCCGTCCCGGACGTCGAAATCCTTCGCATTTGGTATAACGCTCAGAATCATGGAGCTTTGATCGAGGATCTAGACCATGATCACGACCAGCTATGATCCTGATACAGATGCGGTCTATGTCCGGTTCGGCCCGAAGGGCACGACCGTTGCAGAGACCAGGGAGCTGGAACCAGGCATCCTGTTGGATATGGATGAGATTGGGCACCTAGTCGGGATCGAGGTGCTGAACGTGCAATCACGGACAAAGCTATCGGCAGGTTCGGAGAATGCCAAATGAGCAACGCAACGCTTTACGACCGAGATTTCTATGCCTGGGCCAATGAACAGGCCGCTCTGCTCCGCGAAAGGCGCTTCGATGCCGCCGATCTCGCCAACATCATCGAGGAGATCGAGACCTTGGGCCGCGGCGAAATGCGCGAACTCGTCAGCCGCATCAGGGTGTTGCTGCTGCAATTGCTGAAATGGCAGTACCAGCCGAATTTCCAGGGGCCCAGCTGGCGGACCAGTATCGTCATCCAGCGCCATAAGATTTCCGAGCACCTGACCGAAAACCCCAGCCTCAGATCGAGGCTGGTTGAGGCAATCAGCCGCGCTTACCGCCTGGCACGCAGTGAAGCCGCTATGGAAACTGGCTTGGCAGATCAGACGTTTCGCCCGGTCTGCCCATGGTCTTTCGAGCAGATGATGACCGAGGATTTCTGGCCGGGGGAGGAATCGTGAATGCCGGTAGTTTTCCGGCATGAGGGATATCGGTTCTATTTCTACAGCCATGAGCCGAACGAACCGCCGCACGTGCATATTGATCGGGCCGAAGCAACGGCGAAGCTTTGGCTCGAACCTGTCGCTCTGGCTTCGAATGCTGGTTTTTCACCACGTGAACTCGGTTTGCTCCTACGAATGACACGCGACCATCAGCAGACACTTTTGGAGAGTTGGTATGGCTTCTTTGGCCGAGACTGAAACTCCGGACATTCGGGTTCGTACTGTTTCTGTGACCGACTATGAGCTGATCGTCGGCTTGATGGATGGTCGGACGATTGCCGTGCCTCTGGCCTGGTTTCCGCGCCTTCTCAATGCATCTCCGGAGCAAAGAAGCCACTGGGAGCTGGCAGGAGCCGGCTACGGCATTCACTGGCCTGACCTGGACGAGGATTTGAGCACTGAGGGCTTGCTGCGAGGTGCCCGTGCCCCCCGTGGTTCTGCAACCTGGCGTCCCAGGATTGCATGACGTTTTGGAAGCGGTTTCGTGATCAATAGCCCGCGTTCCGGGTTAATGGCGGCAAAAACACGCCATAATTTATCTGCAAACTGCCATCAGCAGTGCCCGTTACGCCGGGTTCAAGGCACAGATCGACATCCAGACCCTCGACATCATCGAGGGGCACCTGCCCCGCACGGCTCTCGCGCTGGTGCGGGAATGGGGTGAGCAACACCGCGCCGAGTTGATGGAGAATTGGACCCTATGTGCGCAGAATCAGCCGCCTCAGAAAATTTCGCCGCTGCCCTGATTCCGCCGATCGAGGCGACAGCCGCGGATGACGTGCGCGATGTGATTCCATTGCCGGGCTACCGTCTCGCTGTGAGGTTTCATGACGGTACGGCGGGGACCGTCGATATGGCGGCGATGATCACGGCACCGACGGCCGGTGTCTTTGCCCGGCTGCGTGATCCGGCTGAGTTCGCGCGGGTTCACGTCCTCTATGGCGTCGTCACCTGGCCGGGTGAGATCGATCTGGCCCCCGATGCGATGCACGACGCTCTTGCGGCAACCGGTGAATGGGTTTTGGCCGCATGACGAAGCCCTCCGGCAAGTATTCATCCCGGCCTGGCGCGCCTCTGGCGGGGCCTCTCGACCAGTCCCCGCGCACCCATGACTACCGCCCCGGCCTGCCCGCGGTGGCTGGACTACGCCGTGACTTACCCATGACTTGCCTGGAAGTTCCATAATGTGGATTCTGCGCCCAACGAATGCTTTGCGGATGGCGCTGCGTCGGCGCCGTCTGTGACTTTGTATAAATCGTCGGGCAACCCGATAGAGCAGGATCGCTTCAGACCCTGATACACATGCAAGACAGTCACGCCCCGCGCGATTTTACACTTTAATTCGCCCAACAAACCTAAACGCGAAGAAATGATCGGCATTGCTTTTACAGGTTGTGCTTATTTCGTAACTATTGTCAGGATTATTTACACATCTGATTCTTTGAATCTGTGACATATTGAAGTATTTAGATATTATTTTTTGGCGTGTTTTTTGCATTATACAAGATCTCGCCAAATCATTGTGGAGTGAATGTAATGAAACGTATCCTACTAAGTTCGGTTTTTATCATTGGCGCCTCGCTCGGAGCACTGAGCGTCGCGCAGGCAGGCGTTATTTCGCTGGGCTTGCAAGAGTCCGGCGTCAATGGTGGGGCCATCACAACTGAAGCTACTGGAAGTGGAGGAGCAATATTTAGCGGATCTTACGGTTCATTCTCGCTCAATGAGCTAACTGCAAGCGGGGCGCCGGGGGCTGCCACAAATTTTTCGAGCACGGCGCTCAATACCTCAACGTCAACGGGAGGGACCTTGTTCGTTTATGCGACTGAGACTGGGCTGACTGGTCCGCTTGGTCAGTACAACATGCTGAGTGGTCTGACGGAGAATTTCTATTCTGGCGCAATCAACGCCGTAACAGAAACAACTTATGCCAACACTTCAGATGCCACCTACGGACTGTCGACCGAACTTGCGTCCGCGACGTTCACGTCCACGGGAACAAACGACACCGTTGCTATGACTCCTGACTTCACGGGGCCATATTCAATCACAGCAGTTTATAAAGTAGTGTCAACTGGAACCGGCGAAGCCAGTTCGACGGTCAGCATGACAGATGTTCCAGAGCCTGGGTCGCTCGTATTGCTTGGCACAGGTCTTCTTGCTCTTGGTTTCGTGATCCGCAAGCGCCAGAAACGCGCATGATCTGAATCTGACTAAAGCCGCTTGATTGGGGTAGTCGCCAATCGACCATTGCGCACTACCCCAATTGTCTGATCCGGTCAGAAATGGTCCCGCTCAGAATCCGTGACCAATAAAACTTCCTGCCATTAACGATCAAACCCTAATTTTTGGTCAGTTAATTTTACCATGCCCGTAAACGGTCGATTCCGGTCAGCTAATCCGGCAGCACGTCACCCGCCAGCCAGCGCACTAGACGGCCCTTGATGCCCGGCATGGTCTTGGCCTGACTAATAGCAGCCTCCGCCTTCTCCGCGCGCCGTAGCGCCTCTGCCGCCCGCCCTTCAGCTGCCTGGGCAGATCTGGCGGCCTTCTGGGCCTCCTCTGCGCTCGCGCGCGCTTTCTCCTGCTCAACCTCTAGCAGCCGCCTCTGACGCTCGGCAGCGTCATCCGCCATGACCCTCTGCGCCTCTGCCTGACGCTCGATTTCCGCGATCCTGGCTTTGGCGGCTTCCAGTTCCGCAGCCAGGCCGGGCGAGGCATCGCCGGGCTCCGGCTCATTCGCCCCGCCAGCCCGACGCAGCGCCGCACGTGGCTCCAGTGGGTCATCGTCGCGGGTCATCAGGCTAGCCGCGTGTTTCAGCAACGGGTGCGCCTGCTCCGGAGCCATAAGCAGGACTTGCTTGATACCGCGCTCGGCTAGAGCCGCCCGCCGCCGGGCAGCACGCTCTCGATTCCCGTCCCTGCTGTTCTTGGCCACGACTAATCATGGCACATATCACCCTGATAACCCATGACTAATCATGGCCAATCGTGATTAGTCATGGCTGGTGCCAGCCAGGCGCCACTCCCTCCCAGCCGCCTCCCCGCCGCTCGCCGGCGCGCCACTCCCTCCCAGCCGCCTCCCCGCCGCTCGCCGGCGCGCCACTCCCTCCCAGCCGCCTCCCCGCCGCTCGCCGGCGCGCCACTCCCTCCCAGCCGCCTTGCTTTTTCACAAAAACCGAGGCACATCGGCATTATGATCTCTGTCCTCAGCTCGCCCCCCCCGTCTGGGGCGCCCAAACCACCCCGGTAGGGACGGCAATGGCCAGCCGCTCCCGGACGTTCCGCCGGTCGTCCGCCGCGGCGATGGCGCGGCACGTCGCGCAGCAAGCCGGGCTTGCCGCGGCCCTCAAGGACGAGGTGACGGGGGCGCAACTCGCCGAGGTTTTCGCCCGTGATAGGCTGCCCGGCCGGTGGATCGGCCGCGGGGCGGCGAAGCTGGAACTGGGTGAGTTGGTCAGGATGCCTGACATTCTAGCGGTGATGCGCGACGGCGTTCTGAAACGGCCTGACCCACTGGACCCGCTAGCTCCCGACACCGAGATCCGCCTCCGGGGCGCAGGGGCCGAAGTGGGATTTTACGGGGTGATCCTGGCCCTCCCGAAATCCGTCAGTCTCCTCCTGGCCTCGGATGACCCGGCCGAGCGCGAGGCCGCCGAGGAAGCCGCACGGGTCGCCGAACGGGTGTTCCTGGAGACACTGGAGGGCCTCGTCCGCACCCGCACAGGACGCGACGGGGTGAACTCGGTCTCCGGCGATGGGCTGATCGCGGCCAGCTTCACGCACAGGGGCTCCTCTGCCGGAGACCCCCACCTGCACGTGCATTTTATGATATCTAATTCTACTCAAGGTAGCGATTACGCGTGGCGGACCATCGATTCAAAGCTGTTCATGTCCTCGCAGCGCGTGGCGACGGCTGCCGCGATGCGGGCCATGAAAGCCTGCATCAGCGAGCTGCTGGGGCTGAGCGAGGACGCCTGGCTCAGCCGTCAGGTCGGCTCAGTGCAGACGCCGGAACTCCGCGACCTGGCCGGGGCCGCCGAAAATCTAAGCAGGGCGAGTGAGCGCCTTTGGCGGGACCGGGTAAAATCCGGCCTGCACCGGACGATCGACGACCGGCTGGATCATCACCTCTGGCGGTTGGACCGGGAGGCCAACGCCGCCGACTACGAAAAGATCGAGGCCGAGATCGATTTGACCCTCGCAAACGGGGGCGAGAACGCCGACAGGCTGCGAGCGGATTGGCGGACTTTGGGCGGCGCGGCTCTTGAAAAAGGCTTGGCTGGCCTCCGCGCGCGGCGAGGCGGCGAGGCGCCGTCTCCCTCCCCCTCCCGCAGAAAGCGAGGGGGCTATGACCAAAAAGCGGCCCTAGACTTCATCTGTGGGCAGGAGATTTTTTGTCTGACGGACCTCGCCGCGTGGATGGTCGGCGAGGGCGTTCCGGCTGCCGATTCAATGCTCAAGGCCGCGAAATTCCTCGATGCCGCGGCCGCCGAGGGCCTCGTTCACATGACTGGGAAGCTCTCGCCCACGGTTTTCGCGATGCAGGAAGGCCTGGCAGTGGACACCCGGCGCGCGCACGCGGTCGCCGGCATCGGCGGCCGCATCGTGACAGACCGCCGCGTTCAGTGGGAAGCCCGCATGATCGAGGAATTTTCCGCCCTCGCTCGCCAGCAGCGCCAGCGCCTCCTCATTGAGGTCCCGGAAACGGCGACGGTGGAACAGTCCATCGCCCTCCGGTTGATCGCCGAGGGCCGGGGTCTCTGTGCGATCCGCGGTGTCGCCGGGGCTGGGAAGAGCTTCATCCTCAAGCCCGCTGCCGAAGCCGCGCGGCGGCAGGGGATGGAGGTGATCGCAATCGCCCGAAACGCTAAAATTGGACGCAACCTCGGGCAAGACATCGAAGCGAATGCGGCAATGTCGATTGCCGATTTCCTGACCCGCCATCAGTCGCGGGTGGGGAAAGCAAGAAAGCCGACACTGCTGGTCATCGACGAGTCCGGAGTCGTCGATGAGGCGGACCTGCTCGCGGTTCTCCGATTGGCTGCCGATCCGGCGAGCCAGATCCAGGTCGTCATGACGGGCGACAGATCACAATCCCAAAGCATTGATCGGAAAGCCACATGGGGGGTGCTGACGCGCGCCGCCGAGCAGGCCGGGGCGGTGGCCGAGCTGAAAACATCCTTCCGCAACCGCGCCTGGGCCGCTGAAGCCCAGGCGCTCCGCGAGGGCGATGCGCGTGCCGTCGTCGACGCTGCGGCACGCGGCGGGCGATTGAAAACAGCCAATTCAGCAGACTACGCCCGCGTCGTGGCGGCCCTTTGGGCCGAGCACCCTGGCAGCCTGGTCGTGACGTACACGAACGAAGAAGCCGCCCGAATTTCCGCTGAAATTCAGAAGCTTAAGGAGATCGAGCCAGTCGTCGAGATCGCGCGCGACCAAGGCTGCGGTGTCGGCGATACGATCAGAACCCGGAGAAATGACCACGACCGCAGCATCTACAACGGCGACACCTGGGAAGTGATCGGGGCCGAAGAAGACGGAATTTTCGTGGAAAACGCGGCAGGCCGGGTCGTTTTCCTCACCTCTGAGTATGTGAAACAGCACGTCGAGCTGGGGTACGCCTCGACCCTCGACTCGGCCCAGGGCATGACCGTTGACCGCGCGATTTTCGTCGGCCGCGCCGGTTTGGGGCGTAACCAAATGTACTCGGGATCGACGCGCGGCCGCGCCGCGCCGATTTACGTAATGGTCAGCGACGAGGAACAGCCCGAGGCGGTGCTCGCCTCGATCCTGGAGACCGACGATACAATCGCCACCGCTGACGAGCGGGTCGAGGAGATCGCCGCCAAGGCCGACGAGCTCAAGAAGCCGCGGCGACTCGATGCGGAACGTGAGCGGGTCGAGGCCGAGCGGGCGGCGCGGGTGGCGAAAACCGTCAGGATCTGGGAAGCGATCAAGGCAGCAGGGGGCGCTGAGGTGAGCAGCCTGCGGCAGATGACCGGCGTGATACGACGGGCTAGTGCGGCGATCCATGAGCAGGAACGGCTTGCCCTTGAGCGCCGGCAGAACCGTGAAAACCGGCGGTTTGACCTCTACGAAGTCCTGGAGGCGAACCGGGCCGGGCTCCTGGAGGCCGAGAGGCAGTTGGATCGCCTGTCTGAGGCTCTGGCCGCCGAGCGGGCGCGCAAACTGCCGGAAACCGCCACTCGGGCGGCGCATCAGGCGCAGGCTCAGCGAATTGCGACGCTGGAAGCCCTGCTTGAAAATCAGCGCGGGCTTTACGGCCGGGTGGCCGAGCGATGGCAGGGGGTCGAGACGAACTGCGCTGCCAGGCTGGCTGAGATCGACGAGATTGATGCTTCCGACCGTGCGTGGCAGGCGGATTTCCTGGGTAGGCTGAGAGGGGAGGCCGACGCTGCGGAAGCGGGGATCAAGGATTTCCTGGCCCGTGCGGCGGGCCGTCAGGCGCGACCCAAGGCCACTGGGAGCGGGCCTGAAGTCACCTAGCCCACCATGGGGCTCCCATGCCGCTGGTCATCAGCCTGAAACGCTCTCGCATCGTCCTCCAAAGCCAATCTGAAGTCTGAGCTGGCACGAGCCTTTGGCCGTTGCCCTGCCACCCCGTCAGGGGTGGCCTTTGAAGGATAAAGCGCTTCAGCGCTTTTCCGTTCTTTTCTCTGTCCGTCGAGCCAAAAAAACCGGCCCGGAGGGCCGCCTGATCAGCCAGTCCGCACAGGTGGGTCCACCGGGAAGGCTGCGCGTCGCCAGCCTCCTTACGGGGCGCTCCGCTACGCATCCCCGTGGACTACCTGCACGGCAGGCAGCCCCCTTCGGGAGTGCTCCTCTAGATCATAGAAGAGGCAAAGAAAAAAACCTTTTTTTTCATCATATTATACCCCCCCCCCCGGAAGCCAGCTACTTCCTACCCCCCGGAAGCCAGCTACTTCCGGGGTTCGGAAAATTCGGGAAATATTTTTCTTGATTCAAGAAATAAAAAATTGCCTGGGGTGCGGAAATTTGACATACAAATTTGAAAAATTTTTTCTGGATTCGTGAAAATGGCTGCCCGAGAAAAATCTTACGGTATCGTAACCGCGCCCAGCGGAACGTGGGTTCAAACAGAACGAGCAGCTCACGAAAAATGGGCACAGCTAGCCGTAGGCAACCCGAGAGCTTGCGCCCTCATGCATGTGATCGTGTCGAAAATGGGCCGCCACAACGCTCTAGTGGCGTCAGAAAACACTGGCTAGCCTAATAGGCTGCACCGACCGCACGGTAAGAACGGCCTTACAAGTGCTCAAAGATGGCGGATGGCTAGAAGTCCGCCAGATCGGCCCGACCGGCACAGCCAACGCCTATATCGTGAATGACCGTGTGGCCTGGTCTGGCAACCGTGATGGCATCCGCTACAGCCTGTTTAGCGCCGCAGTCCTGGTGTCTGATGACGAACAGCCGGATAAGGCCGAGCTTGGCGCGCAGCCACCATTGGAACGTATTCCGACGCTACTACCCGGCGAGCGGCAGTTACCCACCGGCGATGGCCTTCCACCCGTCTCCCAGCCGTTTCTAGAAGGCCTTGAAGCCGATCTGCCGGCGCGTAGCGCCCACCTCCATCAGGAAGAGTCTGCTGAATGATCTCCAACCCCACACCCATACCGGACAACTCGGATACTGAGGCTTTCGTTGAGGCAGTTAAGGAA
>NC_009471.1:0-37155 GCF_000016725.1 Acidiphilium cryptum JF-5 | reverse complement strand
TTATTGACGCTCGCGGAATGCCATAGGCGTGAGAGGCCGAGGCGATGCAGGCTGCCGTAATCATCCAGGTATCCCCTTAATACTCTGTTCCCGTGATCGCCAGCTTTCCACCAAAAACCCACCCGCCAGTGCAATGATCAGCACATACGCAGCCGGAACAAAAACATAGAGTCCATATTGTCCGCCTCGGGAGTTGAGAACAGCACACGCGATACATAATGCGACGACGAGGCCGCCACCAACCCGCTCCGCTGACCGGCCCAAGCGGGCCGACAACCCGACAAGGCTCACAATTCCAGGGGCCAGCGTCAGTACATCATAAAACATCAGCCGCGGATCAGATAATATCGAAACGGTAATGCCAATCCATATCCGTTGATTTGCCCGTGCCTGTGCGACACGACAAATATATATGGCACTAGAAAGCAAAATGGCTACGCCAATAACATACAGTGTCGCCATGTCTGCGCTGAATTGCCGCAGACCAATCAAACTCATCAGGTTCAAAAAACCGGCGCCACGATCATTTATCAGCGCGTAATATCGTATCAGCGCCATGTCATGCGTAAAAAGATGCGGCGACAATTTCATGAAGGCGACAAATGGCAGGATACCACCCGCGGTCGCCAACCCGGTATAGAAAATCTTTTGACGCCACCGCATAGGATGCAGGAGAAACACTGCGTTATAAACCAGAAATATTGGCTTGATCGCTGCCGCACAGATAATGCCAGCAACCAGCACAATCGGTATTTCCCAGAATAAAACAGCACACAGTGCGAGCGTGCAATGCACGATCACCGCAATATTTCCACAGATGAAAATGTCTGCACCTATCACCGTCAACAAACAGGCGCGCAGCCAACCTTGGCCGCCGACTGAGCGGCCGGTAATGAGGATTCGTAGAATGTAGATTAGCAAGAAATAGTATAATCCACCGTAGAGCGCGGTAGCCCCGCTGATTCCTGTTGAATGCTGCAACGCCGACCACAGGGACGCTAGATATGGTGGATAGACATACGGCGTCGGTTTGCGCAGGATGCAATGAGTTGTGTGAACATACAGTTCAGAATGCTGCGCGATCCGTGATGCCGCGCATGAGACAGCATCGTAATCTCGAAACCAGTGGTTCGGGCGACTAAACCGCTGGATCAACCCAACACCAATAGGCAGTAAAAACGCCAGAAATAGCGTCCATTCGGGCACATTTTTTGACGCGGCAATCACTCGGCGTATCATTGTGGTCATGTTATCCTGACGGCTCTTGACGAATACGGGATTATCTTGTGTCGATACTGAGCTGGCCCCCGTGATGAGGACCAGGGACTGGGGAAATTAAGTTGGAAGTAGCGCCGTTCTGATCTCCATGAAAATCAAGCTGCCTTTTGCTGCTGTTGTGGCTGTGGAGATGTGGTCGACGCGATAGCGTCGTCCAAGCTCGCCTGGAGGGCGAGCGTCATATCCACAGGATCGTGCCCCGAGGCGTGGTGTAGGAACGGGTTTTCTGAGCAGGGTTGGCTGCTCTGTCAGGCTGCGATTGTGGGCAGGCTGACCGTGGGAGTATCGCCCAAGGGAGCGATGGTTTCCAGTGTCATGTATCGGGCGCGCTGAACGGCCCATTCGTCGTGTTGCTCGAGGAGCAGGGCGCCGATGAGGCGGACGACGGCGGCCTCGTTAGGGAAGATCCCGACGACATCGCTGCGGCGCTTGATTTCGCCGTTGAGCCGCTCGAGCGGGTTTGTGCTGTGTAATTTGGCACGATGCTGGGCGGGAAAGTTCATGTAGGCGAGAACATCGGCCTCGGCGTCGTCCATCAGGGCGGCGAGTTTTGGGACGCGTGGCCGGGCCTGATCGGCGACGTCTCGCCATTGCTTGCGGGCGGCTTCGGCGTCGTTCTGGGCGAAGGCGGTGCCGATCCAGGCGGCGACGATGCGCCGCTGGGTCTTGCGGCAGTGTCCTGAATTTCGTGTGTGAGTGGCATAGTGGGTAGAAAGGAAGACCCATATGGCACGACGGAAAGCACCGGCGATCCCGGACGAATTGCTGGACCAGCTTCTGGCTGGGGGTGACGCGGCGGCAGCGCTGAATTCCGGGGATCTGGTGAACGCGCTGAAGAAAGCCCTGGCGGAGCGGGCCCTGAGCGCGGAGATGGATTACCATCTGAGTGACGAAGCGGAGGCGGAGAACAGCCGCAACGGCTATGGCCGCAAGTCGGTGTCGACCGGCACGGGGAAGATCGAGATTGCGATCCCACGAGACCGTGCGGGCAGCTTTGATCCGCAGCTGATCGCCAAATACCAGCGCCGGTTTCCAGGCTTCGATGACAAGATCATCTCGATGTATGCGCGGGGGATGAGCACCCGGGAGATCGCGGAACATCTGCGCGAGATCTACGGCATGGATGCCTCGGCGGAGCTGATCAGCACGATCACCGATGCGGTGCTGGACGAGGTGACATCCTGGCAGCAGCGTCCGCTGGACCCGGTCTATCCGCTGGTATTCTTCGATGCCATCAGGGTGAAGATCCGCGACGAGGGCGTGGTCCGCAACAAGGCGATCCATATCGCGCTGGGGGTTATGGCCGACGGGACGAAGGTCGTACTCGGGATGTGGATCGAGCAGAACGAAGGCGCCAAATTCTGGCTGCGGGTGATGAACGAACTGAAGAACCGCGGCGTCGAGGACATCCTGCTGGCGGTGGTCGATGGCCTCAAGGGGTTCCCGGAGGCGATCACGGCCGTCTTTCCCGAGACGATCGTGCAGACCTGCATCGTCCATCTGCTCCGGAATTCGATGGATTTCGTGTCCTACAAGGACCGCAAGGCGGTCGCCACCGCGCTCAAGGACATATACCGGGCCGTTGATGCCGGGGCCGCCGAGGCCGCTCTCGCCGATTTCGAGGCCGGTCCATGGGGCCAGAAATACCCTGCCATCGGCCAGAGCTGGCGCCGGGTGTGGCAGGAAGTCATCCCGTTCTTTTCCTTCCCCGGCGAGGTCCGTCGGATCATTTATACAACGAACGCCATAGAAGCTTTGAATTCCAAGCTGCGCCGGGCCATCCGCGCGCGCGGCCATTTCCCCAGCGATGAGGCCGCGGCCAAGCTGCTCTATCTGATCCTGAACCGATCCGAAAAAGAGTGGGTGATGCCACCTCGAGAATGGGCTATGGCAAAGGCTCAGTTCGCCCTCATCTTCGGCGATCGCTTCGTAAGGGCCCTGGCGGCCTGATGTTCAACCGCCGCCCATACACGGAATTCCTGACAGTGCCACCTGTTCCGCCTTGATGTCGATCTGATCTTCTACGACACCACGACGGCGTATTTCGAGATCGACATGGCCGACGAGACCGAACAGGTCTGGGGCGGGCGGCTGTTCGCGCCGCTGCGCCGGCGTGGCCACAGCAAGGAGGGACGCGACAATCAGCCGCAGGTGATCATCGCGATGGCGGTGACACGGGACGGCATGCCGGTGCGCTCCTGGGTGCTGCCCGGCGATACCGCCGATGTCGCGACGGTGGCGCGGATCAAGGAGGATCTGCGCGCCTGGAACCTCGGGCGCTGCCTGTTCGTCGGCGACGCCGGCATGTATTCGGCCGACAATCTGGCGGCGCTGAGCAAGGGGCTGGGCCGCTACATCCTGGCGGTGCCGATGCGCCGGCTGCGCGATGTGGACGAGGCGGTTCTGACCCGACGGGGGCGCTATCGGAAGGTTGCCGATAATCTGCAGGTCAAGGAAGTCGTGGTCGGCGACGGTGAACGGCGCAAGCGTTATGTCCTTTGCCTGAACCCCGAGGAAGCCGAGCGGCAGCGCCGGCATCGCGACGAGGTCCTGGCCAGCCTGCGCGCCGAACTGGCGCTGCTCGCCGCCCGAGATGCCGATCATCCCAGGGCCGCCTGCGCGCTGCTCACCTCGCGCCGCTACGGCCGCTACCTGAGCACGGATGACGCCGGCAGGCCGCATCTGGATTCCGGAAAGATCGCCCATGCCGCCCGCTTCGACGGCAAGTTCGTCGTGATCACCAACGACGACACCCTGTCCGCCGAGGACGTCGCTCTCGGCTACAAAGGTGGGGCGATCATCGAAGCCTGCTTCCGGCGGATGAAGCAGACCGGGCTCGAGGTCCGGCCCATGTTCCACTGGAGCCCGCGCCGGATCGAGGCGCATGTCCGGCTCTGCGTGCTGGCCCTGCAGATGCAACGGGCCGCGGAGCTTCGCTGTTCCCTGCCCTGGGCGCGCATCGCCCACAGCCTCGCCGGCCTGAAAGCCGTCCGCTACCAGGTCGAGGGCCGGACTATTGTTCAACGGACAAAAATCCGCCCGGAAGCCGCCGAGATCCTGAAAAACCTCGGAATATCAACGCCAAAGAAGCTTCTATCGGTTACTGAGCCGAGGCACACACAGGTCGCCGCTTAGGCACACGCCCCAAATCCGCATCAAAAATCCATCGGCAAACAGCCGATCTTTCCTCACGCATGCCCCATGACCGCGAACCCGTGTATGGGCGGCGGTTGAACATCAGGCCGCCAGGGCCCTTACGAAGCGATCGCCGAAGATGAGGGCGAACTGAGCCTTTGCCATAGCCCATTCTCGAGGTGGCATCACCCAGTCTTTTTCGGATCGGTTCAGGATCAGATAGAGCAGCTTGGCCGCGGCCTCATCGCTGGGGAAATGGCCGCGCGCGCGGATGGCCCGGCGCAGCTTGGAATTCAAAGCTTCTATGGCGTTCGTTGTATAAATGATCCGACGGACCTCGCCGGGGAAGGAAAAGAACGGGATGACTTCCTGCCACACCCGGCGCCAGCTCTGGCCGATGGCAGGGTATTTCTGGCCCCATGGACCGGCCTCGAAATCGGCGAGAGCGGCCTCGGCGGCCCCGGCATCAACGGCCCGGTATATGTCCTTGAGCGCGGTGGCGACCGCCTTGCGGTCCTTGTAGGACACGAAATCCATCGAATTCCGGAGCAGATGGACGATGCAGGTCTGCACGATCGTCTCGGGAAAGACGGCCGTGATCGCCTCCGGGAACCCCTTGAGGCCATCGACCACCGCCAGCAGGATGTCCTCGACGCCGCGGTTCTTCAGTTCGTTCATCACCCGCAGCCAGAATTTGGCGCCTTCGTTCTGCTCGATCCACATCCCGAGTACGACCTTCGTCCCGTCGGCCATAACCCCCAGCGCGATATGGATCGCCTTGTTGCGGACCACGCCCTCGTCGCGGATCTTCACCCTGATGGCATCGAAGAATACCAGCGGATAGACCGGGTCCAGCGGACGCTGCTGCCAGGATGTCACCTCGTCCAGCACCGCATCGGTGATCGTGCTGATCAGCTCCGCCGAGGCATCCATGCCGTAGATCTCGCGCAGATGTTCCGCGATCTCCCGGGTGCTCATCCCCCGCGCATACATCGAGATGATCTTGTCATCGAAGCCTGGAAACCGGCGCTGGTATTTGGCGATCAGCTGCGGATCAAAGCTGCCCGCACGGTCTCGCGGGATCGCAATCTCGATCTTCCCCGTGCCGGTCGACACCGACTTGCGGCCATAGCCGTTGCGGCTGTTCTCCGCCTCCGCTTCGTCACTCAGATGGTAATCCATCTCCGCGCTCAGGGCCCGCTCCGCCAGGGCCTTCTTCAGCGCGTTCACCAGATCCCCGGAATTCAGCGCTGCCGCCGGGTCACGTCCGTCAACGTGGTGGAAATTATAGATGGTTTAAGGTGACCAAGGATCATTCGGCTGCGGTGGCGATCTGGGGTGGAAATACGTCGATTGCGGGCGGTGTAAGTTCGGCCATTGGCTCGGTCTGCATGTAGCGATTTTGTGTTTGCCACTCGTCATTCTGCTCGAGGAGCACGGCGCCCACGAGCCTGATGATGGCGGCTTCGTTTGGAAAGATGCCGACGACATCAGCGCGCCGCTTGACCTCCTTGTTCAGGCGTTCGATCGGGTTGGTAGAGTGGATCTTGACCCTGTGTTGCACGGGGAAGTCCATGTGGGCGAGGACATCGACCTCGCTATCATCGATAAATGCGGCGAGCTTGGGCCATTTGGCGCGGAACTGGTCGGCGGTGTGGCGTAGCGTCTGGCTAGCGCCGGCACGGTCAGGCTGAATGAAGGCTTGGCGGAGCGCCGCCGAGACCATGCTCTGCTGGCCCTTGCCGACATAGGCCAGGGCATTGCGCATCCAGTGAACGCGGCATCGTTGCCAGGACGCGCCCATGACGCGGCGGATTGCGGACTTGAGGCCCTCGTGCGCGTCGGAGATGACCAGCTTTACCTGACGCAGACCGCGGCGCACCAAGCTCTTGAGGAAGGCAGCCCAGAAGGTCTCGGCCTCGCTGGGGCCGATGTGCAGCCCGACGATCTCGCGCTTGCCTTCGGTGTTAGCGGCCACGGCGATTATCGCAGCCACCGAGACGATGCGCCCTCCCTCGCGCTGCTTGAGGTAGGTGGCGTCGAGCCAAAGATACGGCCAGTCACCGGTCAGCGGGCGCTCGAGGAAGGCGTTCACCCGCTCGTCGATATCCTTGCACAGCTTGCTCACCGTGCTCTTGCCTATGCCACTCAGCCCCATGGCCTGCACCAGGTCGTCGACGCGTCGGGTGGAGACGCCGCCAACCCAGGCTTCCTGGATCACCGCGACCAGGGCCTTCTCGGACGTCTTCCTAGGCTCGAGGAAGGGCGGAAAGTAAGAGCCCTGCCGCAGCTTGGGAATGCGCAGTTGCAGATTGCCGAGCCGGGTGTCGAGGGAGCGATCGCGGTAACCGTTGCGGTAGGTCGTCCGCTCACCAGTGCGCTCATGGCGCCCGGCGCCGATCAGGCCTTCCACGTCGGCCTCCATAAGCAGTTGCACTACGGCCTCCGCCACACTGCGCAGGAAATCTCCATCGCCGGCTTTCGCCAGCAATTCAGCCAAGGGTAGTCTGTCGTCGGTCATCGGGTCCTCTCGGGTTCGGGTGAAGCTTCGCAACTCCACCGTAGCCGCTCGATCCGATGGCCACCTAAACCCAGGCTCATGCGTTGGATCGGCCCCTCCGGCCGGCTACGCCGACCTCCGGCGCCAATCCAACGCACGGCAGTCAGACAATTTCCACCACAAGCGCAGACATTAGCCTGCCGCCGCGTCACCCCCAGCCAGCAGCTGGTCCAGCAAATCGTCCGGGATCGCCGGCGCTCTCCGTCGTGCCATATGGGTCTTCCTTTCTACCCACTATGCCACTCACACACGAAATTCAGGACACTGCCGGCAATGATCGGTGCGCTGCCGCCGATGGCTGTGGATATGACGCTCGCCCTCCAGGCGAGCTCGGACGACGCTACCGCGTCGCCCACATACCCACAGCCGCAACAGCAGCAAAAGGCAGCTTGAGTTTCATGGAGATCAGTGCGGCGCCAATTCCAACTTAATTTCCCAGGTCCATGGTCCTCAACGCAGGGTCCACTTCATGGGTCTTCCTTTCTACCCACTATGCCACTCACACACGAAATTCAGGACACTGCCGTCAGCTGCGGCGTCGGTCCTGGCGCCTTGCGGTCGCGCAACCCATCTGGCCCATCAGCATTGAACCGGATCACCCAGTCCCTCACAATCTGCAGTGTGACGTGGCCCAGCCGCGCCGCCTCCGAGCGCGTGCCGCCGTCGTAGATCGCGGCAAGAGCCAACAACCGCCGGGCCAGAGCCGCCTCCCGGCTGCGCCGCGCCTGGCGGCGAAGGGTGGCAGCATCAAAATCAGTACGAAGGGATATCGCGCGCGGCATGGTGAACCTCCCAAGGAACACCAGTTTGACTCACAGCGTCCCCGCGTCGCGGAAGCACTATCGTGAGTCACTCCCCACAGGATTTGGTATTATCCATCGGCTTCGGAACGACGACTGGCGCGCCGTCGGTACGATTCAGCACCATGGTGCGGATCGTCTCAAGCTGGTGAATGATCAGCCGGACCTGGTTCTGCAGCATGTTGAAGGTCGCGAGGCCGATCATGGCGATAAAGATGCCGCACGCCGTTGCAACCAGTGCATCGGCGACGCCGCCGGTCACCTCTGCCGGCGCGTGGCCGGGCGTGGCGAGGATCGAGAAGGCGTGGAACATCCCGATGATCGTGCCGAACAGGCCGAGCAGCGGGGCGAGGGTGACGATCGTATCCAGCACCCACATCCGGCGGTCGAGCCGGGGCGCAACCAGCATGATCGCCTCATCCATGCGGCTGTTCATGCCGGCGTGGTCGGCGTCATTCATATGATTCAGGGCGGTGTCGAGCAGCAGCCCTTCGGGCATGCGGCCGGCAAAATCGCGCAACGCTGCAAGATCCTGCTCGTTCACCCGGCCCATGGCCGCCATCCGCCTGACGATCGAACCGCCCCGCAAGATCGCCCGGCGAAGATACCACATCCGGTCGATGATCACCGCTACTGCGATGACGAAAAGACCAGCGAGCACATAAAGCACACCGTCCGAATAATTTGCGAGATGAACGATATAATCATAAGACACAAGCATACCTCACGTAAAAACATCATATCATTAATTTAAATAGAGGCGGAAGTTGTCCGCCTCTATTATTACTCTTATTCTCACCGAAATTTTACATTTAAGCTTCCATAAGCAGTAAACGGCGCACCAGGTTCAGCCAAAAGTTGACCCGGAATACCATAGTAGCCACCGCCAGAATAATATTCGAAAGAATTATATTTATTATTCAGAACATTGAGAAGATCGAGATTAAAGTCGACGGCATGAACAAATTTTACCTTTGATGTAGCCAAGGCAACCTTCATTCCAAGATTAAGAATGCCGTACCCGCCAAGCTTATTTCGCGTGGGCAGGCCAGTATTATTATTATATATATCCTGACTTCCGGTGTACTGGTACCAAATCCTTGGCTGATATAGAATATTTGATTTGAAAAAAGAATAGTAAAGACCACCATTGAATGTCACCCAAGGGACATTTGAGATAGGCAATCCATTATAACTCTGACCTCCAGTCACATAATTAGCGTAATTTGCACTTTCGAAGCTGGCATTTGCATATACGTGTATATTATATTGTGGATCATCTTGAAAATATAAATTGAAGCCATGGAACACAGATGAGCCTGATGCAAAACGTCTATAATTTTGATTCGCGATTGGGATGGGGATAATTTGGTTTAGATCATTTAGATGATAATAGTTTGCACTAAATATGGCGTGATGAAGATAGGGAGCGTTCGGAATCAATACTTTTATTCCAAATTGATATTGATTAGATTTCTGTGGCTTTAATGTCGTGGCAACAAAATGCGCATATGTGCCACTAGCCCCGCCAACCCCTTTATAAGCGGTAGAATAGTTGGCATAAAGAGCAATATTTTTGTTGATTTTATAGTTCGCGCCTATAGATGGTTCAAATTCAACAAAGTTTGTCGACGAATTAGGCCTACGATCCCCATTGACACCAACAAAAGAATCTAGTCCAGTAGTAGTATTATATGGAAAAGCAGCAAGTGAATTATTAACAAAATCAGTATGCATTGAAACAACGCTCAAGCCAGGCGTCAGCCTAATATTTTTAGTCGGCCGAATCACATCCTGTGCAAAAGCAGCAAGATCGGTCTCATACAAATACGAGTTGTGATAATTATGCGGAACAACAAGGCTATAGTTAACTGGAATACCGTTAATAAGAACAGGCTGCCCTGCATTCGGCCCCGAATCATACACAGCTGGATTGTTTGGATTATAATAATCTAAGAATGAATTAAATTTATTATATACGGCATATCCGCCTAATGAAACCGTATTGTATGGTAATTTAAATGTGAAATAGGCTTTATCACCAAATGTTTGGCTGTGAGCATTGAAATATTGTATAAGTACATTGTTACTCTGTCCATAGTTATCATAGTGCTCGTGTATTCTTTCTCCGTATCTGTAAAATAAAATGTTATGAAACGATGTTGTTGAGTCTAATTTATCAAAAAACTTTGAATATATGAGATATGTTCTTATTGGGATTCTTTTATAATATATAGATTTAGGTAATGTATTGTAAAAACCTGTAGTCTGCTGAGAATAAATTGGTCCTGGGTATGAATTCCCTGTTATAGGATTGTCGCCATTGATAGTAACCTGCGAATTTGGCGATACTGGGATTGGAACAGGTCTGTAGGCAGAAGCCCTGGATGCAAATCCGCCAATACTAATCCGACCCCCAGGGAATTTCTTGATTATCTTTGCATAATACGCATAATTATTTGATGGATTGTTAAATCCATAGCCACTTAAATAATTTCCACTTCTGCCGATAGTTCCGGCAAATACGGCTGACCAACCGTCGTGTTCGCCAGTATCAAAAGAAAAATTGGTGCCACGCGCGCCGTATGACCCGAAGTAACCACCGATATCGGCCCGCGCCTTGGCCGTTGGTTCAATCGGTACAAAATTTAGGCCACCACCGATGTTATCGTACCAGCGATTAATAGGGTATCCCGGACCGTAAGTGACAGATAGGCCCTTGATAAAAGAAAGATTAGGAATCTCTGAAGCCTGCCAGACACCGTATGCCGGATCGACCATTGGCACACCATCGAAAGTAACCATGACAGTCCCATCATTGGAATTGCCGGCGATATTCCCCCACCCTGTTTTCATGCCATTGATACTGATACCCGCCCTCGGGGAACCACTCGTGCCATCAGCTTCAATGCTTACTCCGGGCGCCACTGCTAGCGCTTGAGCCGCACCGGCAGCCGGCCCCAATGCCTTGATCTGCTTTTTGCCTACCACTTTAATTGATTGAGTCGAGTTGAATATCTCTCTTTTTGTGGGTAGTTTAAGTAACGTATTCAATGCCCCTGAGGATGCGGTTACCTCGCCCGCATTGACAACAGTACCACCTCCAGAACTTACAGTCTGTGCGGATGCAGTATGGCTAAAAGGCAACGTCGCCATAGCAGTTGTTCCGAGTAAAAAAATTATATGTTTGTACGACGTTGGTCTCATAAGTTTCTTGTGACGTCTGTGAATGTAGGGCTCCATGACGTTATACATTCGGTATCTCCGTGCCAGTTATGTTTTACGTGCAGGAATTTTCTAAAAAATTTCCTGCCCACGGGACCGATATCAAAAAAAATCATGAATTTGATGACAATAAAAAGTCACACATATTACAATGATAAAAAACACATATATTTGATTATTGGCCAAATATACGACCCACTACGAAATACTGCAGGCTGAAGGTCGCACAGCCGGCATTTAATCTTGTTATCGACCAAGAGCGCAAGGCGATCTGCACGGACATATGGCCCCGGCAACACCGCCGATATTTCGGTTATCGTACCGACAGTCGATCGCCAGCGGTCGCGCTTCGGTATCCGGCGTGTCAGCCCCGTTGCTGGTCAAGGCAGCAAAATTTCTGTTCCCATTTAACGACTACTTAATACTGGTTCACGTCGATGATGCCCTCGCCATCATCGGTGACATGGCGACCTCGTCCGTGGTCTCATTACTCACAGCCTCCAGACTGAGACCGGCCGGCTCGCGCAGGCATACGGCCGTCAACACCAGTCCTACCATCGAGAAGAGAAAAGTGATGCGCAACGTGCCATAAAGCCCAAAATCTGTGATCAGGATCGGGAAGATAAATGCGCCGATGAACGCACCCACTTTCGCTACTCCCGCCGATGCGCCGTGGCCGGTGGTCCGTATGTTGACCGGAAAGACCTCGCTGGAGAGCAAAAATGTAGTCGTATTCGGACCGAATTCGGCGAAAAAATAGGACAGACCATAGATAATCAGGAATAGTCCAACGGTTGAAATCAGCATCGGAAACAGTCCGATGATCAGAAACATCAATCCCATGCCCGCGAAACCAATCAGTTGCAGTCGCTTATGGCCAATCCGATCAACCGTCAGGATCGCGAGGATGTAACCGGGCACCGCCGCCGCCGCGAAGATAATCAGGCTCATTGCCGTGCTCATCAGCAGGTCTGCATGCGGTGCGATCTGCTGCATGATCATGGGCGTCGAAATCGTGTTGCCATAATAGGCATAGTCGAACACGAACCACGTGCCGGCCGTTCCCAGAAAAACGAGCAAATAGCGGCTGAATGGCTGTTTCACCACCTTGTCGCGCCCTGCGGACGTCGCAGTTCCCAAGCTGAACGAAGCGAGTTCCCGCGCAGCGCGCGTACCGTCCCCTTTCACCCTGGCAAGCCATCGCGGGCTTTCTGGCAGGGTGCGTCGAATATAGATCACCATTGCTGCCGGTAGAGCGCCGAGGCCGAGCATGATGCGCCATGCGATGTCGTGATCGATGCCGGCTGCTAGCAGAGTGAGCGCGATCGCCGGACCAACCACCAGGCCGGCAGCCTGGGTGGAAAACACGAGGCTGACCATGCGGCCGCGTGATTTCGTGTTGGAATACTCGCTCATCAAAACGGCGGAAAGCGGATAGTCACCACCGATACCGAATCCGAGGATCACTCGCGCAATCAAAAGAATGGTGACATTGGGTGCGAACGCCGAGAGGAGAGCGCCCGCCGTCATCAGGAGCGCTTCCAGGCCATAGATCGACTTGCGACCAAAAATATCCGCGGTACGCCCGAACATGAAGGCGCCGACAAAGGTGGCGGCCAGCGAAATCGAGCCGATCAGCGCAACCGATCCGGGCGACAAATGCCATTCGCCCTTGATCAGGGTCAGAGCCGTGCCGATGATGAACAGGTCGTAGGCAGAGGCAAAAAATCCCATTCCCGCCGCAAAAATGGCTCGCAAATGGAACGGACTAAATACAACCTGGTTGAGCGCTTCGGAGACGGTATTTTCTACGGGCGGAAGTGCTGCTGATGTTGTCATGGAAAGCTCGTTGTCCTGGGTAAGTCCTGATTGGGAATTCAAACCTGGGCAGCTCGTGGAAATCACTAGAGGCTATGCGAGCCGTCGTGTGTTACGCTTCAATTACGGAGGCCAAAATCGCGTAACGTTCAGGTGATACACAGGAGACCGCTATGGCGTTCGTTGCATAAAGGCCTGAAGTAACGAAACGCCCTAGGCTGTAGCATAAGCGGACAAAGTGGGAACGTTGACTGGTTGGGATCGAGGTTTTCTGTGGGTTTGAGCGGAGAGCGCGGTTCTGAGGCCGGGATCGCGCGATGACGGAAAACACATGTTTTCCGTCGGTGGTCCGAGACCCGCCGAAAAATCCCGGATTTCCTGCCGAATCATGTACGGAAAACACCGTCGGAATGGTATGGTATACGGAAACCGTCTCGAAGGGGATTTCCGTACATGCTGATCGGCTACATGCGCGTCTCGACCGACAATGACCGACAGGTGCTCGACCTGCAACGCGATGCCCTGCTCGGTGCCGGGGTCGATGAGCGGCATCTGTTCGAGGATCGTGCCGGGGGCAGCCGGCGCGATCGGCCGGGTCTCGCTGCGGCACTGGCCTATCTGAAATCCGGCGATTGCCTTGTGGTCTGGAAGCTGGACCGGCTCGGCCGGTCGCTGCCGCATCTTCTGGAGACGGTGAACAGCCTCAGGGCTCGTGGCGTTGGCTTCCGGTCGCTGACCGAGCAGATGGACACCACGACGCCGCAGGGGGAATTCCTGTTTCATGTTTTTGGCGCTCTGGCGCAGTTCGAGCGTTCGCTGATCCAGGAGCGTGTGCAGGCAGGTCTGGCGGCCGCCCGTCGGCGCGGCAGGCGTGGTGGCCGACCGGTGGCGATCGATGCCGAGAAGCTGGCGGCGGTGATCGCGGCGCTGGACGCTGGTGCCACGAAAGCGTCGGTCTGCCGCACTTTCGGCATTTCGCGGAGTACGCTGGTCGACTCTCTGGCACGGATCGGCTGGTCTCCTATCCTCAACAGGCAGGAGGGAGGGACCAGTGGGTCATCGACGGATATTGACCGGGGAACAGATCGCACAGCTGTTCGACCCGCCGACTGATCGACGCGGCATAATTCGTCACTACACGCTGTCTGTTACTGATCTTGCAATGATCCGGCGCGGTCGGGGCGATCACCATCGTCTCGGTCTGGCTCTCATGCTCTGTTACCTGCGGTATCCCGGCCGGCCGCTCCATGCCGGCGAGATACCCGATCCTGCCCTGGTCTCGTTCGTCGCCACACAGATCGACGTCTTGCCGGATTCCCTCGGTGCTTATCTGAGGGTGGATCAAAATCGACGCCGGCATTCAGCGGCTTTGCAGGATCGCCTCGGGTTGCGGCCATGGGGGCCGCGCGTGGCGGCAGACCTTGCCGACTGGCTGCTGGCGCATGCACTGGAAACCGACCGGCTGGTCGATCTGGCGGCTTTGGTGCTGGAAGAGTGCCGCGGTCGCGGGGTTCTTCTACCTCGCCCGGCGCAGCTCGAGCGGCTCTGCATCGAGGTTCGATACCGCGCGCGCCGGGAAATCGAGCGTCTGCTGACCGAGGGTCTGTCCGCCGATCAGCGGCGTCGGCTGGATGCGTTGACGGAGCGGCGTCTGGACACCAGCCAGAGCTGGCTGGCCTGGCTGCGCCAGATCCCGGAATCGGCAAAGCCGGCATCCATGCTCGGGGTGATCGAGCGGTTGGAGCACATCCGGGCAATCGGCATTGATCCGGCGCGCGGTCGCCGGATCAATCAATCCCGGCTCGCCCAGCTCGTTCGCGAGGCCGGCCGGACCACGGTGCAGCATGTTGCTGGCTACGAGCGCCGGCGCCGGCATGCCGTGCTCACCGCGATCGATCTCGATCTGTCGGCCCGCCTGACGGATCAGGCGATCACTCTGTTCGAACGGCTGATCGGCGCGATGTTCCGCAAGGCGGAAGGCCGACATGCCCGGGCGTTCCAGGCCGAAGGCCGGGCGATCAACGAGAAGGTCCGGCTTTATGCGAGGATCGGCGCCGCCCTGATGGCCGCGCGCGCCGGCCAGGGCGATCCCTTCGCGGCGATTGACAAGGTGATACCCTGGGACCGGTTCTGCTCGACCGTTATGGAAGCGGAAACTCTGGTTCGTTCGGAAGATTTCGATCCCTACGAGGTGCTGAGCGAACATTATGCCGGCATTCGGCGCTGGGCGCCGGCGTTTCTGGCCACTTTCGAGTTTCAGGGTGTTCCCGCCGCGGCGTCGTTGATGCGCGCGATCGCCATGCTGCGCGCCATGAACAGCGCGGGAGCCTCGACGCTGCCCAAGTCAGCGCCGACCGCCTTTGTCCGGCCGCGCTGGGCGCGTCATGTCCTCACGGCACACGGCATCGACCGGCGTTATTACGAACTCTGCGTCCTGGCGGAATTGCGTCAGCGCCTTGCTGCCGGCGATGTCTGGGTTGCCGGCAGCCGGCAATATCGGGCCTTCGAGGAGCGGCTGATCTCCAGGGAAACATTTCAGGTCCTGCAAAAAGAGTCCAGCATTCCGGTCGCTGTCGAGACCGACTTCGAGCGCTTCATCGCGACCAGGCGGACCTGGCTGGATGCGCGGCTGGCCGAGATCGACATCCGTGCCCGGGGCGGGCTGCTTCCCGATGTGACGATCGAGAAGGGCGTGCTGAGAATCACACCGATCGAAAAATCGACTCCGCCCGAGGCCGAAGCGCTGGCAGCAAAGCTCTATGCCGCGCTGCCCCGCATCCGGATCACTGACCTGCTGACGGAAGTGGCCGGCTGGACCGGCTTCCCGGATTGCTTCACCCATCTGCGCACCGGCGAAGCCGCCGCTGACCCCCGGGTTCTGATGGCGGGGCTGCTGGCCGATGGCCTCAATCTCGGCCTGACCCGGATGGCCGAAGCTTGCAGCATCGCCAGTCTGGGCCAGCTCGCCTGGACCGCTGACTGGCACATCCGCGACGAGACCTACGCCCTGGCGCTGCGCCGCCTGGTCGAACACCAGAGCCGCGAGCCGCTCGCCGCTCTCTTCGGGTCGGGAACCGCCTCATCCTCGGACGGGCAGTTCTTCCGCGCCGGCGGTTCTGGCCGTGATGCGAGCCGGATCAATGCGCACTATGGCCCCGAACCGGGTCTGAAATTCTACACCCATCTCTCCGATCGCTACGCGCCGTTCCATACCAGGGTGATCGCCGCAACCGCCAGCGAAGCCCTGCATGTCCTCGACGGCCTGCTCGATCATCACGGCGATGCGCCGCCACGTCAGCACCGGCACCATACCGATGGCGGCGGGGTGTCGGATCATGTCTTTGCCCTGTGCGCCCTACTTGGATACGTGTTTGCGCCGAGAATTCCCGATCTGAAAGACCGGCGTCTCTACAGTTTTGCCAGACCGGCAGCCTATCCGACGCTCGCGCCGATGATCGCCGGCCGCATCAACGTCGATCTCATCCGCACCCATTGGCCCGATCTCCTGAAGATCGCCACCTCGATCCGCACCGGCACGGTGTCCGCGTCGGTGATCCTGCGGCAACTCGCCGCCTACCCACGACAGAACGCCGTCGCCGCGGCACTGCGCGAACTCGGCCGTCTCGAGCGGACGCTGTTCACCCTCGACTGGCTGGAAGATCCGGGCCTGCGCCGTGAAAGCAGTCATGAACTCAACAAGGGCGAGGCCCGCAACAGCCTGGCCCGCGCCGTCTTCATTCACCGGCTCGGCGAAATCCGTGACCGGACCTTCGAGAACCAGACACATCGAGCATCTGGCCTGAACCTCCTGGTCACCGCTATCATCCTCTGGAACACACGCTATCTCGCGCAAGCCATACAGGCCCTACGCCAGGTCGAGGATGTGCCCGGAACCCTCCTCAGGCATCTCTCGCCGATCGGCTGGGAGCATGTGAACCTGACCGGCGACTACATCTGGAGCGCCAAACAGAAATCGTCGGAAAACCATGCCGGATTGCGGCCGCTCCGGCCAATCCACGACACGACCACCCACGCAGCCTGATGTTCCCACTTTGTCCGCTTATGCTACACCGCGGAGCGTTCCGTTACTTCGGGCCATAAACGATCGGACAGGCCTCGCCAGGGGAGGAAAAGAACGGGATGACTTCCCGCCAGACCCGGCGCCAGCTCTGGCCGATAGCAGGGCATTTCTGGCCCCATGGGCCGGCCTCGAAGGCGGCGAGCGTGCGACCACCGGGGCGGCCTTGGCATTCACGGCACGTTGACAGCCGAGAGACGATGCGGATGGCATCACAGGGACCGCCCTGCCGTGGCGGGCAAGGGAACAGCAGCTTTCGCCCCGCTATACGACGCGGGCCGACGAAATCCTGATCGGCCGCGCGTTTTAATCGTACGTTATCCGCTCCTATTCAGCTGCTTTGACGGCTTTGCCAGCAAACCGATTCTCGCCCACACGGGCGGCCATCTCAGGCCGCCGGAAATAGATGGCCCGGCCGCAGCGCAGCGGCCTGCCGGATTTCGGGAAGATGATCTGCTCATCGTCCCGCATGTCGTGCATGATTTCCTCGGCGCGGATGAGTTGGCGTTTCAGCTCATGATAGGTTTTGGTCTGGCCGGTCGAGCGGGTGCCCGCCTCCAGGCCCTTCGCCGAGTTGCCGGTGTTCGAGCCTTCCGACCAGGCCAGCACGCCATATTCACCGATCGCCGCAGCCAGCTCCTCGGCGACCGCCTTGGTTTTGACGCCGGCGAAGCCATACCAGCTGACCGATTCAAACCACTCTCTCATGTTCGCCATTTCAAGCTGCAGGCAAGAGATTTCTTCTGCTTGCTGATGAGCAAGCAAGCGGTTCGGTTTGACTGCGACTGGGTAAGGCTGGAGGCGCAATCCCGAAACGACGGTAGATCATCCTCTGATACGCGGATTGGAACCGCAGGACCTGATGCGTCGTGGAGCTGCCTCGGTCTAGGAACCAGCGTCGGAAAGTCCCGGCTGATAGTGGCTGCGAGGGTTCTCCGGCCGTGACCGCGCCTCCAGCCTTGCCCGGCTGCAGATGGGTTTGATCAGTGTGGGCACCTCCCGGGTATGCTTCGAATATCCGATTGTTCAGCCGGCCGCGATTTCGGCCTTCCGTGCGATGGCCCAGATAAAGCCGGCCAACTCGCGGGCAATCGCGGTGGTGACGACATTGGCCTGCTTGCCGGTATGGGTAAGGCGGCAATAACGCCGACAGAGGCGCAACTGCGCCTTCCAGGCGATCTCGCGGATCGGCCGGGGCAATCCTTCCTGGCGCAACAGCAATTCCCGGCTGACCCGGGCGGGATGTCGGTAACTCCAGGCCGCCTCGATCAACATCCGCCGGGCGGCGCCGTTGCCCGCCTTGGTGATGCCACCTTGCCGGCGGGTTTGCCCACTGGACCGTTCCGAGGGAACCAAGCCGAGATAGGCCATCAGCTGTCGCGGACTGGCAAATCTGGTGATATCGCCGAGCTCGGCGACCAAGGTCACTGCGTTTACCAGCGCCACACCCCGCAATGCCTGCAGCGCCTTCGCCACCGGTGCCAGGGACCACGCCGGTACGGCCGCCTCGATTTGTCGCGTCAGCCGATCGCGCCGTTCCGTTGCCGCTTCGACAGCGGCAATCAGGTCCTCGAGGACGATGTGATGGAGGGGCTGCTCAAAGCGCAGTCCCGACAGCCAGCGCCGGTGCATCAACGTCCAGGCTTGACGACTGTAGTGTCGCCCATGACGCAGCAGGAAGCCGGACAGCTGCTGGCGCGCCTGCCGTAGTGCTCGCACCGCCATCAATCGAGTCCGGATCAGGTCACGGATCGCTTCATGCGCCGGATCCGGCACCCAGACCGCCGTCTAATTCCCCCGCCCGATGCAGCCTGGCCAGGTTCACCGCATCCCGACGATCCGTCTTGATCCGTTCCCCCGGCTTGCGAGGGATCAGCGACGGCGCCACCACCACGCAGTCATGCCCGGCCGCCGTCAGCTGTCGCTGGATCCCGTAGCCACATGGACCCGCTTCATAGCAAAATCGCAGTTCCCCGCCCACGCGCTGCAACTTCGTCACCACCCTCGTCAGCGCCTCCGGGGTGTTCGCGATCCGGCCATACTCGCGCACGTCATCGCGGCCGCCGGATTCCGCCAGCGCGACCGTGATCGTCTCCTTGTGCACGTCCAGCCCGATAAAAGTGATATGCTTTCCCATGACCCGTCTCCTATGCATTGAGGCTCGGCACCGGACCTCCCGGCGCAACCCTCGGAAACCTGCATACTGCGAGACGGGTCACCCCAATCTCAGGCGAACATCTGGTCTAGGACATACCAACGCTTGCGCTCCTTATCCCATCGTGCGCCATGCCGCTTGGCCCAATCCTTGTTGTCGTAGCCAATGGTCAGGTAGGTCCGGGGACGTGGTGTCGCGCGTTTGCCAATGCCGCCTTTCATCAGTCTCGTGCCCTTTTCTACCATACATCCTCCAACTTGGCCGACCATATGAATATTCTTTTCATATTCTTTTTCATTTGAAAACATCTCCTTCTATGGCGCGATAAATGGCCATGTTGATGATGCCTGCCCTGCCCTGTCCGGTGCGCTTGGCGATCTCGTCCACGCGGCGCAGCAAATCGGGGGCGATGGTAAGGCTGATCTGCCGCTTGTTCCCTTTCACCACGCCCTTGTTGTAGGCGCCGGCGGCCGGCGCCGCGTGGGCGGCGTCCGGGGCACCGGATACAAAAGCATCCACGGCCGCCGCTTGCGCGGCTGGCGTCGTCTTGGGCTTACGTTGGATTACCATGCTATAGGCTCCTTTTAGGAGTGCGTATGGATATTAAAAAGTGATGAAATCAATGTTTCTAGTTCGGCGCAGGCTTTGGGGTCGCGCGGGGCCAGCTCAGCCACGGCCAGGCCAGCACCGCCGGCATTACTGAAAGCCTTGCGGCGCCGGATCGGCACCGGCAGGTAGGCGAACTGCGGAACCTCTGCGACGGCTGCCGCGGCCTCGGCGTTGTCGGCCGAGTGCTCGCCAGGATCGGCCTGGTTCATCACGGCAAAACATCGCAAGCCATCGCGAACGCTGTTCGCTTCGTCAACTAGTGAGGCCATGTCATCCAGTGCCCACACGTCGTAGGAGCGAGGAGCAAAGGGCACCAGCAGCACATCGGACAGAATCAGTGCCGCACGCAAGGCCGTCGAGTCACGGCCGCCGGCATCAATGATGATGTCCTGCCATTTATCGCGCTGCTGCTGCACCTGGCCGCGCAACTCCTTGCCGTCTGCATACTGCGCGCACGCGATGCCCGGCTTTCTGCCGGCTTCGGAGCGGGCGGCAATGGCCGCCGCTGCCGTTCCCTGGCGGTCGCCGTCGATCAGCCACACGTCACGCCCAGCCATCGCGCGGGAGATGGCGAGCTGTACGGCCAACGTGGTCTTGCCGACGCCTCCCTTGGTATTGCCTACGGTTAAAATCATATGTGCTACCTTTGGTAGTTATGTGCATTACATATTAGTGCTATTTGGATATTAAAACAATACTAAACGTAAGGGCAGGCACTGCCTGCCTACAATCTCCCCCGGCCGCCCTGGGGATGGATGGAAGCACCCCCAGGACGCCCTATGGATTTGTGGACAGCCAAGCAGGATTTGGCTTGCAAGGGCGGTCGCAAATATTATATTTTGATATAATTAAAGGAGATTCCTATGCACACCACAAACTTGCGCAAAGTCGGCGGGTCTATCATGCTAGCCGTGCCACCCGCACTGCTCGATGTCCTGCACCTGGCACCGGGTACCAAGGTCGGCCTGGCCGTCGATAACGGCCGCCTGGTCGTCGAGCCGCAAGCCCGGCCGCGCTACACGATGGCCGATCTGCTCGCCGAGGCCGAAGCAGCCGGCGTCTATCCGCTGCCGCCGGAAGAACGCGAATGGATCGACGCCCCGGCAGTTGGAAAAGAACTGATTTGATGAATCGCGGCGATATCTATCTAGTCGATCTTGAGCCGACAGCAGGACACGAGCAGCGCGGCCATCGGCCGGTGCTGGTCGTGTCCCCGGATGCCTTCAACCGCCTGACACAATGCCCGGTCATCCTGCCGATAACCAACGGCGGCGATTTCGCCAGGCGTGTCGGTTTCGCGGTTCCAATCAGCGGCATCAAAACAACGGGCGTCGTGCGGTGCGATCAACCGCGCGCGCTCGATCTGAGCGCCCGCAATGCTCGCAAGGTAGACACGCTGCCGGCGGCGATCCTGGATGACGTACTAGCCACGGCCGCCACGCTGTTCGAGTAGGGCAGGGGTAAGCGCGATCGCACTGGTGCCACGAGGCGTGAACCCGCTGAGGCTCAGATCCCCGGCGGGCGGCACGATCGGGAGTTGAAGGAGTTTCCACCCCTTCCGCGACCACCAAGGCGGCAAGCGCGCGGCCGAGCCCGAGACCGCCAGCACGATCGCCTCTGCCTCGCCGAGCCGAGGATCCTGGCTGATTAGAGCGGCTTTCGACCGGTCTGAATCGCGAGGGGATTCCCATTGGCGTTGATTTCTGATTCAGAATCCGTGCTGGTGAAGGAGGCCGGCATGGATGGGCCAACCACTATCGATGGATCTTCGTCGGCGGCTTTTGGCGGCGATTGATGAGGGGATGAGTTGCCGGGCAGCGGCAGCCCGCTTTGGAGTGGCGCCGGCGACGGCAATCCGCTGGCGAGCGCAGCGTCGCGATACCGGCAGCTTTGCTCCGAAGCCTCAGGGTGGCGACACGCGCTCACGTCGGGTTGAGGAACGGCGGGCGGACATTCTCGCAATCTGGGAAACGCGTAAGGACATCTCGCTTGCAGAGCTGCGCCTGGCGCTGATCGAGGTCGGCTTGCACGTCTCGGTGGCCGGGCTTCACCGCTTCTTCATCCGCCGCGGCATGACGCGTAAAAAAAGACAGGCCACGCCATCGAGCAGGATCGCCCCGATATCCTGAAACAGCGCCAGGACTGGTTCGATAGCCAGTTCGATCTGGACCCGGACCGCCTCGTCTTTATCGACGAAACCTGGACCGCCACCAACATGACCCGCAGCCATGGCCGCTGCGCCAGGGGCGAACGTCTGCGGATGGGCTTCCCACACGGTCACCGCAAGACCACCACGTTGGTGGCGGGGCTGCGCATGACCGGGATGGTCGCGCCGATGGTGCTGGACGGCCCCATCAACGGCGACTGGTTCGAGGCATATGTCACCAAAGTTCTCACACCCGAACTGCGGCCCGGCGACGTGGTCATCATGGACAATCTGTCGAGCCACAAGCGTGACGCGGTGCGTGAACGGATCGAAGCGGCGGGCGCAACCCTGCGCTTCCTGCCGCCCTATAGTCCCGACTTCAATCCGTGTATGGATGGCTCCTGCGGGTCAAGGTGTCGGATCGGATTTGGTGAACGGGTCGGTTGCGGCCATGTATGCGGCGTCTGAATGTGCAACGAGATCGCTGCGCGCCCTGATGAATATCCGCTTGGAGAACAGGTCCCACTCAATCGAGCGCGCTCGAGGCGCTTCGGATTAATCGGGGTGTCCTGGTTCTTCGTCTCCGCTTGTTCGCCATCACCTCACTTTGCCCTGACCATTCCGAGAGCCGGTCAGGCAGTCGCCTGTGGCCGATAGCGTGATCCGTCCCTGAGGACAGCGAAGATCGTTCTTGCCATGCGATGCGCCAAGGCGATGGCGGCAACTTTCGTCTTCTTCCGGATCAGCATGCTCGACAGCCAGTCCGCCCCCGGCTCGCGCTTGAGCCTGTACCTGAGCATGATCTGCGCTATGGCACCCAGATACAGCAGGCGTCGGATGTAACGGTTGCCCATCTTCGAGATCCGGCCCACCTTCTGCTTGCCTCCGGTGGAGTGCGGCTTGGGTGTCAGCCCAAGCCAAGCGGCATAATCTCTCGCGCAATCGAAATTGTCGACATCCGGCGTCGTTGCGGCAATGATCGTTGCCGACAGTATCCCAACACCTGGGATCGTAGCCAGACGCTGGCTTGTCTCGTTCTGCTTGAAGGCTTCTTCGATCTCGTCGGTCAACCGATCGATCCGCTTGTCCGTCTCGGCCAACTGATCGAAGAGCAAGCTCACAGGCAACTGGGCAGCTTCCGGCAGCCGGTCCAGTTGTTCCTTCAATCGATCGACATTCTGCGCGCCCTTCGCCGCTACGATGCCGAACTCCGTCATGTGGGCCCGGATCGCATTTCCGATCTGCGTGCGCTGACGAACCAGAAAGTCCCGCGTGCGGTGAACCACCAGAACCGATGAACAGGCTTCGCTCTTGATGGCGACAAACCGCATGGAGGGACGTGTCACGGCCTCGCAGATCGCAGCTGCATCCGCGGCATCCGTCTTGCCGCGCTTCACGTAAGGCTTCACATAAGAAGGAGGCATAAGCCGGACGTCATGCCCCAGTTCCCGCAGCCTGCGCCCCCAGTCATGAGCACCTGCGCAAGCCTCCATGCCGATCAGGCATCGCGGACGCTTCTCAAAAAATGCCAGCAACTGACTGCGTATTCCGATGAAGCCGGCCATGCATTCCGATTTCATTCCGGCCACCCATTCCGAAACGAAGCCGGCCACCGTTCCGATTTGAAGCCGGCCACCTGCGCGTCGTTCGGTTAGGTCACATGTTAAAGATCGTCTTGTCCTTTCCTGGGGTCAAGCTTGCATGGTGACGGTAGCGGGGTTTTTCTTTTTGCGGAGGCTCTCGCCTGTCAGTTCGATCCGGTAGGCATTATGGACCAGTCGATCGAGAACGGCGTCGGCGATGGTGGGATCGCCGATGATTTCGTACCAGCGATCGACCGGCACCTGGCTGGTGATGATGATGGATCGGCGGTCGTGGCGGTCCTCGACGATTTCGAGCAGGTCACGGCGCTGATCTGCGTTCAATGTCTCCGGTCCCCAATCGTCGAGGATGAGCAGATCGACCCGCGCGATCTGGCGGAGCATTGCGGCGTACCGGCCATCGCCGCGCGCCAGAGCCAATGCGGCGAACAGTCGCGGGACACGGTGATAGGCGGTGGACAAATCCTCACGGCATGCTTTCTGACCGAGGGCGCAGGCGATCCAGCTTTTGCCGACGCCGCAGGGACCGGTGATAAGCAGATTATGCTTGGCGCGGATCCAGTCGCATCCGGCGAGTTTGAGAAACATCGCGCGATCCAGACCACGTGCGGTCCGATAATCGATATCTTCGACGGTGGCCGCCTGGCGCAGCTTGGCCACGCGGGCCAGCCGCTCAAAACGCTTCTGCCGCCGCAGCGTTGTCTCGTGATCGAGCAGCAACGCCAGCCACGCGGCATGATCGAGGCTGGCGGTCTCGGGATGCGCCCCAAGATCCTTGAATCCCTTGGCCATGCCATGCAGGCCAAGGTCGTGCAGTTGATCGAGGGTCGGATGGGTCAGCATGGTTGGTCCTTTCAATGAAAATAGCCGGAACCACGGAGATTGCCGTGGGTAATGACCGCCTGGGGCTCGCCCGCCGCGGCGGTTGAACGATCGAGCTTGTTGGCGACGATCGAGGCGAGACTTTTGTAGGTGAACGCACCGATCGCGACGGCGCGGTCGGCTACGGCCTCAGCGCGGGCGGGTTCGAGGTCCTTGAACAATCGGAGAATGCCGAGACAGGTCCGGAACCCCTGCTCGGGATGCGGCCGGCTGGCGAGGATGGCGGTGATCAGCCCTTCGGTATGCGGGCCGATGGAGGCGCCCCAGCGGCGGAACCGCTCCGGCGTCCATTCGGCGTAGCGCCGGTGGGCACTCGGCATGTGCTCGATATCGGTGCCATGCTTGCGGCCGCCGTAGCGACGCTGGTGAACCGCAATGCGCTTGCCGTGGTGGAATATCTCAATGCCGCGTTCGGTCGCGCGGGTATCGACCTGCTGGCGGATCAGTTCATGCGGCACCGAGTAGAAAAACCCGCAGACCTCGACGTGATAATCCAGCGCGACCCGTGCCAGACCCCATTCGGCGAATTCATAGTCGGATGCCGGCAACGCCGCGAGCGCGGGCCGCTCGATCGTCTCGAAGAGATGCCGGCGGCTGACGCCGATCCGGCGCATGACATAGTCGTTGATCCGATCGACCATGCCGGCGATCGCCTGGTTGGCCTCGGCCAGCGAGAAGAACGTCTGCCGGCGCAGACGCCCCAGGATATAGGTTTGAGCAAAGCGTACCCCGGATTCCACCTTCGCTTTATCGCGGGGCCGGAACGGACGCGCAGGGAGCACACCGACCCCGTAATGTGACGCCATGCGCCCGTAGCTGAGGTTGATCTCGGGATCGTAGAACGATGGCTTGTTGACGCCGGACTTCAGATTATCCGGCACTATCAGCCGCGGAACACCGCCAAATGCGCGGAACATGCGGACATGCGCGCCAATCCAGTCCGGCAGCGTCTGGGTCCAACTCGCCTCCGCATAGGTGAAGCTCGATGCGCCGAGCACGCCGACGAAGATCTCCGCCTGTCGAACTTCGCCACTCGCCCGATCGACAATGCCAATCCGCTTGCCGGAATAATCGACGAAGACCTTGTCGCCAGCACGATGATCCTGGCGCATGACCGGTGACAGGCGGGCCTCGAATTCCCTGAACAGTTCGCAGAACCGCGAATATCCGTAACCGTCCGGGTGCTGGTCACGGTACTCCTCCCAAAGCACCTGCAGATTCACCCCAGGCCGCTTCAGTTCGCAGACCAGTTCGTCCCAGGCCGGCTCGGCACGGCGCCGAACCCCCTGCTTGTAGCCACTGCGGGCAAACAGCCGCTCTTCGATCGCCGCATCGGTCAGCTCGGCCGGCACCGGCCACGCCAACCCCGCCTCCTGTGCCCGCTTCAGGTTATCCTGGATCGTACTGCGCGCCACACCGAGCATCCGCCCGATCTCCCGCGCGCTGATGCCGTCCCCGGCAAGCCGCAACATCTGTCGTATCTGCCGCATCGTCAGCTCTCTCCTGGCCGGCATCCAATCCTCCACGTGGTTGATCACGAGAAGGCAGATGCCCGAGTCGCTGACCCAGCCAAATAACGCTCAAAACCTCAGTCAGGTGGCCGGAATGAAATCGGAATGCCGGCCGGCTTCAAATCGGAACGGTGGCCGGCTTCACCTCGGAATACCTGGCCGGCTTCAATCGGAATCCGCACCGGAAGCCCTGCCATGGCTCCAGGGCGGCCTCACCGGCTGGCGCAGTCCCCCGCCTGGGGAGCGTGAGCAAACCGTGGAAAACCGCACTCACGAGTTGCTGTGCAACTCAGTGAGGAAAGAGTTGTTCAGAGGTGGCAATCGTGCCCCGGATAGCCATGCCATGGTATGGATTTGCCATGACATGGCATGGCAAAGAACAGCCGAGAGGGAAACCAAAGCCGGAAGAAGCGCTATTACGAGGCGCTTGCGGAACGCGGCATTCGGCCCGTCCAGGTACTCGCCCCCGAGAGTGCCCATCCCCTGATCCGACAGGCCGCAGGTCTCATGACTCGCGAAGATGACCCATTAGAACCGCGAGCTGCCCTGCGGCGAGCTGGTGGGGCGAATGAACCGGAGTCCGGCGAGGCATCGCCGGCCCTGGCTGTGGAACTGGAAGCCGCCAAAGCTCGGATCGCGGAAATCGAGCGTCAGGCAGAGGCACTGCGTGTCATGGCGGACGACGCCGCTGAGCGTCAGAGGCGGGCGCTAGAGGTTGAGCAGGAGAAGGCGCAGGCGAGCGCCGAGGAGGCCCAGAAGGCCGCCATATCCGCCCAGGTAGCTGAAGGGCGGGCGGCAGAGGCACTCCGGCGCGCGGAGAAGGCGGAGGCCGCTATCCGACAGGCCAAGGCTATGCCGGGAATCAAAGGTCGTCTGGTCCGGTTTCTCGCCGGCGATGTTCTGAAATAGCAGGAGGCCGCTGCACCGGACTTATGCAACAAAAAACCCTGCTTCCGGCCTATGGGGCGGGTGTGGTGCGAAATTCTTGATTTGTGAACCCCACCCCAAGCGGCAGTAAGCTCTACCTCTATCAGAGGTATCGTTTGGAGAATTTGCGCCGCCCGACCAAACCAAGACCGACAAGGCCAGTGCCGAGCAGAAGAAGGGAGCCGGGTTCGGGTACTGGTGTACCGGGTGTCGGCGTCAGGGTTTCTGATATAAGATCATAATTATTCTTTATCCCATCCCAGTTAATCTTAAAATCCGGACTATATCCAGAAAATGTCCCAGACGACAACGTAACATCGAATACATAATTAATGCTTGTATTGGCCGGCAACACGGGGCCGGTTGGAGTTGTTTCGGCCATGAAGCAGTAGAAATTTCCAGTCCCATTACAGCCGTTTGCGTTTAGACCTCCTATTGATTCTGTGAATCCTGACGGGGCCAGAGCACTCGCAAAATTTGAGGGCTGGTTGAAAGCAAACGACTGTACGCCATAGCGCCCACCTTCTGTATCGGAAGGCCCATTTATGCCTGCGATATTAAGGGTGAACTGATCCGTTAAGGGATTGGCTGTCGCTGATTCGGTCAGCGTATAGGTGAGGCCATCGGCGATCAGGCTGGCGCGAGCGCCTGCCGTTGTAAGCCCCAGGATGACGACAGCGCTGGCAACATGGCGAAACTTCAACATGAACGTCCCTTTCGAAAGGCTGGCGTTGACTGACGCGGTCGGTTCATTTCGGTTCGGCTGCTTTACGCAGGGGAGGCGCCGATTTGGGCCGCAAAACAGAACTAGCAATTCCCGTGCCGAGCCAAATAAGCTCGTAAAATCAATGCATAAAATATTTTAGACAAGCGAGATGTAAAATATACTGACACTACTTTTGGTCGAGTCATCATGAAAAAAATCTTTGGTTGTATAAATTGGGCGAATGTCCGTAATGCCAGAACCAGCATCCTTGGCGGCGCTCGAAAAGGGGCAGCGACTTCATTGCGGCGCAGCCAAGGTAGTGTCGTCACGACGTGACGCGAAGCGCGAGGCATGTTGTGACGTGTTCCTGCAGCGCCGACGACCGGGCGCCGTTTTGGCGCCCGGCTTTTGTCGTCAGGCGCGGCGACGCTTACGCCGCATGATCGCGGCGAGGCCGAGCAGGCCGGTGCCGAGCAGAATCAGGGAGCCCGGTTCCGGAACGTCGGTCATGCTAATCGTCGAGTTGGCAGAACCCGTTCCCGTCGCCGTCACAACGAACATTTCGGTCAACGAGTAAGGACCGGTCAGCGCGGGTGTCGTGGTAAGCACATTGTCGTTGCCGATTGACGTGAAAGTATTGGAGGCGAGTTTATCGGTCATCCCGAATGCAACGTTGGCTGGATCGAGGTAGGTCGTTTCAGCCACAGAAAGAGCGCCGCCGGTCAGCAGGTTGCTCGTCAGCCCGCTCAACATGTCATAGGTACCGAGCGGAGAGGTCAGATCCGTCACTGTGGCCTCGACCGTCAAAACCCCAGCACTGTTCGAGGACGTGTTGATCGAGGACGTGGCGTAAGCGTTTCCGATGGTCGGAACCCCCAAGGTGGACACCGAATTGATCGAAAAGGTTCCGTAATTACCCGTATACTGTGCGACCGTGGATGAGCTGACCGAGGTTGTCGAATAGCCGCTTTCGGACAGCGCCAGTGAGTATTCGGGGCCTGCCAAGGCGACTCCAGAACAGGCGGTAAGCGCACCAAGCCCAAGCAGTGAAGCCAAAAGAAAACGTTTCATTAGAAAAACCTCCAAAAGTAGGCCTTAAATGTAGTGAGCAAATTTTGTGCCAATAGATTTTATGTATTAGAATCAAGGATGTAAAAATTCGTCTTGGCGGAAATGTAAAGAATCCTGACAGGTGATTGCGAGTTTCGCGGATATTGGTGCGACATGTGCGACAGCGCGGACGCCAACCGCGCCGCAGCAGGTGGGAAGCGTGACTGTCTGTCGGTGAGCCAGAATTCTGCATTATGGAAACTCCCAGCAAGTCACCGGGAAGTCGTCAGATCGTTGACGCCCGGCGCGGCGCCCGAGCCCAGAGTAACCCCGCCACAGAGACTGTCAAAGCACCCCGCCACAGGCGCGCCAGGCCGGCACGAATACTTGGATCGAACGACTGGCAGCGATCACAAAACCGCTGAGGCAACAAGACGGCGCTAAGTGGGGCACGGCATTCAAGCCGTACGCGCAAGGGCACTGGTGGTAGGTACAAAAAGAGAACGATGACAACGGTCAGATCAGCGGGGAGCCAAAATTCCGGGAGCCTAAACACAAGGAAAACCCTGGGGGAAATAGGTCTGATTTGCTGCCGTTTGTGTCAGAATGAGAATTCTGGGGGGATGTTATACGCCCCCCCAAGATGGCCCCTTCTGGGGCCTGGGTCTGCGCAGCATGCTCGACCGGCCCCAGAAGGGGCCATCAGGAACTCGGAGCGGGCTCTAGGCAAAGAATTCATCCCACACTCCCATGATCCGCTGCCACAGGAGCCACGCCGCGATGACTTGCCGTCTGGCGGCCCGCGTCAGCATCTCAGCACCCATCCCGGTCCTGCGCCCCATGCCAGACACGGAGGATTTCAACGCTCGAAGCGGAAATCCGATAGACGATCACGTAGGGCCAGATCACCGTCAGCTCCCGCGTCCCGGAAACCAAGCCAGTCCGGCCGCGCTCGGGCAGATATTCGAGCCGGTCACAAGCCGCGACGAGCTGCACCGCGACGCGCGTGGCTGCGTGAGGGTTCTCGCGGCCGATGTGCTGGCGGATATGGGCGAGGTCATCGAGTGCCTCGGCCGTGAAGATTACCGGCATTCAGGCTTGGGCAACTCGTTCTCGGTTCCCCAGGAGAGTAGCCATTTCCGCACATCTTCGTAGGGCACTGTGCGGCCGGCGTCGGCAGACGCAATCCCGTCCTTGACCGCGGCAACGAAGGCTTCGGTATCCGGGTCATCCGGCATGGAGGTGGGATTTGGGATCATTCGGCGGGCTCCGGGCGTAGCTGGACGACTTCGGCGCGGTAGCGATCGACCGCCTCGGCATGGCGGGTCACATCCCCCCGAAACGCCCCCTCGGGGTTGATCGTGATGAGCTTGGTGCGCCCGCGTTTGGTCCGCGTGATCGCCCCGATCCGTTCCAGTAGTGCGAGGGTGTCGGACATATGTTGGCGATGAACACCAAGCAGCTCGCAGAGTTCGGCGGCCGTTTTGTCGCAGGCATAGGACTGCCAACCGAGATGGCGGACGATCATCGTCAGGGTTGCCAGAGCCTGCATCCGGTCGGCCGGAGTGGCGTCGGTCTTGAGCAGGCGGGTCTGGATGGCGTCGATGTACTGGTGGCCTAGGCTCACGTTGCCGCCTCCGAAAAAATCGAACTCTAGCTGAACTGGCTTGCGGGCCAGGGCTTTCAATCCTTGGGCATGATAGCGCATCTGCGCGGCCCTGTCGGGATCATTCTCTGCGAGGGCAGCCTGATCGGCGAGCAGGGCGGCCTGACCGAGCCGGCCACGCCGGCCGAGCTGGCGGGTGGTCAGATCCTCGGGCGGGGCCGAGGGGCGGGATCGTGCCTTTTGGCCGGAGAGGATCTCCGCGAGCGTCCGGTAGGGCGCACCGGCACGGCGGTTGGCGTCCTGCACCGTCCGGGCGAGAGCGATGTCTTCGTCGTCATAGCCGCGACGACGCAACTCGATAGCGGATACGGCCATGGCGCGACTCCGATTGTCACCTGGTAGGTGACAACTGTCACCCCCTAGGTGACAATCGTCAAGAGATTTTCGAAACGAAAACATGGCCAAAGCCGCAGAAAACCTAGAGCAATAGGTCCGGTTTGTGACCCAATCTTCCGGCGGTATCCTAACCTAAGAAAAGAATAGATCAGAAAGCCGGAAAATCGCGGTGCGATTTAACCGAAATCGGCGGCCCGGAGGGCCGCGTGGCGGAAAGGACAGTGCCCGGCGCGGGCGCGTTGCGCCCTACGGGTCTCCCGCGCTGCGCTCGACCCGCGCCACCAGGTCAGGGGCAGCGAGGAGGAGAGCGAAACGGCATTGAGAAAAGGGGGGGCAATGGCGAGGGGTCGAACTCGACCAGGTGACCTGGAAAGCCTCTGGCGGCAAGATGGGTGTTTGTAGTCACAAACACGGTCGGCTGGCCTTACTCGTACTTCGCACTCGATGTGATCCGCCGTGCGCCTCTGGGGCCACGGAGAGGGCGTCGTCCCGGCTTGATGCCCTGTGGTTCCGAAACCCCTGAGCCCGGCATATCCCCGTCACATCCACGGCATTAAACGCCGCAATAGTCACAGCATATCCGCGCCAGAAAGCCCGCCAAATTCCCGCCAGTGTGCGGGCGGCGGAAGCAGAGAGGGGGTCACAGACCATTGCACCTATGGAGCTTGCGGCGCAAGAGGCAATGGCGTTAGGGTGGTGGGCAGGAGTTCCGCCCGATGCCCGAGCCCGAAACCGCCCCGATGCCCCCGAAAGATGACCGCCTCGATGCCGTCATCCAGGCGCTGCGGCTGATGATCGAGACGCAGAACACGCACAGCCAAATGCTGGCGCGGTTGATCGAGCTGGCGACCCCTTCGGAGGAAAGCCCGTTTGAGGAATCCCTGGCGGAGATTGCCGGGGCGCTGCGCGATCAGACCACCGCGCTCCTGCAAATCGGCACGACGCTGGACGGGCTGGGGGCAGAGGTTGAGGCCGGGGTGATGCGTGGCCTCGCCACGGCGCTAGAGCCAGGTGACGAGGCTACGCAGCAAGAGGCGGGCGAAGGCTGATGCTGACGTTCCGCGCCGGTGCGGCCTCCACCTCATCCGGTGCCGCCGGGAAGATGGCGGACCACCTGATGACTATGACGCTGCCGGGCTTCGAGCAGGACATGGCGACGTATTATCAGCGCGGCATGACGGCCGAGGGCGGCCTTTGGCAGCCGGGCACCGAGGCGGCGGAAGATAACGCGGCGGCCACCGCCACGGACGCGGCTCGCCCCGGCACCATTCCCGAGCCCCGGCGCGACATGCACCCGGCCGTTGCTGCCGCGCTGGGGATCGACACTTCGCGCCCGCTGACCCGTGACGAGATTGCCGAGCTGCTGGCGGGCAATCGGGCGGACGGCGAGAAGATCGCGGGCAAACAGTATCAGCGCGCGGTGACGCCGCTTGCCGAGGTGTTCGGGCTTGATCCGATGCGGCTGCCGACCCGCGCGGAGCTGGAAAACCTGCTTGCCGGCAAGCGGGCTGACGGGTCCGATCTGCCGGCCGCGCCCGTGGAGGCGCCGCCTTCAACCCGTGCGCAGGACGCGGCGCCGGCAGTGCCCGAGGCGGACGAGACGGAGGACCGCGACGCAGCCCTTGCCGCCGAAGCGGCGGCGCTTGGCGAGCTGGGGCACGCACCAGACGGCCCGCCGCCCTGGCCGGATGATTTTGCCCCGCCCCCGATGGAAGAAGCGGGTGGGGATGATCGTGATGCGGCGCTGGCGGCCGACTGGCAGGCGGATGTTGCGCGGGGCGGTGAACCTGCGGTGCCGCCGCGTGGCCCGGCGGCCGAGGAGAGGCCAGCGGAACCGCGCGCGATCGATGTTGCAGCGGCGCTTGATGCCGCCGGTGTGCCCTACCGGACCAGCGGCGGCCGGTTGCGCCTGCAAGCGACCTGGCGCGGGGTGGATAGCTGGACGGTTTCGGTCAACGCCACCACCGGCCAATGGACCGATTTTGCCGCCAGCGAAGGCGGGCGGTTCGAGAGCCTGGTGCGGCGGCTGGGCGTCAAAGCCGAGGCGGTTGAGCTGGACCCCGAGGCGGCCAAGGCAGCGCGCGCGGCCGAGGTGCGGCGCAACGCCTTTCGCAAGAGCATCGCCGGGAAACTCTGGGATGAGGCAATTCCGGGCGCGGGCGAATTGCGCGAGCCGAATTTGCGCGGGTCCGTGGGGCAGAAATTGCGGCAGCGGGCGGCGCATGAGGCGCGCGTGGAAGAGGCCGAAGGCATGCGGGCGTCAGCCCGTGCCTATCTCAACGGGCGCGGCCTCGATGCCGATTGGCTGATGAGCCATGTGCGGCTGGTCCGTCCGCATCCGAACTATGATTCGGCGGAAGTGGCGGCTGGGGCTGCGGTGGTGATGCTGACGCCGATGTTCGGCCAGGATGAGGACGGCCGGGTGCGGCTGACCGGCGTGCAGCGCACCTATCTGACCGAGGGCGGAGCAAAAATCGGCCGCCGGATGCTGGGCGCCTCGGGGGCCTGGCTGTTGCATCCGCCTGCTGGCGCGGCGGTGCCGATCGGAGGCCATGACCAGGCGCGGGTTGCCGGTGAAGGCTTCGAGACCGTCGCGAGCGTGGTGCAGGCAACGCGGCAGGCTGGTGTTGTCGGGTACGATGCCGGCGGTCTGGTGGCCTGGGCCGGGCAGTTCACCGGCTCGACGCCGGTTGCGCTGCTGGCCGATCGCGACAATGCCCGCCGCCATAATGGCCGTGATGTCGGCGAGGCCGGGCAGAAGGCCGCGGCCAAGGCGGCGGCGCTGATCGAGGCCAATGGCGGTGAGGTGGTCTATCTTGAGCCACCGGCTGATGTTGCGGGCGGGGCGAAGGGCGCCGATTGGGCCGATGCCTTGCGCGCGGGCGGTGCGGCCGGTTTGCGGCAGGCGCTGGCGGCGGCCGAGGCGTCGAGTGCGGCCGACCGGGCGCGGATCGAGGCGAAGCTGGCGCCCGCCTCTCCCAGCGCGGCGCCGGATGGTCCGCCAGCCCAAGTGGCCGACCAGAACCAGCCTGCCCCCCATCCCGAGCTTGTGCGGCTCTACAAGGCGCTAGGGGCCAAGGACGGAAACGGCCTTTCCGAGACCGAGCGGGCCAACATCCTTGATGGCAAGCGGGCGGATGGCGCGGCGCTGGATGCGGCCGATTGGCGGAACGCGGTGAACCGCTCGAAAACCCCGATCGGCTACGTTGATTTTACCTTCTCGGCCGACAAGACGATTTCGTTGGCATGGGCCTTCGCGCCGACCGAGGCGGAGCGCAACCAGCTTGCCCAGGCGCACAAGGATGCGGTGGCCGCGACCATGGCCGAGATCGAACAGGTCATTGGCCAGGCGCGGAAGGGCAAAGGCGGCAAGGAAGCCACTGAGCAGGGCCGCATCGGGTGGATCACCTTTGACCACTACACCGCCCGCCCCACCCTCGAAATCGCCCGCGAGACAGCGGACGGCCGCACGGAAACCGAGATCGTCTCCGTGAAGGTGGCTGGTGATCCGCAGCTTCATACGCATGTCGCGGTGCCGAATGTCATCGTCACTGAGAGCGGCCGTGTGGTGTCCCTGAACACGTTGCAGATGCATGGCCGCATCCATGAATGGGGGGCGATCTACCAGGCCCATCTTGCCCAGAATCTCCGGCGGGCCGGGGCCAGTATAGAATTGGACCGAACCACCGGCGCGGCGCGGCTCAGCGCCGTGCCGGAGGAGATCCGGGCGGCGTTCAGTAAGCGGACCCGCGATGCCCTTTCCGACGCGAAAGCCTATGCCGCCTCGGTGGGCGCGGAGTGGGACCGCATGACTGGCGATGAACGGATCAAGCTGCTGAAAGGCGGCGCCTTTGCCAGCCGCAGTGCCAAGGCCGACGATATGAGCGACTTCGCGAGTTGGCGGCGCCAGGCGGAGGAACGCGGCTACCAGCACAAGAGCGTTCTGCAGGACGCGGCGCCGGCGGAGAACCTGACGGAAGCGGCTCGGCTTGACCGGGCCTATGAGGCCGCTGCGCGGGTGCTGGGCGAGCAGTTTGCCCGGCGGGCGGTCATCAAGGACGAGGACGAGCGGGTTGCCGCAGCGCGTGGCCTCGTGGCGGCCGGCATCAAGGATGGCGGCGATGTGGACCGGGTGATTGCGCGGTTGCGGGCGCGCGGGGTTGTCGAGACGGGCGGTGCTGGCGGCAACGGTGAGCCCGCGCGCACCCAGATCATCGCGGTCGAGACCGTGCGGGATGACCCGGACAACCCGGATGTAAAAATCACCACAACCAGGCTGACGACGCGCGCCCATGTCGAGCAGGAGAGCGCGCTGGTCGAACTGGCGGCACAGGCAGGCCAGGACCGGCGCGGCACGCTCAACCCGGCCCAGGTCAAGCGCGGGATCGCGGCGAGCGGGTTAAGTTTCACCGGCGAACATGGCGTGGCGCAGCGCCGGATGATCGATCATCTCGGCATGAGCGGCCGTTTCGCGGTGGGGATCGGGGCGGCCGGGGCAGGCAAGACCACGCTGTTGAAGCCGCTGGTGGCGGCGTGGCGTGACCAGGGCGCGGATATTCACGGGATCAGCCTTGGCTGGCGCCAGGCGCGCGAACTGCGCGAGGCCGGGCTGAATACCGAGGCCGAGACCGGCGGGCGTGACACGATCGCGGCCGTGTCGGTGTTCATCAACCGGGTGGAGAGCGGCCGGCTGGATTTGTCCAACCGCAGCGTCGTGGTGATCGATGAGCTAGGCACGATCGGCACGCGCCAGATGCTTGATCTGTTGCGGCTTCAGGAGCGGCACGGGTTCCGCATGGTGGCGATCGGTGATCCGAAGCAATGCCAGTCGATCGAGGCGGGCCAGGTGATCGGCCTTCTCGAAAAAGGGCTGGGCGAGGTGCCCTCAATCGAAAGCAGCGTGCGGCAGACCAATGAACGTGCGCGCGAAATCGCGGGCTTGCTGCGCAAAGGCGGCGCCGAAGCCGTTGGCAAGGCGCTGGACATGAAGCGGCAGGACGGCACGGCCGAGATCGTCGCCGGTGGCCCCAGCGAGGTGATCGCGCGGGCCGCCGCGCTCTGGGATGAGCGGCGGAAAGCGAACGCTGACCGGCCGCGCTTTACGCTTTCGATCAGCACACCTACCAATCAGGACGCGCGCGCGATCGGCGAGGCGATCCGGCAACGGCTGCTGGCTTCAGGCGAGCTGGGGCAGAGCCGCATGACGCTGGCGGCGGTCGACAAGAACACTGGCGAGCACTACGCCATGCCGATCGCGACCCGCGAAAAAATCCGGCTCTTCGCCCGGACCAACGCCGCGATGCTGGATGGCGGCAAGGGCGCGATCGGCGATAACGGCTCGATCCTGGAAATCACCAGCATCCGTGACGAGGGCCTGGTGCTGCGGAACGACCATGGCCGCGAGGGCTTTGTGAAATGGGATACGCTGGCCGACAAGGAAACCGGCCGGATGCGGCTGGCCTACGGCTATGCCATGACCACCAACACGGCTCAGGGCATCACCACGACCGAGCATATCTTTGTAACACCTGGCGGCTCGCAGACCACGGACGGCTTCAAGACCTATGTGTCCGGGTCGAGGCACCGGGAGCGGGATTACTGGCTGACCTCGGAAGGTGCCGAGCGACAGGAGATCGCGGGGCGGCGGCCGTTGGGTGATCCGCGTCCGATCCGCGAGCACGATATCTGGACGAACTGGACGCGGAACATCGCGCGCCAGCCGGAAAAGACCAATGCGCTCGATCTGGTGAAGATCGGCGAGGAGGCCCGCCGCAATGCCGCCCGCGCCTTCCTCAAGGGGCTGGCGGCTGATGAGAAACGCGAGGCCGCCGGCTTGCCCTCTGACCTGTCCCAGCGCTTTGCGCGCACCCAGGCCCGTGCTGGCGCGCAAGGAAGCTTGACTGAAACCATGGCTCGCGCTGCCGAGGATAAGGGCCAGGCGTTGGCCCGCATTGAGCGGGCTGCCCCGGCCGTTCGGGCGGCCGTGGCGGCGGGCTGGGAACGGGCGCGACCGTTGATCGAGGCCGCGCGTCGGAGCGCCCGGGCGCGACTACAGAGCGCGCTGGAGGGGCATCGGCGCCAGGCGCAGCGCCAAGCCGAGGCGCATACGGATGAGCAGGAAAGCCGGAAGCGCGGACGCGGGCGGTAGCAACGGCCACCAGATGGGGCCTTCTCTATGCCGGGAGGGCGGGCCAAGGAAGCTGAGAAGGACTTGGTTCAGAGCCGCATGATCTGTGGTGTCGCATTCCCAAATGATCAAGCTTTATCCCCCCCAAAAGCGGTGAGCTGTGCCAAAGCCGCTTGGTCCCGGCCGATAACTCTGGCCGACAGTGCCGCCCTCCGTGCGAAGCACGGCAGAGAACAGTGCGACAGGCAGATGGTAAAACCGTGCCGCGCCTTGAATGCACGACGCTGATACCGCCGCGCCCCGATCATTCTGCGTCGCAGCACTCGGGAGGAACGGCGCGGGTGCGGCTGCGGGCGCTGACGTTCTAAGCCTGGTTCGCATGCGGTCGAACGCCATGATCCACGCGCCCGCCTCAATATTCGTGCAACGATCATGTGTGACTCGAGGGGGCGCAAAGCCGACCTTTGCCAGAACCGTCAACCATGTCGCAGGGATGTGCATTTGACCTATGCCACCTACTGACGCCGGCATCCTCAGAACGTGCA
>NC_009470.1:0-37415 GCF_000016725.1 Acidiphilium cryptum JF-5 | reverse complement strand
ACCCCAGAGTAATCCCTGGGTGACGACCTGCCTCATGATCCTGAGACCGGCGAAATCAACGACAGCTGATACCCACCGCCAAGCAGGCTGCGGATATGAGAACGGCCCCTGCAGGGGCCGTTCTCATATCCGTCACGTCACAATCCAGTGACTGGTTTTTACGCCGCCACGCTGGCCTGGTTTTGATCCGCCGTTGACACGAATCACACCCGATTCCATGCCGTCAAATACCTCAGCGATTTTCATGCGTAACCCCTCGTCAGGTGACGATGACCTCGTCAACTGCTGTGTTGTAGGCTTGGCCGTTGAATTTCAAGGTTGGGCCGGAGCGCAATCGTCCGTCCGTGTAACGCACGCCATCGGCCGGATCGACGATGTTGTATCGGTTTGATGAACCATGAACCAATCCCTCACAGAGCACGAAATGTGGTGGATTGACCAAACCGAGGATCACCGGGTGGGTAACCGTGGCGCCCGCCATAGTTGCTTTTAACGGTCCGACGGCGCCAGCAGTGATGGTTTTGTACTGGGCAGTCTGAACATTGTATTGCAATTTTAGCGTGTTCGCGATGTTCTTCCCGCTGGTTCCTGGATCAGAGCCAGTTTGTAGTCTGGACAACATGTCGCCTGGGCTGGAAGTGGCGAGAGGGTTGTCGTCTGGATTGATCGCTTTCCGGCGCAGGGCTAATGCGGCGATCAAGCCGGTCGAATTCTGCGTGATGTCTTGGCCGCCGGCACGATCCGAATTAGCTGGTATATAGTTCCCGCTGTTAGCTTGCGAAGCCGCCGCGATCGCGCGTGTGGTCGGATGCCCATGACCAAGGCGGTTCAGTGCCATCGCGGCGCAAGCCATCGCGCAATTCCAGGATGCTTCCTGGATATAGCAATCCGTGTCTCCTGCTCTGGTAACCCATCCTGGCATAGGTGAACCCCCGATAGTTAGACCTTCGACAACTCCTTTTGGTTATATAATAAAATTATAGGTAGTATTCAATAATTTTGAATAAAGGTCTCTCCTGACTGGAGATGCAGCAGAGACCGCCGTCATACCTTGGACAAGAACATCGGATTATCTGGTATCCTCCCATCCCGGTCACGACCTGTCGCATAAATTGGGATTTTTGCGACAACGGATGGGGAGAAACATGGAATCTTCAGATGGGGCTGCGGTGCTGGATGAACTCTCGCAGGCATCCCGTCAGCCAAGCCTCTCTCTTCGAGCCTAAATGCACCGGATGCAACAGTTTTGTTGTTTCATGCGCTTTGCATAAAATCTGGGAATGAAGGAAGGGTTCATCATGGATCTAAGTGAAATCGCGAATGAGCTGTTTGGTGGCAATATGTCTGCGTTGATCGGCCAAGTAAGTCGGCTCGCTCAGGTGTCATATTCGGATGTGGTTGCTTGGCTTAATGGGCACGGTCGGAATGCAGATGGTGATCGGGTTGTTGCGGCGATTGCCTGTTTTGTGCGGCTGGTGAAGTTGAAACGTGCGAAAGCACATGCGAAAGCAGAGGCGGATATGGCCGAGAATGCCCTTTTAGAAAGAATCAAGAAACAGAATGATTTGCTTATGGCAATTATTGATAAAAGAATACTCGCAGAATCAGAGCAAGAAGAATTAAATCTATTGAGAAAATATTTTGAGAATACATGGAAGGCACAGTTTCAAGAGGCGATGATATATTTCAATGGAGAGGAGGAGAGACCGACGCCCTCCGCAGGTAGTGTGCCTACTCCTTGAATTATATGGCATAGCCAAATTTGCATCATCGCCGGGAACACCAAGGCCAACGAAATCAACAGCCTGCTGCACGGGACTGGGAAACTTAGACTGCCGTGCCCGCCATGGCGTAATGTTCGTCGCCTACCAAGGCAAGGAAGTCATTCAGACTGCGCTTATATCGGCTGTTTGCCGATGGATTTTTGATGCGGATTTCGAGCGTGTGCCTAAGCGGCGACCTGTATTTGCCGTGGCTAGTACGACGGGCTGAAATTTTCAGTTCCGGGTGGCACAATTTCGTTGCCGAGATGGGGGTGGTTTAAGACAATGCTCAGGATGGATTCAGCCTTGTCAGGGAACAAATTTCCTCAGGTCGCTGATCCACATATCGGTTGCACGAGGCATTGCGGTTTCTGCCATAATCGCCGCTATTCGTCTGGCGATATCTTGGGGAGGATCGGAAAAGCGTCCCAGCACACTGAAATCGGAAACCGGGATTTTCTTGTAGCTCAGAGTCGATTTGCCAGTGATCGAGGTGTGCGCGGCAGACTGTCCGGATTGGCCCCCCATGATCCGGCGAATTGTTGAGCTATCGAGTGCAAGTGCGATTACCGCAGCCCGGGATCGCATCGCCAAGTCGTTCAGCAGATACATGGATCCGGCATCCTTGGACCAGACCGGCTTGACCAGAATGGTGTGCAGGCAGCGGATGCCGGCATCCGAAAGCTTCTGGAGCATACCAAGTTCACCATCATTGATCCCAAACTGCAGTGGGCCGGGTGATATGTGTGCATTCGGCACAATCGGGTATTTGTGCTTGATTTCGAAGATCCAGACCGAATTGCCTGATATGAATACCCTGTCGAGGTTCCATACCCTTCGGAAATACGGCTGGATTCCGCAGTTCATGAGAATACGTGGCAGAACCACGCGGTTTCCAAGCCGATTCCCATAGTGTTCCGACAGAAAGCCCCAGAATGCCTGCTTCTGGCGGTTTACATTGCGAACAGCAGGATCAACCTCGAAACGGGTCATTCGGCTGCCAGACATTTCCTGCATCAGTTCGGGCAGCGGACGGTATTTACCTGCCCGTCGGCCTTCACAGATGCGGACTGCCTCGAATTCACCATTCCTGTATCTCACAAGATAAGGCGTCACGCATTTTTCAAGCGCCTGCAGGTAGCGACCCAGGCCTTCGGATTCCGTTCTCGCCCACACAAGGCAGAGCCAGCGCTCGGAACGGCGCATCGTGTCGATGACAGCGGAATCGACGTCGAGGGCAATGATCTTCTGTTCCGTGCTTTCCGGCACGCTCGCCACGATCTGGTCGAACAGGCTTTCGACCACGAGACCCTCGATGAGTTGATGCTTGTCTGCGGCGAGGATCTTCACCGCCTCTTCAGGATCATCCAGCTTGAGTCCTGCGAGCGGGCCCCAGGGAGTGTCCATCCGTGCTCCGGTTAGGTGTTCGCGTTTGCCGATCGGGCATGATTTTTCCCGCTCATGATGAGCTTGAGCCGCGGGATCATGATCTGGTCAAGAGCCAGACTCGGGCAAAGGATATCCTTGGGGTGGCTAGCCCCTCCCTTCCGGCTCCGTTGCCTGCGAGGTGCGAATCGGGCATAGAGTCAGAAAAATTCCCAGAGGTGACCGTGACCGAGTTTTCCATCTTGCGGCAGAAGGCAGGCTTGTCGGTCGTGGAAGCTGCCGAGGCGCTCGGATATCACGAGCGTCACGTCTACCGGTGGGAAAATGGCAAGGGAAAGCCGCCACGACAGGCTGTCCTTGACTGTCTCCGGGCTCGACAGCCGGGAGGACACAAACCGGTCGCGGACACATCTGCATTCACGTTCATCGATCTTTTCGCCGGAATCGGCGGTCTGCGGCGCGGATTCGAAGCGATCGGCGGCCGGTGCGTTTTCACGAGTGAGTGGGACAAGTACAGCCAGGCAACCTATGCGGCCAACTATCCGTATGATGATCATACGATAAGTGGCGACATCACGAAGATCGGTGAGAAGGATATCCCGGAGCATGATGTCCTGCTGGCGGGCTTCCCCTGCCAGCCCTTCTCCATCGCCGGCGTCTCGAAGAAGAATGCACTCAAACGACCGCACGGCTTTGCCTGCGAGGCCCAGGGCACGCTGTTCTTCGAGCTGGCTCGTATCATCAAGCACCACAGGCCAAAGGTTTTCCTGCTCGAGAACGTGAAAAACCTGGTCAACCATGACCGCGGCACAACGTTCCGGATCATCCGCGACGTTCTCGAGAACCAGCTCGACTACAGGATCGATTTTCGTGTGATCGATGCAAAATCATGGGTTCCGCAGCATCGCGAGAGGATCTTCATCGCGGGTTTCCGGGACCGGAACGCGGAGTTCACCTTCAAGACGCTGGACATCCCGGATCCCGCATCGGGTCCCCGGCTGGCCTCCATACTGCACCCGGAAGACGGAACGGAAAAACCTGACGGGCACTTTACCGAAGGCCCACTGGCAACCGTCACCGAGCGCTATACACTCACCGATCATCTCTGGAATTATCTGCAGAACTATGCCGAGAAGCACCGGCGGGCCGGAAACGGCTTTGGCTTCGGCCTTTGCGGCCCGGAGGATGTCGCCCGAACCCTGTCAGCCCGCTATTACAAGGATGGGTCGGAGATCCTGATCCGCCAGAACGGCAAGCGCCCCCGGCGCCTGACGCCCCGCGAGTGTGCCCGTCTCATGGGCTTCGACAGGCCTGGCGAGGCGGATTTCAAGATACCCGTGTCAGATACCCAGGCCTACAAGCAGTTCGGCAACGCGGTTGCCGTGCCTGTAGTTGCTGCTGTCGCCCGTCACATGAAGCAATGGATTCTCGAGGCGGTCGAAGGTGACGAAAATCATCACGCCACCGGGCTGCAGGAGAGTGCCTGATATTGTCGACCGGCAGACGCGCAGCCGGATGATGGCGGGTATCCGGTCGGCCAATACCCGACCGGAGCGGATGATCCGCAGTGCCCTCCATGTACGTGGCTTTCGTTACCGGCTGCATCCGCGTGCCCTGCCGGGCCGTCCCGACATCGTCCTGCCCCGCTATCGCGCCGCTATCTTCGTTCATGGCTGCTTCTGGCATGGCCACGACTGCGGGCTGTTCCGGCTGCCCGGCACCCGCCCGGAATTCTGGGCCGAGAAGATCCGGCGGAACCGGCAGAGAGATGCCGCTGTCATGAACGAGCTGGTCGCCACTGGCTGGCGTGTCCTCACGATCTGGGAATGTGCGATCAGGCGCAGGCGCGGCATGGTGCCGGAACCTGTCATTGACGAAGCCGTCTCGTGGCTGAGATCCGGAGATGGAAACCTGGAAATTCGGGGGAACAATGGCGCTGACTGATCTTGTGGGCTGGATGGACGAGTACGGCGTCCCCGGCGCTGTCTGGTTCGCCAAGCGGCTGGCAGCCAACGATACCCTGGCAACCGGAGCCCATGGAGCGGGGCCCTATATTCCAAAGGAGTTCCTGTTCAGCGTTTTCCCGGACCTCAACCACCCAGAGGAGGAGAATCCGGACTGCTGGTTCGACCTGTACATCGACTCTCACGCGGACCGCCGGAGGATCCGGGCGATCTGGTACAACAACAGGCTTCGTGGAGGGACGAGGAACGAAGCCCGACTGACGAATTTCGGCGGTGGCCGGTCAGCACTTCTGGATCCGGACAGTACCGGTGCCCTGGCCGTGTTTGCCTTCCTCCCTCACGGGCCGGGCAGGCAGATGGAATGTCATGTCTGGGTCTGCGATCAGGGGGCGGAGGCAGATCTTCTTGAAGAGCGCATTGGTCCGGTAGAGCCGAAGGCTCCTGTGGTCTGGCAGCCGGGCGAAATCGCCCGCGACCTGTTCATGCACACGGATGCAGGACCGGGGTCGTGCCGGCTCCTGCCCGGTGAAATTCCTCCTGCCTGGCTGACCAGGTTCCCGACGGGCGAGGAAATTATCAGGGAGACGGTCAAACGACGCCAGCGAAACGGTCTGGAGCCCGACCGGCTTCTCATGCGCCGCCGTGAATGCGAATTTGAGATATTTCTCAGCGTCGAGGAGGCCGTCTATCTCCCACGTATCAGGCAAGGCTTCTCCGCGATCGGCGATTTTCTCTCGCTTGCCCAGACAATCCTGCAGAGCCGGAAGACCCGTTCAGGCACTTCGCTGGAACTGCATGTCCGCGAGATCATGACCGAGGAAGGTCTGCTGGCTGATACCTCCTTCACCTACCGGCCAGTAATCGAGAACGGCAAGCGGCCGGATTTCCTGTTCCCGTCCAAGGCCGCCTACGACAATCCGGCGTTTCCGGCAGAGCGGTTGCGCATGCTGGCCGCGAAAACGACCTGCAAGGACCGCTGGCGGCAGGTGCTCAACGAGGCCGACAGGATCGCAACCAAGCACCTCCTCACCCTCCAGGAAGGGGTTTCGGAGGGGCAGTTCCGGGAAATGAGCGAGGCCGGCGTCCGTCTGGTGGTGCCTGCTGAACTCCACCGTTCCTATCCGGCGAGTGTCCGGCCGCATCTTGTCACGTTCGAGAACTTCATTGGTGACGTGAGACCGCTGTCCGCCATTCAGGGGCCATAGTCCCACAGGATCAGGCTGCCCGGTCTATCGGGTATGCTTTCACATCGGCCGGCCGCTTGCCCGCATACCAGGCGGGATCCGGCAGCCGCCCCGATGTGACCGAGGTCAGGATTCGGGTGGACCTTCCATCCGCTAGCAGGCAGTCGGCTTCGGCGTAGGTTTCGATGAGCGGGGTCACGCTATGGCATGTAGTGATACGAGGCTGGCCATGACGTACAAGCTGGTCATCCGTGGTAATCAGTCCGCGGTGAATGGCACGATCCCGCGTGACCGGGCGCAGCAGCCCGCCCTCCCCTTCCCCGGTTTCGTGCAGCACGTAGATACCGGTTTCAGGGTTCCGGACGGCGTAGCCAAGAACAGGCAGATATTCCCAGTCCTGATCCGTTACCGAAACCCGGTCGGCATCCCAGCCAAGCACGATATGGGCCGGTAGGCTCCGGCCAGGTTCCATTTCCAGAGCAGCTTCCATCACATCGTTCAGCATCACGGCCACCGGCGCGGCTTTCTGCCGGATCCGGCCCTGGGCAGCGCCAATCTCTGTCATGCGGGCGTTGTTGAGCTCGGTCACTTTCCAGAAACGTCGAAGGGTGCCGATTTTGTGGGATGTGCCGCCGACCACAAGGGTGGTTGGCCTGCGGTCAAGCAGATACAGCTGAACACCCATCGTTATGGTTCCTTAGTGGCCAATCCGGCGGTCATGGTTGCCAACATCATACTGCCCTTCGGGCCGGGTTGTCCGGGCGCGTCTCAACTGGTCAGCTCGCGTCTGAGCGCAGCAACGGCCTTTTCAAATGTTTCTGCAGCCTTCCAGCCGTTTTTCTGCGCGATGGCATAGAACTCATCGGCGGTCGCCGGATCTGTTTTCACGCTGAAGACCTTATTGCGCCCGGTACGGTAGGTCATCGGTTGTCGTCTGGTGGATGGTGGGCTGTCTATAGACTGCCCCGGTATTGCAGGTTCCGGCTCGCGGCTCTGAAACCGGCCTTTACTGCTGATCTCATCGATAGCGGCGGGGGCTGGTCGGTGTTGCTTTCCACCTGCCGGTTTGAAGTCGCTGACATCCAGCGGCGGATGTGGATTGTGGAATATGCTGGATCTCTGGCTCATGCGGCAACCTCCTCCCGGTTCTGGCGAAGAAGGTCCACGACCTCTCTTGCGAAAGCCTGGGCATTTTCTATTGCGGCCGGGATATTCCGGACATTTGCGGGATCGAGGGCTTCCAGCGTTCCACCGAAGGAGAACAGGGCGCGATAGGCTTCCCGTTCATGGAGGCGGGTCTTGAGCACGTTCACACCGTTTTCGGCGAACTCTGTTTCTATCGCCGAAAGCGTGCGCGGTCTGATTGCGGCAGAAGTGTTTGTGAAAAGAACTGCAGCAGGAATGTGTAGCCTGAAGGCTTCTTCTTGCTGTTTCACCTCGCGAATTGCCGCCACGGCTTCAACGGCATCAAGGACAGACCCCCGCGTAGGAATCAGTACCAGATCCGCCCGGCTCATTGCATAAGGCACCATTCGTGAAGCTGTGCCTTCCAGGTCGACTATGACAAAAGCCGCGCGCTCGGCTTCTGTGTCGATCACGCGAATGATCGTCTTTTCAGAGACATCATCGATCACTCGCAGAGAAGCTGGCTTGCCCGGAAGACGGCTCCATCTGGCGACTGGCTTGTTTGGATCTGCATCGATGATTGTGATTTCAGCCCCGGCTGCAGCCAGTTCGGTCGCAAGGATCACGGCAGACGTGCTCTTGCCAGCTCCTCCTTTTGGCGATGCAAAAACGACAGTTGGCATGCATGACCCCCAGACAGATGGTCTACTGAGTGTAGACGGTAAACTGACTATAGACGAATAGTAGACTTTAGATTCAAGAAAGTCAACCGTCGGTCTACCGTCTACGTATAGTAGACCTGCGGTTGACGGTAAGTCTCTCGCGGCGGTCGGTTGAACGTGATCAATCATTTGCGGCGATTTCGGGGGAAAATCGCGTATCAGACGAGATAGTTGGCCTTTCCGAATCGGAGGCTGCCCATGTCACGATTCGCGTGGCGAAACCAAGCACCCTTTTAGGGTTCTTGATTCGGAGGTTCACAAAAAACCCATCTTTTCAAAGCAAAACGGGGTCGTGAAAATAAGTCTATAGACAAATTGACGTTTATAATTCTAGCTGGGTCGCTAGCAACGTGGGCGGGGTTCGAATGCCAGCTGGTGTTGATGCAGTTCTAGGAAAACACCGCGCGTACAGGCGTCGTCTGGCTGCCGGCGGGCAACATCAACTCGTCGTCGCCTTGCCAAAGGATCTGGTGGCGGTTGTTGACGAAATCAAAGAGAGCCAAGGGTTGCGTAACCGCAGCCAAGCGCTCTTGCAGTTAATTGAACGGGGGATTCAGGCCACTCAGAAGACCTAAAACGTGCAAAAGCCCGCCTTGCCGGGCGGGCTTTGCGTAAACTCGTGACGGGCCGTAGCGGCTAGGCCGTCTGGATACGTTCTTCTCCAGACATAGCCATTGCGAGCTGTTTTGCCAAGCGGAAATTGCCGTTTCTGCTGAGGGGAGAGCTTTGCCTGTCGCGATCCAGCCACAACGGAGGATCACGATGGAGACGGAAAGTCCCGGTTTCGGGCAGAATACCAAGACAAATCAGAGATCTGGCGGGCTTCGCCGGCTGAGTCTGGCAATGATTGCGACGGACCGGACGGCTGAAGGTTTCACCGGCCTGTCAGACGGGGCAGGGGGGCCGGGTGCGGTTCTGGCGGCCTTCAAGGCGGCGGCGCCCTATCTCGGCCTGCCGCCGCGGGTGGTGCATGCGGTGGACTGGCTGTTCCGCTTTACCCAGCGGCAGGACTGGGAGCCTGGGGCGCGTCCGGTGGTCTGGCCGTCCGCTACGGTCCAGCAGGCGGATCTTGATCTGGGGGTATCGCAGACCAAGGCGCTGAACCGGCTTCTGGTCGAGCTGGGCCTGGTGGTGATGCGGGACAGTCCGAATGGCAAGCGTTACGGGCGGCGTGACCGTAGCGGGCGGATCATCGAGGCGTATGGGTTTGACCTGTCACCGCTTGGGGTGCGGCTCGAGGAATTCCGGGCTGTGGCGGAGAAGGGGCGGGCGGAGCGCGAGGCGGTTCGCCAGCTGCGCCGGCGGGTGACGATTGCCCGCAAGGCGATTGAGCAGATCGCGGAGACGGCGGTCGAGGTGGGGCTGGAGCCTGGGGGTTTCGTGCGGGAGGCGGAGGAGGCGCGCCGGCTGTGCTGGCGTCTGGGCAAGGAGGAGAGATCCACTGTCCTCGTCTTTGGCGTGACCCGGCTCGAGGACCGTCATGGCGAGCTGCGCCAGCGGCTTGAGAGTCTGATCGCCGAGCGGCGGGGAAGTGCACAAAAAGATGTGGAAACCGACCCCAAGGGGCCGGAAAACCGGCCCCACCAATACAGATACAAATCAAACGCTGATCCTGAACAGGATACTGTATCTGGCATTGAGAAAAGTAGTCCGGCCCCGGTGATGTCGGTGGCACCGACCGGCAGCCCGGGACTGCGGGACGGATCGTCGGGACCACAGACGGGCAGGGGGGGGCAAAAGCCTGCCCTGCAAGACGATGGCACGGTGCTGCGGATCACGCCGGACGAGCTTGTGCGGCTGGCGCCGCGGCTGCGGCCCTATCTCGGGCGGTCATCGCCGGCCTGGCCGGATGTTGTGGAGGCGGCGGACTGGCTGCGGCACGATCTCGGGGTGTCGAAGCCGCTCTGGGGCGAGGCGTGCCTTGCCATGGGGCGGGAGCAGGCGGCGATCGCGCTGGCTATCGTCTCGGCGCGGCCGGCGGGGCATTTCAGGAGCACGCCCGGGGGATATTTCCATGGCATGGTGGCAAGGGCTCGAGCCGGCGAGCTGAACCTCGGCAAGACCATCTGGGGCATGCGGAGCAAGCGTGACACCCACGGCTGGGATCAGCCGCAGTGAGACAACACGGGACGGCGCGGTAATGGCACTGGAAGCCGATTATCTTGAGGCGCTTGGGCTGCTCGGCCGCGTCTGCGAGGAGTATCGCCGCGAGACCGGAAGTCCCGCGTACCTCGTTGGAGGGGCTGCGGTTGCGCTGTGGACCGGAGGGGCTTTCCATTCCGCGGATTTCGACCTGATTGTTGCAGCGGAGGAGCGGTTTCACGAGATCCTGCTGCAGCGCGGGTTTTGTCCCGAGGATCGGGCAGGGAAGCTCAAGGTCGGGTATTATCACCCTGACTACCCGCAGTTCGGCTGGCAACTGGTCACAGGCCCCATGTTTGACGGGCGCGCGGACCGGATGCGTGTTGCGCAGTTCCAGATTGATGCGGGGAGTGCTGTTGTCCTGCCCGCGATCGAGGACCTTATTGCTGACCGTCTGGGGCAGTATGCGGGGGGCAAGCCGCCGGATGAATCACGCCTGAACCAGGCCCGGGTTCTCTTCGAGATGGCGGACAGGATTGATTCCGCCTATTTGAAGAAACGGGTAGAAGAGGAAGGCGGGGATATCTCGCTCCTGAACGGCCTGAATTCGGAATTGGAGCCATGAGGACGATCAAGCTCGAGGCGCACCTGAAAAGGACTGCCGCGAAAGCGCGTGAACTCGAAGCTGCCGGCCGGAACGTGCCGACTGAGGCTCTGCGGAACGCTGGAAAGATGCGAACCACTGCGAAGAGGGTCCTGTTGGAGCGGGCTGAAAAACGGGCACATGCCGCAGGAAAAAAGCCTGTCCCCAGCCACTATTGATTGTCCCGAAACTTCATTCATCGGGCAAGGTGGACAGGGTTGCGTATGAACTCGACATTTCATTGAAGGACACCGTCAGCGATGCAAAACCCGACCTGGTCACATGCCTGTCTGGCGGCGCCCGTTTTCGGACTGTGGGCATTGCTGATGTCTCGTAGAGTTCACTTCACGGGCAGCCCCTGTAATCCATGATGGCAAGCAATCCTGACGAGAACGCGGAGCGCCTTTATCTGCGCGAGCAAATTGCGCGGTTCGACCAGATGCATGAACGAATTTGGCGGATGCGGGAGGAGAGCTGGCCGCGCATTGATGCGTTGCTCGCCCAGGCGGCCCGGGACAGGGCGGCCATACACAGGAACGACACGAACTGGCCGGCGATCATCGCTGCTGGCGGCGCCGTCTTGAGCGGCATTAGTGCGATTCTGGCGGTGCTGGTCGCCGCACACCTGATCTGAGCTGACGTAACCGCCGGCATATTTCAGTGCATCCCCGCGTACGCGGGGAACGGCAATGAGCGGCGGCTGAATTGCCGGCGTCTTTCGGTTCATCCCCGCGTGCGCGGGGAACGGTTTCGGTGACGGTGAAAGTCTATGATGTTCAGCGGTTCATCCCCGCGTGCGCGGGGAACGGACGATCGCCGCGATCACATACTGGCCGAGGCGCGGTTCATCCCCGCGTGCGCGGGGAACGGTCTTCCTGTAACCATATGATATGGAACAAGAGTTTCCATAGGCGCCATTCCACCGATTGCACGTAGTAGGATGAAGGGAGGTGGCAAGGCCACCTCGCCGTGGTCCGGCCGGGTCATCCCCTGCCGTATTTCCGGGGCAATCCCGCACCAGATCGGCAGGATTACCGACCTTGCCATCAGGATTAGCGCCCCCCGGACCCCACCCGGCCCGGTTCAACACGTTCAAGGCCGCGTTATGGTCGCGATCGAGAACGATTCCGCAGTTTTCGCATCGATGCATCCGGTCTCGCAGCGTCTTCGGCACGAAAGAGCCGCAGCCAGCGCATTCTTGCGAAGTTCCTCTCGGATCGACACGGGCGAAGGCCCGGCCCTCGCGCTGGCATTTCCATTCGATCAGCGAGACGAGCCTGCCCGGTGAGAAATCGCGCCATTTGCGGCGCATGCCGCGCCCCTGAGCGCGCCGGTCGCCGGCACGCATCAGACCAGCGAGGTTCAGATCCTCGACGGCCACGGCGTCCCAATGGTGCACCAGGCGGGCGGAAATTTCATGCAGGCGGGCGCCCCGCCGGCGGCTGATTTTGGCATGCAGCCGCGCCAGGCGCGCTTTCACCTTGTGCCGGCGCCGCGACCGCTTCTTGCAGCGGGCGAGGGCACGACCAAGGCGGCGCAGTTCGGGCAATGCTGCCCGCAAGGAGCCGACCGCATCGATTTCGGCACCGTCCGATCGGACAACGGAGGTTTTCAGGCCGAGATCGAGGCCCACCGGCCTCATCGGCACCAGCCGTGGGGAGTGTGCCGGGGCTGGCATTTCGTAGGTCAGGTTGACGAACCAGCGCCGGTCTTCCCGGGTGAGCGTAATTGCCTTGCAGTTTTCCCATGGCGGAAGATCGCGGTCGCGCTTAAGCCGGAGCGTCCCGCCCAGCGCCTTGCGCTGATACAGGCCGCGGTCCCGCATCTCGAAATCGATCGGTGAATCGAAGCCGATTGTCCGCCAGAATGGTTTGCCCCGGAACCTGATATCGCCGCGTGGCCTGGCCGGGTCAGCTAGTCGCTTCACATGCTCGCGGTAGGCAACATCGACCCGATCGAGCGTCCAGCGCTGCATGCGCCGCGGGAAAGCGGCATATTCGGCATCCCTGCGCAGTTCAGTGAGCGCCTTTCCCTGTTCGCCGAGGGTGATGCGCTTCCGTGCTTTCCGCCAGGCGCCCAGCCTTTCCTCAAGTGCTGCGTTGTAGAGGTCTCGCGTGTGATCGAGGCAGGCGGTGAACCATGCATGTTGCTGCCGCGTGGGGCAGGCGCGGACCCGGAATGTCAGCATCATGCCGGTATCACTTCTTGCTAAAAGGCGTGCGTTTCCGAGTTCCTGATTGACGGTCAGAGGCCCATGCAGATGAGTTGATCGCAGCGCCGGAAATTCAGAAGGGCATCCCGCCGTGCCCGCCAGAGACACACACGGCGGTATTGTTCTGATGTCAAGGAGAGCGGATCGCAGTGTAAAAACCGGTAAATGCTGAAGATCCCAATAAGTATGGCGAGAGGGCGGAACGCGGCATACACAAGTTCCATGTCAAAGCTCTTATTTGTTGGGTTGATAAACAAATTCGCCGGTGGTTGGCGCTGCGAGCGCACCCTGCGGAGGGGCGACCAGCAAGGACAGAGTGGCATCTTTACCGGGCAAGTAGCTGCTGGTCGGCTGGCAAACGAGTGTCCAGGCCACGTTGTAGACGCCCGGGGTGAGCGAGAGGGCCGCTGAAAACGAGGTATCTCCGCTACCTGGTGCATAGCTGACCTGGTTGGTTGTGCTTTTGATGATGCGGTTACCCTGGACTGTTACCGTTGCCGTACAGGGACCGGTGTTATGCCATTTGATATCGGTTCCGATCCCCCATTGCCCGGCTTTCCTGACCAGCCACTTGGCGGAGCCGGCGATCGCGGGCAGCGTTCCAGCGGCCGGAATGCCTTGAGCCAGCGTGGCGATGTTGAAAACCGGCCCCGGTTGAGGCTTGAGCGACAGGGCCACAGGGTCCGGTAGCCAGGTCTGCCCGCTTGAGGTGGCCTGTTGATGCGTGGCGCGCACTTCGACCAGCCAGCCGGGTTTCAGGTTGGCAGGCTTCGATACGGTCGGACTTGGCGCAGGCTTGGAAGGCTTTGACGTGGCCGAGCTTGCTGCTGCCTTGGCGGTGGGTGCTGGGAATGCCGCTGGACGGCTGTTGAGCGCCGCCAGAGCCGCCTTGGCCTGGCCGGCAAACTGCCCGTGGGGATACTGCCCGAGATAGAGTTGCAACTCCCCCGCCGCGCCCTTGGAAGCGGACGCCCACAGGGCAGCGTCAGGCGATGGGGCGGCCGATTGGGCGAATGCAGGCGCAGCGACGAAGACGGCAACAGCGGAGATCGAGCATAAGCGCATGGGAACCTTACTGGTTGAACGGGGAGTGATACCCGCCAGCGGAGGCGGGTTGGGTGGCGGGCAGGGGCGCACCGGGTTTGATTTTCAGAGGAACCGCCGCGGCGGCAGGTTTGGCTGCGGGCGGTGGGATGTTCGAGGCCGAGGAATGTGACGATGAGACCGGGGGACCGGATGGCGTCGGTGGGGACGCATTTTTCCCGCCAGGCAGGGCGTGAATGACGGCGAGGACCAGCAGAACGGGGGCGGCCAGGATGGCCAGCCGGTAAGAGTTATCTTGCCGCCACAGCGCGCGATGAACCGCGCGCAGATGGTCCCTGAATTCGGGGTTCAGCATGATGCAAGAGCCTCCTGCACGTCCTCGGCGGTGACGGTTTGCAAATCCCCGGCCCCATTCTGAGCCAGCCGTAGGGATTGAGCCTCACGGATGCGTTCAACGATAGTGCGGACGGTACGGGCGTTGCCGAACTGCGGATCGGTGAGTCGCGACGAGAACCAACCGGTCAATTCGGCTTCCGGCCAATCGGGGGCGAGATGCAAATCTTCCTTGCGCAGCATCCCCTTGAAAATTTCGATCAGCTCGGGTGGGCTGTATGGCTGGAATTCGATGGTTTTTGCGAAGCGAGAGGCAAGGCCGGGGTTTGAATTGATGAAAGCGCGCATCTCGGCCGGGTATCCGGCCACGATGATCACCAGCCGGTCGCGCTTGTCTTCCATTTCCTTGAGCAGCGTATCTATGGCTTCTTGGCCGAAATCGTGCCCGCCTTTGCCCCCGGAGAGGGTGTACGCCTCGTCGATGAACAGGATTCCGTCCATCGCTTCCGCGACCTTATTCTTCACTTTTGGTGCCGTGTGGCCGATATAGTGGCCATAGCATCGGTTATGCGCCAGACAACGCTAAGGGGGAACGAACGATGAACTCGGAAGATTCATGCGGTCATTCGGCGTGAACCGAGGTTGAGAGGCCGTCGGCTTCCGGATGCCGCCTTGGCGGCTCGTTCCCATAGAAAGTCTCCAGAAAACCCGATGTGCTCCCAACTAAGCGGGGAGGTATGGGCCAGCAATTCATCCGGCACGGTCGCGCCGGTAGCCCGCAGATGGATAATGGCATCGGCCATGTAAGTCGAGTTCCAGTAGACAATCGCAGCGATCACGAGGTTGAGGCCGGACGCTCGAAACTGTTGTGCCTCGAAGCCCCGCTCAGCGATGCGGCCCTGTCTGAACGTGCAGATGATCTGGGCCAGGACATGGCGTTGCTCGCTTTTGTTGAGCCCGGCATGGCACCGGCGCCGCAGGTCGGCACGAAGTAACGAAACGCCCTGCGCTGTAGCATAAGCGGACAAAGTGGGAACGTTGACTGGTTGGGATCGAGGTTTTCTGCGGGTTTGAGCGGAGAGCGCGGTTCTGAGGCCGGAATCGCGCGCTGACGGAAAACACCTGTTTTCCGTCGGTGGTCCGAGACCTGCCGAAAAGTCCCAGATTTTGTGCCGAATCATGTACGGAAAACATAGTCGGAATGGCATGATATACGGAAACCGTCTCGAAGGGGATTTCCGTACATGCTGATCGGCTACATGCGCGTCTCGACCGACAATGACCGACAGGTGCTCGACCTGCAACGCGACGCCCTGCTCGGAGCCGGGGTCGATGAGCGGCATCTGTTCGACGATCGTGCCGCGGGCAGCCGGCGCGACCGGCCGGGCCTCGCTGCGGCACTGGCCTATCTGAAATCCGGCGATTGCCTCGTGGTCTGGAAGCTGGACCGGCTCGGCCGGTCGCTGCCGCATCTTCTGGAGACGGTGAACAGCCTTAGGGCGCGTGGCGTCGGCTTCCGGTCGCTGACCGAGCAGATGGACACCACGACGCCGCAGGGGGAATTCCTGTTTCATGTCTTTGGCGCTCTGGCGCAGTTCGAGCGTTCGCTGATCCAGGAGCGTGTGCAGGCAGGTCTGGCGGCCGCCCGTCGGCGGGGCAGGCGTGGTGGCCGACCGATGGCGATCGATGCCGAGAAGCTGGCGGCGGTGATCGCGGCGCTGGACGCTGGTGCCACGAAAGCGTCGGTCTGCCGCACTTTCGGCATTTCGCGGAGTACGCTGGTCGACTCTCTGGCACGGATCGGGCTAATGTCTGCGCTTGTGGTGGAAATTGTCTGACTGCCGTGCGTTGGATTGGCGCCGGAGGTCGGCGTAGCCGGCCGGAGGGGCCGATCCAACGCATGAGCCTGGGTTTAGGTGGCCATCGGATCGAGCGGCTACGGTGGAGTTGCGAAGCTTCACCCGAACCCGAGAGGACCCGATGACCGACGACAGACTACCCTTGGCTGAATTGCTGGCGAAAGCCGGCGATGGAGATTTCCTGCGCAGTGTGGCGGAGGCCGTAGTGCAACTGCTTATGGAGGCCGACGTGGAAGGCCTGATCGGCGCCGGGCGCCATGAGCGCACTGGTGAGCGGACGACCTACCGCAACGGTTACCGCGATCGCTCCCTCGACACCCGGCTCGGCAATCTGCAACTGCGCATTCCCAAGCTGCGGCAGGGCTCTTACTTTCCGCCCTTCCTCGAGCCTAGGAAGACGTCCGAGAAGGCCCTGGTCGCGGTGATCCAGGAAGCCTGGGTTGGCGGCGTCTCCACCCGACGCGTCGACGACCTGGTGCAGGCCATGGGGCTGAGTGGCATAGGCAAGAGCACGGTGAGCAAGCTGTGCAAGGATATCGACGAGCGGGTGAACGCCTTCCTCGAGCGCCCGCTGACCGGTGACTGGCCGTATCTTTGGCTCGACGCCACCTACCTCAAGCAGCGCGAGGGAGGGCGCATCGTCTCGGTGGCTGCGATAATCGCCGTGGCCGCTAACACCGAAGGCAAGCGCGAGATCGTCGGGCTGCACATCGGCCCCAGCGAGGCCGAGACCTTCTGGGCTGCCTTCCTCAAGAGCTTGGTGCGCCGCGGTCTGCGTCAGGTAAAGCTGGTCATCTCCGACGCGCACGAGGGCCTCAAGTCCGCAATCCGCCGCGTCATGGGCGCGTCCTGGCAACGATGCCGCGTTCACTGGATGCGCAATGCCCTGGCCTATGTCGGCAAGGGCCAGCAGAGCATGGTCTCGGCGGCGCTCCGCCAAGCCTTCATTCAGCCTGACCGTGCCGGCGCTAGCCAGACGCTACGCCACACCGCCGACCAGTTCCGCGCCAAATGGCCCAAGCTCGCCGCATTTATCGATGATAGCGAGGTCGATGTCCTCGCCCACATGGACTTCCCCGTGCAACACAGGGTCAAGATCCACTCTACCAACCCGATCGAACGCCTGAACAAGGAGGTCAAGCGGCGCGCTGATGTCGTCGGCATCTTTCCAAACGAAGCCGCCATCATCAGGCTCGTGGGCGCCGTGCTCCTCGAGCAGAATGACGAGTGGCAAACACAAAATCGCTACATGCAGACCGAGCCAATGGCCGAACTTACACCGCCCGCAATCGACGTATTTCCACCCCAGATCGCCACCGCAGCCGAATGATCCTTGGTCACCTTAAACCATCTATAATTTCCACCACGTTGACGGACGTGACCCGGATCGGCTGGTCTCCTGCCCTCAACAGGCAGGAGGGAGGGACCAGTGGGTCATCGACGGATATTGACCGGGGAACAGATCGCACAGCTGTTCGACCCGCTGACTGATCGACGCGGCATAATTCGTCACTACACGCTGTCTGCTGCGGATCTTGCAATGATCCGGCGCGGGCGGGGCGATCATCACCGTCTCGGTCTGGCTCTCATGCTCTGTTACCTGCGGTATCCCGGCCGGCCGCTCCATGCCGGCGAGATACCCGATCCTGCCCTGGTCTCGTTCGTCGCCACACAGATCGACGTCTTGCCGGATTCCCTCGGTGCTTATCTGAGGGTGGATCAAAATCGACGCCGGCATTCGGCGGCATTGCAGGATCGCCTCGGGTTGCGGCCATGGGGGCCGCGCGTGGCGGCAGACCTTGCCGACTGGCTGCTGGCGCATGCACTGGAAGCCGACCGGCTGGTCGATCTGGCGGCTTTGGTGCTGGAAGAGTGCCGCGGTCGCGGGATTCTTCTACCGCCCCCGGCGCGCCTCGAGCGGCTCTGCATCGAGGTTCGATACCGCGCGCGCCGGGAAATCGAGCGTCGGCTGACCGCGGGTCTGTCCGCCGATCAGCGGCGTCGGCTGGATGCGTTGACGGAGCGGCGCCTGGACACCAGCCAGAGCTGGCTGGCCTGGCTTCGCCAGATCCCGGAATCGGCAAAGCCGGCGTCCATGCTCGGGGTGATCGAGCGGTTGGAGCACATCCGGGCAATCGATATCGATCCGGCGCGCGGTCACCGGATCAATCAATCCCGGCTCGCCCAGCTTGTTCGCGAGGCCGGCCGGACCACGGTGCAGCATGTTGCCGGCTACGAGCGCCGGCGCCGGCATGCCGTGCTCACCGCGATCGATCTCGATCTGTCGGCCCGCCTGACGGATCAGGCGATCACTCTGTTCGAGCGGCTGATCGGCGCGATGTTCCGCAAGGCGGAAGGCCGACATGCCCGGGCGTTCCAGGCCGAAGGCCGGGCGATCAACGAGAAGGTCCGGCTTTATGCGAGGATTGGCGCCGCCCTGATGGCCGCGCGCGCCGGCCAGGGCGATCCCTTCGCGGCGATTGACAAGGTGATACCCTGGGACCGGTTCTGCTCGACCGTTATGGAAGCGGAAACTCTGGTTCGTTCGGAAGATTTCGATCCCTACGAGGTGCTGAGCGAACATTATGCCGGCATTCGGCGCTGGGCGCCGGCGTTTCTGGCCACTTTCGAGTTTCAGGGTGTTCCCGCCGCGGCGTCGTTGATGCGCGCGATCGCCATGCTGCGCGCCATGAACAGCGCGGGAGCCTCGACGCTGCCCAAGTCAGCGCCGACCGCCTTTGTCCGGCCGCGCTGGGCGCGGCATGTCCTCACGGCACACGGCATCGACCGGCGTTATTACGAACTCTGCGTCCTGGCGGAATTGCGCCAGCGCCTTGCTGCCGGCGATGTCTGGGTTACCGGCAGCCGGCAATACCGGGCCTTCGAGGAGCGGTTGATCTCCAGGGAGACGCTGCAGGTCCTGCAGAAAGCGTCCGGCATTCCGGTTGCCATCGAGACTGACTTCGATCGCTTTATCGAGACCAGGCGGACCTGGCTGGATGCGCGGCTGGCCGAGGTCGACGCCCGTGCCCGGGGCGGGCTGCTTCCCGATGTGACGATCGAGAAGGGCGTGCTGAGAATCACGCCGATCGAAAAATCGACTCCGCCCGAGGCCGAAGCGCTGGCAGCGAAGCTCTATGCCACGCTGCCCCGCATCCGGATCACCGACCTGCTGACGGAAGTGGCCGGCTGGACCGGCTTCCTGGACTGCTTCACCCATTTGCGCACCGGCGAAGCCGCCGCTGATCCCCGGGTGCTGATGGCGGGGCTGCTGGCCGATGGCCTCAATCTCGGCCTGACCCGGATGGCCGAAGCCTGCAGCATCGCCAGTCTGGGCCAGCTCGCCTGGACCGCTGACTGGCACATCCGCGACGAGACCTACGCCCTGGCGCTGCGCCGCCTGGTCGAACACCAGAGCCGCGAGCCGCTCGCCGCCCTCTTCGGGTCGGGAACCGCCTCATCCTCGGACGGGCAGTTCTTCCGCGCCGGCGGTTCTGGCCGTGATGCGAGCCGGATCAATGCGCACTACGGCCCCGAACCGGGTCTGAAATTCTACACCCATCTCTCCGATCGCTACGCGCCGTTCCATACCAGGGTGATCGCCGCAACCGCCAGCGAAGCCCTGCATGTCCTCGACGGCCTGCTTGATCATCACGGCGATGCGCCGCCACGTCAGCACCGGCACCATACCGATGGCGGCGGGGTGTCGGATCATGTCTTTGCCCTGTGCGCCCTGCTCGGATACGTATTCGCGCCGAGAATTCCTGACCTGAAAGACCGGCGTCTCTACAGTTTTGCCAGACCGGCAGCCTATCCGACGCTCGCGCCGATGATCGCCGGCCGCATCAACGTCGATCTCATCCGCGCCCATTGGCCCGATCTCCTGAGGATCGCCACCTCGATCCGCACCGGCACGGTGTCCGCGTCGGTGATCCTGCGACAACTCGCCGCCTACCCACGACAGAACGCCGTTGCCGCGGCACTGCGCGAACTCGGCCGTCTCGAGCGGACGCTGTTCACCCTCGACTGGCTGGAAGATCCGGGCCTGCGCCGTGAAAGCAGTCATGAACTCAACAAGGGCGAGGCCCGCAACAGCCTGGCCCGCGCCGTCTTCATTCACCGGCTCGGCGAAATCCGCGACCGGACCTTCGAGAACCAGACACATCGAGCCTCTGGCCTGAATCTCCTGGTCACCGCCATCATCCTCTGGAACACACGCTATCTCGCGCAAGCCATACAGGCCCTACGCCAGGTCGAGGATGTGCCCGGAACCCTCCTCAGACATCTCTCGCCGATCGGCTGGGAGCATGTGAACCTGACCGGCGACTACATCTGGAGCGCCAATCAGAAATCGACGGAAAACCATGCCGGATTGCGGCCGCTCCGGCCAATCCCCGACACGACCACCCACGCAGCCTGATGTTCCCACTTTGTCCGCTTATGCTACAGCGCGGGGCGATCCGTTACTTCGGGCCAGGTCGGAGCTTTCCAGCCAATCGAGCATGAACAGGGTCCGTTCGATACGGCCGATTTCCTGAAGGGCGAGGTCAAGCTGGTTCTGCCGCTGATAGGCGGCGAGCTTCTTCAGCATGGTGGATGGCGCGACGGCTCCCGCCTTCAGGGAAGCGACCAAGCGGACAATGTCGCTCCAATGCTCACGGATCACGTCTGTCCTGATCCGCCGGCCCAGCAACGGCTGAAGATTCTTGTAGGCCGTCACAGGTTCGATGCTGGCCAGCTTGCGATCGGGGAAATCACGCAGCCGCGGGCAAAAGCGGATCCCGAGCATGGAGCAGAGAGCGAAGACGTGATCTGAGGCACCGCCCGTATCGACGTAGTGGGTATCGATCTTGAGGCTGGTGCCATGGTGGAGCAGCCCGTCAAGCACATACGGCGCTTCGTGGCTGGTCGCCGACATTACCCGAACATTGTAGGGCGCGTGCTGGTCCGAGACATGGGTGTAGAACCCAAGTCCAGGATCAGCACCATAGCGGGCGTTGATATCGCCGGCGGTCTCGCCCCGTTTGCCGGATCGGAAGAACTGGCCGTCCGATGATGACGTTGTGCCGGCGCCCCATAACGCAGCGACTGGCAGTCTATGGTGCGCATCGATGATCCGGCCGAGCGCCGCCTTGTAGGTTTCTGGGCGGATGTAGGCGTCGGCGACCCAGATCAACTGGTCGCGGGTCACCCCTTGGCTGGCCGCCGCCATTCGTGTCAGGCCGAGATTGGTTGCATCGGCCAGGATGGCGGCGAGCAGGGCATTTTCATTGTCGCAATGCTCGCCGGTGCGCAGATTGGTGAACGCCGCGGCAAAGCCCGTCTGGCGGTTCACCTCATGGAGTATTTCGGTGATCCGGGCGTAGGGGAGCAAGGCCGTGATCTCGCTCGCAAGAGTATCAGCGGCCGGAGGCGTGAGCGCCTTCACGGGGGAAATATGAAGGCGGTCATCGCGCCATTCGACGCCTTCGAGATCACCGCGTGCCAAACGGCGGGCAAATCGCTTGAGCCGCTGATCGAGGTCCCGGCCGCGGGCGGCGATCCAGATATCGGCCGTCGCCGGCAAACCCAACTCAGTGGCGATCGACGGCACGGCCTCCGGCGCGATCAGGTAGCTGTCGAACCGACGATAGTTCGATGACCGTTCGACCCAGACATCCCCGGATTGGAGCTTGCCGCGCAGCGTGGCGAACACGGCCGTTTCGTAGAGCCGCCGGTTCGGCCGGTCGCCGCCCTGCACGAGCTTGGCCCATTCCTTGCGGAACGGCATGGGCGCATCCGCCGGAATGTGACGCTGACCGGTCTCGTTGAGGTCTTTGAGTAACCGGATCGCCGCAAGCAACGGGCTATCGGATCGTGCCGTCTTGAACGCCAAGGCTTCAATGATGTCTGGGGCGAATTTGCGCAGCGTCGCATAACGATCTGATGCCCGGATCAGCGGGTCTTCCTCGGTGAATTCGGCGAATGCCCGAACCTCGCTGCGGACGCGCTGCAATTTTGTCCAGCCGACGGTCTCATCGACAACCGAGAAGCCGTCACGGCCACTTTCATGAGCGGTCGCAAGCGCCTCAATCGTCGCGGAGAACAGGTGCATCAGCCGGCCGACATCCCTAGTGCTGGCGACATAGTGCCGCTCCTTGGACTTCCTGGCGCGGGCGAACATGCCGCCGATCAGTTTATCGGACATGTCGAGCACGCCATCGATCAGGCGTGATTCGAGATCGATCAGCACCGCGACCATGATCGCACGGCGCCGGTGTGTCGCGTAGCGGGCCACCTGGTGGGCATCGGTAATCCGCCCCTCGCGCACCAGTTGGCGAAAGCGGTCTTCGTGAACTTGCCTGGCCACGTCAGGCGATATCGCGAATCTGCGTACCATGCGCAATCGCTCGATCAGGCCACGAATGTTGTCAGGTTTCGGAGACGTCGGCATATCTTTCAGCCAGCCGAACGGCGTCATCCCGAGATCACGATCGACGATGAGCAGCGGGTCAAGCCGGGTTATCTGATCGGGCGACACCCCTTGGACCAAAGCGTCCGCGGTGCGCTTGCGGGCGCGAGCACGACCGGCGATCGCCACGCGCTCGATGACACCCGTGGTCGGGAGAATGATCTTCCGGGCGCGCAAGTCGGCAATGACGCCCTTGACGATCATCGGCCCGCGGTCAGTGCCCCATGCGGCAAGTGATGCGGCGTCGATCATGGAGGCGAAATCGCCTTTGTTGGGCAAGCGCAACCCGAGGGTCGTCGCAAGGATCTGAGCGTGGTCGGTCATCGTCTGAGGACGACGTTGATAGGTTTCGAATGCCGATTGGGGAATTTCGAGCTGGGTAGCCAGCCAGGCCACCAGTGCGGCGACGGACCCGGCAATATAAGACAGGGTCGTGCCGGGGTGGCGCAGAAGTGCGAGTTGAACCGCGAAACCGAGCTGATTGGCTTTACCGCGGCGCGTGAGAAGGAAATTTCGATCGGACCGGGTAAAGGTGTAGTGCCGCACCAGGCCGTCGGGATCGGTCGGTACACCAAGGAGAACATGGCGTTCTTCGTCTGTCAGCAATCTTCTTTGCGCCAATCAATCCTCCCTTTTCCGGCAACAAAGTGATTTTCGCTTCAGGAACTCGCGATCAGGCCGTGGTGCTGACGGTCCAGGTTGCGGTCTTGATCGGGCCGGCTTTTTCCAGTGCGGCGACGACGGCATCGAGTTCGTCGGGTTTGGCGTTGGTGGGCACCAGGGTTGCCGCCAGTTCAACCAGTTCCTCGCTGTCGGATAGGGTGGCGATCTCGCGGATCGGGTAGTGTGCGGCCTCCAGTTCGGAGAACAAAAGGTCGCGCACATCCGACACGTCGGCCGGGTCGCACAGCGCATGGATCGCGTATTGCGCTTCGGTGGCGCGCGCGTCGATCGGCCGGCGGTTGATGTAATTCACGAGGGGACGGAGCAGCGTGTTGCCGGCAAGGATGAAAACGGTCAGCAAGGTGGCCTCGGCGGAGTAGCCGCAGCCACAGAACGCGCCGACCGCAGCCGAGCACCAGAGGGTTCCCGCCGTGTTGATGCCGCGGATATTGGCGCCCTCCTTCAGGATGACGCCGGCGCCGAGAAAGCCGATGCCGGAGACGATGTAGGCGACCACGCGGGTCGATCCGGCGGGACCGGCGAGGCGAACCCCGAGATCGGCGAAGGCGGCGGCGCCGAGGGCGACCAGAACGGTGGTGCGCAGGCCGGCGGAGCGCTGCCGCCATTGGCGTTCGGCACCGATCAGGGTGCCGAGCACGAAGGCGACCGCGAAATCACCGACTGTCGTGAGAAATGGAACCGGAAACGGTTGGGATAAATCGGTCATTCAAAACCTCGCTGATCAGCCTATCCCCCCGCAACGTGAAGAAATCCCCAGCCCATGATGATCAGCATGACGCCGATATAGAGGCGCAGACCCCAGAACACGGTCTGCTGCCAGGGCCGCAGAGCAACCCGCTCGATCGGCACGAGTGGCGTCAACCAGCCTTCCGCGCGGGCAATCGCGGCGATGTCGGCACTGCGGTCATGGGCGGCGCGGTCGAGGTCGCGCTGACTGGCCCTGGCCGCGCGCGACACCGGTATCCGGCTGACGCCTTTCGCGCGACGGGTCTCACTGGCGGGAAAACTATTGTCCTGTTTCATGACTTTCTGCTCCTGAGCGCAGAATTTTCAAAGGGCATGGGGAAATACGGTCGCGATGCCGTAGAGGCCATTGCACGCGATCAGCATCACCATGACCCCGACCGACAGGATATTGCGGAGCGGTGAATTCACGTGGTCGCCCAGCAATTCCCGATCATTGAGCAGCATCAGCAGGAACAGCATGGCCGCCGGCATGAACACGGTCGCGATCACCTGGACGGTCAGGTTGAGGAACCCGACCGGAACGTGCGGCAGCATCAGCACACTCGCCGCAATCGCCGTGCCAAGAATCGCTGGCGCATAAAAATACAGCGACTGGCGCGGCGAGATATTGACCGAGCGTGGCACGTCGAGCGCCTCGCCGATCGCCCAGGCGGTGCTGGCGGTGATCACGATCGAGGCGATCAGGCCGGCTTCGAGCAGGCCGAGCGCAAAGATCACCATCGCGCCGTGGCCGAGCTGTGAACCGATATCGACAAGCACCGAATGGTCATCCAGCGACGCTGCGTTCGGCAGCCCGTGCAAATATTGCCCAGAAATCACGATGATCGAGGTAGCGACAACTACCATCCCGATCACGCCGAGCATCAGGTCGCGCCGGCTCGCGGCGATGTCCCTAGGCAGCAGGCCCTTGTCCACCACGCAGGATTGCTGGAAGAACAATTGCCACGGCGCGATGGTGGTGCCGATATTCGCCGAAACCAGGATCAGAAATCCTGCGGAGAACAGCCCACCCGGCAGCGCCCAGCCCGCTCCCGTGAAGGTACGGCCGATCGCGCCCCAATCCGGGTGCGACATCAATGCGAGCGGAACGAAGACGAGGTTGAACGCGGCGACGAACAGCGAAATCCGTTCCCAGCTATAGTATTTCAGGAACAGCAGAATGCTGACGATGAAGACGAAGGCGGCGGGAATCGTCACGAGGTAAGGGATATGAAAAATCGCGCTGGCGACCCGGATGCCGATGAACTCGGTCATCAGCGTCAGGATATTCGCGACTACCAGATCGATCAGCGAAAACGCGCCCCAGAACGCGCCATAGCGCTTCCAGATCATCTCGGCATGGCCGCGGCGGGTGACGGCGCCGAGCCGGACGGTCATTTCCTGGACCAGATAGGCGATGAAGCCGAGCGGGATCATCAGCGGGATGAACAGGCTGAACCCGTAGGTGGCGCCGGTCTGCGCGTAGGTGATGACGCCACCGGCATCGTTGTCGCCGAGCATAACCAGCAGGCCAGGACCGACCAACGCAAGGCCAAGGGCGATGCGGCTGCCCAGGCTCTGCTTGCCGATACGCAGCCGCTGAATGCGCAGCCGATCGCGCAGCCGGGCTTCAAGACCCTCTGGAAAGGTGATGCGGGCCGTTTCTGGTGAGATCAGGATATCGGTTTCGGCGGACATGGCATGTCTCCGTGATCGGCAAATGTGAGGTGGGAATGATGCGGAAGTTGACGGTGATCCGGACCGGATTCAGCCGGGAGGCTCGCCGCGTGGTGCCGCGACCACTTTCCAATAGGTCACGAGCCGCCCCGAACCGTCGGGGCGCCAACAGGTGACAAGCCGACGGCGGGGGAATGCCGCGTCACTCGATGGGTTACTCCTGATCGGCGAAGACGGCCGATCAGTTCGTTTTCTGCAGAAGATCATCGTGATCCCTCCTCCTGGTCAGCATTGGCTGGAACCCGGGAGGGATGGGCGGGGTTCAGCGCGTTGCGCGCATCACTCCAGCCGCGTATCCGGCCCGGGCAATCGTCCATCCCACGGTTGAACGGACAGCAAGCGAAAAGCGCTTACTATCGTCCTCCGAAGGCTGGCTGGTCGATCGCGGTTTCATGGGGTCCTTGGAAAGTTGGTTGATCAAAACCGCGGAAATTCGCCTTCCGCAGCTATCCGTGCCATATACCCCCCCCATAGTATCTGGTCAAGAGGCGATGCAATACACCGAAAAGGAAAAACGCAAGCTGGTGAACCGGCTCAGCCGCATTCGCGGCCAAGTCGAGGCGATGCAGGCGGCGCTGGACGCGGATGCGCGATGCACGGCATTGTTGCAGCAGGCAACGGCGTGCCGCGGTGCGTTGGACGGGTTCATCGGCACCGTGATCGAACACCATATCCGCCAGCATATCGTCGATCCAAAGCAGCAGGAGACCGATCGCGCTCAGGCGGCGGAGGAACTGATCGGTGTGGTTCATTCCTACCTGACGTAGGTTGAATTACGTAGGTTGAATTTCTGATCAAACCGCCCCAATGGCGACAGGGTCGGCCCCCAACAATTTGATACCAGGCGACTTCAATGTCCCATCTGCTTGCACATAATGATAAAGCGTGCTCGCCGGGATGCCGCCCAACTCCCGACATATGGACGGGATGCTGCGCGTGGAATCTGCCATCAGATGCTGAGCATATCGCAAACGCTCGGCTGTCATCATACGGGGCCGGCCGCCCTTACGGCCTCTTGCGCGGGCCGCTACAATTCCCTCTCGCACCCGCTGTCTGATGACGTTCCGCTCCATCTCCGCAAATGCAGCCTGTATCTGCAGGAAAGCCCGGCCGGCCGGCGTTGTTGTATCAAAGGCGGTGTTCAGGGCGCGGAAGCCAACGCCGCGTGCTTCCAAGTCATCAACCAGCCCGATCAGTTCGCCGGCAAGTCGCCCCAGCCGATCGAGGTCCAGGACGACCAGGACATCACCGCGCCGGAGATAGTCAAGGCAAGCCTTGATACCGGGCCGATCCGAACGCGCTCCGCTGCCGCGATCTTCAAAAATTCGCTCACAGCCGGCAACCGTCAAAGCATCCATCTGGCGATCGAATATCTGTCGTTCCTCTCGCGTGGAGACCCGTGCATACCCCACCATCGACATAGCCGTTCCTTATCGAATTAGTTCACGAAAACTGTTCGAATAGAATATTTTCTGTCAATAGATTTTTGCGGATTTGTCGTGGATAAAATGCCGCTGCGACACCGGGACGGTCGCACTCACGAAAAAGAAGTGTTTGTCGTGAATGGACTCACCCGATGATTGGCCTCTTACAGAGTTTGTGGCGTTCTTGCTTGGTTCACCCTTAGCGTTGTCTGGCGAACAACCGATGCTATGGCCTCATATACTGCCCCACCAGGCCGGCGCGCTCGGTTTCGACTACATGGCCCTTTTTCAGCACGCCGAGGTCTTGATAGATTGCTCCGAGCTTTCGCGCCACCACGGTTTTGCCCACGCCGGGCGGGCCGGTGAAAATCATATGCAAGGACATGGGCGAGACGCTCAGTCCTTGGGCGCGACGTTTTTTCTCGACCTCGAGCCGGGCCATCAGCGTGTTGATTTCCTTCTTGACCGAGTGCAGCCCGGTCATGGATTCGAGTTCCGCGATGGCCTGCCTGCCGGTTTGCCGGGGCGCTGCTTGCGGCACATTGATGCGCGGCAGGGGCGACGGGGATGGTGGCTGGGGCGCCGCCTGCCCCGGTGCGATGCCTTGCGTTGTTGTGTTGACGTGCGGCCAGACCTCGACAATCCGCCAGACGATGAACCCGGCATCGACCAACAGCAGGAACCACCACAGATCGGGGATGAGTGCGGTGAGGATGCCAAGGGCGAGCTGGAGAGCGATCAGCCCGATAATCGCGGTGATGCCCCAGCGGACGAGCCGATTAGCCAGCATATTCATGCTCTACGAACGGCGCGTTGATCCGGGGCATCTCCACGTAATCCAGGGTGAAGGGGTGATGCGGCGACGCGGGGCGCATAAGGATGCCGTGCAGGTTTTCCATGTTCTGCAACTCGGAGGCCAGCACGCATTTGCGGGTGACGATCTGCCTTTGTTGGTTGGCGGTTCGCCCGGTTGATGTGTTGGAGTGCCCATTACCGAACATGCCGGAGCGCGAATTGCCGGCGCTTTGGGAGTAGGTGACCGTCTCGCGCTCGATATCCTGATCTCCGAGCAGCTTTTCCATTTCTTCGGCAGTCTCGCCATCCTGCGGGCGCAAGACAACATTGGTCGCGACGTTGCCGAGGATGGCGCGGGTCGTGTCTCTGCCGTAGACGGCGCGAAGCTGTGAGATCGTCTGCAAGCCGAGAACACAACAGCCGCCGAATTTTCGTAGCTTTATGAGCGCGTCTTTCAGCTCGGACACCGCGCCGATGGAGTCCAGCTCGTCCATGAAATAGAACAGGCGGCGGTGTTCCTCGGCCGGCAGCCCTTCGTTGGAGGGCAAGCTCAGCCCTTCCAGGATAGCCAGATCGGCCATGGCCGCGACGAACTGGCGGAGCAGCTTCATCTGATCGTCGCGGTAGGTGATGAACAGCCAGCCGGAGTCGTTCGCCTCATCGCCCTTGCGTAACCAATCCCGCACCGAGAAATTGCCGTCCGGTTTCAGATATTGAAATATCTCGATATTCGGCGCGATGGTCGCCTTGGCGTTGGAAAACATCTTCATGTTTTCCTCGCCTGTAAGGCCATAAATCTCTGCGTTGTTCAGATAGAATGCGAGATTTTCAGCCGATCCATCCAGAAGGCGGAATAGCTCTTGCGGGCTTTTTTCGTCATTCCTGACCATCGCCCGCATCGTGTCGGCCATAGTCTTTCTGCCGAACTCAGACCATTCCTTATTTGGTCCCTCCGCAAGGGGCACGAAAGCCGCAGCTACCCGATTAAAGTCCTGCGGCCTTTTTATCTCCGCGAATGGTGACCATGCCACCGAGCGGGCATCGAACGGGTTCAACAAGACATCCCCGTCCTGTCCGAAGCGGCTATAATATGCGCCGCCCGGATCGAGGATAATCACGCGGGGCGATTTTTTTATATAGGGGAGCAGTGCGCGTTCGCGAATTGCCCGCAAAAAACCTTCGGCGACTTGGGTTTTTCCCGTACCGGCCGCGCCATTGAGAAAGGTGTGCTGGACTTCCCGATCCCATTCCAGAGGAATTCCTCCGACCGACAGACGCCCGCGATCAATGATCTGTCCTTGCGGCGCGGCTTCGATCTTCGCTCCCCTCAGCCATTTTTCACCTGGCCTGAGCGCGCCGATATGTGGCGGAATTTCCATGATCTGTTTTTCAATCGATGGGGCTCCCAGCGTGATGAAGGTTGCCAGGAGCGTTACCATCCCGGCTACCAATATCGTGGTGAACCACGCGGCCCAGCCGGGGAAACCTGTTTCGTATAGATATTTCGAGCCGTAGTAGAGGCCCGCAAAATTGACGATGCCAAGCACCACGACGAGGGAGAGCGCTCGGTGAAAAATCTGTCGCCGTTCCACCTGATTCCGGGCCATATTGGCGATTGCCGGCAGACCCACATTAACGATGATCGATGCTGCCGAACTTTGCAGGATGAACAGATAGGCGGACTCCGCCCTTAGCCAGGCGAACCAGAAACCGAAGGTGAGAAGCGCCGCGTAGATCATCGTGAAGCCCATTGCCACGCGATATACAGCGTTGCTTGTGCTTGGTTTGATGCTCAGCATTTTAAGCTCGAGCCGCTCAAGAGATATTTTTCTTTGGCGTCATATTGTCGCCTGCGGGCGGCTCTGGCGATTTGTCTTCTGACTGATCCGGAGCGGTGGATTTTTTATCAACCGGCTTTCTCACGGGCTTCTTGGCTCCGGTATATGACTTGAGCGATAGCCCGGATATTTTGATGCCGTTCTTCGTCAACTCTGCCGCTATCTCGTCGAATGAATATCCCTTCGCGCGAAGAGCGGCCACCTTTGGCTTGAGCATGTTGATGATCTCCCGCGTTGATAGCGGGCGCGGCTTTTCTTCGAGCTGATCGAGCTTTTCTGCGATGGCCTGGACATCAGCAGCGGTCAGGGAATTCTTTACAACCTTTGGCACGATCAGACCTCCGTTACTCCACCTAAGATCATTGGCATGATTTTCTCTATAAAGCCACAAAAATTTCTGTTAACTAAGAAGGCAAGATGCCGCTTGCACTACGAAACTTCTGCGAGTTTCTAGGTGCACCGGCCCTTTACTCTGCATCCCTGCCGGGATGCTCCGCAAAGGGCCTAGCGGTTCTTGCTCAGGGGCAAGCCCCCGAGACCCCCGTTTGACGCCAAGGATGAAAGATGCCGCGCCCTCGCCGTACCGAGCAAATGACCACCCCCTTTCAGGTCAGGCTTACGCCGACCGAGCGGGCGGAGCTTGAGGCGGCGGCAGAGACGGCTGGCATCACATTGAGCGAATACATCAGGCGGCGGGCGCTCGGCCGCCGCGTGGTTGCGCGTCGTGCCCTGACGGATATTCAGACGCTCAATGAGCTTCGCCGCCTGGGTGGATTGGTGAAACACCTGGCGCTGGAAGAGGTTGGCAATCCCGACGACCTCAGAACCGCGTTGGCCGCGCTACGCGAAGCGGCAGAGCGGGTCGCGGCATGATTCCCAAGAACATATCGGCGCGGGGGGGAGGCAAGCGCGCGAACGGTGCGGCTGTATTTAACCGCGTGGCCAAATATATCGAAAAGGAAGGCGGCGAACGCGGAAAGACGTTGACGGCCGATTGTGTGCTGGATGCCCGCACGGCAGCGGTGGAGATGGAAGCCGTGGCGCATACGTGTCCGGGGTGCAAAGAGCCAGCCATGCACGTTGTTCTGTCGTGGCAGGCCGATGAGCATCCGACAGAACGGCAGCAACGGGATGCCGTTGAGACGGTCTTAAAGAACCTGTCCCGCGATGGGCGTGACATGAGCGAGCATCAATGGATTGCCGTTCTCCATAAGGAGACGGAGCAAGATCACCTGCACATTCTGATTAATCGTGTTCATCCGGAGACCGGGCGCGCGGTAGCGCCGGAATGGGTCGATCGGAGCTTGCACAAGGCAGGGCGCGAGATCGAGGCCGCGCAGGGATGGCGAGAGACACCCGGCTTGATGAAGTGGAGCAAGGAGCGGGGCCAGGCGATCCCGACACCAGCCGTTGAGCGTGAAGCCCAGCAGGCGAAGCGCAAGCCGGAGCGGGCGGCGAACATGGAGTCGCATAGCTACTCGGAGAGCTTATTCAGCTACGTCAAATCAACCGGGGCGGAGAAGGAGCTACGCCAGATATTGAGAGGCGATGACGCAACGTGGGCAGACGTGCAGTACTCGCTTGGGCGGCATGGCCTTCAACTGGAACGGGCGGCGAAAGGCGGCTTCACCGTCACGGACGGGCAGAACCGGGTAAAAGCGAGCGATGCCTTTCGCTCCGTGTTTTCCGGCAAGGAGAACAGGGATCGGCTTGAGCGATTAGGCGAGTGGTCCCCCGGCGATCGTGGTATCGCGGAGAATATCTATTCCCGGCACAGGGAGCCGCAGCAGCCGGAGAAGGAAGCGGTAAAAGAAATCCCCCAACAGGGGCAGGAGACGCCACGGGAGCAGGCGCGGCCCTACCGGCGGGACGATCCCGCGGCGCAGGAGAGACGGGCGCGGCAGGCGGAGGAACGCAAGCAGGCGCGCGCCGTGTTGTGGGATCGCTACCAGGAGGAAAAGCGGGCATGGGCAAAGAAATACTCCCCCCCTGATAAGAAATGGGTGGCGGAGCGCTACAAGCAGATCGGCGCCGATCTTAAGGCCGAGCGGGAGTTGATCAGGCGGAGGACGAAGCCACGCACCCAGGAGCGAATTGTCGCACAGAGCGTTGCGGCTTTCAGGGCGATGGAGCGGCGGGATGCGCTGCGCGAAAGCCTCGCGGAGCAGCGTAAGGCGAGCCGTCCCCCTGGGTGGCAAGCGTGGGTGATTGACCAGGCCCAGGCGGGGGATAAGGCTGCGCAGTCTCAGCTTAGAGCGTGGCAGTACGCCAAGAGCCGGACCCCGGAGCCGGTGCGCGAACGCCTGGAGGCGAACGACCGGCAGGCGCCGACGCGCAATGATGGGGTAACGGCCGGTGTTCAGTGGCGGCGTCGCTGGTTTCTGGGTGGCGTGGAATACAAGATCGACGGAAAAGCCGCTGTCATCGACAAGGGCGACAAGATCAAGATTGTTGGTAAGGGGCGAGCGAGCGATCAGGCTATAGCTCTTGGTGTTGCCTTGCAGGCGGCGAAGCGCGGCGGGAATGTGAGGATTACCGGGAACCGGCAGTTCAAGGAGCGGGCGGCCGACATTGCCGCTCAGCGTGGCCTGTTTGTGAAGTTCGAGGATCGGCGAGCGCAACAGCGATATGAGATGCAGCGCGGCCAACAGGCGCAGCAACGTAGCCAGGTGCGGCGGCAGAAAGATTACGAGGTCCGCCGCCCCTCTGTGGCGGCGGTTGTGGCACGGCAGCGCGACCAGGAAAAGCAACGCGGACGCGGATGGATGAGGTTCTAGAGATGGGTGACGACGACGAAGAAGGCTTTTCAGTTGCGCCGGACGACAGGGAGACGCCGGGCGAGGCGGCGGAGTATCGGAGCGCCGTAGCGCAGGCGGCGATTGCCCATCTAGGGGGTAATGAGAACGCCTTGCCCTGTATCTGCGCCAGATGTCCGGCGGCAATCTGGACCATAGGGGATGCCCGCACTGCGCCGATCACCGAGAGCGGGGAGATTGCACGGGCGTCAGATCAAGCGCCGTGGACGATCGCGGTGTTTTGCCGGGCGATGCACAAGGACATGACTGCTTTCGCACCAGATTACAAAAAGTTGGTCTATGTGGTGCGTGGAGGGGCGGTGGTCGGCTTTTGTGACGCCTATGCGGATGAGCTTATGGCGTGGCAGGACCACCATTAGCAGTCGTGCATCTGGCTAGAATAGTATACCATTATCGTAAGTTTTTGCTGGCGAATCGAGAAAGGTTGCGGGATGGCGGATCTTCCTAAGGTCCTTAATCACATAAACGCCTTCGCGCCTCCGGCCGTGCCAATACTCGGTCCAAGAAATCCCGCCGAAAAAGCTGTTGAACGCTTAGGCGAAGAAATCGCAGATTTCGAATCGATGCTTACTGACGAAGAAGAGGTCGGTGGAATTATTGTTGGAGCTCCAGGAAATACCTGCTTTCATATTCTCAAATTTTATAATTTGAACATGGATATTCTGGTGTTTGAGGGGGTGAATGAACATGGAAAACCGCAACGCCTCGTCCAACACGTTTCGCAACTAAGCATCTTGCTCACTGCCTTACCGAAATTGAACGAGACACCGAACCGCATCGGCTTCCATATTACGGAGCCGCCGGCGGATGGACCATGAATCATGCTTTATGGATGCTCCGCCGCTTCACGCTGCGCGGTCAATGCGGTTCGTAGGTCGCCAGGGTTGGCCGCCTCTTCTTCGGCCGTTTATCCCTGACTCGAAAGTGTAAACATCCACATGGCAAAGAAAGCTGTTCCAAAAGAGAATTGGCTGGTCTTCGTGGAAGACCGATACGATCCAAGGACGGTCACGTGTTATTCCTCAAACTGAGGTGCTTGCCCAGTTCGATATTGCCGGCTATCGTCACCTTCAGCATCAAGAGTTGGGCCGACGCCCAGCGCCAACCTGCTTCCCGAGCAAGGTGGCTTTCTTCCTTCGGAAGAAGATGTGGCCGGTCCGGCAACTAAACGGGACAAGCCACCACGGCGTCATGCGCTCTTCTCTTCAAGAAAGAGGATGAGAATGACTGTCGATAGAATCGAAATTGAGCTGGCCGATGCAAGGTCCCCGGACCTGATTAACTTGGTAACTGCTCTGGACGATTTCTTAAACCGGGTCTGCGGGGTGGAAAGGAATCACGGCTCTCCAATTGATCGGTTAGCACACGACGACACGCAAATGTTTATCGCGCGGATTGCCGGACAAGCCGTTGGCTGTGCAGGGCTTCAGGTGTTCGAGGACGGTACAGGGGAGGTGAAGCGCATGTATGTTGTCACCGAGGTACGAACAACTGGTATAGGCAGTAGGCTCCTGGCGCGCGTTGTGGAAGCGGCATTGACCGCCAAGCTGTCGGTTCTGAGGCTGGAAACCACGGAATTTCTTCCAGATGCCCAGAGGCTCTATCGGGCGAATGGATTCGTTCCGTGCCCGGCGTATGGCCCCTACGTTGCCAACCCAATCAATTTGTACTTTGAGAGATGGCTAATGAGATAATAGCCGAGGGATCCGCGCTACGTGACCCACGAGGACATGCGCGCTTGGCTTCTGCGTCTTAGCCAGGGAGAGTTCAACGCACTGCCGCCTCCCCTGCGCCACCCGCGACCGTCCAGCGAATTCACATGTTCGTCTATGAGGTCGATGTAACACCGGACACTGTGCGGCTCCTTCGCATCTGGCACGGGGCCCAGGATCGACCCAGCTAGAAGAGCCGTTCGTCTGCGAGGCACCGATGCCAGAAACACCTCCTGTTCCGGCCAACGACAATCTGTTCCCCGCGGCCGATGCGGCGGTTCGTGCTGTTCGCCGGGCCGCCTACATCGAGGAGGTGCCGGACTATCTCCTCTCGGCCATGTTTTGTGACCTCGACAAGCTCAGGAGGTCCCTGCCGAAAGAGGAGGATGCGGACTAATTCCTGGTGCCTCCAGCCGACCTGATCGGCTAATATCGGTGCCGTCATGAAACCACCCGGAAGGTGACAGCTATGGCGACTGGCAAGAAGGCGGCGTCGAAAGCCGGCAAGATCCTGAGCGATCCGAAATCAACCAAGGCGGAAAAGAAGGTCGCGGCGTCCGACCTGTCCCAGGCAAAACCGAAACCCAAGGGCAAGAAATAGCCGCAGCCCTGGCGGCTCCGCCTAGAGCCTTTGGATCCGGCCTAACAAGTATTGATTCCGCCCTGTCCCGCTTGTGGCGGGGTGCTTTGACAGTCTCTTTGGCGGGGTTACTCTGGGGTTCGCCGGCGGCCTGTGTGGTGACTATGTGACGACTTTCCGGGGACTTCCGGCAAAGTTCCATAATGTGGATTCTGGGATGATGCAGAATATAAAATCTATATGTGACTGGTGTGGTGGCAGCAGACAATTGCAGGATGGTCGATTATGTCCTGTGTGTATTGGTAAGGGTATCCCAATACCGGAAGATGAAAACACCTCAACCTCGAAGAAAAAGAGATTTGATCGACCAACAATAAAGAGCACAAAAAATGATAAAACGTAATATTTTTCAAGATGTCTGCGAATCAAGATATATTAAAAATATAAGCTATAACGATAACAGTTCTATCATAATTCTTCGAACCAGGCCAAAATATGAAATATATCTTCCAAATGGGATTTACAGAAATATGGCTACTGTAAATATTGAGTGTTCAGAAAAGGATAATTTTTTTGAAGTAACAGATTTAGATGAAAATGGGAATGAAATAAAATTTCAAGCATTAGGCCATCTTCGATTTTATGATCAAATAAAAGGATTTGAAGAATTAATAGATTTCAGTATAAAAATAAACAAACAATCATTTGATGAGTTTTATGTTCATATAAAAGAAATAAAACAAATTTCATTTGAGATTTTTGGTAATGGCTTAAAAGATCACGGTCAATATGACGATGATGACCATGGATTATTTTGGTCAGGAAAACTTCTATACGTTACCGGCTTTTCCTATATCCAGATCGGACGGTAATTCATGAATTTCGCACCAGACCCACCCCATAGGCCGGAAGCGGGGTTTTCTGTTGCATAAGTCCGGTGCATAATATCGGCATGATTTACGGCTATGCACGGGTCTCCACCGACGGGCAGAGCGTGGCCGCTCAGGTCATGCAACTGAAGGCCGGCGGCTGCGGAAAGGTCTTCCAGGAAACCGCCAGCGGCGCGCGCACTGATCGGGTCCAGCTCCGCAAGGCGATCGATCGGCTCGAGGCCGGCGATACCCTGTTGGTCACCCGGCTCGACCGTCTCGCCCGCTCAACCCGGGACCTGCTCAACACGCTGGCGACCATCGCCGAGAAGGGTGCCGGGTTCCGCTCCCTCAGTGACAGCTGGGCCGACACCACAACGCCGCACGGCCGGCTGATGCTCACCGTCCTCGGCGGCCTGGCGGAATTCGAACGGGAGCTGATCAGGGCCCGGACCGGAGAAGGAAGAGAACGGGCGAAGGCCCGCGGTGTTCGGATGGGCCGCAAGCCGAAGCTGACCCTGCACCAGCGCCAGGAAGCCCTGCGCCGGCGCGACGCCGGCGAGGCCGTCCGCGAGATCGCCCGCTCCTACAACGTCAGCCACAGCACGATTTCTAGGCTCGCAGACTGACGCCTTTCTGCTCCAGACTTCCGCACCAGAAAGGTGAACATGAAACCTACGGGCCGGCTCGGTGCATCACTCCTGATTTTTAAAAAACTTTGGTTTTATTTTTTGCATTGCAATTTTTGTGGAATCCATCTCAGCGCGTAAAGCTGAAACTGCCGTATCAGATCCTATTATATTAGAATTTTGGCTTTCACAGAAGCGTATTATGAATTCTTTATGTTGAGGAAAATTCCTAAGTTCGTACACAGCGCCCATTTTTGTTGCTATCGGTTCTTTTGAATCAATTATTTTCAATAAATCAAAAAATCTATTATGAATTTTATCTGATCTATCAATAAATAATTTTACTATAAAAGCAATAGCCGAACCGGAAATCGTGAATAGCGGTATTAAAAATGAAATAAAGGCTAGCCATGATGGAAATATTATCATCTCGTCACCGACGTTGATTGATTAAATAATTTCGCCCCCCAGAATTCACATTATGAATTGTGCTAATCTAAGGCATATGGATGTAGGGTAATGCCTCGTCCGTCATATGCATCGCTTCGAGGACAGCCTGAATGTCGTCTAAGATGTTCGATATGGGCCCTTCCAATACCTGCCCTATGAGCTCTCACAGGGCCATGACATGATATACAGCGCTTCTGTCCCTGTATCTCAAGCGCCTCTGCGACCGTCACCTTGATCCAGTTTCCATTCTCTTTGATCTCACATTCAGTTGTTGGTCTTATTGTCGGCTCAAGTCCCATTGTTGGTTCTCCCAGAATTCCGTATTATGGAACATCCCCGGAAATCCCCGGGAAGTCGTCACATAGTCGCCACACAGGCCGCCGGCGA
>NC_009469.1:0-88953 GCF_000016725.1 Acidiphilium cryptum JF-5 | reverse complement strand
CCGACGTGGAGGCAGGAAGGCATGCCTGAAATTGACCCGCTAGTGGAAGTCCGAAGGGCTGCGGAAATCTGCAACGCCTGCCGGTTTTGTGATAGCTATTGTGCGGTATTTCCGGCGATGGAACTACAGCGCGCATTTTCTGATGGCGATCTCCGTTACCTTGCTTATCTTTGTCACAATTGCCGTGGCTGCTACTACGCTTGTCAGGAGGCTCCGGAGCCAATCGATATCAATTTACCGCGGAGTTTCGCGGAGTTGAGAGACGAGAGCCACTCACGCTTCGTTTGGCCCGGCCTATTCGCACCTTTGTTTCGACGTAACGGCTTAGTCGTATCTGTTACCTGCTTAGTCAGCATCATGCTGGTGTTTTTAGTCACTTTATTGTCGCTCCCCCCAGGGGGAATTACACATGCCCGGAGTGGCCCAGGCGCCTTCTATCAGGTTATCCCCTGGGTGCTGATGGCCAGCATCGCTGGTGGGAGCCTTCTGTTCTCTGTTTTTGCGCTGGCTGTAAGTGGCGTCAAATTTTGGCGAGAATCGGGGAGGAAGGGTAAGGCCGCCAAACTGACTGTTATCCTGCACGCACTGCGCGATATCGCGACACTTCAAAACCTTGGGCGAGGTGATCAGGACTGTAGCGATCACGATAAAAGCTTCTCGATCCTGCGGCGACGATTCCATCATGCCATGGCCTATGGTTTCTTGCTCTGTTTTTTGGCGACCTCTACCGCGACCATTTATGCACATTTCTTCGACCAGCCGGCACCCTACCCACTATTCAGCCTACCAGTTTTGTTCGGCATGATTGGTGGCATCGGGCTCACTATCGGCACATCGGGTCTTATCTGGGTGAAAATAATCAGTGATCCTGCCCCTGCTGTGGCACGGCTGATGAGCACTGACCTTGCCTTGCTCGGGTTGCTCTGGCTAGCTGCGATGACCGGCCTCCTGTTGCTTGCTATGCGCTCGACAGCCGCTATGGGCGTCCTGCTTGCGCTCCATCTGGGCACTATCCTCGCACTATTCCTGCTGCTTCCCTACAGCAAATTTGTCCATGGCTTATACCGTAGTCTTGCCTTGCTACGCGCCGCCGCCGACCGCTCACAACTCGACCCAAACAATTGCTCTCCGTAGTTCAACGTTACCGTTACGTGGTTGGGGTTCTCGGCGTGATGAGTAAGACAGGGACCAGCCCCGGACGGAAATCGGACAGGCGGTAGCCAACCCGCGCATTAGAGCATGTCAACCGACGTCCATCAGACCCGGCCCCTGTTCTGCACAAATCCACGCGCTATCATCACCAACGCGCAGCGAGGTGCGAGAATTCTTGTCCAACGCTCTTGAAAGCGGCCATCAGAGAGCGGAGCGCGGCGGCCCCTCTTCACTGTGATTTCCGCGCTCACGCTGGTGCGGATGACATAGATACCGTCGAGGGTCGCCTCACGCGGGATGCAGGCCTCGTTGCGCCGGAAATCGAAGCGGCTGACGGTGATGGCAAGATCGAAATGCTTGGCCTGCGGTTGCCGCAGCGTCAGCCTGCTCTAGCATTGCTTTGATCCAGATCAAAGACGCTAGGCCGTCTTCGCCCATAGTACGCCAACCCGGAGCAGGCGGAAGTTACCCGTTTCCCGATCAGCCTCCGGGTATCCGTAACAGAAACGGGAGTGGCCCTGGTGGCTTCCGCACACGGAGTGTCATGCCACAGTTTCCGCACCAATTCCGGCGATACCGAGCACTACATCGTGATCGCAACTCCTGCGCAGCTCAGCTTGGCTCGGCAGATCGATGCGCTAGGGCAGCGCTATGCCGAGGTGCGGCAAACCTTGCGCCTGCCGCCGGACAGCGCGGTTTTCCGCCGGCTGTATGTGAGTGATGCCGTCAACCAGGCAGCATTGGTCCGCGACAGCAGCCTTTATCGCGAACCATTGGACCGTCCGGTTGCCGTCTCCATGGTGCAGCAACCGCCGCTGAGCGGAGCGAAAGTCACGATGCTAGCTTACCACGTGGACTCCGCCACGCCGCTATGCAAGGCCCGCGCGCCATCCGGTGACCTGCTGCTGTACAGGGGCGATCTGCGCCACCTGTGGAGCACACAGCTGTGCACATCCACCACAGAGGCGCCCAACTCCGCCGCCGAGCAGCCGCGCGATGTTTTCAAACGGCTGATCGGGGCGGTGCAGGTGCAGGGCGGTACGCTGGCAGATAACTGCGTTCGCACCTGGATCTACGTGAAGGACATGGACCTGTTCTACCAGGACATGGTCGCTGCCCGTACCGTGCTGGTTCAGCAGCACGGCCTCACCCGCGATACCCACTACCTGGCCAGTACCGGGATCGAAGACGCCTGTGGCCACCATTGTGACGTGGTGCTGATGGACACTTACTCCATCATCGGCCTCGCGACGGAACAGGTGTCCTATGAATGCCTATGACCGGCTGTGTCACACGCATGACTACAACGTGACGTTCGAACGCGGCAACTTCACACGCCAGCTTGCGCGCGCACTGGGCAATGTTGATGCGCTGCTGCGCGCCGGTGGCGCGTCCATCGAGGCACTGAGCCACTTCATCGTCTATCTGCGCGACTCCAGCGACTACAACGTCGTGGAAGCGTGCTTCGCCGAAAGTTTCTCAAATGTCCTGCGCCTGATTCTGCGCGGCCCGCTGTGCCGCCCTGAATGGCTGGTGGAAGTCGAGGGCGTGGCAAACGACGCTCCCGGTCTGCCTGTGTTCTGAACGACCCCCGCAAGGCTGTCTGCGCCCAGACGCTTCACACGAAAGGAAATCCCCGGATGACCGACACCAGCGCACCATTCAAGATGCTCGACGAAGCCGCGATCGCCGCCGCGGCGTTACGGCGTGATCCGTACGACTACTGCTTTGTCGAGAACGCCATGCCGCAGCGCCTGAAGGAAGAGGTTCTGGGCGATGCGCCCACCATTCCGGAGCGCGGCAGCTATGCCTTGCCTGACCTGCAACACGGTCCGCATTTCGGGGCCGTGGTGCAGGACCTGATGAGCGACCGCTTTCGCCACTTGGTGGAAGCAAAGTTCGACATCGACCTGAGCAAGCGGCCGGCGTGCATCGTGATGATGGGCAATACCAGCGGTCACTACAATGAGGGCTACGCACATCCCGATAGCCCGCACAAGATCATCACCGTGTTGGTCGGATTCACCCGCGCCTGGCCGTATGAGCGCGGCCGACTGCGCGTACTGCGTAGCAAAAACCGCAACGACTACGCCTTCGAGTTTGCCCCGGAATTCGGCCACATGCTGATGTTCCGCGTCTCCGACCATTCATGGCACGGGTTCCTGCCGCAGAAGGGCCAGCGCAAGAGCCTGCAGCTCTGTTACGTTGATTCTGAGTGGTACGTGCGCAAAGAATACGCACGCCACAGTCTGAGCGCGTACGCTAAGTCGGTGCCACTGCTGCGCAAGGCGATCGACTGGGCGCCGCGCCGCCTGCCGGGGGGCCGTTGATGCAATATCCTCCGGTTCCCGCAGTGGAAGACATCGCGCAGCACTTCATGCGTGCAGTGCGCCAGTCGGAACGTGGCGACTGGCCGTACCGGCACTGGAAGTTGCGGGACGTACTGCCCCTAGATGTCTGCACCGGCATCCTGACCCTGCCGATTGCCCCACCGATGCTCGGCCTCACCGACGGCACACGCAACACCTACAACGACTCGCGCTGCTTCATCACGCCGGCGCTGCGCCGCAAATACCCTGGCTGCGAGGCCTTGGCGCAGGCGCTGCAACGCCCCGACGTTGCGGCGCTGATGGCGGAGATCTGCGACATACAGGCCAACGGCAGCTATCTGCGCATGGAATACATCCAGGACCTGGACGGCGCCTGGCTGGAACCGCACCGGGATATCAAGGAGAAGCTGTTCTCCATGGTGATCTACCTGTTCCTTGGTCCCGACGCGGCGGAGTGGGGCACCGACATTTATGACGCGGACAAGCGCTGGGTCGGCCAGTCATCCGGGGAATTCAATTCTGGCACGATCTTCATTGCCGGCCCGGCGACCTGGCACGGCTTTGATCCGCGGCCCATCGTCGGCGTGCGGCGACTCATGGAGATCAACTATGTCAGCGCCGACTGGCGCGACCGACAGCAGTTGGCGATGCCGGAGGCAGCAATCCAAGTGTGGTAATCCGCTACAGTTGTGAATGGGTCTTGGTGCAGGAACATATTGTCCTTCTGCGCGGGTGACCTCGTGGCGAAGAGCGGCGCGTCGGCTGAGAGGTGCGTATTCCGATGAAGCCGGCCATGCCCTGCTGGATTGAGGCGCTCGCGCACTTTGTTGCGAGGTCGTCGTGCCTTCCAGTTCTCGACAAGGTGCTCGTAGCCGCGTTCCGCCCTGCCTCGGGCCGACATTTTGCGGCATGGCTTGGCATTGATGAGGCTGCCCCTCTTTTAGCTAGAATTCTTGCGGACCGGGAGGCCGGGAATTTTAACAGCATGCTTACATGTAAGCGTGTAAAATTGAAGCCACGCGGATAGAAGAAGGAGCTTAGCTTCTCAAAGTTTTAGCGCCGGGGCGGGAGGGCGGTGAACGCATACCGCTTCATCGGCCAGCCCTGCGCCCAGGCATGGAGTTGCAGCTGGCAGAAGCGCAGCCGGTCATTGAGGAGCAGGCTGGCGCGTGAGAGCGTCATCATGAGGAAGCCCGTGCCGAGCGCGAACGCGGCCAAGCGCAACCGCACCGCGAGGATCACTACGTCGAGCACAGCCACCAGCAGAAAGCGCAAGGCGCCCCGAAGCAAGCCGAGCAAAACCCGGCTGAGCTGGGAGGTGAAGCCGGCCGAGCGAGCCGACCGATCCGCGGAGGGGGTAAAATGCTCCTCCATCCCGCTACCCATGGGCGGCCGGTGCGACATTCGGCGTGGTCCATAGCCAGAGATGGCAAGCCGTGCGGCCGTCCTGATGCGCGACGTTCTTGCCGGAGCAGTCGGATTTCATGGTGTCGAGAATGGTGTTGTCGCGCATGAGCTTGTGCCATTGTGCCAAGCCCGCCGGGCCTTGTGAGGCGAGGACGGATTGCTCAACGGCTCCAGCGGCGTGAATCGTCCCGGCGGCCTGGCTGTATCCGGCCGCGTTGCCGTGCCAGTAGCCCAGGCCATAGCCGAGAGCGAGGATCACGATCGCCAGCGCCGCGCCCGAGGCGATCGTGCGCCACCATACCCACCGTGACATGGACTTGAGGCGCTGTTCTGCCTCTTTCGCGAAGGAGGCCACGAACTGGCGCGAGAGATCCGCATGCGCCGCTTCGGCCTGCACCTTTGCGGCCTGAAAGGCTTGATCGATGGTTTGCGCCAAGCCATCCCGCGCCTGACGCACAGCGCTGAAATCCTGATCGATGTTCTGTCGATGTTCCGCCATAGCGCGCCGCTGATCTGCGGCAATGGTAGCGGTCGAGTCTAAAAACACCCGGAGCGCGTGGAGCGTGTGCGCGGTGGGGTCATTGTCGAGCCGGGCCAACTGCTCGGCCCGATCCAGCTCCGCTTGCGCGGCGCGGATCGCGGCTTCTGCTCCACCCTGATCGACGGCCTCGCTCACGGCATCCACGATTTGACGCCGGCGAATTGCTCATCCATCGCCTTGAGCCAGTGGCCCACCCGCGAGCGGTTGAACACCCCAAGCGGCGGTTCTGTATGACCGTCCCGTGCGGCGACGAAACTCGCGGTGTGCCTTTCAACTGCCTCGGCCGCGTGCAGGCGCGGCATCCAAAGGGGGACCGCTCCGGCGGCAGTTTCGTCCCGATAGACGTTGGATGAGATCACGCGGCTGAATGCCTGATCGCGCGATTGCCCGGCCGGCGCCACGCCTTCATTGAGCACGAAGGCGCGTGCGCGGGGCTTAAAGCTCAAAGCGCCGAGCGTGGCGGCCGGGGTTAAATCCTCGGGATGCGGGCCTGCGAGGTAGAACATCACCACCGCCATGCCCGCCTCCTCGATCATTGCATCGAAGCCGGGCATTTCTGCGGCGAGGGTGCGCAGGATCGTATCGCCGCCGCCCAGATCGATGATGGCGGTGTGTTTGCCGACAATGGCAAATTCCATGAAGTCTTGCAGCCAGTCGCGGACAGCTTCCTGGTTGAATGTATCGGGCCGGGCTGCCCCCTTGAAGTAGGTCGAGAACGTCGCGTTGGTGGGGTCGATATCGGCCATCAGGATGTTGCGGCCGGCATGCTGTGCCATTTCGACGGCCCAGCGCAGGAAGGTGGTTTTGCCGGTTTTGCCCCGGCCTGCGGCGAGTATGATCTTAGGTCGATCGGCAAGATCGATGCCTTGCGCGACGGGTTCGGAGCGGGTTTGCTCGCTGGTGAGCAGCGGCTTGATTTCCACCGGCTTGAGTGCGGCGGCCGCGCTGCCGGGGCGGAATACGGGGGTTGCGTGTTTTTGTGTGCCGGTGGGCTTCTTTTCTGATGAGGGGGTCTCAGTCATCAAATTCTCCTATCGGGATTTGTCGCCTTTCCATTTTGGATCGTCAGGATCGGCCGGGGCAGTTGGATCGCCGAGGGTACGGCGTTCCGCTGCGGACACGCCCCGCCCCTCATTGCGTAATCTTACAAACTCGAATTTCGGTTTCGGCGGAGGTTCTGGGGCCGCCAGCGCGGCCGGATGGTCTGGGGCGGGCTGTTCCGCTGCGGAGGTGCCCCGCCCCTCGTTTCTCATCCATGACCGTTGAAACTTAGGTGTCGGCTGGGCCGCCTGGTCAGCCGGTGCAGTTGCATCGCCGAGGGCCTGGCGTTCCGCTGCGGAACCACCCCGACCCTCGTTTCTCAAAGTGAAGGGTTTGAATTTCGGTTCGGGTGCCGGTTGATCGGCCGGAGGCACAGCGGTTTGGCGTTGACCGTCCCGCTGCTTGGCGACCATGCGCCGCGCTCTTATCCAGCAACGCCGCATCGTTTCCCCGCTTGGTATTCCCCCGCGTGCGGTGCGCAAGCCATGTTCAGCTAGATACGCCGCCACCTTCTCCCAACGGATGCCGGCGACCGCCACGGCCGCCGCGAACTCATCGTGATTTGCGACCATCCATTGAACGATCGGGGAGCGTGCGCCGTGCTCGACCATGTGCCGGCGAAGATCATCGAGATCAATTTCAGGCGGTGGTGTGTTGGCCATTGCACGCGATGATAGCGGCGGCCTGCATCGGCCGTCAATCACTCGGCAGTTAATCGGCATAAGGTCGGTATATTAACCGGGATAAATCCGGGCACTGTTCGCATCAAAGTCGGCGCAGTATCGGTCCTCACTCGGGACAATTCCCGTTCTAGACTTGGCCCACTATGCGGGCGGAAAGTTCAGGATAGAAGTTACAGACCATTGCACCTATGGAGCTTGCGGCACAAGTGACAATGGCGCTACGGTGATCACAGGAGTTCCGCCCGATGCCAGAGCCCGAAGCCGCCCCGTCGCCCCGGAAAGATGACCGCCTCGATGCCGTCATCCAGGCGATGCGGCTGATGATCGAAACGCAGAATACGCACAGCCAAATGCTGGCGCGGTTGATCGAGCTGGCGACCCCTTCGGAAGAGAGCCCGCTTGAGGAAGCCCTGGCAGGGATCGCCGGTGCGCTGCGCGATCAGACCACCGCGCTTCTGCAAATCGGCACAACGCTGGACGGGTTGGGGGCAGAGGTTGAGGCCGGGGTGATGCGTGGCCTGGCCACGGCGCTCGAGCCGGACGACGACGGATCGCAGTCAGAGGCAGGCGGAGAGACGTGCTGACGTTCCGCGCCGGTGCGGCCTCCACTTCATCCGGTGCCGCCGGAAAGATGGCGGATCACCTGATGACCATGACACTGCCGGGGTTCGAGCAGGATATGGCGGCGTATTATCAGCGCGGCATGACCGTCGAGGGCGGGCTTTGGCAGCCAGGCACGGCAGCGGCGGAAGATAACGCGGCGGCCACCGCGACGGACGCGGCCCGCCCAGGCACCATTCCCGAGCCCCGCCGGGATATGCACCCCACCGTTGCCGCCGCGCTGGGGATCGACACGTCGCGCCCGCTGACCCGTGACGAGATTGCCGAGCTGCTGGCGGGCAATCGAGCGGATGGCGAGAAGATCGCGGGCAAACAGTATCAGCGCGCGGTGACGCCGCTTGCCGAAGTGTTTGGGCTTGATCCGATGCGGTTGCCGACCCGCGCGGAACTGGAAAACCTCCTTGCCGGCAAACGGGCTGACGGATTTGATCTGCCGGCCGCGCCAGTCGAGGCGGCCCCCGCGATCACTCCGCAGACCGCAGCGCCAGAGGCTGTTGAGGCGCACGAGGCGGAGGATCGCGATGCGGCCCTTGCCGCCGAAGCGGCGGCGCTTGGCGAGCTGGGAAGTGCGGCCGATGGCCCGCCGCCCTGGCCGGAAGATTTTGTGCCGCCCCCGATGGAGGAGGTGGCCGGGTATGATCGGGATGCGGCGCTGGCGGCCGACTGGCAGGCGGATATTGCGCGGGGCGGTGAACCGGCGGTGCCGCCGCGTGGCCCGGCGGCCGAGGATCGGCCAGCGGAACCCCGGGCGATCGACGTTGCGGCGGCGCTTGATGCCGCCGGTGTGCCCTACCGGACCAGCGGCGGCCGGTTGCGCCTGCAAGCGACCTGGCGCGGAGTAGAAAGCTGGACGGTTTCGGTCAACGCCACAACGGGTCAATGGACCGACTTTGCCGCCAGCGAAGGCGGGCGGTTCGAGAGCCTGGTGCGCCGGCTGGGCGTCAAAGCCGAGGCGGTCGAGCTGGATCCCGAGGCGGCCAAGGCGGCGCGTACTGCCGAGATACGGCGCAACGTCTTTCGCAAGAGCATTGCCGGGAAGCTCTGGGATGAGGCGATTCCGGGCACTGGCGAGCTGCACGCTCCGAGCTTGCACGGGTCTGCGGGGCAGAAGTTGCAGCAGCGGACAGCGCATGCGGCGCGCGTGGACGAGGCCGCGGCCCTGCGGGCGTCAGCCCGGGCCTATCTCAGCGGGCGCGGCCTCGATGATGATTGGCTGATGAGCCATGTGCGGCTGGTCCGGCCGCATCCGAACTATGATGCGGCGGAAGTGGCGGCCGGTGCGGCGGTGGTGATGCTGACGCCGATGTTCGGCCAGGATGAGGATGGCCGGGTGCGGCTGACCGGCGTGCAGCGCACCTATCTGACCGAAGGCGGAGCAAAAATCGGCCGCCGGATGCTGGGGGCCTCGGGCGCCTGGCTGCTGCATCCGCCGGCTGGCGCAGCGGTGCCGATCGGTGGCCATGACCAGGCCCGGGTTGCCGGTGAAGGGTTCGAGACCGTCGCGAGTGTCGTGCAGGCAACGCGGCAGGCTGGTGTTGTTGGCTACAATGCGGGCGGCCTGGTGGCCTGGGCCGGGCAATTCAGCGGCTCGACGCCGGTTGTCCTGCTGGCCGATCGCGACAATGCCCGCCTCCACAATGGCCGTGATGTTGGCGAGGCCGGGCAGAAGGCGGCCGCCAAGGCCGCGGCCTTGATCGAGGCCAATGGCGGCGAGGCGGTCTATCTTGAACCGCCGGCTGATGTCGCGGGCGGGGCAAAGGGCGCCGATTGGGCCGATGCCTTGCGCGAAAGTGGCGCCGCCGGCTTGCGGCGGGCGCTGGCGACGGCCGAAGCGTCGAGCGCTGCCGACCGGGCGCGGATCGAGGCGAAGTTGTCATCCGCCTCTCCCGGCGCCGCGCCGGATGGCCCGTCCGCCCAGGAGACCGAACAAGGCCAGCCCGCGCCTCATCCCGAGCTTGTGCGGCTCTACAAGGCGCTGGAGGCCAAAGACGGGCGCGGCCTTTCCGAGACCGAGCGGGCCAACATCCTTGAGGGCAAGCGAGCGGATGGCACGGCGCTGGATGCGGCCGATTGGCGAAACGCGGTCAACCGCTCGAAAACCCCGATCGGCTACGTTGATTTTACCTTCTCGGCCGACAAGTCGGTGTCGCTGGCCTGGGCCTTCGCGCCGACCGAGGCGGAGCGCAACCAGCTGGCCCAGGCGCACAAGGATGCGGTGGCCGCGACCATGGCGGAGATCGAGCAGGTCATTGGCCAGGCCCGGAAGGGCAAAGGCGGCAAGGAAGGCACCGAGCAGGGCCGCATCGGGTGGATTACCTTTGACCACTACACGGCCCGGCCCACAATCGAAATCGCCCGGCAGACAGCGGATGGCCGCACGGAAACCGAGATCGTCTCCGTGAAGGTGGCCGGGGATCCGCAGCTTCATACCCATGTCGCGGTGCCGAATGTCATCGTCACCGAGAGCGGCCGGGTTGTGTCCCTGAATACGTTGCAGATGCACGGTCGCATCCATGAATGGGGGGCGATCTACCAGGCGCATCTTGCCCAGAATCTCCGGCGAGCCGGCGCGAGTATAGAGCTGGACCGAACCACCGGCGCGGCGCGGCTCAGCGCCGTGCCGGAGGAGATCCGGGCGGCGTTCAGTAAGCGGACCCGCGATGCCCTCTCCGACGCGAAAGCCTATGCTGCCTCGCTGGGGGCGGATTGGGACCGCATGACCGGCGATGAACGAATCAAGCTGCTGAAAGGCGGCGCCTTTGCGAGCCGCAGTGCCAAGGCCGATGATCTGAGCGATTTTGCGAGCTGGCGGCGCCAGGCGGAGGCACGCGGCTACCAGCACAAAAGCGTTCTGCAGAACGCGGCGCCAGCGGAGAAGATGACCGAAGCGGCCCGGCTGGATCGGGCCTATGAGGCGGCTTCGCGGGTGCTGGGCGAGCAGTTTGCCCGGCGGGCGGTCATCAAGGCCGAGGATGAGCGCGTTGCCGCAGCGCGTGGCCTGGTGGCGGCCGGCATCAAGGATGGCGGCGATGTTGATCAGGTGATCGCGCGGTTGCGGGCGCGCGGGGTTGTCGAAACCGGTGGTGCTGGCGGCAACGGTGAGTCCGCACGCACGCAGATCATCGCGGTCGAGACCGAGAGGGATGACCCGGAAAACCCGGATGTGACGATCACCACAACCAGGCTGACGACGCGCGCCCATGTCGAGCAGGAGAGCGCGCTGGTCGAGCTGGCGGGACAAGCTGGCCGCGATCGGCGCGGCACACTCAACCCGGTACAAATCAAGCGCGGGATCGAGGCGAGCGGGCTGAGTTTCACCGGCGCGCATGGCGCGGCACAGCGCCGGATGATCGATCATCTCGGCATGGGCGGCCGGTTCTCGGTGGGGATCGGGGCGGCCGGAGCTGGCAAGACCACGCTGTTGAAGCCGCTGGTGACGGCATGGCGCGAGCAGGGTGCGGACATTCACGGCATCAGCCTCGGCTGGCGCCAGGCGCGCGAGCTGCGCGAGGCCGGGCTGAATACCGACACCGACACCGAGGCCGGCGGGCGTGACACGATCGCGGCAGTCTCGGTGTTCATCAACCGGGTGGAGAGCGGCCGGCTGGACTTGTCCAGCCGCAGTGTCGTGGTGATCGATGAGCTGGGCACGATCGGCACGCGCCAGATGCTCGATCTGTTGCGGCTCCAGGAGCGGCACGGGTTCCGTATGGTGGCGATCGGTGATCCGAAGCAATGCCAGTCGATCGAGGCGGGCCAGGTGATCGGCCTTCTCGAAAAAGGGCTGGGCAAGGTGCCGTCGATTGAAAGCAGCGTGCGGCAGACCAACGAACGGGCGCGCGAAATCGCGGGCTTGCTGCGAAAAGGTGGCGCCGAAGCTGTTGGCAAGGCGCTGGACATGAAGCGGCAGGATGGCACGGCCGAGATCATCGCCGGCGGGCATGGCGAGGTGATCGCGCGAGCTGCCGCGCTCTGGGATGAGCGCCGGAAAGCGAATGTAGATCGGCCGCGCTTTACGATTTCGATCAGCACACCGACCAATCAGGACGCACGCGCGATCGGCGAGGCAATCCGGCAACGGCTGCTTGCCTCTGGCGAGCTGGGGCAGAGCCGCATGACGCTGGCGGCGATCGACAAGAACACCGGTGAGCACTACGCGCTGCCGATCGCGACGGGCGAAAAAATCCGGCTCTTCGCCCGCACCAATGCTGCGATGTTGGACGGCGGCAAGGGCGCGATCGGCGATAATGGCTCGATCCTCGAAATCACCAGCATCCGCGACGAAGGCCTGGTGCTGCGGAACGACCATGGCCGCGAGGGCTTTGTGAAGTGGGACACGCTGGCCGACAAGGAAACCGGCCGGATGCGGCTGGCCTACGGCTATGCCATGACCACCAACACCGCCCAGGGCATCACCACGACCGAGCATATCTTTGTGACACCTGGCGGCTCGCAGACCACGGACGGTTTCAAGACCTATGTCTCCGGGTCACGGCACCGGGAACGGGATTACTGGCTGACCTCGGAGGGGGCTGAGCGGCAGGAGATCGCGGGCCGCCGGCCGCTGGGCGATCCGCGCCCGATCCGCGAGCACGACATCTGGACGAATTGGACGCGGAATATCGCGCGTCAGCCTGAAAAGACCAATGCGCTCGATCTGGTGAAGATCGGCGAGGAGGCCCGCCGCAATGCGGCCCGCGCCTTCCTCAAAGGGCTGGCGGCCGACGAGAAGCGCGAGGCCGCAGGCTTGCCCTCTGACCTGTCCCAGCGTTTTGCGCGCACCCAAGCCCGGGCCGGCACGCAAAGCCGCTTGACCGAAACCATGGCGCGCGCTGTCGAGGATAAGGGCCAGGCGCTGGCCCGCATCGAGCGGGCGGCTCCGGCCGTGCGGGCAGCCGTGGCGGCGGGGTGGGAGCGGGCGCGGCCATTGATCGAGGCCGCGCATCGGAGTGCCCGGGCGCGGCTACAGAAAGCGCTGGAGGGGCATCGCCGCCAGGCGCAGCGCCAAGCCGAGGAACGTCCGGTTGAACAGGAAAGCCGCAAGCGTGGCCGCGGGCGGTAGGGTTTTGGATCCAATTCCTTGAGGAACTGCTGTCGTCCCTGCTGCTTTCTGGCACGGCCAATTCCATAACCGGTGCCAGGAATTCCACCCCGTTGCTCCGGGTCATTACAGGCAACAATGCTGCACTGCACAAAATATATAAGACGACTGCGTCCTGCCGCGCTATATCGGTCCTGTGCGAGGCACTGCCTCGCCTTTTTGGACGTTTCCTCCCTAAACTTGGCGGCCTCAATGGCCGCCATTTTTTTGCCCCTCCCCTTGGAGCCGCGCCGCGTAAGCAGACGCGCCTGCGACTGACTTGACCGGCGCCGGAAGACAGCGTCGCATGGGGTGATGGGGAACCATTTTATTGCCACTGCCCCTGCTCAGACACCCGATCGCGAGGTCCTCGCTGGCCTGGTTGAGCGGGTGACGTTCCACAATGTCGAGAACGGCTTTTGCGTGTTGCGGGTGAAAGCCCGGGGGCACCGTGATCTCGTTACAGTCATCGGGCATGCCGCGACGATCAGCGCTGGCGAGTGGCTGACGGCGAGCGGCGAGTGGGTGAACGACCGGGTTCATGGCCAGCAATTCCGGGCGCGGTTCCTGCGGACATCGGCGCCGACCACGGCCGAGGGGATCGAGCGCTATCTGGCCTCGGGCATGATCCGCGGCATCGGGCCGGTGTATGCGAAGAAACTGATCCGAGCCTTCGGCGAGACGGTGTTCGACGTGATCGAGGCAAAGCCCGAGCGCCTGCGCGAGGTGCCGGGTATCGGCGCGGTGCGGGCCGGGCGGATCGTCAATGCCTGGGCCGAGCAGAAGGTGGTGCGGGAGATCATGGTGTTCCTGCACAGCCATGGGGTGAGCACGGCCCGCGCCGTGCGGATCTTCAAGACCTACGGCGCCGACGCGGTGCAGGTGATGAGCGAGAACCCGTATCGTCTGGCGCGGGACATCAGGGGGATCGGTTTCCGGACAGCGGATGCGATCGCGGAGAAGCTTGGCATCGCCAGGGACGCGATGATCCGTGTGCGTGCTGGCATCGGTCATGCGCTGGCGACGGCAATGGATGATGGCCATTGTGGCCTACCGGCCGGCGAACTGGTCTCGCTCGCCGAAACGTTGCTCGAGGTGCCGGCGCCGCTGATCGGGACGGCACTCGACCTCGAACTGGCAGAGGGCACGGTGATCGCCGATCAGGTGGCGGGGACTGACTGTGTGTTCCTGGCCGGCTTGTATCGGGCGGAGCAGGGTATCGCCGAACGGCTGCGGATTGTTGCCTCTGGTGCAACGCCCTGGCCATCGATCGATGCGGACAAGGCGATCGGCTGGGTGGAAAGCCATCTCGGCATGAATCTGGCGACGAGCCAGAGTGAGGCGGTGCGGCTGGCGCTGACCGCGAAGCTGTTGGTGATCACCGGCGGACCGGGTGTCGGCAAGACCACGATCGTCCGGGCGATCCTGCGGATCCTCGCTGCGAAATCCGTCCGCATTCTGCTCGCCGCGCCGACCGGCCGGGCAGCCAAGCGCCTTGCCGAGACGACGGGGGGCGAGGCGAAGACGATCCACCGCCTGCTCGAGGTAGATCCTGCGAGCGGTAGTTTCCGCCGCGGCGTCGACCATCCTCTGGAATGCGACCTTCTGGTGATCGACGAGACCTCGATGGTGGACGTGCCGTTGATGCATGCGCTGACCAGGGCGATCCCCGACGAGGCAGCGCTGCTGGTGGTGGGAGATGTCGACCAGCTTCCCTCGGTGGGACCGGGGCAGGTGCTCGCCGATCTGATCGGGTCTGGCGCGGTACCGGTGGTGCGGCTGACGGAGATCTTCCGCCAGGCATCGGCGAGCCGGATCATCACCGTGGCGCATAGCGTCAATCGCGGGGAGATCCCCGATCTCGGCCGCGCCGATCCCGAGAGCGATTTCCATTTCGTGGCGGCCGACGAGCCGGAGACGGCGGTCGAGCGCATCGTGGAGCTGGTGAAGACGCGGATTCCGCACCGGTTTGGACTGGATCCGATCCGCGACATCCAGGTGCTCTGTCCGATGGCCCGGGGTGGGGTCGGCGCGCGGTCACTCAACATCACCCTGCAGGCGGCGCTGAACGGCGCGGCGGAACCGCGGGTCGAGCGATTCGGCTGGACCTATGCTCCCGGCGACAAGGTCATGCAGATCGAGAACGACTACGACCGGGAGGTCTACAACGGCGATATCGGCTTTATTGCCCGGGTCGATGCGGAGGCCGGGGAGGTTGGCGTCGGCTTCGATGGACGGGAGGTGGTCTACGGTCTCGGCGAGCTGGACGGGCTTGTGCCGGCCTATGCGGCGACGATCCACAAGTCCCAGGGCTCGGAATACCCTGCCGTCGTCATTCCGGTGCTGACCCAGCACTACGTGATGCTGCAGCGGAACCTGCTCTACACCGGCATCACGCGCGGCCGGCGGCTAGTCGTTCTGGTCGGCAGTCGGCGTGCTGTCGCCATCGCCGTGCGGAATGTCTCGGGGCGGCGCCGATGGTCGAAGCTCAGAGAGTGGCTGTCAGGATGAGGGGGCAGAAATGACGGTATCGCATTGTTTGATTGTCGCTGCTGCAGGGATATTCATAAGGCGCAGAAATACACGGCCGAATTGGACTGTGAGTTGCCGGCGACTTGCCGTGAAGTTCCATAATGCAGGTTCTGGTGCGGGCCACATTTCACGCCTGTAACCGCAGAAGAGGACACAAAAAACAGGCGGTGCTGCCACCGCCTGTCGAAAAGCATCGTTGCGGCTGATTACGCCGTGCGCGAGCGGCGACGGCGCAAGATCAGACCAAGTCCGACCAAGCCAGTACCGAGCAGCAACAGTGAGCCCGGTTCCGGAACCTTGACGTTCGAGAACGTCAGCTGTGCCGGGGCACCGTTTGCCTCGAGATACCAGAGATTATAGGTGCCTGGACCAACGCTGATGCTGTCAGGAACAGCGCTAGTGGGGTGGGCATAGTTAAAGAGGGCATTACCTGTGTTGGTTGCATTCCACAGGCTGAAACCATCATCATGCGTGACGGTGGCACTCAGCGTGTGGTTGAGGGTGAAAGTCAGGTCGAACAGCGTGGCCGAACCAAATCCCCCAGTGCTCAGTACCGTTGTGCCAGAATTGCCATTGTAATATTTGACGTTACTGAATCCGGTCAGATTATTGGTAAAGTCGTTGAGTGTATTTGTATTTTGGGAGTTGTCTTGCCAGTTCGGCAAACCCAGGAAATTCCCGGTAAAGAATGCGTTGGTGGCAGAGATTATCGGGTTGCTTGGCAGGGCCTGCTGATTAGAGCTGGCGCTACCGGAATTCGGCGTTTGCGCAGTCCATGCCTGAACCGAGAAATCGAGCGAGGGGGTCGCGTGGGCAACGCCTGAGCCCATCATCAATCCCCCTACGGCGCAGGCCGCGATCGTGGCAAATTTGAGAGACATGACAAATACATCCTTGTGTAATGGGGGGTTAGACAGTTTTTTCCCAGCAAGTTTCGGGCCATATCAATTTACCAAATAATTCCAATGACTTATTTTTCATTAAAAGAACCAGCACTCAGATGTGTAAAATTTTCTGACAGAATTTTATTTCAATCGGCCGCCAAGGTCTTTCAGATTGATATCTATGATCAGCGCGTCACGCGACCTCGGAGGCCACGCATGGTCTGATGCAGCGAACGGGATCTTGGGCCAGCCAAGCCTTTCCGATCAGTCTCAATGACCTTTTGCTCGCCGGCCTTGGCCCTTCCTGTACTTTCTGCCGCTTTGAATGCGGTCAGTTCAAACCTTGCCTATCCGGTTGACTCCCATACCTACTAGATCTAGTGTTGGGCATGGATGTCCTGGCCCGTGAAGACCTGCCGTTCCCGCAGTCTCTGCCGGAATTCCAGCGTATTTTCCCGAACGACGCGGCCTGTGCCGCCTATCTCGAAAGCGCCCGCTGGAATGGAGGGTTCGCCTGCCCAAGGTGCGGCGTCGTTGGCGAGCCGTTCCGTTTCGAGGCGCGCCCGGGCGTTCTGCGCTGCCGGGCCTGTCGCAAAGACGTAAGCCTGATGGCTGGGACCGTTATGGAACGCAGTCACACGCCGCTGTCGACTTGGTTCTGGGCGGCTTACTTGATCGCCAGCCAGACGCCCGGAATGTCGGCCGTCCAATTTCAGCGGCAACTCGGCCTGTCGCGCTACGAGACCGCCTTCGGCATCCTTCATAAGCTGCGCGCCGGGATGGTGCGCCCCGAGCGCGACAAGATTGGCGACACGCCGCAAGAACACGTCGAAGTGGATGAAACGTGGGTTGGAGGACGAACCCGAGGCGATGGACGGGGTGTCCATCACAAGGTTCTCGTCGCCTGTGCCGTGGAGGTGCGCCACCGGAAACCGGGAACCAAGCTCGACAATCGGAAAGACGGTCGCTACGCGGGACGCGTTCGTCTCGCTGTTGTCCCCGACCGTAGCGCCAATTCGCTCTGCGGATTCGTCGAAAACGCCGTTGCTCCCGGATCGCTGATCGTTACCGACGACTGGAGCGGCTATGCCGGTCTCGGAAGGCGCGGGTTCGACCACCATGCAATCGCCGAATGCGGCGACCCGGAGGTGGCAGAAGAATTCCTGCCGATCGTCCACTTGGTCTTTACCAACCTGAAGACCTGGATCAACGGCATCCATCACGGGGTCAGCGCCAAACATCTACAAGCCTACCTCAATGAATTCACGTTTCGGTTCAACCGGCGCCTCTATCCCTTCAACGCGTTCCGCTCGCTGCTCGGAATCGCGGGTAGGGCAGCCGCACCAACCTTTGACGAGCTTTATTCCGGGGAATGGACACACCCTACATTTAGTGGGTGTGGGTAACAACCGGATAGGCAAGGAACGTTCTTCATGTTGAAGTTTCGCCATATTGCCAGCGCCATCGTCGTACTGGGGCTTACAACGGCCGGAGCGCACGCCAGCCTGATCGCCGATGGCATAACCTATACGCTGTCCGAATCAGCAACAGCCAATCCCTTAACGGATCAGTTCACCCTTAATATAGCGGGCATAAATGGCCCTTCCGATGCAGAGGGTGGGCGGTATGGTGTACAGTCTTTTGCTCTTAATCCCCCATCAAATTTCGCAAGTGCTGCAGCCCCATCGGGATTCACAGAATTATCGGGAGGATTGAACGCAAACGGCTGTAATGGAAAGGGAAACTTTTACTGCTTTGCGGCCGAAACAACACCACAAGGTCCGGCATTGCCAGCAGACAGCAGCATTAATTATACATTCTATGTTACATTATCATCTGGTTTATTTTCAGGGTACAGCCCAGATTTCAAGATTAACTGGGTTGGAACAAAAAATAACTATGATCTTGTATCAAAACCCCTGACACCGACACCAACACCAGTGCCAGAACCCGGCTCCCTTCTTCTACTTGGCACTGGCCTTATCGGCCTTGGTTTGGTCGGGCGGTTCAAACTCTCTAAACGATTCCTCTGATAGAGGTATGACTGCTACGGCTTAAGGGGAGGATTTCCAAAAATCAAGAATTTCGCACCACATCCTCCCCATAGGCCATAAGCGGGGGATTCAGATGCAGAAGTCCGGTGCGTAACTGTATGAGGATTTCGGGATTTTTTTTGCCAACGATCCTTCATCGGGACCGCCGCGCAGCACGTCCTTTATGCCCATATCGTCATCGATGATGCTGTCACTGGAGCGGCACTGCCAATCAACCATCTGCCGGATTGGTTAGATACAAGTCTTTATGTTCAGCAAGCAGCGAAAGGAGTTCCAGGCCGTTATTCTGGGGCGAGTTGACAGATCGCCCGACGGGCCATGCCTCGATCATCATATCCGGAGCCGGCCGGAGTAAAGCAGCCGGCTCCCCTGTCCTTTCGCCAAGCCAGAGCGGCCAATCGTCTGCATCGAGGATAACCGGCATGCGGTCATGCACTGGCGCGGCCATGGCATTGGCGGACGTGGTAATGATGGTGAAGGTGCGGAGCACTTTCCCCGTACCCGGCGTGACCCAGCTTTCCCAGAGGCCGGCGAAAGCCATCGTCGCGCGATCCGTGCGGGCAAAGGCGAACGGCCGCTTGCCGTCTGGCGTCACCTGCCACTCATACCAGGCGTCGACCGGCACCAGGCAGCGCCGGGACGCGAACGCCGGCTTGAACATCGGCGAGGTTGCCAAGGTCTCAGCACGTGCGTTGATCGGCCGGCGGGCCTCCTTGAGATCCTTGGTCCAGTGCGGCACCAGACCCCAGCTCAGGAGGTCGATGCGCCGCTCGCCGGTTTCAGGATGTCGGCGGACAACCAGCGCCCGCTGTGACGGGGCGATATTCCAGGACGGCCGTGCATCTGCCGGCGCTGAATTGACCGCCCCGAACAGCTTGCGGATCGCTTCAACCGGCTGGAAGGCTGCAAAACGTCCGCACATGGCGCCTCTTGCTCTCCTGAAATGTTCTCCATATGTTCTGACCGATGGAGGTGTACATGGGAAGCTACACAGGCGGGAATACCACAGGTTTCGTCAGCCCCGCAGGTGATAGCCTGGAGGGACCGATCGATCTGTCCGAGATCCTCGATCTCCGCCGGCCCAGCCGCTACCCCGTGCGCGTAGCCGGCGATGCGCTGACCAGCCGCGGCATCTTCTCCGGCGATATCCTGATCGCCGATGCCGCCACACCGCCGGCGCCCGGCAAGGTCGCGGTGGTGATGCTGGCCGGCGACGTGCTGGTCGCGCAGCTCGCCTGGCGCAACGGGCAGTGGCAACTGCTCTCCGGCCGCGCCGGCACCGAGCCCCTCCCCGTCGAGGGCGATGACGCCGAAATCTGGGCGGTGATCACCGGCCTGGTGCGAACTCAGGTCTGATCGCAATGCCGACTTTCGGGCTAATCGACGGCAATTCCTTCTATTGCTCAGCCGAGCAGGCGTTTGCGCCGGAACTGCGCTCCCGCCCGCTTGTGGTGCTGTCCAACAATGACGGCTGCGCCATCGCCCGAACGCCGGAGGCCAAGGCGCTCGGGATCAAGATGGGCGAGCCCTGGCACCTGTTCCGCAAGCGCCCGGAGAGCAGGGCCGTCGAATGGCGGTCGAGCAACTACGCCCTTTACGGCGACATGAGCCGCCGGGTCTACGACGTGCTCACTGAACGGGTGCCGCAGGTTGAGCCCTATTCGATCGACGAGATGTTCCTCGATCTCGATGGTATCCCCGATCTCGACCGGTTCTGTCGCGATCTCCGGCGCGATGTCCGACAGATCGCCAAGATCCCCACCTGTGTCGGGATCGGCCCGACCAAGACGATCGCCAAGCTCGCCAACAAGATCGCGAAAAAGGAGACGGCGCTCGGTGGCGTGTGCGACCTACGCGATCCGGAGCTCCGGGCGCGGCACTACGAACGGCTGCCTATCGCCGAGGTCTGGGGCATCGGCGGCCAGGTCGGGGCAAAACTCGCCGCGGCGGGGATCACCACGATCGCGGATTTCGTGCGGGCGGATCCGCGCGCGGTGCGCGACATGCTGACCGTCACCGGCGCTAGGGTACAGACAGAGTTGAGGGGCGCCTCCTGCCTGCCGCTATCGCTAATGGCGCCAACACGGAAGGGAATCGCGGTAAGCCGCAGCTTCGGACACATGATCGACAGGCCGGCTGAACTGCGCGAGGCCATCTGTACCTTCGCCGCGCGCGCGGCGGAGAAGCTCCGCGCCGAGGGGCTTGAGGCGGGCCAGATCACGGTCTTCACCCATACCAACCCCCATAACGGTGACCCGTGGTATTCGGCGCAGCGCCAGGGCAAGATCGAGCCCACGGCCGATACCGGTCTGTTGATCGGCGAGGCGATCAGGCTGTTGCGGGCCGTCTGGCATCCTGGATACCGGTATTTCAAGGCGGGGGTGATGTTGCAGGATCTGGCGCCGGCGCGGCGCCAGGCCGTTCTGTTCGCCAGCTTCGACCGTGACCAATCGGCCGCCGCAATGAAAGCTATGGATGCGATCAACGCCCGGTTCGGGCGCGGAACCCTGCGGATCGCTTCGACGGCCACATCCCCATCATGGGGCGCACGCCGGCAAAATCTCTCCCCCCGATACACGACGCAAGCCGGGGAAATGCTGGTCGCGAATTCGTTTTAACGTGGGCTTCATTTATGTCCGGTTTGGGTGGGAAGCGAACTGTCCGCTGTTGTTTCCCAGCTTCAACAAGCGGCCGCTCGAGTTAACTCAATCGCTTCAGATGCCCTCTTTTGTGAACGAATCGTCGTAAGCGAAGCCCAACTTTGAGTTCTGTTGCGAGAAGGATCGTGCCTCGCCGGAGGCTACGTGTGTGAGCTTGCGGATGACGTCGAGCAGAACATTGGCCCCGGCCTGCAGATCGGCAGCTTGTGTGTGCTCCCGCGGATTGTGGCTGATGCCCTTGAGGCTGGGCACGAAGATCATTGCGGCGGGGCAGAGGCGGGCGATCATCTGCGCGTCGTGTCCGGCTCCTGACGTCATGCGGCGGGAGCGTAGGCCATTCTCGGCGGCCGCGGCTTCAATGGCCGCGACGATGGCCGGGTCGAAGGTCACCGGGTCGAACTGGGCGAGACGTTCGACGACGACAGTGACCCCTTCGGCGTCGGCCAGACTTTCGAGGTATCGCGCGAGGGTCGCCTCTGCCGCGCGCAGGCGATCCTCGTCGGGGTCGCGTAGGTCGACAGTGAACACGGCCCGGGACGGGATGACGTTGATGGCGTTCGGCTCGAACGCCATGCAGCCCACCGTCGCGACGGTCGGGGCGTTGGTTTGCGAGATCAGGTCGCGTAGGAAAGTCACAACCCGTGCGGCGGCTTGTCCGGCGTCGCGGCGCATCGCCATCGGCGTGGTGCCGGCATGATTCGCCACGCCGTCGATCGTCACGCGCTGCCAGGAGATGCCCTGCAGGTTCTCGACGGCGCCGATCGCAACACCTTCGCGGTCCAGAATCGGCCCCTGCTCGATGTGCAGCTCCAGATAGGCATGCGGGCGCAGGAAGCCGGGCTCGTGCGGGCCGGCATAGCCGATGCGGGCGAGTTCCTCGCCCAACACCGTGCCATCGGTGCCGACGGTGGCAAGCGCCTCGGCCACGCCGAGGCCGCCGGCATAGACGAGGGACCCCATCATGTCCGGGGCGTAGCGCACGCCCTCTTCGTTGGTGAAGGCCGCGATCACGACAGGCCGGTCCGGCTTCACGCCGGCCTCCCTCAACGTTTGGACCACCTCTAGCCCACCCACCACGCCGTAGCATCCGTCGTAGATTCCGGCGTCGATGACCGTGTCGATGTGCGAGCCCAGCATGAGCGGCGCGGAATTGGCGTCACCGGCGTGCCAGATGCCGAACAGGTTGCCGATGCGGTCGACCATGACCTCCAGCCCGGCGTCGTGCATCCAGCCCACCACGGCGTCGCGGCCGGCGCGGTCGCTGTCCGAGGCGGCGAGGCGGGTGAGCCGTCCCTCGTCGCGGCCAATGTTACCGAGCGTGCGGAGGCGGCCGAGCAAGCGTTCGGCGTTGATGCGGGGGCCGGTCACGGCTGCGTCGGCCGGGTCGCGAGCCGGTCGCGGACGATCTGGACAAAGAAGCCCGTTCCTGTCGGCAGCGCGTCGTCGTTGAAGTCGAATTCGGGGTGGTGGGCTGGGACGGAGCCCTCGCCGTTGCCGATGAAGGCGTAGCAACCCGGCGCGTGCTGCAGGAAGCGGGCGAAGTCCTCAGACCCGGTGCCTGGTTGATCGGCTAGTGTAACGTTCTCCTCGCCCAGCACGGTGCGGGCGGCCGCGAGCGCCGCCGCGGTCGCGACGGGATCGTTGACGGTCGGCACGAACTCGCGCGTGTAGGTCACGTCGCAGCCTACGTCGTAGCTAGCGGCGGTGCCCGTGGCGATGCGGCGCAGTTCCGCCTCGATCGTCTCGCTCACCACCGTTTGGAAGCTCCGCGCGTCGCCCAGGATGCGGGCCGTGCTGGGCAGGGCGTTGCGTGTGCCGTCGGTCAGCAGCTCGGTCACGGACACCACGGCCGAGTCGGTCGGCGCCACACGGCGGGATACGATCGTCTGGAGGTTGACCACGAGCGCGCAGGCGGCGACGAGCACCTCGCGACCGTCTTGCGGGCGCGAGGCATGGCCCCCCATGCCGCGCAGGACGATCTCAAAATTGTCCTCGGCCGACATGGTTGTCCCTACGCGGGCCTGGAACTTGCCAACCGGCAGGCCCGCCTTGTTGTGGAGCGCGTAGATCTCCTCGAATGGGAACCGTTCGGTGAGCCCGTCGGCGAGCATGGCGAGCGCGCCCTTGCCCCATTCCTCGGCTGGTTGGAACACGAAACGGACGGAGCCGTCGAAGCCGCCTTCGGCGGCGAGTAGCTTGGCTGCGCCGAGTAGCATCGTGGTGTGCCCGTCATGGCCGCAGGCGTGCATCACGCCGGGCACCTGCGACCGATAGGCGAGGTCTGACTTCTCCTCGATGCGCAGCGCATCCATGTCGGCACGCAAGGCGATGGCGCGGTTGCCGCTACCCCGGGTAAGCGTAGCGACTACGCCGGTGCCGCCGACGCCTTCGACGATGTCGGTGATGCCGAAGGAACGCAGACGCTCTGCCACCAGGCGGCTCGTCCGCCGTTCCTCGAAGCCGAATTCCGGGTGGGCGTGAAAGTCGCGGCGCCAGGCGCGGAGTTCGGCCCAGAAGGCGTCGTCGGTCATCATGCCGGCACCCCTTCGGTGACGAGGATCAGCACCCTGGCATCCGCCGGGAGGCCGGGCCGTGCGAGGGCGCCCGCCAGGCTTGCGGCGCCGGAAGACGTCGTCGCTGGGCCGCCGCAGTCGCGCAGGAGGAGCGGGGCCTCGTCGAGGGTGGCTTCAGAGACGGTGATCGCTTCCACGCGGTGCCGTCGCAGGGTTTCGAGTGCGGGGGCGCTGGCCTCGCCGCAGGACAGCATTTCCGCGGTCGTCTCCAGGTCACCTTGGACACGGATGATCGTGCCTGCGGTAAGAGCGGCGGCCACGGCGGGCGCAGTCTCGGGCTCGACGACGATGATCCGGCCCGGTGCCGCAAGCCAGTCGCCCAGGCCTTTGGCCATGACGGCGGCGAGGCCGCCGACGCCAGCCTGGACGAACAGGTGCGTGGGCCGCGCGTGACCGGCGGCTTCCACCTGGGCGCGGATTTCGGCGGCCATGACGCCGTAGCCCGCCATCACGTCGCGCACCACCGGGTCGTTCGGATCGTCCGTGGTGTCGGCCACGAGAATCCCAACCTCGTTACGGGCCGCCTCGGCAGCTTCGTGCACCGCGTCGTCGTAGGTGCCCTGGACCCAGATCACCTCGGCGCCTTGCGCCTCGATCCGCTTGGCACGGGATTGGGGTACGCTGCTGTGCAGGTAGACGCGGGCGCTAGCCCCGGCGAAGCGCGCTGCGGCCGCGACCGCCAGGCCATGGTTGCCGTCGCTGGCGCAGACCAGGGTAGGCTGCCCGCCCGGACGTGTGGCGATCAGCGCGGCGATGTCCGTGTTCGCAGCACGCGCCAGTGCGCGAAGCCCGGCATAGGTGCCACCGAGCGACTTGAAGCTGCCGAGCATGCGGCACCCTTCGTCTTTCGCCAGCACCTGGGCGACGCCCAGCCTTCTGGCCAAGGCAGGCAGCTCGAGTAGCGGCGTCGGCGCGTAATCCGGCGAGAGGCGGGCGAGATCCGAGGCAATGCCGGAGGTGCGGGGAGTTTCGGTTGTTGCGTTCATAACCATAATCATGCCCGTTTTCATCTAACGGTTGGCGCCTAAATTCAGGCGTGATAAGACGGATATCGTCATTTTTGGACGCGTAGCCGATGGAAACCGTCGATCTCGATCAGTTCGATCGGGCTTTGCTTTCGAAGCTCCAGGTCAACAATCAGACCTCGGCCAGGGTGCTGGCCGACCAAGTCGGGCTTTCCGAGAGTGCGGTTTTGCGTCGGTTGCGGCGCTTGCGTCGAAGCGGCGTGATTGTTGCCGATGTATCCATTGTGCACCCTGCGGTGCTCGGAACGCCCCTGACCATCCACGTGCTGGTTTCACTCGAACGCGAGGGCATCGCTGCTCTCGACGCCTTCGAGGCGAAACTGCGGGGGCGCGATGAGGTCAAATGCGCCTGGTATGCGACCGGTGAAGCCGACTTCGTGCTTTTGCTCCAAGTCAGCGGCGTGGGCGCTTACGAGAGGTTCGCCCGCGACGTGTTCCATAATGATCCGAACGTCAAGGGATTCCAAACCATAATCGCCCTTCGAGAGATTGCCGGCCTGAGCAATCGGAGCTTGTCCGTCTGCGGTGTTTAGCCGTTCGTGTAGCCGAAGTGGTAAACGGCTGCTTTCGGCAACGCTTACTCGGCTCGCGAACGACATTCTTGGATCGTGTGCAGATATTCAATTTGGCACTTCCCTACCCGTCTTGCCCGCCCCTGGGTTAAGTTGCGTTGACGGCAAAGCGGTTCTCGCCCACACGTGCGGCCATCTCAGGCCGCCGAAAATAAATGGCCCGGCCGCAGCGCAGCGGCCGGCCGGATTTTGGGAAGATGATCTGCTCATCATCCCTCATGTCGTGCATGATTTCCTCGGCCCGGATGAGTTGGCGTTTCAGCTCATGATAGGTTTTGGTCTGGCCGGTCGAGCGCGTGCCTGCTTCCAGGCCCTTTGCCGAGTTGCCGGTGTTCGAGCCTTCCGACCAGGCCAGCACGCCATATTCGCCGATCGCCGCAGCCAGCTCCTCGGCAACGGCCTTGGTTTTGACGCCGGCGAAGCCATACCAGCTGACCGATTCAAACCACTTGGCCGGGCCGTTCTGGCCGAACAGCTCGCGAAGCTGGCCGATCGACTGATAAAACGGAAACAGCGTGATCTTGTATTTCCGGGCGCAGTCGCGGGCGGTTTCGAGGATTTTCATGGGGCCAAGCCGGGCGGCCTCATCGAGCAGGAACAACACGCGGCCTTCGATCACGCCATCCGCTTCATAGGCCGCGTTCAGCAGCGCGCCGGTGATGACGCGGGCGACGGCCGGGGTGGCATCGAGCGCCTTGAGGGGAATGTTGATGAAAACCGTGGTCTTGCCGAGCGTCAGCTCAGCGCAACGGAACGCATTGCCGGAGACGAGATCCGCATAGGCGGCGGTTGAAAGCCAGGCCGTGTCCTGGGTGGCGTTCTTGTAGATGCCGCTAAAGGTCTCATCCACAATGTCCTTCAAGCTACCGGCCAGATCGCGGGCGAGGCGGCTTTGCGAGTTCTTGTGAATATGGGCCAAGACGTTCCGCAGCTCCTTTTCGGGCGTAACGATGGCCGCGCGGACGGCGCGCAAGGTCTTTTCGTGCGGTTCCAGGTGTTCGTCCCAGAGCATATGCGCGAGCAGCGCCGTCACCAGCTCCTTGCCGCTGTTCTTGAAGAAGGAGGCGTTTTCATCGCCGCCTGCTTTGGTATCGCCGCAAACCCACTCAACCACGGCCTGAACATCGATTTCCGCGAGGGGGGAGGAGACATCGACCCAGTCGAGCACATTGAACCCGACTTCGCGGGCCGTGCGGGGATCGAGCATATAGACCTTGTGGCCCATGTCCTCACGCGCCTGGCGCAACATCGGCCCCAGCTCCACCGAGGGGTCAAGGACAATGGCCGAGCCGGTCCATGTCAGCAGCGTGGAGACGGCCGTCGTCGTCTTGTAGCCGCCCGATCCGGCGAACATCATGCAATGGGTCGAGCCAATCTCGCATGGATCGATCAGCAGGGGCGCCTTGCCCCCCTGCCCCCAGGTTGAACGATCCTTCGGCCTGAACGGCATACTGGCAACGCTGTCGCGGTGAACCTCATACGCTTCGCCCACGACAAGCCCGCCATATTCCGGGGCTGGCCCCGGGAACCTGGCGCGGGCCTCCTCCATCGTCATCCAGCGGGCATGACCATGGTTGTCGGTTGGGGCACGGATCGGCGCATCGACGGGCTTTGTCGGGGCGTGATCGCGGCGCAGTGACCAGCCGGTGACGCGCCGGCCGCGCACAAGCTGAACGACCCCGGCGAGGAAGGGGATCGCGAAGGCCGGCACGCCGCTGATGACCAGCCAGACCCGTACAGTAGGATCTCCGCTGGCCTCGAAAAGATAGAGCCACCATTGCCAGAACGGATGCCGGAAATGCCAGAACAGTCCGGTTCCAATGAGGAAGATCATCGTGGCGAGGACGGAGAAGAACACCAGGCCGAGCACCAGCCCAACGAGGAGCCGCATCACGCCGCGCCAGGTCATCAGGCGGCCCGCAAGAGGGCGGCGGCTGTTTCGCCGCGCCTGGTCGCGTCCGGGCCAAACCAGACCTTGCCGATCCGGTAGGTGGTGCCGGAAGTCTCGAACGGGATGATGAGATCGACAGCCGCCGCAAGCAGATCGCAAAGCGTGGCGTCATCGAAGCTAGCGCCCTTCGGGGATCCCTTGATGAGCGAAAACAGCTTCTTGAACGCCTGGGCCGGGTTGGCGCCGTGAATGGTGGTGATCGAGCCCGGATGCCCGGAAACCACCTCGTTCACATAGGTCCATGCCGCATCGTCGCGGAGCTCTTGCAGGAGCACCCGATCTGGCCGCATGCGCAGGCTGGCCTGCAGCAGCGCCTCGGCGTCGATTTTCGCGGTGGAGAGGCCGTCTTTCGAGTAGAGCAGCCGGACATGATTCGGTTGCGGGATCACAAGCTCCGCCGTGTCCTCGATCGTGATGATCCGCTCTGCCATGGGGATCGCCGAGATCAGCGTTTTGCTCATCGTGGTTTTGCCGGAGCCGGTGGCGCCACAGAGCAGGATGGTCATGCGGCAGCGCACGGCCGCCGCAAGGAAGCCCTCAAGATCGCCGGAATCGTAGTAGTCCAGGGCTTCCGCGAAATTCCGGGTGTCCCGGTTTTCCGCCCAACTGTTCCATCCGTCCGACTGATACCTGGAGGTGACGGAGGAGAGCGGCGCGACCGTCGAGCCCGGCCGGCGGATTGTCAGGCTGACCGTACCGGTGGGCACGGCCGGCGGCAGGCAGATTTGCAGCCGTTCGCCGCCTGGCAGTTCGGTGGAGCAAAGCGGCGAGGTAGGGCCGACATCCTGACGGCGCAGCGCGCCGGCGAGCACGGCAATATCCTCCAGCGCCGAGCGATCGAGGGGCACCTTGAACCGCTCAAAAACGCCGCGCTGGCGCACCCAGCACTCGCCGGGCCGGTTGATGCACAGCTCCTCAGTGGCCCCATCGTTCAGCCAGGGTTGCAGCGGGGCGAGCAGGAAGCGGAGCAGCGGCGCGGCCGGGCTTTCCGCCACGAGGTCATCGGAAAAATCGGTGCCGTTCATAATTCCCCCCGCTTTTTAGCCCTGATGACCATGGCCGAGTGCCAGATTTTAAGAGCCAGGAAGATCAGGCCGAGGCCGGCCGAGCTATGGATGACCGCGGCTGATTGATGGCCGAGCAATTCCAAGATGATCAGGACGAGCCACAGCCCTAGAAGCGTGCTGTAGAGCCAGCCTTGCCTGAGAAATTTCTGCCGCCGGCGCGCGTGGCGACGATCTTGCCATTCAACGTATTTGACGACGGTCTTTTCGACATGGCGATTGAGCCGCTGCCCTGCCTGCGTCAGGCGATCCAGGCGGGTGCGCCAGCCCTCCCTCATGGCGAGACAACCGACAGCTTATAGACCTTGGAGAAATTCAGATCGCGGGCAACGAAGATCGAGACATTCTCGCCCTGGTGCTTGGTCAGTGTGGGCGGAATGTCGATCGTGTGTTGCAGTGTGGTGTTGGCGATCTGGTTTGTGCTGGAGTTCATATATTCCAGATACGTGTTGCCGGCGCTGTTCTGGGCGGCGTTCGCCGCGACCTGCAACGAGCCGCCGATGATCGTCATCATGATCGCCGCGCCGAACCGTTCGAGGAAATGGTTGTTGACGGCCCCCGAGACGCCAGCCCGGCCGAGGGGATCGGCCGCCGGCGAGGCGAGCTGAATAGCGACGTTTTGCGGTGTCACCGCGCGGTCCCAGAGGATGAAAAGTCGGTCCTGGCCTTGCACCAGGCCCTCGCGAACCTCGCCCAGCACCTGCGTCCCCTTATCCAGCAACGTCACCGTGCCAGTCATCGAGCGCACCGGCTGCGGCAACACGCATTTGACGAAGCCCGGCAGGGTCGAATTGATCGCGGTTTGCAGCGTGCAGGGAATGATGGTGCCGGCCGCGATCGTGAAATTCGGATGCGCGATCATCGAGGCATCGGCCGCACTGAATTGATCCGCATCGAGCTTGTTCGCGAAGGCCGTAGGTTTCGCAGATCCCGCGGAGGGAGCGCCATTCTGGCCCACGGTATTGCTGGCAGGTTGCGCGGATGATCCACCGCCAGTTTGGTTGAACGCCATGATCGGTGCCTTGAGCGCCTTCATGGCTGGGGATTCCTGCTGATTCGTCAGGAACGGATTGTGAAACCCCGCGTTCTGCTTTGGCGGCAGGGGGAGTCCGGCAGGTTTCGAGGAAGGCGTCGTGCCGCTGCTGGCATTGTTGACGAATGGCCGGCCCTCGGTCCCGCCTGTCACGGCGGCCTTATGGGCGAGCTTTGGCTCATGATGTGCGGTGAGCCGGGTCACCACGAGCACGACGCCAGCGCCGAGCGCGCAGGCCAGAAGAATGCCGCCGATCTGGCGCCCGCTGAGGCGCTGCTGGCTGGCGACCGCAGATTGTTCCTGTTCAACCGGCGACGGCGCCGCGTTGGTGTGACGTATCGGCCCATAAGGGCGGTCGGGCGTGTCCTCATTTGCCATTGTTGAATGTCCTCATCTCGCGCTCGACATCCGGGCTGATCGTGTGCGTGCCTGGCGTGGCGCCGGTCGGGTTGTATTTGAGGTCATAAATGTCGAGGACCGTATGCCCATCGCGCAGCCGCCATTCTGGCGCGGTGCCCGGCACAACGACCGTATTCCCGTTGACCGAATAGTTGGCCGTTGCCTCCTTGCCGTCCGGCTGGACGTAGAAAATGGCCGGGATGCGCTGCATGGCCGGGAAGGTGAACACGGTTGAATAGCCGTTGTCCCAGACCTCGGCGGGTGCCAGCTGATGATCGCCACGAGCGACATATTCGTAATTGCGCGGCCCCTGATATTGATCGACCGTCGCCGCGTTCATGACCGCGCGCGCTTCATCAAGGCGGCTCCTGGCCTCCTTCTGGACAGCCTTCGCTTCGGCCGCCTTCCGCTTGGCAAGCCGGCGCTCATACGCCTGGTGCGGATAGGTGAACACCACGGCGTAATCGACATTCTCGCCGGCGCCGAGGTGCTTGTTCACGGTCTCGAACTGGAAAAAGTAATGCCGGAGCTTGCCGTCGCTGGTCTTGCAGAGGACCGCGATCGGCTGTGCCGGCAGAATGCCGGTTGGCTTGATGAAAAGGTAATTCTGGACCGGGACGACCTTGAGATAGGCGCTATCGCTTTCCGCGACGGAGACGACCTTTTCATTCCTGCCGAACTGGACCGTCAGCGCCGCGCCTGGCGCGGTCCAGATGTCGGTGACGTTGCCGGACTGATAGGGCACATAGCGAACGCGGGGGTCTTCGTGCCCCGGATGGGGATACTGTATGGCGAGGGCCGTCCCCATCATGCCGAGCCAGAGGAACCCGCTGGCCGCGAGTTTGCGCGCGCATGTCATGGCGAATCCTTTTGGGCCTGGTAGTTGGTCACAATGAGCCCGCTGGGGTCTGCGAGGCGGGCTGAAACCGGCAGGGTTGCGACGTTTTCAAAGCCGACCGTTGCCGTCCATGTCGAAGTCTGCGGAACTGAGCCGTACATCGTCACGGTGCGGCGGAAGCGCACGAGCGCGACATTCGGCCGCACCATGGACATGCTCACCATCGCGACGCTGATCTGCCCCTTTTTACCAACCGTGACCTGCGGGCTGGTGCTGCCTGGCCCTTTATCGAGGAACCAGCTTTGGTAGGTGCCTTGCACCGTGGGGTTGGACATCAACGAGGCAACATCATACCGATATTGCGCGTCGGCGAAGTCATAGCTTTCCCGGGCACGGACATATTGCCAGATCGCGGCCCTGGTCATCGCCGCCTTCTCATCGCTGGGAAGGCTGTTGAAATTCATGGTGGTGCTGGTGGTGCCGTCTGACTTCACGATGATGAAGGCGGGCACGAGCTTTTCGAGGGGCAGGATCATCACGATCGCCCCCGCGAGGGTCACGTTGACCGCCAGGGACACGCCGGCCACCACCCAGCCCACACGGCCCCAACGGCGGGCTGTGCGCTTCTCAGTGGCCTGGAAAGATTCGACATCCTGGAAATAAGCGGCGAGCCGTTCGTTATCGATCGGCAAAGCCGTGTTTTTCATGTCCGCGTTCATGAGTGGGGCACCTGCGGCGGTCGCGCCAACTGTGCCGCGCTTGGCGACCAATGACCGGGATTGAGGGCGAACATCGGCCCGTGAGCCGTCGCTAGCGGGTCACTGGCCGCGCAGCCCGCCAGTAGGCCGGCTGCGCACATGAGGATAATCAGGCGAGACAACATGCGTGAGCCCTTCATTATTTGAACCAGTTGGCTGGGTTCACGATCCCGGAAATATTGAAGTCCACACCGCCGCCAATATAGGCGGCGATGCCGGGAAGCATGATCGTGATGAAGGCCGTGATGGCGGTATAGGCGGCGATTTCGCCGAGGATGATGATTTCGGTTTGCACCGGGTCGGCGGTGAACGTGGTCGAGACCTTGGTGTTCAGAAAATCAGTCATGCCGCCGGTGAACAGCGATAGAAGCGCCGTTATCAGGAGCAACAGGATCGCCAGGCCGATCAGCTTGCCGAGCCAGCGTTCCGGGATGCCCTTTGTGGCTTCAAAGAGATATCCGATCAGCAGGAATGGCCCGATGGCGACGAGAAGGCCCGTCAGTGTTGTCGAGATGAGATACACCGCGAACACGAGGGCAAGGGCGATAAAAAAGACGACAAGAACCAGCTCGATTTCGATGCCAAGCACGTATGGTTCGAGCACGCAGGTCGCGCAGTTTGCCTTTTTGTAGATAATTTGTCCGGCAACCCAAAAATTATTGAAGGTCTGATCAAGGCTTTGTGGGATGTTGCTCGTATTCCCAGATGAAAAGGTGCTGGCGACAAAGCTCGGCAGCGACTTCATGAAAAGAGTCTGGACGTAGGAATCATAAAGCGACGTTGAAGCAATAATGCCCACCACGATCGCCATCGTTGATACCTTTGAGATGCCGTAACGTATATCCAGGCTGCCGGTCATCATGAGGTATCCGAGGATGATGACCCAGATGACCAGGGCAGCGGAAAGAGGCGGTAATGCCGCCGACAACGCGGAGCCAACATCGCTATTCAGCGATTGCAGGAACCCGGTGCTGTACTGGTTATACATAAACTCAAAGATATTGATGGTCGTGTTGGGGACGCTCATTATTTTGAGGTCTTTTCAGCGAGATAAGGCTTGCAAGCTGGAACGGCGTTGTTGCCCGCCGCCAAACAACTGGCCCTGATACTGGCGTCGATTTGAGAGTTCGTCTCACGACCACTATTCGGCAGTGGGACGAGTCTGTTTTGCACCGCTGGCGGTGCAATGACGTACACGTAGTAAGCCCCGCCACCTGCGATCACGCCGGCACCAATCAGGGCGTAGATGATGAGTTTCATTGTCCCTGACATGCCGAAGGCTCCCCGCCGAGAGTTTGGGCATCGCCGCACAGCGTTGAGAGCGTTTGTTCGCCGCCCTGTGCGTTTTCTTGTGCGGCTGCTTCCTGGCCTGCGCGGTTCTCCTCGAACGCCAATAGTTGCAGGTTTTGCGCCTGGGCCTGTTGGGCCTGGACATAGTTCTGTTCAGCGGAGAGGCGGGCCTGGATTGAGGCGACCTGCTGAATCGTCGTGGCACTGTTCAGCTGGCTCTGAATCTGCGGCAGCTCTTGCTCGCGGGCTTCCAGCGATTGCAGATTTTGCGTGGCGATCGCCTCGAAATTCGCGGTCTCATTCGCGCCCTGTTGGATCTGCTTTGAACCGAAATCCGAGCCGGCCGGGATATAGACCTTGTTCATATTGTAATATTGTTGCGCGAGCGAGCCGACATTGCCGCTCAGCGAGGAGGGCGGACTGATCCCGTCGAGCATGTTTGGCAAGATGCTGGTGTTGGGCACCGTGTCCTGCATGGCCGATTGATCGAGCTGTTGCGCCCATTGGTTCGGATTCACGTTCTGCGAGAGTGCGTTATAGGTCGATTTCAGCTCATTATATTGGCTGACGAGTTCAGAATATTGCTGCTTGGCTTCATTTAGCTGGTTGACAATTTGCGCCAATGAGGCGCTATCGATCACCGGGACTTGCGCCAAGGTGGGTGAAGCAAAGCCGAGGATGGCGATCGCGCTGGCGATTCCGAGCCGGCGAGAGGGCTTGAGCATTTGGTCCTCCTATTCAACTTCCTCGTGGAACCGCGCCATGAACGCCGGCAGCCAGGCCGCCGGATCGTCGCCGTGGGTGGCGCGTAGCTGTTCGACAAACCCAACCGAGGATTTGCGGCTCGACAGGATCGCGACGAACTCAGGCAGTGCGGACAGGTCGAAATCGATGATCGCGGAGCCGCCATGCCGCTTGATGAGCAGTTGCCGTGAGTTGGGCAGCATGTCCTCGGCGATGGCGCGGAACTCGCCGGCGGTGAAGTTGAGCCGTTTGCGGTAGAGATGTTCTTCCGCGCCAGGCGTTGGGCAGAACACGAGCGTTTGGCACTGGCGCAAGATGCTATCGCCCTGCGGTGAATCGAGCACCGGCGCGGGCTCCTGCGTCGCCAGAAGCACCACGGCGTTGCTCTTGCGGACGGTGAGCATGAAATCCGCCCAGATTTTGGCGAACAGCGGATTGAGCAGATAGAAATTGAACTCGTCACAGGACAACACAAAGCGGCGGCCATCGAGCGCCTGGCTGATGCGATAGAGCAGGTAATTCGCGGCCGGAGCACAGACGGTCCCATTGTCGAGGATGGCCGTCAGATCAAACCCGACCGTGGTTGCCTCAAGCGACACGTCATCACGTTCGCCATCAAAGGCCCAGCCGAGCGACCCGCCCTTGCACCAGCGTTCGAGGCGCGCGCCTGCCCCCATCGGATTGCGCCAGTCGAGGAACTGACGCAGCCCGGCCAGCGAGCGCATGTCCGGGGCCAGGCGCAGCAGGGCTTGAACGCCTCGGGTCAGGCGAGCGTCATCCTCGGGCGGGAGCGGGCCGTGCCCGTCTTGCTGGATCAGGGCGGTGAGCCACTGAACCAGGAAGGCGACCGATTCAGGGGTGTTGTCGAGCGCCTTGAGGGGCGCCAGGCCGCTATCCCGCCCTGCCCTCACCACCAGATAGCGGCCGCCGACAGCACGGCACAGCAACTCGCCGCCCCGGTCCTTGTCGAAGAACACCACCGCGCCGTTGCGCGCCGCGAAATATTGCGGGAACAGCGCCAGCAGGAACAGCATGAACGTGGTTTTGCCCTGGCCGATCTTACCGAAGATCGCCGTCATGCCGACATCCTCGACATGGGGCACGTAATCATAGGCCGTGCCCGCCGTGGTGCGGAAGCGCGCCATGGCCGGCCCCCACTTGCCGGCACGTTGGCCGCGCGGAAAAGCCTCGAAGCCAGAGAAGGCCGCGAAATTCCGTGTGGTGATGGTCCCCGGCCGGGTGCGCCATTTTCTGTTGCCCGGTAGTTGCGCGAAATAGGCCGCTTCCAGCCCGGCACTCTCTTGCGCGACGACGCCGCCACTATTGGCGATCACCGTGCGGGTTAAGCCGGACAGCCGATCCAGCTCCTCGATCGTGTCCGCATAGACCGTCAGCGAGAAGTGGTGCTCGCCCATGGCGATCTTGCCGGAGGCGAGGTGATCCTGTGCGTCCGCAAGGTCGCTGATCTGCGACCTGGCTTTGTCATTCGCGGCCGTCATCTGGGCGGCTTTCAGGCCAAGCCGCTTTTCAGAGGTATGCCGTGCGTGAAAGTCGAAAGTATGGACCATCACCACCGGGCACGGCAGGGAAAAGACCCCATCATACATGCCGGCATAGGTCTCAGACGGATATTCGCGATAACCGAATATCGCGCCGAACCGAGACACTCCCGGCCCGCGCAGTTCAAAGACGCGGCGGCCGAAGATCGCGCGATCGGTGTAGAGGGCGGCACCGAGCGGGCCGCTGACCAGGGGCACCGGCGCCGCCGTGCCCGTCAGGATCAGGCGCAGCGCCTCGGCGATTTCGCTGAAATAGAACTGGCCATTGGCGGCTGGCCGCAGGCCCAGCCGGCGAACATCATAGGGGGCAAGGGTTTGGCTGATGGTTTGCCAAACCTCCTCTAGCTGGCGGATGCCCTCGGCGGTCGCGTGCGGCTTCTGGCGTTCCCGTTTGCCACCGAATAGGGAGGCCGTGGCGCCGCCCGCCTTGCCGCCCAGCGGATTGCGGGGGGAGACAATCACCGTCAGATACCAGGTGTTTTGATAGAGGCGCCCAGCAAGGACGCGCTCGCGATAGGCGCGATCGAGCGAAGCCGCGAACTCATTGGGCATAACCGCATGTGCGAGTTGCCCCGCCCCAGGTCCGCGGACAAAGGCCGAGTGCAGTGTCACATTGTCATCTGCGACGTTCTTGCAGAGCGCATTGACCGTGACCAGGCTCGCGGCGCGATCTGCATCGGCTGCCAGCTCATAGGGAGCGCCGGGGATTTCAGCCATGGCAAGAACGCTGCCGTCATCCATGAGCAGGATGTCCGGCCGAACATGTCCGAGATACGGCAAATAGCGTTCAGCGCTGCGTTCCGCCCTGATTCGATTAACCGGCATCGCGCATCCCCCTGCCCTGCTGGACCTTCATCGGGAACGGCGCGGGGGACGCCCCGCCCCAAGCCTGATTTTCACCGGCGCCGGTGGCCTTGGTGCGGAACCACAGCCAGGCCACACGGGGAGCGTTGTAGTCGTATCGAACGAGACAGCGCGCCCCGAACCAGAGCGGCAGCACCAGCGTCAGATAAAAGGGGTTGTGTCCAAAGATGACGATCATGGCGGCGATCATGATGATCACCACGGCCATCTCGATCGGCAGCCCGAGAAACAGCGCGGGCCTTGTCGCGGCGACAAATAGCGGATCGCGCTGCCGCTCGGTCATGGCTCAGCCGCCGCCCACGAAGGTTGTCACGAGGTAGGAGCTGCCAAACACCAGCACCAGGCCGGCCGCGAGCCAGCCGATCGCATGGAAGCCCATGCGGCCGGTCCAGCACATGAAGCCGACTGCGGCCACGGCGAGCACGGCAACCCCCTCGCCGAATGGGCCGAGGATGAATGTCGCGATGTTGTCGATGATGGTTGTCGGGCTGGTGCCGCCAGAAACGACCTGCGCATGGGCCACGGCGGGCAGGAGGAAGCCGACCGTCACAAGGACGGCTGGCTGGATCCATGCCCCTCGATCTATTTTTGAAACCGTCCCAGCCGCGAAATTTGCCACGCGATCGCGCAGCTTAGTGAGCCTTTGTTTCACCGCGAGTTTCCTGTTTTGAGGGTTGAGCGAGGCCGCTGGGGCCAGAAGCGCGGGACGCTTGGAGCGTCACCGCATGCGCCGACGCGAAGCCAGCCGGACCGATCGAGTTCGGGAACACATCCCAGGCAGGCGGGTGCGGAGAAGAGGAGGCTGATGACGGGCTGGCCTTGGGGGCTTGCACGCTATCGGCGGGGTCGATTTCGGGCACAACATATTTGGCGGTTGAAACCACGCGGCTGACGTAGCCGTTCTGGAACCCCTGCCAGGCTGATCCCGTGTTGTAGCGTGATAGCGCAGCTAGGAGCGCCGCCTGGCGGCCCTGCCCGTCCGGCCGCTTGTAGTCCTGCGTCAGTAGCTTGCCGCCCGCCCGTACCGATGCACAGGCATCAAAGGCCGTGGTGACAGTCAGGCCCAAGCGGGGGAGGTTCGCGCTATCGATCTGCATGAGGCCGAGATCAACTGAATGCCCGTCAGCAATCAGCCGTCTGGCTACGGCTATCGCGCTACGCACATCCGATGGCCGCATGCTCTGGCGCGTGGTGTTGTCCTGAATCGCCAAAGTGTTGAACCCCGACTCGGTGCTGGCAACCGCCGCCAGCGTGCCCGGTGCGACCTCGGGGGCGCAGCGATTCGCGAGAGCGAGGAAATGGGCCGGGGTGATCAGCATTTCCCGTCCTTCCGGCTCGATCTGGCTACCATGCTGTAATTTTTCATAAATTGTATATTGCCAAACCGACCTATATTAGTCAATTAATCATATTAAATATCACATAAAGGATATGTTTTTGCAGGAATCGGCGCGGCATACTTACAATCGGCGTATGGGACGTCGGAAAATGGATGCGCGGGCGATCAACGTTTTGCTGCCAACGGTCGCGTTGGCGGCTATCTCGGACCTGCTCCGAGAGCGAGAAGATCGATCGGAGTTTTTGCGGGAAGCAGTCGAGCTTGAGATCGCGATCCGTTCGTTGGACGTATATCCCGAACTTCTCGGGTATCTGACGGCGAATGAATCTCTGGCTGAGTTCTGCGCGCGGGCAGTTCGTCAAGCTGCCCAGCGGCGTATCAAAATGCTTAAGGAGAACATCGCAGAGGATGAACTCGAATCTCCTAGCCAGGTGTCCGGGCCTAGCGGGACGTCGAGATAGACATGGGCTTAAACATGAGGACGCAATTACATCCTCGTCATGTTTCTTGTTGGATTTTCCCCCGCCTTTGCCGCGCAGCGCAAAATGGCCGGGATGATAATTCATTCGTCTTTAGATCGTCGCCGTCCTTTAGCGGGAGCCGTAAGCTGCTTGCTCGGATGTGTTTGCGAAGACTCAGATCGTATGTTTTTATAGCTCAATGCAAATTCGGGTTGCAACAGTTCATGGAGATGCACGTTAAAGAGAGCGGCGATCGAGGACATGCGATCAATGGAAACGTTGATCTTTCCATGCTCAACCTTACCGATATAGGCGCGATCCGCCTCGATGAGATGCGCCATGTCGGTCAGCGAAAGACCGAGCGCATTTCGGCCGGCTCTCACATTGTCCCCGAATACGGATCGCTCAGGGGCTTTCAACAAGCGGCCATCGATGGCCGACAGTTCGCCAGTTCTCCTTTTAGGGCTCTGTATCGGCATCTTTGCCGACTCCTCCAGCTTGCCCATGCACATCCGATCCTTATGCCTGACATCTGCTGTTCGCATCGGTTTTCCCGATTCGCGCACATGACTCGACCAATGTCCTGCGATTCAAAACAGTGGGTAAACTTGTCTCATCGCATAGGACGCTTCCTCGAAACCCAAGCTTACCGCGTGATGACGTTGCTCTATTCAAGCACGGCAGCCATCATCGCAGGTGCCCGGATTAGCCAGCGCGAGTCGCGGGCTATGCTTTTCTTTGACACAGGAGGAATGACCGCGAAACACACCTAGAAAAGCAAAATCCCGCCCACAAGGGACGGGATCTGCAAACGACATAGGTTTTTGGCTGTAACCGTGTCCGACAGCGGCAAACTGTGGTCACGAAATCGAATAACGCTCAGCCAAAATGCCTCAGAGCCCTCAAAAATGCAAGCCCTAGCTTGCAAGGGGGAGTCGCGTGCCGGTTTCAGCCCCTACCGGGCGGGTTTCACCCATACCCGTAGGAGTTTCCATGCAACTGCCCCACCAGGCGGAGCGGGGGCACGTGCCCCCTTCCCTTCCCGCACGTCCAACCGGCTTGCGCCGTTTAACCCCTGCTATGCTGCCCACCGGCCGCCTTGCCGATGAGTTTGCCGGGGGTGATGTCACCCCCGGTCAGGCGCTGGCTGCGTTCAAAGCAGCAGCTCCGTTCCTCGGCATCGGGCCACGCGCGGCGCAGGCGATCGATTGGCTTTTCAGGTTCACACAGCCCCAGGATTGGCAACCTGGAGCGCGGCCCATTGTTTGGCCGAGCGCGGCCATGATGGCGGCTGAACTGGGGATCACGGAGACCCAGACAAAACGCCTCAACCGCCATCTGGCCGAGCTGGGGGTTGTCACCATGCGAGATAGCCCCAACGGCAAACGCTACGGCCATAGAGATCGGTCTGGCCGGATTATCGAGGCGTATGGCTTTGACCTCTCCCCTATCGCACAGCGTATCGAGGAGTTTCGCGCTTTGGCAGAAGCCGGCCGCGAGGAACGCGCTGCTGTAGCCAAGTTGCGCCGGCGCGCTTCGATCGCCCGTGCGAGCTTGCGGCAGACGTGGGAGACATTTCGGGAGCAGGAAATTGATCTGCCCGCGCCCCTTAGAACGGCCGCTCAGGCCGCAAGCCGTGGGCTCAAAGCTTTGGATAGCAGCCAGAGGCTCAAGCCTGCCGTGGAGGCTCTGGAAGCGATCGCGGTTGATGCGCGCCGGGCGCTAGAGATGGCGCTTGCTGGCGCTTCTCGGGAGCAAACAAGCATTTCTGAATCTGTGGAAATGTGCCCCAAGGGGCACGCTGATGTGCCCCACATTACAACTACAAACCAAATCCTTTATCCTAATAAGGATACAGTAATCGCATTGAAGGAATGTAGTCGCGGCGACCTGCCGGGTAGAACGGCACAGACGAAGCCGCCAGCTAGGCAGGAAAGGCAGGAAAGGCAGGATCGGGGTTCCTCACTGAAATTGACCCCGGACGAGTTGGTTCGTTTGGCCCCCCGATTGGTGCCTTATCTACGACACCCCTCCCCTTCTTGGCCGGAAATCGTGGATGCCGCTGATTGGCTCCGGCATGACCTCGGCGTGTCTAAACCGCTTTGGGGCGAGGCATGCCTGGCAATGGGGCGAGAACAAGCCGCAATCGCTCTCGCCTTGGTTTCTGCCAAGCCGCCGGGCCATTTCCGGTCGAGCCCCGGCGGATATTTTCATGGAATGGTCGAGCGGGCGCGTGACGGTGGCTTGCATTTAGACCGTACGATCTGGGGGCTACGTGGTGCCAGCGCCCATAAAAAATAGGCTTTTCCGTCATGTTTCATGAAAATATAGTGACATGTTTACATGTAAGCGTGATGGCGTTTTGGCGTTCTGCGAGCGTCTGTCGCCTCACGCCGCTTCCAGCACCCTCAACTCAACATGCAAACCGGCTGCGACCGCCATGTTGACCAAGGTATCCAGGCCAAAGAGGTTTATCTTGCCGCGCAGCAGATCGGAAATGCGAGGTTGCGTGACGCCGAAAAGCTTGGCCGCTTGGCTCTGGCTCAAGCCTTCGCGGGTGATCCGCTCTTTCAACGCCATGATCAGCGCTGAACGAAGCTTCATATTTTCGGCTTCGGCCGGTGTGTCCTCGATCGCGTCCCATACGCTTGTAAATCGTTCGTTGCTCATGAGCTTAGCTCCTTCACTAGATCCCGGTATCGCTTTGTTGCCAATTCCAAGTCCGGTTTACTGGTTGCCTGGGTCTTCTTCTGAAAGCAGTGCAGGACATAAATTGTGTCTGCGAACTTTGTGACATAAATCACACGGAATGCTCCTGCCTCATCCCGAATCCTAATTTCGCGCACACCTTGCCCGATCGTTCGCATCGGCTTCCAATCGTCAGGATCATGACCTTGTTGGACCTGGTCCAGTTGGTGGCCGGCTTCACGGCGGGCGGATATCGGAAAGTCCCTTAGATCATCGAGGGCACCGCCCCTGAATTCGATTAGCTTTGAACGCTCAGGCATAGGAGGTTTATACAAAAAATTGTATATATCTGCAATAGGCTCGATAGCAGCGTTTAACCCGTCGCCTAATCATTATACATGCCTACATGTAATCATGGAATAATAGTTCCATGACACCATGAAACCATGCTTGCATAATCAGCGATAGCGTGGGAATAATGAAATGCGAACATGCTTAGTTGTCAGCATGAAAGCAGGGTTTCATGAAGGGATGTAAACATGCTTGCAGTTGCTTTCTGCACCCAGAAGGGCGGGACCGGAAAGACGACGATTGCTACCGCCCTTGCGGTCGCGGCGCATCGCGCCGGAAAGAAATCCGCCTTGCTGGACCTCGATCCGCAAACCAACGCAGTAGATTGGTTTGACCGGCGCCAGGGTGACGGGCCGGATGTGGCCTCGATCCAGCCTGGTGCAATCCGCCGCTCGCTTGATGCTTACCGCAAACTCGGGATGGAGTGGGTCTTTATTGACACCCCCGGCAAAATGGATAGCGCCTCAACAGAGGCTGCTAAGCATGCCGATCTCGTGTTGATTCCGACCCAGGCCCAGATCTTCGCGATCGATACTTTGGAACCGCTGAAACGGCTGCTTGTGATGGCGGGCAATCCGCCGGCTTTTGTGGTGCTCAACCAAGTGCATCCCAACGCGGCAGGGCGTGCAGGAGAAGATGCCGCCGCCATCGCCGAGCGGTTCAAGGTGCCCGTTGCCCCAATCCATATGTCGCGGTTGAAAGCTTACGAAGATGCTCCAGCCTTGGGGCAATCCCCCCAGGAATACGAGCCGAAGGGCAGGGCGGCCCGCGAAATCGCAGAGCTTTTCGCGTTCTTAACTGAACAAGGAAGCATGATTACAGGTAAGCATGAAAGCATGAAATTATGAGCCGGAAGCCTTCTCTCCTTGCATCAGCGCTTAAATCAAGCGAGCCGGAAACCTTACCGGCACCCCGCCAGCCCTCGGCGGAGCCAAAGGCCGCGGTTGTTTCACCTCCCCTACCGCAGAAGGTAGAGCCGCAAGGCGGTTCCTATGTGCCACCGTCCAGGGCAAACAAGACCGCCAAGACGCATCATCTCCCACCCGCCTATTGGGAGACGTTGGAAGAAATCAGCTTCCGCACCCGTGACGAGAAGGGCAAGCGGGTGCCGCAAGAGCGTTTGGTGGCGGAAGCGTTGAATCTGCTTTTCGTGAAATACAATTACCCGCAGGTACGCGATGAATAATGCAATTATGAAAACACGTCATCATGTAAACATGTAATTATGATTGTCTTGCTGGTCGAGTTGGTGAGTGGCATGGTGGCGACCGGCGCGGCAGCTGCCGCGATCATCACGCGTCCTACCGACCAGGCCACAGAGACCCATGCACAGCGCGCCGGCGCGGCCGGCGAAAAGCGCGTCGCGCGTGCGTTGGAGAGGGCAGGGGTGCCTGCGATCCACGATATCACCTTGCAAGATCGGCGCGGGACGCATCAGATCGATCATGTCGCGGCGGCCGGCGACTGCCTCTATTGCCTCGAAACAAAGACTTGGCGCGGGGAGTTGATGGGGCACGCCCATGCCCAGCAATGGACCCTGAAAAAGCCGGATGGCGCCGCGCAGAGGGTCTATAACCCGCTTCTGCAGAACGAGACCCATCGCGACGTGATCCGCCGGGTGACGCAAGTGCCCGTCCGCCCATTGGTAATCCTGGCGGGACATGTGCAGCTTGCCGGCGAGCCAGTGCCGGGCATGATTTCGCTCACGAGTGCGATCATGGAGATGACGAGGGCAGGGGCCGCCTCTGGCCGCGCTCTGGCGGCCTTGGAGGCCCTGGAAAGGTTCCGGGGGCAATCGCGGCAGGCTGTCCTGTCTGCCGCGCACAGGCGGCGCATGAGGCGGCACAAGCCTGCCTGCACACGTCAGCTTTGGATTTTGGCCGTAGGGGCGGCCCTCGTGTTCTTTGTGTTGGCGGGCGAGCAGGCGATTTTGTGGTGAATGTCCTTGTGTCAGTGCAGATATTCATATATCTAAAATTAAATATTTGAATATCTTGAGGCGCCCATGCCCCTTTATATCCGCGATAATGCGACCGCCGAGCTTGTCGCCAAACTGGCGAAAGAGCGGGGTTTAACCAAACAGGATGCCGTGCGGCTTGCGGTGCAGGCCGAGCTTGACCGAACCCGCGAAGCCAAGCCCTTGCGCGAGCGCCTGCGTGAGTGGCGCGAAGCCAATCCGCTGCCGCCGCCCACAGGGTTGAAGGCAGACAAGGCATTTTTCGATGATCTGTCGGGGGAGGGGGAATGATCTTCATCGATGCCTCGGCCCTGATCGCGATGATCGCCGGCGAGGAGGATGCCGACATGCTGGCGGATCTTCTGGCCCAGGAACGCACCCGTCTCGTCTCGCCGGTTGCCATGTGGGAGGCGACGGCCGGGCTCTGCCGCAGCTTCGGCCTTTCGATGGACGGCGCCCGGCAAAAGGTGAAGAGCTTTATGAGCGCACTCGGGATCGAGGTCATTTCTCTTGGCGAGCGAGAGTATGATCTGGCGATCCAGGCTTATGCCGATTTCGGGAAGGGGCGGCATCCGGCCGCCTTGAATATGGGCGATTGCTTTGCCTATGGCGCTGCCAAATCTTATCGGGCGGCGCTGCTGTTCAAAGGTGATGATTTTTCCAAGACAGACATCCGCAGAGCCGAGATGAACCTTTGAGGTTCCTTGAACTTCGCTGCGCTTCTTCTTAACCTCTACTTCCGGTCGTAAAGAGGCGCCGCGGGATGGACCGGCTGGTCAGCAAAATTTCGGAATCCGAGATGATGCAGCGCTGGCGCGCGATCGAGCAGGCCCGTGCAGCGAATAGCCGCCTGTAGCGCGACAATCAGGATGAGAAGCGCGGCGATCAGGATGAGAAAGTGATCGCGACCTCGGAACGTTAATCGGATTGGTTTGATGCTGGCAAGCGTGTTTCGGCGACTTGATTGTCGTGGAGCGACAATCTGATGTTTTCGTTGATTGTCGCGCGTGTGGGTGGGCGTCCTGGTCCGGCTCGTCGTTGGATGGCGGTTTTGCGGCGATAGCTTTCGACGTTCATCTCGAAGATGGTTGCGTGGTGGACGAGGCGGTCGACGGCGGCGAGTGTCATGGCGGGATCTGGGAAGACCTTTCCCCACTCGCCGAAGGGCTGGTTGGCGGTGATCATCAGGGAGCGGCGCTCGTAGCGTGCGCTGATGAGTTCGAAGAGAACCGAGGTTTCGGCCTGATCCTTGGTGACGTAAGCGAGGTCGTCGAGGATCAGCAGGTGGAATTTGTCGAGCTTGGCGATGGTGGCCTCGAGTGCGAGTTCACGACGTGCGATCTGGAGCTTCTGGACGAGGTCGGAGGTGCGGGTGAACAGCACGCGCCAGCCATTCTCGACGAGGGCGAGGCCGATGGCTGCGGCGAGATGGGACTTTCCTCCGCCGGGTGGGCCGAAGGCGAGGAGATTGGCGCCGGTCTCGAGCCATCCGTCGCCGGAGCAGAGGGCGAGGATCTGGGCCTTGGAGATCATCGGCACGGCCTCGAAGGCGAAGGTGGCGATGGTCTTTCCGGGCGGCAGCCTGGCTTCGAGGAGGTGGCGCTCGATGCGCCTGCGGTCGCGCTCGGCGACCTCGTGCTCGGCGAGCGTGGCGAGGAGGCGTGCGGCGGGCCATGCTTCCTTGTCGGCGCGGGCGGCGAAGTCGGACCAGACCTGCTTGATGGCGGGGAGCCTGAGCTCGTTGAGCAGCAGGGTAAGGCGCTGGGCGTCGACGGTGCGTGCGGTCTCGCTCATGCGGCGGCTCCCTGGAGCAGGATGTCATAGCTGGCGAGCGGCATGGTCGGGATGGTGAGTGCGGGCAGGCTGGCGGGATCGGGTGCGAAGCGCTGGCGGATGGCCTTGAGGTCGGGCTGACGGCCGGCTTTGATATCGGCGGCGAGGACGCTGGCGAGTTCAGCCTCGCAGGCGCGCTCATGGGCGATGGCGAGGAGTTCGACCATGATCCTGCACGCGTCCCTGGGCGGTGTCTGCTCGAGCAGATGCTCGAAGGTCCGGCGATAGGCATCGCGCGGGAAGAGCTGGTGGCGATAGACGAGGTTGAGCAGCGCCATCGGCTTGCGGCGCAGGCTGTGGATGACGTGGCGGTAGTCGACGACGTGGCCGTGCCTGCCATCCGGTTGTGGCCGGCCGCGGGGGAGTGTCATCAGCGGGGTGGCGGCGAGGAACAGCTCGAGCCGGTTGTCATAGAGGCGGGCGCGGAGCCGCTGGCCGATCAGGCGGGAGGGGACGGTGTAGAAGACCTTCCTGAGGGTGAAGCCGCCGGAGGAGGTGACGGTGACGACGGTCTCCTCGTAATCGGCGGTGCGCTGATCGGGGAGTTTCTGCAGGGCGGCGCGCTCGGCGTCGATGCGCTCGGCGTGGTGCCGGTTCTGGCGGCCGACGATCTCGGCGATGAAGCGACGGTAGGCTTCGAGATCGACGAAGACTGTGCTGCCACGCAGGAGAAGGGCGTCGCGGACCGCGCGCTTGAGATGGCCGTGGGGGCTTTCGATGGCGCCGTTCTCATGAGCGACACCGCGATTGTTGCGCGACGGGGTCATGCCGTAATGGGCGCAGAGCGCGTCATATCGGCGGGTCAGGTCGGCGACGTTCTCGGCGGTGAGGTTGCGGAAGGCGGCGGAGAGGCTGTCGCTGCGATGTTCGCGCGGGGCGCCGCCCAGAAGCCAGAGGGCGTTCTGCAGCCCCTCGGCGAGAGCGACGTAGCTCTCGCCGCCCAGGATGACATGGGCGTGCTCGAAGCCGGACCAGACCAGGCGGAAGTGATAGAGCCGGTGGTTGAGCGGGGCGCCGGCGACGATGATGCCGAGCTCGTTCATATCGGTGAAGTCGGACAGGCCCATCGCGCCTGGCTCATGGGTCTGGCGAAAGATGACCTCCTGCTCCGGCCCGTGCAGCGCGCGCCAGGTGCGGATACGCCGCTCGAGCGTCCGCCGGACACCCGGGGCGAGATCGGGATGCCGCCGGCACATCTCCTCGAAGATCGCCACGGCCCTGAGGCCGGGCGCGGCTTCCAGCAGCGGCACCACCTCAGCGTCGAAGATCGTCGCCAGCGGATCCGGGCGGCGCCGGCCGCGCGGCGGCTTCGGCGATGACGGTAAGTGCCGCTCCTGCTCGAGCCGGTAGCCCGCGGCCGTGCTGAAGCCGGCCCTGGCGGCTGCCAGGGCAACGCCGTCTGTCTGTCGATATCTCATGAAAAGCCTCTTCTGGTGGTCGTTGATGTGGCGGCCGGGCACGAAGGTCTCCCCGTTGTGAGGGGGTATCCTCCGCGGCCCAGACGGCCGCGACCACGGCGGCGCCCTGGCAAGGACGCCGCCCGGCTGGGGAGGCACCGGCTCCGGGCTACGCCCTCCGCCGGTGCCTCTCCAGCCGCATTCTCATCCTGATTGACGCTGGATTCTCACGTTGATTGTCGCGCGATAGCCGCCAGGGTTATGTTCATCACCCGGAGCTTGAGGCCGTGAATGAGCGGTGTATTCGGGGGGAGATCGACATGGCGGGCCTGGATCGCCGGATGATCGCCGCGATCCGGGGCAAGCGCTAATGCCCCCGGTTCGGTTTGCGGGCATGGCAGAAGATCCCGAGCCGCACCGCAACACTGCTCCGACCATATCCTATGAGTCCGATCCGACCGATGGCTTGTGCAACAAGGTTGGCTTGCGCAGCCCTCCCGCGCGTGCCGGGGAAGGGTAGGGGGCCGAGGTAGGGCCGTCCGATTGCGCTGGACGATACAGAGCACGTTGAGAAGGAGGACAGCGATGGACCCGAAGCAACCAATCATCTCGCGCGATCTGGCCGATCTGATGCGGCCGGGCGTCATGGTGGAGATCGACCCGGCTGAGGTCGAGCAGCTGGGACTGGTTGAGGAAACGGCACTCGATGAGGCGAATGCCTGGGAGTCCAATGCGGACGTGGAGAATACCAACGAGGCCACCAATGGCTGGTGATTATGCCCAGACGGTTGCCGCCTCGATCGTCAAGCAGTTGGAGGATGGCACCGCACCCTGGGTGAAGCCGTGGGAGCCCAGCGGCCTCCGGTTCATTCCCTACAACGCGATCACCGGCAAGGATTACCAGGGCGGCAACGCAATCTGGCTGATGGCAGTGGCCGAGATGAAGGGCTACAGCGATCCGCGCTGGACCACCTACAAGCAGGCGCAGAGCCTCGATGCCCAGGTGATGAAGGGCGAAAAGGGCACGCTGATCCAGTATTTCAAGAAGTTTGACCGGGTGCCGGTGAAGGACGAGCAGGGACGGCCGGTGAAGGATGCCGAAGGCAATCAGGTTTACCGCAGCGTCGAGCTGGAACGGCCGCGGGTGTTTTCGGCCGTTGTGTTCAATGCCGAACAGATCGCCGGCATGCCGAAGATCGAGGCCCGGCCCGCCCTGGCGGAATGGGAACGGCACGCGGCGGCCGAGCACATCATGAGCAATTCCGGGGTGCCGATCATCTACCGGCCGGGCGACCGGGCCTTTTACACCCTGGCGCAAGATCGGGTCACGATGCCCGAGCGCGACCAATTCAAGGCGGCGGATCGGTTTTACAGCACGGCGCTGCATGAGCTGGGGCATAATGCCGTAATCCGAATTATGCCGCGCGCCGTCGAGAAGGCACGGCTGGCAGCATGATCGTGCTGCGTCCATTCGGCATAATCTTCGTCGCTCCGACAACATGGAGCACGAAGATCATGTCTGAAAATCTGGAAACCTGCGTCGATCCGTACCTGGCCTCGTTCGGTGAAAGCTTCGCCGTGGCCAATTACAAAGCGGCCACCATCAAGAGTTACCGGTCGATCATCAGGAAGCTCGGGCAAGTGATGGACGCGGAAGGGATCGAGCCTTCCGCTTTGACGCTCAATCAGGCCGAACGACTGGGACGGATGGTGCCGCGAAAGCATGGCCAGACCGTCTGCCCGCATAATCTTGCGCGCCGGTTCGCCGGGCATCTGATCGATATCGGCGTGGCGCAGCCGGTGCCGCTGACCGAAGCGCGGATCGCGCGTGCCGCATTGTTGGCTAACTTCGAGACCTATCTCGTTAAGCAACGGGGCCTCAGCCAGCGTACGATCTACCACACGCTGCGCTTCGCCGACCGGTTCCTTGACCATCGCTTCGGCGAGACGATGGTCGATCCGGGCCGCTTGCGTCCCGCCGATGCAATCGGCTTCATCGAGCATGTGCTGGCGGGCGCACGTCGCGACAAGACGATTGCGACCCATGTTCGCATCTTCCTTCAGTATCTGTTCGGATGCGGGGCTACGGCGACCAATCTGGCGCTGAGCGTGCCGAAGACGGCCAGGCGTTGGGGCGCGAGACTGCCGCGCCACCTGTCGCCCAATGGCGTCGAGGCCGTGCTCGCGTCTGTCCGCGACAATCAACGGCACGGTGCGCGGGACTATGCGATGCTGCTGCTCATGGCCCGGCTCGGCCTGCGCGCGGCCGAGGTCATCGCGATCCAGCTCGACGATATCGACTGGCGTGCGGGCGAACTGCTGGTGCGCGGCAAGGGCAAGCTGCACGACCGCCTGCCGATCACCGTGGAGGTCGGCGACGCGTTGAGCCGCTATCTTCGTGAGGAACGAGGGCCGGCGACCTGCCGCACGATGTTCGTCACCCATCGCGCGCCGCATCGACCGTTCAAGGACGGGCAGATCGTCAACGCCATCCTCAAGGATGCCTTGAAGGCGACCGGCCAGAAGCCGGTGACGCCTTATGTGGGATCGCACCTGCTGCGTCATAGCCTTGCGACCCGGCTGGTGAACACGGGCGCATCGCTCGACGAGGTCGGCGATGTGTTGCGGCACCGCTCGCGTTCGTCGACGATGATATATGCGCGGCTCGACATCGACGGGCTGCGGTCGATCGCCCAGCCCTGGCCGGCGGCGGGAGGCGCGCAATGAGCCTCACCATCCAGCTCGACCGCTATCTGAACGTCCGGCGCAGCCTCGGCTACGATCTTGGTACCTCTGAGCGCATCCTTCGCCGCTTCACCCGGTTCGCCGATCGCGAAGGCGCCGCTTACATCGATACGGCGCTGTTCCTTCGCTGGCACGCCACGTTGGCTGAGGCCTGCACCTCGACCCGAGCGGCAAGGCTCAGCGTCGTGCGCCTGTTCGCGCAATGGCTGAGCAGCTTCGATCCGGCGCATGAAGTGCCGCCGCGAGGCCTGCTGCCGGGTTCCGTCCAGCGGTCGCGTCCGCATATCTACAGCGAGACCGAGATCGGATCGATCATCGTGGCGGCGAAGGAGTTGCCATCCATCTACGGTCTGCGTGGGCTGACCTGCTCGACGCTGTTCGGGCTTATCGCAGTCACCGGGCTCAGGATCAGCGAGGCACTGGCCCTCGATCGTGACGACCTCGACGCCGAGCATGGCGTGCTGCGCGTCAGACAAGGTAAGCTCGGCAAAGAGCGGTTGCTGCCGCTCGACCCGAGCGTCGTCACGCAGCTGATCGACTATCTTGCCGAACGCGATCGGCTGATCGGCCATCCGGCCAAGCCGCTGTTCGTCACCGACAAGGCCACACGCCTCACCGACTGTGCTGCCCGATACAACTTCGCGCGGGCCTGCCAGCAGATCGGACTCCGGACCCATCAGCCATACTGCAAGCATGGCCGGGGACCGCGCATCCACGATCTTCGCCACAGCTTCGCGGTGAAGACGATGATCGACTGGTACCGCACCGGCAAAGACCCGGCGCGCGAGATGATCCGGTTGACGACCTATCTGGGCCATAGCGATCCCTCCAACACATACTGGTATCTGGAAGCGGTTCCGGAGCTGCTCGATCTGGCGATGGCGCGAGCGACCGCCGATGGCCGGGAGGCAGTCCAATGAGCGCCGCCGCCTTGCCCGCGCTGATCCAGCGCTTCTTCACAGATCGACTGTGCGTCCAGATGGAAGCGAGCCGAAATACGGTCGCGGGTTATCGCGACACGTTCCGGCTGCTGTTGCGGTATGCGAGTGCCCGACACGTCAAGCCGCCGGTCAAGCTGACGATCGAAGACATCGACGCTGATCTGATCGCCGACTTCCTCGTCCACACCGAGACGGCGCGGGGCAACAGCGCGCGCAGCCGCAACACCCGGCTCGCCGCGATCCGATCGTTCTTCCGCTACGTCGCGATGAGCGATCCGACCTGGCTGCTGCAATGCCAACGCATCCTCGCCATGCCGAACAAGCGCTATGTGAAGCGGACGGTGACGTTCCTCGATAGCGACGAGATCGCGGCGTTGCTGGCAGCGCCGGACCGCACGACATGGGCGGGACGGCGGGACCACGCGCTGCTGCTGCTCGCGGTGCAGACCGGTCTCCGGGCTTCCGAACTGGTCGGCCTTCAGTGTGGCGACGTTGTGCTCGAGAGCGGTGCGCACATCCGCTGCATGGGCAAGGGTCGGAAGGAACGCGCCACACCGCTTCGGCGCGAGACGGTCAAACTTCTGGCGGCGTGGATCGGCGACGACAAGAACAAGAGCAAACCGCTGTTCCCGTCGATCCGGGGCGAACGGCTCAGCCGCGATGCCCTTGAACATCTGGTCCGCAAGCATTGCCTGACGGCATCGCTCACGTGCCCGAGCATCGGCTCCAAGCGGGTCACGCCGCATACGCTTCGCCACAGCACTGCGATGGACCTGCTCCACCACGGCGTCGATCCAGCGGTGATCGCGCTCTGGCTTGGTCACGAGAACGTCGAGACCACCCAGATCTATATCCACGCAGACATGCGGCTGAAGGAAAAAGCGCTCGCTCGCGTCGCCGCCCCAGACACCCCGTCGAGCCGGTTCCGGCCCGACGACCAACTCCTCGCGTTCCTGGAAGGGCTCTGATTATGCCGAACAGCCGCATGGCCAATGCCGGGCAAACCGACCTCCAGCGGAGGTCATGCGGCATAATCCGAATCACGGCATTATGCCCCTTATGCCGATATCGGCATAACGGCCACGCCACAGGGCATCCCTCGCGGCTGAACCGGCCGGACCTTGGCACTCCGTTCGGATCGGAAGCCTATGCGCGGGAGGAGCTAAGGGCGGAGATCGCCTCGCTGATGATCGCGGACAAGCTGGGGGTCGGACATGATCCGGGCCAGCATGCGGCCTATGTCGGAAGCTGGATCAAAGCCTTGCAGCAAGACGCGCGAGAGATCTTCCGGGCGGCTGCCGATGCCGAGAAGATTTCCGGGTATTTGATGGCGCTGCGAGCCGAGCAGAAGGCAGGGCAGGCCGCAGGGCGGTCTGATGACGCCCAGGCGGGCGACCAGGCGCGCGGCTATTGGCAACGCGCGGCCGAGAGTGGTGCTGAAATCCGGCGGGCGGAACGAGCCGAGCAGCCCGAGCAGGAGCGGCAGACACGACGTGCAACGGCGGGGCGGTAAATCATGAGGCTCTGCCAACTAAGGTATCTGGGCTGCGCGGTGTAGCCGAGAAGCGTCTCGGCAAGATTTGCGTTTCGATTGCGCCTGAACCTGACTTTGACAGATTAGCGGTTCTGATAGCCGCGACGGCGTTTGGTGCGAGCCAGATGGCGGAGTGCATCGATGGCGGTGCCGAGGTCGGGCAGGGGGTCAAACCGGGAGCGTGCGGAACGTCCGATCCGCCCCCAGGTTCGTGCGAGGCCTACGGCGCCGAACAGGTCTGTAACGATCTCGATATGATAGCCGGGATTATTCACGAGCGCATTTCCTCTGATTTTTCTCAGGCGGTCTGTTCAACCTGACGTCGTGCGGGCGTGATGGCTTACCGGCCGAACTTGGCTGGTTTTGGTGGGCTCTATGATGTGTTGGCGTTGGATGTGGCAGAGATCGGGACCGGACGGGGCAAACGCCCCTGTGATCAGATGACCAGCCTGGGCAGTCTGGCCAGGGCATAGCCGAGGATCGCCTGGTCTGGCATTGAGCGCGGCAGATGCAGACGGATCGAGCGTTTCAGGGTTTCGAGGCGGACGGCGAGTTTGATCAGGCGCAGGCGCAGGGTATCGAACTGGATACCACGCCAGCGCGACCGGCGCGGCATCAGGGAGCGCAAACTCCACATCAGCCAGTAGGCGCCGATATGCAGAAACAGGCGCATCTGGTTGGCGCTGGCCCGCGAGCACGAGGTCCGGTCGGCGGCAAGATGGGTCTTCCACGCCTTGATATGGTTCTCGGCCTGGCCACGCGCGCAGTAGATCTCTTGATACAGGGTGCGCGGGGAACCTGCCTTCAGGCTGGTAACGATGAAGCGGGTATCGACCCCCATCGGCCCGGCCTCGACGCGGGCGATGATCCGCTCGACGCGGTCCCAGCTTGCTGCGCCATCATTGAACTCTTTGAACCGCCGGATTTTCTCTCCCGGAGCTTGTTGCGCGCGCGCCGTGGTGCTGGCCTCCAGCGCGATGACGTGCTTGCGCAGCGTCGTGGTCGGTGCGACGCCGAAGATGTAATCGAGGCGACGCGCCCGACAGAACCGCAGCACCTCCGGCGTGCAGTAGTGCGAATCACCGCGCAGCATGATCGCGGTGCGGGGCCAGTGGCTGCGGATGGCGTCGATCAGCCGGCGCAACCATTTGACGATCTGGCTACCTTTTGGCCGGCACGCCGGACGCAGCACCGCGGCGAGCATCCGGCCGTCGCCGTCGAATACCACAATCGGCTGGAAACCGTACTCATCGTGGTGTGCGTTGAACAAGCAGAGTTGCTGCGCGCCGTGAGCGGCATCGAAGGTATCGTCGATATCGAGCACGACCCGGTTGGGTATGGTGCGGAAACTCGCACAATAATGCTCGACCATCGCCAGGCCCATGCGCAGCAGCGCGCGAGGACCGGGCAAATTCTCGGTGCGTGAAATCGTCGCTTGCGAGCACAGATCGCCCGCCTCGGGCAGACGCTCCATCGCGAGTTTGAACATCGGGTCGTTGCGCAACCGGTCGGCGTCGTTGCCATCCTCGTAACCGGCCGCGATCATCAACATGCGAAACCGAATGATCTCGTCGAGCCCATGCTGGACGCGCTCCGGCGTGCGCGGATCATCGATGCAGGCTGCCAACTGCGCGGCAATCCCCAGCCGCTTCTCGACCTCGCGCAATGCCAGCAGACCGCCGTCAGAGGACAGCATCTCGCCGTCGAAGCGGGCCTCGATCGATTTGCCGGCGACAGGTGACAGACCAGGGAGAATTGGGGTATTTGCAACCGAGGCGAGCATCGCGTTCCGTCGTGGTGAAGATTTGTCTCGACAACAAATTCTTACATCGAATCAATGGACTACGCTATGCTCGCCAACCTTCATGCATAATTCCGGATAGTACCGCTTTTCGTTATGTTCGGGGCGGATCCGGGTGAGGCTGACCTGCTCTGGGAACAGAGCCAACTGCACCGGTTCGAGCCACGCGTCAGAAGCGGAATATTGCGGATGGCTCGGTTGGAGCGAGGCATGTTGATAGATCTGACTCGCGCTGGTTGTCTCGATATTTGGCGGAGAGGAGGTCATAGCTAACTAAGTGTAACAAGGAGATTGTGCCCCTGCCAGCTAAATCGGGAGGCTCAAGACTGGAGCGTAGTGGCGGTGTGGTCGATAGGTGTGGCGAGTAAGCCGAGGCGCTCGGCCCTGATGAGCAAGTGCCTGACCGAAGATGGATGCCAGCGTGTGCCACCCCGAGGGGTGCGCTCACGCATGGCCTCGAGCTGAGTGGCGATCTGCTGCAGGGTATGGCCAGGTGCCGCCGTCTTGATGCCAGCAACCAGGCGTACCAGTCGGTCATCACTCCGCTGTGGAGGAGCACGACCCAGTAGGGTGCGGTCAGCCAAACCTTCTGCAACGAGCCGATGAACGGTGCGGCGCAGTCGCTCGACGGTCCAGATTCTGCCGGAAGCGTGATGTGCTGGTGTGGCCTGGCCGCGGTTGAGAACCCGGACAACATCCCCCCAGGGCTGGTCGGGCCGCATCCTGCGGACGGTCGGTAGCCAGGCGTCGACCTGGGCGAGCACTGTGTTGAGATACCCTGCATCGCGACTCTTTTTGATCTTGCGGATGGCTTCCGGGTCACGCGCGCGCAGGCCCGGATTGCCGCCGATACGTCCGCGGCTGCGGGCAGCAAGCAGGCCGGCCCTAGTGCGCTCGGCGATGAGTGCCCGCTCGAGCTGCGCGACGGCGCCGAGCACCTGCAGGGAAAACATGCCTTGCGGTGTTGTGGTATCGATCGGATCGCGCAGGCTCCTGAAATGCGCCCCTGCGGTTTCCAGCTGCTCGATGACGGCAAGCAAGTGGCTGACAGAGCGGGCGAGACGATCAAGCCGCACCACCACCAGAGTTTCTCCGGGGCGGATTTCCTTCAGCAGGCGCATTAATACCGGCCGGCCGCGATCAGCGCCGGAGGCGTGCTCTTCGTGGATAATGGTGCATCCGGCGGCGCGCAGCTCATCGAGTTGCGGATCGGCACCTTGGGTATCGGTTGACACGCGGGCGTAGCCGATCAGCCGGCCTGTCGCGGGGACATTTCGACGCTTTGGCGGCTTCACGGCGGTCACACTCCTGTCGGATGCTATTTTTACAATTGAATATGAGATCGATAAACGGTCGTTTGTAAAGGTTGCCAGATCGCCGGCCAGCAGATGGCAACAACCACAGGCCGATCCCTCCCAATCAGCCAGAACAGGTTGCGGCTGGATGCAAAGCTGGCCTGGCGAGGATTGCGGGCCCAAAGCGCCGTGGCAGACGCCTCAGCGCCGCTATTTCAAACACCCGGAACCACGGAATCTCGGGGGCGCGTTGGGCTGGTCATCGGATAAGCGGCGAGCCGGGCGGTGATGGCGACGCCTGGCACATGAAAAAAAATGGTTATCAAGTTCTATGATCAAATTTTTCGGTAAAAACGCTCTATATAATTGATTTAAAGCCATAAAAAAATCGCCACAAACGAGATGAGGAAAGGTGCGAAGAAATGGATATCTTCGATAGGCCGGAGCTCACTGAACCGCCCCGACGGCTATTCGCCGCCCTGGAACGGGCCTCGGCGAGCTTCGCCCGGCTGGACCAAGCCCTGACAATGCACCCTTTGAGCAGTGCGTTCCTTTTCCGGTTCCGGCTCGACGCCGTGCGCCGGCAGGCCGGGGCAGATGGTCAGCTAATCGAACCATGGCATCTCGCAGCGCTGCTGGAAGGTGTGCGGTTGCGGATGGACCCCTATCTCAGGAGACCATCAGGAAGTGTGGGGTGATCAGGCCGCGGCGGGGTGAGTTGCGCCATTTCCGTTGTCGTTAGCGAGCCCTGGGTACCAGCGCTCGAACAGAGGCCGTAGGGTGCCGTCGAGCGTTCGGGTCCGAGCCTGCAGAAGCAGGTGGGCACCGCGCTTGGTCCATTGCATCTGCTGACGCTTGGCGAAGCGCTTGCTGATGACGGCATTGACTGTGCTCTCGGCCAAGCTGGAGGAGATGCGCTCGCCCGAACGGAACCGCTCGCCATAGTTGATCAGGCTGCCGGCGTTGCTGGCGATATAGCCAGCGAACTCATGTGCGGCGCGTTTGAACTTGGGGTCGTCGCACGATTTGTCAGAAACTGCACGGTAAGCGCCATTTCGTATGGCGCTTACCTTTCGACCCGATTTTGAAAGAGGGTTATGAAAAGGAAAAAACCAGATTTCGCCGTGTTCGGCATTTTCATGCACAAACGGGCGTTTTTGAAAGCCCCTGATTTTGTTAGCTTTTCCCTTAACGTGCAATTTTGAACCAATCGTGCGGCGACCCCAATTCGCGGCGGATGGTAGGGGTAATGCCGCGTTTCTGACGGGAGATGGATCTTTCTGCCCTCGGGCCTGAAGTAACGAAACGCCCTAGGCTGTAGCATAAGCGGACAAAGTGGGAACGTTGACTGGTTGGGATCGAGGTTTTCTGTGGGTTTGAGCGGAGAGCGCGGTTCTGAGGCCGGGATCGCGCGATGACGGAAAACACATGTTTTCCGTCGGTGGTCCGAGACCCGCCGAAAAATCCCGGATTTCCTGCCGAATCATGTACGGAAAACACCGTCGGAATGGTATGGTATACGGAAACCGTCTCGAAGGGGATTTCCGTACATGCTGATCGGCTACATGCGCGTCTCGACCGACAATGACCGACAGGTGCTCGACCTGCAACGCGATGCCCTGCTCGGTGCCGGGGTCGATGAGCGGCATCTGTTCGAGGATCGTGCCGGGGGCAGCCGGCGCGATCGGCCGGGTCTCGCTGCGGCACTGGCCTATCTGAAATCCGGCGATTGCCTTGTGGTCTGGAAGCTGGACCGGCTCGGCCGGTCGCTGCCGCATCTTCTGGAGACGGTGAACAGCCTCAGGGCTCGTGGCGTTGGCTTCCGGTCGCTGACCGAGCAGATGGACACCACGACGCCGCAGGGGGAATTCCTGTTTCATGTTTTTGGCGCTCTGGCGCAGTTCGAGCGTTCGCTGATCCAGGAGCGTGTGCAGGCAGGTCTGGCGGCCGCCCGTCGGCGCGGCAGGCGTGGTGGCCGACCGGTGGCGATCGATGCCGAGAAGCTGGCGGCGGTGATCGCGGCGCTGGACGCTGGTGCCACGAAAGCGTCGGTCTGCCGCACTTTCGGCATTTCGCGGAGTACGCTGGTCGACTCTCTGGCACGGATCGGCTGGTCTCCTATCCTCAACAGGCAGGAGGGAGGGACCAGTGGGTCATCGACGGATATTGACCGGGGAACAGATCGCACAGCTGTTCGACCCGCCGACTGATCGACGCGGCATAATTCGTCACTACACGCTGTCTGTTACTGATCTTGCAATGATCCGGCGCGGTCGGGGCGATCACCATCGTCTCGGTCTGGCTCTCATGCTCTGTTACCTGCGGTATCCCGGCCGGCCGCTCCATGCCGGCGAGATACCCGATCCTGCCCTGGTCTCGTTCGTCGCCACACAGATCGACGTCTTGCCGGATTCCCTCGGTGCTTATCTGAGGGTGGATCAAAATCGACGCCGGCATTCAGCGGCTTTGCAGGATCGCCTCGGGTTGCGGCCATGGGGGCCGCGCGTGGCGGCAGACCTTGCCGACTGGCTGCTGGCGCATGCACTGGAAACCGACCGGCTGGTCGATCTGGCGGCTTTGGTGCTGGAAGAGTGCCGCGGTCGCGGGGTTCTTCTACCTCGCCCGGCGCAGCTCGAGCGGCTCTGCATCGAGGTTCGATACCGCGCGCGCCGGGAAATCGAGCGTCTGCTGACCGAGGGTCTGTCCGCCGATCAGCGGCGTCGGCTGGATGCGTTGACGGAGCGGCGTCTGGACACCAGCCAGAGCTGGCTGGCCTGGCTGCGCCAGATCCCGGAATCGGCAAAGCCGGCATCCATGCTCGGGGTGATCGAGCGGTTGGAGCACATCCGGGCAATCGGCATTGATCCGGCGCGCGGTCGCCGGATCAATCAATCCCGGCTCGCCCAGCTCGTTCGCGAGGCCGGCCGGACCACGGTGCAGCATGTTGCTGGCTACGAGCGCCGGCGCCGGCATGCCGTGCTCACCGCGATCGATCTCGATCTGTCGGCCCGCCTGACGGATCAGGCGATCACTCTGTTCGAACGGCTGATCGGCGCGATGTTCCGCAAGGCGGAAGGCCGACATGCCCGGGCGTTCCAGGCCGAAGGCCGGGCGATCAACGAGAAGGTCCGGCTTTATGCGAGGATCGGCGCCGCCCTGATGGCCGCGCGCGCCGGCCAGGGCGATCCCTTCGCGGCGATTGACAAGGTGATACCCTGGGACCGGTTCTGCTCGACCGTTATGGAAGCGGAAACTCTGGTTCGTTCGGAAGATTTCGATCCCTACGAGGTGCTGAGCGAACATTATGCCGGCATTCGGCGCTGGGCGCCGGCGTTTCTGGCCACTTTCGAGTTTCAGGGTGTTCCCGCCGCGGCGTCGTTGATGCGCGCGATCGCCATGCTGCGCGCCATGAACAGCGCGGGAGCCTCGACGCTGCCCAAGTCAGCGCCGACCGCCTTTGTCCGGCCGCGCTGGGCGCGTCATGTCCTCACGGCACACGGCATCGACCGGCGTTATTACGAACTCTGCGTCCTGGCGGAATTGCGTCAGCGCCTTGCTGCCGGCGATGTCTGGGTTGCCGGCAGCCGGCAATATCGGGCCTTCGAGGAGCGGCTGATCTCCAGGGAAACATTTCAGGTCCTGCAAAAAGAGTCCAGCATTCCGGTCGCTGTCGAGACCGACTTCGAGCGCTTCATCGCGACCAGGCGGACCTGGCTGGATGCGCGGCTGGCCGAGATCGACATCCGTGCCCGGGGCGGGCTGCTTCCCGATGTGACGATCGAGAAGGGCGTGCTGAGAATCACACCGATCGAAAAATCGACTCCGCCCGAGGCCGAAGCGCTGGCAGCAAAGCTCTATGCCGCGCTGCCCCGCATCCGGATCACTGACCTGCTGACGGAAGTGGCCGGCTGGACCGGCTTCCCGGATTGCTTCACCCATCTGCGCACCGGCGAAGCCGCCGCTGACCCCCGGGTTCTGATGGCGGGGCTGCTGGCCGATGGCCTCAATCTCGGCCTGACCCGGATGGCCGAAGCTTGCAGCATCGCCAGTCTGGGCCAGCTCGCCTGGACCGCTGACTGGCACATCCGCGACGAGACCTACGCCCTGGCGCTGCGCCGCCTGGTCGAACACCAGAGCCGCGAGCCGCTCGCCGCTCTCTTCGGGTCGGGAACCGCCTCATCCTCGGACGGGCAGTTCTTCCGCGCCGGCGGTTCTGGCCGTGATGCGAGCCGGATCAATGCGCACTATGGCCCCGAACCGGGTCTGAAATTCTACACCCATCTCTCCGATCGCTACGCGCCGTTCCATACCAGGGTGATCGCCGCAACCGCCAGCGAAGCCCTGCATGTCCTCGACGGCCTGCTCGATCATCACGGCGATGCGCCGCCACGTCAGCACCGGCACCATACCGATGGCGGCGGGGTGTCGGATCATGTCTTTGCCCTGTGCGCCCTACTTGGATACGTGTTTGCGCCGAGAATTCCCGATCTGAAAGACCGGCGTCTCTACAGTTTTGCCAGACCGGCAGCCTATCCGACGCTCGCGCCGATGATCGCCGGCCGCATCAACGTCGATCTCATCCGCACCCATTGGCCCGATCTCCTGAAGATCGCCACCTCGATCCGCACCGGCACGGTGTCCGCGTCGGTGATCCTGCGGCAACTCGCCGCCTACCCACGACAGAACGCCGTCGCCGCGGCACTGCGCGAACTCGGCCGTCTCGAGCGGACGCTGTTCACCCTCGACTGGCTGGAAGATCCGGGCCTGCGCCGTGAAAGCAGTCATGAACTCAACAAGGGCGAGGCCCGCAACAGCCTGGCCCGCGCCGTCTTCATTCACCGGCTCGGCGAAATCCGTGACCGGACCTTCGAGAACCAGACACATCGAGCATCTGGCCTGAACCTCCTGGTCACCGCTATCATCCTCTGGAACACACGCTATCTCGCGCAAGCCATACAGGCCCTACGCCAGGTCGAGGATGTGCCCGGAACCCTCCTCAGGCATCTCTCGCCGATCGGCTGGGAGCATGTGAACCTGACCGGCGACTACATCTGGAGCGCCAAACAGAAATCGTCGGAAAACCATGCCGGATTGCGGCCGCTCCGGCCAATCCACGACACGACCACCCACGCAGCCTGATGTTCCCACTTTGTCCGCTTATGCTACACCGCGGAGCGTTCCGTTACTTCGGGCCCCTCGGCTTCGACGCCGTGGTCAGCGATGGCCTCGCCTATTTCGGCCACGTCAGCGATGCTGGATGCGCGCATGACGTGATCCGTACCGGCAGTGGGCCGGCCGCCGCTCGAAGTCCGACGTTCAAATGGGTCAACACGGCACTGGGCAATATCAAATCCGCCATCGTCGGCACCTACCGGGCGATCAGCAGCAAGCACGTGCCCCGATACCTTGCCGAGTTCGAATACCGCTTCAATCGCCGTTACGACCTCGCCAGCATGATCCCACGCCTCGGATGGGCCGCCGCTCACACACCGCCCATGCCATACCGGCTGCTGAAATTGGCTGAAAATGCTGGGTAAGCAGGTATTTTTCTGAAAAAAATTCATATAGATTATATCTATATCAAAATATATCCTAGACCTGATTTTGTTTTCAAGTGATTATCAGCAAATTTACCTAATTTTTGGCGGATTGATCTTATGTATATTCTAACATATGCACGATCATACTCTTGAAGATCGCCCCAGCCAGCTTGCAGGATGTCGTCATGCGTCACCAGCTTGCCGCGATGCCGCGCAAGCGCCGCCAGGATCCGGAATTCGGTCTTGGTGAAATGGATCTCGGCGCCGTCGAGGCTGACGCTGCGGGCCGCCTCGTCGATCCGCAGCCCGTCGATCTCGATCGCCTCGGTCGGCACCCCCTGCCCGGTCGCGATCAGGCGGAAGGCGTTGCGGATGCGCGCGAGCAGCTCGCCGAGGCCGAAGGGCTTCTCGACATAGTCGTTCGCTCCCGCGTCGAACGCCGCGATCTTCTGCGCCTCCTGGTCCCGCGCCGAAAGCACGATCACCGGCACATCCGAGAATTCCCGCAGCTTCACGATCACGTCCTGGCCGTCGAGATCGGGCAGGCCGAGATCGAGCAGGATCACGTCCGGCACCATCGTCGCCGCCAGCCGCAACGCCTCCGCCCCCCGCTCCGCCCGCAGCACGACATATCCCGCCGCCTCCAGCGCCGGCTTGAGGAAGCGGTGGATCTGCGGCTCGTCATCCACCACCAGCACGCGGCCGGTCTCGATCCGCTTCGCCTCGGTCATGGCACCGGCAGCTCCACGCGGATGATCGTTCCCGGCAGTCCGTCCGCCGGCAGGTCGCGCCGCGGGCTCTCGGCGGCGATCGTCCCGCCCATCGCCTCGACGAAGGCCCGCGCGATCGCCAGCCCCAGCCCCGTGCCGGGCGCCACGCGGTCGCCCCGCACCACCCGGAAGAAACTGTCGAACACATGGGGCAGATCCTCGGGCGGAATTCCCACCCCCTCATCGGCGACCGACAGCACGACGCTGTCCCCCGCGCGCCGCGCGAACACCGAGATCGCCCCGCCCTCGGGCCCGTATTTCACCGCGTTCTCCAGCAGATTGACCAGCACCTGTTCCAGCAGCGCCGGATCGGCGCGCACCGTGGCCGCGTCTTCGGGAATGTTGACCGCGGTGTGGAACGCCTCCTTCACCCGCGCCACCGCGTGTTCCACCACCGGCGCAAGATCCACCTTCTCGTGCCGGGCAACGATCTCGCCCGTCTCGATCCGCGCCATCCCGGTGATGTTGGCGAGAAACCGCGTCATCCGCCCAACATCCTCGACGATGCTGGCCAGCAGGTCGCGCCGCGTCGCTTCCGGCAGCTCGCCATCCGCTTCCGCCAGCGTCTCGGCCGCGCCGCGGATCGCGGTCAGCGGCGTGCGCAGGTCGTGCGAGAGCGAGGAGAGCAGCGCCGTGCGCAGGCGCTGCGTCGACTCATGCGCCCGCGCCTCCGCCGCGCTGGTGGCCAGCCGCAGCCGTTCGGCGGCCAGCGCGGCCTGGTCGGCGAGCGCGCTGAGCGTCTGGATCACCGGCTCGGCCGGGGGGGTCTCGGGCCGCACGCCGAGCACGCCGATCGCCCCTGCCTCGGTCGCCAGCGGCTGGAACCGCCAGGCCGATGCGGGCAGCGTCGTCGTGCCCATGCCGGTGGCCACGCGATTGCGCCAGGCGAATTCCGCCGCCGCCACCGCCGCCTCGTCGAACCCGCCGGCGCGGGGCAGCCCGTCGCCCCGTGCGAGGAGCAGCACCGCCTCGCCGGCCAGCGCCCGCGCCTCCGCTTCCACCACCGCGGCCAGCCCCGCCTCGTCCGAAACCTGCGCCAGCGCGCGGCCGAACAGCGTGATCCGCCGCAGCGCCTCGATCCGCGTGCGCGCGGTCTCCGCCTCCGCCCGCACCCGCCCTGCCAGCGAGCCGGTCAGCACGCCGACGACGAGAAACGCGAACAGCGCGGTCACATCCCGCGGGTTGGTCACCGAAAGCGTGTAGATCGGCGGGAGAAAGAAGAAATTCCACAGCACGAAGCCGGTCAGCGCCGCGAAGATGCCGACGCTGCGGCCATACAGGCTCGCCATGCCGACGACGATCGCAGTGAAAACATACCCCATCGCCTCGGCCGGCAGCACGCCGCGCAAGGCGAACCCGCCGATCGTCGTGACGATCATGATGCCGAGGCTGATACCGAAAGGCATCAGCTTCGGCGGCGGCGCGCGATGCGGCGGCGCCGGCCGGCTCGCCGCGGGATCGGGAACCACATGCAGCGCATAGGCCCGCGCGCCCCGCGCAAGCCGCGAGGCAAGGCCGCGCCGCCACCGCCACCGACCACGGCCGCGCGCGATCACGATATGCGCGACGTTCTGCCGCGCCGCCGCATCGAGCAGGGCGGCGAACACATCCGCGTTCGTCGTCGTCTCGACGGTGCCGCCAAGCTGGATCGCGAGATCGAGCGCCGGTTGCACGGCCATGCCGGTCGCCGCCCGCTCGGCATGGAAGGCGAAGAACGGCGCGCGCAGCGCCTCGGCCAGCCGGGACGCGTGCCGCACCACCTGCTCCGCCGCCTCGCCGGCCTCGACCACCGCCATCACCCGCTCCGCCGCAGGCCAGGGCCCTGCGATCGCCTGCGCGCGCATATAGGCGGCGATGTCGCGATCGACATGCTGCGCCACCCGCCGCAGCGCCATCTCGCGCAGCGCGGCGAGATTCCCCGGCCGGAAGAAGCCGCCCAGCGCCCGCCGCGCGACATCCGGCCGGTAGACCAGCCCCTGCTTCAGCCGCGTCCGCAATTCCTCCGGCGGCAGGTCGATCAGCTCGATGTCGTCGGCAAGGCCGAGCACCGTGTCGGGCAGCGTTTCCGCCACCCGGATGCCGGTAATCCGCGCCACCTGGTCGTTCAGGCTTTCGAGATGCTGGACGTTCAGCGTGGTCCAGACATTGATCCCCGCCTCCAGCAGCGCCGCGACGTCCTGCCAGCGCTTGGCATGGCGCAGGCCCGGCGCGTTGGCATGCGCAAGCTCGTCGACCAGCAGCAGCGCCGGCCGCCGCTTCAGCGCGGAATCGAGATCGAATTCCTCCAGCAGCCGGCCGCGATAGGGCACGATCCGCCGCGGCAGCACCGGCAGGTCGGCGAGCTGTTCCGCCGTTTCGGCGCGCCCGTGCGTCTCGACCAGGCCGGCGACGACATCCGTTCCCGTCTCGAAGCGCCGCCGCGCCGCGGCCAGCATTTCCCACGTCTTGCCGACCCCTGGGGCCGCGCCGAGGAAAATCTTGAGCTGCCCGCGCCCGTCACTGTTCGCGCGGGCGAGCAGCGCGTCCGGGTCGGGCCGGTTCTCTGGCGATGCGGATCCCATGCGGGATGATCACGCCATCTCCGGCAGGCGCGCAAGTCCCGGCGCCGGTCCCTGCCGCCTGACGCCTTCCGGCGCCCCGCCAGGGTGAGGTTCAACCTGAGTATCGATACTCACAAAAATGCTCAAACGTCCTGTTTCCACGCGCCGCCGGTAAATCTACGGAGCTCGGTTAAAGCGGATGGCGCGATTCTCTCCAAGCCGAAACAATGATGTTCCAGAGCCTGGATAATAGCCGCCGGACACGTGATTTGCTGATCACCATTTTTCCGCGATTGCGCCGAGGGTGGAATCAGAACAGCACGCCGGCCTCGACCACGAAGGTGGCCTGGTTGCGCCCGGTGCCGTTCGCACCGTAGCCGGTGCTGCCAGCATAGCCGACCTTGGTCAGATGCAGCAGGCCGAGATCGCCGCGGACGAACAGGTTCTTGTTCTGCCAGGTCGGCGTGACCGACAGGCCGTAGCCCTGCGCTCCGGGGTTGAGGAACCAGAAGCCGGGGCCGTTCGAGCTGAAATACTCGACCCAGCCGCCCAGCGAATAGGGGCTTTTGCCGAACGCGTAATCGGCGAAGAGCGCCGCGCCGAAATTGCTCGTGAACTTGCTGATGCCAACCTTCTGGTCAGGCTTCGCATACACATACTGAACCTCCGGCACGAGGTTGAGGTTGCCATGCGTGTAGCTGTAATAGCCGCCGATCATCGTGGAGTTGATATAGTTGGCGCCATTGGAGCCGACGGTCGACTGGTTGTAGGGCGTTGTGGCGCTGCCATAGGTATTCGCGAGCAGGCCGGTATGACCCAGATTGGTCGCGCCGAACACCGAAAGCGCGTTGTTGTCGTTGAAGCTGTAGGTGACCAATCCCTGCAGGAAGTTGAACACCCCGGTGTCGAACCCGTCGCCGAAGGTCACGCTGGCGCTGACCGGTCCCATCGTGTAGGTCGCCGAAACGCCGCGGCTCTGCGAATTTTCGACATAGAAGAGGTCGGTCGTCAGCACGTTGGCGTTGTTCCAGTCGATGCCGGACTCGTAACCTTCGAGCGAACCGATCTGGCCGACCGAGATCGAGAAGTTCTTGGTCGGCGCGAGCGTGATATATCCGGCGTAGAGCGGGCCGGTGGAGAAGGTCTGCACCGAGGTCGCCGTGGGCTTGGTGCCCAGGGTCAGCGAGTTGTTCGAGCCGACCTGGATGGTGAACTGCACGAGGCCGCTGGTCTTCTGGACCTCGATCTGCCCGTTCATGAACTCGGCGCCGGTACTCTTGTCGGTGGTCAGAAGACCGCTGTTCGTGCTGTTGCCGGTGCCGGAGAGCGCGTACATGTAGCCATCGGCGCCGCCGCTGAGTTGGAGCGGGCCGAGCGGGCCGCCGTCGATCTTGATCGCCGAGGGGCCATTGAATGCCTGCGCCGATTGCAGGGCGCAGAGCGAAATCGCCGCGCCAAACGAGGCGGCGATCAGCCGCGTGCGGTTCCGCCGGCCGGGCGTTCTGGAATGGTCTAAACTCATGATGCCTCCTTCAGGCTCTTGCTTCGCGGCTGCCTTGCAAGCTTTACCAAGGAACAAAATTCAGCCCTTGATCGACAACCAGAACGATACGATTTGATCTCGATTTGTCACTCCCATGGATTGGGAAGCTCGGCGCCGTATAATTTGAAAGAAAAAAATGATAACAGTATTAAAGAAACAAGACTTATTATGATTGTCAGGATGGACACCGTCGAACAAATAAATATTTCAACAAAAATCGGCTTATATTTTGTCAAAAATAAAATTGAATATTCGATAACCATAATGGAAATAAATGGCTGAACGATCCTGAAAAGATAATCAGAAAAAAATTTTGTGTTGATATGCCTTTTCAACGAAAGCAATCTCATCAATATCGACGATGAAACAACAATCCATGGCAAAATGCTTGACTCCAGTAAATTTTTTTCTCCTATGCCAATTTTCCTATTCATCAAATAAAATATGACTATCGAAAATACCATCAACCACATGATGGCCCAGACCGTGAAAAGCCGCATCGTTATACGTGGCACAACTTCCAGCGAATGAACGTGCGGCATCTGATGTCTTTTCTTGCCCACGGCGGCTTTCCGTTTATCCGGCATCGCAGCATGAAATCCGTCATTTCTGGCTGTTTCTGGCCAAAGCGAGGTTCAGCCGCAGCACGTCGACATGCGCGGTGCCGATCACGCCGAACGCCGGCCGCACCGCGAGGCGGCGCACCAGGCGCTCGACCGTCGCCGCCGGCATTCCCCGCGCCCGCGCCACCGCGGGCGCCTGCCGCAGCGCGTTCGCCAGCGAAATGTCCGGATCGAGCCCCGACCCCGACGAGGTCGCCGCATCATCCGGCACCGGCCCCGGACCATAGGCCTTGCGATAGGCGGCGATCCGCGCGGTGACATGGGCGACGAGCGCCTTGCTGGTCGGCCCGAGATTGGACGCGCCGGATTCCGAGGCGTCATAGGGCGTGGGTATGGTCTGGCCTTTCGCATTCGTCCCCGTCAGCGCCGAGGGACGGGAATGGAACCATTGCGCCCCCCGGAAATCCTGCCCGATCAGCGCCGAGCCGACCGCCTGTCCATGAACCCGGATCAGGCTGCCATTCGCCTCGAAGGGAAAGACGAGCTGCGCCAGCCCGGTCACGGCCAGCGGTGCTGCCAGTCCGAGCAGCAGGGTGAAGAGGACGACAAGGGAAAACGCGGGGCGGAGTTCGCGCAACATGACGGTCTCGCTCGATCAGCTGAAGATGTGGAAACTGTTCAGGATCAGGTCGATCACCTTGATCCCGACGAACGGCGTGACGATGCCGCCAAGCCCGTAGATCAGCAGGTTGCGCCGCAGCAGCGCCGCCGCCCCCATCGGCCGGAAGGCAACGCCGCGCAACGCCAGCGGCACCAGCACGACGATGACCAGCGCATTGAAGATCACCGCCGAGAGAATGGCGCTTTCCGGCGAGGCCAGGGCCATGATGTTGAGGGCGCCGAGCTGCGGGTAGCTCGCTGCGAAGATCGCCGGCAGGATCGCGAAGTATTTCGCGATGTCGTTGGCGATCGAGAACGTCGTCAGCGCGCCACGGGTGATCAGCAGTTGCTTGCCGATCTGCACGATCTCGATCAGCTTGGTCGGATCGCTGTCGAGATCGACCATGTTGCCCGCCTCGCGCGCCGCCTGCGTGCCGGTCTGCATCGCGACACCGACATCAGCCTGCGCCAGCGCCGGCGCGTCGTTGGTGCCGTCGCCGCACATCGCGACCAGCCGTCCCTCGGCCTGCGCCTTGCGGATATAGCCGAGCTTGTCCTCCGGCGTCGCCTGCGCGATCACGTCGTCCACACCGGCCTCGGCGGCGATCACGCTCGCTGTCACCCTGTTATCGCCGGTGACCATGACGGTGCGGATGCCGATCCGCCGCAGCGCCTCGAACCGCTCCCGGATCCCCGGCTTGACGATGTCCTTCAGCTCGATGACGCCGAGCAGCGCGCCCTCCGCCATCAGGCCGAGCGGCGTGCCGCCGGCGCGCGCGATGCGGTCCACCGCCGCGCCGAAGGCGTCCGGCGCGGCGCCGCCCACGAGGTCGAGGATCGAGTCCACGGCCCCCTTGCGCCAGTGCCGCTCGCCGGCATCGATGCCCGAAAGCCTTGTGTTCGCGCTGAACTTCACGATTTCCGCCCCGTCCGGCAGCACCGGATCGACGCCGAATTCCTCCCGCGCCAGCCGCACGATCGACCGCCCCTCCGGCGTCTCGTCGCCGAGCGAGGCGCAGGCGGCGGCCTCGGCCATGCGCCGCACATCCACACCCGGCACCGGATGGAACGCAGAGGCCATGCGGTTGCCGAAGGTGACGGTCCCGGTCTTGTCGAGCAGCAGCGTGTCGACATCGCCGGCCGCCTCGACGGCGCGGCCCGAGGTCGCGATCACGTTGAAGCGCACCAGCCGGTCCATCCCGGCGATGCCGATCGCCGAGAGCAGCCCGCCGATCGTGGTCGGGATCAGGCAGACGAACAGCGCCGCGAGTTCGGCGATGCCGAGCCGCGTGTGCGAATAGGCTGCGAAGCCGGGCAGCGTGACGACCACGATCACGAACACGATGGTCAAGCCGGCGAGCAGGATGTCGAGCGCGATCTCGTTGGGCGTCTTCCGCCGCGCCGCCCCCTCGACCAGGGCGATCATCCGGTCGAGAAAGCTCGAGCCCGGCTCGGACGTGACGCGGACGACCAGCCAGTCCGACACGAGCTCGGTGCCGCCCGTCACCGCCGAGCGGTCGCCGCCCGCCTCGCGGATGACGGGAGCGGACTCGCCGGTCACCGCACTTTCGTTGACGCTCGCGATACCCTCGACGATTTCCCCATCGGCGGGAACCAGGTCCCCGGCCTCGACGAGCACGAGATCCTCCCGCCGCAACTGCGGCGCCGGCACCAGGGTGAACGCGGCGCGATCCGCCGGATCATCCAGCCGCTTCGCCATCGTGTCGCTGCGCGCCCGCCGCAGGCTCTCGGCCCGCACCCGTCCGCGCCCTTCCGCGACGGCCTCGGCGAAGGTCGCGAACAGCACCGTGATCCACAGCCAGATCGCGATGACGATCGAGAAAGCCCAGGCTTGGCCTGAAACCATTTCGCGAATGCCGACGAACGTCGTCAGCAGGGCGATGATCTCGGTCACGAAGATCACCGGATTGCGGATCAGCGTCCGCGGGTTCATCTTGGCGAAGGCATCGCGTATCGCGCGGATCAGGATATCGCGATCGAACAGCCCGATCGTCTCGGCTTTGCGGGACATGTCAGCGCTCCTCAGAAGGTCTTGCCGGCGAGCAGCAGGTAATGTTCGACGATCGGGCCGAGCAGGTCGGCCGGCATGAACTGCAACCCGACCAGGATGACGATGACGCCGATCAGCAGGCCGATGAACAGAGGCCCATCGGTCGGAAACGTGCCCTCCGAATGCGGCAGCCTCGGCTTGGCGCCGAGCGATCCGGCGATCGCGAGCACCGGGATCATCACCGCGAACCGGCCGAACAGCATGGCCAGGCCCAGCCCGTAATCGAGCAGCATCGTGTTGGCCGAAAGGCCCGCAAAGGCGCTGCCGTTATTTTCGGTGGCCGAAGTCCAGCCATAGAGCATTTCGGAGAGACCGTGCGGCCCCGCATTGGCAAGCGATGCCAGCCCCGATTTGGTCAGCAGCGAGAAACCCGCTCCGGCCAGGATGAACAGGGTCTGCACCAGAATTGCCAGCATCGCGAGCTTCATCTCCCGCGCCTCGATCTTCTTGCCGAGATATTCCGGCGTCCGGCCGACCATCAGCCCCGCGACGAACACCGCGAGCAGCGCGAAGAGAACGATGCCGTAAAGCCCCGAGCCGACGCCGCCGGGAGCGATCTCGCCCAGTTGCATCATGAACAGCGGAACCAGGCCACCCAGCGGGAGATAGCTGTCGGTGAACGAATTGACCGCGCCGGTTGAGGTCCCGGTCGCCGCGACATTGAACGTGGTCGACTGCGCCACGCCGAAGCGCACCTCCTTGCCCACCATGTTGCCGGGATGCGCCGCGAGGCCGGCATGGACGAGGATCGGATTGTTCGCCGCCTCCGCCGCATAGGCGCCCACCATGCCGCACGCGAGGATCACCGCCATCACGGCGAACAGCGCCCGCCCGTCGCGCCGCCGCCCCGCCACATGGCCGAAGGCGATCGGCAACGCGAAGCCGATGACCAGAAGAAGAAAGATTTCCAGAAGGTTCGTCCAGGCCGTCGGATTTTCGAACGGATGCGCCGAGTTGGCGTTGAAGAACCCGCCGCCGTTGGTGCCCAGTTCCTTGATCGCCTCCTGCAACGCCACCGGCCCGCGGGCGATGGTCTGCATCCCGCCCGCGAGGGCATGCACATGGGCATAGGGAGCAAGCGTCATCGGCACGCCGGAGCCGATCAGGAACAGTGCGGCGACTATGGCGATCGGCACCAGGAGATACAGGGTGATCCGGACGAGATCGACGTAGAAATTGCCGAGCGTGCGAATGCCGCCGCTCGCGAAGGCGCGCATGAGCGCCCCCGCTGCGGCAAGCCCGGCTGCCGCGGAGATAAACATATGTACGACGAGGCCGAACATCTGCGCGCCATAGGAAATCTGGCTCTCGGGCGCGTAGGCCTGCCAGTTGGTATTGGTGGTGAAGGAGACTGCCGTGTTGAAGGCGAGCTTCGGACTCATGCCCCTGATGTGTTCGGGGTTGAAGGGCAGGAAATACTGGAGCCGGAGAATCGCGTAGAGCAGCAGGAAGTGGATCAGGCTGAGCAACAGCAGGCCCACCGCATAGGCGCCCCAGGCCATCTGGCGCTGGGGATCAATGCCGCAAAGGCGATAGATCGGCGCTTCGATCGCCGCGAGGAATCGCAGATCGCCGCGATAAAGTCGGGCGAGATAGGCGCCCAGCGGAAAGGCCGCGCCGAAGACGAGGGCGAGCGCGAGGGCGATGAACCCTATTCCGTGCAAGGTCATGGGGGTTTCCGTTCGGAGACGCTATTGTTCGGGGGGATGCCGGTGAAGAACCTGGCGTGCCACCTGCCACATCCACAGGATGACGAGGACGATGGCGAAAGCACTGCCGATGCAGATCAGGGCATCGGCGATCAGGCCAGTGATGTGCGCCGCCAGATGCATGGTGTTCAGAAATCCTCGGGGCGCAGAAGGGCCCAGACGAGATAGATCAGAATTAATCCAGCAACGGTTCCACCGATCAAGAAATCAAACACTATATGATCTCCAGACCGTGGAAATATTACTCAAAACCGACCTGATATACATCATTTATATTCTTTCGCATGCATGGACGTAAAGAAAGAACAATCCAAACACCACAACGCCTAGAAGAACTGTCAACAAGTCATTCATTAATAATTCCCTTCAACCAACACTTGCGACAAGTTCGAAATGGCAGCAAAGGCCACCGAGGTTACCTTGCCGGACCGCAAGATCATGCCGGTTTACGCCGTATAAATTCGAGTCAAAATTTGGAGTTTTTTGTAAAAAAAATATTAAAATTCTAAGCTCGGCGGTCATTTGAGTCAGATGGCGGTGGCTGCGAAGTGTATGCCGGCCAGGATGCTCCTGGCTGTCTTGTCATCGCGCGATCTTCAGCGCCGCCACCCGCGTGCAGCGCGTGGCCGATTACCTGACCGACCCACGGCCCCAGGGGTTACGCATGAAAGATGCCGGTGAGCACTTGCTCCATGTAACGGTTATCCCAGGCGGCCATTTTGCGTCGCCCCTTGAGACTGGCCTTTGATGCCTGAGAGCCTGACTGCTGATTCCGGGCTCAATTCGCCCGGGATTCCGATATTAACTCGCCCGGGATTCCGGGACTTATTCGCCCACCTATTCCGAGATTAATTCGGGCTCTTCGACGTCTCAAGTGGAATGGAAGACGTCGAGCATGGCGTTGATGGGCGCGCCGAGCAGGTAGATGATGCACGCGAAGGTAGCGGTGTTGCGATAGCCTCGGGCGCGAGCGCGGGCTGCCTGGAACAGCCCATTGAGCGCTTCGAGGCGGGCATTGGAATGGCCTGACTTCCAGCGTCGAATGATCCGCTTGGCATTGCGCCGTACGGTATCGACGGCCTGTCGAACAGGATCGAGCAGGTGGTCGGGATCGTCCAGCCGGGCGGTGACGTGGTTGAGGAAGTTGGTCAGCCGCCAGCGCGCGGCCTGTGGCGTTGCGGCCAGGCGAACCCAGCGCAGCATCTCCTTGGCGCGATAGGCTTCGGCTGTGGCGAAGCCGCTGTTCTCCAACTGGTCGAGCGCCTGCCGCTGGGCCATGGTCAGGTTTTCCGGTCGCTTCAACGTGGCCCAGCGTACCCCCTTGGGCAGGTTGTGCTGATGCGCCTCGGCGCGCCGCACCTGCTCGACCGCGGTGGTGAAGATCTGCACGACGTGGAACCAGTCCACGGTGACCGAGGCCTGCGGGAAGCTCTCCGCCGCAGCAGCAAGGAAGGCCGCCGACATGTCACACACCACCTCGGCGATGCGGCGGGCCTCGCCGCCGTGCTCCGCCAGGAAGGCCCGGAAGGCGGTCATGCATTCCTTACCCTTTCCGGGGGTGACGAACAGCACCGGGCGCTCGGCCGCATCGAGGTCAATGAACACGGTGACGTAGCTGTGGCCTCGCTTGGCCGCGGTTTCGTCGAGTGCGATCGCCTCGACCCCGCTGAGATCGAGCCGCTCGATCGCCCGGCCGACATAGTACCGCAGAATGCGCCACAGCCGCTGGTCGGTGACGCCGATGATGCGCGCGGCAGCGGCAACCGGCATCTCGCGCATCAGAGCCAGCGCGGCCTGCTCGAACAACAGCGTGAAGCCGCTGTCGGGACGTGCCCAAGGCACAGCAATGCGGAGTACGCCGTGCTCCGGACAGTCGGTGCGTGGCACACGGGCCTCGATGATGCAGGCGTGCTGAAAGAAGTTGAGGTGCCGCCAGCTCAGTTCCTTCCAGTCGTGCGGTTTGCACAGCCGGCCGCAGGTTGGGCAGGGGAAGCGGGCGCCTGGGTCGGCGGCGACGGCCAGATGCAACTCATGCGGCTGGTAGTCGGTTTCCAACCGCTGGTCGACCACGCGCCAGGGTGGGGTCAGTCCGAGGCCGAGGGTGAAGATGTCGCTGCTTGCCATGGCGGTGCTCCGCGCAATCAGAGTGTCCCGTGCGGGCTGGCACCGCATGCCGCGCCAATGCGCGATCGGACTGCGGGATGCGGCTGCTCGGCCCGTCTGCCTCAAGACTGGCGCCGTGCTCGCCGCCGTCAAGAACGCTGCGCGTCGCTACGCGATGGCCTGCGGCCATTCTTGACCGCGGCTGTGCACGACGCCCCGCGCACGATCAGGCCGGGACGAAGAAACGGCACTCCAGCCGAACCAAGAAACTGGCCCCAGCGTGGCAGGGCTGCTACCTGCGGTGGTGGTCACGCCACTTTCAGGAACCGCCGAAGTTCCACTCGCGGCGTCGAGGAGGCTTAATTCGCCCACCTGTTCCGACTTTTATTCGCCCAGGCGGGCGGGGTTGGCCGGGTCGGATTGAGGTCTCTGCTGGCTGGTTCAGGTTCCCTCCCTTTGTCTGATCGAGGGAGTGGATGAATGCCAGTGGAGCGGATTGCGATGCGCGATGTGCGCGAGATTGTCAGATTGAGGATGGCGGGGCTTTCGACCCGCCAGGTAGGGATCCGGGTCGGGGTTGCGGCATCGACGGTGCGCTTGACGCTGCGGCGACTGGAGGCGGCCGGGCTCGATGGGCCAGGGGCTCTGGCGCTGTCCGAAGCGGCCTTGGAAAGGCGCTTGTTCGAAGGCTCGGCGGGCAAGCGGCCGGGGCATCGACGTGTGGATGAGCCGGACTGGGGGCGTATCCGCCGCGAGTTGCAGCGCAAGCACGTGACGCTGTCGATCCTGTGGGACGAGTATATCGCCGAGCACCCGGACGGATATCGCTACAGCCGGTTCTGCGAGCTCTACCGGAGCTGGGAAGCCCGGCTACCGGTGACGATGCGCCAGACCCACGCATCGGGCGAGAAGCTGTTCGTCGATTATGCCGGCGACACGGTGCCGGTGGTGATCGACCGACTCACCGGCGAGACGCGTGCGGCCCAGATCTTCGTCGCCGTTCTCGGCGCATCGAGCTTCACCTATGCTGAGGCGACCTGGACCCAGACCCTGCCGGACTGGATCGAGGCGCATAATCGCACTCTGGCAGCAATTGGCGGCGTGCCGGCGCTGCTGGTGCCCGACAACGCCAGGGTCGCGATCATCCGCGCCTGCCTCTACGATCCACAGGTCAACCGGACCTACACCGATATGGCGCGCCATTACGGCACGGCCATTCTCCCGGCGCGGCCGCGGCGGCCGCGTGACAAGGCGAAGGTCGAGGTGGCGGTTTTGCTGGCGGAGCGGTGGCTGCTGGGCAAGCTGCGCAACCGGGCATTTTACAGCCTCGCCGAACTGAATGCCGCGATCGCTGAATTCTGCCGCTGGCTGAACGAGGAGCGGGTCGTCCGTCGCCTGGGGGCGACAAGACGGCATCTGCTGGAAACACTCGATCGTCCCGCGCTGAAGGAACTGCCGGCCGAACCCTATGTGCTGGCGCAATGGCGGCGCCGGCGGGTCGGCATCGATTATCACGTCGAGATCGAGAAGCATTTTTACTCCGTCCCCTACCGGCACGCCCGCGCCGAGGTCGAGGCCCGGTTCACCGTGCGCACGGTCGAGATCTTTCTCCGTGGCGAGCGGATCGCCGTGCATGCGCGCGGGTCGGGCAACGGCAAGCACACGACGATCGCCGAGCACATGCCCTCGAGCCACCGGCGTTACGGCGACTGGACCATCGCGCGGATCCATCAGGAAGCCGCACGGCTCGGCCCGTCGGTCGCGACACTCTGCACCCTGATCCTCGAACGCCGGCCTCATCCGGAGCAGGGGTTCCGCGCCTGCATCGGCATCCTTCGCCTGGCCCGCAGTGTTGGCGCCGACCGGCTCGACGCCGCAGCCGAGCGCGCGCTCACCATCGGCACCCTGACCTACGGCTCGGTCAAATCCATCCTCGATCACCGGCTGGAGCGAGCCGCCGGCACCGCCAGTCCCGATCCCACCCCGATCCGCCACCCCAACATCAGGGGCGGCGGATATTTCCACTGATGACAAGGAGAAGCCTCATGCTGAACCATCCGACCCTCGATCAGATCCACCAGCTCGGTCTTGCAGGCATGGCCCGCGCGTTCACCGAGCTGCACGCCAATCCCGAAACCCCCAGCCTCAGTCACGCCGAATGGCTCGGCCTTCTGCTCGACCGCGAGATCACCGTCCGACGTGACAAGCGGTTGAGCACAAGGCTGCGCCATGCCAAGCTGCGCCATGACGCTGCAATCGAGGATGTCGATTACCGGAGTGCCCGCGGCCTCGATCGGGCTCTGTTCCAGAAGCTGATCCAGGGTGAGTGGATCGACGCGCACGACAATCTCGTCCTGAGCGGGCCGACAGGGGTCGGAAAATCCTGGCTGGCCTGCGCCCTCGGTCACAAGGCATGTCGTGATGACAGGAGCGTGCTCTATCAGCGCGCGCCGAAACTCTTCACCGAACTCGCACTCGCCCGCGCCGAAGGGCGGCACGGCCGGATGATCCGCACTCTCGGCACCGTCAATCTGCTGATCCTCGACGACTTCGGCCTTGCACCGCTTGACGCCAGCGCCCGTCACGACCTGCTCGAGATCGTCGAGGATCGCTACGGCCGTCGCGCCACCATCATCACCAGCCAGATCCCTCCGGCGCATTGGCATGAGCTGATCGGCGATCCGACCTACGCCGACGCCATTCTCGACCGTCTGCTCCACAATGCCCACCGCATCGAACTCACCGGTGAAAGCCTGCGCAAGACCCGCAAGCAAACCCCAAAAACCGCTTGACCCAACAAGAACAGGAGAGCAACGAAATCAACAGCCACAGAGACCGCTACCCGGGCGAATAAATCTCGGAATCCCCGGGCGAATAAACGTCGGAATCGTGGGCGAATTAAAATCGGAATCCATGGGCGAATTCTCCGGAATCCGCACCTGACCGCAAAAGATAGTTGAGCGATTTCAGCGGGTTGTGATTCAGTTCGTTTGCGAAGACGAACGGAGACATGATGGCCTGGACTGAAATCGCCCGGCAACGATATTGCCGGGCCGGATTGCGCTACGCAAGCGACCTCACCGACGCCGAATGGGCCTTGATCGAACCATTCATGCCCTTGCCGCTGCATCGAGGCCGGCCCCGGACGGTGGTGCTGCGAAGGATTGTGGAGGCCATCTTCTACATGCTGTCGACCGGTTGCCAGTGGCGGCAGATCCCGAAGGAATTCGCGCCGTTCACCACTGTGCAGGGGTATTTTTACCGCTTCTGTCGCGACGGCACATTTGATCGCATCAATCACGTCCTGGTCATGCAGGCGCGGGAAATAGCCGGACGAGAGGCGTCACCCACAGCCGGCGTGATCGACAGCCAGTCGGTCAAGACCACCGAAGCCGGCGGGCCGCGCGGGTTCGATGCCGGAAAGAAGATCAAGGGCCGCAAGCGCCACATCGTCACCGATACAGTTGGCCACCTCGTCGGCGCCGTCGTTCATCATGCCGGTATTCAGGATCGGGATGGGGCGCCCGACGTGCTCAAATCCGTCAAATCCCTGTATCCTTGGTTGCGGCACGTGTTCGCCGACGGCGGCTATGCCGGTCCCAAACTCAATGGACGCCTCGCAAAAATCGGCAAATGGACCATACAGATCGTCAAGCGCTCCGACACCGCCAGCGGGTTCGAACTCCTGCCGCGACGCTGGGTCGTGGAGAGAACCTTCGCCTGGCTCGGCAGATGCCGACGTCTTGCAAAGGATTTCGAGGCCACCGTTACCAGCGCCACCGCATGGCTCTTCCTTGCCCATATCCGCCTGCTCACAAGGAAAATCACACGCAACCGATAGACGCACTACCATTCAGATTCGGGCTCTGATGGCGGCGTACGAGGTTGATTGCGATCTTGCGAAGCAGGGAGAAGTTCTGGACGGCGTTGCGATCCCGGATCCGGCAGTGATCTTCGTTGAAGGTGACGTCGAGTACCCAGTGTAGGCTGTTCTCGATCTGCCAATGTTGACGGATCGCTCTTGCCAGGATTTCGGGTTGATCGTCGCTGCTGGACAGGAAGTAGCGGATTTCGGCTTCGATCTTGCCGGATCCGTTGACACCGCAGATGGTTTCCACGGCCAGAACGCTCTTCAACCCCGGCCAGTCGCGCAGCGGTTCCAGCGCTACGGCGTCCGGACAGACGAATACCCGGCACCGAACAAGACGGCCATGACCATCATCGAATTCGTCGTGGACCGGCCGATGAGTGGGTGAGCGGCTGAAGCAGGTGGTTGCGCAAAGCTCCGCCACGGCGCTGTGTTTTTTCCCCTGGTTGGCTTTCAGAGTGACGAAATAATCGGCGCCCCCCTCAAGGATATTGGCAGCGATGGCTCGCTGGCACCCCATCGCGTCCAGCGTGACAATGGCGCCCTTGATGTCCAGCACATCCAGCAATTCCGGGATCGCGGTGATCTCGTTCGATTTGTCGCCGACCTGACGCTGGCCGAGCACCAGTCCCCGATCACTTGCCCATGCACTCACAACGTGAAACGCCGCCTGGTCCCGGCTGCGATCAAACGAACCGCGGCTCGCTTTCCCGTCAATCGCCACCACTTCCCGGTCCAAAGTCGTCCCGAATGAGCGCGCCCACGCTTCGAAACAGGCCTCGAAACGCCCGGTATCGATCAGCATGAACACACGTCGGAAGGTGTCGTGGGATGGAATGCCGTTCGGCAGCGCCAGAAACGTGCCCAGCCAATCCTGCTTGCTGCGGCCATATAGCGCCATATCCTCCCAGCTTTCCGCCCCGGAGATCACCGCGCACACCGCAATCACCAGAATATCAATCAGCCGGTGCTCGACCTTGCCGCCTCAGTGGGGGGTCTGTCAGGGCCGAAAATTCCTCCACAAGCCGCCTCACCGACATGCACGTCTCCCAATCTCAAGGAGACTCCCCGAATCACACTCGATTCCGTGCCGTCAATTATGCCCCAAATTTTCATGCGTAGCCCCTGCCCACGGCCCCAGGACGACCGTTAGGGGGCTTAGCCAAGACGGCTACCGCACCGCGCTTGCTGGCCTCAACCACATCCTTGCTCTCATCAATATCCCAAAGCGTTGAACAGCCCAGCTGACGGAGCGACGCCTGGAACAGCGGCTGGGACAGATGCGGACCATTTCTCGTGCCTCTCTTGTTCAGCGAAAGCACGAACTGTGTAAGATTACCCATCCAGAAAATGGTCCTCGATCAACAACCATTCGAACGAACGACGATTTCTGGAATAATCCGTCGCAAGTGTGTAACAAGAGATGTCTCAATGCTGATGTTTTCTGCGCTTAGCGCTGGCTCCACGCAGCCACGGCCACAAAACGGCTGAAGCACCCACCGTCCGATGCCACTCGCTCGGAGATCGAGCGCCAGAGTCTGAAGCACTTGTGCATCCAGCAATGCTGGGTGCACGGTGGTCCGCACTTCGTACGGCACGCCACTTTCACGGAGCATCGCAAGGGCGACTCGCGCTCGGGCACCGCTCGCCTCGGAGCCAGTGATCCGAGCATAGTCGCCGAACGGAGCCTTGATGTCCAAACCAACCCACTGGAGCATAGGCAGTACCCGCTCAAGACGTTTCGGCGAAACGCCGGCCGTATGCAGAGCGACCTCAAACCCCAATGAGCGAACGTCACGTATCATCTGTTCCAGGCACCGATCCATTGTTGGTTCGCCGCCACTAAAGACAACACTATCAAGCAGACCACGTCGCTGATCAAGCCAAGTCAGCGCTTCCAGCCATCGTAAGGGAGAAGTCCCTCGGCGTGCCTGCAAATCCACATTGTGGCAATAGCGGCAACGGAGTGGGCAGCCACGGAGAAAGAACGTCGCAGCAAGGCGTCCGGGAAAATCAAGGGTGGTGAACGGCGCCCAGCCACTGACCAGCGGCTCATCAGGCTGTGGCATGGCACATGGCTCTGGGTTCGACGAAAAACCGCCGTTCGATGAATTCGCTCTGTTTGCCGATATTAAACGAGGATACCGGACGATGATAACCCATCACACGCGTCCAGACCTCACACACGCGTGGGATTGTGGCTGGCTCTTCAGCGGCGCAGCGCGGACAGTGATGATGTGCGCCTGGAAGATAGCCGTGCACCGGACAAACAGAAAAGGTCGGGGTTACGGTGAGGTAGGGTAGCCGGAAGCGCGTCAGTGCCCGCCGCACCAGGTCTCGGCAGGCCGCAGAGGAAGAGATCTGTTCGCCGAGATAGAGATGCAGAACCGTGCCGCCGGTATATTTACCCTGCAGTTCATCCTGACGGGTAAGCGCCTCGAAAGGATCTTCGGTAAACCCGACAGGCAACTGTGATGAATTTGTGTAATAGGGCTTGTCCGGCGTACCTGCCTGAAGAATTTCCGGATATCGGCGCAGGTCTTCTTTCGCAAAGCGATAGGTGGTTCCTTCAGCTGGCGTTGCTTCAAGATTGTAGAGATGGCCGGTCTGTTCCTGGAAGCCGATGATCTTGGCCCGAATATGGTCAAGCAGGTCACAGGCCATCCGATGTCCCGCCGGCGTCGTTATGTCGTCTGTATCCGCCGTAAAATTGCGGATCATTTCGTTGATTCCATTGACGCCGATCGTCGAAAAATGATTGCGCAGGGTTCCGAGATAGCGTTTAGAATAGGGAAACAGACCGGCATCGAGATATTGCCCGATCACTTGCCGCTTGATCTCCAGGCTGTCGCATGCATGCGCAAGCAACGCATCGAGCCTCTCAAAGAGACTTGAACGATTACCCCTGTGTTGAAAGCCGAGCCGTGCACAGTTGATCGTCACGACCCCGATCGATCCGGTCTGTTCGGCTGATCCGAACAGGCCGTTACCGCGCTTGAGCAATTCGCGCAGGTCGAGCTGCAGTCGGCAGCACATCGAGCGCACCATATGGGGCTCGAGATCGGAGTTCAGAAAATTCTGAAAATAGGGCAATCCATATTTCGCGGTCATTGCGAAAAGACGTTCGGCGTTCTCCGAATCCCAATCAAAATCTGGCGTGATATTATAGGTCGGGATTGGGAAGGTGAAGACGCGGCCGTTGGCATCACCGGCACTCATCACCTCGATATAGGCGTGGTTTATCATGTCCATTTCCGCCTGCAGATCGCCGTAGCGGAAGGGCATTTCATTGCCCCCAATCAGGGGTATCTGATCACGGAGATCCTTGGGACATACCCAGTCAAACGTAATATTGGTGAATGGCGTCTGGCTTCCCCAGCGGGATGGAACGTTGAGGTTGTAGATGAATTCCTGGATATTCTGCCGAACCTCGGCATAGGAAAGACCATCCTTGCGCACGAACGGCGCGAGATAGGTGTCAAAAGAACTGAATGCCTGTGCTCCGGCCCACTCATTCTGCATTGTGCCCAGGAAATTCACCATTTGGCCGACCGCGCTTGAAAGGTGTCTCGGCGGCGACGCCTCGACACGATCCGCGACGCCGTTGAAGCCTTCCACGAGCAATGTGCGTAGGGACCAGCCGGCGCAATAGCCAGCAAGCATGTCCAGATCGTGGATATGGAGGTCAGCCTCCCGATGGGCGCGGCCGACCTCAGGTGGATAAATATGATCGAGCCAGTAATTGGCAACGAGCTTTGCCGCGCCGTGAAGAATCAATCCGCCAAGCGAGTAGCTCTGGTTGGCATTGGCCTTAACCCGCCAGTCTTCACGATTGAGGTATTCCTCAAGTGTGGCAATGGGATCGACGAGGTTTTGCGAAGCAAAACCCTCGGTTACCCGCTGGGCAAATCCGCGCCCTACAACCGCTGTATCGCACATCAGAAATCCTCCGTTACGGTCAATATCTAGTGGCATGAATCGATAACAAACGCAATATATAGTATTTTCATCAGAGGAATGCGCGCCGAGTAAGCCGTGGGTTTTCTGATTGGTACAAAAATCCATGTATTTATCGATGAAGTTTCTGACCTGGTATTGACGTTTACTGGACACGCATGAGTTCGATCCCGAACAGGTCGAAGGCGGCGGCTTGCAGTGGTGTGGGCTTTGCCAGGGTGGTGAAGGTGGCATTCGGCGTCCTGATGCCGCGCCGGTCACTCTGGCGCTGTTGCTAGTTCGACACAAATCGCCTGCGACTTATCAAGCTCGCCGTCCACATCGAGACCCTCAGTAAGTCGATCCGCTTGCATCTGTCACGCAGTTCGCCCAATCAGGCGATCCTCGCTTATGCTCTCGCCAGGCTGCCCGGGCTGATCACATAAGCCCAGGGGCATGTGCCCCGCCGAGCCCGCATCCCTCCAATCCCGGCGTCTCGCCATCACCAAGCCCGCCAGCCCCGGACCCACACGCCTGCGCTGCTCCGCGCCTGCCCAATGTCCTGTCGTAAGGCCCGCATGACGTCCAAAGCCGAATACCGCTTCAAGAATTTTCAGGTTAGACAAGGCTCTCCGCTGCGGATCATGGCGCAAAAAAAGCGGTGGATCCGTCGGTCCGTAGACAATTCAGGGTGGAAGGTGGCTGCGAGTATGTTGCCCTGACGAACCAAGGTAGGAAAACCTCCATATCGTGCCAGAATTTCCACGCGGGAGCCTGCCCTCACGATACACGGCGCGCGGATGAAGACCATTTCGAGCCCCCCACCGGAGAGGGCGCAATTTCCCATAGCAACACGGGATTCGTTCTGTCGTCCATAAGCGTTGCGCTGCACGACTATGTCCAAAACCGCAAGGCTTTGCTGCTGCGACGGCAGAACCTTTTTGGCGAGGATAATGCAGCCGGCACAGGTACCGAACACTGGCTTGGCTATAGAAAACTCACGCACGGCTTCGAACATATTTTCGCGTGTGAGCAGCTTGAGGAGCGCCGTCGATTCGCCGCCCGGAATCACCAAGCCGTTAAGATCAGCCAATTCTTTTGTCGCGCGGACCAACACAATCTCGGTATCACTACTGCGCAAAGCCTCCGCATGTGCCGCGTAATCGCCCTGCAAAGCCACAACACCGATTTTCAGCGGCAAGTCTGTCAATCCCTTATCGGCAGCACCTACCAGCCTCGAGTCTGGAGCAACACTTCTTCTTTCAAACTAGCCGCAGCAAGGCCGTGTATGGCTCCGAGGCATGATTCGCTGATCTCGGCAAGGATCTGGGGGTTGTCGTAATGCGTTGTTGCCTGGACTATTGCTTCTGCGCGTGATTGTGCCTCGCTAGGATCGACAAAATTCTGTGAGTCTCTCATGAAGATACCAGAGCCTACGAAAACTGCTTCTGCCCCTAGATGACGGACGAGCGCCGCGTCAGCAGGGGTTGCAATGCCGCCGGCCGCGAAGTTTGGCACGGGCAGTCGGCCGATACTGGCGACGATTCTTACCAACTCGTAGGGAGCCGCCAATTCCTTTGCGGCGGCATACAGTTCATCCTCGCGTAGAATCGTTAAGGCGTGAATATCCTTGGTGATTTGTCGGACGTGCCGGACTGCGTGCATCACATCGCCGGTACCGGCCTCCCCTTTTGTCCTTATCATTGCGGCTCCTTCGGCAATCCGCCGCAGTGCCTCGCCCAGGTTACGTGCCCCACAGACGAAAGGAGATACGAAAGCGTGCTTGTTGATATGATGCATTTCATCAGCCGGGCTCAGAACTTCCGACTCATCGATGAAATCTACGCCGAGAGCCTGAAGCACCTGCGCTTCGGCGAAATGGCCGATCCGGCATTTTGCCATCACGGGGATCGAAACGGCAGTCATGATCTCCTTGATTTTTTTCGGGGAAGCCATTCTAGCGACGCCACCCTCGGCTCGTATCTGTGCGGGGACCCGCTCGAGTGCCATCACTGCCACTGCACCGGCATTCTCTGCGATCTTCGCCTGCTCTGCGGTAGTGACATCCATGATGACCCCACCCATGAGCATTTCGGCTAGTCCCGTCTTAAGTCGTAACGGTGATGTTTCGGTAAGATTAGTCGGCATATCGCTCATATATAGACCTCCTGTGTAAGCGTCCGTCTAGCAAGCCGACACGCGCTTCGCGGCTGCGAATTTCCGCGTATAGACAGTAGAGTTGAAAATTATCCCGCTTCTGCCCGCTCATACATTCCTTTGACTTCAGCCTAATATCAACGGCTTTCTATGCGGCTTCTTGTGCGGTCGCTTATGACGACACTCCACGGCCGAACATTGCGAAGACTCGGAAGATCAGAAACTTGGAAGGGTCAGATCTTCATTATCGGCGATGGCTATGCCCTCGACCTCTACCAGCCATTCCGGCCGGCAAACCGGACCCTGTACAATGATCGCCGGGACGCCGGGCAAGCGCTCCGACAATGCCGTTTTGATACGTGGATGGTCGGTTGGATCACGCAGATAGACGATGAGGTGCATCAGCTCACTGAGTCCCGCCGAGCCGGCGCGCAAAAGCGCCTCCACATTGTCGAGCGCGTGGTCGAATTGGCGCATCACATTTCCGGGATGAACTACCTGCCCGGAGCGATCAATGCTGGCCGTTCCCGAGATAAAGAGATGGGCGCGATCGGCATATGCAATGCGGGTGCCACGCTCGAAGGTTACGTTGTAGTCCCTCGTCGGGCAAAGACGATCGAAATCATTGAGATAGGACACCTGTTGTGGTGCAAGCCCGAGGATCGAGTAGGCATCCATCGTTACTATATCGAATCTGTGTGCGCACGCACCCTCAATGCCGGTGCTGGCAATGAAATGCGTCTCTGCCGACAGACCCTGTTCAAGAAACATCTCACTCCTGCTTGTCACCATATCCTTATAGAATACGTCGATGCCCTTGACGTAAATCCAGGTGCGGACGCAATTATTGTGTAGGGTGCCCCCGAGACCATCGAGCCCATCGATAAGAGTGTCGAACATCCGCCGTGTCTGTTGTGTCACAGGAACCAGCCTATCGTCCGATCCCGGGCAAAGACCTGTTGTCCAGAGATGGGCAAGACCATTTTTTTCGACCACGACATGCCGCGGCGTAAGCCGGCGCTTGGAGAGATCGAGAGCTCCGCTGACATGATAGGCAAGAAGGGACAGCTTGGTTCCTGAGAGAGGCGGCTGCTGGATGATAGACAGTGCCACAGGAGAGCCATCTTCATCCTCTGCCAAACGGCTGCGCCGCAGCAAAGGTGCCTGGTTCATCGCATCGCTGACGAACAATCGCCGGAACACGGAACCGCCGGCCGGCAGACCGAGCTCCTGCCGTGTTTCATCATAACGTTGCTCAAGACAGGCGAGCTGCTCGGTGAGGTCGAGATCAGCGGGTGGTTCGATGACAATGTAATGTTCGCTTCCGCCGGTCATCCGCCCGAAGCTTTTACTGATAACTCTGCCACTACAGTCCATACTCAGAATGCTTCCCGTGGTTTGGTAGATCCCAAAAATGTGGTGTCCGGAAGGCTGCTGCTATTGCCTCTATCCTGCCCGGCTAGGCTGCCAGTCCATCCCGGCGCGCCCATGCAGATAACCATTGACAAACGGCAGCTGCGCGGTGAGTTCGCGCAGGCGCGTGAGCCCCTCCTTCGCGTCATAAATGCCGTCGAGCACGGCGCGGTAAAGTGTGGAGATTTCGACCATGTCGAGTGCGTGTGGCGAAAGACGGAAATGGGTGACGCCTGCTGCCTGGAGATCGGTGAGTTCTTCGAGCAGAGCGACATGGCCGTGCGAAAGGGTCTGCGTGCCGTTGATTGCCAGCAGTGGACGCCCGTCAAGCTGTGCGATCTCCAAACCATCCGCATCCTGGCCACAGACGAACTGGCAATTATCCTTATGCAGATCATGTGCGCGCGCGTGATAGCAGCGTTGTGAGATGGCCAGCGGTTGGCGGCCGAAAACGAACACTTCAACCTCACTCGATTGGTTCCGTGCCGCCAACGTGGCAATCGCGCCAATGGATAGCTCCATTGGCGCGTTCACCCGCATGGCACCCAGACGGAGAAGGACATCGAGTGCACCTTCATTGAAAACGTTCACCAGAGGACCGGAGACGAATGCCTGCCCATTTAGCAGTTGCAGGCATGCGAGATCGTTGATCTCGATCAGATCACCTGTCTCGCAGAGCGCGCGGATCATCGCGACCTCATGATCGGTGATGATCAACGCCGGTGTCGAGAACACGACCTGCTTTCCTGCTCGACGCAGACGCTCGGCGATCTTCGGTAGGTCTTTCTCGAACCAAGGCAGACGCTTGCTACAAACCACCTCGCCGAGATAGACGCACTCGACAGGCGCCTCGTCGGCGATACGAGCGTAGAAATCCCGCCTACGCGCCGCGGGCCAGTGGAACTGCAACGGCCCCAAGGTTAAACAGCTCATCGCCAGCCTTTCGCATAGGCGCCGAATGTCTCGCGTCCTCCTTCGGCGACCTCACGCAGCACGGCGGGAATCGGTGCCGTCGGCGCGCCCTCGGCAAGCGCGTCGAGGACGTGGCGGAAAGCGGTGACGACGGTGGCCACATAGGTGCGACTGCGCTGGCGGCCCTCGATCTTCAAGGCAGTTACCCCGGCCGCCTTGAGTTCCGCGAGGAGCGGGATAACGTTGAGACCGGTCGGCTCCTCAAACAGATAACTCGGACGGCCGTGTACTAGGAAGCGACCCTTGCAGGGGGTCGGGTAGGCTGCCGGCTCATTGTGCGCGAATCGGTTAATCATGACTTCGCCGAGACGGGAGACCAAGCGATCCCCGTCCTCATGGTAGGAAGCACACTCGGCCGGAGCGCAGACACCGTCGCTACTCGGCGACCGGCCGGTCATATAAGAGGAGAGAAAGCAGCGGCCCTCCACCATCGTGCCAAGGCTGCCAAAGGCAAACGCCTCGGCCTCGATGCCTGTTTGTCCGATCAACGACGTGACTTCTTCGACCGAAAGCACGCGTGGTAGCACGACACGGCTGATCCCAAAGATGTCCCGGTAGAATCGGATCCCGAGCGGACTCGCTGCGGCCGCCTGCACCGAGAGGTGCCGTCGTAAGTTTGGATGGCGGCGCGACGCATAATCGAGCACGCCGAGATCGGCAAGAATAACCGCATCTGCGCCGCATGAAGCAGCATCATCGATCGCGCGCTGCCATGGTCCAAGGTCGCCGGCTCGGGGAAACGTGTTGACAGCGACGAAGACGCGGCAACCGCGGGCATGGGCGTAGCTGATGCCCGTGTGTAAATCTTCGCGGGTAAAATTCAGGCCAGGATAGTTGCGGGCATTTGTGCAGTCCTGGAAACCGCAATAGACGGTGTCGGCTCCAGCGTCGACCGCGACGCGCAAGGCAGCAAGAGTGCCCGCCGGACAGACCAGTTCGAGATAGCGTGTCATGTCACCGCACCGATGGGATTCCGACGCCTCGTTTGCGCTTCAATCTTGGCCATGCGCGTTCTCAATGCCTGCAACTCTGCCTCTACCCGTTCGCAATACGCGGTGACGGGATGTTCTTCTCGTCTTGCCGTATGCAGCGCTTCGTGCCCCATGGTTAGGCGCTGATGCGCAGCGGTGAGCCGCCGCTCGAGCATGAGTGCCACCCGCCGGGCGGCACGTTCTCCCGGTCCGAACAGTGTGGTTGCCGCTTTGAATACATTGACGGTTTCGCGATCGAGTGCGTTGCGCAAGCTGACGATCGCCTCAATGTCTCCTGTAATGACAACCTCTCTGGAAAAGAACAGCGCATCGCTGTCGAGTCGGCCTTCGAGCAGCCCCACCAATGTCGCTAACCGGCCCCTCACGCAGGCATTCAAGGACTGCTCCAAGGTCGATGTCGGCACCAGTGATGCTGGCCCTCCCCCGAAGCGGAGCACGAATCGATGCCGCAGATCGGTCGGCTCGATACCGATCGTGCAGGGCTTATGGGCTGCGAGGGCGCGGAACAACCGCGGATGTGTTCGGCCAAGCCGGCGCATCAGCAAAATCGTAGCACGCATCAGAGCCGGCGCGGGAAGCAATCCCAACACATTGGTCGCGAGCAGAACCGGGAATTCCGTCTCCGCCATGAGCCATCACTCCTGCGATTTCCATGCCGCACCGCAGCGACAACCGCATCTTGTCAACATGCAGAAGACGAACGCGCCTTGATTTAGATCAAGGCGCGTCGACGCATTCTCACATATTGTAACTACCCAGGTTACGCGCGCATGGTTTTGAGACCTGGCGACTTGTAGTAGGAGTTCCAGCCACCGAGGCGGGCGACAATCCAGGCGAGCCACGCGAGGGATCGGGGTGGATGAAAGTTTTTCTGTCTTGGAGTTTTGCCGTCGAGCGGCGGGCCGATGGCATCCGCTGCTGTGAGCAGTCCGGGATCGATGATGTCGGTTGCCGGTCTATCGCTGCCGTTGCGTGCATCGACGAGCTGGACGGTGCGGGAGTTTGCGGCAAGACCGATCAGGGCCAGCTTGAACAGGTGTCTGGCGTCCTGCAGCCGGGTTTCTTTGAGCCTGAGGGCTTCACTTTTCAAAGACCGGAAAACTTCCTCGATTCTCCACCTCAACCGGTAGAGCCGGTAGAGCCGTACGATTTCGGCGGCACCGGCAGCGTCGTTGGCCTCGATCGTGGTAAGCGGGCGCCACAAAAGCGACGCGCATTCGCCATTCCCGTCGATCTCGCGCGCCTCTATCATGGTCAGGCAGAGATGCTCCGGCCCTTCCCCGTCGCTGGCATGGCGCGGCCTGCCAGCGTCTCGACCATCTTGGCACACGTGAGGAAGGGCCGCCTGTTTGAAATCACGGGGGACTGTAAATGAAGACTTGGTCACATCGCTATTCCTGGCGGCTTGCGGCCGCAGGCATGGTTGCCGCATCCTGGCTTGCGGTACCTCGCGCTGCCTACGCGATTCCCGCCTTTGCGGCGCAGACTGGCGAACCCTGCTCGGCCTGTCATATCGGCTTTCCTCAACTCACTCCGTACGGTCGTGATTTCAAACTTGAGGGATATATTGCCGGCGGAACATTTCCGACATGGAAAAACGTTGCCATCGCTGCTCAAATAGGTTTTACCCAGTTGCACGACAAAATACCGGGAGGACTACGTCCGAGCTTCAAATCTAACGACGTTGTGGTGCCGCAGCAAACAAGCCTATTCTATGGTGGTGCTCTCGATGCACAACTTGGGCTAGGCGCATTCATTCAGGCAACCTATTCTGGAGTATCAAAGAGTGTTCACTGGGATGGTATGGATATCCGGTTTGCACATCCCGCTACGCTGTTCGGGAAGCCGTTGTTTTATGGCCTTACGTTCAACAATGCCCCGACCATCACGGACCTGTGGAACACAATACCTGCTTGGGGCTTCCCGTATATCCACTCAAACGTGCAACCCGGACCCGTTGCTGATGATCAGATAGATGCCTTAGGCGGCGAAGTCTACGGCATTGGTGCGTACGGCGCCTTGAACATCACGCCATCAGATATGCTTTACACTGAAGCCGACCTTTACAAGTCGCTTCCTAACCACCTCAGCTACGCACTGGGGGTTGGTCCAGCGCCGCGCGTTAATGGCGTCATTCCATATGTCAGGCTTGCGTTCCAGCACACTTGGGCAAACAACTCGTTCGAGGTCGGGTCATACGCATTATTTGACCGCCCCTACCCATCGGGCAGGCTCAACGGACCTACCGATCGAATCCTCGACGTCGCCGCTGACTCCCAATTCCAGTACATCACAGCGAAGCAGGCACTTTCGATCCAAGCAAATTTTGTTCACGAGACGCAGGATTGGAGGGCAAGCTATCCGCTCGGAATTACTGCAAATCCTTCCGATACTCTAGATATACTAACATTTAGTGTCTCTGAGCTTCTATTTCAAAAATACGGTGTTATTGAATCTTTCCGCACAGTTTATGGTAACGCTGATCCGCTGCTGTACGCACCATCACCAATTGGTGGAAGCGCAAATGGAAAGCCAGACACGAATAGCTGGACAACAGAGCTTGACTACTACCCGTTCAATAATGGCGGACCCAAGTGGCTGCCATGGTTGAACGCCAAATTATTTGTGACCGATACGGTTTATCCCACGTTTAATGGATTGGCCCACAACTACGACGGCTTCGGTCGTAGTGCCGGTGCCAATGACACGTTGTTCGCTGGAATGTGGGTGGCATTTTAGATGGAATGAGTGTCTCCCCTACTGACCTAGATGCCGAAATATGCCTAGCGCCAGGCACTCGGCCCATTACGGCATCTAGGTGCGGATTCCTCAAGCGTTAGGTCCATCGGGGCTCTGAATCGGCGAAAGTTCTTATACGACACAGGTATTTCGAGGCGCTGGGAAGTGTTCCGACGCCGACTTTCAACGACGTCAGCCGATCCGGTGTTCTGCACCGCATCTTTGATCGACGCCAACGCGATCGGTAAATCCAATACTAACAATTGGACCGCCAAGAACGACTACTGCCCGTTCAACAACGGCGGATCCGCTTGGTTGCCCTTGGGCAAATGCGAAATTCATCATTGAAGATACGATATAGTCGACATTCAATTGGCTTGCCCGCAACTACGACGACGCCGGGCGCGGTGAGGGGGGCAACGAAACGTTGTTCGCTGGAATGTGGGTGGCGTTCTGAATCGATTGGTGCCACTCTAGAGGCACATTCTGCAGGAGGCTTTCCCATGGTTAATCGTATCGCCCTCGTTTCATTCGTCGCCGTCTTCGTGGCTGGTTTTGCCACAGCGGCACTCCCGGTCTTCCCGGCGCCTGCTCTGGCCGGCGGCATGCCCGATGGCAATGCGGTCAAGGGCAAGTCGATCTTCAGCGCACAATGCGCCGCATGCCACAGCGTGGTCGCCGGGCAAAACGGCATCGGCCCGAGCCTTTACGGCGTCTTTGGAAAGCCAGCCGCGAGCGTGGCCGGATTCCCGTTCTCGCCCGCGTTGAAATCCGCCCACATCGTTTGGACCGCGGCCGCACTGGACAAATTCTTGACCAACCCGCAAGCCGCCGTGCCGGGCACCAAGATGCCTTACATGGGCATGCCGAATGCACAGAAGCGCGCGAATGTGATCGCCTATCTGGCAACCTTGAAGGACCAAAATTAATTAACGTGTGGGCGGCAACTGACCGTGTGGGACACGCCTGACCAATTCGACAGGAAGAATAGCGTGATCCCAAATGCCTGGAGTACCGCCGCCCGATCATGGGTATTGATCGCGCGCGTGTCACACCACTCGGTACCTCGACGGCGAGTCCATGCCGCTTGGCGACAGCCGAAGCAGATCGGCCTAACCGTTAGTCGAACACTCTACTACAGCCCTGGTTAAGCGCTTCTTGACCCACTTGGCCGTCGCCCAGAACAAATCGTCGCAGTGACCGCAAGGCAACAACCCGTGCAGTTCCCCTTGTATCCCGATATCCTCGCGCTCATCCTAACTCGACCGAGCGCAAGAAACGACCGCTTCTACCGATAAAGAACTGGGCGTTTGTATCATTCAGAAGCGCCCAGTTTAGGTAAGATTCTCATGGTTGGCGGCGCCGATTTCGTGCGGCCCA
>NC_009468.1:0-187422 GCF_000016725.1 Acidiphilium cryptum JF-5 | reverse complement strand
AACCGTCGCGTCTGCGTTACTTGAGCCGACGGGTACAATTCCTGATGGGATAGGCGTGACACCGCTCTGCGATAATGACATGACAGGCAAATTCATCAGCCCGTTCAGGAAAGTAGGAGAAAACGCGAGGTCCACCTTATAGCTTGATCGGGCCGAAGAACGAACCCGCTGCGCGGGAGGGGGGGGGATCGGCTAGAGACCTGGCCGTTGTGGCTGGATTGAGCGCATTCCGGCGGTGACGGAGCATCTTTGGTTCTTTCAACCGAAAGGAGCCGAACGATGAACGAATCAATCCGCACTGCTGCGATCAGCCCGCTGCGCCAGCGTTTGATCGACGATATGAACATGCGTCGGTTCTCGCGAGAGACACACCGCAATTACCTTCGTGACGTGGGGCGCTTCGCCACATTCCTGGGGCGTTCACCCGATACGGCGACGGCGGAAGATCTTCGCCGCTTCCAGATCGAGCAGCGCGATGCCGGGGTGCCGACACCGACCATGAACAGCATCGTCTCGGCGCTACGGTTCTTTTTCACGCAAACGATCGACCGGCCTGATCTGGCGCGCAAGCTGATCCGGACGCCGCACCCTCGCAACCTGCCCGTCGTGCTCAGTCGGGATGAGGTCGCACGGCTGCTCAACGCGACCACCTGCCTCAAGCATCAGGCGGCTCTTTCGGTCGCTTATGGTGCCGGCATGCGCGTGGCCGAGGTCGCGGCACTGAAGGTCAGCGACATCGACAGCGAGCGCATGCTGATCCGCGTCGAGCGGGGCAAAGGGGGCCGATATCGCAATGCCATCCTGCCAGCGGATCTGCTGATCTTGCTGCGTGAATGGTGGAAGATCGGCCATCAACAGGGCGTGATGCACGCACAAGGCTGGCTGTTCCCGGGCCAGCAAGTGACGAAGCCGATCAGCACCCGGCAGTTGCATCGCGTCGTCGTCGAGGCGGCACGGGCCGCGGAGATCACCAAGAGGGTCGGCCCGCACACGCTGCGCCACAGCTTCGCGACCCACCTGCTGGAAGACGGCGTCGATATCCGCGTGATCCAGGCCCTGCTCGGCCACAGCCACCTCAATACCACCGCGCTCTACACCAAGGTCGCCACGCGCACCGTGCGCGCCGTGATCAGTCCGCTGGACAGGCTGGGGATCGTGACCGCCGACCAGGAGCGCCCCGCCGGCTGAGGCGGTGGGCGCCTCGCTCGAGGTCGCCGATATCTTCCGCGCCGCCGGCCCCGTTTATCGGGCCACCCATGCTGGGCAGCTGAGCCTGCATCAGCTCAAGGTCATGTCGGCGATCGAGCATTGCCGCACCGCCGCCCTGGGCGGTCATGTCGAAGCCTGCGAAGACTGCGGCCATCGGCGGATCGCTTATAACAGCTGCCGCAACCGGCACTGCCCCAAGTGCCAGGGTGCCGCCGCACGCTCCTGGCTCACCGCGCGCAAGGCCGACCTGCTGCCGGTCGGATATTTCCATGTCGTCTTCACCGTGCCGGCCGCGATCGCCGACATCGCCTTCCACAACAAGGCTGCCGTCTATGACCTGCTGTTCCACGCCGCGGCCAAGACGATGCTGACGATCGCCGCCGATCCCCGGCATCTGGGCGCACGGATCGGCATCACCGCCGTGCTCCATACATGGGGGTCGGCACTGACCCACCACCCACACGTGCACATGATCGTGCCGGGCGGCGGCATCTCGCTCGACGGTGAGCGCTGGGTCTCCACGCGGCCGGCCTTCCTCGTGCCGGTGCGCGTCCTGGGCAAGTTGTTCCGCCGCCTGTTCGTCACCGGCCTGCTCGCGCTCTTTGATGCCGGCAAGCTCGCCTTCTTCGGCGGCCTCGCACCACTCACAGACCGACGAGCCTTTCTGCGCCACCTCTCGCCGGTCCGCCACAAACGCTGGGTCGTCTACGCCAAGCCGCCCTTCGGTGGCTCCGAAGCAGTGCTCGCCTATCTCTCGCGCTATACCCATCGCGTCGCCATCTCGAACCGGCGGCTGCTCGCCTTCAACGAAACCGGCGTCACGTTCCGCTACAAGGATTATCGCCGCGATGGCGCCGATCGCTATCAGGTCATGACGCTTGCCGCCGGCGAGTTCATCCGCCGCTTCCTGCTCCACGTCCTGCCTCGTGGGTTCCACCGCATCCGCCACTACGGCCTGCTCGCCGGCATCACCCGCAAGGCCAATCTCGCGCACGCACGCGAACTGCTCGCCGTCGCAGCATCTCCACCCGATGATAACAGGCCGGAAGAAGTGCTCGATACCCGTCCGCCGTGCCCGTGCTGCGGCGGCCACATGATCATCGTCGAGACCTTCGCCCGCTGGTCTCAGCCCAGGGCCCCACCGCAGCGCACGTCATCCGCCGGAATACATTCGCCGTGACCCGGCGCAGACGACATCCGCAACTCGCTACCAGCGCCGCAGCCACCGTGCTTCGGCCAACCGCCAATCCTGCGCCCGTGGCGGCAAACCCTGATCCAATCGCCTCATCCGACGACGACCCGACCAGAAAACACCACCACGCCGTGCACCAGCCTCGCGTCGCCGCCAGTCACCAGCCCGACAGCCGTACCAAGCGATACATCCAGCCCACCAGCCCAAAATCGAATTCCCCATAGGCCAGTGCTCGCTCACCGCGGGTTCCTTCCTCGGGGACTTTCGTACGCCTCACGGCGCCCGAAACTCTTCACGAAAGCGGAATGGCGGGTTTCCGCTCATGCCCAAGCAAATCCGACGGTTATTCGGCGATGGGTCTAAACGCCGATTGGTATCCTGAGCCACTGATTCATGATGCCTTGCCAGGGGTCAGTGAGCGGAGCGGATTCATATTCTCCCTAAATCGCAACCTCAAATGTGTGCCAGGGATCCTAACCGGAAACACTGCGCTCTATAAGGCCGTCAATGCCACATAGCGTGAAATCACCCCGCCTGCGGGTGAGATCCACGAGCGATCAAGTCTCGACGGGTAAGCCCGCCGCCTTCCACTCCGGATAACCATCCTCCAGTCGGATGGCCCGCACGCCACGCGCCCGTAACTGCGCCACGGCGTCATATGACAGAACGCAATAGGGTCCCCGGCAATACGCGACGACCTGGACATTCTCGGTGAAGCCGCCCAGCGCCGCATCCAGCTGATCGAGGGGAATGTTCAACGCACCCGGCAAGTGGCCCCGGGCGAACTCGTCCGCCGGCCGGACATCGAGGAGTGTCACGCTGCCGTCCCGGAGGCGTTCAAGCAGGGCCAAGCGCGATACGGGCTCGAGACAATCCCGCGCCCGGAAATACGCCTGCAGCACCTGGTCGATTTCCGCGATGTTCCGTTCGCCCACTCGACCCAGGCTGCCCAGCAACGTCACCACCTCGGTCTCGGAGACCAGGCTATAGAACATGTTCTTGCCCTCTCGCCGCGGCGCCGCAAGGCGGGCACGGCGCAAGACCTGCAGGTGGCGGGACGTGTTCGAGAGCGACAGGCCAATCCGTTCGGCAAGATCCTCCACGCTGCGCTCACCTTGGGCGATCAGTTCGATAATTTCGATCCTGTGCGGATGCGCAAGCGCCGCGGCGATCTCGGCGAGATGGCTGAAAATCTGTTGCTTTGGACCGCTGCTTGACTTCATCTTCGACTCATTCGATCAATATCGCGAATGATAATGTGATAGCGCGCTGGCGACAAGATCGCCACCTCAGCCGGGAGCAACACTCATGATCCTGCGACAGTTCCTGCACACCGATCCCACGGCGGCCTCCTATCTGCTCGGCTGTGTCGGCAAGGGCGCCGGCGTGGTTGTCGACCCGCTGTTTCCGATCGAACCTTATCTGCACGCCGCCTCGGCCTCCGGCTCGCCGATCCACCTCGTGATCGACACGCATCTGCATGCCGATCACCGCTCCGCCGGCCGCGCGCTGGCCGAAGCGGCCGGCGCCGAATACGCCATCCACGAATCCGCCGAGGTCGGCTATGCGTGCCGCCGCCTCGCTGACGGCGAACGGCTCGAAATCGGCAATGTCGTGCTCGAGGTTCTGCACACGCCCGGTCACACGCCGGAGCATCTCTGCCTCACGGTGACCGATCGCACCCGCGCAGATGAGCCATGGAGCGTGCTCGGCGGCCACACGCTCATGGTGGGCGATGTCGGCCGGACCGAGCTTGCGACCGACGCCGCGCGCGGCGCGCGCGACCTCTTCGCCAGCCTCGTCCGGCTCAAGGCGCTGCCGGATCATATCGAGGTGCTACCCGGTGCTCTGGCTGGCTCTGTCTGTGGCCGAGGTCTCTCGGGCAAACCGGTGTCCACCATCGGCTTTGAGCGGCGGCACAACCCCGCCTTCCGCATCGACGATGCCGAGCGCTTCGTCGCCTTCATGCTCGAGAATATCCCGCCCGCCCCCGATGGCGCAGCCGAACTGCGTGCCTGGAATGCGGGCTTCACCGCGTGACCACGGTGGCGAACGCCGCGGCTCATATCCGCGGCATTGCGGCCAATCGCTGCCAGTTTACCCTACAGGCGCTACAGGTCTTCTTCGTCGGTCTTGTCATCGGCATGGAGCGCGCGGTCCTGCCGACCCTCGCGCACGAGTTCGGCGTCGCACCCGGTGCCTTTCTCTTTCTCGCGAGTTTCGTGCTCTCCTTCGGCCTGGTGAAGGGTGCGCTCAACCTTGTCGCCGGCGGGCTCGCCGACCGGTTCGGCCGCAAGCCTGTCCTCATCGCAGGCTGGATCGCAGCCATTCCCATCCCGCTGCTGATCTGGGCGGCACCCAACTGGTGGTGGATCGTGATCGCGAACGTGTTTCTCGGGATCAGCCAGGGCTTCACCTGGACGATGACGGTGACCAGCCAGATTGACCTCGCCGGCAGTCACCAGCGCGGGCTTGCCGTCGGCATCAACGAGGCTACTGGATATGTTGCCGTCGGCCTCGCCGGTGCTTGTGCTGCCTTGCTGGCCGAGGCGGTCGGCGCGCGTGATGCCCTGCTGATTTTCGGCATGGCCACGATTGGTCTGGCCTTCGCCACGATCACCCGTGTGCGCGACACGCTTGCCTGGGTGAAGGCCGAACATGCCGAGGCCGGTGCTGGCGCATCGCAGGATCATACGCTCACGCTCGGCGCGATCTTCGTCCGGATCTCTTTACGCGATCGGGTCGGGCGGGCGATCTGCCAGGGCGGGGTCGTCAACAAGATCGCCGACACGCTGGTCTGGGTGATGTTCCCACTGTTCTTCAAGGCGCGTGGTGCAAAGCTGGTGGAAATCGGCTGGCTGACCGGGACCTACGCCATGGTCTGGGGCGTCTCGCAGCTCTGGACCGGCCATCTGGGCGACCGGGTCGGCCGCCGCGCCCCAGTGATCGCCGGGTTCTTCCTCCTGGCCGCCGGCATCGCGATCACGGCGGCCGGGCGCGATGCGTCGCTATGGCTGCCGGGGGCGATCGTCATGGGTATCGGAATGGCACTGCTCTACCCTAACTTGATCGCCGCGATGTCGGACCAGGCGGCGCCATTGATCCGCGGCAAGGCCCTCGGCACCTACCGCTACTGGCGCGACACCGGCTACGCGCTCGGCGCCGTCGCGCTCGGCCTCATCGCGCAGTTCGCCCACGCAACCCTTCCGGCACTCTGGATCTCCGCCGTCCTCGTCGCCGGCTCGGGCCTTTGGCTCATGCGCGATCTACCGCGCCCCCGATCGCCGGTGCGAGATCGAGATTGACGTCGATCAATGCGCGATGCCGGCGGATCTGCTTGGCTGTCAACGACAACTGAGAGATCGGGATCGACATGAGCGGATACCGCAGCAGATCGTCACGGTTTCCGAACGTCTTCGGTCGCGACCGCGCGCCTCGCTGGCGTCTTCTGACCGGTGCCGCGATCGCGGGCCTGCTCGCTGCGTCGGCGGTCGCGCTTGCCCAGCCGTGGGGAGCCGGATGGGGCGGCGGGATGATGGGCGGCATGGGTGGGATGATGGGCATTGGCGTCGGGCTAATGTGGCAGGGGCTTTACGGCACTCCGCGGCGCGATTGGATCAGCTCGCTTTCACCCGATCCGTTCGTCCATCCGATCCCGATGGCGATCACCGCTGCAGCCGGCCTGGTGCTGCTGACTGCCCTGATATGCTTCGTGGTGGTAACGGTTGGCACACTGGCGTCACGACCCGTAGTTGCTTCAGAGGTGACGGAAATCCCCTTTGGCAATGCTCCCGTTGCTGAAGACTCGCGCTGGGTGCGGCTGATGGACCGGCTGGGTTTGTGGACCCTGGTGGCCTTTCTTCTTATCCTCGCGGTCTACGGGCCCCTATTCGCCGTCCTGCTTTCGCATCAGGTATCGATCCCGCCGAATACGGCGTATTGACTCTTTTCATAAACCAACCTGCTTACCCATCTTGATTGAACCGCGCCTGCGTGGTCGCCGACCGCGGCATGGTCAGCGCCGATACCATCGCGGCACTGGACGCGCTGGGGATGGAATACATCCTCGGCGCGCGCGAGCGCACCAGCCGGGTGATCCGCGACGTCGTGCTGAAGGACAAGGCCGCGATGGTCCCGCTCGTGCTCGATCGCCAGCATGGCGAGACCCAGCTGTGGGTGAAGGAGATCCGGATTGGCAAGGGCAAGGCGGCCCAGCGCTACATCGTCACGGTCAATGAGGCCGAGGCGAAAAAGGACAGGGAGGACCGCCAGGCCATCATCGACGGGCTGCAGGCCCAGCTGAAGAAGGGCGACAAGGCGCTGGTCGGGAACTCGGCCTACCGGCGTTATCTCCGCAGCCGCGGCAACGCCTTCGAGATCGATCCGGGCAAGCTGGCCGAGGAGGCCCGCTTCGATGGCCTCAGCGTGCTCAGGACCCTGTTCCGCGCCGCCAAGGCCAGCTTCGATACACGGCCGGTCTTTCACCAGGCTGACGCCGCGATCCGCGGCCACGTTTTCTGTTCCTTCCTGGCCCTGACACTCGCCAAGGAACTGAACCGCCTGTGCGGCGCCAGGGGCTTCCAGCCCGAATGGCAGAAGTTGCTGAACGATCTCGACAGGCTCCAGCAGGCAACCATCGAAAAGGGCGGCAAGGTCATCACCACGAGGACCCACGTCACCGGCCAGGTCGGCAATGTCTTCAAGGCCGCCGGCATCGCGCTGCCCCACAACATCAGCGAACACCCCGCAGACTGAAGCCGCGGCCACGCAGCGCCGACCCAACGCCCCAAAAATGTAGTGGTAACACCTGCAAGCGGGCAAATAAACTATTGATATCACCAGACTTTATAAAACCAACTGTCCAAGTGGGGCCAAACTTCGCCGCTATCGACACCATCGCCGCCCACCGCGAGGGATGTTCGCCCTCGTGCTCCAGCACCATCCGCACCGCCCGCTCGCGGACTTCAGGAGAAAACTTGTTCGTCGTCGGACTCGTTATGGCTCCATCCTATTTGGGAGTTGGAGCCTCCGGCAAACCCGGGGCGGTTCTGACGTTGGGTAGAATTCTGCTGCGAAGAAAGGCCCCATACCTGACAGTATGGGGCCTAGAGTGTACTAGGGTGAATTAACAAGAACACCAAAAGACCCAATTGGGAAACGATCTACCCAGTAAGCATCAGGCCAAACGATAGATCGTATTTTCTCAATGCTGGATCTAATGATCAAGCCGCTATGAGCTCTCGCTGCATAACGACCTATGCCGAGCTTGACATGTCGCATTACGATATGTCAAGCCAACAATCGCATTTATAAATTCTGTAACACAGATAGGCGCTCAAGGGCAGGATGGGAAAGTATACAGCTACAATCGTAGGAATTCTAAATGAAATCGCATTATGTATTATTTTTATAAATAAAAAAATATCAGAAAAAGATATTGTCGTGAAGAAACGGTCCAAATCAGGAATTACGTTCACCAGATATGACATTTCTATAATATGCTTAGGTATATTAAGTATTTTTGTTTTATTGTTACTATGTCTAATTTAGATCAGTATGACTTCGTATTGCTTGGTATTTTGACTTGCGCTTTGTCGCTCTTTCCACGTCTATATCGTTGAATGCGGGCGAGAAGGCGTCGTAACTCAGGTCCGATCAATTCGAGTTCATCCAAGTGAGTATACGAAAGATTGGCAAGCAGCTTTTCTCCGAGATTTGTGACCTCAAGAAGCACGCGTCGCCCGTCATCGGGGTCTGTCGATCTCAATACCAAGCCTGATGCGACTAAACGATCCACCAACTCGACTGTGCTGTTATGCTGCAAAATTAGGAACGAAGCCAGATCAGAAATACTCGCAGTGCCACGAGTTTGCATACTACGTATGCCGAGGAGTGCTTGATGTTGGCGGGGGGTGAGCCCATCACGCCGGGCGGCGGTCTCACTAAATGCAAGAAATTTCCTGAGAGTATAACGGAATGAGGCTAGCATTTCGTAGTCGTCATCATTGAGCTGTGGATCAGGCATGCATTTTCCTTTCAGAGCAAAGCCTTGCTCTTATATATCGTTTTGCGATATAGGCACAACGTCCAATTTATATCGGATTACGATCTTCATGCCATTTATACATCGCCAGACGCCGCGCCGCATCCAGCTTGGCGACTTCACGACCGACCGCGGGATCTTCCGGCTGATCGGCTTCGGCGCCTGCGCCGGCCTGTTCGGCGTCATCGCCGGCTGGATCCTGCTGCGCATGATCGGGCTGATCAACGACCTCGCCTATTACGGCGTCTGGTCGACCCGGATGCTGGCGCCGGGCGGCGCCGCGCCGGGCGGCCATCCCGCGCTGTGGACGATCCTCGTCCCCGCCGGCGGCGCCGTGGCGATCGGCCTGATGGCGCGCTACGGCTCGGAGAAGATCCGCGGGCACGGCATCCCCGAGGCGATCGAGGCGATCCTGCTCGGCGGCGCCCGGCTCGACCTGCGTGTGGCCATCCTCAAGCCGATCTCCTCGGCGATCTCGATCGGCACCGGCGGCCCGTTCGGCGCCGAGGGGCCGATCATCATGACCGGCGGCGCCGCCGCCTCGCTGATGGCGCAGTGCTTCACCCTGACCGATGCCGAGCGCAAGACCCTGCTCGTCGCCGGCGCCTGCGCGGGCATGACGGCGGTTTTCGGCACCCCGGTCGCCGCCCTCCTGCTCGCGGTCGAGCTCCTGCTGTTCGAGCTGAAGCCGCGCAGCATCATTCCGGTCGCCACCGCCTGCATCACCGCCGCGATCCTCCGCCGCCTCTGCATGACGCCGGCGCCGCTTTTTCCCTATGCCGGCGGAGTGATCGTCGATCCGCTGCACGCCCTCGGCTGGCTCGGCCTCGGCCTTGCCGCCGGGCTCGGCTCCGCCCTGCTCACCGTGCTCGTCTACGCCGCCGAGGACGGGTTCGAGACACTGCCGATCCACTGGATGTGGTGGCCGGTGCTGGGCGGCCTCGTCGTCGGCATCGGCGGCGTATTCGACCCGGCGGCCCTCGGCGTCGGCTATCCCGACATCGCGCGCCTGCTCGCCGGCACGCTCGCCGGCGGGGCCGCGATCCGTCTCGTCCTGGTCAAGGGCGTGATCTGGTCGGTGGCGCTGGGCTCGGGCACCTCGGGCGGCGTGCTCGCGCCGCTGCTGATCATCGGCGGCGCGCTCGGCGCGGTCCTCGCCCCCGTCATGCCGCACGCCGCCCCCGGCTTCTGGGCGGTGCTCGGCATGGCGGCGATGATGGGCGGCACCATGCGCGCCCCGCTGACCTCGACGCTGTTCGCCGTCGAACTCACCGGCAACCACCTCATCCTCCTGCCGGTGCTCGCCGCCAGCATGGCCAGCATGGCGGTGACCGTCCTGCTGATGAAACGCTCGATCCTGACCGAGAAGATCGCCCGGCGCGGCCATCACCTCACCCGCGAATACAGCATCGACCCGCTGGCCGTGACCCGCATCCGCGACATCATGGCAACCAAGGTGGACACGCTGGCGGCGGACCTGCCGGTGGGGGCTGCGATCGAGCGCTTCCTCTCGCACGCGGCGGCCCACCGCGCCTTCCCGGTGACGGCGCCGGACGGCCTCGTGCTCGGCCTCGTCTCCCGCGCCGACATCCTGGACTGGATCGGCGACGAGGTGCGGCGCGACCTGCCCTTGCGCGCGATGATCGCCGGCCGCGAGGTGACGACCGCCGCGCCCGACGAAATGGCCGACACCATCGCGGTGCGGATGCTCACCCGGAACGCCCCGCGAATCCCCGTGGTCGACGCAGAAGGCCGCCTCCTCGGCATCGTCTCCCGCGCCGACCTGCTGCGCGTCCACCAGCGCGTCATGCTCGCCGAAACCCGCCGCGAACGCTTTTTTCTACAGGGACTGTTTTCTTCTCGCAAGAATAGAATACAGAATGTTCCAGGAATGCAAAATGCAGAGCCACAAATGATTCCGATTCTGGTCAATCAGAACGGCGCACAAAATGATGTAGACACTGAATTGCGATGATGAGATAATGTCATGATTGCAAGACTTATTATCGACTATCATCTGCGAAGGCTTATCAAGACCGGTACTGTCGAAATTTTTTGGCCAGACGGAAGCTGGACTCGATATGGCGATGGGCAGTTTCCTCGGGCAGCCCTTGAGATAAAGTCCGCCGCGACAGCTCGAAGACTCGTAATTAATCCTGACCTTGCTATGGGCGAGGCTTACATGGACGGGACCTTAAAGCCCGTCGAATGCACCGTCTACGACGTTTTACGCGTATTCATGTCAAATACGGAATTGTATGATCGTGGGACCTTTATCATGCGGATTCGTCGAATATTTCGCAGAATTTATAGAACTTTTAGTCAAGCAAATAGTAAAATCCGCTCTATGCGTAACGTAAAGCATCATTATGATATTGGCAATGATGTTTATCAAATATTCCTTGATAGTGACTTACAATATTCATGCGCTTATTATCCTAATGGTGATGAGACTATAGATATTGCACAAATCGCGAAAAAGCGTCATATATTAGCGAAATTAATATTAGATAGACCAAATCTTAATGTTTTGGATATTGGATGCGGTTGGGGCGGCATGGCTTTAACTATGGCACACGATTATGATGCCAACGTTATTGGTATTACTCTATCCGAAGAGCAAATTATGGTTGCTCGCCAACGTGCTGCGGATGCAGGTCTGGCCCACAAGTGCCAGTTTTATCTATGTGATTACCGTACAATATTTGATAAGTTTGACAGAATTGTTTCTGTTGGCATGTTTGAACACGTCGGAGTACCAAATTATTCGGCTTTTTTTGAGGTTATCAATCGGTGTCTAAAAGCAGACGGGGTTGCTCTACTTCATGCAATCGGCCGCCTGGATCCGCCGGCGAGTACGAACCCTTGGATTTCAAAATATATTTTCCCGGGCGGTTATTGTCCGTCATTATCCGAAGTTATTGCACCTATTGAAAAATCTGGTCTATTATACAATGATATTGAGATATTAAGACTTCATTATTCAAAAACGCTGTATCAATGGCGTCATAATTTTTGTGCCAACCAGAAACGCATTATTGATTTATATGATGATAAATTCTATAGAATGTTTGAATTTTATCTTGCCGGCTCTCAGTTGGCATTCGAGTATGCTAATCATATCGTATTCCAGATTCAACTTTCGCATAGTATCGATACAATTCCATTGATAAGAGATTATATTACAGATTTTGAAAAACTTCACGTGTAGCCATGTGATTTATACTGATGGCATGTTGGGGGGCGTTTCATGCCGTTTATTTATTGACTCACTTTATAGATTCGCACATAATATGATTATATCGCATTACGATATAAGAATTATGTTCTTGGAGAATGAATTATAAACATATTCTGGTTATGTATGCGATTTTTGGCTTAATTAATAAAACAACTGAGGGAAAGGGAAAGTTCGAATGAAATCGTTAAATCCTGGATCGTTAGACCGTCGAGGGTTGCTTAAAGCCGCTGGTGCAACCGGTGCTTCAAGCTTAATTCTGCCAAATATCAGCTGGGCTGCCAGTGAGAAGCCAGTCAAAATCGGCATGATCGATCCGCGTACGGGTACATATGCGGCTGCTGGGTTTAGCGAGATTCATGGCGCAACAATGGCTATCGACGAGATCAACAAGAAGGGCGGCATTCTCGGCCGGCCCGTTCAGATGTTCGTTGAAGATTCGGAAAGCCTGCCAGGTCCTGGAGTGACGAAAGCGCAAAAGCTTGTTGCTGAGGACAAAGTCAATTTTCTGATGGGAGCAGTTAACTCAGCTACGGCAGAATCACTTAGTCAATTCGCATTGCAGCATAATATGCTCTATATTGATACTGGTGGTCACGTAGATGACGTGACCGGCAGCAAATGTCATTGGACCACATTCCGCACCTGCTCGACCACATGGATGCTTACGGCCGGTGACTTCGAGACCCTATTCAAAAAGTTTGGCAAGAAGTGGTTCTTTATTACACCTGACTATGCTTTTGGTCATGCTGAGCATAGGGATTATGTAAAGCAACTTCAGAAGGCGGGTGGCAAATCGGTAGGCAATGCGCTTGCGCCACTCGGCACCACGGACTTCTCCTCCTACCTGATCCGCGCCCGCGCCGCGAAGCCGGACGTGCTGATCTGCCTGCAGGCGGGCGACGACCTCGTGAACCTGCTGAAGCAGGCCGTGCAGTTCGGCCTCGACAAGCAGATGGCGATCGCCGGCGCGCTGCAGGAAATGGAGGTCTTAGAGTCTCTTCCGAAGGCAGCCCTTCTCGGCTGGTGGACCTTCGAGTGGTACTGGAACCAGCCCGGCGTTCCCCACGTTGCCGACTTCGTCACGGCATATAAGCGTCGATTTGGTGACAAAGTCCCAACCGCTCGGTCTTGGTTCGGTTATGTAAGCGCTCATTCCATCGCCCTTGCGGCGAATCAGGCGAAGACGCTCGACTCGCTGAAGGTGGTCAAGGCGCTCGAAGGCATGGAACTGCCGCCGGAGATCGCGCTGCAGCCGGGCAAGGTGCACTACCGCGCCGGTGACCATCAGATGATGGCGAACATGTTCCCCGGCTACGTCCCCAAGGACGCGAGCTATCCGAACCTGTTCAAGGTGGCCGACGTGGTGCCGAGCGAGAAGATCGCCCTGTCGCCGGCCGCCGCCGGCTGCAAGATGACGTACCCGAGCTGAAGCCCGCCCGCGTGGCGGACTGGGCCAGCCCACGGCGAAAGTCGTGGGCCGGTTCGCCGCATCCGCCGCGCGACCTCGTCTCCAGCCGCGCCCGCGGGCGCCAGATATGAAGTAAGATCCGTGGAAACTCTGCTTGTCTACAGCGCCTTCAACGGGTTGGTGGTCGGCATCTTCTATGCGCTCATGGCGCTGGGACTGTCGCTGATCCTCGGCCTGAACGGCATCATCAATTTCGCCCATGGCACCTTCATGGCGCTCGGAGGCTATCTCGCCTTTACCCTCGAACCCTATATCGGCTTCTGGGGCGGGCTCCTCGTCGCCCCGCTGCTGGCGGTGGTGGTCGGGGTCGTGACCGAACGGGTGCTGATCCGCCCGCTCTACGGGCGCGATCCGCTGTTCTCGCTGCTGCTGACCTTCGGCCTCGCGATGATCATGCAGGACATGATCCGCACCATCTGGGGCTCGATCGGGCAGCCCTTCGCCCTGCCGAACTACCTCAACTCGCCGCTCAGCTCCTCGATGTTCTTTCTCACCGGCTTCCGCATCGTGGTCATCCTGATCACCGTGCTGGTCACCGGCGCGCTGTTCGCGGTGCTGCGGTTCAGCCGCATCGGCATCCGCATCCGCGCCGGCAATGCCGATCTCGAAACCATCTCCTCTCTCGGCGTGAACATCTTCTTTCTGCGCGCGGTGAATTTCGGCATCGGCATCTTCCTTGCCGGCGTCGCCGGCATCCTCGCCGCCGGCCAGCTCGGCCTGTCGCCGACGATCGGTGATTCGCTGATCATGCCAGCCTTCGTCGCCATCATCGTCGGCGGCGTCGGCAGCCTGATGGGCAGCGTACTCGGCGGGCTGATCATCGGCATCGCCTCCGGCCTCACCGCGGCCTTCTACCCGGTCGCGCAGGAAGTCGTCATCTACGTCATCATGGCGGTGGTCCTGGTCATCCGCCCCCGCGGCCTGCTCGGCCAGGAAGGTCTGTTCGAATGAGCACTGCACTCGACACCAAGCCGGCCACGCGGCCCGCGCCCTCGATCGGCGGGCGCGAGATTTCGGCAGCGATCATCTGGCTCGCCCTGCTCTTCGTCCCGATCTGGCTGCCCGCGATCGGCGGTTTCACCGATCTCGCCTCCCGCGTGCTGGTCTACGCGATGGCCGCGACCGGGCTGAACCTGCTGCTCGGCTACACCGGCGGCCTGTCCTTCGGCCATGCGGCCTATTTCGGCCTCGGCGCCTATGGCACCGGCCTGTTCATCATCCATGTCATTCCCTCGATGCCGCTCGCCCTCATCGCCGGCACGCTGCTCGGCGGCATCGGCGGCATCCTGGTCGGGCCGATGGTGATGAAGCGCAAGGGCATCTACTTCGCGATGATCACCATCGCCTTCGGCCAGATGTTCTACTTCCTCGCGGTGCGCTGGAACACCGTCACCGGCGGCGAGGATGGTCTGACCGGCTTCTCCCGCGTGCCGCTGCATCTCGGCGGCGAAGCCATCAATCTCGGCCCGGCGCGCTTCTATTATGTCGTGCTGGCGCTATTCGCGGTGGTCATGCTCGTCGTCTGGCAGATCCTCCGCTCGCCGATGGGCCATGCCTTCGTCGCCACCCGCGAGAACACCACCCGCCTGCGCTTTCTCGGCGTCGCGGTGGACAAGCAGGTCTGGGTCGCCTTCGCGATCTCGGCCTTCATCACCGCGCTCGCCGGCAGCCTGAACGCGATGCTGACCGCCTTCGCCTCGCCGGACGACCTGCAATGGCAGCTCTCCGGCTCCTTCGTCGTCATCTGCGTGCTCGGCGGCATGCGCAGCTTCTGGGGGCCGTTCCTCGGCGCCGTCATCTACATCGCGGCGCAGGACTACCTCTCCAGCGTGACCCAGAACTGGATGAGCTTCATCGGCCTGATCTTCGTCCTGTCGGTGCTGTTCTTCCCGCAGGGCCTGCTCGGCTTCATCAAGGGGAGGGCGCGGTCGTGAGCCTTCTGAAACTCGAACATGTCGGCCGCCGCTTCGGCGCGCTGCAGGCGCTGAAGGACATTTCGCTCGCGGTCGAGCCGGGCGAGCTGCGCGCCATCATCGGGCCGAACGGCGCGGGCAAAACCACGCTGTTCAACCTGATCAGCGGTTTCTTCCCGCCCACCGAGGGCCAGATCATCTTCGACGGCCAGCCGATCACCGCGGTCAGCCCGAACGATCTGGTCCGCCGCGGCATCATCCGCACCTTCCAGATCACCCAGGTCTTCCTCTCGCTCTCGGTCTACGAAAACATCCGCGTCGCGGTGGAAACGGCGATGGGCCTGCAGCTCCGCCCCTGGATCTCGCGGGCGGCGCGCGCGAAGGTCGATGAAAAGGTGGACGAGCTGCTCCAGGTCACCCGCATCGCCAACAAGGCGGACCGCATCGTCGGCGAGATGTCGCATGGCGACCAGCGCGTGGTGGAAATCGGCATCGCCCTGTCGCGCCATCCGCGCCTGCTCCTGCTCGACGAGCCGACCGCCGGCATGGGGGATGAGGAAACGCACCACATGACCGACCTGATCCGCCGGCTCAACAAGGACCAGGGCATCACCATGCTCTTCGTCGAGCACGACATGGCGATCGTCTTCGGCATCGCCGACCGCATCACCGTGCTCGACAACGGCACCTTCCTCGCCGAGGGCACGGCGGCGGAAATCTCCGCCAACCCGCGCGTCCAGAGCGCCTATCTCGGAACCGCCATCGAGGAGACCGCCGCATGAGTGCCGTTCTCGAAGCCGAGGGCCTGCAGACCTATTACGGCAAGAGCCATATCCTGCACGGCGTCTCGCTGAAGGTGAACCAGGGCGAGCTGATCGCCCTGCTCGGCCGCAACGGCGCCGGCAAGACCACCACGATGCGCAGCGTCATGGGCCTCACCCCGCCCCGCGATGGCAACGTCAAGCTGTTCGGCAAGGATGTGACCAAGGCCGCCTCCCATCGCATCGCCAATGCCGGCGTCGGCTATGTTCCCGAGGGCCGCAAGATCTTCGGGCACATGACGGTGCACGAGAACCTGCTCGTTCCCCCCGAGACCAAGGGGCCCTGGACCATCGAGACGATCTACAAGCTGTTTCCGCGGCTTGAGGAGCGCAAGACGAGCAAGGGCGGGCGACTCTCCGGCGGCGAGCAGGAAATGCTGGCCATCGCCCGCGCGCTGCTGCTCAACCCCAAGTTCCTGATCCTCGACGAACCCTCCCAGGGGCTTGCCCCGGTTATCGTGCAGGAAGTGATGCGCACGATCGGCCGGATGAAAGGCGAGGGGATGTCGATCCTGCTGGTCGAGCAGAACGCGCATCTCGCCCTCCAGCTCGCCGACCGCGCCTATGTGCTGTCCGACGGCGAGGTCGTCTATGACGGCTCCGCCGCCGAACTCGGTGCGGATACGGAACGGATGGAACACCTCGCCGGCGTCAGCCACGTCGACTAATATGTATGTAGTTTGCATGCGGCTTAGAGACCCGTATCAATCCCCATCGGCCACCTGGATGCTCAGTTAGACGGAAAGGTTCAGGGTGTTCGACCCTGTCTTCGCTGCTACGGCTTTAATATTCACTGAACGTTGACTGCCGGTCGGGCTTTCCGATCCGCCGGCCTGATGATAGGCGTGTGGCCAGGATGGATAGCCGTAATGACCTTCACTGAATCCGTGAAGCGGGGTTCGGTGGGATGGTCCCGGTATTCCGGCCGGGCGTCCCGATCCGAATTCTGGTGGTTCTTCTTGTTCGCCACGCTTGTGCGAGGCGCGTTCGCATTCATCAGGCTGGTCTTGATGCCCCCGCCGATAGGGCAAGGGGTGCCGATGCTTGTGCTGGTGACACTGGTCTCCCTGATATTGCTGGTGCCGACGATCCCGCTGGAGGTGCGGCGCCTGCACGATGTCGGCCGATCAGGCTGGCTGATCGTGGTGTTCTATGTGCTGTTCGCCGCCCTGATCATGGTGAGCGAGGAATGGATGCGTCTGCTGTCCCGACACCAGGAAACCCATTGGCAGGGCGAGATTTTGTTGGTCCTGACCGTCTTTACCGGGGTGACCTGGGTGAGGGTGATCAGCCTTCTGGCGTCGCGAGGCGGCCCGCGGCCAAACAGATATGGTCCGGCTTCCGAGTGACATCAAAAATCGTATGGCTCGCCCCGTCTGCAAGTGTCGTTTTCGATGAACTGACCAGTCACCTTGGGTGTGACAAATACCGCATTCTGAATTCAGAACGCAAAACATCGATCGACCATTATGTCAAGTGTGGTCGTTTCGATCGTACTGAGAATTCCTGGTTCAGTGCCATGGCACGACGTCGACCGGCGTCTGCGGCAATCGCCAGCACGCCCTTCGCCGGCGCATATCCAACCGACGTCGGACGGCAGTCTCTATGAGCGCCTAGATCTCTAGCCGGAGCAGGTACTTGCCCGAGGTCGCGTGTTCCATATGCGTAACGAACGACAGTTTCATGGCGATCGGCGAGCACTTGACGGACATTGTCGGCCCGTGGCCGGAGGGCGATCCGGAGCCGTGTCGATACCCACGGACTCGCAAGCCGACACCGATTGCCTATATCGTACAGAACGGGTAATTTTGGACAAAAGTGGAATTGCGAGGTTCACATGAGCAAGTCAGCCGTCATCGAGGCCAGTGCCGCTCGGAGCAGCTTCGCAAAGCTCGGGGAACAGGCCAGGCGGGCACCTGTCGAAGTGACCCGACACGGTAAGCTCGAATTCGTGGTCATCTCGCCGGACCTCTACGAGGCGGTCAAGGCGGCGGGCACGGTTCCGGTCGGCGAGTTGGCTCGCATGCAGGAATCCTTCAACCAGATGTTCCAGGATATGCAGTCGGATCGATCCGAAGCGGCGTATGAGAGGCTGGAGGCACTGACTGCGGAGGACCTGCCAAAGGCAGCGGTGGACGCCTATCGGCGGACGCGCAGAAGGGCGCCCGGTCACCGGTCGGGTTCGGGTGTTGGCCGCTAAGGTCGGCCGGATCATCGTCGCGGCAGGGACCAACGGCGCCGGCAAGAGCTCAATCGTTGGTCCGCTGATCCGGAGCCTTGGCGGCGCATACTATAATCCCGACGAACAGGCGCGGAGTTTCATGGCGATCGGGCTTGGTACCGAGCAGGCAAACGCGCGAGCATGGGGGCTCGGTTACGAGGGGCTTCAGCGAGCGATCGACCAGAATCTCAACTTCGCCTTCGAGACAACGCTTGGCGGTGCAAGCATCACGATGGAGCTGCTGCGTGCTCTCGCGCTCGAGCGTCGGGTCCTGATCTTCTATGTCGGCCTTGCCTCGGTGGATCTCCACATCCAGCGCGTGGCTGAGCGGGTGGCCCGGGGTGGGCACGACATCCCGGAGCGGAAGATCCGCGAGCGATACGACAACAGCAGGACCAATCTCCTCAAATTCATCGGGACGCGGGCTGAAATGCGGGTCTGGGACAACTCTCACCAGTCAGCGGACGGATCGCCGGCGCCACGGGAGGTTTTCCGCGTGCAAAACCGGGAGATGCTGATTCCGAAGGGCGGCGAGTTGTCGGCGACCGTCGCGTGGGCTCAGCCGCTCGTGGCCAAGGCGCTAAGTATCAGCCCGGGCTGATCCGGGGGCGACTGATCTGTGGGCGGAATTCCCCACGAACCTGGCTGACCCCAGTCTTGAGAGCCCTCAGGGCGCTCGATCCGCCTCTTCCATCGCGGCGGCTCGATGCCGGGAGATGAAGCCGACCCGGAACCCGAACGGGTGGGCGAGCTTGTTCATCGTCTCGAGCGACGGATTCGCCTTGCCGTTTTCGATCTCCCAGATCTGGCGGGTCGTGAGCCGCATGGCTTTGGCGAATTGCACCTGCGTGAAGCCGATCGCCTTGCGCATCCGTCGGACGGCCAGCGATAGGGGCAGGCCGCCGGCCTCGACGTCGTCGGCCAACTGGGTCCGCAGTCTCATCATTTCCTCGCGCGACAGGGGGCTGAGCTTTGGCATAGTCGTGGACCTCCAGATCAGATCGGCCGGCCGGGTGGGCGCGATCATATTTGACACCCAATATGATGGATACTTTGGAGCAAAAATCCAGAATAAATGCCCACTGGAATGGAGGGTTTTCTGATGGAGAGGCCCGAAACGGCAGCGTGCGCCAGGTGACCTCGCCGGCATCCCGAACTCCTGGGCAGGTTAAGGCTCATCGGTCCGCGCGGTAGAATGGAAGCAACAAGCCAACAGGAGATCCCGATGGCCGCCGAATCAGCCGCACTGACCCCCGCCGAAGCTTCCGCGTCGCTCGCCGCATTATCGCAGCAGCTTGCCGGCAAGTTCGTGGTGTCCCAGCCGTCCGAGAGGACTGCCCGCAAGGCCGTCGACACGTTGCAATCCGCCGCGCCTGGCTCGTTCTGGATCGCATTCAGCCGGCAGGAGCTGAAGCTGCTCTGGCTCGCGATCACGAACGGCGCACCGGAATACGGGAACGCACTCGGGATGACGCCGCGGGAGGTGGAGATGTTCGGACGAGCGGCGAACCGGATCGGGCGGGCGGCCGGTGAAGAGGTTCTATTCTAGGAGTTCAGCCCAACGACAGGCGCGCGGCAATGCCCAGCCGATCACGAAGGCTCGCCACAGCCCCCTGCCCCGCCCCGGCCGGAGCCGCCAGCCGACGCCGGCCGGCCTGCTTCACCTCGACGACCGGAGCCGGGGTTGCACGCCATCTCGAGCGGGCCTCCCGCTCCGTGCGGCGCCGCGCCTGCTGCCTGGCCTTCGCCAGACTGGGGCCCATTGCCTTCCGGGTCGCAGCCGCATGGTCGCGGTGGCGCGCTGACACCGGCTCGACCGGATTGCCATCCAGGTCGTGGCGCATACTGTCCGGCGCGGCCATCCGCTCCAGGTAGCCGGGCCGGCGGACGTGATGGGCAAGTGCCGCCCGGACCAGGAGCTCATCCGCATCGACCCCGGCCTCGATGAGCCGGGCGGCCAGGCCCGCCGCGGCGGCGCCGACGAGGGGTTGCAGGGATGCGAGGACGGGCGCCAGGTGCGACAGGTCGCCGGCGACCAGGCGGCGGTAAAGCCGCTTGCCTTCGTGGTATGACGGCCGGTCGACGGGGATGGCGGCTGTGGCGGTCACGGTCCTGATCCTTGATCTGGCTAGGCGAAAATCCGCCCGTGGAATGCTTATAGCATATAAATTCAAAAATAATTATCAATTATTTTCACGATCTCAGCGAGCTTACAAAATCCGAATTGTGAAAGTAATTCTTTGGTTGGATCACCGCCGCTCGATATACTGGAGCATCTGCGCGCATCCCGATGAGGCTGGCGCACCAAACCGGAAGGATGATCCAGTGCCTGAAGACAGAACCGAGGAGCAAGCGGCCGCTGCCATGGCGAGCCCGCTCGATGTCACCCTCTCCAGGAACATCAAGGTTGGCCATGCCCAGCCCGTGCAGAATGGCCGACGCGATACCGCGGAAGCTGATCGTGCTGCCGCGAAGTGGATGGATCCGGCTCGCGCGGCGGATGTTGCCTTGCCGGACCTGGCACGTGAACCGAGTGTTTCGACATCTGTCCTTCCGGAGACCCTGGAACTGAAGGCGCCCCATGTGTCGTCCCTGGTTCCGCCGGAAGCCCAGGTTGTTCCTGACGTCGAGGTGTCGGAATGTCCTGACTTCGAGACCGCGTCCCGCCGGGCCGTTTGGTCAATGAGCGACCATATCGGGCGGCTGAGCGGTGTCGAGAGCTTTCACAAGCGGCGTGGCCCACAGACGGTCAGTGCTTCCACGGTGCAGATGTACCGTGAGCGCGCTCACAGCCTTCTGAACAGATACAGCTGCCGACCCGGGGCTCTCCCAATGCCTGACGACGCGCTTGATGCACCCGATGACGAGCATATCGACCCGCTCGACTTTGTGCGGTGGCTCATCGGCCTGAGACCGACCCTCAGTTCCTCGACATGGCGTTCATACAAGGCTGCGAGCGCATTCTATCTGTATGACTCTATGCACCCTTCGGCGCGGGCAGCAGCTGCAATCCTTGACGGCGTGAGCGCCGATGACGGAGAGGTGGCAGCGTCCGAGGGCGTCAAGGGGACGAAGTTCTTCCGGCTCGAGGACTACAACAAGCTCCTGCAGTTCTGCCTCGATCGGGGGCGTGGAGAATCTGCTCGCACCATGTTCCACTTCGCGCGCGCCGCGATCCGAACCGGCATGCGGCCCTCGGAGTGGGCAACCTGCGATATGAGGACTTCGAAGAACCCAGACGCGCCGTTCGGCCGCAATGTCTGGCTCTTCGTCTGCAACGCGAAGGCGTCGAACGGGCGGGCCAACGGGCTGGTGCGGGTTCTCGACCTGTCTCCGCTATCCCGGATCGATATCGAGCCCATCCGGTACACGATGGCACTCTTCCAGCGTCAGGCGGCCAAGGAGGGGACGGAACCGACCATCAGGCGGCTGCGCCAGTCGATCAACCATATCGGGGCAGCCACAGGGATGTCGGCGAAATACTCCCCCTACTCCTTCCGCCACCAGGCGATCGCCAACTGGAAGACGATCTACAGCCCCGTCGAGGTTGCGGCGCTGGCCGGGCATTCAGTGCCTGAGACGGCGACCGAGCATTATGGCCGGAAGCGGGATGGGTGGACCGGCAAGGGGACCGGCGGAATCATGATCCGACCGTCGAGGGTCGATGTGGAACGGATCATGAGCCGTATCCGGTCGGACAATCCGGCACCCTTCATGCGACCGGACGGGAGCTTGGCAGTGGTGCCGGAGGATATGCCCACCCCTCAGTAGGCCGCATTCGTGCTGCCGAGCCGGCCCTGGATTTCCGTCCGGGGCCGGCTTTTATTTTGGGAAATGCGCGGCCGTTGGGGTGGTGTTTAGCAGCTGTCTTTTAAGGTGCATTTTAGGTGTGTATGCCGTTCGCCCGCCTCGACAGGAAACCCGATTTCCGTTTCACCCCTCCCCTTCCCCGCCCTGATTTTCCGATTAATTCGAATTTCCACTCCCCTGCTACGCTATTTTCCGCTGTTTTCCCGCTTCCGTCTGATATTCCGAATTTTGCTGGTTTCCGGTGACGCCCCGGCGCTGGTTTTCAGCTTATGGCGAGGGGTGGCTGTTTGAGGAGGAATTTCCACCCGATTTTGTTCTACCCCCCGTTACCTAATCGCACTTCGTTCCAAAATGCATGACATTAGATTGCAAAAGTCAGCATATTTAAGTGCAAGATATAGACCATTTGCCGACAAGATTTAGGATAATTCCGTGCAAAATGTATGACATTTCTGTTCAAAATCATGGGTATTTTGGTGCAAAATTCAGAATATTTTATCCCAAAATGTAGGACAAGAGGCTCGGGTTAGAGCAGGGTAATTTCGACTTATTCGCTGCGGAGAAATGTCGAGACCTGCCAAGGTGTGCAAAATTGCACATTTATCAGATCTCGACATTTCTCCGCCTTTCAAGCTTCCGCGCAATGGTGACGACGTCGCCGCCATTATGGTGCATGTCCGCCGCACCGGTTCGTGGTCGAGATCACGCTCATGATGCCCAACCGGGTGCGATAGCGGCTGGTATTTTTTATGTGGAAAATAACCGGCATAATATTGTATTCTAGCGGCAGTTCACCGACAGAAGGATCAGAGCGTGGTACGCATTCGCTCCAAGGCCGTTCTCGCCGTGCTCGCGCTGGTTGCCGGCATGCCGGCACTCGCCCACGCAGACGTCATGACCACCGAGGCCCAGGCCGTCCAGGCCGAGGCTGAAAGCAATCTCGCCCGGGCGTTCACCGAGGCGAGTCAGGCACTCTCCCAGCTCGACAATGGTCCGGTCGACCCGCAGCAGGTGGCCACCCCCAAGGGTGTCGCCATCGCCGCCCCCGCGGCGCCGGTCCAGGCGGCCCTGCCGAAGATCGATCTGGCCCGCCTCCCCGCCCAGCTTCGCCGCCCGGTGACGATCCGCTGGAACGGGCCGGTCGAGGGCGCCATCCGGAAGCTCGCGGCCCAGATCAACTACACGGTCCTCCCGCCGACCCACACGCCCGCGACCCCGCCGACGATCGTCCTGGTCAAGAACAAGGTGCCGGCGGCGATCGTGCTGCAGGACATCGGCGCGCGGATCCGCACCTACGGCAAGCTAGTGGTTTCGCCGGCGGCCCGCACCATCCAGTTCGACGTCAACCAGGCGGCCGGGACCTGACCATGGCGCGCATCCGTTTCCGATCGGCCGCCCTCCCCGCCGCGGTCATCCTCCTTGGGCTGACCGGCTGCGCGAACCTGCAGGGTGCGCCCGGCAAGGCCGCGTCGGCGAAGCCCGTCCCGCCGGACATGGTTGGCATCCATATCAATGACGGTGATTCGATGTTCCCGGTCCAGACCGGCGACGCCGCCCGGCAGGCAATTCCGAGCCTCAAGGCGATGAGCCGCATGCACCGCGATGGCTCGGGGACAAGCAAGGAAGCCGCGAAAGAGATGGTCGAGCTTCCGGTCATCCGCGACACCGCGCTGCGTTACGGCGCCGAGGGCGGCGTGGCCTGGGCGACCCGGATCATCGACGGCGAGCTTCGCGCGAACGCCGCGCGTCTCAGCCAGATTTACGACTTCTCGCGGCTGGTCACCTATCAGCCGGGCGGCGTGCAGATCCTGCCGCCGGTGATTTCCGAGAGCCGGAACCTGTACCAGTCCTCCGATTTCGGCCGGACGATCCGGGTGGCCGACACCTATTACGACATCGTCCGCCAGGCACGCTTTGTTCCGTCGGCCCCGCTCTGGTACGGCTATCTCTACCGCACCTGGCAGGCGCCGCACCGCCCCTTCGAGGCCGGACTGCCCCACAACTCGGAAGAGGAGGCGGTCTGGAAGCACTACGTGAAGGCTGGCTGGCGGGCGGGCGTGCAGGAGGGCGAGACGATATTCCGCCTCGACCTCGACCGGCTGAACCGCGACTTCACCGGCATGATCCGCTACCGCAAGCTCAACGACGAAGGAAAGGTCTCGGCTCCGGTCGTCCAGGCCAAGACGCTCGGCGTCACCGGCACCGGTCAGAACATGCGCGAAGGCGACCGGGTGGTGAAGATCATCGCCGAGCCCAGCCTGAGCGTGCCGCATCCGCGGACATCCCCGATCAAGGCGACGCCGAACTAGGGGCGGGATCGGCCCAGGGGAGCGGTCAGGTACTAAGGCCCCGCTCAGCTCAGACGTCGGTCGGCGACGAGGTCCACGACGGCAGACTTGGGATTGTCGTGCATTTCAGATGCGGGAAAATTCTTGCCCCCGGGCGTCGAGTGTGGAATTGTCACGCATCTGAGATGCGGGATAATCCAATGGCAATCCACTTGGTCGGAGAGACGATAGACGCCAAACGGGCGCATCATCGCGCCCAAAGCGGTGACTTGATCCCCCTCGTTCGTGGTGTCTACGTGGATCACGACGGCGATGCCGAGACGGCTATCCTAGCCCACGCCGTGCGGATCGCGCATTACCTCTATCCAAACGCCTACCTATCATCCGCCAGCGCTGTCCTGCTCGCGCCCACGCCGGATGGGCGCCTCTTCATCAGTGGTCGACGCAACCAGCGAACCAGGTTGCGGGCCCTGGAAATCATTCAAAATGAGGCTCCGGCCCACCCCTCGACGGCGATCGCCGTCATTGGCGATGATCTCGGAGAGCTGCGCATCGCCGCTTCGTCGCCACGACAGCGCTTCCTCGAAGCCTTTCGGTTGAGGAGCGAGCACGCCAGCGCCATCACCGCCGAGATGCGCGCCCAGATGGCCGCCCGGTTGGTGGCGGAACACGGCACGCCCCAGGCGGCGGCTGACGCCGTTTGGGCGCTTGCCCGCGAGAACGAATGGTATCGGGAGGGTGAGGGCGCAGAACGCTTCCTCCTCGCCAAACCCGGAGGCGCGGCGCCCGTGAACAAGGCCGCGCTCAATCTTTTGGTTGCCTGGCACGGGGATCTTGTCGGTCGTTTGACCCATGACGGCTTCGAGTGGCGCTGGAAACCTGAGCGGCGCACTGGTCCGGCGCTCATCCGCGGGACGACGCCCGGCAAATTGCCGGCCTTCATCGAATCGCTGCTGCCCGAGGGCTGGCTCGCCCAGGTCCTGCATGAACGCGACGAGCGCGATGCCCTGCGCCGAGGTCGACGCTACATGTCGAACATCGCCATCGTCGAAGACCGGGATCAGTTGGCGACGCTGCCGGCTGATGTGCTGTCGACCCCACTCTCCAGCTTTGCCGCTGACGGTCGCTTCACGGGGGTCTATGCCGGCCCCGGACGCGGCGAAATCGAAGACACCTTCGAGCAGAATCTGGCGCGCATCTTTGCGCGCTCTGAAACGCCGCGCTTGTCGGGCGTCCAGATCAAGGCGCCGATGAGCCTGACCAAGGACGGGTCCCTTGTCCCGGCGATCGATCAGCCCTTCACCCACATCCTGAAGCCAACAGGCGCGGCGGGCTTCGACATGCTACCGATCGTCGAGTGGCTGTGCCTCGAACTTGGGCGCGCCGCAGGGTTCGAGACGCCAGACGCCGCGTTGATTGCGATGCCGGACGGCATGCCGCCGTCCTTGGTCGTCGAACGGTTCGACATCAGACGTGGACCACACGATCTGCGTCGGCTCGCGATGGAGGATTTTTGCTCCGTCCTCGATCTCCCGACATCGGCGAAATACGACGGAACGATCGAGAGAATGGCGCGCGCCTTGCGTCCGCTTTCCACCGACCCGGCCGCAGACCTCAACATCCTGTTCCGACGCGCGGTGTTTGCCTGGTTGATCGCCGACGGCGATATGCACCTGAAGAATCTCGCCGTCCTAAAGACGGCTGATGTGGGCGCGAAGACGTTCACGACCGTCCGTTTTGCGCCACTCTACGATGCCGTGACCACACGGGTTTTCCCAAGCCTTGCCGGCGATCGAATGGCCCTGAAACTGAATGGGAAGGATGATCGGCTGACGCGCCAGGATTTTCTACGCCTCGCGCGCACAATCGGTCTGACCGTCGAGGATGCGGAAGCCGCGCTCGAAGCCCTCACAACACGGATCACAGAGCGCCTGGTGACCCTTCAGCTCCCCGCATTCGCCGTCGAATTCGCCGACGCTAAAGCAGTTCGCGATAAGGTTGAGGCCATCGCCACAGCGCGGTGTCTGGCGCTTAGGAGGCGTGGACAACCCTGAACCAGGGGCGGATTGAGGCGAGGAGGTTGAAGCCGAGGAAGCTGCTGGCGGTTTGATCGTATCTTGTGGCGATACGGACTCCCGACAGGCCGCACAAAAAAACGCCCGGGAGCTACGGCACCCGGGCGTTCTGCCGTCCGGCTATCGAATGCGCCTCACTTCATCTGCGCGCCGGCACCTGCAGATACGCTCAGCCCGATGCGACTGGCGAGGCTTGGGTTGCTCCGGGCCTCGCTCACGATCCGATCGTATTCGGACACCGACAGTCCGTGGCTCTTGATCAGCCGCGCGCGTTCGGCCCGGGCCCTGGTTTCGATGGCCCGACGACGGCTGGCCGTCTTCGCTGTCCGGATCTCACGGTGCTCACGTGCCTCGAGAACAGAGATCTGCCTGGTTGCCAATCTCGCCTTGGATATAGTGGCCGCCGAGAAATCGGCGGACGTTGCTTCGGCAGATCTTGCCATGCCATTCGCCTGTGCGCCCACCTTGCTCGTCACGCCCGCGGCGGTTGAGCCGACCGCACTGCCGACATTCCCGGCCGTCGACCTTGCGGCACCCAGCGTGCTGCCGACCAGCCCGCCAGCACCGGCGTTTGCTCCGACACCCACAGAGGCGCCGACACCGGCCTGGCCTCCGGCAGATGTCTGGGCGAGAGCACTACCAGCGGCCAGCATCATGATGAGCGCCGACGACGTGATGATGGTGCGAGAGTTCATGGATCGTAAGTCTCCTTGCTATGGCGCCGCGCGATGCGCGACTGGAGACCGGTGTGCAGAGTGTTTGTGGTTGCCGTTGGGCAAAATTTCCAACGGTTTTGTGAATTATGTGTTGGACGTCCTGCGAGACCCAGCCTCGTCGATCACCCCTTCTGCCGGCACACCGCCAGGATCTCGAGCATCACAGAGCGAGGCAACACCTCCTCGACATAGCTCATCGTCCCAAGCCGGGCGCAGTCCCGGCCGTCCGAACCCTGGCCATGGAAGACGCATCCGTCCCCCTGGTAGAGCAGGCAGACGATCGACGCGCCACGCGTCCAGAAGATCGCGACCGCTCCAGTGCTGTAGTGCACGACCTCGATCGGTGCCGGCGGCTGGACCGCACCAAGCAGGATGTCCTCCCAAGGCCGCGTCGGAAAATGCCGGCCGAGATGATCTCGCGCCTCGATCATCGCGGGCACACTCTTCGAGAGTCCGAATGTCGCGGAGAAATCGATTTTCTGGTCAGAATTACTGCTCATGGCGCGCCCAGTTGAACGCGGCCATCATCTCAGCCGCTCATCAGACATAGGAGAAACGGTGGCCCGATTCCAATGAATCCTGCTCGCGGCTTGTTGGAGGAGTCGTTGGATAATTCGAAATAAATTTGGATTTATCGACTGAAGTCCTGCTGCATCCGTCCTTAGTCCCTTTCATATCTGGCACCGATACTGCTGGGTATGAGCACGACCCAGCGCAGACGCCCGCCGACGCAATTCATCGGCGCGACAGACGATGATGTCCCCGAGGTTGCGGAGATCGTCGCGGAAAGCCGCAAGGCCGAGATCGGCACTGGCCAGCCCATCCGCGTGGCCGGGTCTCAGCATGCCGCGCCTGCCGCGCCCGCCGGGCAACCCGCCCAGGACGATGAGTCCGTTTTGACCGTCCTGCCGGCTCAACCTGCCAATCCGGCAGAGCAACCTGTCGAGCTCAGCCCGTCGCAGAAGAAGGGCCTGGCGGTGCTCGATGCGTGGATCGCCGCGGAGGTCCTGACGCCGGAGACCGTGAAGGACCTGAAGGATATCGTCTCGGGCCGCGAGCGCGACATGGCGGCGCTCGATCTCGTCTACGGAGATGCGCTGCCGTGGGAAGAAGGCTATCCGGAGACAGAGTTCCCGAACTTGCGTGCTGGCTACCTCGCCTATGATGTCATCTTCGGGTCGATCCCGGAAGCCAAGGCAGCCGTCAGGCTCGAGGAGGTCTATGGCCAGAGCTTTGGAGATGGTGGCGCCGGGTCGGGCGTTTCGATTCTCGCCACGCTCCGCGTGGCGCCGAACGGCACGCTCGATCTCAAGGACGGAGTTTCGCCCTTCTCTGTATCGGCGTACGGATGGGGACTCGTGCGCGCGCTGAACCGGGATCTGGGCGCAATGCCAGGCTGGAAGCATGCCGCCGCTGACATCAGCAAGAGTTTCCGCGATTTGTTCGACGACCGGTTTAAGGACAAGCCGATCGACAAGGCTGCCATCCTCGAGATCTACTACTGGATGCTCGACAGCCTGGGGTTCGATGAGAAGCTGGTCTCACGGCCATCACGAGAGTCCGACGTGGTCAGCAAGCCCGCGAAGGTGATCGGTTACTACCAGAGGGTAAGCCCCGACGGCACGCCGGTGCCGAAACAGCGAATGCCCGACGCCCTGATCATGAACAGCTTTTTTCTCAGCGACCTGCTCGACGCCCGCCGCGATCTGGCGAAGGGTATCGAGCAGCCTCTCCTCGATCGGTATCTCGGCGTGAAGGAACAGGTCCGTAGGATCAACATTCTCGAGGACCCAAAGGCCATCAACACGCTGCTGCGCCCCGGGCTTTTCCCGGAGGGGAAGTGGCCGCACGCGGGCCGCAATCAGCTGGTCGCCATGCAGCAGTCGATCATCAATTATGCGCTGCACCCCGCGCAGGTCCGCCGGAACAAGGTGATCGGTGTCAACGGCCCACCGGGCACCGGAAAGACCACGTTGCTGAAGGACGCGGCCGCGGCGCTGATTGTCCGTCGCGCTATCGCGATGAGCGATTTCATCCACCCCTCCCACGCCTTTCGCGTATTCGGATCTGGAGGAGCGCGTTCCTCCGGGCGCGCCGACCCATCCTTGTTCGAGCTCGATCCCAAGCTGATCGGCTTCGAGATGCTGGTTGCCTCCTCGAACAACGGCGCAGTCGAGAACGTCTCGACCGAATGGCCGGACAATGGCGCGATCGCTGATGATGCGACAACCAGATACTACCCGGGAACAGCATCCAGGCTGCATGAGCGCGAGAGCTGGGGGCTGGTCTCGGCCGCGCTCGGCAATTCGGCAAACCGGGCGAAATTTCGTGACCAATTCTGGTTTGATGAAGACTGGGGTCTCAGGAACCAGCTCGCTCTGGCAGCCGGCCGCTCGCCGGTCATCGTGGACAAGAAGACTGGAGCGAAACGGATCCCCGCCTCCTTTGAGGCACACCGGCCCGCGCGTGGCCGGCATGCGGCGCTGGAGCGCTGGAACCGGGAGCGAGATCGCTTCCTGCAGCTGCTCGACACGGTCAGGAAAAGCCTGTCTGACGTAAACAAGGCGGCGACCGGTGAACTCGACCAGAGTGACCCTTTTCACTTCCATACCTCTTCGCCGTGGCTTTCCGGTGCGGACCACAGACAGCGCGAGGATCTGTTCGAGGCGGCAATCGATCTTCACCGCGCCTTTATGGAGGGTGCGGCCACGGAAGTCGGCTCCAACCTCTCGGCGGCGATGGAACTCCTCGCCGGTCGGTTTAACGGGCGGAAGCCGAAAGTCGTCCAGTCTGTCCTCAGTACGCTCTTCATCGCGGTTCCGGTCTTGTCGACCACCTTCGCCAGCGTCCGCAGGATGCTGCGCGACGTTGAAGAGCCGATGATCGGCTGGTTGTTCATCGACGAGGCCGGACAGGCGACGCCGCAATCGGCGGTCGGCGCGATCAAGCGCAGCCGGAACGCGCTCGTTGTGGGCGACCCGATCCAGGTCGAGCCCGTCGTCACGCTGAACGAACCCATGGTCGTCGAGATCGCAAAGGCGATGGGCATCGACCATGAGGTCGATATGGCGCCCTGGGGGTCCGTGCAGACCTTCGCGGACGGGGCATCCGAAGTGTTCGCCGAATACCCCTGCGAGGGCGGCGCGCGCCGGGTCGGCATGCCGCTGCTGGCCCATCGACGGTGCGCCGAGCCGATGTTCTCGATCTCGAACCAGATCGGCTACGGCGGCCTGATGGTGAACGCCAAGCGGCCTTCGCCCTCCGCGATCCGGGATGCCTGCGGGCCGTCGCGCTGGATCGATGTCCACGACCCCGTGGACGAGAAATGGTCCGAGCAGGAAGGGATGGTCGTCTTCAACCTCCTCCGCGATATCGTCGCCCGCGGTGGCAAGCTCGACCTCTACATCATCAGCCCCTTTCGGATCATCGAGAGCCGGCTGCGCGACATGGTCATTCAGAACCATGCCGGGATCGGCATCTCCTTCGCCGAGGCCCGCGAGCTGACCCGACGGATCGGCACCGTGCACAAGGTCCAGGGCCGCGAGGCGGAAGGTGTCATCTTCGTGCTGGGCCACCAGGGCGAGGCATTCAAGCGGGCACGCGGCTGGGCGGGCGGGCGCCCGAACATCGCGAACGTCGCCGTCACGCGGGCCAAGGAAGTCCTCTACATCGTCGGCAACCGCGCCGACTGGAGCGAGGCCGGGTACTTCCACACCGTCGAACAGGTGATGGACGAGTTCACCCGTCAGCACGGCGTCGCCGCCGGCGACGCCCTCGCGGTGCCGCCTGCGCCCATCCGAGAGGAGCAAACGGAAGCGCCGGCGCCGGTTCTCGAGGATCACGAGTCCATCTTCGATCTCGATCTCGGCCTCGGCCTGGGCTGAGCAGAATTCGATTCAGGCAGGGAGTTTGCGATGCGCGCGGCACGGACAGGCAAGGAAAGCACGGGCTTCTTCCGGATCGGGGAGGCCAGCGAGGTGGGCGGTCTGGTGCTCGGCGGCGACTATTGCGCAGAGCACGAGTCCGGGATCGAGGAGCTCCGCCGGGAGTTCGGGATCTCCAGCAAGGCTCCGCCCGGCATAGAGCGGTACCGGATATCCGGACTGTCGAGCCGGTCGGCACTGGTGTTTTGCGACCGCCCGGACCTCGACCAGTCGATCCTCTGTTGCTCGCACCCGTCCAATGTCGCCCAGCTGGTCGGCAAGCCCGGCATCACCGGTGGCCTCGCAACGCGGCACGAGGGATTCGACCTCGTGGCCGCCAACCGTTTGGTCGCCTTTCTGCCGACCTGGCGGGACAAGGACGACAGGGTGCGGGTCCTGCCTGTCCATTCGAAGGCCGCCGACCGGGAAGCCTGGAAGGCGTACAACGCGGGGATCATCGGGGCCTGGAGCGAGCGGTCGTTCATGGTCCGGGCACTCGGTGAAGATGCCCGCCGGGATCTCGAGGCGGTCTACAACGCGTTACTGGGCTGCGACATCGCGCTCAGCGCAACGCGCGCCCTCACGCCTTTCGGCCGCGGTGGCCTGGCCATCGTGATTGCCTCACGGATCCAGCCGGCCGACCTTGACCGTCTGCGCGAGCAGGACGAGGATCAGGACCTCCTCGATGCGACGTTCAAGGCCACCGGCCTCCCTGCCCGCTTTGCCGAGCGCCGCGGCACCGATCCGCTGTTCGGCCCGAACGCCAAGCCTGCCTATTTCGGGATCCGGCCGACCTGGACCCGGGAATTCATCGAGCGCCGGAAGGCCGACCCAGCGGCCCGTCCGACCGAGGACGACCTGACCGTCTGGCTCAACCCGATGGAGCAGCGCCACCACAACTTCGGTTGGTTCTCGGTCGACGCCCTCCGGCGCTGGTTCGACGGCGAAGGCCCGGTCGTGAAGGCTTGGGTGGAACAGCAGCGTGTGGGATTTCCCGACCAGCCTGCCCCAGATGGCCTGGCCCCCGGCTGCGGCTGATACCCTCTGGAGGCGGTCACCTCATCCTTATATTCGCGGCGAATCTGACGCCGTGATGTATGTGCCGCGGATTTTTCAGCCGGTCGAGAAATCCCACACCCAAAGAGAGTGGCTACCTCGGCCGGCTGCGCGCACTGAATGAGGGGTGTGGGATTTCTCGACCGGCATTCATCGCCGAGTTTCAGGCTGCTGATCGCTGTGGGATTTCTCGACCGTGGATCGGCCCCAGTCATCCAGGCTGTCGACCGCCTTTGGCCGGCACTCCGGTGCTTTGGAATCCTCCTGATTTTTTTGGGGTTTTCCGGGCAGTTAGGAAATCCCACACCTGCAACTGGGGTCTCTGGCCCGCCACCCTCCCGGGCCATTGCCGGTATGTGGGATTTCTCGACCTTCGGATCGCACGCTGATGTCGCAGGCAAGATTCTCTGCTGGTCAGGAAATCCCACGCTTGGCCCGCTCGGCAGCGTATGGGAAGCTATTGAAATTACGAATTATTTTCGGCTGGCTGGATTTATGACTCCGATGGTCAAGAAATCCCACGCCCCGCTGGTGCTTCAGTTCCGGCCAGTCGGAAATTCCCACGCCATGCCAGGGCGGGTTATTTCGGTCGGAAAATCCCATAAATTCAGGAGGCGACGGAGCGCGACTCGGAATGCGCGGTCAGGAAATCCCACATTTCCCACACCAGCCAGACAAACTCTGCAACACCATGAAAGTATTTGATATTTTTGTCTGACCTCAGGCCGTTGGAGATGACTCCACCGACTAAATTCGAATTTTGGAGAGAGATCTTGTTGAGATAGCCGGGTTTTGCCGCCGCGATCTCCAGTTCAGGCTCGCCTCGGTCGGGAAATCCCATTTTGGTCAGAAAATCCCCGATTGGTCAGGAAATCCCACACCCACGGCGAAATAAGTGCCCTGCGTATCGGAGCCGCACTTCAAGCCGAGATAAATTCGAATTTTCGGCCCTGGCTGATGGTTTTGTTCCCCTCGCCCGCCCATCTGATCAGACCGTCCGGTCGGGAAATCCCATTTTGGTCAGGAAATCCCCGATTGGTCAGGAAATCCCACGGAGCTGCGCCCCTATGTCATCAGCTTGAGCACTGGCGGCCTGGAGGGCCGGAGGGTAATGCCCCGATCCTCCACATCCAGCCGGCAGTCGGGATAGGCCGCCATGGCCGCTCGCAGAGCGTCCGTGAACAGGGGCTTGAAGTACTTCAGCGGCCGACCTGTCGTGTTGAATTGCGCGTCCAGTGAGATCCAGGATATGTCCGTCGGCCCCTTGATCTCGTGGCAGCGCCAGGCAAGCCAGATGTAGACGTCAAGCGCCAGGGAGCGGTGGGCAAGAGCCCGGATTGCAGCCTCCTGCAGGGGAACAGGATGGTCCTTCAGCGCACGCCAGAACGTCTCGTCCAGCACGACGCGGTCGTCCCACAGCTTCCCCTGGTCGTCGTCATCAACCACGCTCTTGAAGCGAAGGCCGGATGAGACGATCCCGCCCCTGGTCCATCCCTCGGCGCCGTCGCCTTCCCAGAAGAACTTGAGGCTGCAGGCCGATATCCGCGCCGCCTGTTCCCTCAGGGCTCGTGTCGTCTCTCCCCCGATGGCGATCCCCATGCGCTCCATCCAGGTTCTCATGGACCGGCCGAGCTCGATCTCGCGGCTGTTCGTCCGGATCGCCTGAGTCTGGAGGTAGAGGAGGATCATCCTGGCTCGAGCCCCGAACGGGACGCCATACAGGACCGTGCGGCCCTTGGAGCGCATTACCCCGGGTTCGACGAGCAGGGTAACCTTGTGCCCCTTCCGCTGCCACACGGCGCTGTCGGAAAGCCGCTTGTGGGGCAGACTGGTCAGGCAGAACCCGGAATACGAGATGCCGATCTGCTGACGCTCGTCTGTCAGCACCTCGTTGGCGATATCCACAAGCGCGCGGTAGCGGGGACCGACGATTTCCCGGGCCCTCTCACTGCCATAATCGAGCACCAGCTGTGCGACGTTCTGGTCCAGGCGATTGATCATAGCCACCCTCCAAAGCGACTTTTCGCCTTCTCATCGAGTCGATGTCAACTGTGGGATTTTCTGACCTGCAAATTGTGGGATTTTCTGACCAAAGTATTGTGGGATTTCTTGACCGTTTTCGAGTGGGATTTCTCGACCGAGCTATTAGTATTTAGTTTGATTCTATTAGTAGTATGGTCAGGAATTCCCACGGGGCGACTCGTTTTTTGGTCGGAAAATCCCATGCTTCGGTTGAAAAATCCCCGTGGAAAACCGTGCTCATCTGTGGATTGCATCAGTTGTGCAGCGCGAAGTCAGGAAATCCCATGTGGATATTGTGGACAATTCGAGTCGGAGCGATCTCCCGACCACGCGACTCGGTAGCGGATGATGCGTGCATCACGAAGCACGCATCATCCGCTACCATCTGAGCCCTCGCCCTCGCATGTAGGCGTCCATGGCCTCGCCGAGGATCTCCTGGATGGGCCGCCTTTCCTGGACGGAAAGCAGCTTGAGCCGCTCCCACCTTTCCTCCGAAAGCCGCAACGTGACCCCCGGCAGGCTCCGTGAAGCGGAATAGGTTCGAACACGTCCAGTGGATGTGCGTACCCTCTGCCGGCCATCACCCCCCTCCCCTGTTTCGTCTACCTCGGGCCGTTCGCTCTGCGCCGGGGTCGGTTGGCGCTCCTCGGGCCAACCCGCTTCGGCCGGCCTCGAGTGTGAGGCGGGCGCCTGTGCCGGATCGGGGCGTCCCGCGGGCGCCTGGTCATGACGTCCGCCAGCCTCGGTGAGATGATCTGGCGTACGCTTCACGAAGCTCGAAAAGCTGCGCTTTGGGGGTGCCGACATTACGACCTCCTCTTCTGTGCTGTGGCGGGCTTGAGCTGGATCGCATCCAGGACCGCGATCTCCTTCCAGAGTTGTCGGATCTCCCGCGCGGCCTTGCTGGTGGGTTCGAACTCGCCGACGGCCTGCCCCTGGGTCAGGGCCCGGCGGTAGACCTTCCGCTCGACGATGCGGGTGTTCAGTAGAGGCAGTTCGAGATCTCTCAGGGCTCTGACCGTCTCGACGATTTCCTCGTCCGGTCTGGGAGAGGTTCTCGTCAGCACCGCGACCGATGGCACCCGGTTCGCGCGCAGCAGGTCAAGTGTGGCCTGGGTGGCAGCAACATCGAGGATTGATGGCTGCACCGGCACGAGGGCGAGGTCGATGTTCCGCGCGACCACCTCGAGCGCGGGCGCCGTGTGTGGCGGGGTGTCGACGAATATCAGCTGGAAGCCATCAGCCTCGGCCGCGTCCATCGCCTCCTTCAGCTCAGCAGCCAGGACCGGGGCGACCGGCGGGGTCCTATCCCCCCTCGCCTGCCCCCAGACCGCTGATGCGCTTGCCTGCGGATCGGTGTCGATGATGGCGGTCCGCGTCCCCGCCTGATCTGCTGCTACTGCGAGGTGGACGCACAGGGTCGTTTTCGCGGCCCCGCCCTTCTGCTGCACCAGGGCAATCCGCTTCATGGCCGCTCGCACTGCATCGTGATTGGTGATGCACGCATCAATGTCCCCTTCCCTCTGCTCGCGCCCGACCCGCAAAGACGCGAGCCGTGACGCGTGACTCGTGATACACGATGCGTGCACCACGCATCGGATGGCTGTCAAGAAATTCAAATCTGTTTTTGAATTAATTGGTGATGCGGGATGCGTGATGCACGATGCGCAGGCCATGCGTTATAGGCTTGGATCAGTGTGTTGGACCTGCTTGTTCATGTGATCTGATGGCATGATGCATCACGATGCGTGGTGCGTGCATCAAATTGCCGCTTGATCCGGCTCGTGGGTGGTAATCCGGTGATGCGAGATGCGTGGTGCATGAAGCGTGATTTATGCAGCGTGATGCGTGAGTCTGTCTTTTTGGGTCTATCCCATTGAATTGAAACATATTCCGAGGGGAGGCGGATCTGGCCGGATCCTGATGGGCGGGCGTGATGCGTGCCTGACGCATCACGAGTCGTGCATCGTGATGCGTGCACCGTGCGCCGTGAGGAACGATGCGTGATGCGTAGTGCGATCTTCATGGCTGTTCGCCGTGGCAGGCGAGATGGCAGGACCTGGTTAGGCGTGCTGCGTGATGGGTGATGCACGCAGCGCGATGCACGCATCCATGGGGTGGCTGGGCCTAGCAGGGGAGGGGGGCATTATCATGGTCGAAGCTGCTTAGCGGCTCCGCCCCGATTGTCTCTGCTGCCCGTCGTGCCTGCTCCAGCACCATCGCGACCGCCTGCTGTTCGCCATGCTCGATCGAGACGCGGGTGAAGGGGATGCTGAACCGGTTCAGGATCCCGATGATGCGTTCGTCGATCTGTTCGGCCTGGTCGCGCTCGTGGACGCGGCCATAGGCGCTGTATCGCTCCGAGCGGTCGACGAAGAGGTTCAGTGAGGGGTACGCGAAATGCGCCTCCAGTGCCGCGGCCTCGATGCCGGGGCTGGTCTGGTAGGCGCAAGACAGCAGGCAGGGGCTGTCGGTCACCACGATCTGGGCGCCGCCGGAGAAGGCGCGCTGGATGCGCCAGTACTGGTTGCCGAGGACGTAGATCTGGCATTTCAGCGCGTCGCGCCGGTTTTCGAAGGCGAGGTCCTTGGCGAACTCGACGGCGAGCTCCGCCTCGTAGTGCTCGCGCTTCAGACGCCCGAACAGGATCGCCGCCAGGCTCGACTTGCCGGCGCAGGGACCGCCGAACAGGTTGACGACGAGCTGCTGGTTACGGACGAGCGGGGAGGGGGATATTGAGTTCATGACGGCGCCACCGGTTGTTCCATCGCCAGCATAGCGACTGGACGTGAAAGGAACGGGCGGCCGGCCAAGAGGGTGGGTGAGGGGGCGTACCGAGATCATCGGTGTCGGGATCGGACGCCGGAGGCGTTGATGGTCCCTTCACCCGGCGGATCAGCTCATCTGTTGCGCATGGTCCGCGACGGAGATGGCGTCATGAGCATGGTGCGTCGCTTCCCGGCTCTTTGTCGTTGAGGTGCCCAGCACCGCACGGACCTGCCGGGCGTCGACTTCGGCGAACAGGGTCTTCCAGACGTCGGCGAGAGCGACGGGCCTGCCCTTCGCGGTCTGAAAGTTCCGGCGCTCCCAGCCGCTACGCCAGCGAAGAATGCCGTCGGTCAGATAGTCGCTGTTCGTCCGCAGCTCGACCCGCGCGCCTTCGGGCGTCTGGCGGAGGGCGGAAATCGCTTCGGTCAGGATCGCCCTCTGCGGGTCACCGGCGGGGAGAAGGTGGGTCGACGCAGTGTCCTCCGGCGCGGCAGATGCGGCGCGGACAGACACGTGGATCGAGAAGGAGGCGTGCCCCTGCGCAACCTCGAGTTCAGCGATGAATCGCGGCGGCTTGTTCTGGGCCAAGGCGGACTCTCCTGTCGGACGATCGTCGGGGATCGGTCCGGTCAGAATAGCCGCCGGGTCTGTAAGGAACGTGTTGGATCTCTGACTTCGTGGCGGGGATGTTGAACAAATGCGCAAATGCGCTAAATTATTGCGCAAAGGAGTATCGTCATGGTTACCACGACTGTGAGCAAAGCCGCGACCAGAACACCTTCAGGTCCGAAGGCAAACAAGCCTTCGCACAAGGCCCCCAAGACATCTCGCGCGCTTAAGGTTCCCATGACATCACCCGGATCCCCGGCGGCAAAAGGTGGGACCGATGTGTCCTACCTGGAATACTTTTATCAGGCGCCTATGCGCCAAATCGAGATGATCAGGAGGGGGATTCCCGCGCTCACCGTAAAGCGGATCGCAGGTGATCTCAGGATCGAGCAGGACACTTTGCTCCGTGCGCTCAACCTGAGTGTAGCCACCCTGAATCGAAAGGTCGCCCAGGCGAAGAATCTGCCGGCCGATGAGAGCGAGCGCATTGCCGGTATTGCGCGACTGGTGGGGCAGGTCGAGGCGATGGTGAAGGAATCCGGTGATCCAGAGGGATTTAACGCCGCAGAATGGCTCTCGCGCTGGTTGCGCGAGCCATTGCCAGCGCTCGGCGGTCAGATGCCTATCAAATTGCTTGACACGATGGCGGGGCAAGCCCTCGTCTCACAGGCATTGTCCCGCATTCAGAGCGGGGCCTATGCGTGACCGCGAGTTTCTGGAGGATCGGGACAGACACTCGGGATTATACGGCGGACGACAGGAGCGGAAAGGGGGCGGAGATCACGGGCGGACGCTGGAATGACGTTGGCACCCCAATGGTTTACGCAGCATCCTCGCGCGCGCTGGCTTGCCTCGAAACTGTGGTGCATCTGAACGGGAGCGGTTTGCCGCTGAACCGATATCTGGTCGAGATCATCATCCCGGATGATCTGGTCAGATCGGCAGAGACATATGATGAGGCATCGCTGCCTGTGGGGTGGGATGCGGAGCCTCCCGGGAAGGTGAGTATCGACTTGGGAACCACTTGGGTCCGGGACAAAAGATCGGCGGCATTATTCGTCCCATCCGTTATCGTTCCCGAGGAGCTGAACGTCCTCATCAACCCGACCCATCCAGGTGCCCGCAAAATAGAGTTTCACAAGCGCCGGAAATGGCTGTACGACCCGCGCATACTTGCGCCGCGGCATTGAGCTAGGAGACGGATTTAGAGCACCCCATCCAGCGGGTGCCCGTCAAACAGGTCGCCGAACTCCAGGTACTCCCCGAGCACGTCATAGCTCTTGTGGCGGCCGAGCCGCTTCAGGCGCGCCGGATGGACGCCGCGCTCCATCCCGGTGGTCAGCGCCCCGCGCTTGAGGCTGTGCCCGCCCAGGTCGCGCCGGCCGAACCCGGCCGCCATGGCCCGGCGCTGGATGATCAGGGCCACGCTTTGCGGGGTGAGGGCCCGCTCGCCGATGACCGGCCCAGGCGGCGCGGTCCGCTCGCGCCCCTTGCGGCCGGATGGCGGAGACCAGATCCGACGGAACAACGGGCCCCGCTGCAGCCCCGCGGCGACCCGCCAGCGCTCAAGGGCATGCACCGGACAGAGTTCGGTATCGCCGTAGGGCAGGGCGACGGTGACCGCCTCGGCCTGGCTCCCTTTTGTCTGCGGCAGGGTCAGGCGGAGTCCCCGCTCTGACGGTGTCAGGTGCTCGATCCTGATGCCGGCGAGTTCCGAGCGCCGCAGCGCGCCGGCGAAGCCGACCAGGATCAGCGCGCGGTCGCGCAGGTCAGTCAGCTCGGTATCGCCGATCGGTGCCAGCAGCCGGCGGATCACCGTCGCCGTCGCCGCCACCTTCTTGCGGCGGATCTCGCCACGGGAGGCGGCGTCACGCTGGATGCCCGCCATGGTCTCGGCGACGCAGGCATCATCGGTGGGCACCGGGCAGCCGGCGAGGCGATGCAGGTAGCGGATGGCGGCGCGCCGGAGCTTGAGCGTTTCGGTCGAGACGCCGCGGCCGCGCTCATCGGCGAGGAAGGCGGCGACATCCGCGCCGGAGGCGGGGAGGGGCGTCAGCCCGTGGCGGTCGCACCAGAGGCACCAGACGCGCACCGCCGCGCGGTAGGCCCGCCTGGTGTTGTCCGCCTTGGCCCGACGGGCATAGGCGCTGGCGGCGCTGCGGGCGCCGGCGAGCGTGCCATCGGCCACCGGGACCGGTTCGTCCTCGATCTCGCTGAACCAGCGCCGGACCGCGTGCCCGTCGCCGGCGAGCGGGGGCGGGGAGGGCACCAGGCTGCCGGCCGATGGCGCGTCGGGGCGGTCTTGCGGTGCGAATTCGGTGTCATCGGGCACGAGTGGCCTCTCCTGAGCGCGAATCGGTCGGTTTTGCGCTCGGAACCCTATGAAATTTCCGTAGTATCGACAACCGGAGTTATCAGGAAATCGATTAAAAAAGCTTGATAGGCCCCTAAAAAAGACGGTTATTTTGTGCTATACTGAATATGGAGAAAAAATACGGACTAAAATATTGATTTTCCGTTCGGGGATTTTCGCAGCTTTCCGCTCAGCCCGGGCCCGGCTCTTGATCCGCATCAGGGTCCGGCGCCGGCGCGGCGCGCCCGAGGCGGTTCGGGGTTTCGAGCGCCGGCCGCGCCTCGGGCCGACCGGTCGAGAAGATCTGCACCCGGTGGCCGGCGAGCAGCGCCTGGCAGGTCGGGTCGGTGACGGAGAGGCCGCTCATGAACGGCACGCGGTCGACCGTATCCGCGAATTCCTCACGAAAGCACGCCATCAGCCCGGTCTGGACAGCGAGTCCAGGATAGGGGCGTGGATCCTCGATCTTGCGGTAGCCGAGGCGGCGGTAGAACGGCATGTGATGATGCTTGACCGCGTTGAACACGACATTCGTGTCATGCGCGTGGACGAGATAGCGAACCGTCCGGAAGAGGGCCTGCAGCACCGCGATATCCCGCTCCGCATGGCTCGCCAGGGCCAGCTTGGTGGCCTCGATTGCGGTGGCCGGGCGCGCCGCGGTCCCGCGGACGGCGAGAAGCTCGCGGATCTCCGGCCCGAACATGTCGAGCGCCGGGATGTAGTGGAAGTCGGGGTTGTCGGAGCCCGGGTCGAGGAGGAGGGTGCGCACCGTGCCGGACGGAATACCGTCGCGAAATACCACGGCGGTCTGGGCGTTCGCGCGCGTGTCCTCCTTATCGCTGAACAACCCATCGGCGCGCTCGCCGATATAGCCGCTCGCGCGATACGCCTCGTAGCGGATCTCGTAGGCCAGATCGGCGAGGTCACGGCTGGTCGCGAGCTGGACCTCGATCGCGTCGCGGCTGGGGGAGAAACTGGGCATTTGGGCCTCGGGGGGATGGGAGCGGTCCCCCGGAGGCTACGGACGAGATGTGTAAGTGACGTCCTTGCAGGTGGTGGTGCGTCTCATGGATCACCCTGAGATGTCCGCCCAGCAGCGGCTGATGATCGCACTTGAGCGGGCGGCCGGCGCCTTTGCCCGGCTCGACCAGGCCCTCTCGATGCACCCGCTCCGCGGCGCCTTCCTCTACCGGTTTCGCCTCGATGCGGTGCGCCGCCAGGCGATGGTGGACGGGCAGTTGATCGAGCCGTGGCATCTCGCGGCCCTGCTCGAGGGCGTCCGGCTCCGCATGGACCCGTGGCTGAGCCTCGCCGAGCGGGGCGACATCTTCGATGCGGCCCGACACGCGCTCTCGATGCACCAGTGGATCGTCGAGCCCGATTTTGATCAGGAAGGCGAGATCCAGGTGGCGATGAAGGCAATCGAGCGCGATGTCGAGCGCGCCTCCCCGCTGCTCGGCGCGGCGCACGCGGCCCATGCCTGGCTGGCCGGGGGCGGGAGACGAGCTCCATTGCGGGGCGCACTCATCCGCTTCTGGCAGCAGAGCGGACTGCTGCACCTTCCGGTGCCGATCACCGGGCCGCAGGCGCTCGCCGGCGACCTTCCCTTCGACCGGGAGAGCTGGATCCCGCTTCTGCTCCACGCACTGGCGAACGAGGCCGCGGCCGCCCAGGACCTCCTCCGCGATCTCGATCGGGCATGGCAGGTCGCGCGCGCTTCGATCGGCAAGCGGCGCAAGAACAGCCGGGCCGCCAAGGCGATCGATATCCTGGCGGCAACCCCGATTATCTCCGCGAAATCGCTCGCCGATCGGCTCGGCATGAACGTGGCGAACGCCCACGCCCTGCTCGGCGAACTGCTCGAGGCCGGGCTGGTCGTCGAGTTGACCCACCGCAGCAAGCGCCGGCTCTTCGGCCTGTCGGGCATGGGCCGGATGCGCGACTACGTGGCGCCGCCACGCCGGCCGCAGCCGGGGCGGGGGAGGGGGCGTCCCCGGATCGAGCGCGAAATGCCGCAGCCCGCGCCGCCCGCCGAGCTTCCGCCGGCGCCATCCGGTGGCGTCCTGCCCCGGCTCGCGTTCGACTTCAGCGATCTGGAAGAGGCCATGGCGGCAGCCGATGCCGCGATCCGCGAGACCAGGATCAGCCTCGATCGGATCCGTCAGGCAGGCAGGCCGGAGGCCGATCATCAACGACTAGGGGTCGGAGAAACCCGATGACGGCCAGCGCCGCCACCTCTGCGAGAGCGTAGACGACCGCCATCAACGCCAATCCACTCTGATCACCAGCCAGATGCCCGTCGACCGCCGGTACGGCATCAACGCTACCAGGTCTGGGACGCCGTGCGCGCCGGGCATCTCACGCTCATTCCGCACGAGTTCACGCCGCCGCCCCTGACGGTCAGTGTGACCTACAAGGGGCGGCGCATTGCGTCTGCCAACGTCGCTGTTTTCGTCAAAGTCATACAGGAACATTTTAAGGCCAACCCACTTGTTCAGTTCGACGCCAAACAAATACGTACGGAGGAAATTCCGATAATAAATAGGGATTTTGCTTAATCAGCATGAATGGGGCGTGTGTGGACGGCTCTTGCCTTGGCCCGGTTACACCATCGGCGCGATCGTTTGCTCAAAACGTGCGAAATGACCCCGTGTCTCGCAGCAAGGCCGCACGATAGTTCGGTGGGACCAAGGCTCGCAGGAGCCGCGTCCCCTGCACCTGCTGGCGAAATCCCCCCTAGTAAGCCACAACGAGACACGATGACGGAGGCTAATCGGGGGCCGATTCCGGAATGGACGGTTGCGGATCGGCATCACCCGCGCCTGCGTGGTCGCCGACCGCGGCATGATCAGCTCCGATACCATCGCGGCACTGGAAGCGCTGGGGATGGAATACATCCCCAGCGTGCGCGAGCGCACGAGCCGAGTGATCCGCGACGTTGTCCTGAACGACATGGCCTCGATCGTCCCGCTGGCGCTCGATCGCCAGCATGGCGATACCCAGCTCTGGGTAAAAGAGGTCTGGATTGGCAAGGGCAAGGCGGCCCAGCGCTACATCGTCCCGGTCAATGAGGCCGAGGCGGAAAAGGACAGGGATGACCGGCAGGCCATCGTCGACGGGCTGCAGGCCCAGCTGAAGAAGGGCGCCGGAGTGAGATGGGAGTTTTCGCCAGGAAACGGCCCGCCTGCGTCCTTGGCATTTCCAGCGCAATGCGCTCGCCCACACAGGCAAGAGCAACCGTAGGGTGGTCTCCGCCTTCATCGCCACGGCCTTTGCCAAACCCGACCAGGCCGAGGCACAGTAGGTGGCGTTTTCAGCGAGTCGCCGGATCGCGTAAGGAACCAACGGGTCTCCAGCGCCTGCCTGATAAAGACCAGGCACGACCCTGCTGAACGCGTGACGAAGATGCGGCGCGGTCGGCCAGCTACGCGAAGTCCTCGATCCGCCTCAGATCCTCCAGCAGGCCGGGGCCGGTGGGCTGCCATCCCAGCACCTCGCGCGTCCAGTCGCTGGACGCGAGGATATTGAAACGGGAGAAATGCGTCAGCGGGCCGAAGTAGCCCTCGACCTCGGCGTCATCGAGGGCGCGCACCGGCAGGCCCATGCCCTTCGCCAGCGCCTCGGATACCTCGATCGCGGGCACGCCCGCCTCGGCCGCGGCGTGATAGACGGCCCCCGGCGCGGCCCGTTCCAGAGCAAGGCGGTAGACCCGCGCCGCGTCGCTGACATGAGTGGCGGGCCAGAGATTCGATCCGTCCCCAGCGTAGCCGACGAACCCCTTCTGCCGCGCGACCTGCGCGAAAAAGGTGATCAGCCCGAAATGCGCCGTGTCATGAACCTGCGGCAAACGGATGATGCCCATGTTGGCGCCGGCAGCCAATGCCTCGTGCGCCGCTTCCTCGCTGGCCGCGCGGGGCATCACATCGCTGCCCGGATGGCTGTCCGTCTCGACCGAGGCTCGCCCCGGCGCGGCGGGAATGCCGCTGGTGACGACCATAGGCTTGCCCGTGCCTACCAGCGTCTGACCCATGGCGTGGATCACCTTGCGGTCGTCCTCGCAGTTTTCCTTGAAGCGGGTGAAATCGTGGTTGAAGGCCAGGTGTGCGACGGCATCGATCTTGCCGCAGGTCCGGGCCAGGAGGTCGAGGTCGTTCACGTTGCCCATCAGCACCTCGGCGCCGGTTTCGGCCAGGGCCTTTGCCTTCTCGGCCGAGCGGGCAAGGCCGGTCACGCTGTGGCCCGCGGCCAGCAGATCGGCGGCGACGGCCGCCCCGATGAACCCAGTGGCGCCCGTTACGAAGACATGCATGGATCTTCTCCCCCTTGCGATATGGACCCTACCTGCGCGCGGATGCTATCGTGTTAAAGTAGTGATTTTATCCTACTATATAACTTAACAGGCCGAACGCATGATCGCTTTCGAACCGTCATCAAAGCTTGCAATGCCTACTTGAACTCAATGGGCCGTCCACGCATGATTCGAGGTTTGGCGAACGCAAGGTGTTTGCCATGAAGAAGCCGATTACGCTGCGTTTGGACTTTTAGGCGGCAGCCCTTTTGCAATCACCTCCCCATATCCGCTGCCCCGGTCACGGGCAACAATCGATATCGAAGGGCGTTTGGCAAGCCAGGCTCGAGACGTCTCCAGCGCTCGGTCCGGCAATAGGGTAACAGGCTTCCGGCGCTCCAGATCGCAAATGATCGTCCCATAGCTCTGGCCCCGCCGGTAAGCGAAATCGTCAATGCCTATGACATGAAGCTTATCAGTCTGATCAACGGCACGCCGACGCACCGCAAGATTCGATACGGTCGCCTTGAGGGCGCTCATCGAAGAGCCCTCAAACCTGATCTCAGTCGTGCCGCGAGGAAGTCGATGAACGCCCGCGTTCGGGTCGGTAGCAAAGACGCTTGCGGCCAGACAACGTGGACAGGCGTCGGTGGTGGCTCGTATTCGGTCAGGATTAGCTCCACGCGTCCGGTTTCCAGCATGCCAGCGATTTGCCAGAGCGGCGCAATGCCGATACCGACGGCTTCTGCGACCGCCTCATTGCAGGCGCCAGCGTTGTCGGAGCTGAAGCACGCGGCTACCGGGATGGTCTCTGGCTTGCCAGCGCTCTCGAAGGTCCAGCGCTGAGGAGACTTTGTGAGCGTCCTGATGACGCAGCAATGTGCTCTGAGATCTCCAGGGACCTTGGGGCGGCCGTGTTTCAGCAGGTATTCGGGGGCCGCAAAGGCAACACGACGTAACGCGCCAACACGCGTCGCCATCGCGCGGCTGTCGGAAAGCTCTCCAATCCGGATGGCGAGATCGAGTTCGGCCTTGAGTAGGTCTTGGAAGCTATCCTCAAGCACCAGTTGAATTGCGACTGCCGGATGGCGACGCATGAAGGCGGCAATGGTAGGGACAACATAGGTTGGCCCAAAGAGGGTGGACGATCCGATGCGAAGGGTACCGGCGATCTCGCGCGTGAGTTCCGCAGCCTCAGTGTGGGCGGCCGCGATATCGGACAACGCTTCCTTGATACGCCCATAGAAAACCAGACCTGCATCTGTCGGTTGCATGCTCCTGGTTGTGCGCCGCACGAGATTTGCGCCCGTATCCCTTTCGATGTTCGCAAGTGCCCGGCTCACAGACTGAAGCGACCGGTTCATCCGACGCGATGCTGCTGTCAGGCTGCCGGCCTCCACGATGGCGACGAAGGTTTCGTAGTCGGACAAGGAGGGCACTCGATTATTCCAATAATTGGGATAGTCATTCATGTTTTTATCATATTATCCCACTCAATGGGATCCACTAGCCTTCACTCTCATCGACAGAGATGGGAGAATTGACATGCTCGACGTAATCAGCGTGCCTGTGACCGGGCAGGAAAATCCGATCGATCCTTCGACGCCGCTTGGTGCCCTGGCCGAGTTCTACCGGGCCTTCAACGCGCGCGATGTCGACATGATGGTCCGCAACTGGCTGCAGACAGAAGAAGCGTCGATGGATAATCCGCTGGGAGGCATTCGGCGCGGGTGGCAGGAGATCGGCCCGGTCTACGAACGCATCTTCACCGGGCGGGCGGCCGTGACAGTGGAGTTCTTCGACTATTCCCTGCACGAGCTAAGCGATGCCTTCCTCGCCGTCGGCCGCGAGCGAGGCCGCCTCGTCGCTGGAGATACCACGCTCGATCTGAAGATTCGCACGAGCCGGTGGTATGTGCGCGTTGATGGCCGGTGGCGGCAGCTCCATCACCACGGCTCGATGGAAGATGCCGAATTGTTTGCGCGCTATCAGGCTGCGGTCCGATGACTGGTGACGCTTGCGCGGTCCTTGAGCAGCCACGAAATCCGTCTTTGTCGTTGCAGGCAGCATTTGGAGCGACTGTTCGTCTGATCGTTCAGCCTCTCTTTGCCGGCCAAATGATTGTGGCCACGGTTGCCCGGGATTTCTCGCTGGGAGGAGCAGAGACCGGCCTCACGGCGGCCGCGAGTCTGCATGGCTATGCTGTCGGACTGGTGTGCTTGGTTCCCCTTGCCGATATTATCGAGACCCGGCGGTTTATGATTAGGCTCCTTGCTGCAGAGGCGGTTGCGCTTCTGATTTGTGCCACCGCACAGAGCTTTGTGGTGCTTCTTGCAGCGGCCTTCGCCGCAGGTACCGCCTCGTGTGCGATCCAGGTTTTGATACCGCTGATCGCGACCGTGACGCCCGACGCGCGGCGGGGATGGGTCGTTGGAAATGTCGTGAGCGGATTGATGTTGGGGATCTTGTTGTCGCGTCTTTTGCCCGCATTCATCTCCGGCTCCTGGGGCTGGCGCCCGTTCTACGCCTTTGCCGCCTGCGCGACCGCGGTGGCTATTGGCATAATCAATACCACGGCGCCCGAACATCGACCGCGCTCCCGGGAGAGTTGGCTCCGGTTTATGATCCGGGACCGCCTGCCCTTGATTCGCTTCCTGCGCTTTGATCTCGGCGGGCCGACGCCGGACGAGAACACGATCTGGTTGTTCGGAACAAACTGACCGAGACCGGTACGTTGAAGCAGGTGATGAAGGCGTTCGACTGGCAGTTGCAGAAGAACGGCTACATCCCGATGTCGGGCCAGATCGTCGATGCGTCCCTGGTGTCGGCGCCGAAGCAGCGGAACACGGAGGTGGAGAAGGAAGCGATCAAGGCCGGTAAGACAGGGCGTGAGATCTGGCCGAATGAGCCGAACAAGGCGGCCCAGAAAGACATGGATGCACGGTGGACACTGAAGATGGGCGGCAAGATCCGATATCGGTCGGACGGCACGTCACTGCCTCAGATCGCACTGCCGGTGTTCGGCTACAAATCCCACATCGCCGTCGACCGACGCTTCGGCTTCATCCGGGAGAGTGCTTTGACCTCGGCCGTGCAGGCGGATGGGCGGATGCTGCCGCGGTTGGTGACGACGGGCAACACCTCCTCGGGGGTCTGGGCGGACAGCGCCTATCGCTCGCAGAAGAATGAGACAGGGCTGGCTTTAAGGATGCTGGTCAGCCGCATCCACAGGCGCAAGCCGGCGGGCAAGCCGATGCCGCACAATATCGTGCGGGCCAATGCCGCGAAATCGGCGATCCGTGCCCATGTCGAACACGTCTTCGCCCACCAGAAGAACAGGTTCGGCCTGTTCATCCGCACCATCGGCATCGCGCGGGCAATGGCGAAACTCATCCTGGCCAATATCGCCTATAATTTCGACCGGCTTGTCTTCCATCAACGTGCCTGAGCCATGGGATAAATCCGTCGAGGCAACGGAATTGCGGCGCCATCGCGGCCTCCGAGACCCACTTCGAGGTGAAATCACGCCCCACAATGCGCCGTCAAACCCGCATGAGTTCCCGAAGCCGCACGGGTATTTGCTGGTGTCCAGCTCAAACAGGTGCAGGAGAGCGAGGCTAAGCGCAGGTCGGTCAAAACCGCCGCGTGACATTAGGACTGGTGTCGTTTCACTACAGATAACAGGTTGAGGCAGATCAATGCGCTCGTCCTCAATCCAGCGCGACTATCTGTCCGATTTCCATATCTGGTCGAAACCGAGAACAAATCGATGTCATCAGACAAGGTGAAGCCGACGATACGAGTGTGGGATCCCTTCATTCGGTTCGGGCATTGGGCGATTGTCCTAGCCTTCGCCATTTCCTACGTTACGGCTGAGGACGAAGGTGATAATGTTAGCGCCCTCCATGTCTGGGGAGGTTATGTTATCGGCGCCATCCTCGCGATCCGGATCATCTGGGGTTTCGCCGGTCCACGATACGCCCGATTTGCCGACTTCATCTACAACCCGATCACCGTGGTACGGTATCTCGTATGTTTGATACGTGGCAATGCGAAGCGCTATATCGGGCACAGTCCGGCCGGCGGTGTGATGGTGATCGCATTGATGCTGAGCCTTTTGGGAACCATCGGTACCGGACTCGTCGTATACGGTGCAGAAGGCAAAGGGCCGCTAGCCCAGTCGCCAATCGTCCTGATACAGCGGGCTTATGCCAATGGCGACACGGAGTATGCCCGTCCCGGACAGAGAGGCACAGTAGTGGGCGAAAATGGGAATGAAGAACTCTTTGAGAATCTGCACAATTTTCTTGCCAATCTGACTCTCACCCTGATCGGCCTGCATGTGCTCGGCGTTGGCGCTGCAAGTGTCGTTCACCGGGAAAATCTCGTTCAGTCGATGTTGACCGGACGCAAGAGACTTGAGTGAGCCACTTGACGCGTCGCTTTGTCACTGAACCAGGTGCGATATCCACTCTTCACCATCGGCATTCTCGGCAGGACGAGTTTATCTATGTTCTTGAGGGCGAGCCGACCATGTTTACAGATACTGGTGAGATGAAGCTCCTGCCAGGGATGGTTGCGGGCTTTCCCGCCTCGAGCTCTGCGCACCATCTGGAAAACCAGACGTCACAGGTTTGCGCGATCCTGGAGGTAGGCGACCGGTCATCTGACGATGCTGTAAGCTATCCGTCGGATGACATAGAGGCTGCCATGGGAGACGATGGAAAAGGGCAGTTTACTCACAAGGACGGTGTACCGTACTGATCCCTTGAACTTGCGACTCCCGGATCGTGTCCCGTGTTGTGGTGTCGGAGCAGGTCTCCTGAGTAGGGTTGTCTGCTCTGTCAGGCTGCGATTGTGGGCACCCTCCCTTCGATCCGGTGTCCTCCACCGCCGAACGCCCTGTCTCAATCAGCGGCGAAGCCAGCGCGTTCGACTTCCTGTGCTTTGTGGCGGAGATGGGTTTTCAGAATCATCGCCAGCATTGGGCCATCACGTCGGGTGAGGGCATTCAGCATGGCCTCATGCTCGAGGAACGCTTCGCGCCAGTGCGCCTCCGTCATCGGGGCAATGTAGCGCGCGCGGCGGATCCGGGCGCTGACACTTTCATAGACATTAATCATCGCCGCATTTCCCGAGGCTGCCATGATCGCCTCATGGATGGCTCGATTGCACGCATAATAAGCTTGCATATCTCCTCTCGCGAAATAACTCGCCATGGTTGCGTGCTGTTCCGCGATCGTCGCGATCTCTCGATCGGTGATGCGCTGGCAGGCGAGTTCTCCGCCGGCCGATTCCAGTGCCGCGGACAGTTGGAACAGATCCCGCACGTCCTGGACCGTCAACTTCGCAGCGCGTGCACCGCGATTAGGTAGCAAGACAACATAGCCCTCCGCCGCCAGAACTTTCAGCGCCTCGCGCAGCGGCGTGCGGGACACGTTCAGTGCCGCACAAAGGTCTCGTTCGGGAATACGAGCGCCGGGCGCGATCTCACCCTCGATCAGGCGTTCACGGATAAAGGTGACGACATCTTCATGAACCATCGTCCTCATTTAGCCGATCTTGTGTGAGCAGGCGATGCAGAGCAAATGAATGCAAAATGGCCTCTTATCGACATTAATAGCTTGCAAGTACCCGTGGAATGCATTTTATTGCATGCAAAACGGAGGATGGCCACCGATGACGAACGGCAAAGCCGCGAATGCCACCGGACCACTTGCGGGCCTCAGGGTGCTTGATCTGTCGCATGTAATGGCTGGTCCGGTCTGCGGCATGATGTTGGCGGACATGGGCGCCGAGGTAATCAAGGTCGAAAAAGTCCCGGGTGGCGACGATACCAGGCGGGCAGTTCCGCCCTCAGTCGCCGGCGAGTCTGCGGCGTTCATGATGATGAATCGCAACAAGAGGGGTATAGCGCTCAATCTTAAATCGCCGCTGGGGCGAGACGCTCTGCTCCGCCTGATCGATTCGAGCGATATTCTGATCGAGAACTATCGCAAAGGCGCGCTCGATCGCATGGGATTCGGTTATGAAGCGATGCATGCGCGCAATCGCGGGTTGATCTATTGCAGCATCTCTGGCTTTGGCCGCACCGGGCCATATGCTGAACGTGGTGGGTTCGACCTGATCGCCCAGGGAATGAGTGGCGTGATGAGCGTTACCGGCGAAGGGCCGGGGCGAGCGCCAGTGAAGGTTGGGCCGCCGATTGCCGACATCGGCGCCGGGATGCTCGCGGCGATGGGAATTCTTGCGGCACTCAATTACCGGAACCAGACCGGCGAGGGGCAGATGGTGGACACCTCGCTGCTCGAGGCAGGGATCACCTATCTCTACTGGCATGCAGCGATCAGCTTCGCCACCGGTTCCTCGCCCGGTCCACTTGGTTCCGGTCATCCGCTTATGGCGCCCTACCAGGCTTTTCGTACCAGCGACGATCCGATCACCGTCGGTGCAGCCAATGAAGGCAACTGGAGGAGGCTGTTGGCGGTGTTGCAGGCCGACGATCTCGCAGCCGATCCGCGCTTCACGACGAATGCCGGACGAATGGAGAATCTGTCGGAGTTAGAGGCGAGACTGGAGGCAATCTTCCGGCAGAAGACATCCGCCGAATGGCTGGTGGCGCTCGACAAGGCGGGGGTTCCAGCCGGCCCGGTACTGACCGTCCAGCAGATGGCCGAGGACCCGCAGGTGAAGGCACGCAGCATGATCGTCGAAACGGAGCACGCGGTGGCCGGCCGCACGCGCGCCCTCGGGCTGCCGGTTAAGTTCTCGACGACGCCGGCCAATGTGCGCCGTCCGGCACCGGCTTACGGTCAGCATACGCGCGAGGTCCTGCGCGAGGCAGGATTCTCCGAAGTCGAAATCGACGGAATGATCGATTCGGGCGCCGCGCAGGCGGCAATGCCCGAGCGCAAGGAGGCCGCCGAATGAGTGCCTTCACTCAGGAATCCGAGGATCTTGTCTACGAGGTACGCGGTCAGATCGGCTACATTACTTTTAACCGACCGGCCTCGCGCAACGCTCTTACGTTCGCAATGTATGAGCGATTGGCGGCAATCTGCGGCGACACCGGTGATTTACGGGCGCTGGTACTGACCGGTGGCGGCGAAAAGGCTTTTGCCGCCGGCACCGACATCAACCAGTTCCGAGCCTTCCGAACCCCCGAGGACGCACTTGCTTACGAACGGCGCATTGATGCCGTTCTCCAGGCACTCGAGACCTGTCCCACTCCTACGATCGCCGCGATTAGCGGTGCATGCACCGGCGGAGGCGCTGCGATAGCTGCCGTCTGCGATCTCCGGATTGCTAGCGAGAGCGCGAAGTTCGGCTTTCCGATCGCCCGTACTCTCGGTAACTGCCTGTCAGCCGAAAATTACGCACGGCTGGCTGCCCTCATCGGCGCGGCACGTGTGAAAGACCTGATCTTCACGGCGCGGCTGATCGGTGCCGGTGAGGCGGAGCGCATCGGCCTCGTCTCGGAGGTTCTGCCGGATCATGAGACCTTGCTCGCAAGGGCGTCGGCCTTGGCTGAAACGATGACGCGGCACGCGCCGCTCACGCTGCGGGTAACGAAGGATGCGCTTAATCGGATTAGTCGGCTGTCGCGCATCGAGGCGAATGACCTCATCCTCACCTGTTACATGAGCGAGGATTTTCGAGAAGGCATGGACGCCTTCCTGACCAAGCGACAACCCGACTGGAAGGGACGGTAAAATTCTCTGATCCTCCATGGAAGTGCATCTTCCTGAATAATCATGGCCAGAAGTGAATCATACAGAGGATCTGGCGGCCTGATATTCACGCTTCAACAATAATAAATTCAAGGGAATGGAAACATGAAGTTAGCAAGCCTTCTGCTGAACAAGATGATGCCCGTCTGGCTGGTCGTCTGCGGGGTTCTTGGCTACCTGGCACCGCACGTCTTCGTCGCCTTCGCGCCCTACGTCATCTATTATCTGGCGGCGGTCATCCTGATGATGAGCTTGACGCTGACGATCGAGGCGACCAAACAGGTCTTTACGCGTCCGAAACCTCTGATTTCTGGCTTCGTGATCAAGTGGATTACCGTTCCGCTAGCCGCCATCATCGCGGCGCATCTGATCTACGCAAATCAGCCGCAACTCGCCGCAGGCACGATTCTCGACGGCGCAACACCGGCAGGTGTCACCTCCAACCTCTTCACCTTCCTCTCCAATGGTGCCGTCGCATTAGCGATCAGTTTGACCTTCATCCACACGCTGCTGTCACCGCTCTTGACGCCAGCCTTCACGACCGCCTTCGCCCACAAATATGTTGCGGTCAGCTTTTTCGCTTTGTTCCACCAGATGCTGGTGATGGTCCTATTGCCGCTGATCATCGGCATTGGCGCTCGCTACACGCTCGGCGCGCAGCGTATCAGGCTTGTGCAGCCGGTCCTGCCGATGATTTCGGCCTTGTTGCTCTACGCGCTAGCGCTTGGGCTGGTTGCCAAGGCACAGCCCGCGATCGCCCGGAATCTGGACTGGGTGCCGATCATCGCGATCGTCACATCCATTCTCACCATCATCAACCTTGCGGTCGGCTACCTTCTCGCTCGGCTGCTACGCCTTGATGAATCCAATTCTCGCGCCATCATGTTCGATGTCGGCATTTACAACTCCGGTCTCGGCGCGGTTCTGGCCAGCCTCAATTTTGGCGCCTTTGCGGCACTGCCGGCGCTGATGAACGCGATGCTCAACATGGTCATCGGCTCGATGCTGGCCAGCTATCTGGGCAGCAAGCCCATAGACCAGGAACAGTCAGATTCGGCGGTGAGCAGGCCCGTAACGTCACAACTCGGAGCTGAATGAAGAGAATGACTTGGGTTAATTCCATGCATACCGGCCGGCACTTCCTTCAGATCCCTGGCCCGACCAATGTTCCGGACCGGGTGCTTCGGGCGATCGACATGCCGACCATCGATCACCGAGGCCCCGAATTCGGCCGTCTTGGCCTCGAGGTCATCGAGGGGTGCAAGGCTGTGTTCCGGACCGGCAATCCTGTGATCATCTATCCCTCGTCGGGGACCGGCGCCTGGGAGGCGGCGATCCTGAACACGCTCTCTCCGGGCGACCGAGTGCTGGTGGCCGAGACGGGACACTTCGCGACGCTCTGGGGCAGGATGGCTGCAAAACTGAAGCTCGAGGTCGAAACTATACCGGGTGACTGGCGGCACGGCGCCGACCCTGGAGAGATCGGCGCCAGACTGGCGGAAGACCGTGGGCATGTGATCAAGGCAGTAATGGTGGTGCACAACGAGACCTCTACCGGCGTCACCAGCCGCATTCCGGACATCCGCCGGGCGATTGACGCGGCTCGCCATCCGGCGTTGTTCCTAGTCGACACCATCTCCTCCCTTGGTTCGATCGACTACCGGCACGACGAATGGGGTGTCGATGTTACAGTGGGAGGCTCGCAGAAGGGGCTGATGCTACCGCCGGGTCTCGGTTTCAACGCCGTCTCAGACAAGGCGCTCGCCGCAGCGCGGGGCAACTCGAGCCGGCGTTCCTACTGGGACTGGCACGAGATCATCGCTGCCAACGCTGACGGCTACTGGCCCTACACCCCAGCCACCAACCTGCTATACGGCCTGCGCGAGTCGCTGGCCATGCTGCAGGAGGAGGGAATGGACTCTGTCTTCGCGCGTCATGATAGGCATGCGGCGGCGACGCGGGCAGCGATAAGGGCCTGGGAACTGGAGATCCTTTGCGTCGATCCGTATGCGTATTCCAGCGCACTGACAGCGGTTGTCATGCCCGAAGGCCATGACGCGGACCGCTATCGTGAGGTCGTTCTCAACAAGTTCGACATGTCCCTAGGCACCGGCCTCGCCAAGCTGAAAGGCTGCGTGTTCCGGATTGGGCACCTAGGTCATTTCAACGATCTGATGTTGATGGGGACGTTGGCCGGGGTGGAGATGGGATTCGCTCTCGCAGGTGTGCCGTACCGGAAGGGCGGCGTGGGCGCGGCGATGGCGGTACTGGAACACACGGTACCGCCTGGCAAGCATCACATGAAGGACGAGGACGCCGCCTGATCGGGAACGTCCGCCATACGATGCCTTCCGGACCCGCGGCCGCAATCGCGACCAAACCCGCACCGTCTCCGTCTTCCACCCGGCTAGCGGGCTCGCCGGTGCCGAATGGCAACATCACATATTGTCGGACGGGTGGTGGTAACAGAGCCGTTTCGAGTCCGCGCCGCATGAACGGGCATGAAACTCCCACAGAGTCAGGTTCCTATTTGCTATTTGGCTTCCGGATGCCGGGCCGGCGTGCCGCACGGCCACTGGAAGGCGACGACCTTCACCGGCGCGCTACGCCTTTCCGGCATGACCGCGCCCTTCGTCTACGACGGCCCCATGAACGGCGCCGTGTTCCGCGCCTATGTCGAGCAGATGCTGGTCCCAACCCTGACGCCGGGCGATCTCGTGATCATGGACAATTTGCCGGCGCACAAGGCCGCCGGCGTGCGCAACTCGATCGAACAGGCCGGCGCGACGCTCTTGTTCCTCCCGCCATACTCGCCGGATTTCAACCCGTGTATGGATGGCTCCTGCAGGTCAAGGTGTCGGATCGGATTTGGTGAACGGGTCGGTTGCGGTCATGTATGCGGCGTCTGAATGTGCAACGAGATCGCTGCGCGCCCTGATGAATATCCGCTTGGAGAACAGGTCCCACTCAATCGAGCGCGCTCGACGCGCTTCGGATTGATCGGGGTGTCCTGGTTCTTCATCTCCGCTTGTTCGCCATCACCTCACTTTGCCCTGGCCATTCCGAGAGCCGGTCAGGCAGTCGCCTGTGGCCGATAGCGTGATCCGTCCCTGAGGACAGCGAAGATCGTTCTTGCCATGCGATGCGCCTGACCGAAACGAAGATTGCAAAGGTCCTAGCCGCCCATCGTATCCGCCGCGTCACCGCACACGATGCCCTGGCCATTTTGCGTCGGCCGGCGCTGACTGTCGCCCCGGGGACAGCCGACGCGGCCCGCGTCCACATCACGGCCGTGGCTGAGCGCCTCAACCTCGTTAATCGGCAGATCAAGACTGTCCTGCAGCGGATCGATGGCCTGGTCGAACAACTTGCCGGACCGGAGACCGAGCCGGGGCAAGATACCGAACAGCGCGACGCGGCAATCCTGCGCTCCTTGCCGGGGGTGGGACGGATTGTCCTCGCCACGCTGCTCGCGGAGGCTCATCAAGCCCTCCAGGCGCGAGATTACCAGGCTTTGCGCACCCTGACCGGTGTGGCCCCGGTCACAAAGCGGAGCGGCAGATCCTGTCGTGTGGAGATGCGTCAGGCATGTTCTGGTCGCCTGCGAACCGTCGTCTATCACTGGGCCCGCGTCGCCACCCAGCAGACGCCCGCAGTCGCAGCCGCTACGCCGCCCTCCGAGGACGTGGCCACTCTCACGGCCGCGCCCTCAGAACCGTTGCCGATCGCCTGCTGGGCATTGCATGCGTCATGCTCACCAACCGATCCATGTTCGATCCCGAGAAGATGCCCACCGATCGCCCAAAATCAGCTTGATCATTGGTGGGAAGTCCCCCCCCATAGCCGTCTGTAGCGAAGGAGATGGTTGCCCAGCCCTTGTCTGGTGCCCAGTTCTCCTTCGCTGGATCCGCAGCTGTTCGCGTTTTACAGCCTTGGCGACGGCCACACTCTCATCGCACGGGACGCAAATCACGGAACGGTGTGGATAGATATAGAGGGCGAAGCAACAACATGAGCGACGTAGACATTCACGAGTGCCAATCGGCACACACGTTCGAAGCTGACCGGCCCCCAGTGAGTGGTCCGTGTTGGAGGTTAGTGCATTGTTGTCTCCGCCGCCATGGCCGGCTGTCGGTGGAGCGAAGCGGAACCGGAGGGCGGCCGTGGCGGCGTCGCGGTTTCCGGGGCCGGCGGGCGATATCCGAGCGAGTTGTGTGGCCTGACGGTGTTGTAGTGCCGCCGCCAGGTCTCGATCAGGATCTTTGCTTCCGCCAGGGTGTAGAAGATCTCCCCGTTGAGCAGTTCATCGCGCAGCGAACCGTTGAAGGACTCGCAGTAGCCGTTTTCCCATGGCGAACCTGGCGTGATGTAGAGCGTCTTCACACCGACCTTCCCGAGCCATTGCCGCACCGCCCGGGCGATGAACTCAGGACCATTATCCGACCGTATATGCGCCGGCGGCCCTCTGGTGACGAACAGCTCGGCCAAAGCGCCCAGCACATCCTCGCTCCTGAGCCGTCGCGCGACCGGCAGGGCCAGGCACTCCCGGCTGGCCTCGTCGATGACCGACAGGATGCGGAACTTGCGGCCGTCGTGGGTCCGTCCTTCCACAAAATCGTAGGACCACACATGGCCGGGATACTCAGGCCGCAGCCGGATACATGACCCGTCATTGAGCCAGAGGCGTGAGCGCTTCGGCTGCCTTTGCGGCACCTTGAGACCCTCGCGCCGCCAGATCCGCTCGACCCGCTTGCGGTTCACATGCCATCCCGCATCTCGCAGCAAGGCCGTCACCCGCCGATAGCCGTAACGACCATATTGCCGGGCCAGGGCGATGATGTCCCCGGTCAGGGCCGCCTCGTCATCCGCCCCGCGTGGCACCTTGCGCTGCGTCGATCGATGCTGTCCGAGCACGCGGCACACCCGCCGCTCGGAGACAGACATCGTTCCTCTGATGTGATCGATACAGCGCCGGCGCCGCGCGGGGCTCAGAAGTTTCCCCGTGTCGCCTCCGTCAGGATCGCCTTGTCCAGCGACAGATCGGCCACCAGACGCTTCAGCCGGGCGTTCTCCCGCTCCAGTTCCTTCATGCGACGCGCCTGGTCCAACTTCAGGCCGCCATACTCCTTGCGCCACCGATAATAGCTCTGCTCGGTGACGCCGATCCGACGGCACGCATCCGCAACCGTCCCGCCCTGCGCCAGAACAATCTCAGCCTCGCGCAACTTGCCGATGATCTCTTCCGGCTTGTGATTCCTCGCCATTCCAGTCCTCCTTCAGACCAAACTCTAAAACAGATACCGGACCACTCAGAAGGGGGCAGATCAAAGCCACGGTCGAACGTCTGAGGGCCGCGATCGCACAAGCGGGCCTTGTCATATTCAGCCAGATCGACCATCAGGCAGGTGCGCGTGATGCCGGATTGAACATGCCACCGACAACGGTACTCGCCTACGGGCACCCGAAAGGCGGCACGCCGAGTATGCTCGCGGCCCCTTTGGTTGCACTGGATTTGCCTTTGCGTGTGCTTGTCCGGGTGCGGGACGATGGTCAAACGGTAATTGCCTTTCATCCGATCGGTGCAATGCTTCGCCGATCCGGCGTGCCGAATGCGCTCGCCGACAAGCTCGACGCGGCGCAGCAAATCCTGCTGAAGGCGGTGTCGCCGTAAACGGGTTCAGGCTCACGTGGGTATTGGCCGATCACGCTTTTGCCGCTGATCACGTGCCGGTTTTCGGCGCTTCTGTCATAGGCAAACAACCGAAGGGGGGCCGACGGCACTGCCCTTCAGCCCCCGGCACCGACATGATTTTGAAGCCCCCGCAGCCGTAGGACGTCAGCGTACTGCCGAGAATGCCGTAGGCACGAGGATCTGATTGGTGATGCTGGCCACGATCTGACCGTTCTTCTCGGTTTCGGCGCGCTTCGCCAGCCATTCTGGGTCAGCTTGGAAAGCGGTCCATTTGCTCTCGCGCTCCGCAAGGGTTTCCCATGCCAGCAGATAGGTGAGATCCATGTTGGACTCTCCGACAAGCGTCGTCCAGAAGCCTGCCTGTCGTATACCGTGCTTATCCCACAATCCGAGCGTCACGGTCTCGAACCGCTTCAGAAGGTCCGGCAGTCGACCCGGCATACAGTGATAGATGCGGAGTTCGTGGATCATGGTCTTTATTCCTGTAAATATATCGACGCGGAGGATGCTAGCTGCGGCATCCCACCCCAGCAAGCCGGAAGGATTGGATCATCCGGGGTCGTTGTCTGTCGCCACCTGCTTTGTTGGCGACGCCCCGTCTGGCGTGCAGATAATCGCCAGCGCCTATCGCGCGGATCTCTGCCTGCACGCCGGCGCGGTCATCGACGCCGGCGGCGCACCGATCCTCCCCGGTCGATCCGCCTCGAACTTCATAAAGCGGCGAGAGCCGCTTCGAGCATCGGCGCCGCAGTCGTCGCGGCATGAATGCCTATGACGCTGACAATCTCCAGCACCTCCATGATCTCGGCCGCCGTCGCGCCATAACCGATCGCGTTCTTCATGTGCAGTTTCAGCCCCGGTACGTAGAGATGCGTGGCCGAGGCATCGAAGGCGCAGTAGATCAGTTCCTTCACCTTCGGCTCCAGCACTCCGCTCCGCCAAGGCACGGATGAGAAGTCGATATAAGCCTCGAAGAAATCGGGATCGAGTTCGAGAATGCCGGCCCAGAATTCGTGCCAGTAGCCGCGCGCCTCGGTGAATTCCGCTTTCAGCCGCTCCTGCCTCGCATCGAACGGCTTCGGCCCTAGGCGCAACCCGGCCTCCTGCAGCACTTCGAGCAGGATGGGCACGCCGATATTCGCGGCATGAATGCCGAGCGTGCTGGTGAGTTCCAGAACCTCCATCACCTCCGAGCGGCTGGCGCCGTGGGCGAGCGCCGCCTTGATGTGCCGCACGATGCCCGGTGCGTAGAGATGGGTCGCCGCCGCATCTGCGGCGATGGCAACGAATTCCTTGACTTTCGGTTCCAGTGGGCCGGCCTTCCACGGCACCATCGAGAAATTCAGATAGGATTCGAGAAAGTCAGGATCGAGCCGCAGCATGCTGTCCCAGCCTGGCCCCCAGGTACCGCGTTCGGCGGTGAAGCGGGCCTTCAGGGTCGATTGACGTTCGGAAAGCGTCATGGCGCGTAGTCGCGTTCGGCGACCGGCCCCTGCCAGTCAGTGCGGCCGAGCGAGGTCGCGGTATGGATCATGTAGCTGTCGGGGGCGGCCCCATGCCAATGGCGCTCGCCGGCCGGAATCCACACGGTATCGCCAGCGCGGATCGGCTGCGGACGGCCGCCTTCGGTGCAGACTAGCCCGCGCCCAGCGAGGACGTTGAGGATCTGCCCCCGCTCGTGCATATGCCAGAACGTGCGGGCGCCGGGGCTGAAGAATACGGTATTAATGGAAAGCTCGCCCGGCATCGACAGCACCGGGTCTGCCCAGACCGTGCCGGTGAAACTGTCGCTCCGTGCCTGCGAAGGGGCTCCCGCCGCGCGGCCCTCGATGATCTTCATGCGATTGTCCTTTCCTGGTCGTGCAACCTGACGCCGCCGGAAACATCGCCGATCGCGTCGACCACGCGGTTGCTGATCTGGTCGCCATAACCGAGCGCGGTGGCGAGGCCGAAGCTCGCCAGCGGCCCAGCCGAATTGAGTGAGGCGACGCCGAGTTCCCGCGCCCGCTCGACATAGAGTACGATGTCCTTGGTCATCAGCTTTCCTGTCAGTCCGCCTTCCAGGTAGTCGCCCTCGACGATGCGAGGAAAGCGGTTGAGGGAGGCAAAATTGACGCCGCTACTGGCGTTGATGACGTCGAGCAGCACGCGCAGGTCGAGCCCGGCCTTTTTGCCGGCGACCATAGCCTCGGCCGTGGCAGCAAGACTAACTGCGTTGAGCATGTTGTTGATGAGCTTGGCGGTGTGTCCGGCGCCGCTCGATCCCATCGCGACCACCTTGGCGGCGAAGCTCGCGAAGATCGGCCGAAGCCCTTCGATCACCGTGGCGTCCCCGCCCACCATCAGCGTCAACGTGCCCTTGTCCGCAGCCGCCGCACCGCCCGATATCCCGGCATCCACAAACTGCACGCCGCGCTCAGCGAGCAGCGCGTGCAGCCGGATGGTCGAGGCCGGGGCGGAGGTGCTGAGGTCGACAACCATCTGCCCCGCGCGGCAATGGGCGAGAATGCCGTTGTCACCTTCGACCACTGCCTCCACCACGCGGCTGTCGGGCAACGAGAGCAAAATCACCGCCGCCTGTTCCATCACCGCGCCGATCGAGCCGGCCGGTTCGGCACCGAGTTCGGCGGCGAGATTCGCTGCCCTATCGTGACCGAGCACCCGGTAACCACGCCCGATCAGACGGCGCGTCATCCGTCCACCCATGTTGCCAAGGCCGATGAAGCCGATCGGCTTGCCGTCATCCATGATTGGTATCCTCCGTTCCGTCCTGTCGCCACCTGGTGAGTTCCGTCCGCCGGTCCACTGCCTCTGTATTCCAGGCGCCGGCACCACCGGCTGGCCGCACGGTGCTGACAATGGCCGAGCCACCATCGACCGAAATCACCTCGCCATGCACGTAGCTCGCCTCGTCGCTCAGCAAGAACGCGACGACGGCGGCGATCTCCTCTGGTGTGCCGGTGCGGCGCAGCGGCACGGTGGTGCCGCGCTGCGCCATATCGTTGCCGCCGCCTTGCGCGCTCTTCTGCGCGGCGAACAATTCGGTCGGCACCAGGCCGGGTGCGACAGCGTTCACGCGGATGCCGAGCGGGCCCCCATACATCGCCGCACAGCGCATGACACCGAGCGCCCCGTGTTTCGAAGCCTGGTAGGCGACGAGGTCGTGGCTGCCGCGCAGGCTGGCGATCGAGGCGGTGACGACGATGGCGCCGGCACTATCCTGCCGCGCATATTGCCGGAACGCCGCCCGCAGGCCGAGGAACGGGCCGCGCAGGTTGACGCCGACCACATCGTCGAAATCTGCCACGTCGAGGTCGGGAAAGGCGGTGAACTTGCCGATCACCCCGGCATTGAGGTGATGCAGGTCGACCCGGCCGAACCTTGCCGCCGCCGCTTCCATGTAGTGCGCCACCCCATCCTCGGTCGCGACATCCGCCGCGACCGCCATGGCAGGGGAGGGCAGGGTAGCGGCGACGCGTTCTGCCGCCGCCCCGTCGATATCTACGACAACGACATTGGCGCCCCTGGCGGCGAGCAGCCGGGCTGTCGCAGCACCGATTCCGGCTCCCGCGCCGGTGACGATGGCAACTTTGTCGCAGAAGAATGTGTTCGCCGCGCTCATCCGATCCGTACCGCAAAACCGGGATCGGCCGGGTCGACCAGCGTAAAGCGGCGCATCACCTCGGGGTCGTGCCCCGGCACCAGAACAGCCCCTGGCGTTTCCCGCATCACGCGAATGGCGTCGAGGCTGCGATACATGTCGAGCAAGCCGGACATCACCGTGAAGGGTCGGTCCTTCTCCAGTTCCTCGTAATAATGCACCGCGTCCGACGAAAGAATGACCGGCCCATCCGGCCGTGCGATCACCAGCGACATCTGCCCTGGCGAATGGCCCGGCAGCTCGATCAACTCGACCCCCGGCCGGAATTCGTGGCGCGGCCCGACCAGCTTAATCCGCCCGGCTTCGTGCAGGCGCACGATGCCTCGGTTGTCATCACTGTCCATCGCAACGGCGAGCGGCACACGATCGGCAAAGGGGCCGCTGATGAACGCATATTCGGTGCGGGACATGGTGATGAGCGCATTCGGAAACAGATCGAGATTGCCCGTATGGTCGTAATGCGCGTGCGTCAGGATAACGTCGCGCACCGACGCCGGATCAATCCCCAGCCGCGCCAGCGCGGCCGCTGGGGCGATAGTGGTGTCGCGTTTGCGTGCGGCGCCCGAGGCTGCGGAAAACCCAGTGTCGATCACGATGGTTTCGGTCCCGTCGCGGAGAATCCAGAAGTAATAATCCATCACCGCTTCGCCGTCGGCCTCGCCATAGCGTGCGTAGTCGTAATATATTTCACTTTTCTCGGTTTTGCGGGTGCCGTAGCGGACGGCGAGAATTTCCGGTTGGTTCATCGGGAACTCCTCAAAAATCCACATCCCGGGTTTCCGGCCCGAGCAGCGCGCCGACCATGCCGATCAAGCCGCCGATAACTAGCAGAACCACCGGCGTGTAGCGGAACGGCATCAGATAGCCGAGCCAGCTCATGTAGAAGGCGTAGAAGGACGGGATGATGACGGAAAGGCTGAAGCCGACACCGAATCCTGTTGCCCGCACGTCTGTAGCAAACCGCTCGTTAATATATGTGACGATAACTCCCCAGGGCGAGGTTACCAAGATCGAGAGCACGCAGACCAGCACGATGATCATCGGCAGCGAAAGGCCCGGCACGCCGACCAGAACATACATGATCGCCGCGCCAACGGTTGCGATCAGCGGCCCAGCGACTACGAAAAAGCGCCGCCGTCCAACCTTCTGCCCCAGCATGCCCGAACCGATGTAGCTGAAGAATAGCAGTGCGTAGGAAATCAGTAGTGTCGAGGTGAGCTGGAATTTCGACAGATGCAGGAAGTGGAATAGCAACGTTGCCGGAATGAAGATGGTAATGAGGTTTTGGGTGAGCCAGAAGCCGGTCATCAACAGCAGCACCTGCAGCAGGTTGCGCCCGCTCCGCCCAGCGATCAGGTCAGTGAGCGGCAGTTTCTGCGTGCCCTCGGCCGTTTCGGTAATCCAGATTTCCGATTCGGAGACCTTGAACACATAGTAAAGCACCAGCATCCCGGCGAGCGCCGCGCCGATCACAAACGGTATGCGCCAACCCCACTGGGCATAGGGCGAATCGAGACCATGCAACGGCACCAGAGCAAACACCGCCATCGCGACTAGGTTGATCGTGACATAGGCAGCCGGAAAAGCGGCGAGTATCAGCCCGCCGGCGAAGCCGCGCTCGCTCTTGCGCGAATACTCCATTGCGAGCGGCATCGCCCCGGTATAGCCACCGCCGAGGCAGATGCCGTCGAGAAAGCGTAGCAGCACCAGCAGCCAGTACGAGGCGACGCCGATGCTCTGGTAGCCTGGCAGCGCCGCGATCAGCAGCGTAATCAGCCCGAAGCCCGACACCGAATAGATCGACGCCATCCGCCGGCCGATCCGGTCGGCAACCAGCCCGAACAAGAACGCGCCGATCGGCCGGCCAAGCAGGGTGGTGATGAACACCAGCGACGCCAGCAGTGCCTCCTCGCCGGGCGGCAAGTGCGCGGGCTGAAAAAAGAACAGCACCGGCGTCAGCACCACGATCGGCACGTATATATCGAACATGTCGATGTATTCGGAAAAGAAAGCCCCGCGGATCGCGGCGCGGCGGCGCTCTTCGATCGGCACCGCGAGTGCGTCAGGCCGGGCGGTATCTGCGTATGAAGCCATGGCGTTTCCCTTGCTTATCGTTGTTTCGGCGGCGACCTTTGCCACGTCCGAAGTCTCAGCCTTCGGGCGGTTTGTCGCCCATTTCCGCGTCAGCGAGCATCCCGCCGGCGAGAAGCTCGGAGAATCGTGCCATCGCCGTATGATCTTGCCCCTTGCCCAGCGCCGCCCCGGCACTCGCCCACATCTCGCGGCATAGTGCAGCGAAGGGCGTCGCGATGCCGCCATCGCGACCGACTTCGAGCGCAATGGAAAGATCCTTCGCCATCAGGTCGAGGCTGAAGTCGCTGTTGAATTTGCGGGAGAGCACGAACTGGCGGAACTTCTTCTGCGTGCTGTTGTTCATCCCGGTCGAAGCGTTCAGCACATCCACCATCTGCGCCGGATCGAGCCCGAAGCGCTGCCCGATCAGCAGCGCCTCGACGCCGATCAAGAAGCCGCCGGCGGAAACTAGATTGTTCAGCGCCTTCATCGCCTGCCCAGCACCGATATCGCCGACATGGGTTATGGTTGTCCCCATTAGCCGCAGAAGCGTCTCGGCACGGGCACAATCGTCCGCGCTGCCGCCGGTCATGATCGAGAGATCGCCGGTCTTCGCCCGAGCAACGCCACCCGATACAGGCGCATCTATCATCGCGACCTTCGCCGCCTCCAGCCCCGCCGCGATCCGCCGCGTGACACCGGGGATTCCGGAACTCATCTCGATTAGCAGAGCGCCGGCACCGAGGGAGGGCCTCATCGCCGCGACCACGCTTTCCACCAGCGCGCTGTTCGGCAACATGGTCACGATGAATTCGGCCCCGCGCGCAGCCGCGTCGGCATCCGCCGCCGCGGTGCCGCCGACCTCGCGGGCAAAAGCCTCGGCGCGGCCTTCGACAGCATCGCACCCGGTCACCTCGCAGCCGCCGCCCACCAAGCGCGCGGCCATCGGCCAACCCATGTTGCCGAGGCCGATGAAGGCGACACGCTGTGCCATGGTCAAGCGGACTTCTTCTGGGGAAGCACGCCTTCCGCGACCAGCACCTCATGCGCCGCCTTGAACGCATCAAGCCCGGCCGGAATGCCGCAATAAGCCGTCGCGTGCAGCAGCGCGGCCTTGATCTCGTCGACGGTCAGGCCGTTGTTAAGCGCGCCCTTCACATGAAGCTTGATCTCTGGCGCTTTGCCCAGCGCGGTAAGCATCGCGAGGTTCATCAGGCTGCGAGTCTTGCGGTCCAGCGTATCGTCACCCCAGGCCCAGCCCCAGGCCCATGCGGTGGTCGCCCGCTGGAATGCCATCATGAACTCGTCGGCCCTCGCTAGGGAATTGTCGACATAGTCAGTGCCCAGCACCGCGCGGCGGATGGGCAAACCCTTGTCGAACAAAGCCTTGTCTTCTGACATTCCTACCCCTTTTCCAATTGGGCGGCCAGTTGCGCCGCTAGATTGTCCGACAATATGACAATTTATAAGGTTAATCAAGTGGCCTCGCTTCCGCGCCTCGGGCTATCTCTCTATAAAAGGTTGGTCTGACCAAGATGACCGAGGAGGAAGCCGCTTTTCGATGACGCAGCGTAAAGCCCTGAAAATCATCCCGCAGCCGATGCGCAGACAGGTCGAGGACGGCTTGCGCAAAGCTATCATCGCGGGAGTATTTCCGGCCGGCGCCCATCTGTCCGACCGGCTGCTCTGTGAGACCTTCGGTGCCAGCCGCAGCATCGTGCGCGAGGCGGTGCGGTTACTCGAAGCCGAGGGCTTGGTTGTCGTCCATCCTAATCGCGGGCCCTTCGTGGCCAGTATCTCGGCGACCGAGGCGGAAGAAATCTACGAACTGCGTGCGGCACTCGAAGGTCTGGCCGGCGAGGGTTTCGCGCGTCGGGCAACCACTGGTGAACGCGCGGCGCTGCGGCACATTTACGAGGAATTGGCTGCTTCCGGTCCCGCGACTTCCCGCGAAACCCTGCTCGACATCAAGCGCCGTTTCTACGACGTGCTGACCGCAGGTTGTCGCAACGCTTATGTTTCGCGCATCCTCGGCCAGTTGTTGAACCGGAATTCCCAGCTTCGGGCGACCTCGCTCTCGGCGCCCGGCAGGCTGCCGCACACTGTCGCCGAGCTTGGTCGCATCGTCGATGCGATCGACCGGCGCGATGCGGCCGCTGCCGGCGCCGCCTGCCGGGACCATGTCCATCGCGCGGCCGAGGCCGCGCTACGGATTATCGGCGAACGAGAGGCGACTTGCGTAGCATCATCCTTCGCGACGGCCGAAGGGATCTGACCCTCCGAGAAGGCTTTCAGTTGTGAATACAATGCGTGCCGTGAGTGACTACCACCCAGGCGAGCAAAGCGGCAGCGATCACACCATCAGTTCAAAATCGCAAGCAAGAGGAGATAATTGGCAAGCTGCGCGAGGCCGAGATTATGCTGGCACATGGCGGGACGGCTGCGGATGCGTGCTGCCGGACCGGTGTTACTGAGCAGAGCTATTATCTCTATGGGTGGATCTGCAGTTGCAAGCACTGCTTTACTTCGGTCTCCGGCGGCTGATCAATGCGTGGCGAAGGGAATATAATGAGAGCTGACCTCGTATGGCTCTTGGCCATATGGGTGGATCTGCAGTTGCAAGCACTGCTTTACTTCGGTCTCCGGCGGCTGATCAATGCGTGGCGAAGGGAATATAATGAGAGCTGACCTCGTATGGCTCTTGGCCATCTTACTCCTGCGGAATATTATGACCCTACTATGCTTTCGCCAGGCTCGATCGAGGCTAGCGAAATCGGAGACTAACTTTCGAACGGACCACCCAATCCAAGCGCTTAAAAATGCTTTAGTGTAACCGTCAACCCGGGCCATTTGAGCTAAGTTGAGAGCTTATCTATCATCGGCGCAGGTTTAGCATCTCGGATGTGCCATCACGACTGGGCCAAAGCCAACGATACGCTCCATAATTTCTGCGATGAATTCTATGTCTGACCGCATTTGTCTGACCCATGACACCGCGAGCGGGATCGAAGCCGTCCACGCACGATTCATGGCGCATGCCTATGACCTTCACCGCCACGATGACTGGTTAGTCGGCGTCACCGAGAGCGGTGTTCAGGATTTCATCTGCCGTGGCGCCCGCCGGCGCAGCACACCGGGGCGTGTCATTCTGATCGAGCCGCAGGAAGCCCATGACGGACAAGCGGGGGACGCCAGCGGGTTCGCCTACTCTATGATCTATCTGCCGCGTTCATGGTTGCGGGCCGGCCTGATGGATGCGTACGGCGGCGATCCGGGCTTCGCCGCCAGTCTCTGTGACGACCCGCTCCTCGCCCATTCCATCCGTGCCGCCTGCGGTGTGTTGTTCCATTCGAGCGAGCGCCTCATACGAGACGCGGCCCTCGACGCCGTGCTGGACCGCCTGCGTCCGCATCTCGGTCGTCCAAGGCGAGACGCCCCTGGCGGCGGTGCCGCACGTGTAGCGCGTCTAGCACGGGAGCTGCTGCACGACACAATGGCAAGGGATATCGGCGCCAATAGTCTGGCCAAGGCAGCAGGCGCGGCTAGTCGCTTCCAGCTTGCCCGGGCATTCCGAGCAGCTTACGGTACTTCACCGCATTCCTATCTCATGCAAATTCGCCTGCTGCGCGCCCGTCAGCTCCTGGCGACCGGGATGCGCCCCGCCACCGTGGCGGTGGAGTGCGGTTTCGCCGATCAGAGTCACCTGGGCCGCCGATTCCGTCGTGCGTACGGCCTTACGCCCGCGGCGTATCGCGCCCTCTGCACGAATGTTCCAGACTGCAAAGCCAAAGTCGGGTGAGATGTTCGTTTCCCAACTGGCAACGGATATCTACATGAACTTCGATACAAAAGTCGCCATTCTGATCCTAAACGATCTGGCGGTCTGGCAAAAGCTAAACGTTACGGCTTTCCTGGCCACAGGCATCGCAGCCGCGGCGCCCGAAGCGATGGGGGAGCCATATGAGGACGCGCGTGGGCGTCAGCACGCCCGGCTGCTCGGCCAGCCGATAATGATCTTCGCCGCCAATACCGAGGTGCTTCAGCGCGCATATGGGCAAGCCATCGAGCGAAACGTCATCAGGGCGGTCTACGTTCGGGCGATGTTCTCAACTGGCCATGATGCGGCAAACCGTGCAGTTTTTAAGGCTGAGCCTGCTGACGTGCCCGATCTCGTTGGTCTCGCTTTGCGTGGCTTGAAGAAGGATGTGGATAAGGCAGTTAAAGGCGCATCGCTGCACGCCTAGATCCGGTGTGCCGTCGGGCAAGCTCTGCCATTGCGGCGTCGGGAACCGCTCGGGATCCGATGGCGGGTCGAAGATGTCGGGTTGCTGGGGTGTCGGTCGGCGCGGCATGGGTGTCTCCGGGAATCGCCTTTGGGGACTCCGATGCTGCGCCCGAATGTCTCGATCCCGATGGCCCCCCACAAACCTCCGCCGCGTCGCTCAGCAATGCCGCCAAGGCTGCCAACGCCACAGCCGACGCGACTGGCACAGGCCGGAGCTGCCAGGACTGACTGATGGCCCGGTCGAATATCAACGCCGGAACCTCCAGCCGCGGTTCGGAACCAATGCCCGTCAGGCTACAGCGAAACGCCGCCCAGCCGGCCTTCTCGGTGACCTCACGAACATAGGGCTCAACCTGCGGCACCCGTTCAGTGAGCACCCTGACCCCCAAGACGGCCCTGAAGGGGCCGTATCGATCTCACGGTAATCCGTCACCGCAGTCTCTGGCGCCATGCCAGATGCGGAGGATTCGAACCAAATCAGCGTTCATGTCGGTCTCGTAGACGATCAGATACGGCCACACGGCCACCAGTTCGCGGGTGCCGGCAACCAGGCCGAGGCGGCCCCGGTTGGGAAACAGCTGCGGATTCCGGAGAATTCGCCCATGGATTCCGATTTTAATTCGCCCACGATTCCGACGTTTATTCGCCCGGGGATTCCGAGATTTATTCGCCCGGGTAGCGGTCTCTGTGGCTGTTGATTTCGTTGCTCTCCTGTTCTTGTTGGGTCAAGCGGTTTTTGGGGTTTGCTTGCGGGTCTTGCGCAGGCTTTCACCGGTGAGTTCGATGCGGTGGGCATTGTGGAGCAGACGGTCGAGAATGGCGTCGGCGTAGGTCGGATCGCCGATCAGCTCATGCCAATGCGCCGGAGGGATCTGGCTGGTGATGATGGTGGCGCGACGGCCGTAGCGATCCTCGACGATCTCGAGCAGGTCGTGACGGGCGCTGGCGTCAAGCGGTGCAAGGCCGAAGTCGTCGAGGATCAGCAGATTGACGGTGCCGAGAGTGCGGATCATCCGGCCGTGCCGCCCTTCGGCGCGGGCGAGTGCGAGTTCGGTGAAGAGTTTCGGCGCGCGCTGATAGAGCACGCTCCTGTCATCACGACATGCCTTGTGACCGAGGGCGCAGGCCAGCCAGGATTTTCCGACCCCTGTCGGCCCGCTCAGGACGAGATTGTCGTGCGCGTCGATCCACTCACCCTGGATCAGCTTCTGGAACAGAGCCCGATCGAGGCCGCGGGCACTCCGGTAATCGACATCCTCGATTGCACCGTCATGGCGCAGCTTGGCATGGCGCAGCCTTGTGCTCAACCGCTTGTCACGTCGGACGGTGATCTCGCGGTCGAGCAGAAGGCCGAGCCATTCGGCGTGACTGAGGCTGGGGGTTTCGGGATTGGCGTGCAGCTCGGTGAACGCGCGGGCCATGCCTGCAAGACCGAGCTGGTGGATCTGATCGAGGGTCGGATGGTTCAGCATGAGGCTTCTCCTTGTCATCAGTGGAAATATCCGCCGCCCCTGATGTTGGGGTGGCGGATCGGGGTGGGATCGGGACTGGCGGTGCCGGCGGCTCGCTCCAGCCGGTGATCGAGGATGGATTTGACCGAGCCGTAGGTCAGGGTGCCGATGGTGAGCGCGCGCTCGGCTGCGGCGTCGAGCCGGTCGGCGCCAACACTGCGGGCCAGGCGAAGGATGCCGATGCAGGCGCGGAACCCCTGCTCCGGATGAGGCCGGCGTTCGAGGATCAGGGTGCAGAGTGTCGCGACCGACGGGCCGAGCCGTGCGGCTTCCTGATGGATCCGCGCGATGGTCCAGTCGCCGTAACGCCGGTGGCTCGAGGGCATGTGCTCGGCGATCGTCGTGTGCTTGCCGTTGCCCGACCCGCGCGCATGCACGGCGATCCGCTCGCCACGGAGAAAGATCTCGACCGTGCGCACGGTGAACCGGGCCTCGACCTCGGCGCGGGCGTGCCGGTAGGGGACGGAGTAAAAATGCTTCTCGATCTCGACGTGATAATCGATGCCGACCCGCCGGCGCCGCCATTGCGCCAGCACATAGGGTTCGGCCGGCAGTTCCTTCAGCGCGGGACGATCGAGTGTTTCCAGCAGATGCCGTCTTGTCGCCCCCAGGCGACGGACGACCCGCTCCTCGTTCAGCCAGCGGCAGAATTCAGCGATCGCGGCATTCAGTTCGGCGAGGCTGTAAAATGCCCGGTTGCGCAGCTTGCCCAGCAGCCACCGCTCCGCCAGCAAAACCGCCACCTCGACCTTCGCCTTGTCACGCGGCCGCCGCGGCCGCGCCGGGAGAATGGCCGTGCCGTAATGGCGCGCCATATCGGTGTAGGTCCGGTTGACCTGTGGATCGTAGAGGCAGGCGCGGATGATCGCGACCCTGGCGTTGTCGGGCACCAGCAGCGCCGGCACGCCGCCAATTGCTGCCAGAGTGCGATTATGCGCCTCGATCCAGTCCGGCAGGGTCTGGGTCCAGGTCGCCTCAGCATAGGTGAAGCTCGATGCGCCGAGAACGGCGACGAAGATCTGGGCCGCACGCGTCTCGCCGGTGAGTCGGTCGATCACCACCGGCACCGTGTCGCCGGCATAATCGACGAACAGCTTCTCGCCCGATGCGTGGGTCTGGCGCATCGTCACCGGTAGCCGGGCTTCCCAGCTCCGGTAGAGCTCGCAGAACCGGCTGTAGCGATATCCGTCCGGGTGCTCGGCGATATACTCGTCCCACAGGATCGACAGCGTCACGTGCTTGCGCTGCAACTCGCGGCGGATACGCCCCCAGTCCGGCTCATCCACACGTCGATGCCCCGGCCGCTTGCCCGCCGAGCCTTCGAACAAGCGCCTTTCCAAGGCCGCTTCGGACAGCGCCAGAGCCCCTGGCCCATCGAGCCCGGCCGCCTCCAGTCGCCGCAGCGTCAAGCGCACCGTCGATGCCGCAACCCCGACCCGGATCCCTACCTGGCGGGTCGAAAGCCCCGCCATCCTCAATCTGACAATCTCGCGCACATCGCGCATCGCAATCCGCTCCACTGGCATTCATCCACTCCCTCGATCAGACAAAGGGAGGGAACCTGAACCAGCCAGCAGAGACCTCAATCCGACCCGGCCAACCCCGCCCGCCTGGGCGAATAAAAGTCGGAACAGGTGGGCGAATTAATCTCGGAATAGGTGGGCGAATAATTCCCGGAATCCCGGGCGAGTTAATATCGGAATCCCGGGCGAATTGAGCCCGGAATCAGCATGGGACGGAAGAATGCCCTGTTCGCCGGCAACGACACCGGCGCAGAGCACTGGGCGCTGATGGCGACGCTGATCGGATCCGCCAAGCTCAGCGGCGTCGAGCCGCTCGCCTGGCTCACCGAAATCCTCGAACGCATCGTCGCCGGCCATACTAAGGCCAACGAAATCGACACCCTGCTGCCTTGGGCCTGGAAAACTCAGGCCGCTCTACCAGCCGCCGCGTAGCGCTCACTCGCCAACGCAAGGCCGTCATTCAGACTGCGCTTACGATCGACCACAATAGGTCACAGGTGCAGCAGTGGTCTCGCTACCTTAGTTGACTGTTTCTAGCTGTGAGAGGCTTCGTATTTTTCGATAAGTGAGACGATGCGCTGCTTACGATGCGTCATCTGGTTGATATGCTGTTCGAGCACCTTAAGTTTTTCGTGGAGCGCCAAGAGTATCTGCTTCCCGACCGGCGGTTCGCCGCCTCCCTGGACAAGTTCCGCCCTTATCTCGTCGAGGGTGAAGCCTAGGCTCTGCGCCTGACGGATCATGTCGAGCGTCTCCAGTACACTCATGGGATAATCCCGATAGCCATTCTCGCTTCTCGCCGCGACGGGGATCAGGCCCTGACGTTCGTAAAAGCGGATACGCGACGCCGAGAGACCTGATCGCCGCGCGATATCACCGATGCGCATCGAAAGTCCTTGACCTTAAACGTTGGTTGAAGGTGTAGGGCTCTGTCTCAGGTCAGGCAAGGAGACGATATGGCACGGGTTCTGGTGACGGGCGGCACAGGGTTTCTGGGCGCGCATTGCATCATCCAACTGCTCGCGGCGGGGCACGAGGTCCGAGCCACGGTGCGGGATCTACGGCGGAAGGACGCCGTAGAGGCCATGCTGCGACAAGGCGGAGCGGAAATTACCACCGATCAGGTTGCTCTTTTCGCTGCGGACCTCACTGCCGACGCGGGCTGGAACGAAGCCATCGCTAACTGCGATTATATACTCCATGTCGCATCTCCCTATCCTCGTAGTATTCCCAAAGACGAGAATGAATTAATCAGACCTGCAAGGGACGGGACGCTCCGGGTCTTAAGGGTAGCACGCGATGCCAATGTGAAGCGGGTGGTGCTCACGTCGTCGTTCGCGGCGATCGGATATGGCAACGGGCATACGGGGATATTCACAGAAAATGACTGGACTGATCCCGACGATCCGACGATCCAGCCCTATCAGAGATCCAAAACGCTGGCCGAGCGCGCCGCGTGGGCGTTCATGAACCGCGAAGGCGGTGCGCTGGAACTCGCGGTTGTCAATCCGACCGGCATCCTTGGCCCACTACTAGGGCCTGACCTGTCGACGTCGATCCATTTGATAAAGCGGATGATGGAAGGCAGCACACCGGGATGCCCCGACCTGTGGTTCGGCGTCTTGGATGCCCGCGACGCCGCGGATCTCCATCTCCGGGCAATGACCGATCCCGCCGCAGCCGGGGAGCGATTCCTTGCGACCGCAGGACATTTCATGAGCGTTACTCAAGTGGCTCAGACCTTGAAGGACCGTCTTGGCAACGCTGCCTGCGCCGTATCCACGCGCCAATTGCCGAACTGGCTGTTGCGCGCAGCTGCATTATTCGATCCCGAAGTGCGGCCCTTGTTGCCCGAGCTTGGCAAACGCAAGAACGCGACTGCCGCCAAGGCGCAGCGCCTGCTTGGCTGGACTCCGCGATCCCCTGAGGACGCGATTATCGCCACAGCGACCAGCCTCGTGGAACTCAAACTGCTCAAATCCTGATAGACGCCCGCTTCCTTTCAGGGTGTATGCCCGATCACGCCAGACACATTGAGTGTTTCTGATAGATTTGCCCTGCCGTGGTGCCAATACTTTCCGAGATGCGAATCCTGATCTGATTGGCTGCGGCGGTGGAGCTGTCCATCATTAAAGAGAGCCGCAGCGTACTCTATGTCGCTATGGCGTAGGAGTACCGTCCATCTTCGTCGTTCCCGACCCATAAGCGTATATTTTCTGCTTTTGGTTGGCGACTCCAGTAGATGCGTGCTCAGCTCTCGCGCCGCCGGTCGAGAACGTCGGGCTGCGCAGCGAGACGGACACTGGCGGAGCTCTGGAAGATAGCAACTGAGCAGATAGGGCTGCGACCTGTCGATTGGGACAATAAGGACCTGAAGAAGATCGCGTCTGGCTTGAACAACATCGTCGACGGCATCGCTCACTTACGCAATGCCAAAAGCGGCGCGCACGGCAAGTCGGAAGAACAAAGGCGAAGTATCACGATTAAGCCGTGACATGCCAGGCTAGCTATCCACTCCGTACACACCGTTTCAGCATACGTTCTGGAGCTAATTGAGTAATTGGCGGGCGCTGAGCCCACACCAGCTTGAACCTGCGAATGGCCGCTTAAGCGATGGGTAGTTCTGTCTCCAGATGACTTGGTTGGGTCGGTTTCTGCTGTCAACATTAGGGAGCTATTAAGCTTTTTAACGACCTGAAGAACCCGCTCCGCAGCCTGAAGGGGTAGGCATCAGCTTCGCCATTCTAATTTGCTACAGAAAGTCCATCACAAGGGTTGCGAATGGTCTGAGCCCGTGGATTTCCTCCAGGAATGAGTAGAGTCCGCCCCATCAGGGAGACGGACGAGATGAAGAGCAGTCGGTTTAGCGAGGAACAGATCATCGGCATCCTCAAAGAGCAGGAGTCGGGGATGTCGACGGCGGAGGTCTGCCGTCGACACGGGATCAGTTCGGCGACGTTTTACAAGTGGAAGGCCAAATTCGGCGGGTTGGAAGTCTCGGACGCCCGGCGGCTCAAACAGCTGGAAGACGAGAACGCTCGGCTCAAGCGGCTGTTGGCGGACGCCGTGCTGGACAACGCCATGCTCAAGGAAATTGCGTCAAAAACGTATGGCCCGCCCCGTCTGCAAGTGGTATTTTCGATGAACTGACCAGTCTGCGTCAACGTATCCGGCCTCGGAGCAAGCTCCCGGCCAAGATGGAGATCCGCGCGATCCGGTCCTCATAAAATTCACGGCATCAAGCGCGCCATTTTTTGAAGCAGGTTCCCGAAGCGCCGGTCGACTGTCAGGCCATCTTCATTCCACCACCCGCAAACATCATGACCGGCGATCAAGTTAGCGAGATCATTAGCCGGCTAATCATGCCATCCCTGATGCGGACTTGGCATCAAACGTGCCGCCGTTTCTCAGTACCGCCCAAGCGATCCGCGCCAGCTTGTTGGCCAGTGCGACAACCACTGCATTCTTGTGGACCCGAGCGGTGAGCCCGCGCAGCTAGCCGCCGAGCGGCGTTGAGCTGGTCAACAGACTGGGAAGAGCGGCGCGAGCACCATGGATCAGCAGCTTGCGCAGATACTTGTTGCCGCGCTTGCTGATCCCGACCAGCCGCGGTCGGCCTCCTGTCGTGATCTGCCGCGGCACCAGACCAAGCCAGGCAGCAAGATCGCGGCCCCGGCTGAACGTCTCACCGTTGCCGATCGCGGCAATCAGCGCGGTCGCGTTCATCACGCCGATCCCGGGAATGCTGATCAGCCGGCGTGCCGCTTCGTCCTCGCGCGTGCGAGCGACAAATTCGTCCTCAAAAGCGGTGATCCGCCGATCCAGCTCACGCCATTCGGCCCGCATGTCGGCAATCAGCGCCCGCAGCCGCGGCGTCAATGTCGCCGGTGGCTCGGCTTCATCGCCATCGAACATCTCGATCAGGGACCGCTCGAGCTTGCTCCGCCCCTGCGGCACCGTAACCCCGCGCTCCAACAGGATCGCTCGCAGCTGGTTGATCAGCGCCGTCCGTTCACCGACCAGCCGGTCACGCGCCCGATGCAGGGTCTGCATGTCAAGCTGCTCCTCCGTTTTCATGGACACAAAACGCATCGTCGGCCGTGTTGCCGCCTCCGCAATCGCCTCGGCATCGCGATCATCGTTCTTCTGCGCCTTCACATAAGGGCGCACGTATTCCGGCGACATCAGCCGGACGTCGTGTCCCTGCGCCGCGAGAAGACGGGCAAGATGATGAGCGCCGCAGCACGCCTCCATCGCTATCACGCAAGGCGGCAACTCCTTCGTGAACGTCACCACGGTCTCCGGTCGCATCCGCCGCCGTTTGATCACCGCACCAGTCCCATCCAGTCCCGCAAGGCTGCAGCTGTTCTTGCCCAGATCAATCCCTAAAACCGCGATCTCTGTCTTCATTGCCTGCCTCCCTTTCTTCCGTTGGCCCCCGGCAGATTACTCTACAAGGGGGAAAGGGGCGGGCCATTCCATAAAATTCTAGCGCCCAGCCATAAGCGGGAGGCGGTAGCTCATCTTCAGAGCCTGTTCGAGGTGAGCCAACGCCGGGCCTGCGATGCGCTGGGCGTGGATCGGACCACGGTGCGGTATCAAAGCCGCCGCCCGGATGATGCGGAGGCTCGCGAACGCATTCGCGTGCTTGCGGGCGAGCGCCGTCGATTTGGCTATCGGCGCCTGCACTGGCTGCTCAGCCGCGAAGGAATTTCCATGAACCACAAGAAGTTTCGGCGCCTTTACCGCGAAGAACGCCTTCAGGTTCGCCGTCGCGGCGGGCGAAAGCGGGCCTTGGGCACACGATCTCCGATGACCATTCCGCAGGGCTGCAATCAGCGCTGGTCGCTGGATTTCGTCTCCGACGCCCTGACATGTGGGCGCAGGTTTCGCATCTTCGCCGTCGTGGACGATTTCAGCCGCGAATGCGTTCGCTTGATCGCCGACACGTCAATTTCGGGCGCCCGGCTGGCACGCGAGTTGGATATGGCGATCACTGAGCGCGGGGCGCGCCCGCTCATGGTGGTCAGCGACGACGGCACTGAGCTCACCAGCATGTCGATCCTGCGCTGGTCGAAAGAGCGGAACGTGGAATGGCATTACATCGCGCCCGGCAAGCCCCAGCAAAACGGGTTCGTCGAGAGCTTCAACGCCCGGCTCCGGGACGAGTGTCTGAACGAGACCTTGTTCACGAGCCTGCCTCAAGCGAGGTCCGTGCTGGCCGCCTGGCGTCACGACTACAATCCTGTTTCATAAGACCCATTTGTCTATGTTGTTGAGAGGGATAGGTTTTTCTGATCGGGGTGTGATCCCGCGGGGTGTTTGGGGTTCTGCCGTGCGCGATGAGTGATCTGCGCGGCGGCTGGCTTGGCGAGTTCGGACCGGCGGAAGATCCACGGGCCGTCGGGCAAAGGGTGGTCGCCCTCGATCACTCCGGCCTCGGCGGCGAGCCTGAGGGTCTTGGGCGCCACGCCAAGGAGGCGTGCGGCATCGGTAAGGTTGAGCTGAGGTTCGATGCCGTCGGGCGCGGGGCGGAAGACCTGGATCTTGTGATGCGAACGGAGGGCTGTGACCCGCTCGCGGGTCCAGCGGTTGCCATGGCCGGTCAGCAGGCGGTTCCGATTGAGGATGCCAGCAATCAGGTCGTCGGAGGCGATGAGCGCGAGATGGCGCACCGCGGCGATGATCTCGGAGGCCGTGCTGTTGCGCTGTCCGCGGCGCCGCGTCGGCAGGCGAAGCTCTGTGTGGGCACCGCCAATCCAGTGGACCAGCAGAACGATCTCGGAGGCTGTGTCATCGATATCGGCAACCACTTCATGGATGACGGTGCGGACGATACGCTTCTTGAGCCGGGAATCCGTTGTCGGCGCCGCCCAGACCGCCCGAAGGTTCGTACCAAGCCTGGCGGCGTCGAGCACCGCCAGGGAAGACGAATTTGGGGCGGCGGCATCGTGCTCGGCAATCCTTGCCTCGACCTCGGCGGCCTGCGCGAGGGCGCGGTTCCATCGCGTCTCCAGCTCCGCGGCAACAAGCCGGTTCGCAGGATCAGCGGCGTCATATTGCCGGAATGCCCGATCGGCCTGGTAGCGGGCCGCTTCGAGATCGCGCACCAGAGCCTCGCGCACCTGGTCTCGCCGGCCGGCAGCTTGCGCCTCTGCGGCGGCGGCGGCGGCGATGGCGCCGGGTTCCACGACCCGCAGCAATGCCTCCTCGATGGCGTCGTCGACCCGCAGGCCGCCGAAAGCGATGCAGCGCGGCTCGCCATTGTCGAGCAGGCCCCGCCAGCAGGAATAGCGGGGGATATTGTGATTGGTCCCAGTATAACGGACCGTCAGCTTGCGGCCACAGCGCCGGCAACGCAGCAGGCCGGCCAGCAAAGCATCGCCATGCTTGGGCGCTCCGTGATGCCGGCTCGCAGGGATGTTGTCGCTGACCATCGTGCGGATCGCCTCTGCCCGTTCCCAACTAACATAGCCTTCATGCGCCCCTGGCTTCAGCGCCAGCCAGTCGCCGCGCCGCTTGCGACGACTGCTGGATCGCGGAACGATCGCGTCGTGCCGCGGCGTCACGCGAGTCTTACCATAGGCGTAGGCGCCGCCGTAGACCGGGTTCTCGATCATGCGGTGGATGGTGGCGTAGGTCGGCCTGCGCCAGACCACATCGCCATTGGCGCGTCGGGCCGGCAGATCCAGACTGTGCTCCAGGAACCAGAGCAGAGCCTGTCGGGCGCTGCCGAGCTCAGCCACCTTGTCGAAGACGAGAGTAATGGCCTCCTGCACGCGGCGATCGGGGTCCTTCTCCAGCCTGTCGCCGGCCTTCATGAAGCCGACCGGGGCAGCGACGAGCAACTCGCCGCGGCGGGCCTTCTCGTATCGGGCCGACAGCGAGCGCTGCCGCAGAAGATCGAGCTCGTACTCGTTGAGGCTGCCCTTCAGGCCGAGAAGCAAACGGTCGTTGCTCTGGCGTGGCGCATAGACCGTCTCCTGGTCGATCAGGACGGTGTCGACGACCCGGCACATCTCGATCAACTGCTGCCAGTCGCGGCTGTTGCGGGCGAAGCGGGAGACCTCGCGCGCCGCAACTGCACCGACTTTCCCCAGGCAAACCTCGGCCACCATCCGGTCGAAGCCGGCCCGTGTAACGCCGCCCGCCGCCGAGCGGCCAAGATCATCGTCGATGGTCTCGATGGAGGACCAGCCGAGCACCGTGAGCCGGTCGCGCATCGCATATTGCAGGGCGCTGCTCTCGCGGTTGTGCAGCACCTGATGCGCCGAGGATTGCCGCACATAGAGGAGCGCTTTGCGCTCCAGATGATGCGGTCCGATCTTCTCATGCATCATGTCCCGCGTCCTTCCGTTGGCGGGCCGCGTCGATGGCGTGGTCGAGGATCAAGCGGGCCATCAACTCGGTCAGCGTCAGCCGCACCTCGTCGGGCAAGCTCTGCCATTGCGGCGTCGGGAACCGCTCGGGATCCGATGGCGGGTCGAAGAGGTCGGGTTGCTGGGGTGTCGGTCGGCGCGGCATGGGTGTCTCCGGGAATCGCCTTTGGGGACTCCGATGCTGCGCCCGAATGTCTCGATCCCGATGACCCCCCACAAACCTCCGCCGCGTCGCTCAGCAATGCCGCCAAGGCTGCCAACGCCGCAGCCGACGCGATTGGGACAGGCCGGAGCCGCCAGGACTGACTGATGGCCCGGTCGAACATCCACGCCGGAACCTCCAGCCGCCGTTCGGAACCAATGCCCGTCAGGCTACAGCGAAACGCCGCCCAGCCGGCCTTCTCGATGACCTCGTGAACATGCACCTGTCGACCCGTCCAAGGGTGCCAACGATAGAGAAGTTCACGCTCTTCCGTCCTGTGGGCGTGCTGCGATCGAGTTGTATAATCATCACCGCCCCCATTCGAGCCTGGGCAACAAAACCCCGGCAGAGGTGGACACCCGTATTTACCCTTGCGGATTGAGCGGTTTGTTGGATCTGAATCTTGATGCGGCGCTCTGGGCCGTTTGAAGGGCCTTATTTGACCGTCGGCGTGGGTCGCGGAGGCCGCGATCGGGGCCGCAATCCCGAGGTCTGGACGGATTCATCCCATGGCTCGGCCGCGTTCATGGAAGATGAGCCGGTCGAAGTTGTAGGCGATATTGGCCAGGATGAGTTTCGCCTCGGCCCGCGCGATGCCGATGGTGCGGATGAACAGGCCGAACCTGTTCTTCTGGTGGGCGAAGACGTGTTCGACATGGGCACGGATCGACGATTTCGCGGCATTGGCCCGCGCGATATTGTGCGGCATCGGCTTGCCCGCCGGCTTGCGCCTGTGGATGCGGCTGACCAGCATCCTTGAAGCCAGCCATTTCTCATTCTTCTGCGAGCGATAGGCACTGTCGGCCCAGACCTCCGAGGAGGTGTTGTCCGTCGTCACCAACCGCGGCAGCACCCGGCCATCCGCATGGGATGCCGACGTCACCGCACTCTCCCGGATGAAGCCGAAGCGTCGGTCGATCGCGATGTGGGATTTGTAGCCGAACACCGGCAGCGCAATCTGGGGCAGTGGCGTGCCGTCCGGCCGATACCGGATCTTGCCGCCGATCTTGAGCGTCCACCGCGTCCGTGTCTTTTTGCGCTGCCTTGTGGGGCTCGTCCGGCCAGATCTCACGCGCTGTCTTGCCGGCCTTGATCGCTTCCTTCTCTGCGTCCGTGTTCCGCTGCTTCGGCGCCGGCACCAGCGACGCATCGACGATCTGGCCCGACATCGGGATGTAGCCCTTCTTCTGCAACTGCCAGTCGAACGCCTTCATCACCCGCTTCAGCGTGCCGGTCTCGGTCAGTTTGTTACGGAACAGCCGGATCGTGTTCTCATCCGGCGTCGGCCCGCCAAGATCAAAGCGCAGGAAGCGCATCCAGGACAGGCGGTCCCGGATCATGAACTCCATCCTGGCATCGCTCAGATTGTGCTGGGCCTGAAGGATCAGCGCCTTGAACATCGAAACAGGGTCGAAGGGCGGGCGGCCACCCCTGGCTCCGTCGCCATAGCCCAGCCCTTCAACCAGCCAGCCACGGAAATGCTCGAAATCGACCGTCGCTTCCAGAACCTCCAGCGGGTCCCCGGTCTTGCTCAGACGCTCAAGATGCTCCGAAAGCCCGAACAGCGACCACGCCTCCATCCACACGCCTCCAATTCACGACCGCCTCAGTGAATCACGAATTCAACAACACTCACAGGGTTAATGCGGGTGTCCAGGTGGCGGGAAAAATCATCGGCGCGCCGGGTTGGGGGTTAACCCCCAACCCGGCTGTTGCACCTACGCCCAATCGTGGGCATCACTTGGGGATGAGACTCTACTCGTGAATGGCGGGAACTTGGGGCTCAGACCAGCACACGCGCGCCGATCCTGTTCGAGACGCGGCTCAATGCCCGCTGGTCGCTTGACTTCGTGCACGACCAGTTCGCCTGCAGCTGTCGGTTCCGCGTGCTGAACATCGTCGAGCGCCGGGTCATGACCAGCACCACGGCGCGCGCGCAACAGGCTCCGGGAGAGAAAATCCGGCGGTTCAAAGAGTTCAATGATGGCGCAGCAAGCTGGGACCGCGTCGAGCGGATCATCGCCCGCGTCGAGGCCTGGCCGCTGGGGGGCGATACCCGCTTCATCGTCACCAGCCTGAAGGCTGGTTCCCCGCGCACCCTGTATCAAGAGATCTACTGCGCGCGCGGCCAGGCCGAGAACCATATCAAGGCGTGGAAGACCAATCTTGCGGCCGACCGGACCTCGTGCTCGCGGGCCAGCGCCAACCAGATGCGCCTGTTTCTGCATATCGGCGCCTACTGGCTGATGTGGAGTTTTCGCTCCCTGATGCCGCGTCGGTCGCGCTGGCGTGGTATCCAGTTCAATACCCTGCACCTGCGCCTGATCAAACTCGCCGTCCGCCTCGAAACCCTGAAACGCTCGATCCGCATGCATCTGCCGCGCTCAATGCCGGACCAGGCAATCCTCGGCTATGCCCCGGCCAGACTGCCCAGGCTGGTCAGCTGATCCCAGGGGCGTTTGCCCCGTCCGGTCCCGATCTCTGCCACATCCAACGCCAACACATCGTAGAGCCCACCAAAAACAGCCAGGTTCGGCCGGTAAGCCATCACGCCCGCACGATGTCAGGTTGCACAGCACGCCTGAGAAAAATCAGAGGAAATGCGCTCGCGAATAGTCCCGGTTAGTGCCGGGCAAACTGCCCATAAATGACATGATAAGAAGATATCTTGGATTATGGTGAATTATCAACATGATAGGGGCGTTACAGCGCGATAAAACCGACAACATTGAATGCTGTAAATCACCAATAATCCACCAAAAATTACCCAATATTTAACATGGGAATAGAGGCTGCCAGCCGTTCTGAGCCAGCAGCACTTTCGCAATAGCGTCATGCGATAAATCACCAATATTGGTGAAATATCGGCATAAAACAGGATTCAATGTGGGTTCAAATTGTCCTGCCGGACTAACGACATACAGAACAACACTATCTGTCGAAACTAGACGCAGTAACGGGGGTAAGGAGTGGTGAGGAATGGGTGGCGGAAGAGGTGGTGGGTTGGGTGGAAATGGGGTTGGTGTTGGTAGTGGGGTAAGCGGTGGTGTTGGAGCGGGGGTGGCGGGCGAGCGGGGTGGTGGGAAAGCGGCGGTGTTGGAGCGGGGTGGCGGGCGAGCGGGGTGGTGGGAAAACGGCGGTGTTGGAGCGGGGGTGGCGGGCGAGCGGGGTGGTGGGAAAGCGGCGGTGTTGGAGCGGGGTGGCGGGCGAGCGGGATGGTGGGAAAACGGCGGTGTTGGAGCGGGGGTGGCGGATGAGATCGCCGGGTGGCGGGCAAGCGGCTGGTCGGGCGCGGATGACGGATGAGATCGCCGGGTCGCGGGCAAGCGACGGTGGTCGGGCGCGGATGACGGATGAGAGGCAGTGTCCTGAATTTCGTGTGTGAGTGGCATAGCGGGTAGAAAGGAAGACCCATATGGCACGACGGACGGCACCGGCGATCCCGGACGATTTGCTGGACCAGCTTCTGGCTGGTGGTGACGCGGCGGCAGCGCTGAATTCTGGAGACCTGGTGAACGCGCTGAAGAAAGCCCTGGCGGAGCGGGTCTTGAGCGCGGAGATGGATTACCATCTGAGTGACGAAGCGGAGGCGGAGAACAGCCGCAACGGCTACGGCCGCAAGTCGGTGTTGACCGGCACGGGAAAGATCGAGATCGCGATCCCGCGAGACCGTGCGGGTAGCTTCGATCCGCAACTGATCGCCAAATACCAGCGCCGGTTTCCGGGCTTCGATGACAAGATCATCTCGATGTATGCGCGGGGGATGCGCATCCGGGAGATCGCGGAACATCTGCGCGAGATTTACGGCATGGATGCCTCGGCGGAACTGATCAGCACGATCACGGATGCCGTGCTGGACGAGGTGACGGCCTGGCAGCAGCGGCCGCTGGATCCGGTCTATCCGCTGGTATTCTTCGATGCCATCAGGGAGAAGATCCGCGACGAGGGCGTGGTCCGCAACAAGGCGATCCATATCGCGCTGGGGGTTATGGCCGACGGGACGAAGGTCGAACTCGGGATGTGGATCGAGCAGAACGAAGGCGCCAAATTCTGGCTGCGCGTGATGAACGAGCTGAAGAACCGCGGCGTCGAGGACATCCTGCTGGCGGTGGTCGATGGCCTCAAGGGGTTCCCGGAGGCGATCACGGCCGTCTTTCCCGAGACGATCGTGCAGACCTGCATCGTCCATCTGCTCCGGAATTCGATGGATTTCGTGTCCTACAAGGACCGCAAGGCGGTCGCCACCGCCCTCAAGGACATCTACCGGGCCGTTGATGCCAGGGCCGCCGAGGCCGCTTTCGCCGCCTTCGAGGCCGGTCCATGGGGCCAGAAATACCCCGCCATCGGCCAGAGCTGGCGCCGGGTATGGCAGGAAGTCATCCCTTTCTTCGGCTTTCCGGGCGACGTTCGTCGGATCATTTATACAACGAACGCCATAGAAGCTTTGAATTCCAAGCTGCGCCGTGCCATCCGCGCGCGCGGCCATTTCCCCAGCGATGAGGCCGCGGCCAGGCTGCTCTATCTGATCCTGAACCGATCCGAAAAAGAGTGGGTGATGCCACCTCGAGAATGGGCTATGGCAAAGGCTCAGTTCGCCGTCATCTTCGGCGACCGCTTTGTAAGGGCCCTGGCGGCCTGATGTTCAACCGCCGCCCATACACGGAATTCCTGACACTGCCGAGGCCCGCTTCGATGGCCTCAGCGTGCTCAGGACCAACGCAAGGGTCACGCCCCTGCAGGCCGTGATCCGGTATCGCGACCTGCTCGAGGTCGAGGCCCTGTTCCGCGCCGCCAAGGCCAGCTTCGATACAAGGCCGATCTTTCACCAGGCTGACGCCGCGATCCGCGGCCACGTTTTCTGTTCCTTCCTGGCCCTGACACTCGCCAAGGAACTGAACCGCCTGTGCGGCGCCAGGGGCTTCCAGCCCGAATGGCAGAAGTTGCTGAACGATCTCGACAGGCTCCAGCAGGCAACCATCGAAAAGGGCGGCAAGGTCATCACCACGAGGACCCACGTCACCGGCCAGGTCGGCAATGTCTTCAAGGCCGCCAGCATCGCGCTGCCCCACAACATCAGCGAACACCCCGCAGACTGAAGCCGCGGCCGCGCGCCGCCGACCCAACACCCCAAAAATGTAGTGGCAGCACCCGCTCACGGGCAAATAAACTATTGATATCGCCAGCCTTTATAAAACCCACTGTCCAAGTGGGGCCAGAATACTTCCGACATCTTCCAAGCCCTCCGAGGAGACTTGAATCAAAACCACCGTGGTCATGGCAATAGGTACGGAACCTAGGGAGCGTCGATCAGAACTTGTACAGCGCCGAAAGGGAGACGACGCCTTCGTTTACGGTCTGCGTGATCGGGCTCTTCGCCGCGCTGCCGAGCAGCCGCTCATAGGCTGCGTTGAGGTTGATGATGACATGCGGGGTGACGAAATAATTTGCCGATATCCCAATGCCCGCCGAGCGGAAGCCGCCATGGGCGTGGTAATAATGGTATTTCGAGCTTGCTGCTTGGGCGTGGCTGACGCCGAAATAGGTGTTCATGTAGCGCGCGTCGGCCAGGGTGACGGTGGGGCCGAGGAACCATGAAAATGTTTTCGAGCTGCCGGGCATCGGCATGTAGGCGCCGACATCACCGATATAGCCAAAGGATGCGCCGAATTGCTTACGGATGTCGACGCGGATGGTCAGCGGAAAGCCCTCCGTGAGTACCGTAGTCGCGAAAACCTTGAGCTCTGGCGCCGGATGGATGGTCCCGAGACCGTTCAGCGCCTCGCCGTCGACATGGGGGGAGCGGCCGAGATCGTAGGAAATCGCGGTGCCGAAGCTGATATGGCGGAAGCTGAATAGGTTCACGCCCAGCCCCTCCCCGGTGGAGAGGAAGAAGCGATTCTTGTAGCGGATATCGATGCCGGGGCCGCCCTGGATCCGGTAGCGATTAAGGCCGGGCGCGGCGGGGGCGAACTGTGTGCCCAGCCCGAGCTCGACCTGCCAGGTCGGGATTTTCGGCTCGAACAGGCGCTGGAGTTGGATGCCCGAGGAGTATTGCCATTCGGCGAGTGGCGAAGGCGTCTGCGCCCTCGCGGGGGTGGCACTGCATGTGACGGCAAAGGGAGCAAGGAGCCAGATAGGTTTCCGGGAACCGAGTAATTCTGAAAACCTGTTCATATGTTCTCCGCCTAGTTGTTGTCACAGGCCGAAGACATGGCGTTATGAATTATGCAATGCAATGACGAAAATCAATTTTCTGTGGAGTTTTACCCTGCGTGCGGCACCGGTTTTTGCGCCTATGCAACAAAACGAAAGCCACGTCATATTTATAATTGAGGCTCTATCATAAATAATTGTTATTGAACTGTTTTGATTGATTTTCTGATGTCCGGACCCTGAAATTTGTTGCTGAATTTCAAGGATGAGCAGGCCGCCAAACAACCGATTTCACTAATGTCTGGGTTCGGTGCCACACAGCTACCTGAACGAGCGGTTCCATATCGATGTCAGATCGTCCGGCTATGGAGTCTCGTTTAGCTCCGCAATCACTATCCCGCCCTTCTTCGGCGTCTATATGAATTTGCTGGCGCATATCATGGCGCTGCGAGCTATTCCGACCGTCCTGTCTTTCGTCCGTGCCATCACGTTTTCGGCAGCCTGCCAGATATCATGCCCCGACGCCGCGATGAGACCGGTCAATCCGCACCGCGCAACTTGAACGGGGACGACCGTCTTCCAATCCTTAATCCTAGACTCGGAAAGAATTCATGCTTGATCTGTTGAAGAGGGCGATCATTCCGCTGGCGGCGCTCGTACTGTCGGTGATCCTGTTGGTGAAATCGTGGATCTGGTTGGGCCTGCTGTGCCTCGCCATAGTCGCGCTCGGCATCCACGACTTCACGCAGCGCCGCTGGACGATAACGCGGAACTTCCCAGTTGCCGGTCGCATCCGCTGGCTGTTCTACCAGCTTCGCCCTTACCTACGTGCGTACATTGTCGAGGACGATCTGCACGGCACGCCGTATTCGTTCGAGGCGCGCAACCTCGTCCATCTACGGGCTCGGGGAGAAACCGATACCCACCCGTTCGGGACAGAGCGCGATGTCGGCGCCAAGGAACATCACTGGATCAGTCATTCGATCGCTCCAGAGTCCGAGCCAGACGAAAGTCCGAGGGTCCTGGTTGGTAACGAGCAGTGCAACCGCCCCTATTCCGCATCCGTCCTCAATATCAGCGCGATGAGCTTCGGCGCGCTGTCGGCGAACGCGGTGCGCGCTCTCAATCTCGGTGCAAAGCGTGGCGGCTTCTATCATGATACAGGCGAAGGCGGCCTCTCGGATTATCACCTCGAGCATGGCGGCGATCTGGTCTGGGAACTTGGCTCGGGCTATTTCGGCGCGCGCGATGCGAATGGCTGCTTCGATCCTGAAAAATTCCGCGATACCGCCGCGCATGACGCGGTGAAGATGACCGAGATCAAGTTGAGCCAAGGTGCGAAACCCGGCCATGGCGGCCTGCTGCCCGCCGCCAAGGTGACCTCAGAAATCGCTCGCGTGCGCCAGGTTCCCGAACATAAGGACTGCCTCTCGCCGCGCGGGCACTCGGCGTTCTCGACACCGATCGAAATGATGGAATTCGTCGCCCTCATGCGCGAGCTCTCGGGCGGCAAGCCGGTCGGCCTGAAGCTCTGCATCGGCCAGCCGCACGAGCCCTTTGCGATGGTGAAGGCGATGCTCGAAACCGGGATCAGGCCCGATTTCATCGTGGTCGACGGCGCCGAGGGCGGCACCGGCGCCGCCCCGCTGGAACTGTCGGACTGGGTGGGGATGCCGCTGCTCGAGGGACTGGTGCTGATGCGCAACGCGCTGGTGGGCGCCGGGCTGAAGGACGAGGTCCGGCTGGCTGCCAGCGGCAAGGTCTATTCCGGCATGGGCCTCGCCCGGAACATCTCCCTCGGTGCCGACTGGTGCAACGCTGCCCGCGCCTTCATGTTCTCTATCGGCTGCATCCAGGCCCAGCGCTGCCATCTCGGGACCTGCCCGACCGGCGTGACCAGCCAGAGCCCGGGACGCCAGCGCGGGCTGATCCCAGAGGTGCAGGGCGAACGCGCGGCCCGCTTCCACGCCCACACACTGAAGGCTCTGTCGGAAATCGTTGCGTCCGTCGGGTTCAAGCACCCGACCGATCTGCAGCCGCATCACATCATGCACCGCATCGGCCCCGAAAAGGCCGCACCGATCGACGAGATCCACACCTTCCTGCCGAAAGGCATCCTGCGCGATGCCCCGGACGAGACGATCTACGCGGACTGGTGGCGCGCGGCGCGGGCAGACAGTTTCCGCCCCGCCATCGACCTGATCAGGATCCGTGCCTCGGCGCGCGGCACGGCACACTAACCCGGGAGATTTCATGGCCAGCACCGTAGCGGAAATCATCGTCGATACGCTTTGCCAAGCCGGCGCCCGCCGCTGCTGGGGCATCGTCGGCGACACGATCAATCATTTCACCGATGCCGTCCGGAAATCGGACCTCCGCTGGGTCCATGTCCGCCACGAGGAAGCCGGCGCCCTCGCCGCCGGCGGCGAGGGCTACTTGACCGGCGAGCTCGCCGTCTGCGCTGGCACGTGCGGGCCCGGCAGCCTGCATTTCGTCAACGGCATCTTCGAATCCCACCGCAACGGCGCACCGGTCGTGCTGATCGCCTCCGACGTGGCCCGTGCCGAGGCGGGGCTGCGCTTTCCCCAGGAAGTTGACCAGCGGAAGATCTACGAACAGGCCAGCGTCTTCTGCGAATATGTGAGTCACCCGGACCAGGCGCGGCGGATCACGACGCTCGCGGCCCAGGCGGCGCTCACGCGGGGCGGGGTTGCCGTGGTGATCGTGAACGGCGACATGTTCACTGAAACGACGGATGACAGGCTTGAATGGCGAGTCCACCGGCCATCCTCCGTGCTGCGCCCGTCAGACGACGAGCTCGACGCCCTCGCCCGCGATCTCGACAGCGCGGCCCGCGTCACGATCTATGCCGGCATCGGCGCGCGCGGCGCGGCGGCCCGAGTCGTGCAGCTTGCCGGCCTACTGAAGGCGCCGATCGTCCATACCAGCCGCGCCAAGGAATTTATCGAGCCGAACAATCCGTTCAACATCGGCATGACCGGCATTCTCGGCAATCGCGCCGGCGTCGAAGCGATCGATGCGGCCGATATCATGCTCTGCCTCGGCACCGATTTCGCGTGGACGCAGTTCTATCCCGACGCCCGTTACGTGATCCAGATCGACAGCGACCCGACGCACCTCGGACGGCGCGCGCCGATCCGGACAGGGCTGGTCGGCGATGTCGGCGCGACGATCGAGGCCCTGCTGCCCCGGCTAAAGACGAGGAGCGACAGCGCTCATCTCGACAGGTCGCTTAAGCGCTGGGCCGCGGATCGCGAGGGTTACGCAAAATTGGCCTGCGCGCACGACGACGCGCTGATCCATCCGCAGACCGTCGCTCAGACGCTCGACACGCTGGCCGCGGACGACGCGATCTTCACCGCTGACGGCGGTTCCCCGATGGTATGGCTGCTCCGCCATGTCACCGCAAACGGCCGCCGTAGCTTCCTGACCAGCCTCCTGCATGGCACCATGGCGAACGCCTACCCGCAGGCGATGGGCATGGCGGCCGCCTTTCCAGGCCGCCAGGTCATCGCCATGTGCGGCGACGGCGGCATGACCATGCTGATGGGCGACCTGCTGACGCTGGTGCAGGAAAAGTTGCCAATCAAACTGCTGGTCTTCAACAATGGCTCGCTGGGTTTCGTCGAGATGGAGCAGAGGGTAGAAGGTCTAATCGATTCCTTCACGGAGTTGAAGAACCCGGATTTTGCGAAACTCGCGGAGGTTTGCGGCATCAGCGGCTGGCGCGTGGACACCGGCCCCGAGCTCGAGCCAGCGATGCGGCGCTGGCTGGCCGCCGAGGGCCCTGCCTTGCTTGATGTCCATGTGAACCGGGTCGAACTGGTCATGCCACCGAAAGTAGAGATCGGCCAGGTCGCCTCGACTGCCCTGTTCGGCGTAAGAGCGGTGCTCGACGGACGTTCGCGGGAAGTTGTTCAGCTACTGCGCGACAATTTTCTCCGCTGACAGATGGGCTGGCGCAGCTTGGAATTCGGGGGGGCTATGGTGTGGCGCAGATAATCCGCCGGACTTTACCGGTGAGGAAAAGAACTGGGTGACATCCTGCCGGACCCGACACCAGCTCTGGGCGACGGCGGGGTATTTCTGACCACATGGGCTGGCTTCGCAGGACGAACTGGGGCATCCGCGTCATCATCTGATCCGCGCCAACATCGCCGATGCCGCGGTGATGCGGACCGGCTTCGAGGCCCACCAACCCGACATCGTGATGCATCTCGCCGCCGAATCCCATGTCGACCGGACGATCGACGGGCCGCGCGATTTCATCGACACCAACATCACCGGCACCTTCGTCCTGATCGAGAAGAGCGTTGCCGTGATCGCCACGCGCGGTTGCGCGATGGCGCACCTGGTTACCGAGGAACGTGTGGCGGGGAAGGGGGGCTGCGCCTCGACAACGCATGAGCCCTGTACCCCGATCGAGTGCGGCTTCGCCTCGAGCCGGCGGCAGGCCGGGTGGTCTTTGTGCACGAGGAGGAATAGCGCCTTGCAAGGCTGGCGGCCGCGCTGCAAACGCGGCCTCCGTCCGGCCATGCTGCCACACCGCGCGACACCGTTCTGGCGCCCACCCCGATTGCGGAGACGGAGATACGGATGCCGGCCGCGCCATCAGCCATCGCAGCCGCCGATCGCTTGCCGGGACCTGATAGCGGCCGGCAAGCTGGACATTCCCGGCATCGGCCACTTTGCCGCCACCATCCACTCCAGTCGCGACAACCTGAGGGGCGAGCCCGAGGGCGTCCTGCTCGTCCATGGCTTCAGCGATGGTGCTTCATCCCGCCGCCTGGGCACCGCGGCCTCCAATTTCAGGACGTGGCACTCAGGCGATATCACTCGCGCCACCCGTCAGGCCGCCGGGCTTCGGTACTCTGGTCTTGACCAGGAGCTGGACGAGCGGCGGGCACGTGCCAAAGCCGCACAACAAAGCCGTATGGAGCGCCGGTGCGCCGCAATCTCGAGGATGGATCGCCGGCCAGTCCGGCTGCGCCTCGACGAGACGGCTGGGGCCGCCGATCGGATGAAACAGCAACGCCTCCAGCGCCGCGTCCGTCATCTCAGCCGCGAGCGGCCAGCTCAGCCCGGCATGCTCGACCGGCTTGAGATAATCGCTCGCCGTGCTCTGCCCGACGCCGAGGCTCGCGGCGATCTTCCGTGTCGACAATCCGCCGGCATGCAGCCGCTGCGCTTCTCTGATGTTCCGCATCGTAAGTCTCTTCATGGGGCAGCCCGCTCACCAAATTAGCGCTACGAAGTTCCATAAGATATATTCTGCGACTTCCATATTCGCATTGAATTTGTGAAATCTGAAGCCCGCAGCTCGAAGATGATTTTAAGCCGGCGAGCTTGCCAATACGGGCCACGTCCCTGATCCTCCGCCTATACGCGAGGCAGTTTCCCACACCTGCTGACGTAAAGCCCTGCAAAGTGCGTCTGCGTGGCTGGCGGTGCTATCTCGGTGGCGTAAGTTTTCAACACTGGTACGGCTTCGTGCCGACAGGCCGCGATCATCGGGCCGACAGTGAGGCCGTTCTCGAGCCGTCCGGCCGATGCCTTGGCCGGCCTCGGGTGACCCGGATCTCGCCATTAAATCTGGAGAGCGGATAGAATAAAATCCGTCTGCCGGTCGTTTACGGGATTCGCTTGAAAAGTGGTCGTGCTAGACTCTTTTCATGTCGATTTTGTCACGCCAGGAGATCCGGACGCAGCGGACACCATCTGCACCGGCCGTGCCACCGGTGGTCAAACGCCGCCCGCGCATGCCATCTGTACCCAGCCCTACCGCCGTTCAGCTTCCTTTGTTTCCCGACGTCGTTGACCTCGTGCGCATCCGGCCCGCGATGAATGAGCGCCGCTACTACAGAATCGAGGTTTTGACCGACCTGTTTGGTACAATCGGAATCCTGCGCTGTTGGGGGCGTATCGGCATCTCGTCGAGAAGCCGCTTCGATCCTGCGCCCGATCTCGGGACTGCTCTGGATCGCCTCGCCGATCTCGCTCGGGCGAAACGTGAGCGTGGTTATCAGGATCAGGTGGCCCGTCGCGCTATGCATATCGTTTCAAGAGATCCCGACTTTCCGGACTGATCAGCCAGATGCCAGGCCCGGCATGGCGCCAATCTCATGTGTGGCTGGCTGACGCACCCGGTTGCAGGCTAGGTTGGGCGCTTGAAGTGGCCGCGGGGGTCGCGTTGGGCAGGCAGACAGTCTGCTCTTGAGGGCAATCGCCGTCCACTCCGCCACCTCAGCTGGAGAACTAGGGCCGGCACGACTGTTGATTTCCGCAGAGACACGAGAGGGCAATTTTCCACACATGGCGTAATCGCGGGCGTTCTCCTGCCTTGGGGATGCTTTCTTTCTCTCGAAGCCGAAATTTTGGGAGCGGTATTGGCCAGTGCCGGGGCCGCAGTGCTGGCCAGGCTGCTGGTCTCCGACGATGTCGCGGCGGGGCGCATCGCTCTCGGAGGACCGCTGTCAGCGCCGCCAGCAGAACGCCGGGCACTGTAAAGCTCCCGCCGGCTTGTCGGGGCGAAGGTGCGCGCTTTCCCGGACGTCGTGGAGAAAACGTTCCCAGACCCCAGTTAAACAGCGGGTTTTCCTAAGCAATTGAAAAGGCGTGTGAAATCTGGCGTGCGCCGGAGCTGTGGCACTACAGGGCGGAATGCGCAGCCGGATCAGGTTACGGCTTGCTGGGGGGTCTGCAGACGGGGCGGCAGGGCGATGCGGGCGGCTTTGAAGGCTGTGGCCGCCGCAACGCCGGCTTCGGTGCGCAGCTGCCAGCGCTTGCCGTTCTGACTGATTTCGCCGTGCTGCAGTCTGTCGAGATCACGAAGGAGATCGGCCCATTCGACGCGCTTGCCGGCCCGGCGGAGTTTTTCGTCGAGCGCCTGGTGCAGGATCAGCGCGAGAAAAGAACAGAACACATGGCCGCGGATGGCGGCGGCGGAGGAATGGTAGATTGGCCGGGTGCGCATCGTCGCCTTCGCCACACGGAACAGCTGTTCGACATTCTGCAGGTCCCGGTAGCGGAGCACCGCCTGCAGCGGCGAGATCCTGGCATTGGAGCGCAGCACGAAGACGCCGTCGAAGCGGGCTTCCTCGGCGAGCTTGCCGGCGTCGATCTCGAACAGCTTGCTCTTGCGGCCGGGCTTTGCGTCGCTGACTGGGCGCAGGAAGCGGCGATAGGCGGAGTTGCCGATCAGCGCCTTGTCGCCTCGCGTCAGCTGACGATCGAGGGCGGCGACCACCTGGCGCCTGGTCTCGGCCTCTTCGATGGCCACCGCCTCGTTGCGGCAGACGATGTAATGCTTGCCCGCGACTTTGACCTCCTTGATGAAGAGCTGGGTCTCGTCGCCACCGGCGCGCTCGAGGCAGAGCGGGATGTAGGGGCGCTCATCGGCCAGCACCACCTCGCGGACGATGCGGTCGGTGCGTTCCCTTGCGCCGAGGACGTATTCCAGTCCGCGCTCCTCCAGCGCGGCGATCGTCGCGGCGCTGATCATGCCGCGATCGGCGACAACGCAGACCCGGGTGATGCCGAAGCGCGACCGCAGGCGGTCGATCACCGGCACCAGTACCGAGACATCGGCGGTGTTGCCCGGCCACATCTCGGTGCAGATCGGCCGGCCGTCCTGATCGATCACCACGCCCAGGATCATCTGCGCGAGCTGTGGGCGGTAATCCTTGGAGTGGCCCCGCGCGCCCAGCGTCTCGCCGTCGGCACCTTCGAAATACAGCGAGGTGGTGTCCATGAACACGACCGAGAGGTCGGTGAACAGATCATGCTGTCGGGCGAAGAGCCGCTCTTCCACCAGATCCTTCACCGTCCGCGGTGCAAAGGGCGTGGCATCCCCCTGTTCCTCGTCCGGCAGCTCTTCGCCGAGCCAGGCCATGGCGCGGTAGAGGTGATGCAGGCCGAGCTCCTCGGTGCCGGGAATGTCGTAATCCTCGAGCCATTTGTCGCAGGCGCGATCCGAGCCCGAGACCATGATCCGGTGGAGCACGGTGGCGAACACCGCGCGCTCGACCGGGAACTCGAACTGCCGCCCGGCCAGCAGCTCCTCGAACACCGCAGCGATCCCGCTCTCCTGCCACAGTCGGCCGAACAGCAATGGCGCGCCGAACCGGCGCATGCTCAGCGTGGTCGCCTCATTCTCGATGGCGGAGAGCAGCATCATCTGCTCGCAATGGCGGGCGCCGGAGGTGAGGAGCCTCGCGAGCTGGCCGCTTGCTTCGAGTTCGTCCATCCGGCCGATGGTCAGCCGCACAACCTGGCGGACCTTGCCATCGACCCGCTTGTTCTCGACGATCTGCAGGTAGCGACGGCCACCTGATGGTTTGATGCGGAAGAACATGACCCCGACTCCGGACACCACGCTACGGAGCCGATGCAAGCAAGATCAACACACAATCGCGCGATACGTGGCACTACGTTTTTGAAAACTCTTCAAACGGCTCCGAAAAAACCGTTATCTTCCAATCCTCTATCGTGCCATTACCGTATCGTTCCGGGTTCCACTGTTGAAGTCGGGCCAGACAGGGCATTTCTGCCGCCTGCGTGACGCGGGTGCGTCGGTTCCGACGCACATTCGGAAATAATCGCCGAGAAAATGCAACCGCCCCTGAAGGGTCAGCGTGCAAGAAAACGTTCGAGATTGCTGCGGACGACAAGGCGGTGGAACGGGGCGATCGTCATCAGATACACGCGGCCCGGCTGATTATGGCAGCGCACGGCCGTGGTCATGATAAGATCGCGCTTCCCCTCGTCCGTCGTGACCCGTATCAGGACCGAGGCTCTGAAATCGAGGTGCCGGTCGTCTTCCCCCAGCACAAGCTCCCGCTCCGAACGCGACAGGACCGGAAAGAACGCCACGGTCGCGAGACCTTCGGACTCGGCATCCTGCCGTATCCGCCGAGAGGACTTTACTCCACCCAACGAAACGATAGCGTCGCGGAGGCGGAGCAACGCCTGAAACCAGGCTGGTGGGTGTTCCAGCGCCTCGCGCGCTAAGGTGTCGATATCACTGGGAGCCCAATCGGAAAGCGTGATGGCATAGGCGTCGACCAGATCGGCACCGATAAACCAGTCCGCAATTGCGCTCTCAGAGGGAGGGCTGATGAGGTGTGCCTTCTTGCCAGGCGCTCGACGCAAGCCGGGCGCAGAAGGCAGATGCGAAGAAGATAGCACGGGAATCTCGCCAGGAATACTGAGGGCAGTGATCATATCAACTACACCCCTGCCCGACCGAGTTCTAACTCGGGCACACCGACGAGCGATGCCAGTATCTGCTAGATCGCGACAATTCTGGCCAGCCAACGCCATTGAACCGATGCCGAGCGTGCGACGGCCATTTTTCGATGTGGTTCCGCGACGAGTTTCGGGAACAGGTGGCTGCCACGCAGGCCCGTGCCCCCGGTGACAAGTACTCTCATTGTGATTGTACATTCGATTTGGATTTCAGGATGGACCGAAAGGCGCCCTGGCGCTTTTGCTCGAGGACGGCAGCGGTGGGCGTCGACAGCTTGCGGAGCGACGCGGTGCCACAAAGAAGCGATGCCGCTTTCGTCGACGTCCACATGATATCGGGAGCCGCATCGACTTTTTGCGTGAGGCTCCCTTCACCGGCAATTGCTGCAACACACGCAGTCAGGAGCGTGAAAGCCTCTTCAGCGGTAGGAATGTCGGCGCTGCCAATGTGATGGTAGAGTGTCGGTGCTGTCACCTTCGCGATCGCGCAGACATCGCGCGTCGAGAACTCTGGCTCGCCTTCCTCCTCCAGGACCTTCAAGGTTGCATTTGGCAGAGTGGCGCCGGCATTCATGCCGCATGAAATAGCATTGCTATACCTAAGTTTCTATAGCGACGCTATATTGCAGCTGAAGACTTGCGGAAGATCCGATGAGGCCAGCTATCAAGAGCCTTTAAACCGTTCCCGTAAGAACCAGACGCCCATAGGCGTTCGCCTCGGAATTGCCGCGATATCAACCGTGCGCCACTTTCGGGCAGCCGGAATCCCGAACACGGCACCCCATTAAGATCGTCCTTCGGAGTCTGCTTTCGGCCAAATCCAGTCGGAGATGTGTTTTGGATCGGTTCCGAATTCGTGAGCGTGCTGAACACAGGCTTGTCGCCGTTCCAGCAAGACCTCAAGTACATCGGAGGAGGAGTCACGGAAGCGTGGGATCCGGCTGATAGCGTCGATCGCCAGACTGAAGCGGTCAGTCCGATTGCGGATGGCGAGCTCGAGGGGTGTATCGATGTTGCCTTTTTCACCGTAACCGCAAACGTGGATGTTGTGTTGGGCGGGCCGGCGATAAGTCAGCCGGTGGATGAGCCACGGATAAGAATGAAAGTTGAAGATTACCGGCTTTGTCGCGGTGAACAGCTCCTCGAATTCACTGTCGGTCAGACCGTGTGGATGCTCCCAGTTCGGGACCAATCTGAACAAATCGACGCAATTTACAAACCTGATTTTGATGTCAGGTAGATGTGTACGCAGGAGGGCGGTCGCTGCCAGTGCCTCCACAGTCGGCACGTCACCGCAACTTGCCATCACGACATCTGGCTCTTGCCCGTGGTCGTTGCTTGCCCAATCCCAGATGCCCGCACCCTTGGCGCAATGGGCGATTGCGGCGTCCATGTTGAGATACTGGAGGTGTATCTGCTTGTCGGAGACGATGACATTGACATAATTCTGACTACGCAGACAGTGATCAGCCACAGATAACAGGCAGTTTGCATCCGGTGGCAGATAGATGCGAACAACATCTGGATTTTTGTTGGCCACGACATCAAGAAACCCAGGATCCTGATGGGTAAACCCGTTATGATCTTGCCGCCACACCAGTGCTGTGATTAGAATGTTGAGCGATGATATCGGCACTCGCCACGCTAGCTCGTTACATTTCTCGAGCCATTTGGCATGCTGGTTGAACATCGAGTCGATCACATGCACGAAGGGTTCGTAACTGTTGATCAGGCCGTGGCGCCCACTCAGCAGATAGCCTTCAAGCCAACCTTCGACGGTGTGCTCGCTGAGCATTTCCATGACCCGCCCAGCCACTGCAAGATTGCCTCCGTCCTCGTCTTCTGGAAAATGGGCGCCAAGCCAAGATTTCTTGCCGGCCGTATAGATCGAATCAAGCTTGTTCGACTGCGTCTCGTCGGGGCCAAATATGCGAAAATTATCATGATTTTCACGGATGATTTCACGCAGAAACGGACCGAGTGTCGGCACGTTGCCTGCTCTCCTCACTCCTGGATGATCAACATCAACTTGAAAGGAGCGAAAGTCAGGCAGATTGAGCGGACGCCGAATGGTCCCGCCATTGGCTGCTGGATTGGCGCTCATTCGCCGCAAACCCTTTGGGGCCAGTGCCCTCAACTCTGGAATGATCCGACCATCCCCGTCGAAGTGGATTTCCGGTCGATAACTGCGCATCCAGTCTTCCAGGAGCTTCAGATGGTCCGGATTACAGGGGACATCGGCTATCGGGATCTGATGGGCGCGCCAGGATCCTTCGAGGTAATGGTTGTCCACTAGCCGCGGCCCGGTCCAGCCCTTTGGGCTACGTAGCACGATGACCGGCCACCGTGGCCGGAATGCTTTGCCAGTCCGCCGCGCCTCGCCCTGCGCCGCGCGAATCTCGTGCACACAATGCTCCATTGTTGCCGCCATCGCCTGATGCATGCTGGCTCGATCGCTACCCTCGACGAAATAGGGGGTGTAGCCGTAGCCGACAAATAGCGCCTCCAGTTCCTCGTGGCTGATCCGAGCGAGGATCGTCGGATTGTTGATCTTGTATCCATTGAGATGTAGCACCGGCAGTACCGCTCCGTCTGTTATCGGGTTGAGGAACTTGTTGCCGTGCCAACTTGTCGCCAGGGGGCCGGTTTCCGCTTCACCATCACCGACCATTACCAGCGTGATCAGATCCGGATTGTCGAACACAGTGCCAAAGGCGTGCGATAGGCTGTAACCCAGTTCACCGCCTTCATGAATGCTTCCAGGTGTCTCGGGGGTCGCGTGGCTGCCAATTCCACCGGGAAACGAAAACTGGTTGAAGAAACGCCTCAGGCCGGCGAGATCTTCGCTGATCTCAGGATAAATCTCCGAATAGGTTCCTTCGAGATAGGCTTGCGACAGCACCGCCGGCGCTCCGTGCCCTGGTCCCGAAATATACATTGCGTCCAGGTCATATTTGCAGATCAGCCGATTGAAATGGATGTAAGTGAAACACTGCCCGGCGTCCGAGCCCCAATGGCCGAGCAGTCGCGCCTTCACGTGTTCGGGCTGGAGCGTTGTCCGTAACAGCGGATTGTCCCGCAGATACAGCATGCCGAGGCAGAGATAGAGACTGATATCCCAGTAGGCATCAAGTCTTTCGAGTTCGTCCGGGTTCAGTGGCGTACCGTGGATTGTCGCACGCGCCGGACCGTATGGCGAGATGGCCTCGATGTCGCCGTCCGTCAACATCGGATTTTTCAAGCGCATCGTTCTGAATCTCCCTTTGATTAAGTTAATATGACCTGAGGTGACCGGAACTTGTAGTCAAGGTGGGCCGAGGTAAACCTTGAAGTGAACAACATGATTCTGGTTGCTTCTTTTAGAGTCCATTTCGAATCGGATATTCAACGAGCGAGTAGTCTCAGCGGAGCACGCTGGAAGCGGCGTAGAGGAAGGCTTCAATGCTTACCGCGAAGTCTTTTGCCAGTAGCGTGTTAAGAGTCATCCACGCGAAGAGCCGCTCGACATGCGGCGATCGCGATCCGGCGGTTCGATCTGTCAAATTGGGTCGCGATGCGAGCGGGTTATCCGCTTGTTGGAGCTCAGGGAGGCAATCATGGCGCACTACGCAGGACTGGACGTTTCGGACAAAGACACCGCCATTCACGTTGTGGAGAATGGGAAGCTGGTCTGGCGGGGCAAGAGGGCCAGCGAGCCGGAGGTGCTTGCCGCGGGCCCTGCACCGGCATGCGCCCGAACTCGTCCGGGTCGGGCTCGAGATCAGACAGTTGGTGCCGTTGCTCTAACATTCGCTCAAGGATCTCGGTTTTCCGGTGATCTTGAGGGCGCGGGCTTCGCGGCGCAGGTCCTGCACCTCGCCGGTGGTCGCAGCACGGGCGGTGTCACCGGCCAGGCGCCGCTTGCCGGCTTCCATGAACTCTCCTTCGACCGGAGTAAGACAAGCTCTGGGCAATGCCTTCCTTGCGGCACTGCTCGGCAACACTGTCCTCGCCGCGCAGGCCATCCAGTACGATGCAGATTGTCAAACGGCACTGAATTGGGGCCCGGGATCGGCGTGGAATAGGGACCCACCTGTTGCTTGGTTTTGGGGCTTGTCCAGATAGCGAACAGGAGGGACCCGCGCGTGTTGCGGAGTGCCTTTGTGAGCGACGGAGCGACGCGCGCGGGAGGTTGCCTGTTTGCCCATCTGGGCAAGTCCCGGGGGTGGGGTCTGGGGAGGGAGTTTGATCAGGCGCGGTTTTTGAAGCGCCAGCTGTCGTTGCCGGTTTCGATGATTTCGCAGTGGTGCGTGAGGCGATCGAGGAGTGCGGTGGTCATCTTGGCATCGCCGAAGACGCTGGGCCACTCGCCGAAGGCGAGGTTGGTGGTGACGATGATCGAGGTGCGCTCGTAGAGGCGGCTGATAAGATGGAAGAGGAGCTGGCCGCCGGTCTGGGCGAAGGGGAGATAGCCGAGTTCGTCGAGGACGAGGAAGTAGAGCCTCATTGCGAAATCGGCGAGCCGTCCATGGTGCGGCCGAGCGCATCCGGCTCCGGGCGGGCTTCGTCCTCGGCATCCATATTGGCGATCACCGTCGCACAGCGACGTCGTATCGCTTTGGCTGCCACCCCGAGGATGAAATGATCTCCGGCCGGCATTGCCCGAACCTAATCAACCGCCTGATCGAGCATGGATGGAAGGGCCGTTGCCATCTGGATCACCCGCCGGACAACGGCGCCGGCGCTGAGACCTGATTCCTCCGCCATCCGACGCCAGTGCAAATGATTGATGTATTGGCCGCGGTTCTTGCCGCCGATGTCCTGAGGGAGATTCTGGGTAACCTCGGACCACGCATCGCCGGCCATCAGATCGTAAAGTGGCGAGAGCCGGGCACGCCCAGTCAACATGATCGAATAGTTCTTCGCATGGGAATCGACGTTCGTGATCAGCACGTTGAAGATAACCGCATCGAGAAGCCTGATCGTATCGCGCGCCGTCATGAAAGTCCTGACGGTCCGGAAGAGGTCGGCCAGTCCTGGCCCAAGGATACCCGTTCTGTTGTGCTGGTACTTCGACGCCGGAGGTAGCGACAGTGCCTGGCAGAAATCTTCCTGGTGTAGCCGGCGCCACACGCCGCCACGCTGGATCCGGTCATAGCGCTCAACCAGAAGATAGGAGCGCTTGCCGGCCTGGCCGGTGGTGACGTCGGCCACATCGAGCCCAACCCGTCGTGCCAGAACCATGCAGAGTGCCTCGTTCTGAACGCTGCCTGGCAGTCTTCGGTTGTTGGGCTTGATGATGTGGGTTGACGGCGCCCCGTTTAGCGGAAGCGCAATATCGTTGTCATTGAGAACGACGGGCAATTTCTCCTGCGCGCCGGGCAGGCTCATCGAGACGCCGTCATCTCCCGACAGCAACGGCCGGCGCGGTAAATCTTCGATGAGCCGCTCCAGCGCGTCCTGACCGGCGATCGTCATATAATGGCGCCCCTCGCGGCTGCGAGGCTGACCAATGCTCAACGCGCCCGCGGTGTCCCTGCCGACGACCATGAGGAGGCTGAGAATATCGCCGGTGGCTATTCCGGACCGCCTCGCGATCGTACTGATGGCATCGCCTTCTGGCAGCAGGTTTGCCAGCCATGGCATGATGACATGGTGCTCCACCGCTGGGCGGCCAAGCGGCATGGTGAGTGAGATCTGGAAGCTGCCTGTCCGTGACAGCCAGCTCTCGTCATAGGTGAAGCAAGAGCCCCTGGTGTCCGTATGGATCATACCAACCAGCAGGGTCTCATAGAAAACCGGCGTGTGGTCGCTCATAAGTCGACCTCAGGAAGGTCGAGCTCTTGCTCACCCCGCCGCTCTGTTGACGCGCCCCGCGCCCCAGTGTCGGCAAGCTCGATCCCCACGGCGTTGGCAGCGGCGAGTGCCTTGCCCAGCTGGCAGGTTGTCTTCCCGGCCTCGAGATCCACGATGAACCGCTCGCCGGAATTGATCGCCAGCGCCAACTGGCGCTGTGTCAGCCCCAGTGATTTCCTGCGTGCCTGGACCAGCGCACCAAAAGCTTGGGCGTCTTTGATCATTACATTAATCCGTCATACCGATCGGTAAGATAAATGACCTTGGAAGGGTGTTCAATCGCAATTCTGCCCGATCGGTATGAAATTCGACAAACCCGGGCAGGGCGGTTTTGCTTTTACCGTTCGGGAAGCCATAGGGTTAGGCGCGCGATGTTCCGGCGATGCGCCGCCGGAGCAGATCCGATCTGGTTCGTCCAAGCAATCGAGTAGGTTTTCCATCATCTCCGGGTCGTTACGCCGGTCGGACCAGTCGAAGATCCGTTGCTCCATCGGGCCTAGATGAGCCGCATCGAAGACAAGGTGCTCTGGGACGGCAACACGACCACCTCCGATTTTGAACACCAAGATCTGGGCGACAAAGCAGCGCGTCAAATCGATGAGTTCAATGCCAATGCCCGCGCGACTGGTCTGGACTGATGGCCATGATCGTGCGCCGGGCGGTTTTCGACACGCCGATCGGGTGCATGGTCGAGATGCAAGGGGGGCGGTGGTGAAAGCGGTGACCGATTCTTCGGTCGTCGGACCGTCGCGGGCTTCGCCGAAAGCGATCAGGCCGGGCTTTCGACGCATCGCGTCGGCGATGGAGGCTGCCCAATACTGTTGTCTTGCCTGAGCCGGTCGGATCAGAGTCCTATTAGTCTTGATCATAGATGATTCCACTGTATATGGCTTCGGAATCATGAAAAGTGTGAATTGAGCAGATAATTCTATATTTCCACCGCCGTTTCAAAATTATGTTGGCCACACAAACTGGTTTTATGATTCAAGGCATGCAGTACGTTTGTGTCTTAATTCGTCCCGCTTCGAACGTTTGAAGCATTGCATTCAGGAATTTCATAATTTCTTACGGGGATCAGAAAAGTATTTCTATAGAACATCGTGAACTAAGCCACCTAATATACTACCAAATCTAGATCGATATTGTATCGATTGTGAGTCATCTGAATTTCAATATTTAAATCAGATTTTCCGAAAATGCAGTCGCGTATTTGTTGATATAAATGCATTCTATATATATTCTATTTTTATCCCAACTCCAGAGGGTCAGCAGGCTGAAACACATGAACGCTTCCGGCACGACGCTTCGAGACGCCCTGGACGAGATCGAGCTGGCCCGACCGACCGCCCAGGCGGTTTCGGAGAATCCCGACAGTCCGCTGATGACCATGAGCGTCGCGAACGTACTCGACCTCAGAAACGCGCTGCTGAGCCGGGAGGTCTCCTTCAGAGGCTTCTCCGTGCCGATCCTCAAGCAGATCTTCAGCCACCTCGACGAGGCGGGTTACTCGCATGCCGGTGCGGCCCGGGCCCAGATGAATGCGCGCCAGCAAGACGACGCGCGCGTCGCGGCTCTCGCGGCGGTTTTCCGCGTGCTTGCCCTTGTTCCCTTCCCCGAAGCGCTGCTGGAGGCGGACCCCGCTATCCGGCTGCGCCGGATCCTCGAGGATTTCGTCGCGGCACGGGACAGCAAGGATGACTGGCGGGCTGGCGTCCACACGCTGGCCGACCTGCTCTCGGACTGGAAAGGGATCATGACCCGCCTCCAGCAAGCCGACAATTTCGGGGCCAAAAGCACGACAGACCTCAAGTTGCTGGTCGACGGCGCGCTCCTGCGCGCGACCGAGGCCGTGGCCAGCGTTGTCAGCAAGAAGGATGTCGCCACCGAACGGCTGAACCTTGCCGGCATCCTGGCCGGCGACATTCCGGTTCCGCTGCAGCACATGATCGGGCGCGCCGACCTCGACAAGGTCCGCGACGCGCTCCCAGCCTTCCTCGCTGAACCCGCGCATCACCTTCTCGGTGGCAGCCACGGGCGGAAGAACCGCGCAACCGAGCTTCCCGGCTTCCCCGGCGTCATCATGCGCAATGAGAAGCAGGCGCAGATCCTGGCCATGCGCTACGGCTTCTTCGACAAGCCGGCGACGCTCGATGTCGTGTCCAATACCGTCGGGATCACCAAGGAGCGCGTGCGCCAGATCGAGGTGGAGGCGGTCAAGCATCTCGGCCGCGAGCCTTCGCGGCAGAAGGTCGAGCCGATCATCGAGGCGCATCTGCCTCAACTGATCGAGATCCTGACCGACGGAACCGGCTACCTGCCCGATGAGGCATCCGGCGAGATCAACCGCAAGGCGATGATCGCCCACGGCGTGCCGGGAACCGTGGTACTGGGCCTCGAGGCCCTGTTCCCGAGCGCGTCGGACCTGGCCAACCGTTACGGCACCAGGCAAGGCAATGGCTGGCTGCTTGGCCTCGACGACAAGGCACGCGGGCGGGCCCAGGCGACCAGCAAGCTGCTGTCGACCAGGCTGCGCGGCCGGCGCAACGCCATCCTGGTGTCCGACGCCATGGAGGCGGCCGGCGCAACGACGAGCGAGATCAGTGCTGCCGTCGCCATGGTTCCCGGCGCCGCGATCGTCGGCCGCCACATCATCCGGGACATCGACCAGCTCAACGAGCGCCGCGCCTATCAGCTCTATGACCTCGCGATCAAGCTGGACGACGGCGCGCCGTTCGACCTGACGCGCCTGTGCGAGGCTTATGCGGCGGCCACGCCGGAAGAGAACAACATGCCCAACTGCGTCCCGCGCGCCATTGCCGGGGCGAAGGGCATGTTCCTCAATGTGATCGACCGGATCTGGTTCCCGCTACAGGAGAAGCTGCCTGAACGCCCGGCCGGGCACGCCCCCCTGCCCTACACGATCCGGCCGGACATGTCGCAGACCTCCATCTGGCGGCGGCCGTTCGGCGAGAACACGGTTGCCCATTTCCTGCATGGCCAGATCACCCGCCACGGCCCCATCCGCACGCTGGATCTCGCGGAACTCACCCTGCCCGAGAACTACGGCTCGCGCAGCGAGACGCTCAGCGGTGCCCAGCCGATCATGAAGATGAACCCGAACTTCGTGCACCTGTCGCCGGGGATCTACGGGCTCGTCGAGCAACTGCCGAAGCTGACCGACCCGCGGCGGGCACTTCCGGAGGTGCTCCTCGCCGACCGGATCGTCCGGGCATACACCGATGCCAGGCGCGTATCGCCGGCCGCGGCGCGGATCTACCCGATCTGGGACATGGCGTTCGAATACCGGCTGGCCCGCTGGGCGGCCGAACACGCCAACAAGAAGGTCGCGGGAGCCCTTTTCGACGTGGTCGATCCGCGGATGTGGCCGATCGCGGAGGACGAAATCACGCGGTGGCAGGCGGTCAAGGCCGAGATGTCCGATCGCAAGCAGCATCACCAGACCGAGCAGCCGGACGAATATGCCCTGCCGCCGGCGGACCGGTTCCTCGCCTCCATGATCACCCTATGGTGGATGGGGGAGATATCCTGGACGCTGATCGGACGGACCACCAACCAGCGCGATATGCACACGCCGGCCTCTCACCTGGCGCTCCTCGCGCGCTTCGGCCTGGCCCGCGCACCGAAGCACTGGCAGGACCGCCATCTGCCGACCGCCGACCTGCGGCCGACGCTGGAGGCAGTGATCCGCGATGCGGTGCACGCTGATGGCATCAGCTGGCGTAATCCGGAGATGCGAGCCCTGCTTTCGCGTGATGCGGGGCCCGGGGGCTGGGTCGACAACGATGCCGTGAGCCGTGCGCTTCAGCGGCCAGGTGACCCGCAGCTCTCGGTTTACGGCCGGACCAAGGTGCGACGGGGACGCGTGCTGCAGCCGGTTAACGGCTGACGGTCAGGCGGGAAGAGGGGGCACGGCGAGCCGTCCCTGGTCGTCAATCAACACAAGCCGAGACGGTGTTGATGAGCCCCACTTCCAAAGCACGAGGTTAAGGTCACTCGGTGTAGCCCCCGCCACGTAGCTTGGAACCAGCAGCGCGCAATAGTTCTTGGCAATCAGACGGCTCGCAAAGACCTGCGTTTGCGACTGCTTGCCGGCCTTCATCTCATCGCGCCATGTTTGAGAGGCAAGAGTCCCCGGCGAGAACCCCTCGGCTTCGACGGCAGATACATCACGAGCGTCGAAGACACGCTCGATCTCGGCGTCGTATGAAACGAGTGTGGTCGGCTGTAATGCACCGGCCTGGTTGGCTTCGCGCAAAGCCGTCATAACTGAAATGGAACAGTAAATCGCAGGAACGCCACGCGGATTGAATCTACCGCCGTAAAGACGCGCTCCTTCACCAGACATGGGGTCGGCTGCATAAATCGGATTGATTGCCCGGTAGAGAAGCCCTTTGTAGGAAGCGGCCGTCAAGCGTGAATACCGGCGTCCACGGCATCAAGATATTCGAGCACTTCATTGGCTCGGCCATGCATGACCAACTGCATTGGTGTTTGCCCCGAAAAGCCGGGAAGAGGCTGTGAGCGGTACCAGGCGTAGGCCATCAGGAGTGATCCGAACCGTGGTGTAGACTTGTTCAGGATCTCCACCATTTCACGCAGACGGCGCTGGGTTCTGTCAGATTGGACCCGATTGGCGCGCTGCACAGCATCACGTCCGAGACCCGCCGAGCGGGCGACGTCTTCGCTCGACGTTTTCAACTCCTTCGCAATCTTCTGCGGCGCGAAGTAGCCATGATCAGAGAACTGCAAGATATTGAACATGTGTCACCTAATCGACCGCGGGTTCTGACGCTAAATAGCGTCAATCGCCGTGGCTTTCAAGGCCGCAAACCTGCGTTCCGACCGCCAGCCGACTTGACGCCGAATGGTCGCGTGGTCGTTCTGTCAAAGCCAGGTTTTGAGCTGGTCAAACTCTCAATGCCGGCTGGCTGACCGGTCCCGCTGACGCAGCCAGTGCTCCAGCACCGTCTGGAGCTGCCGGACGGATCCACCGCCCCAGATCCCGGTGATCGCCTCGATCTCATCGAGGCCGAGAGGCTCGATCATCGCAGCTCCTGGACCGCGCTCGGCCACGACCTGCCGGAGCAGCGCCTTCACCAGGTGGGGACCGTGTTCGGCAGACGGATCGGCAATGCGGCTCACCATCCGGAACCGGTCACGGATCGCGGGCGGCAGGTCCTTCGTGGAGTTGGCCGTGGCCAGCCAGTTCACATGTCGCAGGTCGATCGGGGCCTCGACATGCGGGTCGTACCAGCCGGACGCCTGCTTGCGGTCCATCATGCCCAGCAGCACGTCGAGCAGGTTGCCGTTGTAGCGGCTGGTGCCGGCCTTCTCGATCTCGTCGAGGATGATCACCGGATTGGCGATCTGGTGCGAGGCGATCAGGCTCAGCGGCAGCGACGGCGAGGTGGTGGACCATTTCCGGGAGGCGCCGCGGAACGAGACGGAGTCGGTATCGCCGCCACACGGATATTTCAGGTAGGGGATCTCCAGCACCAGGCAGGCCGCCTCGACGAAGCTGGTCTTGCCGACCCCCGGGTTGCCGACCAGGATCCGGGGCGTCCATGCGACGTGATCGCGCGTCGTCAGGTCCCAGTAGAGATCGTCGATCGCGGTGGCGGCATGAGGGAAGTCGGCCACCATCCGCTCGCGGAACGTATCCAGGCGGTTCGAGCGGAACAGCGGAAGCGGCTTCTGCACCAGGCTGGTCACTGCCTTGTCCGCCCGCTTCGCGCTGTCATTGTCGCTGTTGCCGATCTCGCGCACAACGATGACGCCCGTGGCGACATCCCGCCTGGGGTCGGTCGCGCCTGCAGCCACCTCCGCCGGTGCGACTGCATCGTCGCTCGTGTCCAGCTCGGCGACGCGCTGGTTCCAGTGGAACGGCAGCGCTCGCCATATGTCCTCACCGAAGATCTCGAGGCCGACCTCCTCGGTGAGCCCCATCCACGCGAGCAACATCTCGAGCGTCTCGCAGCGGGTCTTCAGCGGCAGCGAGCGGAACTCCATGCCGAACAGTAGTTTGACCGCGCCGTGCAGGTTCAGGGCCCCCGGCGGCAGGCCGGCCGGGATCAGCCGGCGCACGGCGTCATGCACGCGCCCGGCCTGCTCGCGGTCGAGCCCGGTGGGCTGGATGATGGCAAGGATCGCGGGCGCGATGATGTTGCGGGCCGCCCAGTTCGAGACCCGGTCATTCATGCCGGGCGCCGGGACAATCGGTGGCGCGGGTGGATCTTCGAGCCCCCAGTCGCCGCGGGTGCCTGCCACCGGTGTACCGCCACGCCCGCGGCGCAGGGGCACATGAAGCTCGCCAGCGTCGTCGAAAACGCCAATACCATCTTCCAGCAAGCCGCTGATATCGTCGGTCGGATTGCCGGAAGCCTTGGTCATCTAATTCTGCCCGTCAGTTTTGATCGGGCGCATGCCGAATGCAGCGCCACGCCGCGAATCAAACAGACGGCCAAGGCGAAAGCAAGCGAACAAGCGGTCGCGCGCGCCCGTTGCCGGGGTATAGTGATGTCCCACTTGGGAACCACTTATGACAACAGGTAAGAGTCGCTGCCCCACCTAGATGCGCATGACGCTCAGATTCCGACCTCGGCAGCGGTTCACGGAAGAGCAGATTATTAGCGTTATCCAAATCGTGAGGAGCGGTCGGAACTAAGTGATCGTGTCGACGCATCTATTATTACAGCAAGGATTGAACCGCCGATCGGTGTTGAAATGAACTGGTTTAGAATCGCGTCCTATCGCCGGTGCAGGGTGCCAATTCACAATTTGATCGGCCGCACCTTACGCCCTACCGCTTTACGACCACTCGAAAAAAAGCCAGGGCAATCCCCACGCTTCGCACACTCTTCGCACTCCGGAAGAAATCCATTTTTCCAATCAGAAATCGACTGAACGGAAGCCGGCCAAACTGGTCGAGGAAGGAGGCATAATGGTAAATTGTAGACAGAGACGCGGATACCTGCGCTTTGTAAGATCAAGACCGCCTCGGCGAGTTGGGCGGCATATTCAGTTGGCTCGATCCAGAGTTGATCCTGATTGGCTATAGCAAAGCCTGTTTGTTCGAGTCCCATTAGCGCTACGTGATCTACGAACGGGAGATTCCGTCCCAGCCAGATTGCCGTCTCGACCAATCGAGGTACGCTAAGCGCATGCAGAACAACCCGCACCTCCACGCGCTGTCCCTGATCCTTGAGGCGAAGGATACCCATGACCGTCTCATCGAAGGCGCCCATACTTTGCACGATATAGTCATGGAGATGTCCGGCAGCCGCGTATATCGGGATGCCTGCGGTCAGGCTCGGATGCCGAAGGGCGGCCCAGGCTACGGCGATTGGGGGCTTTGCAAATGCCCGCCCATTTGTCAGTACGTGGAGTGCGACCGATGGAAGTTGATCTTTAGCCAAGGATAATAAGTTGATAAATCGCTCCCAATCGGTCATCGGCTCTCCCCCGGTGAACCCTAGAGACCGAGGTTGCGGGTTAAGGAGTGGGAAACACTCTGCAATTTCGTCGATGATCCAACCGTCTGAGACATTCCGTGGCGGCTGTGAGCACATCAAGCACCAGTGATTGCACCGCTCTGTTACAAGAAATGCATTATGCTGTGACGCTCTGCGATAAAGGGTGCGGATATGATTCGTATTTGGGTGGACGCGAAGGATGTCACCATCAGACAGATAATCGAAGCGGCCGTCGAGGAGTATGAGTTGGTCAAAGCCAGTCGCCTTATCGGTGGATAACCCAATGCCGACGGCTGACTTAAAACCGGACCTCTTTGCGTTTTCCGCATCATCAACCGAGCGAATTAACGCTGCATCGGCTGGACCTTGGGCGCAAGATGCAGGATCTTGTACCCTCACGATGAAGCGGTTAGCGGATACGTTACTCCAACATATTGTAATTGCCCGCCCGGCGAGAGCCAGTGGTGTCACGACGCCCACCCCCGCAATATCGCCGCATCATCTGGCGACTTTTCCAAGAGATTCGCCAGAAAGCCAATGATGCGCTTTTGGCGGCCGCAGAATTCCGAAAACCGCTTAATGCCAACCGGATCGCCCTGCGTGGCATGATGATAAACCGGATCGGCCCCACAGTGCGGCTCAAACGCGCAGGATGAACATTGTGGCGCAGACTGCGTTAAGGACCGACTCGCCAGATCAATCAACTTCTCGGACAGTGCCAATTTCGCGTAGTCGGCGGAGGCAAGATTGCCAAGCTTGAATGTTCTGTCGCCCATTTCCGCCAACATACGTCCCTCGTCGGACGCGAATACGTCTCCATCATAATTATATACCAAGGTGCCTAAGCCGGCCCCCATCGGGCTGCGTAGATCGACGTAGCCATCTGCGCGGTCAGTAAGCATACGTCGCAAGAGCAGCGACGCATAAAACTCTGGAAAGCGGCGGCCCGATTTATTGATTTCGAGGATGTATTTTAGCCCACGCACATAAAATCGAAACCAAGCCTCGCCGTCATATTTGGAGAACTGCCGGGTTTTCATAGCAAATCCATACGGGGAAAGTGGGCGCAAAAATATTCCCTCTAGTCCGAGTGCCAAATACTCATCGATTATCTCTTCAGCACGATCCAAGCTTGCTTCAGTCGTTGTCATCAGCGCGCCAACTCGGTCCCGTCCGAGCACGCCCTGTGCTCGCTGGATGTTACGCACGGCAAGCTCATGGCTATTCCCGCCGGGGCGGGGACGATTCCGATTGTGTAGATCCGCGGGACCATCGAGTGAAGTTGAAATTAGAACCGACCGCTGCTTGCAAAAGTCGAGGATGTCATCGTCTAGCATCGCAAGGTTCGACGCAATCACGAATTGCACGCTTTTGCCGAGGCTGACGGCCTCCTTGCTCGCCACGTCTACTACTCGCTGAATAAGATCGAAATTGAGTAAGGGTTCCCCTCCTTGGAATTCTATCTTGAGGCTGTCGCCTGGCGTCGACATAGCCACGTCGATCGCTCGCATCGCGGTTTCATCCGACATGTCAAACTGGTTTCGATCGGAACTCTGACGCGAGACCTGGCAGTACGGGCACGAGTGCTCGCAACGCAATGTCACGACAAAGATGTGTAGGGGCGTGGGGTTACGAAGAAAAGCCAAGCGACTCCGGAGGCGTAGGGCAAGGAGTTCGAGGGGCGCCCGTTCGCTCCCAACAGAAACAAGTAATTTTTCCCTAGCACGCTCGAACAGTCCATCTCCCGGCTTTAGATCGAGTGAAACTAACCGACTCATTTCATTATCTGTGGCAAACATAAGCTCGCCAACAAAATTCGAAATTATAACAACGTCATCCGAGATACGTTCAAACCGAAACGGCAGAAGCCGCATTGCCCGCGGATCTGGTTCAAAGGCTTCAGGCTTGAGAAAACTAGCCACAATATTTCTCTACCTACTTTTGTCCTGATTTCTTTGAATCGGCTATAGCGCCGAATGCGAGCGCCAAGATCAAATTGCGAACAGGCTCTGTCTCCCGCGAGATCTTAGCCCGAAGATTTTCGTCAGTGACAAGGTCCAAGAACCTTCGACGAATGAATTCACTGTCGTACGTCGTGTCAGGCGGGGATATTAAATGGCATTTATAAAGCCCAGCGTCTTGCTCTATCTTGCAGGAAGCAATTCCAATTAGTCGGTAGGCGGCTTCTTGGAGGGGACCCAACTCCTGTGTCGACGTGCTAAACGCGACAATTACGTCGGGCACTTCAATAGCTGCTTGAGTAATGCGATGCGTGTGAGCTATGCGACGAGTGAGAATAATGTTCTGCCATGACAATACGACCGTCAGGAGCACGATCAACAGTGAAGCTGAGAAGATCCTGTCCGACCGAGACGAAGGTATTCGGTTCGCCGGTTTGTACTCCCGGATTCACGTCATTTGCGTTGTCGCTGGGCAATGTATTCGACTTGGGTCCCGCGACAGCGCCCGGAATAACAGCCGTAATTGCCGCAAGGGCCGCGGCCAGACTCAAAATTTTCGGGGATCCAGCGCCCATCTTAGGTTAAACTCCATGCGCAAAGGTCAAAAGATATAAGCTCCCGGGAGAGGCTGGCGGCCCTCTCAATATTCCGAACATAGATTACCGAGTGCTCTATGCCAATATCGAATTGGCGTCGTTAAATCGAACAAATCAGGTGCTAATCGCCGTACGGAGTTGAAAGTTCCCCCTCACGCGAATGCCTGGACAACGCCTTTAGTTCGTTGAGTGCCAACCACGGACGCTTAGCATGCACCATTCGATGGCAGTTCGCAAAGAGCAGAGCAAGGTCCCCGCGCGCGCCCGTTGCCCACAATATATTGCGCATATCCAGAACAAGATGAGAACATGTGGTGATCTGTGTCAGGCGAGATGGGCGGCTGCCGCGCGGAGCGCGGAGAGGAAGTCGGGGTGAACGCGCTCGCCGACGACCGAGCAGGTGAGCATCAGGTTGTCGACCTCGCCGAAATCCTCGACCATCATGCCATCGCGGTCCCGGGTGATGCCGTCCTGCACCGAGAATGGTGCGCAATGCCAGTTCGAGATCTTCTCGCGGGTCGTCCTCAGGTCTGAGGTGTACGCGAAGACCGGGAGGCCGAGGCCATAGGCCATCCCCATCTCCCACGCTGTGCCGTTATCCGCGCCCGGGCTGCGGAAGGGGTCGATGTTCGCAAGCACCGCGTCGCAGGTGCGGAGGCGATCGGCATTCGCTCGAAAGATCGCCCGCGCGACCTCTGAAGGTGGCTGGCCGGCGCGCAGCATCGTGTCGATGCCGGCGACCATATCATTGTCCGCCGGGTAGACGCCCGTCACGCCGTGCGCGGCGCAGAGCTGGATGAGGTGCGCACCATGGGTGTCGGAATCGGCCCGGAAGACGTCAGGGCCGGCGAGATAGACGCGGGGCTTGTCGCTCCTCATCATGCCGCCTGCGCCTCGGCCACGGTCTCATGTGTGATGGCCTCCTCCCCGCTGACATGCTCGAAGGGGAGCCAGCCCCGGCTGAGGGGCTCGTGAGGGATGGCGAACGGCATTGCTTGGCACCTCTCCAGCGCAGGAGAACCGGGTGTCGGGCATTATGGGCGGCGGGCCGACAAAAATCAATCAGACATTGAAAAATAGCCGTTATTTTCTATAGCATGAAAAAGCCACCGGAGACCCATCATGCCCAACTATTACAGCACCGTCGCCGTTCATGAGCCGCTGCCGCTGGCTTTGCTTTCCACGTTGGAGCGCGAGATCCTGGGCGCCGCCTTTCAGGATGCACAGCCGGACGGTGAGTTGATTCATCTGTTTGCCAGCGAGACGGCCGGGGGTTTCCTGGAGATGCGTCTCTCGGAGTTGCGCAAGGCATTCGAGAACCTTCCGGACAGGGCCACCGGTGTCGGCCGCACCCTCGCCGCTCCACTGGAAGCCGCGGCGGCTGGGGGCAGCGGCGACGATGACATGGTCACGGTCGATATCGACGAGGACGCGTGGCTGTCGGTGCTGCAGGACATCTCCGCGCGCATGCCCCAGCAGATGATCCGGGTCACGGCGGCCTGGACCTGCAGCAAGCCTGAGCCGCAGGCCACTGGCGGCAGCGCGATGCTGGTCACGCCGAAGTCGATCTTCCGCGGCAGCACGGACAGCCTGATGGCGCAGTTCATTGACGAGGCCAGCCAGGAGATCGGACATCTTGACGAGGTCACGCCGGAGCCGGGGCCCGAGCCGCAGCCGTGACCCCGGCTTTCGCCCGGCCGCACCTCGCCCGTGCCATCGCCGCGGTGGCAGCGTCAGGGCGGGGCCCGTGGCAGACTGGTGCCCCTGCATTTCTGCTGGGTAGGCACGGGAGTCTCTCACGGCTCGAAATTGGCGAGGCGCACGCGGCCTCTGCGGAGCGGATGCTGCGGCCCCTTTTACGGCAGGTGGAAGATGCGAAGGTTCTCTCGTCGGATGCCTGCGGGGCGGAGGGGATTTCCATCTGCCTCACCGATGCTCGTGACACCGAGACAGGGGCACCCTTCATTGCATGCCGCTTAAACGAGGGGGGCGTCGTCGCCGTTTCAGGTTACGGCATGATTTTCGTCGCTCCTCCGTGGCGGGGCCTGGGTCTCGGCGCCGAACTCTCCCTCTATTCCAGGATGCTGGAGGATGATGACGGGCATGGAGCGCACCTCTACTCTCCGGGCGGCCTGGCTGCGGCCATCAGCGGCTATGAGCTCGGGTGCCGGATCGGCGCTGATCTCGGCTATCATGACCGGCTGGCCGATGTCATGATCGATGCTGGCCTGATGCGCAGGCGCTACGGGCTTGATCGGCCACGCGGATCGCCATCACCGGAGGCGTAGACGCCTCGGCTGCGACTGCATGAGGGGACAGGCCGGAGGGCCTGCGCGCCTTCTCACCCCGGAGATGGCCCGGGCCCCTGCGCATCTTCATCGGACGGCCCGCGTGTCGGGCCCGTCACAACCTCTTCAAGAGCGGCCACTCCGTCGAAATTCGGCGCCTCCCGGACGAAGTATCGCATCTCGTCATGGCGGAGCTCCAAAAGCGTGTCGCCAGCCCTCCCCCCGGCTGCCTCATCGGCGCGCTCAATGCCGTGGACGCCGGCAAAGCCGAAGAGCCCTGGCGCGGCATCGACCAGCCATCGGCCGCCATTTTCCTCGACGTCCGGATGCACTGCGGTGGCGAGCGAATGGTAGACCGCGCCGGGCAGGCGGGCGAGCTGGGCGCGAAGACGCTCCATGGTCGCCTCGTCGACCGTGAAGCCGGCATCCTCGAGGACCTTCCACGGCTGGCAGCCGCTGGCGATGTGGGTAGCCAGGAGCCGGTTGCCGTCCCACAGGCCATAGCTCCGTTCGGAGCGCATAAGCTGCCCGACGAGCCAGCCGGCTGCCTCGGGCGGGATCATCCGCCGATCGAGGTCGCCATGATCGAGGAGGAGCCCCACGACCGCGTCCTGCATCACCTCGGTCGCAATGCCGGGTCTTGGCAGCCGGCCGAAATGCAACTCCCGGCAGGGCGCGTTGGCCGGGATCTTCCAGAACTCCCACCCACGCGGCTGGATGAGCGAGGCGACGCGGTCGGGGGAGAGGATGCCGGGACTCTGGGCGGCTGGATCGAGGACATGGATTCCCCGAGCGTCCGCGTGGGTCGCGAGGATCCAGTGCTTCATGCCGAAGAAGAGGCACCTAAGCATGGCCATGTTGCCGGCCTTCAGCCAGCCGATCAGGTCTTCCATCCGGCCCGGCCCCGCACCGTCTGCGGTCGGCGGCATCCGCTCGTGCGGGATGCCATAGAGATCGAGGCCGCGCTTCATCTCGATCTCTGTCGTCCCGGTCCGGGGGCTGGTCCCCATCATGCCGGCGATGACCTCGGGATGGAGGCGCGGCGGATCGGGCTCGCCAGCAAGGAGGATGCTGGAAAGCATGCGCACGCAGGTCGATCCGCAGGTGAAGCCGTTCGGCTGCCGCATGTGGTGCCACACATAGTGCTCGCGATCGGCCGCTTCCGGGCGGGCCTGGCTGGTTTGGCCGGACTGGCCGGACTGACTTTGACCGCTCATTGATTCATCTCCGGGTTTCCCGGCCAGAATACATTCTGAATGTGCAAAAAACGAAGATGAAACTTCATAATTCCTCACCAAAATTGTATTGTAAGTGCGGTGAGCGCGCCGCTCTATCGAGTATGGTCGGGAGATGTCGAATGCTTCTGTGTGATCAGGTCGTCGCGATGAGAAACAGGATCCTCGCTGTCCCGGGAGCGCTGCAAGCGGCGACTTCCTCGATCCAGCGGATCGTCTCGGTCGCGGACACGCTGCCCTCGGCGCCGCGCTTCATCCTGGCCAACGACGTGACGGAGGCGTTGATCACCAGCTCGATCGACTACCCCGAGGCGCTCACCGGCTGCATCGATGCGATCCGGATTCCGTGGCGGTGCGCCTGGTTCGAGTGGGATGACGATTTTGCCCGGGATACCTGGCGGCGGGCGCATGTCCGCCAGCGGGTTCAGGATGACAATTTCATGCCGAAGCGGGTCGGCTTCATCGTCGAGACCGACGAAGGCGGTCGGAGAGGCGAGATTTCCGTGCTCTGGCCGGTGCCGGAGTCCGACGGCAAGGGCGGCCTGACAAGCAACTACGACGGCATGGTGATGTCGAACCTGCCCACGGTCCACTTCGACCTCGACCGGCAGGATCTCGACGCTCGGGTCATGGTCGGAGCCGCTTCCCTCGAGCGTGCAACCGGGATTCCCATCCCGGAGATCGGGTTCAACAATGAGCTTGAACCAGGGCGAGCTCGCTACCTCGACCGGATTCGAGCCACGATGATGATGGACTGGAGCAATTCCGGGGTCGCCAAGCTCATTACTCATCTGGGCCACTACAATCCGGTCGAATTCGTCTCGAACGCCGTCGCGGACATCTGGTCGGAGTACTGCATGCTGGTCCCCGCCGCGGCGATGATGAATGCCCGGCAGGCGGTGCGCACGGCCCCGGTCGACCGCACCCGGCTCAACAAGGCCCGGCTGAAGTCAGGCCGGAGTCCCCTGCTCGATCACCAGGTCGTGTCGATGAACGTCTCGCCGGAGGAGCGTGCCGAGCGCCGGCGGGTGGCCGCAGGTGGTGCGGCACGTCCGCGCGCGACGCACTGGGTGCGCGGCCATCTGGTCCATCGTGGCGGGACGATCTTCTGGCGCCGGCCACATATCCGCATGGGGGTTGGCGACGTACCGGTCGGGCGGACGGTCCGGGTGCACGGACAGCCGGAGATTCGACCCGAGGTGGACGACATGCCGGCGCCTGGCCAGTGAGCGTCCGAAATCGAGTGTCTGTTGCGGTCAAAAGTTCGGACATCTTAGCGGCCGAATTTATTCCAAAAAATAAAATATAATAGTAATATGCAGGGAATTATGATATCCAGTCTTGGACAATAGACCGGACATATTATGGGTCAAAAAGATGCGTGAATTTCCTGGTTCCCTGACCTTGATGCCGGAAGAGGGGCGCGCAGGTTATGGCCACCTGCTCGACCTGTCCTTCAGCCTCGCGGCGGAGTCGGCGGAGCTTGGCGGGATGATGCGGGCTCCGACAAGACGCGCCATCGCGCGGCTCGTTCGGGCGATGGACTGCTACTACAGCAACCTGATCGAGGGGCGTGAGGCGCGCCCGAAAGACATCCAGCGCGCACTGTCGGAGAATTACTCGTCTGATCCGGCCGTCCGGGACAAGCAGGTGGAGGCGCGTGCGCACATCAAGGTCCAGGAACGGATCGATGATGGAGCCTATGATCGCCTTGGTCTCGGCACGGAGTTGATCAGGTCGATCCACAAGGACTTCTACCTGCACATGCCGGAATCGTTCAGGTCAGTGGAGCTGAACGGAGTTCGGCACCGCGTCGTGCCGGGCGAGTTCCGGAACCTGTATGTGGTGGTGGGACGTCACGAGGCGGTCGCGCCGGAGATGGTGCCTGGGTTCATGGCACATTTCGAGGCCGGCTATAGAGGCGTCGGACCCGCCTTCTCCCTGATCGCCGCAGCGGCCTCACATCACCGGCTGGCCTGGATCCATCCCTTCCTCGACGGGAATGGCCGCACCGCGCGCCTCTACACCCATGCCTGGTTCAGGCGCTTCACGAAGGGAGCGGATCTCTGGTCGGTGTCGCGGGGCCTAGCCAGGACGCTCGGTGATTACCGCTCCAAGCTGGCGCGGGCCGACTATCCGCCACAGGGGGGCACCGATGGCCGCGGCACGCTATCCGCGTCTGGCCTCGCGGAGTTCTGCGCGTATTTCCTCGAGACTGCTCTCGATCAGGTCCGGTTCATGCGTGACATGCTGGCTCCGGACACCCTGCTTCCGCGGCTCAGGCTGTTCGTCCAGCATGAGGCCGAGGCCGGGCGCCTCGATCCCCGGGCGTTCGCCATTCTCGAGCTGGCCTATCTGCGTGGGCATGTGCCGAAGGGGGAAGTCGAGACCTTGCTTGGCGTGTCCGAACGGCACGCGCGCCGCATCGTCACGCCGCTGGTTGAGCAGGGCCTCCTTGAATCCGAAGGTCGATCGGCCCCCTTCACGATAGGCTTTCCGCTGGAGGAGGCAGATCTCGTCTTCCCGCGCCTGTTCCAGATGCCGGCAGCTGCTACTCAGGCCAAATTCCTTGATGCTGTCCGCTCGGATGATGCGGTGGATGACATGCCGGCGCCCTGAAGGCGCGCCGATCTTAATCTCGAATCAAGACATCGAGAGCACTTTCAAGCGAATGCCTCTGCCCCGGGGAGTCCCGTGGCCGGCTTGTTGGTTACGCGGTTGGTCAACAAGCTACGTGAAGCATTTGAAGGAGTGCCACGATGAATCTCGGCCAGATAATCGGCGGGCGGGACGACCGGCAGGCAATGCGCATCGGGGCCGCCGCAAGCGCCTTGTTCAGAGGAATGAACGCCGCCCCCGGCGATGCCGAATCCTTCATCCGTCGGATCCAGGAAAGGGATCCCGGCGGCAGATCGGATCAGGCTGTTGCTCGCAAGGTCGCCGCCCAGGTCATCCGTTCTCTTTTGCTGCCGATCTGCCGGCAGGAGGACTGGCTTGTCCGGGGAGCCCTTCTCGACATGGAGGCCGCGCTCGGGACAGGTGATCGGGACAGGATCGCTTGCGAGGGGGCGGCGTGCGCCGCAATCTCCGGAAAGCTCTGGACACACTGCGAAAATCCGACTCCTCGCGAAAGGTTGGCATTTCGGGCGCTGTCGATCGCCGCTCAGGCACGAGAGCCTGGCCTGACAGAGTTCATGGAGTCGGTCGGGCGTTTCGTCGTCGCCGCGGCCAGGATCCAGCGCGCGGTGACGGTTGACGAAGCGGGGCGTCTGCAACACAGGGCCTTCAAGCGCGCCGCGGGGATCTATCTCGAGGTTTTGCAACATCAGCCAGCCAGGAATGACCGCTCGGCGACGGCAGAGACGCGGGCGGTGGGCGATCCGGTCGAGGCTCCGTCCGCCCCCTGATTCAGGCGGAGACCGCGCCCCGGGTCCGAACGCCCGAAATGCCGGCGCCCCGAAGCTGCTGTCTCGGCGAGTCGATCCGCTCTGTCGGGCGGTGGCTGCACCTCTCAATTTTATTGAACTGATATGTCTGGGGTTGTATTGCTATATCAGGCATTCAATCGCCGCCGGCGACCACTGCGGTAGGCTCTGGAGCACATCATGCTGCAATTCGAGTTGCGCGCCTTTCCGAATGAGGCGATGGGCCCCGAGGACAGAACTTTCGTCCAGGCGCCAAGCGATCAGGCCATCCGGGCGCGGGCGGGCCGGCTCGCCGTCAGGATCAACGGACCAGTCGATATCGCGCGTGCTGGTGGGGCCGACTGGAACGACCGCTACCTGACCACCGCCAACCCCAGCGAATACCACGCCGCCGGCTATCGCTTCGAGCGGCTGACATAGAAACCGGACGGGCGACGGCAGCGGTCCGGCATCCCGCAGCTTGTTGGTTTCACATCGCGCCCACCAGAATCGGAACAACGAGCGGAGGCTACCGTGACCCTGAGACGATCGGGCTGGCTCGCGCCGGCCGAAATCTGGCTCCTGAAAAAGCTGATCCGGATCGATCGCCGCCTGCACGGTGCTGTCCGGATCGGGCTGACCCGCCGCGTTCGCCCCATCGCCGCTCCACCAGCCTCGGCCGTAGCCTCGGTTGATTAAGCTGAAAAGGGGCATAAAATGACTGTTTCCAGCTTAATCAGGGGTACCCCGAACGATGCCGACGTCGCGCGGGAACTGCTTCAATACGAGGTTGTGCGGAGCATATTCGTGAAATCGACCGAGCGGGAGATCGCGCTGAAAGGTGGATTTGCCATGCGCGCGCTGTTCGGGAGCGCACGGCACACCAAGGACATCGACCTGCAGCACGATGCGCGGCGGGCCAACCTGGCGCGCACCCAGACGCTGATCCGGTCGGCCATCCGCAACGCCGTAGCCACGGGCATTCTCGAAGACGTCCGGATCAGCGAGCCGAAGCAAACCGACACCGTGGCGCGGTGGAAGATCGGCGGCCGGACTGTCGGAGGTTCTCAGGTCGCGCTCACCATCGAAGTGTCGCGCCGGCCGATGCCGGGGGATGATTGCCTGACCAGGATGGAGATGCAGCCACCGGCCGAAATCGGCGGCGCCCTCGTGATGGTCGACACCTATTCCGCGGATGCCATGGCCGGAGCCAAGACAATCGCGCTGCTCAGCGAGAACCGGCTGGCGCCGCGTGACCTGTGGGACCTCGACATCCTCATCACCATGCGGGCGGAGCCACCGCCGCACATGATCGATCACCTGCGCACCGAGCGTGCCCGGCAGGCGCTGTTCGATAAGCTGGACACCATGAGCTGGAAGCTCTTCCGCGAGGAGGTGCTGCCGACCCTGCCGGCCGGCGTGGCGGAGGCGTTGGACCGGGATGCGTTCGAGGAGATGAAGGTCCGGGTCGCGCTCGCCGTCGAGAAATGGCTGGCCGACGGAGACCGGAGCCCCGATCGCCGGCCGGATAACCAGGAGCCAGGCCCGACACCATGAGCACGGTCATCCGCGCGATCGAGCTCCTCCGGGGGCTCGGGGTTCCGCGCGTCATCACGCGCCGCGGGCTCGAAGATCTCTTCGCGGGTGGTGGCATCATGCTGTCGACGAGCGGATACCGCCGGCTCGTGGGCGACCTTGCGGATGCCCGGTGCATCTGGCCAGTCAACCGCCGGCTCTACCTGAACCGCGAGGCATCCCCGGCGGCCGGGCCGGACGAGGCGGCCGAACACCTCGAGCCGGGGGCCATCGTGTCTCTGCAGCGCGTCCTCGGCGCGCACGGCATCCTGAACAACCCCTCCGCCTATGTCACCGCGGTCGTGCCGCTCAGGACCGGCCATCCGCCGCCAACCCTTGGGCACCGCGCGACCGAGGCCGGCGTGTTCGTCTTCAAGGGGATCCCCGCCGCGGTGCTCGCGGCTGGTGAGGAAGAGGACCGTCTGGAGGCCCTCAACCGGCCATTCCCCGGACGCATGCCGATCGCAACGCCCGAGAAGGCGCTCATCGACTGGATCTACCTCGGCAGCTCGCCCCGATCCGACATGCTCCTCCCGCCGATCCACGACATCGACCTCGAAACACTGGACCGGGAGCGGCTGGGCCGCCTGGCGAAGGCGGCCGGGCCGGCCGTCGAAGCCGCCGTGTCCGCGTGGATGGAGAAGGCAGACCAGCATGTCCACTACGACGACCGGGAGGATGACGGGCCAATACCGGGGTTCTGATTGCGGGGATTTCGGATCACAAGCATCCCGGCGCTTGTGATTGCATATACGTCGAGACGTATATCATATCATATACGTCTCGACGTATTTTCAGCCGTGAGATGGAGGCTGCGCGATGATCGACCAAGAGAGCTCTGCAGATCTACTGATCCACTTCGGGCAGCTGATCCGGAAAGTCCGCATCTCTTTCGGTGTCCGTCAAGCCGACCTGGCGGCCATGGTTGGAACACGCCAGGCAACAATATCCGAACTTGAGCGCGGCCGGCTGAACATCCACCTCGATCTGGCCCTGAACCTGATGCGGCATCTCGGCATCGAAATCAGGGAGCCGGAAGCGCACAGCGACGATGCGCAGATTACAGAGGAGGCCATGAGCGTGCCGGATATCGACAACATCATACCGCCGCCTTCGCGACGTACGCCGTGCAATCCAGAAGCTGGGCTGCCCACCTCTTCTGCACCCTCAGACCAGAATGGAGACCCGGCCGATGACCCGCCGGCCGAACCGGCGCCCTGATCCGGGCGCTCAGCGAAACGCGGCGGCGTCGTTCTCGCCCACCTGGACCAGGGTCGTCCCCGTCTTGCCGGCGAGTGCGTGCGCGGCGCGCGTGAATCCGCGGCAGGCCATGACCGCGGTGCGACCCGCGCCGTAGAACGACGCGGCGCTATGGGCCTCCTGCACCGCCTTCACGCCGACCGGCTGGGCGTAGCGCTTGCACTGGACGACCATGACCTCGCCGCCGCGGCGGGCGATGATGTCGGCCCCGAAATCCCCGGACGCCCGGGTCGTCTCGGTCTTCCAGCCATAGTGCTCGAGCAGGAAGGCACAGAAATGCTCGTACTGGACCGGCGATAGCGAGAGCGGGTCACTGCCGCCGATGCGCAGCATCGCCTCGCGGTAGGCGCGCCGCCGGCGCCGGCGGATCTGGAATGCCAGCACGAGCAGGCCGACGATGATGAGCAGCGCGACCATGGCGGGCAGTTCGAGCCCCCGGAGAACGGCACCAAACTGCTCACCATCATGCTGAATGGCAGCAAGCACCTTGCCGGCCATCGCCAGGGCGACAAGGCCGGCAAGGGCCGCGAACGGCTCGGATCCTGAACGGCGGCGACGGGAGCGCGATCTGGCCATGGCCCAACCTAGCCGGAGGCCATGTCGGGCGAAAGGAGCGCGGCCCTGCTCGATGACGCATCGATCGCGACGCCGTGCGGGAACTCCTCGATGAAGCGGATGACCGCTGCGGTCGGGATGACCAGCCGGTCCTGGCCGTCCGGGCAGAAGGCGTTCCGTCCGGTCGCGAGCAGCCAGGCATGGTCGCCGAATTCCGGCCAGTCCTCGGTGAAGAGGAGGCCGCGCGCGCGGGAAAGCCCGTCGATGTTCGTCAGCCAGAACCGGACCTGGCCGCCGCTCTCGCTCCTTACCGCCACCAGGTCGCCAGCCTCGCTCGCGGCCGTGAAGCGTCGGAAGCTCTCGAGGCTCTGCGCGGCGGACGGATCGGGGGGACGGGCAGACGGGCGAAACCAAAGCTGCTCTATCTGATCCTGAACCGCTCTGACAAAGAGTGGGTGATGCCGCCTCGAGAATGGGCTATGGCAAAGGCGCATTTCGCCGTCGTCTTTGGCGATCACATCGTAAGAGCTTTGGCGGCCTGACGTTCAACCACCACCCATACGCGGAATACCTGACACTGCCCTTGCTCCGAGGCCGGATAGGTTCACGCAGACTGCTCAGTGCCCGATAGGTCAAAACAGCTTGCAGTGGGGCGGGCCTACGTTCCACCAAATGCGCGCACACCACTGCTTTTGCTATTATTTCCCAGTCTATCTCACGTTAGCCGCAACGCTTACATCCTGGCCGGCCACATCCCCAAAGAGACCTCGCACGCGCCGCTCCTCTTCCGGCGTGTGCGGAAAGATGTAGGCGCAGGCGACATAAACCGCGAAATTGACGGCAAGGGCGACGAAGCCCGAGGTGAGCCCCCAGAGCGGTCCTACATAAGCCGGGTAGTGCAGCGTCAGCACCACCGCGAGCACGAAGCCGACGATCGTGCCAGCATAGGCACCGGCCCGGTTGCCGCGCAGCCAGAAGATACCGAGGAATTGCGGCACTGCGAGCTGGATGATGCCCTGGTATCCGATGACCGCGACGTTGAAGAGCTGCGGAATCTTCATCGTGGCGATCCAGGCCCCCAGCAAGGTGATCGCCACCATGCCGATCTTGGCGGCTAGCACCTTCTGCTTCTCGTCGAGATTCGTGAAATCTCCGATGATGTCATTGGCGATCTGCGCCCCGGTGGACTGGATGTTACCGTCGATATTGCCCATCGTTGAGGCCAGGATGATGATCCCGGCAATCGAGAGCAGCACCAGCCCGCCCGCCTGCTGGTTAACGATGAACCACACCGCGTCCGGCGCCTTCGCCACCGCGGGAATCGTGGAGGCAAGCATCGCGAGGATCAGCACCGCCGCGCCGAAGATCAGCGAGATCGGCGCCGAGATCGCCGCCGCCTTCTTCATCGCGCCGACACTGTCCGCCGTGAACAGCCGCACGAAAATCCCCGGCCAGCACCAGCCGCCCAGCGCGCTTGTGAAGATCAGCGCGAACACGTAGAGGGGCCCCTGCTTCGAGCCGAAGCCGGGAATTTCGAACAGATGGTCCGGCAGGGCGGCGAAGGAGGCATGGCGATCGATCATCAGCCAGCCGATCAGCCCGATTAGCAGCAGGCTGCCGCCGATATACGAGACCACGCCCTGCAGCATGTCCGAGATCACCACGCCGCGCATGCCCATTTGCACCGTCCAGAACTGGCGGATCACCATGAGTATGACGCCGAGAATCACCGCCACGTCGAAATCGATCTTCTTCAGCGCCATGTAGTAGAACATCATCCCCAGCGCCTTCATGCCGAGGATGATCCACGGAAACTGCGACACGATGCCGATGACGCCGATCATCAGCCGCAGGTTCTTGCTGTCATAGCGCAGCGCGAACAGGTCGGGCTGGGTATAGAGGTTGAACTCCTTGCCCCAGAGCCAGACCCGGTTCGAGATCACGTACATCACGACGATGGTCAGCAGGCTGTACATCAGCAGGTAGAAGCTGATCACGCCGGCCGTGGCCGCGAGGCCGCCGAACGCGATGAAGATCGCCCCCGGATACCAGGTGTTAAGGAACGACATCGACTGGAAGAACGCGCCGAACGAGCGACCGGCGACGGCATAATCGCCGAAATCGCGGTCGCGCCGGAACGAGATCTGCAGGTAGATGACGATGATTGCGAAAAAGAGGGCGAGCCCCCCGAATGTGATGAGCATGCGCCGGACCTCAGGCTTTCACGCGTTCGGCGGCGAGGATGCTGAGCGTGACGAACGCGCCGCAGAACACGAAATAGATGATCGAGAACGGCAGCCCGGGCGTCGCCCCGCGCCCGCTGAACGCAAGATAGATCGGCGGCGTGCAGCAAAGAATGAAGTCGAGCAGAAACCAGAGCTTGATGAAGCCTGGCATCGACCGTGCAAGTTCCTTGTCGTTCATGAGCCTTCCCGTTTTCCTGTTGAGCACACGATGCCGCGCCGGAGTTGGGCAGCCGTCTCCAGCCCGGGCCATCGGGCAATGAACAAAGCCATAGCCGTGGTGATGCGTTTCAGGGATGCGAGACTGACCGCCTCGTCTATGCCGTGAATGTCTCGCGATATCGGCCCGTAGCAGAGGGTCGGTATGCGGTCGTAGAGAGCGTAGGCCCGGGCATCGAGATACCCCGCGCTCATGAAGCTCTCCAGCCTCTCGCCTGTCGCGTCGTGATGCGATTCCGCGAGCATGTCCTCCGCCGCGCTCCCCGGCACCAGCTCGGCACCGACGAAGTCCAGTCCCTGCCCTCGATCTTGCTGAGATTTAGATTGATCGGATGCGCCTCGTCCTCGAAATGCCGGTGTTCGTCCGTGCGCGCGTTCCACTCGGCCTCGAGCGGCCGTACGTGACCGACCAGGCGATACGCCGTATCGATTGCGTTGGTGCCGGACGCCATCGCCCGCGCATGCGCCGGCATGCCCCTGATCTCGATTTCGAACCATAGCATGCCGACATTGGCGCACCAGCTTTTCGTCTTCCGGTTCGGGAATCAGAGCTCCGTCGGCTCTATAACTGCGAAGATGCCCCATTAATGCGCCATTGCCGGTCGATTCCTCTTCGACAGCGGACTGCAAGTAGATGGTCGCCGCCAGCTGGTATCCCTCGCGCCGTAGTGCGTCCAGCGCGAAGATGTTGGCCGCTTTGCCCACCTTCATGTCTGCGCTACCTCGCCCGAAAAACCAACCGTCGTGCACAACCGGCTCGAATGGCGGGTCTGCCCTCACGTCGATCGCCCCTGCCGGAACAACATCAACGCGCCCCTGAAGGATGAGCGACCGTCCGGCCACCTGCTGCGGACGATGAATGCCACGGCGATAAGGGCTTTAGCATGTCCTCGCTGAAGCGTCCGTCGTCGGGATGGCGAGCAACGGCGTCTTTATCGATGTTGAAACGCTCCATCGCATCTCCGCCATCTCGTAACTCTTGGAAGACAAAGTCCTGCACGCCGAGTTCTGCGCCGCGAGTGGACTGGAAGCGGATTAGGCCCGCAGTGAGAGCAAGCCGTCTTTGGAAGCCCGCATCTACGGCCTTAATGATGCGACTAGCGCCCTCTTTGTCGAGAGACATACCGCTGACGCCCTCCCTGTTCATCTTGTCACAATTCGGAAGATTGCGATCACTTTACCAGTCTGCTGACGATCCAATGAATTGGAGCCGGTGTCAATCGTTGATCTATTGTGTCATACCATGACACAACTTCAACCCACCTCCCTTCCGAACGTACCGATCGTTCATTCGGTCGTGCGCGTGGTTGATCGTGTCAATTGGCGTCAAATTGCTCGATCCCTCTTGGATTGGATCCAGCGTCGGGTCGTTTAGACCAAGTGACGGACGAAGCGGCTTCGATGCATGCGGTAGATGGGCGCGGGCACGCCCGGCTTGAGTTCGGGATCGTCGGCGAGACGTCTTTGCAGTTCGTCGAGCATGGTCAAGGTGATCGCGGGGACATCCGCCCTCTTCGCCTCATCGATTGGCAGCCAGACGAGCTCTTCGAGTTCGCCGCTCGGCCCGCCGCCGGGTAGCTCGACGACCACATCATGACGAAAAGCGGCAAGGAAGCGCGTGTCGAAGCGGCGCACCCGGCCCGGGGGCGTGATCGCGCGGCCCACGAACCGAAGCCGGTCGAGAGCGGGCTTCACCCCCTGCGCCGCGAAGTCCCTCCAAGCTGTGATCGCAGTCTGAAACACCTCGGCCCGCCCGAGCAGCATTCCCGCCTCCTCATAGGCTTCCCGTATAGCCGAGAGGGCGACGGCCTGGGCGAGCGCCGAGGTCGCCCTGTAGCCACTTCCGGCGATGCGACTTTCCTCCTGCGGATGGAGCGGAGCGGCGACAGCGACCCTCCCGTCACTGAGATCGGTCCGGCCGCCAGGGAAGACGAACTTCCCCGGCATAAAGGCATGGCCGCGATGACGGCGCCCGAGCAGGATCCGAGCCGTGCTGCCGTGACCGTCGAGCAGGATCAACGTCGCCGCATTTCGGGGGCGCAACGGGCCGATGCCCAAGGCGAAGTCCTTCGCCTCGATACGATCTACCTCCGCCCGGCTCATGCCATCCGAAAGCGCCATCTGCTCTACCTCCCGCTCAACCGCCATGGCATCGGGGCCATGTCTTGATCGGCTCCACGCCGCACCATTCGGCAACAAAAAGCGCCATGGTGCCGGTGATGCGCTTCAGCGAGGCGATACTGACGCGCTCATCGAAGCCGTGGATGTTTTCGGAGATCGGCCCATAGCAGAGGGCCGGAATCTTGTCGTAGAGCGCGTAGACGCGTGTATCGAGATATCCCGGCGTCATGAAGCTCTGCAGCGGCTTTCCTGTCGAACCTTCATGAGCGCGCGCAAGAACGGCTTCTGCCTCGGTCCCGGGGGCTTGGACATAGCCCTCGGCGTGGAAGCCGTTGAACGTGACGCTCGGCGGGTTGTTGCCCATGAATGCGTCGGAACGAGCGAAGGCCGCCACGCGGTCGCTGATCTCCTTGGACGCTTCGGCGGCATTCACGCCTGGGTAGAGACCGATGCGGCAATCGATCCGGCACCAGCACGGCACCGAGGACGCCCAATCGCCGCCTTCGATCTTGCCGATATTCAGGTTGATGGGATGTTCGACGTCGGCGAAGTGCTCGCGACCGGTCTTGGCGTCGTTCCATTCCTGCTCCAGCTTCCGCAGCTCACTGATGACGCGATAGGCCGCGTCGATAGCGTTGGCGCCGTTGCCCATCTCTCGGACGTGCACCGGCCGGCCGCGGACCTCGACCCGGAACCAAAGGACGCCGACATTGGCGCGCACCAGCATCTCTTCCTCTGGCTCGGGAATGAGCACGGCATCGGCCTTGTAGCCGCGCAGGTGCGTCATGAGCGCGCCGTTGCCTGTGGACTCCTCCTCAACCACCGACTGGACGTAGACCGTCGCAGCCGGCTGAAGGCCAATGCGCCGCAACGCGTCCAGGCAGAAGAAGTTGGCGGCATGGCCCGCCTTCATGTCGGCGCCACCGCGGCCATAGAGCCAGTCGCCCTCGACGACCGGGTTGAAGGCCCCGTTGGTCCACATCTCCGCGGGCCCGGGTGGCACGACGTCGACATGAGCCTGGAGGATCAGCGACTTACCTTTCTCCTCCTGGGGATAATGGATGCCAACGACGATCGGCGCATCGGAGTGCTGTTCCGACCACGGGCTGCCGCCAGGGTGGGCGGCGATCGCGTCACGATCCATCGCAAATCGATCCATGGCGAAGCCGCGCTCCCGCAGCGCGCGGAAGACGAAATCCTGGCACGCATGTTCGGCGCCGCGCACCGAGGCAAAGCGGATCAACTCCTCGGTAAAGGCGATCTGCTCTGCGAAACCGGACTCGACGGAGGCTAGGATCTTCTCGCGCAATGCAGGATCGAGGGACATGATGGTGATCTCCGGACTAGGGTTCTTGTTGGTCAGTTGCCGACGCGCCGTCCGCTGGGCACGGCGGCGAGCAATTCACGGGTGTATTCATGTTGGGAAGCGGCGAAGATTGAAACGCCTCCCCGGCTTCGACGACCTTGCCGGGGTGAATCACGACGATGCGGTCGCAAATCTCAGCGGCGACCCGCAGATCATCCGTGACGAGGAGGATCGTGAGGCTCTGCCGGCTCTGAATGTCCTTAATCAGCTTCAAAATTTGGGCTCGCACTGAGGCGTCGAGCGCTATGACGGTCTCATCCACCACCAGGACGTCGGGTTCAAGCGCGGGCGCGCGGGCGATGCCGACGCGCTGGCCTGCTGAGAGCTCGTTCCGGTAGCAGTCGATCGCTCGCCCGGGAAGGCCGACCGACGCCACCATCTCTCGCGCCTTTTGCAACGTAGTGTGCCGGGAAACGCTATGGGCGACCGGCCCGCCCGCAATAACGCGGGCGACAATCTGCCGTGGATTGTGCGAGGCGAATGGCTCCGGGAAAGCCATCTGGATGTGCTTGCGTTGCCGACGAACTTCCGAGGCACTGAGTACAGACAGAATCAAATCACCGAGCGCGATCCGACCACCATTGGGCTCGATCGACCGCATGCAGCAGCGCGCGGCGGTCGACTTGCCGGATCGGGACTCACTGACGATGCCCAGTGTCTCGCCGCGGCTCAGCGAGAAGGAAACGCCAGCGGCGGTGCGGACTTCGTGCTCGACTCCAAAAAAGCCGCGCTTCCGATAAACCTTCCGCAGTCCTTTGACGCTCAGAGCCACGACCTCGTCCGAGAGGAGCGGCAGTTTTTTAGCTCTTGAGAGCGAACGACCGTCGAAGACCACCCAAGTAGAAATGCTATGGCGGTCGAGCGTCGATTGAACATGGAATCCCCATTTTTGGTGCCGGTACTTCCGACTTGGGCGGGACTTTAAGAAAGCATTTCATGTGTGTCAACAGATGATATTTAGTATCATCACGTGACATTTTTGAATCCGCGATTTTCGGCTATGGCTCGCGTTCATTAGGCAGCGGGATCATCTATGGCCGAGGACATTGAGCGCGATTTGAAGCCGAAACCCGGCGTGCCGCTGGTGCGTGCGCTCGATCGCGGCATCGCGCTATTGAGAGCTTTTTCTCTGACGAAGCCAAGGCAGACCCTTACTGAGCTCACTAAGGCAGCCGAGCTGGACAAAGGCACGACGCGGCGCCTGCTTCAGACGTTGATTATTGCAGGTCTGGTCGACCATGATGAGAGAAGCGGCCTATACGCCCTCAGCGTAGGCGTTTTGGAGATCGCGTCGGCAGTCCACACCGGGAGGGAGCTTCGAGAGGTCGCGGCGCCATACCTGAGCGACATCGCAGAGCTGTGTCACATGACGACGTTCTTGTGGGTGCACCATGACGGAATGGCGGTTTGCACGGAGCGTGTCCGATCTGCACAGCCCAGCATCGATGCCCCTTGGTTCGGAGTTGGTGCACGCACGCCGCTCAACTGTGGCGCCGGACCGCGTGTTCTGCTCGCCAACATAACCCCTGAAGAGCGCGAAAGCGCGCTCCGCAAACCCTTGGTGGCACGGACCCCCGTCAGTCAAACCGATCCGGATGAACTCAGGCAGGCGGCGGAACGCATCCGGGCTGCAGGCTATGAACTCGCTGTCGACGACTTCGTCCCCGGCCTAGCCGCCATCGGTGTCCCGGTGTTCGATCGCTCAGGCGCCTTTGCAGGGTCGATCAGCATCACGAGCCTGACCAGTCAGATCGTCGACAACGGGAAACCGCGCTTCTTGGCGGAGCTGCAGAAGGCAGCGCTTGAGATTGGCCGCAAGCTGATCGAACCTCATCGCCTGTGACCGCCCTCCATTGAGTGGTCCGGAATCTGTTTTAGATTTGGGCCGGGGGGAGAACTGGAATGACGAGGAACGTATGGCCCGCCCCATCTGCGAGCTGATTTGCCTTTGCGACTTTAGGGAGTTTAGGGAGTTTAGGGCGGTTTAGACGTGTCTCCGGGCGAAGACTTAGACGGCGGTCAGATCATCAGACGTTGGCTGCTTGCCGCCAGGCCCTTTGGCGTATCGCCTCGATCGTCGCGAGCTTCGCCTGATCACCCCGCTGTCGTGCCACGTGCTCAACCGGGCCAAACCGGTCGGTCAGGATCGCATCGGCGGCGATTGCCTGGGCCTTCTTTCCGAGACTTATGTCGAAGTGGACCCAGGATGCCTTGGGCGGCTGCTGCAGCCACTTCCTCTGAACGCCTATACGGTCGGCCATGGCGAGCAGCTCATCGAGCGTGTCCGCCCACATGTGGCACATGACCATGCGGCCGAACGGGTGGCGGACATCGTCAACGAAAACGGCTATTCGGGCGTTCCTCAAGCTCCGCCATGGAAGTTGGCTTCAGAGCGCATATGTCAGATTACAAAAACAGTATCCTTGATACAATACAAATAGGAACGGCACCTATCTGGATAGATTCCGACGCTCAGGCCATCTCCAGTATGCGGTTATTCACCCTCCTTCCAGAGCCACGGCTCGGCGATGTCCAGCCCCCGGACGGGGATGCCGTCGGCCGTTTGCCCCACATAGCTGTGGTGGTGATGACCATGGACGACGAGGCCGGCGCCCATCTCGCGCGCGAGCTCGTCGATCGCTGCAAAGCCGTGCCGGTGAGAGGTCGGGGCGTCGTGTGTGGCCAGAATCGCGGCCCTGATACGCCGCAGCGCCTCATGGTCTTCCGGGAAGATGGTCGCCCTCGATGACCGCGGTACGCCCCCTTTGAACCGGTCGGCCCGTGCGGTCTGCTTGATCATCTCCTGCCTGGTCCGGAATTTCGGCGGATCGTCATGATCGCCACCGAATTTCGGGTACCAGACCTTTGCCGCGTAGACGCCACCAAGACCCGCGACGATCTCCCCGTCGAGCTCCGCCCATTTCCCGCCCAGGTCGCCATCCGGGTGGCTCTCCACCAGAAACTCGTATTCGGCGATGCTGTCGACGTCGTGGTTGCCGATGATCCAGCGCCATCTCGGGACCAGGTCCCAGACTGAGGCGAGCTTCTGGCGCAGCGGCACGTCCAGGCCGCAATCGCCGAGGATCACGACCGCGGCCGGCCGGTGTTCCAGGACCGCGCGAACCAGCGGACGCCACTCCCCGTGAGGATCGCCGTAAAACAGGATGCCGCCAAGGGGCGCCGCTTTGGTAGGCCCTGTCATGCGACTCATGGCGATTGCCCGACATCGATCGCCAGGGCCGGGTTGAATGACCGGTTCTCGAGCTCACCGCCATAAACATAGCCGTGCGGGTTGCAGATCACCCGCGTCCGGCCAGCCTGGTAATCGAAGCTGTCGTGGGTATGGCCGTGCACCCAGAGATCGGGGCCAAGATCCAGCAAGTCGTCGCAATTTGAGGCGAAGCACGGCGTCATCGGGTCGTTCAGGTAGCGCTGGGCGACCGACCGGATCGAAGGGCAGTGATGAGTGACAACGACCGTCGGCCCGTCGAGCCGCCTCCCAAGCTCCCGTTTGATGAAAGCGCGGGAGGCCGAGAACCAGCGCATCATGTCCACCGGCCTGATGGCGAACAGGGACGGGTCCTCGCTGATGATCTCGGTGAAGTCGGACAGGCCACGGCGGCCATATTCGGCATGGCGTCCAGGCTCGCAGAAAAGCCCGAAATCCACCCAGAGCGTCGCACCGATAAACCGGACTCGCTCTCCGCGAACGGGGATCTCCACGACGTCGTTCTCGAGCACAAAGGTGTTCCCGTCCTCGAGCGCGGCCTGCTTCATCAGTGAGATTCCCCGGGGCACGGTCTGCAGCGCTCCGTAGTGCTCATGGTTGCCGGCAACCATAACGATCGGCAGGTGGGCTCCGATCAAGCGGCGAGTCGTGGCCACCGCGTGCCTCGCGTGATCGACATCTCCCGCAATGACGGCGATATCGGCATGCTCCGGTGGCGTGAGCCCTCCGATCGGGGCCTTGCCCCGGCGGAACTCTGCATGGATGTCGGAAAAAATCCAGAGCCTGGCCACCTGAAGCCACCCCTATTCAATTCGCCACGCACCCTGCGGGCGCATCGCCAGATTACAATATCAGAACACGTTATTCAAATATTTTGCTATGTGCAAAAGGTGGTTGGCATAAATTTCTTCGACGCAGGTTTGATGAGAAGCCCGCGCGATCTTTGGTATCTATGGCGGGACCCGCCTCCGCTCATGGTCGGCCCGTCCGGGCGACATTCAAGGTTGGGCCCACCATGAGCTGGTTTTCTGCCCACGCGATAGCCTCTGTGAGTTTCGGCTTTGCACTGGTGATCAACGCATCCCAGACACCCAGCGCGGCTTTGGACCGCGATAGATTTTTCAGACCCGTTTCGACGCCGCTCACCTTTGAGCCAAGGAGAGACACGACCTGTGCCGCCGGAAAGACATCAGGAGTGGCGCTGGACACCGCCCACCAATCATAAAGATCCCGCGCCGTGAGTGAGGCGCCGCGGTAGAAGAGCTTCTTCGCCAGGACCTCGGCGACCGGCTCCAGGGCGAACGGTACCCCTGGGTACGACTCATCGGCAAGGCCCAGCAAAGACATCCCCACAATGAAGTCGATCTCACCCTCAGGAAGTTTGATCTTCAGGAAATTCGATGCCTCTTCGTATAGTGGGAACCTGCCTGCATCATCATGCAGCCGAGGCGTCAGAAAGCCGATCCACTGCGCGTCATGGATGAAAAGGTCGATGTCGTGGCTGATCCTGTGCTCATACGCGAGCATCAGTCGCGTCCCGCCACCGAGCAGGGGCTTCATTTCGACGCCTGCCCGTCGCTCGGCTCCAGCGACCAGTTCCGCAGCCACTCTGGCGAGTTCCCTCCAGGAGCCGCTTGCGCAGAAGGACCTGATATCGGCACCGCTCACAGGATTTCACGCATGAGATGCTCCCATCCGGGACAACAGGGCATGCCGTCCGCCAGGCTCTCCAGGTAGAGGGCATTGGCTGTAGCCGGGGTTCCACCGGCCTCGGACGTGGCGCGAAGGATCAGGTCTGGATCGTGCTCGCTGAAGACGCCGGCAACGAGTGCGCGGGCATGGCTGTCGCCGATCGCCGACAAATGACCTGTTTCCAAAGCCACAGCGATCTGGCCAGCACTCACCCGTGCCGCCGTCGAGACGCTCAGATGTCCGGACAGCATCGACAGGGCCGACATGTCGAATACCCCTTCAAAAAAAGCGCGCCGTCGCAAACGAACCGGCACCACGGGAGATTGTCTGCGCGGCCTGAACATAACACGAACGGTGCCCAAGACGGAACCTCCGTGCTGTGCATTGCCTGGTTGGTTCAGGCCACCTTTTGCGAATAGCCCACCATTTCAGGGTTCAGGCGACGGATCAACCGCATCTTGAGCTTCGGGCGCACCTTCTCGGAGCGGAACACCTGCTTCCCGCATGCGGTCGACCAGCCTGTTGCAGCGAGCCGCGACGGCGCGGGCATCCGCCGCGCGGAACAGATGTTCACGGCGGTGCCAGTCCGGATCCTCGGCGCCGTGACCACCGCTGGCGCCACCATGCCCTCGATCACCACCCGCGTACCGCCAGCCAGACGAACCTCGAGCCGACCCTGGTTGCGCGGCGCCGCAACAGACGCCCGATCCGTATCCTCAGGCCCCGCAATCATCGCAGCGGCCGACAACTCCGGCGACATACGAACCGGCAGGAATTGCGCAGGTGCCGAAGCCAAACTCAATTCGCCAGCACGCACCAGACGGCGCCAGTTCCATAGCTGACCACGTGATATGTCATGCCGCCGCGCAACTTCCGCAAACACCGCACCAGGCGCCTCCGCTTGCGCCACAGTCCGTAGCTTGTCCTCATCACGTCAGCGACGCCGGCGCTCAATTCCCGTGATGATCTCCATCCAAACTCCCGCTCATAGCGTCGCCCTTACAGGCGCATTTATGAGCGCATCACTCCATCATCGACAGGCGGCATTCGGCGGATGGTTACAGAAGGTCAGCGGGGCAAAGCGTGGCCGGCAAGAATTGGCACGCCTGCTCGATCACCTGCGTGCCGGTGACGTGGTGACGGTCACGCGCCTGGACCGGCTTGCCCGCTCCACGCGCGATCTGCTGGATATTGCCGAGCGTATCAAAGAGGCTGGCGCCAGCTTGCGCTCACTGGCCGAGCCGTGGGCCGATACCACGACGCCGGCCGGCCGCATGGTGCTCACCGTGTTCGCCGGCATGGCCGATTTCGAGCGGTCCCTTATTGTCGAACGCACCAGCACCGGCAGGATCGCAGCCAAGGCGCGCGGTGTGCGTTTTGGGCCGCAGCCTGCTCTCGCGACCGACCAGATCGCTCATGCCCGTCAGCTCATCGAGGCGGACGGCAAATCCGTGGCCGAGGTTGCCCGCTTGCTGGGCGTCCACCGGGCCACCCTCTACCGGGCCTTGGAGAAACGCCAATAGCGCGGCCGCCATCGCGGCACTCGATGCCGCCAGCGCCTAAACCCTCGACCCTGCGCCGATTCCATGGTGATGCTCCTCCGAACCAACGGAGCATCATCATGCCATGACGATCCCGCCCTGGGCGATAACGGCGGTCCTGGCGGGCGCCGCGCTGCACGCCGCCTGGAATGTCGCCATTCGCGGCGGCGCCGACCGCCGCAGCGCGACAATCGGTCTCATCCTGGGCGGCGCCGTCATTGCCGGTGCCACGCTGCCCTTCCTGCCACGGCCCCGCGCCGCCGCCTGGCCGCATCTGCTGGCGACGGCACTGCTGCACATCGTCTATTTCAACCTCGTCGCCGAAGCCTATGCGCGCGGCGCCGTCAGCCTCATCTATCCGGTAATGCGCGGCACCGCCCCGGCGCTGACCGCGCTGATCGCCACAATCTTCCTCGGCGAAACCCTCGGCGGCGCCGGCTGGTGCGGCCTGCTGCTCATCTCGGCAGGCGTCGGCCTGCTCGCCCGCCGGCGCGGCGAGGCGGGGGAAGGCCGCGCCCTGATGCTCGCCCTGGCGAATGCCATTATCATCGCCCTCTACACCGCCAATGATGGCGTCGGCGTCCGCCTTTCCGAAGCCCCCCTCGCCTATGCGCTATGGACCTTCGTGCTTCCCGCCATCCCGGCGATCCTCATCCTCGCCCGCTTCAGCCCCACCCGCCTGCGCGCGGCCCTGAAACCGGGCCCGCTTCTGCGCGGCTTCGGCGGCGGCGCCTGCTCCATCGCCTCCTACGCCCTGGCCCTCTGGGCAATGACCCAGGCCCCGATCGGCGCCATCGCCGCCCTGCGCGAAACCGCCCTGCTGTTCGGCGTGCTCTTCGCCTGGTGGTTCCTGCATGAACGCCCGGGAAGCCGCGGCCTCACCGCCATCGCCATCATCGCGGCGGGTGCCACCGTGCTCCGCCTGGGGTGAGCGCCCTCACACGCCCGATTTCACACTCGCGACGACGATATCCGCCCCGATCCCGAACAAAACCATCCCTACCACCCGCTCGATCCAAACGCCCGCCCGCCGATAAGCCACCTGCGCCCGAGGCCGCGAAAACAACATGGCCACCAGAATATACCAGGCCGCCTCCTGCGCGCCGACGATCGCCGTCGCCGCCAGCCGCACCCAGAGCGGCGCCGAGGCCGGCAGCAGCGCCACGAAAATACTGGTGAAGAAGACCACGATCTTCAGATTGCCCAGATTGAGCACCGCTCCGGTCAAAATCCCGCGCGTCAGCCCCGCCGGCCGCGCTGAAACTGCGCCCGTCTCGGCCGAACCCGGCTTGGCCCGCGACGCTCCGACCCCGAGCCAGATCAAATACAGCCCGCCGACGATCTGCATCGCCCGGTAAAGCGATGCATACCGTGCCATCGCCATCGCCAGCGCAATGCCGAAACACGCCGCCGCCGCCGCCCGGCTCACCATCAGAAACGCCGGCCCGGGGCATACGATCCCCACGAAATACGCCAGCGCCAACCCGGCTAAGGACAGGGCGCAGGACCGGGAGGGGCTGTTCGATTTTCGAAAATCTTCAATCACGAAACGTCGCGGGTTGAACGTCGCGCATGATAGAGGACGTTATCATGCGCAATATAGCGCAAGCGACAATCGGACGCATCTGCTCAATACCGATCAGATCGTGGCTATAAATCCGACCGTGAGTCGCCCGGCGTTGAAAAAAAAACGTGCTCTAGGTTAGTAAATTCGACGACGCTCTGCGCCGCGGTGCCGTGCAAATCAGTGAATCATACCCTTTGTCAGCTTGAGAAGCTCCATCAGAACTTCAAGAACGCGCTGCAGCCACTTTGGAAGTTTCTTGATTTGTCTCTCAATGCTTCCTTTCACCGTCTCGATGTCATCAACAGCGCCGGGCGCGGTCGGATCACCCTCCTGGACACCTGCAAATCGCTCTTCCACGCTCGCGACGACCTTGCGGCTCTCTTCAGGCAACAGGCGGCGATAACGGAAGGCCACATAAAGCATTTCTGTTTCAAGCACATCAAATGCCACCTTGCTCAGAAGGTCATCATCGTCAGGAATAAGGTCTTCCATCGTCGCCCATATTGGCCCCTGCTCCATGGCTGACCGAATTGCCTTGGCCGATTCAACAACCCACACCTGACGGAAATCTTCACCGCGCCAAGCCGCCACGGCGATCAGTGTGTCAAGGAATGCCCGAAGAGCCGAGGCAAAGCTCTGTGAGGGAGAAGGTAATGGAGGCGGCATAATGCCCGACATGGCGTCTTCTCTTGACTAAAATCTTCTCTTAAATTCGCCTTTCGAAACAAACAATATCGACATTTTGGATAACCTCAACCCTCATCCCTCACCATATCGCGCCGCCGGTAAGACGACTCACATGAACCCCGGGCGACCATAACGGACGCAAGATGGTGACCTGCCAGGATAATTTACTCCGTTTGGGATTAGTGTCCGGCCTTGGTTGAGGGACGGACAGATGAATCTGCCTGGCGTAATGCCGATGGACGTGGAGCCCCTGGATGGGAACAGAGCCGTTACAGGCTGACGCCGCTAAATGATTACCAGGTTACGGCTCAGCATCGGCCGGCCTTTTTTGAACCATTGATGAGTGCAAGGGTTTTGTCAGGCAGCCGGAAGCCATCTCTCGGGTGCCGGCAGCGCACAGGCGCTGGTCCGTTGGGCAGACATTTGCGCGAACCCATAGCCCGAACCTACGGTTGATTTTTGGATAACTCTTGACCTTACACGTGCATTTGGTAATCTTTCTTTACACAAATGTCATCTAGCAGCTCAGATACGTCCAATAGCCACACGTAATAACCTCCAAGAAGAGAATTTTCTTGGAATCGTGAAATGGCAAACAAAAAAGTAAACTGGTCTACGAATTGATATGAGCCTTAACGTGAAAAGTGATACTTCAATAAATTCTGAAGTATCGTCTAAATGTGGTAAAATACAATGGATATTACAAAAGTATTGGAAAATGTTGATAAAAATCAAATTCATAAAATAATAAATTATTTACCAATTCCAATTTTCATAATAGCTTCAAATTATCGATTCGTTTCTGTAAATAAACCTATGTGTAACTTTTTTGATTGTACAATCGAAGCGTTTCTCAGAAAAACTGATGATTTTATAATTCCCAAGAAGAATATCGACGCCTCCCGTAAGATTACGGATGAAATATTTTCGAGCGGCCAGCCGTATGAAGACGAGGAGATTTTAACCGATGGCAGGGGTGAGCAACATATTTTTTTGATCTACAAGCGATTGATTCACCTACAACAGGCTGGGTACGAAACTCCATTTGTCATCACTGTCTTGATGGATGTAACCCGGTTTCGTGAAGCCGAAAAAAATGCCACGCACCGCGCCCTCCATGACACGCTGACCGGCCTGGCCAACCGAAGCCATCTTAACCAGCGCCTTAAGGAGGCTGTCACCGTTTCCACTGCCAATGCGCAGGGGTTTGCGATCTTGCTTCTGGACCTCGATGGCTTCAAATCGATCAACGATAGGTTTGGTCATCAGGCCGGCGACCAAATCTTGTGTGTCGTTGCCAAAAGGCTGACGGACACCATTCGTAGAAACGACGTTGTGGCTCGGCTTGGCGGCGACGAATTTTGTATCGTCCAAGCCAACGTCGACCATCCTGACCAGGCACACGAATTGGCCGACCGTGTTGTACATGCGGTCAGCAGACCCATCCCGTTCGGCTCCATCGAACTTACTATCTCTGCATCTGTCGGGATCGCTCTTTTCCCGGAAGACGGTGATGGACCAGACGCACTGTTACGGAAGGCTGACCTAGGGCTTTATCAAGTGAAGGGGAATGGTCGAGCAGGCTATCTTCGGCACGCTTTAGACGCACGCTCATTGCAGTCCGACGGCAGGAACCACGCGACAAATGAGTGGAATTGAATGATGAAGGGCCATGGTTGAAAGAGGTGATGAGGTCTGAGAAGGCAGCGTTCTGGTGTGGATCGAGGCTCGGGCATCTGAGGCTGCGGCCCGGTAAGATAGAGGACGCTTCGCGTGGCCTGGCGCTGTGCAACTCGCTCGGAAAATATGCTACATACCGAGCGAGAAAGGAAAGCTGCCCGTAATGCTGGACCTGCCGATTCCAAACGACGCGACGAAGCTCTGGCTGCGATCCGGCTGGTCGCGGTTTAATCGTACTGATGGCTGTGAGATCACTCTCAATTGGACCAAAGTTGGCTTTCGCTGGCAGGCTATGGTGCCAAATTTCCATAATAGTAAAAGAAGTGGATGGATTATATTAAAAGATGAAAACGGCATTGTAGACTTTAAAAAATACTCACATGCAATGAGGCTTGTAGAGCAATATATCTTGCCTATCCGGTTGTTACCCACACCCACTAAATGTAGGGTGTGTCCATTCCCCGGAATAAAGCTCGTCAAAGGTTGGTGCGGCTGCCCTACCCGCGATTCCGAGCAGCGAGCGGAACGCGTTGAAGGGATAGAGGCGCCGGTTGAACCGAAACGTGAATTCATTGAGGTAGGCTTGTAGATGTTTGGCGCTGACCCCGTGATGGATGCCGTTGATCCAGGTCTTCAGGTTGGTAAAGACCAAGTGGACGATCGGCAGGAATTCTTCTGCCACCTCCGGGTCGCCGCATTCGGCGATTGCATGGTGGTCGAACCCGCGCCTTCCGAGACCGGCATAGCCGCTCCAGTCGTCGGTAACGATCAGCGATCCGGGAGCAACGGCGTTTTCGACGAATCCGCAGAGCGAATTGGCGCTACGGTCGGGGACAACAGCGAGACGAACGCGTCCCGCGTAGCGACCGTCTTTCCGATTGTCGAGCTTGGTTCCCGGTTTCCGGTGGCGCACCTCCACGGCACAGGCGACGAGAACCTTGTGATGGACACCCCGTCCATCGCCTCGGGTTCGTCCTCCAACCCACGTTTCATCCACTTCGACGTGTTCTTGCGGCGTGTCGCCAATCTTGTCGCGCTCGGGGCGCACCATCCCGGCGCGCAGCTTATGAAGGATGCCGAAGGCGGTCTCGTAGCGCGACAGGCCGAGTTGCCGCTGAAATTGGACGGCCGACATTCCGGGCGTCTGGCTGGCGATCAAGTAAGCCGCCCAGAACCAAGTCGACAGCGGCGTGTGACTGCGTTCCATAACGGTCCCAGCCATCAGGCTTACGTCTTTGCGACAGGCCCGGCAGCGCAGAACGCCCGGGCGCGCCTCGAAACGGAACGGCTCGCCAACGACGCCGCACCTTGGGCAGGCGAACCCTCCATTCCAGCGGGCGCTTTCGAGATAGGCGGCACAGGCCGCGTCGTTCGGGAAAATACGCTGGAATTCCGGCAGAGACTGCGGGAACGGCAGGTCTTCACGGGCCAGGACATCCATGCCCAACACTAGATCTAGTAGGTATGGGAGTCAACCGGATAGGCAAGCAATATATTTCAAAAAATGAGAAAAAATAAATTTATATCATGAAATATATAGATAGTAATATTTTTATTTATTTATATTTTTCAGAAATTATTTCAAATAGATATTGTTATGAGCAATTATCTATCGACAAGATTAAAAAAGATGGAAACTATATAGAATTATATAAATCCACAGTTTATGTGGCCAAATCAAACTTTCTTATGCAGCCGACGTCCGGCTAAAGAAGCTGATTTTCTGGATATATTTGGTCTATTTTCAATGATATTTGTAAGGTTATCGATTATCAAACTATCTTTTGTTTGATTTATACTTACCAGAAGCACTGCAGCTTGCCTCAAATATTCGACAGCCGTAATATATATACTTTTTTCATCGTGACCGAACTCGGACATCGACTTGCCCTCTGTTTGTGAATCTGCCGAATTAATCATTTTGGATTATCCCTATGAAATGACAAATTTCACGCTTACCCACGATATTGCTAAATATCTAAAATCTTTCATTTATGCAACCCATAGTAGCACATTCTTGGTTAGGATGCATTTTGCGAAATCTACAGATCGTAACAAAATATTGCGATATTCCATATTTATCTGATTTATATGGAGAGTTTTTTGCTTCAAACGGCGGGACTTTGGCGAATTTGCACAACCGTTGGCTGTGCCCCCTACTCCGGCTGTTCCTGGGTTTGAGCGAGACGATCTGCGTAGCCGCGGCAGGTATGTCAGCGACGGCAGCAGTCTTGCTCCCAGTGACACGTTCGACTGTATCGAAGACCCCGGCCCGGTAGACGGTTATCGTCTTGCGCAGAAGACACGGCATATGATGAATCGGGACGATCCGTACCTATAAGCATCGGTCGCGCCGGCGGCGCATATACCTCGATGATGATCGTCGCGGGTTTGATCGCGCCGACGAAGCTGGCGTGATGAGGGCCGCAGGTGCCTGCCAACCCCGATTTCACACGGGGGTAGGTGCATCGGGGCCAAGGACGTCGGCGAGTTAGCGGGGCGGCGCGCGCCACATCTGACGCAGGAGGAGGCGACCGCGGCGGTGGTGGCGGATCGCTTGCAGCGCGTGGCCAACAGCGAGCGCGATCAGGATGATTGCCGACCAGCGATGGATAGGCGCCAGAAGGTCGAAAAGATGCGGGTCAGGGCCGATCACCGAGGGAATCGGGATCACGCCGAGAAACAGGGTCGGGAAGCCCGATGGCGCGGAGCAGGCGGTCAGGTAGCCGAGGACCGGGACCGCCAGTAGCAAGCCATAGAGCAGGGCCTGCCCCGCTGCGGCGGCGCGACGCTCGGCGATGGACAGCCCGTCCGCTTCGGCTGGGCGGCCGTGGCGGTTGCGCAAGCCCAGGCGCCACACAACCAGGGCGAAGACGGTCAAGCCGATCGTCTTGTGCAACTGGAAGAGGAGGAACTTCACCAGCAGATCGCGCAGTGGTACTGCGACCATGATCCACGCAATGGCGAAGCCGGTGGCGACGAGGCCAGCGGTCCACCAGTGCAGCCGGCGCTGCGCGGGACGCCAGGCTTCAGCCATGCCCGGACGCCAGGACGAGGATGCGGGCGTGGATGACGATGTGGACCCTGTTATCGATGAAAACCGGGTCGGCGACGATGCCGAACGCCTTGCGGCGGACGGTGCCGGTAATTGTGAAATCATCGATCGTATCACCGGCCGTGGGGTCCGTTGCGGTTTTGACGAGGTGAGCCGCGAGGATCACGGGTCGCGTCACGTCCCGCAGCGTGAGCTGCCCATGGACCGCGTAGTGGCCCGGTGCCGTGGCCGTGACGTTTCCGCTGGTAAACCGGATCTTGCCGTAGCGCGCGACATCGAAGAAATCCGGAGACCGGATCATCGCACTTTCCTGCGCCCAAGGTGTCACGACAGAGGCCGTGGGGATGGTGACGCTCACCCTCGTGCTGGTCGGGTGTGCGGGATCGATCAGCAAGGTGGCATCGAACTGCGCGAAATGGCCACGGGCGCGGAAGAAGCCGAGCGTGCCTACGCTGAAGCGGATGGTGCTGTTCCTCTGGTTGAGGTGATAGAGTTCGGCGGCTCGGGCCGGTGTGAAGGCGCTGAGAGCGAGCAGGGTGACGGCAGTGAGTGAAGGCGCGCGATGCATTCGGCGTGGGCTTCCGTCAACAAATACACCTCTTAAATGAGCCGGATACGGCGCCTGTAAAGATGCGTGGCGGGACGCGCAGGCAAATCCGTCCGTCACGCTACACTCTGTCGGCATTGGGGGGGGATCGAAATAATTAGATAGCATAGCAAAGGATATTGACCAAGAATAGCCGAATAATATAATAACAATGGCAACGACAATTTAGCTATCATAATATGAGACACTTAAAAAATTATGAGAATGACAAGAAATGCAATAATAATATTTTGGCGATTTATAGTTAAATTTTCTTGATTTATGATAAAAAATTGGAAAACGGAGTTTTAATTATGCAAAAATGATAAAATATCAAAATGTTGATTTTTTGAAATAAATTAGGAGTTTTTGCGATGGAACAAATTGAATTGTGGCTGTTAACAACATCTATCGTCTATGTTGTAAACGAAAATTTTTTAAGCAAAAATCTTATTTTTGAAATTGTAAACTATTTTTACAAAAATGGAATTCCAGATATCATTATTATTGATAAATTTGGAAACAATTCAGAACTATGTACAAAGAACAAATATTTTAGATACTTTTCAAAAGATAATCCTATATCTGTAGATGATATTATAAAAACCCCAGAGAATTATTTTTGTATGAATAATATTGTTATTATTATGAATAATCATATATATTATCATTCAGGATATATAAACAGAGATTATTTAGATAATATCATATATGATATGACTAGAATTTTTCAAAGTGACGTTAAATATGTGGATATAGACTGATATCTCACCGACGTAGGGCTTTATGCCGCTGGTAAAGGGGCAGTTTCGGCTTGGGGCCCATACGTACGTCGAGGACCAGGATCCACTCCCGGTCGAACTCAACCATGCCGCCAAGGACGGTCAGCATCAGCCGGCCGTGCGGGGTGGTGGCGTCGGCCCCGCCGACCCCGAGGGATCTGAACCCGGTGCCCTTCTCGGCGAGGAGCCGAGCGCGCCGGCGCCGATATTCAGCATCGATTTCGAAGCGATGGCACAAAAGGAGCAGCCGACTGGCCGGCTGCTCGAATTCCCCGCCTTCGGCCCGGGTTGAGGGAGGGCATCATGAGCCGTTCGACCAGTCCGACCGCGGCACCCGCACTCCGCGGCGTGGGCCCCAACCTGATCCTGAATGGCAACGGCTTCTACGTGTCGTACAACGACTTCGACCGCGGCATTTATGGCGGCGACACAACGGCCCTGGTTCTCGGCCAGATGGAGCGCTTCTTCATTCTGAACGGCGACCACCGTGGCCAGTATGCCCCCCCTGATCGAGCGCGGCTTCGATGCCTGTCTCGCCTATTTCCGGGACAACATGGAGCTCATGAACTTCCGCAGCGACCTGCCGCCCTGCCCCGACACGGCTGGGGAGGCGACGCCGACCCCGTGAAGGGCTGAGCCTCAGATCGAAGCGCGGCGGGCGTCCAGGTAGGCGACGACATCCACGAGTCCCTGCACGGAGGCGAGAAGATCAATCGGGCGGGCCCCGAGGGCGGAGTTCGGCGCGGCTATCCAGTCACGGGCGGAGCGCTCGTCACCGCCGGCGATTGCATCCAGCGACCGGAAGGCCCGTGCCCACTCTCTCCGCTCACAGGCATGGCTTCAGATCCTCTCCGCAAATATTCAGGCTCGGAAAGGTGACGAGGCAAGCGATCGTGCCGAATATCCTTGCATATGCGAGCAAATGCCGCCGCATATTAAAGGTTTTGACGAGGGCAGCCACACTCAGAAGGGCGAGTGATGCTGGGCGACCAACGCCTGACCGGGGTACCGGCTCGCCTCTTCAGCCAATCCCGCCAGACGGCCAAGCCACCCCGACGACACCCTGAGCGCGGTCCGCCACTCGGCCGTCCCGGCTGCCTGGATCAGCAGGTGCACGAGCACCGTACCCGAAGCCTCGTTTGCGCCCCGGATAATCGCAAAGGGCGGGCGGTGGGCAACCAGGCCGGGGCTAGCCTTGAGATCCTGGCTGGCAATCCCATCGGGCATCTCGCGCGGCAAGGCACGGCGCCCCGAGCTGCGCATCATCGTCGCGATGCGCTTGTCGGCGGCATGGAAAACCACTGCGAGGTCGCTGAGGGCTGACGCCGGCATCGCGTCTGAGATCTGCCCGTAGAATTCATCATCGCCGGAAAACAGGATTGCCGCGCCGGCCGGGTGCGCTGGATCGCCCATGTCGATGCCGATCAGAAAGATGTCGTTCTGCACGGTCGTCGTGAACAGCGGCGCGAGCTGATCAACCGTCCCCATCAGCCGTTGGTCGCGACGGTGCTGCATCACCGTGCCTCCACCTCGTAAGCCTTGGGGGTGAGAACCCGGCCGCGGCTGGTCCGCGTGATGATCCCGGATGCCACCAGGAACGGCTCGATCACGTCCTCGATGGTCTCGCGGGCCTCCCCCAGTCCGGTAGCCAGGGTGTCGATCCCGACCGGCCCGCCGCCATGGACGGTGTCGATCCAGTCGATGTAGCGCCGATCCAGCTTGTCGAGGCCGCGCCGGTCGACCGCCAGGCTCGAGAGCGCCATGTCGGCGATCGTGTCCGTGATCGCCACGACGCCCGCCACCACGGCGAAATCGTGCACCCGGCGGAGCAGCCGGTTGGCAATACGCGGCGTGCCGCGCGACCGGCGGGCGATCTCCATGGCCCCCTCCGGCATCATCCCGATACCGAGCATGCCGGCCGAGCGGGTGACGATCCGCACGAGGTCCTCGGGCGAGTAGAATTCCAGCCCAAGATGAATGCCGAACCGGTCGCGCAGCGGCGCCGGCAGCGATCCCGACCGGGTGGTCGCCCCGATCAGGGTGAAGCGCGGCAGGTCGATCCGCACGCTGCGGGCCTGGGGCCCCTCCCCGATCAGGATGTCCAGCGTGAAATCCTCCATCGCGCCGTATAGGATCTCGGCGGCGGCCGGCTGCACCCGGTGAATCTCGTCGATGAACAGCACCTCGTTCGGCTGCATCGTCGTCAGCACCGCGGCGAGATCGGCCGCCCGCTGAACGGCGGGCCCGATGATCGTCTTCAGGTTGCAGTTCATCTCGTGGGCGATGATCTGGGCGATCGTCGTCTTGCCGAGGCCGGGCGGGCCGTTCAGCAGCACGTGATCGAGGCTGACACCGCGGATCAGCGCCGCCCGGATGAATGTGGCCAGGTTCCGCATCGTGTCCGCCTGGCCCACGAAATCGGCGAGCCCCTGCGGGCGGAGCGCCGGCGACATGTCGTCATCCTCCAGCGCGACGGGTGTCCGGACCGGAGTCCGTTCGATCGTGGAACTCATGCCGCCGCTCCCGTGGTCATGCCGGCTGCGGCCTGGAGTGCGCGGGCGACGAGTTCCTGCTCGGTGTCACCGGGCTTCGCGCCGTTGAGTGCGAACTGCGCGGCGGCGCGGGCTGCCGAGGGGGCGTGGCCGAGACGCTGCAGGGACTGGGCGAGCTGATCGGCACTGAGGCCGAGATCGAGGCGGGCGGCCGGGGCGGGCATCTCGGCCGCCAACTTCGCTGCGTGGCTCTCCAGCTCGGAGATCAGCCGCTTCGCCGCGGCCGGGCCGATCCCCTTCACCGCGGTCAACGCCTTCTGGTCTGCCTCGCGGATGGCCCGCCAGAGCTCCTCGGGAGCGAGCTGTGAGAGCAGGTTCAGCGCCGTCGCCGGTCCGACGCCCTGGACGCCGACCAGCTTGCGGAAGGTCTGCAGGTCCGCCGGGGTCGCAAAGCCGTAGAGCGAGATCTCGCTGTCGCTCATCCGGGTCTGGATCAGGATGGTGACCGGGCCCGCCTCGCCCTCGATCATGTCGAGCGTCGCGGACGGCACGTGCACGCCATAACCGACGCCATGCACGTCAATGACGCACTCCTGGTCGCCGATCCGCCGGGGAATTCCCGTAAGCTGGGTGATCATCGCGGTCTCCTTTGCAGCATAATAATATAATTTATGAAAAGTGTTTTCAATTTTATTCGTGCGTCCAGGAGGGGCGGAAACCCACCCCCTGAATACGCTCCTGGTGCTGACGTGCTTGGCGCGATGGTCGGGCGGTGATGTGGCTCAGGCTCAGGTGAATGTGAACTCAGGCTCCGCCTCCGGACGAGCCTGCAGAGCGCCTTCCCAGACCTCGATCTTCAGGTCATCCAAGATGGTGGACACCTCGAGGCTGTCCTCGGGGTCATCAGCCAGATTTTCCGAAATAGACTCCGCGGCTTCGCTTCCGGCGATCTCCGCTGTTTCTGCATCCATGACGGATGACCGCTCTCCAGAACCTACGCAAAACTTCGCATAGCTGATTAGACCTATGCAGCAAGTTTGCTGTCCGGTTCCTGCTTCATCGAGGCTCGTTTCACGCGGGGCTTGCGCACCGCGTCAGAGCGATCCTCTCCACAGGCTGACACCGCGAAGCTCGCGGCCATATTTTCAAGGTTGCGGGCCGCGTTGTGGTCCCGCCCGGCCTCATATCCACATTCATCGCAATGGAACAGTCGCTGCGACAGCGCCAGTTCGGCCTTAACCGAACCGCAGCAAGAACAGGTCTTGCTTGATGGAAACCAACGATCCGCGACGACTACGGCCGCACCATAAAATTTTGCCTTATACTCAAGCTGGCGGCGAAACTCGAAGAAGCCGCCATCCATGATCGAACGGGCGAGGTGGCGGTTTCTGGCCATGCCGCGCACGTTCAGAGCCTCGATGCCGATGCGACGATAGGTCTTGGCCAGCATCGTCGTGGCCTTGTGCGTGGCATCCTTGCGAATGGCCGAGATACGGGCGTGGAGCCGGGCCAGTTTGGCCTTGGCCTTACGCCGGTTGGATGAGCCCTTGCGCTTGCGCGTTAGCGCCCGGCTGGCGCGACGCAGACGCTGGAGCAGGGCCTTATGTGCCTTCGGGCCAGGAATGGCTTCTCCGCGGCTCAGAGTGGCCAGGGTGGTGACGCCCAGATCGACACCGACAGCGGGAAGGGGCTGCACCACGGGCTTGATGTCGTTTGTCTCCACCATGATCGAGGCATACCAACGGTCTGCCTCACGGCTGACGGTGACCCGCTTGAGCTTGCCGGTAAACCGCAGAGCCTCATGCAGCCGAACCCATCCCACTACCGGCAGCTTGATCTTCTCGCCATCGGTGCGGAATGTGCCAGCCTCATTGGCGGCGCAGAAGCTGTCACTAACGCCCTTCTTCTTGAACCTGGGATAGCGACCGCGCTTCTCGAAGAAATTACGGAATGCGCTTCCCAGGTCGATGATGGCCTCTTGTGCCGCGCATTTCGTCACGTCGAACATCCACGGGAATTCTTCCCGCTTTAGGCCGTTCAGCCTGCGCCGCAGGCTGGCATCCGACGGCGCGGGGAGACTTGGGTCATCTTTGCGGGCTGTGAATTGGCGCTGCCACTCCGCCAGAGCCCAATTCCACGCAAAGCGCGCCGTACCGGACGCACGGGCAAAATAGGTCCGCTGTGCGTTCGTCGGGTCCAGGGCGATGCGGTGGGCAATCAGCATGCCGCGGATTCTTCCACGGCACGCTTCACACCGTCCAGCAGCTTCTGGTTCTTGTGTGAGCGTGAGCCATAGAGCCGCGCTGAAAACACTGTGATGATCTCCAGCACGTCCTTGGCGAGGTCTTCCTCGAAGGTCGTATCCTCACCTTGGTTGAGGATCACCACCTCGACGTTTTTGGCCTCGCAGATGGCAAACACCAAATCCGCCCCGAATCGAAGCAGGCGGTCTTTATGAGCGATCACCAATCGGCCCACTGAGCCGTCGATGATGGCTCCAAGCAACTTCTTGAGGCCCTTCTTGCGGTAGTTCATGCCTGACCCAAGGTCGGCGACAATCTCGAATTTCCAGCCCTGACGAGCACAATAGAGTTCGAGCACCTGCTTCTGCCGTTCCAGATCATCCTTCTGGTCGTGGCTTGACACGCGGGCGTAGGCGATGGTGCGGCGGTCGGCCTCGTCTTCCGCATGGAATAGATCCGGCCGGAGTTTTGCGATGTCGTAGCGGCGATGGCCGCCCGCGGTGTGGTCGGCGACCAGCTTTCCTGCTGCCTCCCAGCGCCGCAGGGTTGTGATCGACACACCCAGCATCCGAGCAGCCTCGCCAATGCCAACCAATCCGTTCATTGTGATTAGTATAGTATATAATTGAATAGTATTCAAGAAAACTGTTCAACCCCCAGGTGGGGCGAAGGGCTTCGTCAAGCTCCTCCTGATCCAAGTTTATTCAAGCCACCTGTAATCGACCAACGGGTATTCGCCGCCGGGCGCACCGCAGGGCGCACTATCGCCTGTTGCTTACACATCGCGCACGTATGCTGACCCCATGTCTGCGCGCGCCCGCAAAACCGGTGGCCTTTTGCTCGGGATCCTTCGTGTCGAGGGAGCTCCGGCCCAGACGCGCTATGAACTGTTCCCCGACGAGCAGGGCCTGATCCGCTGGCGGCGCGCGATGCTGCGGCGGAACTGGCGCGAATGGGTCGCGCCGGCGATCGACTCGGCCATCGCGGAAGGTCAGCTTCATGACGTCCGCCTTCTCATCTCCGATCCGGAGATGCTGACCGACCGGCAGGTCGACGAAGTGTCGCTGCTATACAAAATTGCCGTGACTTTTGAAGCTATACCCAATATGACCGTTCTCCGGGATGAGCCTGTCGCCGTGCGTGACCAGCTCAGCCTGTTCGGTGACGAGAGCGAGGCGGTCGAGGCCGATCCGCTCATGGCCGGACCCTCACCATGATCGACGGTCAGGAGCACGACGTGGCGGCAGAGATCCGGATCCCCCTCATCGAGGGCGCCTTCTTCGCCGCGCGCGACCGGCTCGCCTCGGAACTGGCCACCTCCGGCTTTGATCCCCATGTCGCGGCCGCCGGCGCCAACCAGATCGGCGAGGCCATCCTCGAGAGTCCGACCCAGAACGAGGATGCAGCCTGGCTGATCGCCGCGATGGCGCCGGCCGGCATCGCCCGCCGGCTTGCCGGGACTGACGCGCGCAACACCCGTGCCGCCCTGATCCGGGACGGCATCGCGCCGGACATCGCCCGTGCCGTCGTCCAGATCGCCCCCGTCTCGCCGCGCGGCCCGCAGGCGGCCCTTCGTCAGCTCACCCGTGTTGCCGATGCCATGCGTGTCGGCATGGACGCGGTGGTCGAGGCGATGCGCGGCCGCCTGGTCGACAGCCTCGCCGCCCGCGGCATCGTTCCGAAAGTGGCCCGCGAGATTTCGGCAGCACTGCCCAAGGCGGCGATGCGCGCCGATCTGCACCTCTCCGAGGCGATCGCCAACCAGGCCGCCTATGTGCTGGAGACCCATCCGAAGCTGGGCGCCATGTCCGCGGTGCACGGCGTGATCGCCTATCGCCGTCTCGGCGAGTCCGCCGCCATGAACCAGCTGATCCACGACCTGCGCTACGCTCCCGCGGTCGCGGCGGCGCCCGAGCCGATGCCGGCCGGCGTCATGGAAGCGATCGAGCTGTCCCAGCGCGCCGTCGATGCCAATCTCGCCAACGCCAACCGGGTCTACGTCGAGGCACTCGACGACAGCCCGAAGCCGGGGAGCTGACGATGGTAAAGTCTGCCGTCGTCCAGATTGCCAGGCCAGCCCCGGCACGCCGTCGCTCAGGATTGCGCCTGAGGATGCTCGGTCGAACGATTGCCAACGAGTATTTCTACCGGGGTGGCAGCGCCGCGCGGCGCGGTCCGACCGGTGCGGATGTTGCGAGCCGGCGCATATCGCCGGACGAGTGGCACGACTACACCCTGGCCATCTCCTGCGCCCGCCGTGCCATGAGCAAGTTGAAGCGTGATGCGATCATGGCATCGCGTCGTCATGATCGGCCAGATGATGACGACCTGGTGGAGATGATCGAGAAGCGCCGCCACCTCCGCGCCGAGGTAAAAAAGCGCATCGGAGCCGGCTTGGTACTCGAGCCTGACATCTCGTGCGGCGCTTTCGTTGACGGCGTTAAGCTGCGTGGCTTCCGATCCAGTCTCGATCCGATCCTCAAGCTGTTTGTTTCGAAGCTCTGCAAGGGACGATACACGCGTCGGGGCAGCAGACTGCCGTCAATCTCGTCGAGTCGTGACAAGGCGAGCATCTTCCCGTGCCCGAGCAAGGCCCTCGCGCTCGACGACGAATATGTCACATTCAATCCCATGATGCGTGGCGTGTTCAGGGTCGATCTCGACAGGGATTTTGCTTCAACGGAAGAATGTCAGGAGAAAATCCGCGAACTGAGGCTTCCCGCGCCGAACATCATCACCGGGGTTTCCACCAGCGGTGGCAAGCTGCGCAGGCCGCACGTCTACTTCGTCGTAAAGCACAGCGTGTGCTTTACAGGAAATGGGCGGAATGGGGCGAAAGCCCTCTTCAAGCTGATCGGCACGATCCTGACCGAGCGCCTGGCCCCGCTTGGAGCCGACCGCTTCGCTACCAACACCCTGCGCGGCAAGAACCCGCTCTGTGAGAGATTGACGACTGCTGTCGTCTACAGTGAGCCGTATAGTCTCGGGTTCGATCCGCACGGTTGCGAGAGTCTCGCCGACCTGCTCGATCTCGGCCAATATCGAGGAAAGTTTTCGAATTTCGGCGCTGCCGAGGATATGCTCCTGCGCGATGGCCGCCGGGGCTCGAACGCGGTCTTCAGGACCGTAGGCCGGCTGTGCGCACGGCTCGTCCATGAATTTCATCCGGAATCCCCGCGCCGGTCGGCCCGCTACCGGGCAAATCTCGTCGGCACGGACCACGCCCTCGAGGACTTCGAGGATGCTGTCCTGCGCGGCGCGCAGCAGTACTTCGAAGACTGCGAGCAGCTGCGCAGACAGTGCGCCAAGAGTGCTCGCTACTTCTTCACCCGGTACGACGCGCGGATCGCATCGGCCAATCGCCGGCGTGGCGCCATGGCCGCCGAGCCGGAGTATCTCGCCGCGCTCTCCAAGCGCGAGAAGCAGCAGGCGGGGGGTCGCTACGCGGCGCTGAAGTGCAAGGAGGCGACCCTGATCCGGCTCGCCGTCGCCGCAGAGGAAATCGGCCACCTCGCCGAGGATATCGGAGTGTCTGAGCTCGCGCGCGCCTCCGGTGTCTCCAGGATGACAATCTACCGCCACAGGCACGAGCTCGAGAGAGGGCGTTATCTACTCGCGGAAATGCGGGAAAACGGGGCCGCGCAGGGTGATCACACGATACACGCAGGTCCCACATCCGACTGTAACATCCAGTGCTTGGATAAAAGGGATACGGGTAAATCGGGATCGCTAGAAGAAATGGGCACCCCGGGGGCGGAACATCCGGAGGGCGTCACCCAGTCCAGGCGTCAGTTCATAAAGCGTCGTGGCTCGCGATTTATGGGATCTAAAAGCGGAAAAGTCCGGGTTCATGCGCTAAATCCCGTATTTATCCTCGAAATTCCCGGTGGATCAGGCGCAAAGCGCCCTCGCATCGTCAGAATTCGTGACGACGTGGACGAACTCGCATATGAAGCCGCGGTCGAGCCCACAATTCGATTTATTGACGATTTCGGCCGCGAGCGTATGGGGAATGAGCCTGTGATTTACGCCCACAACGGCGCTGTCGCATGGAAAAATCCAGATTTTGCTGACAGGCGTAACCTGAATTCCGCCAACAGACGCAGTAGTTGATTTTTTCGGTGCCGTGCAATTTCGCAATCGCCTGCATCGCTGATGCGTGATAAATTCGAATTTCCTGGCAATTCGACGGCGCCGAGACCACTCGAGTCATAGTGACGAATTGATAGATTGGCACCGCATCGACGTTCAGCATGCGATCGACGCCAGAGACAACGAAGCCGTCGAATATCCACCTTATTTCATAATTTGCGACGCCATTATCGATCACATCGTTTATCGATCCGACCGTCCTGAAAATTCCGAATTTTGCGAGCGTGCTCTCTCGGAATCATGACGCTCGTCCGCATGGGAAATTCGGTTCTGGATCTGGATTATGAGCTGGCCCGGGCGGTATGGCTGAGGGGCTTGTCGCCGGGGTCAGGCTTGTCGTCGCCCGCGTCATTCGTGCGCCCGGCCGAGGCGCTCGTCCGCATGGGAAACGCGGTTCGGAAACTGAATTATGTGTGTGGCTCTGTCGTCGCGGCTGAGGGCAGTGTCGTTGCGGGTCAGGCTTGTCGTCGCCTCCGCCACTCTTGCGTCCGGCCCAGGCGATCGTCTGCGCGGAAACGCGGTTCGGCCGTAGAGCGACTGCAGGTCATACGGTTCATCCCCGCGCCTGCGGGGAACACGAAGCTTACCAAGCCTATCGAAGCCCCCGCGTCGGTTCATCCCCGCGCCTGCGGGGAACGCCTCACCGCGCAGGCGACGGGCGTTGTCACGTTCGGTTCATCCCCGCGCCTGCGGGGAACACGAGCGGCTGAGGGCCGTGTCGCCGGTGTCAGGCGGTTCATCCCCGCGCCTGCGGGGAACACGGCGTGAATGCCGGCGCGGAAACGATGCCGGATGGTTCATCCCCGCGCCTGCGGGGAACACCCCGTGAGTGTGCCCGTCTCGCTCACCCAGGACGGTTCATCCCCGCGCCTGCGGGGAACACTGCCCGTCTCGCCGCACCCAATACAACGTAAACGGTTCATCCCCGCGCCTGCGGGGAACACTACCCACGTTGCCGCCGCGAGCGATACGCTGACGGTTCATCCCCGCGCCTGCGGGGACCACGCGGCCACGTTCGGCCCGGTGCAGAACCGCACCGGTTCATCCCCGCGCCTGCGGGGAACACACAACCTTGTGGCCCGGCGGCGCTCGAAGCGCCGGTTCATCCCCGCGCCTGCGGGGAACACTTTATCAGACGCTCGGCGATTACCTGACAATCCGGTTCATCCCCGCGCCTGCGGGGAACACGTCATTTCGCGATCTACGATCCAGACGAACGGCGGTTCATCCCCGCGCCTGCGGGGAACACGCTGCCTGGATTGTCAACCACGATCTGCACGACGGTTCATCCCCGCGCCTGCGGGGAACACCAGGGGCCGGCTTTCTTCCACAGCCCGGCGAGCGGTTCATCCCCGCGCCTGCGGGGAACACTGCACAAGCACTGTGCGCCCGCGAACCGGCGTCGGTTCATCCCCGCGCCTGCGGAGAACACCACAAAGGCGATTTCGCGAGCGTCCGGCGTCGCGGTTCATCCCCGCGCCTGCGGGGAACACCGATCGAGCCAGGTCAGTAATAGCGGGTCCGCCGGTTCATCCCCGCGCCTGCGGGGAACACTAGACGAGAAACAAGACGCAACCGTTGGCGCCCGGTTCATCCCCGCGCCTGCGGGGAACACAACATCGTTGGCGGTGTCGTTAGATCGACGATCGGTTCATCCCCGCGCCTGCGGGGAACACCCTGTCGCGCTCTCTTGCCTCCTCTGGTCTGTCGGTTCATCCCCGCGCCTGCGGGGAACACATTGCGAGCGTGCGCCGTCTGGCAACGATATCCGGTTCATCCCCGCGCCTGCGGGGAACACAATTCGGTGCATCGCCTCTCTGCTGCCTCTGCCGGTTCATCCCCGCGCCTGCGGGGAACACGTGCCCGTGGCATGCGAGCCCGTCCCTTCCGGCGGTTCATCCCCGCGCCTGCGGGGAACACTGGGCTCTGCGAATGACAAACCATCTTCCACCCGGTTCATCCCCGCGCCTGCGGGGAACACGCCCAAATCTCCGACGCCAGGTGCTTGCGCTCCGGTTCATCCCCGCGCCTGCGGGGAACACGCTTTTGCGGCGCGGGGGGACGCCGCGCTTTACGGTTCATCCCCGCGCCTGCGGGGAACACACAACAGTGACCGGGCTCCATCGATTTGACGGCGGTTCATCCCCGCGCCTGCGGGGAACACCACACGCCCACTTTCTGCGCGAGCATCGGCCACGGTTCATCCCCGCGCCTGCGGGGAACACTACTCCAGCCCCCGCCGGTAGCACGTATACCCCGGTTCATCCCCGCGCCTGCGGGGAACACATGGCGGAGCGAGCCGACTCCGGATTGCGACACGGTTCATCCCCGCGCCTGCGGGGAACACGAGCGTATAGAACGCGGCGAATTCCTCATTCGCGGTTCATCCCCGCGCCTGCGGGGAACACAACTGTTCAATCAATTCCGGCTGTTCAAAAAACGGTTCATCCCCGCGCCTGCGGGGAACACCTCTGTGCTAGTTTTTAGATAGACAAGGAGATCGGTTCATCCCCGCGCCTGCGGGGAACACACCTCGCGCTGCATGTCGATCAGGGCGCGAAGCGGTTCATCCCCGCGCCTGCGGGGAACACCGGACGACGGCCACTGGCGACAGATCAATGACCGGTTCATCCCCGCGCCTGCGGGGAACACCTGTTGCCCTTGCGCTTGCGCGCCTTGCGCATCGGTTCATCCCCGCGCCTGCGGGGAACACTTCCAGACTCGGCCCGTCACTTGCCACCACATCGGTTCATCCCCGCGCCTGCGGGGAACACATTCGTCAGCGCCTCCCAGAACGCCATTTTCGCGGTTCATCCCCGCGCCTGCGGGGAACACGCTTTCACCGCTGCGTAGTATTGCGCCGCCGCCGGTTCATCCCCGCGCCTGCGGGGAACACATCAATCCAGCGCTCCATATCCTCCCAGGCGGCGGTTCATCCCCGCGCCTGCGGGGAACACTCTTCCTGTAAAGATCTGATTTAACTAAAGAATTCACAATGTCAAAGAACTACCGACGGTGGCGGGGCTCGCCTGTGTGTAAGGGAGGAGCAGTTTCCGCCTCCTCCGTAAAGGCTACAAGGCAAAATCCATCGAGATCGACAGGCACTCGGCGGTTCTTACCACAGGTGTCGAATTCGAACCCAGCATCGCTTGGAGAAGTCCAGGCGATAATGCCATTGCCGTCACCAATGGCGCCACGGACCTGTTCCCAAAGCATCTCGCGAACCTTGCGCCCATAGTTTCCTACATAAACGCCTGCTCGAACTTCCAAAAGCCAGACACCTAGTCGGCCTCGCAAACGCGGCGGCGCGTTCTCAACCACGATGACCAGCATCACCCGTCGGTTCCGGTGGTGGTATAGCAACGGGCATCGCTTCTTCGGGCGCCTCTGGCACTGCCAAGCCGCCGGCTGCCAACACATCCTCGATAGCGGGAATGATGCGTGCGAGTACATTTGTGCGGCGGAACGCATCGCGGCAGCGCCGCCGGACCGCGCCGACAGGTTCTCCGATCGCCATCCCATCAATCTGTCCACGTCCAGATTGCACTGCCGCCACTACCTTGAATGCCTCCGGCACGACCGTTTCGAACTTGAAGAGATCCGCAATGTCATAAACAAAGCTTTGCGGCTTGCCACTATGTAAAAAGCCGATCGCCGGCGCATACCCGGCGGCCAGGATTGCCGCCTCCGAGATCCCGTATAGGGCAGCTGTCGCAGCAGATAGACAACGATTGACAAGATCAGCACCACCCCAGTTCTGGGGGTCGTAACGCCGCCCGGCCCAGGAGACGCCATGGCGCTGGGCCATCAGCTTATAGAGCTCCCGCACGCGGACGCCCTCAATGCCGCGCAGTTGATCGACAGAGCGGCGTTGAGGCGGCTCCTCCTGAAAACGGATAGAATACATTCTTCGTACGACACGGAGACGAGCCTCATCATCGAGCGCAAGTCGTGCCTGATAGAGTAGCCGGTCGGACCGCGCACCACCCGGCTGGCCGGCAGCGTAGAGGCGCACACCAGCCTCTCCAACCCAGATGAGTAATGTGCCCGCTCGTGCAGCTAGGCAAACAGCGGCATGGCTTACACGTGTGCCTGGCTCCAGCATCAGGCATGTAATGCCGCCGACCGGAATTACGGTCCGAATGCCACGCTGGTCGACGACAACAAAGCTCCCATCGATTACGTCAAGCTGTCCGCGCTCGAGAAACAGGATAGATGAGCGTTCACGAATTGGAATGGGTCGCGGCGGCGGCAGACCCGGCGCCTGATCAGACACGGCGGATCAGCATGAGGCCACAGCCAAAGGCCCGCGCCCGCCCGAAGCCATGGCCAATGGCAGCGATGAAGCGCGCTGGATCGGTGACGCTTAAAACTCCCGCGAAATCAATCTGGCTGAAGGTCAGAGGCTTCTCACCCCTTCCACGCAACACCCGGATTGCCTCGTAGCCATCGCAGGCCGGCTGGCCTTCGATTACGAAACCGTGACGTTCACCCTGGCGGACAAGCCAGGCCGCTCCGGCCTCGGTGACCAGACCCAGGCGATGAGATGCACGCTCGCCCTTAGGATGATGACGAAGGACATCCATCACGACGTCATGACGCTTGCCCCGGCCGGAGCCGGGCTCTCCCCGGCTTACAACCGCGTTCGCACGCAGGGAAAAGCCAAGCCTGTCGCCGGCCGACAACGCCGGTGTGAATTCCTTGCTCTCGACCGTGCAGAGCCCGCCCCCGTCGCCTGGCCGGTCGGGCGAGAGGATAAGAAAATGGCCCGGACGCTCTTCACGCCACAGGAAGTCGCGCTTCCGATCCGCGTCTCCGGCAAAAAGTGACCAGACGAGATGATGCGTCGCCGCAACCCGGGCCGAGCCGTCTTCAGGCACCAGAACCGAAGCGAGGGCCGCGACCGCCTTCTGATCGTGGTTCAAGCGCGCCTTTGACAGCCACATCGTACTCATGACCGGTTCTCCGTTGGAGAAAATGCCTCGATGACCTCTGTGCGCAGGCCGAATTGCCATAGGGTGCGCGAGATCGGGGCATCCCGCCGCTCTTCGCTGCGGAGCAGGTTGTTCGCCCCCTCGTCTCCCACCCATCGGTCGCGCGCCACGAACAGATCCTGGATCGTGCCGGCGAGCGATGGACGGAATTCAGCCTCGGGGCCACTGGCCCATCGCCTGTCCAGGGCCGATGCCGGGCTGTCGGCATCGATGATCTGCGGCGCGAGGGGGAGGCCGAGCGGGCATGCGCGTCGCCCGAGGTAGGGTGTGAAGGCTGGCTGCTTCATCGCGTCGGCTAGATCCTCAAGCGCCCAGCGGGGATCCACCACTGACCGTACCCAGAGTGCTGCAAGATGCCAGGCGCTCACACGGTAGTCACGCCGTGTGAGAATCGTGTCGACGGTATTCGAGTTAAGCTCCTCAGCCCGCGTGCGGAACGTCTGACCACGGGCTGGGCGGCCGACCTGGAGCGTGTGAAAATCGGCAAGCGGGCCCCCTGACGTGCCGCAGAGCAAGGCAAAGCCAAAGTCACGCTCGAGGGCAGCTTGCTCTTCCGCATCTTCCCGCTCAATGCCCAAACATGCTCCCACGAGACCGAGCACGGCCGATCGTGCGGGGCGCGACCAGCTCTCGCGCCGCTCCCCCACGGCAATAGCGCCAAAGGAGGCGATGGGGGCGAACAGGGTGAACGTGAGGAAGCGCTTCACCTCACACTCCTTCGCGGGCGAAGACAATGATGTCAGCCAGAGAGCCCTCGCCACCAACACGCATGACCTTTGTCGCATCGGCCGTCGGCCCGTAAGCCTTGTCGATCGCTTCCCGGAATTCCTCGAGCCGGCCAATCGACGCGTCCATGATATCGCCCCCTTCGACGGGTTTGGCGAAGGCACCCGCAAGAGTTCGCGGCTGCGCCTTTCCGCGCTCGGCGAGGATGTATCCGGCCCGCCCGTGGGCGGCGAAGCTGTTCTGCTTGCCGCTCGGTGCGGTGGTGGCTGCCGCCTCGACAAGAGCAGCAATGGCGGTGGCAGCCAGGTCTCGTGCCTGATCACCGCCGCCCAAGTTCCGGATCAGGAGGTCGATATTGATCGACATGTACGTGTAGAAGACTCCACTGCCGAAGCCGGTCTCTCCGATGAACCCAGCGCCGGCGTCCTCGGACGGTCGCTTCAGATCATCGACAGCCGTGTAGTAGTCGTCGTCCACGCTGATGCGATGGGTGGTGATGGCATGTGCCACCTGTGCGGCGGCTTCACGGTTGAAGGCCGGCTTGTCGGCCAGCATGCGGCCGAAAAGGGCAATATCGGCTGCGGTATCGCTTTCGCGGAGCAGCAGGATTTCGGGCGCTTCCACCTCTTCCTCGCCCTCGGTCTTATTCGCCTTGCCCCTCTTGCCCTTGGCCTTTTCGGGAAGAGGAAGCTCACCGGCAGCATATCGCCGGGCCAGGTCGAAGGCAGCCTTGCGCTCATCGGGCGAAATAAACGCAAGCTGCTGGATGCGCGCCGGCGTTTCGTCCTCGTTCAGCTTGCCGAACTGGCCGGCAACGGCGCGGGCGACGGCGAGCGCCTGAACCTCGGAAACCCCCTCGGCCTGCAGGGTTTTGAGAATCTCCTCCCCGAGGCGCTGCGTGCGCTCTCCCATGTATCCTTTGAGGGCCTCGGAGAATATCGTGGACGTGCGCCAGGCGCGCTTGAGCGCCTGGGAGGACAGGCGAAGGCGCATTGCCCCGCCGACCATGGCGGTTTTCGGGCGCCCAGTGTCATCGCGGTTCATGTTCGAAGGCGGGAAGAAGGTCAGGAGATGGACCTGCAAAAACTGGGTCATCACACGGGCTCCTCGGGGGTATCGGTTGTAGGGGTGGAGGCGATTTCGCTTGCGTTCCAGTAATCGAACACCCAGCGGCGGCGGCGGGTTTCCGACCAGTCCAGCAGGGCGTCAGCCAGGTCACGAACAGGAAGGGACCCGCGTGCTATGGCAACCATCCGGCGAAAGGCGATCAGCTGCTCTTCCGGTTCGTCTACAGCCAGCAGGCGCTTGAAGCGAAGCGGCGAGAGGATGGCCGTTGAAACGTCGTCTGTCTTTTGCGGCCCAAGAACGCGCGCGACCGACCGGGGGGCATTGGGGCCGTCGGGCTCCTTGCTCACGCGGGCCAGTATGGCCGCGGCGAGTGCCACACGGGGAAGATCTTCAGCCGATGTCGCCCCGACGCGGCGGAAGAGCGCGATAGATGCTTCTTCCGTGATTGCTTCGCTGATGGTCGACGCGCGGCGAAGCTTGGCGACCGCAGCACGGTCACCGGGGTAGCCTGCCCGCGGAACGAGATCCCGCCACCAGTCATGGGCGGCCGATCGATAACGGATCATGAAGCCTTTCCTTTCGACTTTTTTTCCTGGGCTGGCAGGGGCATTTCCAGGATCTGGAAAAAGGACTGGCCGTCTTTGCCGTAGCCACTAAGGCCGAGCCCGAGGAAAAAGCGCGCTCTGACCTGCCGAACATTGTTCCTGTCCAGTGGATCAATCGGCACGGTGTCGTCGAAGATGCGCAGCGCGAGACCTCTAAGGCGCGCCTGCCATGCGACCCGTTCTGGCGCCGTATCGTCAAGGCTCATCGCGCGGTGCAAAGCACTGAAGAACGCGCTCTCCGTCTCCAGCCAAACGCGGTCCCCCAGAAGCGCGATCCCATGAGCCGTGGCTTTGACCTTCGCGCCTGGATGATACAGTGCCTGTTGCACAGCCTTGCGGAGCTGGTAGCTGGCCCGCTCGCTGGCACGGACAAGCGATGTGGCTAATGCGTCCAGACGTTCCTGCACCTCCTTCGAGCTCGCCAGGACCAGCGGGACCTCGGTCTCCATGAAGCCTCGCGCCTTCATGTTGTCCGTGTCATAGCCGCCAGCGATAAGGCGGGCACCTTTGGCTTCTTCCGTGCCGCGGTAGCGGTCATTCCGCCAGGTAGAGACGATGGGTGCCGGCCGGCGCAGGCCGTCCGGGCTGCGGAGAACGAGACCAATCCAGTTTCGGTAACCGACTCCACCAGGGTTAGGGTGGACCGATAAAATCTCTTCTCCAGCCTTGTTCTGATAGGTTGGTGTGAGGGGATGTCTCGTTCCCCACCCGACATACTGTGGCCCGTGGGGGCGCTGCCGCCATCCGGTGACAACGCTCGAGTCCAAAGCACCTGTCAGGTCGCAAGGGGCAGGTGAAGGCAGCTGAACGAAGCTGAGCCTGATACGCCGCGGCATACCCCACCAGACTTGCAGGGGGTGGGCGACATCATCTGGCGTTACGACCTCATCGTTCACGGATGTGATCGTTGGCGAGAGCCAAGGAAAGATACGAGGAAAGTCTACCGGCTCGGGCTTTCGTCCGAGCGGCACATTGGCCCAGATGTGGTGCCAGAGAGATCGATGCCGGCCTGGCGCCACCATGGTGACCATCGGTCCCCCTCCCCGCAAGCCTGTACGGTTGCCCCTCCCGCCGGAGGGCGACCATGATTGCAGCGTGTAAAGGGAGATTGCTGCCGCCGGCCTGCCCATCCGCTTGGTGCGTCCCGGATGAACGAGGGGACCGGAATTACCGGCCACCTCGATTAGCAGATTTTCCACGGGCTCTTCATCAGCGTCGAGATCCGCAAGATCTTGCATGAAGCGGGGCCCAGGGCCGTCGAAGCTGAATGCATGGGACAATGGCGCTAAGGCACCGTCCAACTTTTCAGGCGAAGGAGGAGCTTCCCAGGCGTCGAGCCAATCATCCTCATCTGCCGGAGGGCAGGCCGTGGCGATTAGGCCAGCCAGCAATTCCATCGTGGCGAGACGAAAATCGGCGCGCGGCCAGTCGACGGCAATGACTGGGTTCGCGGAAATATCCTCCGTGATGCCCCGAGGGGCGATGACACTTTTCGTCCCGTCCTGACGGACAATGGGGAGCCATGGATTAGTCAAGAGGTTAAACATGAAAGCTTAGACCTCGCGTTTTATTATGTACAAAAGCAAGAATGTATTTCACGGCCACAGGATCACGTCACTGAATATGCCGCGCTATCCGGTATCTCCGTCTCATTCGGTCGCTACGAAAAATAGCTTTTAATGTCGTCTTACACGGCTCGGCCGCTTCGACACAACGGAAATGAAAGATCTTCACACTTTCGTGGTGGTCGAGCAGAAGTTGGCTTTCGCCAACAAAGCCGCCCCGCGCTTGCAGGGAACATTTCTGTGCGAAGACCAATGACAGGTCTTCACGCGGGTCATCCCGCGGATGCGGGAAGCAGTCTCAGGCCATCAACAGCATCGTAGATTGCCGAAACGGGATGGCCATCCGGCTTTTCGCCCTTCAGCATAAGCTGGCCCTCCTGCTTCGTCACCTCGAGAATGGCGAGCAGCATGTGGGGGCTCTCGCGTTCCCAGCGCCCCCATTGGCTCCGCGCCTCGTTCGCCGCTTCGGAATATCCCGCCGGTGGTGGGCAGGCTGCTATCCGATACCGCTGGACCCTCACTTCGGATAACGTCCACGCCTGCCGCAAGTCTCCCGCAAGCCCAGCATAGGGCACCACCTTTCCATCCTTGACGCGAGCCAGGCGAAGCGTTGCCTGCTCGCGCTCCTCAAGTCGGGTCGGTGTCCGGGTTTCCCTGTCCCAGGCACCGGATTGGAGCGTATACCCCTCGTCGAAATCCAGCACGGCGCCGGCCGCAAACGCACGGTGGCTCAGATGCTTTGCCCATGCTCCGTCCGCCGCCATCTTGAGGCCCGGAGGCGTATCCGCCACGTTATCCGCCGCCTCGATCAGGGGGCGCATATCACCGGGTGTGACGAGGTCGGATTTGGCGAATAGCGCCCGGGCGCCGCGCCAGAGCAGCGCCGGATTTCGGTAGACGTTGTTGGTCCGCGGCAGCAGCGGATCAAGCCAGCCCGCGTCGGCATCCATTGATGGCTCAGGCGAGAGGACAACCATTTCAGGGCGGCCGACGACGCGCGTCCCGCGATTGTGGCGCCAAAGCCGCCCAGCTCTCTGGATGAGGCTGTCCACCGGTGCCAGGTCCGTCACCAGCAGGTCGAAATCCAGATCCAGGGACTGCTCGACGACCTGGGTGGCGATCAGGACGCCGGCGCGCGCTTGCCCGACACTCTCCTTGCCGAACCGGCGCAATACCTCCAGCTCTATCGACTGCCGGTCGCAGTGAGCAAAACGGGCGTGAAAGACGATCGGATCAATGTTCTGCATGCGCACCGCCGCGGCGGCTTCGAGCGCATCATCAACGCTGTTTCGGATCCACACTACGGCAGCGCCTAGCCTTGCGGCGTCCACAACCCGGGAAAGGGCCTCCGCCTCGGTGCCTACCCGCGTAATGGTGACTGAACGGGGGAGGCCCGCCCGGACGCCCAGCGAATACTCGGTATGGGCTTCAGACCCCACCATGGTGGCGAGCGGGTAGTGCATCGATGTAACCTGGCGAGGGGCTTCCTGGCCGGCGCCACGGCGGAACGCGTCAGTCAGCGATTGCCGCATCCTCAGCGGGAGAGTGGCGGAAAGCAGTATCGCCGACCCACCCAGTGCGGCATGAAACTCGAGCAGCGCCTGCAATTCGCGATCCATATAGGAATCGAATGCATGTACCTCGTCCACGACAAGAACCTTGCCCTGCAAGCCATGCAGCCGGAGCGGCGCGTGGCGTACGGGCAAGACGGCGAGGAGAGCCTGATCGATGGTGCCTATGCCGACATCGGCAAAGAGGGAACGCCTCCGATCTTCCGCGAGCCAGGCTGCGCACTCCGCCTCTGACGGAATCGCCTCCCCCTCCCGTGGCTCTGAAGCCGAGGAGGGGGAGGCTGATATCAGCGCACGGAAACGAGGATCCAGACCGGCCTTCCCGTGCGTCAGTGCGATCGATGGCCGCGAGCCCTTTTCAAACAGGCGCAGGTAGGTGTCGGTCAGCCTCTGGAACATGGAATTGGCGGTCGCCATGCTCGGCAGGGCAAAGAAGATACCCTTTGCCTCTCCCGATGCCATTATACGGCTGGCAAGCGTAAGGGCCGCCTCGGTTTTCCCGCTGCCGGTCAGGTCTTCGATGATTGCGAGCACTGCCCCCTCCGGCAGCGGCACTGTCTCGGCCCATGATTGTGCCGGAGACGGTGTGTCGACCTTCGGGAACAGTGCGGAGAAGCCAGTGAAAGTGCGCGCCTTGGAGGGGGTCAGTCCGGCGTCCGCACCAGCTTGGGCGGCGCGCGGCAGCGCTACTTCTCGGAAATAATCGTGCGGATCGAGATCGCTGTGGGTCCCATCGCGCGGGAACCAGATTTCGTTTGAGCCAATCCAATCGGCGAGAGTGAGGAAGCCGGCAATTTGCCATTGCATCCGTGCACTGGCCCGCCGGCTTTGAGGTGGTGGCAAGGGAGACGGCTGGAAAAGATCGAGCATCGCCTGAACGAACTCCCGGGCGGCGTCCAGGCATTGGCGGCAAACCGCGGGCTCCAGGTGGTCAGGCACATCGATGGGACGCCCATGATGCCCGGCAATCGTTCGAATGAGACCAGATCGCTTGCTGGGGTGCCACCCGCTCCCTCGCCGACCAAGTGGGAATACCGGGTCAAGCAAACCTTCGTCCGCGAACACCTCAAGGAGTGCCGCAGTCAGTGCATCGTGTCGCGGGCCCGCAACACGACCGGGCCATGGCCCCAGAACCCGGCTCGGCCAAAGATCGGATTCCTGAGCCTGGAACGGGCGGGAGAATTTGCCGATATCGTGGAGCGACAGCAGGAAGTAAACCGTGCGCTTATCGAATTCCTTTAATGGCATTGGCAGGTGTGAACCTGCCGCAGCAACATCAAGTGAGTGCGCCACAATCGGATAAGCAAATAACTTATCCTCACGAGTGTATGATTTGCCCCAAAATGCCAATACATTTTGCCAACTATTAGGCAGTAACACTGTTTCATTTACCCAAGAGTATAAATCACTATTCCATAATAGCTAATATTCTGCTTGGGCTCCAGCGTCATTCTCACCTTTCTCGCCCACCCAACGCCAGCACCCTCTGTGGCGCCGGCCGCGCCTGAACCTGGGGACGCGGGGCGGCCGGCACGACCGGCTCAGGCGCGGCCCGCTTCGAGAAGCTCGACGGTGGAGGTGGCGTCGGAGCGGATGCAAGCCGGCGCCGGGCTTCGAGCGCGGCGTACTCATGCTTCAGCGCCGCCGCGATCACCTCGGCATACGTCGACAGGCCCAGCCGGCATCGCAGATCGTCCAGCTTCCTCAGCGTCGCGATCGAGGTGTCGACCTGCAATCGAATATTCGGAATATCGTCGGTCTGGATGGATTTTTGCATCGAGTGTCCCGCGAAGATCGCTGGTCCGGCATATCGCGCCGGAGGCGAGTAAATCAATAATTTTCACGGCGTGCGTCCGCTCTTGACGCAGAATTTTGTTGAAAATCGAATTTCTTCTTCTAGCTCCGTTCACCGCATTAATTCGTCATTTTTTGTCTCGAAATCACAAATATGTCTGATGAACGACCGCCCCTTTCGCCCACCGAAAAAATTCGCGACCAGCTCAGGGAGGCGCTCGCCGCTGTCAACGGGCTCGAGCTGGAGCACAGCTTTGGGAAGCTGCTCGATGCGCTGCATGAGGCCGCGGTCAACGGCGTTCAGCTGACCGAGGCGCATAACCAGATCATCGGGCTGATCAGGCGGCGGGTCGAGACAACGTGGCCCGAGACCGTGTTTGGCTATCGCGGTGAACTTGAGGCCCCGCCGGATGACGAAGTCTGATGAGCCCGGGCGCTGGCCGCGTTGCTTACGCGCCCACCCGCTAGAGTCACAGGGTGATGACGCGCCCGACTGCGCAATGAACGGCTGAAGGAGGATCCGAGATGGCATACTGGCGACAGCCAAAGGAGTGGGCGGCGCGGATCGTTGAGGTCACGCTCGATGACCTGGCGCGTTACAGCATCCGCCCGCTCACACCGGCATCCTGGGCCCAGCACGGCGAGCACCTGGAGGCGTAGTGAAGGGCTCGGTCTGGCGGATGTTCAGAGGCAAGCCGCGCCGGCGCGGCCACGACATCTGGAGGTCGGATGGCCGATATATGGCCGTCGGTGAGCACAAGCGGGACATCGTGGGTCCGTGGCCGGAGGAGAGCGACGAGCCTGGTATGTCGCCGGGCTGATGCCGGATGCCTGATCCTGTATGCACAAGATCTCCTTGGGCGAGGCCGTGCAGAGTGGTATTTTGTCGAAATGCGTCATCGACACCTCATTCACGAGGAATACACACTGGCGGCGATCGACGACATCATTTCGCGCGGCCGATGGAATGACTGGTCAGAGCTAAGAGACGCGGCGAGAGCCGATCCAAAGGTGCTGGAGCGAATCACTCGTGTCTGCATGGCAAATGTCGGCGACCCATACGCGCAGCGTTATTTTTTCTGGATGAATTATGCCCAAGAGCACCGCTCAGCTGCCTGAATGGGAGCGGGTGCTCTCATCCGCGGCACGATCTCAAGCAGATCACGTTATCACAGATCTCAGGGATCGGTTCGATGCGGTCCTGGAGCAGCTGGAGTCGGTCGCAGGTTAGCAAACAGCGCGCGTCAAACGCCCTGTCCTCATCCTCGGGAGCCCCGACGGTATCGAGACCGGCGTCCGTCAGCTGATCAGGACCGCACCGCTCGAAACGCGCGACTTGTCGTACCTCGGACATTCAATACGCGTGCCGTCAGAAGCAGAGATATTGCGGATCAAGGGGGGGGAGCTCATGGTGTCGAGAGTTCGAACAGGACACCAGAGCTGGCCTGAGTGCCGGCTTCCCCTGCGCCGAGATTGGTCGCCTGCCATTCTCCTTCCGGCCCGTCATGCCAACTGCATCTCGGCGATCAGCTCAGCCATCAATTTTTCCGCTGGAAGGGCGCGGGCACGTGGCGCACCTTGGCCGGCCCAATATGCGCCATAGCCGGACTCACCTGCCGCCTTCGCCACCGCGTGAAGCGCCTTTCCGGCAGAATAGGTAATCGGATAGTCAGGAATCTCGCTGGCTGGAATATCAGAACCCAGCGACGTGAGGCGATTCTCCAAACATCGCGCCGGGCGGCCGGAAATGGCACGAATCATCACTGTATGCTCTGCGGCTTCACTGAATAGCATCGCACGATAGCCTGCATCAGCGGCGGATTCCTGGGCGGCGATGAACGCTGTGCCAAGCTGCGCCGCAGCCGCACCCAGGCGCAGTGCTGCGGCAATGCCGGCACCATCCATAATTCCACCCGCGGCGATGATGGGAATATTCAGCGTCTTCACCAATTGCCGCACAAGTACGAAGATACCGAGTTGTTCGTCCTCCTCGTCAGGATCAAACATGCCGCGATGCCCACCCGCCTCATAACCCTGGGCGACGATAGCGTGAACGCCCGCAGCTGCCGCAAGCCTTGCCTCTCGCCCGTTTGTCGCAGTGCTGAACAGGATTATGCCTGCGTCGCGGAGCGCTTTGATCCACCCAGCATCCGGCAAGCCGAAATGAAAACTGACCACATTAGGTTTCATCTCCAGCAGAACGTCCAACATAGCGCGGTCGAGGAGAAAACTCTTGTAGGGTTCGTGGATCTCAGCAGGGGGTGCCGCGCCGAAGCGGGCAAATTCAGGGCGCAGTCGCTCCAGCCACGCCTGTTCGCGAACCGCTTCCCTCCGCGCAGGTCGATGGCAGAATACATTGACGTTGAATGGCTTTTCCGTGCGTTCGCGGATTGCGGCGATCGCGGTGCGTGCATCCTGCGCCGTCATCGCGCCAACACCGATGGAGCCCATCCCGCCGACGTTGGAAACAGCAGCTGCCAAGTCTGGAGTCGAGGTTCCTGCCATTGGCGCCTGGATGATTGGCCATTCAATTCCAAGTAGTTCATGAATGTTCATTGTATCTTGCCCCCTGCGAGCACATCGATAGCGAAAGCCAGCAACATGGCAACGGCGCCGATGATGAAAAGCTGCCGGTAGTCACCCGTCTGCGCGAAGATATACGAGAGGCCATAGGCCGCCGCTGCCTGAAATGTGGCAAAGCTCACAGTAGCTTTGCTCCAAGCGGCATTTTGCCCGGCCGGATGATGAGCGAGCAGTTCATGCACGCGCCCCAGCACCAGCGGCACGATACCCGGCGTGAACGCGCCAACGACGGCGCTGGAAAGCATTAGCCAAGCCGCCCCTCCACCTAGGGCTGGCAGTAGTACGGCGGCGGCTTCCACGAGATAAGATACCCGCAGAAAGCGCGCAAACCCCAGCCGATCAGCCAAGTGCCCGCTGAGGATCGGCCCGACCACGGCACCCAGGCCGAAAAGCACCCAGTATTCCGCTCCTGTGCGTATGCCATTCCCCAACCCGCGCGCAACGAAATCTACCAAGAACAGCATATGCGGCACCAACCCAACGGCGTTGAGCGCGTATTCGACGTAGAGCGCCCGCAAGGCAACGGTGCCGGGGATTTTATGAGGCTTGCTTCGCGGCACTATTTCCTCAGCTGGCCAACCGACCCAGGAAGCCAGCGTCAGCAACAGGGAGATAGCACCAAGCCCTACCCAGCTCCGTTGCAGCCCTTGGTTCAATAGTAACGGCACGAACGTGCCGGACGCAGCGATTCCCACTCCAACACCCATGAAGATAACACCGCCGGCAAGGCCGCGACGGGACGATGGCAAATGCGGCAATACGGTGGGCGCTGCCAGAACCATCAGCACACCACCTGCAAGACCTGCGCAAAAGCGCCAGACGAAGAACCACGAAAAGCCCAGCGGATAGGCACAGGCGAAGAAGGATGATGTCGCCAGAAACATCATGGTTCTAAGTGCCGAGGGGGCGGTCATTCGCGTCGCAAGTGGCCGCCCGGCCAGCGCCCCCGCCAGATAGCCAGCGAGATTGGCTGCTCCTAGGTATGCCGCGGCTGAAGGCTGGAACCAGTGTGCCCCGATAATGGCGGGTAGCAAGGGCGTATAAGCGAACCGCGCCATGCCAATACCTACGAGGCTCGCGCAGAAACCCGAGAAAATTCCCATCCAGGCCCGGCCTGTCTGGCTTCCGGTCTGATTTCTGACACCTGATACGTCCATAACTCATCCCCTGCGCGTCAAACAGCGGTGAGGTAGTCCGTAATAGTGATCGTGAAAAACGAATTTATAAGATAGAGGAGATCGTATTATATGATATGGGAGGTTGCTGTGGACGCATCCGATCTCAAAATGTTCGAAGCCGTCGCCCGACTGGGCAGCATGAAACGGGCTGCCGCAGAGCTAAATACCGTGCAGTCCAACGTGACGGCCAGGATCAAAGCGCTGGAGAATGATCTCGGCATCTCCTTGTTCCAGCGCCACGCACGCGGTGTCACGATTACCGGGCCAGGCCAGCGAATGCTGCCCTTCGCCGGACAGATAACAAAGTTACTGGCCGATGCCCGGGCGGCTGCGAAGGATGACGGCACGCCAAACGGTCCGCTAAAAATTGGCAGCCTCGAGACGACGACGGCCATGCGCCTCGCCCCGCTGCTCAGCAACTTCACCCTTGCCTACCCCGAAGTCCAGTTGGTCGTGACCACGGGCACGACCGCACAGCTGGTGACGGAGTTGCTCGAATACAGGTTGGATGGCGCTTTCGTTGCAGGGCCGGTGGAGCACCCGGATTTGGACCGGCAGGTAGTTTTCATTGAGGAATTGGTCCTCGTTACCTCGCCCTCCGTCACTGACCCCTCGTCGCTGACGAAGTGTGGCACTTTGCGGACAATCGTTTTCCAATATGGCTGTTCCTATCGACAGAAACTGGAAGCGGTTTTGTCGGGTATGGGGATCGCCAATGCCAGACCACTTGAGCTTGGTTCGCTCGACGCCATGATCGCCTGTGTCTCGGCCGGAGTTGGAGTGACGCTATTGCCCCGGAGGGTCGTTGCCCATGCGGCGAGCGAGGGCAATGTCTCGGCGCATGCATTGCCGCAAATACACGCAAATGTGGAAACGCTCTTCATTCGGCGGAAGGATACCTATGTCTCCAGCGCCATGAGGGCGTTCCTCGAATTATGCGACACTCAGACATAGCTGATCGTCGCCCTAACTGGCTTTCGGCGGACCAGCCCCCCGAGTCGCATGCTATCCGCCATCCCAGGCCGGCCATCTGCGCCGACCGCGACTCGGGAGCGCAAAGAAAAATTTCCGGGAAAAGCGTTTCGAATCAGCCGCTAAGTGCGACTCGGGCGCAAGAATCTGTGGACTCGCTCCGGGAATCTCTGAATGGTGACTGACTAGCCATAGAGATGGTGGAGTGAACAGGATGCCGAACACACGTATTGCCGGCGATGATGCGAGCGCACGCTACAGGCGCAGGCAACGCGCGCGCGGCGCTACAGGTGTGCTCGTCCACCTGCCGAACGAGACGATCAGCCTGATCGACGCCATCAAGGAGCGCAAAGGTCTGCGTAGCCGCGGCCAGGCGCTCCAACTGCTCATCGAGGAATGGAGGGGCGCCCCACCCAGAACCGCCTAGACACGCAAAAGCCCGCCTTGCCGGGCGGGCTTTCACTGATTTCGCTACGGGCTTCAAGAGCCGTTCGGTGATGTCGCAGTCCCGAACATACTCATCGGAAGCCATCCTGCCAAGTGGAAATTGCCGTTTCCGCTCAAGGGAGGGCTTTGCCCGTCGCGATCCGACACTGATGGAGGATCAAGATGGAGAATTTCCGCCCCGAATCGGGGCCGGGTCCCAAACTACGAGGCGTGCGCGGCGCGCGGCGCCTCACGCTCGGGATGGTTGCGACAGAGCGACTCGCCGATGATTTCGGTACGCTGAGCGAGGGTGGCCAGGTCGACCCCGGCCGGGTGCTGGCCGCCTTCAAGGCGGCAGCCCCGTATCTGCGGTTTGGCCCGCGGGTCACGCAGGCGATCGACTGGCTGTTCCGCTTCACCCAGGTGCAGGACTGGCAGGAGGGCGCACGGCCGATTGTCTGGCCGTCGGCGGCGATGCAGATGGAGGCGCTGTGCCTGAGCGAGGCGCAGGTGAAGCGGCTGAACCGGCTGCTCGCTCATCTCGGGCTGATCACCATGCGCGACAGTCCGAACGGCAAGCGCTACGGCCGCCGGGATCCGCGCGGCCGGATCGTCGAGGCGTATGGCTTCGATCTCTCGCCCATTGCGGTCCGCCAGGCCGAGTTCCGGGAGATCGCCGAGCGTGGCCGGGCCCGCTTCGAGGCGCTGAAGCAGCTGCGTCGTCGGGCGACGATCGCCGTGCGCGGGATCCAGCAGATCGTGGAGACGGCGGCAGAGCTCGGGATCGCCGAAGGATGGGTCCGCCAGGCGGATGAGGCGAGGCGCCTGGTCGCGCGGATCCGCCGTATCGAGGAGCTGGACGAGGTGACGCTCGGCGTGACGACGCTGGAAAACCGGCAGGCGGACCTTCGCGGCAGGCTCGAGGCGGCGATGGGCGCGCTGAAAGAGGCCGGCCAGGCTCCTGTCGAATCAACAAATATGAGCCCCAAGGGGCTCACGGATGAGCCTCATATTACACATACAAACCAGACTCTTGATCCTACGGATCACGTATCTGCATCGAGAAAACGTAACTCGACCTCGGGTGGCGCGGGCACGAGCGCTGGAGGCTCGACGAGAACCGGCAGGAATGGGGATGGGAAGGAAGCCGGGCATCGGCCGACCGGCAGTCGGGCAACAAAGCCTGAAATCCCGCCGGACGGCACGGTGTTCCGCATGACGCCGGACGAGCTGGTCAGGCTGGCGCCCCGATTGCGGGCTTACCTGGCGAAATCCTCGCCCGGATGGCCGGAAATCGTGGAGGCGGCCGACTGGCTGCGTCATGACCTCGGCGTCTCGAAGCCGCTATGGGGGGATGCGTGCCTGGCGATGGGGCGCGAGCAGGCGGCCGTGGCACTGGCCATCGTCTCGACCAAGCCGAGCGACCACTTCCGCGGCTCGCCGGGCGGTTATTTCCACGGGATGGTGGCCCGGGCGCGTGCCGGCGAGCTGAACCTGGCGCGGTCGATCTGGGGGATCCGGGCGGCGAGCGGGATGCCGCGGCCGGCGTCGGCGAGTGGCGTGGGGGCTGTCTAGGCATGAAATCTGATGAAGGGGCTCCGCCTGATGTCCCCGGCGGTGCGATTGCGTGCGAGACAGGGTCATGCGAACGGGCATTTCTTGTCCAGATTCTTGGTCGAGGAGAAAGCGCCGTAAGTGCCGCCACTGAACCGGCAGCGATCAGAACAATGGACCGATCATCTCCGACGGCCTCCTGGTCGGCTCGTGATCTACTTGATCCGGGTCAAAAAGCTGAGCCTCGGTTGTTCCACGGCCTAGATGGGCCGGGAGCGCGGACTGGTGGCTTTCGGAAAGAGGGCGTAAGAAGCCGACATCCAGTCACAGCGTGACAGAGGTGCAAATCGCCGCGGCTCTGTATGCGGGGCTTTGAACGACGTATCGAAGCGCCCCCGAGAAACTTCAGGAAAGCATGCAAGATGGTAAAGCGCCGCAAGGAGGAAGAAATCGTCGGTGTGCTCGAGTTCGAAGGCAGGACCGGCGAGGATTCGGAATTTATGAACTGGCTCGCCGAGCACAAGGCGCGGAACGGGGGCAAAATCCGGATGAGCCGGGGTAGCACCGGCGTCCGAGTGGTATTCAGCAAGGCAGCAGACATGGCGTTGTGGCAAGAGCGATCGATGCAAGCGAGCAAGGGGAAGCGATCACCGCGTTCCTGAGCCTCGTTCATACCATGGAGGATATCCGCAGTGACGAAGGAAGAGCTGACCGTCTGGGCATTGGCGAATGGCTGGCGGCTCATCGCAGGCCATCCCAGCCTGACAAAGCCGGGCGCGCCGAACGATCCCATTGTGCGTCTTGTGAGGAAGGCGACGGTAGTCAATCTCGAAGTACGCAAGCCGGCGGGCAAATGGGAGAAAGTGGCTGGTGAGAGCTACGCTGATATCGTGGCAGGCGCGGAAGACGAACTGCCGCGTGGCCTTGGCTTCGAAAAAGTCCCGAGCATCACGCTGCTGATGCAGGAAAATCGCGACGCCATGGTATTCGCACGATTCAGCGGCAGATAGAGCCCCTCTCGAGATCCTGATCACGCGCCTCTGCGTAGCTTGCTGCCGCCTGTTGGCATGCAGATAACCCATCGGCCCGGCAACTGAGATCAAACAATATCAAGGCTTCGACGGCGGTAGTGGGCGCAGAGCCGCCGGGGCGCTTTTGGGTCCCGAATGGGCCAAAAGGCGGAATGGAAGGTTGCGGCTCCCAACCGAAGGAAAGCCGGCATTCAGGCGAGGATCGGCGTTGGCTCAAAGCGACCCAACAAAGACACTGATGTCGAAATTCACCCACCGCGAAAGCGGACGGTCGAAAAGCACCCAACCTCGCCGGGTCAGGAAGCATCACGTCCGAGGCCCGTCATCGATGAGGTGAGGGCCGGATGCCCCGGCAATTCTTCACCTTCGATCCGTCCGTCTCGCATGGCGATCAGCCGATCGAAGCGGTGGAAGATCGATTCATCGTGCGTGACCACGAGCACTGCCGCCAGCTGGTCCTTCGCTATCCGTTCGAGAAGGTTCATCACGCCATCGGCGCGAACTGAGTCCAGGGGCGCGGTCGGCTCATCGGCGAGGATAATGTGCGGACCATTGGCGATTGCGCGAGCGATCGCAACGCGTTGCGCCATGCCGCCGGAAAGCTCTGACGGATAAGCGTGCACCTGGCGCATGTCGAAGTAATCGAGCAACGCCTCGGCACGTTTCCGCGCGTTCGCGTGCCCGGTTCCCGCCAACTCCATCGCCTCCGCGACGTTCTCGGTCGCAGTCAGGAACGGCAGCAGATTGTGTGTCTGGAAGATGAAGCCGATCCTTGTGAGGCGCAGCCGGCGCAGGTCCCGACGCAGGAAGCGGTTCTCGTACACTGGCTCACCGTCAAGCCGCATCCAGCCGCCAGATGGCTCGGTCACGCACCCAATCACGTTGAGCAGCGTGCTCTTCCCGCAACCGGATGGCCCCCGCAAGCCCACCATCTCTCCCGCATGCACCGTGAGTGTGATATCGACCAACGCGTCAACCCGCGTCGCGGCCCGGCCGAAATGCTTGCAGACCCCTCGCAACTCGATGCGCGGCGGGCGCACGGATGACAAGTGCTCATCCATTGGCCAATGCCTCAGCCGCGTTGATCTTGACCGCAGCACGCACGCCGAGCACCGAGCCGGCAAGGCAGACGATGGTAACGATGACCAGGATGATCAGCAGATCCCGTGGCTCAATCTGTACCCGGCGTGGAAAGGTGCCCTTTATCTCCTCCACCAGAGCCAGCCCGATCACGAAGCCGCCGATGCCGAGGACAAGCGCCTGCTGCACGATCATTCCCACAATGACGCGATCCGGTGCGCCGATGAATTTCAGGGTCGCGATTGCACGCAACTTATCCATCGTCAGCGTGTAGATGATCAGCGTGATGATCACAGCCGTGACGGTGACCAGGATGGCCATGAACATCCCAAGTTGACGCTGCATTTTCTCGATTACGAAGGCTGTTAGGTACCGCTCCTCTTCGGTCTCCGGCACTGCCGCCAGGTGCTTCCAGCGGGCGATATCGCGAGCAACTATGGGTGCCGCGGCCCCGGGCGCGAGCCGCACCAGGACGGCATTGATGTCAGTCGTCGTAGGCGGCTTGCGGCCCGATGCCGCCTCGCGGCGCTCCAGCGCCGGAGGTACACCGAATTGCAGCGCCTGTGCGTCGAGCAGCGTCACCCAACCCACCGGATCACCACCTGAGCCCACCATGCCGTGGGTGAGGCCAACGACGGTGTACGGATCGTGGAAGGGTCCAAGCCGCACGGCCTGGCCAAGCTTCAGCCCGGAGGACCCGTCGACGACGAGTTGGTAATGGCTTTCGGTTAGTCCGTGCCCGGCCGTGAGTTTCATGGGGCCACCCGGCCTTCCGATCTCATAGCCCTCCAACAGCAGCCGTACTGGTTTCCCGTCAGCCATGGTCTGTACCGTCTGGTAGGTGACGGCACCGGCCGCGGCCACGCCCGGTATGCGTCGGACTAGCTCGCGGGCATCTCGCGGGATGCGCGAAGGCTCGGCGAACGGCCCAAAGGTCCGCGGCTGAACCACCCACAGGTCGGCCTTGAGAGCGCGCGGCATGCTCAGCGCGTCTGTGACCGCACCCTCGTAGATGCCTGCCATCGCGATCACCACGCCGATCAGCATGCCAACGCCGAGTATAGTCAGGGCGAAGCGAAGTTTGTTGCGCCTTACATCGCGCAGGGCGAGATTCATGATGCAGGCCCTTTTGCCACCTTGGCCGCGCGACCGGCACGAAGTCCGATTGCCGGTCCCGTGACGACCTTCGCGTTCTGGGCCAGGCCGGCTACAACTGGCAGGTCGCCGTCGAGAAGCTCAGGTCCGAACGACACCTGGTGCTGGCGAAGCCGTCCGTCTTGCACCGTCCACACCGTGCCCTTGCCGTCTGCCAGTCCGGTTACGACGGATTGTGGAACCAGGGCCGCCCGTGCGAGCACACCCGTCGTGACGTAGATCTCGGCCTGCTCGGCCAGATGGATGTCCGACGGTAACTTGTCGAAGGCGACGTCCACAAGCCGCTCCTCGTTCGTCGCATTGCTCTGGATCTCGATCCGGGCGACGTGACCGGGAAAGCGTCGACCCGCCTCCGACCGCAGCACGATCTCCGCCTTCTGGCCGACATGCAGGCGCCCGGCGAGCCGTTCGTCGACGTAGCCAACAACCCAGATCGTTCTCGGATCGACCACGGTGAACACCGCTTGCCCAGGAGCCACGCTGGCACCGAGATTGAGATTGCGAGCGACCACCCATCCATCGTAGGGCGCGCGCAGCGTGTAATTGCCGAGCGTGGCCACCTCAAATGCCTCCTGCGCGAGGGCTTCGGCAAGCCCGGCGCGAGCAGTCTCTGCCTCAACCTTGGCAACCTGAAGATTGCCCTCGGCTACCCGCTCGGCAGTGATGTAATTCTGCGCCTCCTCGGCCGAGGCGAAGCCATTGCGACTCAGAGCCTCGCGACGAGTAGCGATTGCCGTGGCATTGGCGAGGTTCGCACTGGCATTAGAAATATCCGCATCGGCCTTGTCAATTGCGGCGCGAGCCTGCTGTACGCCTGCCTTGGCCAGCGCTAGCTGAGCAGCGACATCACGGGCATCGAGTTGCGCAAGAACCTGACCGGCCTTGACGACGTTACCCTCGTTCGCATCAATCCTCGAGATCACTCCAGCGACCTGGAAACCGAGGGCCGATTGCACGTCGGCCCCTATGGCGCCAAGGCCAAATACCTGCTCGACTACGTGTTCGCGTATTGGCGCGACCTGGACGGTGAATGCCCGTGAATAGCCACGCCACAACCATCCGGCGCCGGCGGCGATTACGAGAATGACGATGGCCCCCCCTACGACGCGTCGCCATCGGCTGGGTGGACGTGACGCTTGCTGTTTCTCAACGCCGCTCGAAAGCGGCGAATTATCCGGCCGTGTTTCCGGCGACCGTGGCGGAAGGGTATTCATGGCCTTTTCCTGCCGGCAACCGAGAATGCGGCATACAGGCAACACACGGCGGTGCAACGCCGCCGATCAGGCATCGGCTCTGAACGGAGGCACGCACCCACCAGTCGGGGAAATCTGCATTCCATTTATCCGCGCTCCAAGCCGCACGCATTGATTCGGATCAAGCGCAGATCAGAAAAGCCATTCCGCCGACAGCCGCAGCCGGCCACACCGACAAGAGAGCCTGAAGCCGCTGGCAAACATTACGAAACCAATACTAAATGGTCTCCAAATGGCGCCCCGGGGCAGAGGCTTTATCGGTCTTCGACAATGAGGTGGATCGTGTAATGCGTGCCACCATTCAGGGCTGCTGTGATTTCCGCCATCCCCGCCGTCGAACCTGCCTTTGCGTGGACTTCAACGACGCCGAGCCGCGCGAAGCCCGGTCCGAACGGCTGTGGCGTAAGCACCACGGGCACGCCATTCGCGGAGATCGAGCCAATCGGCTTGCCATCGCTTAAGATATTGAGTGTGCGGTCACCCGTCGACTTCAGACTGAAGGATGAGCGGCATTCATTCGGTAAGGTCGCAAGGAAATCGATTGGCAAGTGCGCTGCATGGCCAGCTCTCACATGCTGCCAGTCTTCGTCTTTTCCTGGGTGGAGCTGATTGTATGCCGCAATGTTGGGCACCGGCTTTTTCGTGATGTGGGCGATCGCAGTCGTCTTACCCGAGAGCGCCCCGGCGTCGACGAACTGGATCGTGATCGGGTAGCTGCCGGCCGTCGTTGGGTTGATTTCGTTTGTGCGCAGGTGAATTGCCTTCAAGCCGGGATTTTCAACGGATCCCGGTGCAATCGGCGCGGCGAAATGGATTGCCACGACACGTGGGTTCGTTGGATCGAGCGCCGTGATGAACTTCGTGGAAATGGCGCCCTGGGACCAGCCTTTCAGCATCACAGCTCCGAGCACGCCGCCGGGTTTCGGAGTGAACGATTTTGGGAAAACGAAGCGGATCGTCGCTCCGGCAGGGATGGAGTAGCCAGGCACACGAGGATCGGAAGATTTGTCGAGAACAAACCACGCTTCGAAGGGCTTACGCGCCGCAAGCCCGGCGCTGACCATTACCTGATATTGCACCGTCGTCGCCGGTGGCTCAGCCTGCGCTGCTGCCGGAACAATCACTGTCGAGAACGCCACTAACGCGGCCCGGAAACTGCCTGCGCTCATCGGTCCCTCCTTCCGAGGATGCGGGCCGGACGCAGCACACCGCAAGTCCAAAAGCCCATAATTTCTTAGCACTCTCAAACTTGGGCGAATTGACCTGAATCAAGCTCTCTGAAGCCTCCGCCACGGTAGTGGCGGGCTATCTGAAATCAGACAGGACAAAATACCCATTCTGGATCACCATGGGTCGCAGTCAGCCACTCTGGCAGACTACCTATGGGCGTGCTATCGCGGCAATGTCGGCTTCCGTGAGCGTGGCCAATACGGCGGAGCGCCCTCGATTGGCGCGAGGCTGACAACTTTTCTCGGCCTGGGGCGACCGCCGGTGAAGTTCAATCATCATGCATCATGGTTCGTCCCCATCGTAACGCTCACCCTTTGCTACCGAACTTGCGGCTAGTGCTCCAACCAGAACCGCGAAGCGATTTGGTTGGTGGTGAAAGCCGCCGCGCGCAAAGCGCGCTCATTCCGGTGCCGCCTGCTGCTCGATGTATTGCTTGATGACGGACAGGGGAGCGCCCCCGCACGAAATCACGCAGTATGACCGGCTCCAAAACACCGGCTTTCGGTAGACCGTGTCCACCTCGGCGGCGAACTCCTTGCGGATCAGCCGGGAGGTTGTTGTCTTGAGGTTATTCACGAACCGGCTGAGGTCGAGGTTCGGCGGTAGGGAGATCAGCAGGTGGACGTGATCCGGTTCACCGTTCACCTCGATCAGTTTGCCGCCCCACCCCTCGCACCGGGCCGCGGCGATCTCACGGAAGCGGCCGAGCATCGGGCCTGTGATGCATTTGCGCCGGTACTTTGTCACAAGAACCAAGTGATAGTTTAGCGCGTAAACACAATGATATAATTTAGAAAATTTAGCTTGTTCTGCCATGTAACCAAGTTTATCATAAGACTATGGCACTTGTCATGCGCCGCGTCACGCTGAAGCTGTATCCTTCCGCCACGCAGGCGACCGAGATGGAGCGCGTCTGCGACCTTCATCGGGCGCTGTACAACGCCGCCCTGCAAGAACGCATTGACGCATGGCGCCTGTCCAAGACCTCCATAGGCTATGCGGCGCAGTGCAAGTCCGTCACCCAGATCAGGCGCGATGACACCGCCTATCTCGGGCTGAATGCGCAGTCCCTGCAGGTCACGCTCAAGCGCCTCGATATGGCTTTCAGCCATTTCTTCCGCCGAGTGAAGGCAGGCGAGACGCCGGGGTTTCCGAGATACAAGGGCCGCGACCGCTTCCCTGGCTGGGGGTACATGTAGCGCGACAATCAGGATGAGAAGCGCGGCGATCAGGATGAGAAAGTGATCGCGACCTCGGAACGTTAATCGGATTGGTTTGATGCTGGCAAGCGTGTTTCGGCGACTTGATTGTCGTGGAGCGACAATCTGATGTTTTCGTTGATTGTCGCGCGTGTGGGTGGGCGTCCTGGTCCGGCTCGTCGTTGGATGGCGGTTTTGCGGCGATAGCTTTCGACGTTCATCTCGAAGATGGTGGCGTGGTGGACGAGGCGGTCGACGGCGGCGAGTGTCATGGCGGGATCTGGGAAGACCTTACCCCACTCACCGAAGGGCTGGTTGGCGGTGATCATCAGGGAGCGACGCTCGTAGCGTGCGCTGATGAGTTCGAAGAGAACCGAGGTTTCGGCCTGATCCTTGGTGACGTAAGCGAGGTCGTCGAGGATCAGCGGGTGGAATTTGTCGAGCTTGGCGATGGTGGCCTCGAGGGCGAGTTCACGACGTGCGATCTGGAGCTTCTGGACGAGGTCGGAGGTGCGGGTGAACAGCACGCGCCAGCCATTCTCGACGAGGGCGAGGCCGATGGCTGCGGCGAGATGGGACTTTCCTCCGCCGGGTGGGCCGAAGGCGAGGAGATTGGCGCCGGTCTCGAGCCATCCGTCGCCGGAGCAGAGGGCGAGGATCTGGGCCTTGGAGATCATCGGCACGGCCTCGAAGGTGAAGGTGGCGATGGTCTTTCCGGGCGGCAGCCTGGCTTCGAGGAGGTGGCGCTCGATGCGCCTGCGGTCGCGCTCGGCGACCTCGTGCTCGGCGAGCGTGGCGAGGAGGCGTGCGGCGGGCCATGCTTCCTTGTCGGCGCGGGCGGCGAAGTCGGGCCAGACCTGCTTGATGGCGGGGAGCCTGAGCTCGTTGAGCAGCAGGGTAAGGCGCTGGGCGTCGACGGTGCGTGCGGTCTCGCTCATGCGGCTGCTCCCTGGAGCAGGATGTCATAGCTGGCGAGCGGCATGGTCGGGATGGTGAGTGCGGGCAGGCTGGCAGGATCGGGTGCGAAGCGCTGGCGGATGGCCTTGAGGTCGGGCTGACGGCCGGCTTTGATATCGGCGGCGAGGACGCTGGCGAGTTCAGCCTCGCAGGCGCGCTCATGGGCGATGGCGAGGAGTTCGACCATGATCCTGCACGCGTCCCTGGGCGGTGTCTGCTCGAGCAGGTGCTCGAAGGTCCGGCGATAGGCATCGCGCGGGAAGAGCTGGTGGCGATAGACGAGATTGAGCAGCGCCATCGGCTTGCGGCGCAGGCTGTGGATGACGTGGCGGTAGTCGACGACGTGGCCGTGCCTGCCATCCGGTTGTGGCCGGCCGCGGGGGAGTGTCATCAGCGGGGTGGCGGCGAGGAACAGCTCGAGCCGGTTGTCATAGAGGCGGACGCGGAGCCGCTGGCCGATCAGGCGGGAGGGGACGGTGTAGAAGACCTTCCTGAGGGTGAAGCCGCCGGAGGAGGTGACGGTGACGACGGTCTCCTCGTAATCGGCGGTGCGCTGATCGGGGAGTTTCTGCAGGGCGGCGCGCTCGGCGTCGATGCGCTCGGCGTGGCGCCGGTTCTGGCGGCCGACGATCTCGGCGATGAAGCGGCGATAGGCTTCGAGATCGACGAAGACTGTGCTGCCACGCAGGAGAAGGGCGTCGCGGACCGCGCGCTTGAGATGGCCGTGGGGGCTTTCGATGGCGCCGTTCTCATGAGCGACACCGCGATTGTTGCGCGACGGGGTCATGCCGTAATGGGTGCAGAGCGCGTCATATCGGCGGGTCAGGTCGGCGACGTTCTCGGCGGTGAGGTTGCGGAAGGCGGCGGAGAGGCTGTCGCTGCGATGTTCGCGCGGGGCGCCGCCCAGAAGCCAGAGGGCGTTCTGAAGCCCCTCGGCGAGGGCGACGTAGCTCTCGCCGCCCAGGATGACATGGGCGTGCTCGAAGCCGGACCAGACCAGGCGGAAGTGATAGAGCCGGTGGTCGAGCGGGGCGCCGGCGACGATGATGCCGAGCTCGTTCATGTCGGTGAAGTCGGACAGGCCCATCGCGCCCGGCTCATGGGTCTGGCGAAAGATGACCTCCTGCTCCGGCCCGTGCAGCGCGCGCCAGGTGCGGATACGCCGCTCGAGCGTCCGCCGGACACCCGGGGCGAGATCGGGATGCCGCCGGCACATCTCCTCGAAGATCGCCACGGCCCTGAGGCCGGGCGCGGCTTCCAGCAGCGGCACCACCTCAGCGTCGAAGATCGTCGCCAGCGGATCCGGGCGGCGCCGGCCGCGCGGCGGCTTCGGCGATGACGGTAAGTGCCGCTCCTGCTCGAGCCGGTAGCCCGCGGCCGTGCTGAAGCCGGCCTTGGCGGCCGCCAGGGCAACGCCGTCTGTCTGTCGATATCTCATGAAAAGCCTCTTCTGGTGATCGTTGATGTGGCGGCCGGGCACGAAGGTCTCCCCGTTGTGACGAGGTATCCTCCGCGGCCCAGACGGCCGCGACCACGGCGGCGCCCTGGCAAGGACGCCGCCCGGCTGGGGAGGCACCGGCTCCGGGCTACGCCCTCCGCCGGTGCCTCCCCAGCCGCATTCTCATCCTGATTGACGCTGGATTCTCAAGTTGATTGTCGCGCGATAGGGTACAAATCCCACGGCGACGGCTTCAGGTTCGAACCTGGCGCGAACTGGCGGCACGGGCGGCTGCGCCTGTCGGGCATCGGCACGATGCGCGCGCGTGGCGAGGCCCGGACACCGGGCCGGGTGGTCTGCGCCGACATTCAGCGCAAGGCGGATGGTTGGTTCCTCTCGCTTGTGGTCGAGTGCGAACCGCACCGCGAGCGGATAGGGGATTCTGTCGTTGGGCTGGATTGGGGTGTCGAGACGATGGCGACGCTCTGCACGGGGCCAATGCAGTTCGCCGAGGTCGAAAACGACCGGCTGCTGGTCAAGGCGCAGGACGGCCTCAAGGTGGCGCAGCGCGAGTTGTCCCGCCCCCTCCGGGGCAAGCGCTCGAAGCGGGCCGCCAGGGCGCGGAAGCTGCTGGCCAGGCGCAGCCGCAAGCTGGCGAACCGGCGGAAGGACCGGAACCACAAGACCACCGCGCGGCTCGTCCGCGACCACGCGGTCATCATCACCGAGGATCTTTCGGTGAAGAACATGACGGCCTCCGCCAAGGGGACGGCGGAGAGGCCGGGCAAGAATGTCCGCCAGAAGGCGGGCCTGAACCGGGCGATCCTTGATACCGCGCCCGGTAGCTGGTTATCCCTCCTGACCTCGAAAGCGGAAGAAGCTGCGGGTCGGGTGATCTTGGTCGATCCACGCAAGCACAGGCCATCGCAGACCGATCCGGTCAGCGGGGCGGTCCGAAAGAAAGCGCTGTCCGAGCGCACTCACATTCTGCCCGATGGGCAGGTGATCGGGCGCGATCAGGCGTCAGCTTGGGTGCTGTGGAACATCGGCCAGCGTATCTTGGGTGAGGAACGGGCCCGGTCCATTGTGACCGAAACCTTCGCCAGAGCCGCGTGAGCGGCTTGGCGGCGGTAGTTCATAATGACGAGTTTGGTACCAGGCAGGGGCCGTTGCAGTCCCGCCGCCTCGGACCACGACGCCCGCATCCAGACGTCCATTTCCTCAGGAGTCGTCAGGATGACGGGCATGGCTTTCGGGTGGATCGGACGGACGATACTGTTTGGTTCAGTCGTGAGAAACCCGAAGAGCCGAAGCTCACCCTCAATCGGGTTTGCCTTCGTGCCTCGTTTGCCGTGCCAAACCGTCCAGAGACCGGCAAACGCGAAGAGCGGCCGGCTCTGGTCGAGAGCGAACCAGACCGGGGTTTTCTTCGGCTTGGTGTCCGCCCATTCGCTGAACGACGTGGCAGGCACGAGGCACCGGTTCTGCGGTGGGAGCCAGCGCCGCCAATGCGGGCTGGTGGTATTGCGGATATTGGTCACCGGCGCGCCGCCCAATTGCGATGGACCTGGCATGCCCCACCGCATCATCGTCAGCTCGCGCTCGCCGTCGGGTGCATTGCGAACCACTGGGGCCAGCGCATCGGGGAAGATAGCAGGAAGGGACGGCAGATTGCCTGTCGTATCGAGCATGGCCCGGGTCAATTCGCGGATTGCCTGCTGCCCTTTCGTGACACTGGAGAGGTTACACATTTTGCGCGCCCGAGCGCCACATGCCGCGTATCCGCGCGCTGAGATCAATGCGTGGCACCGGGCCGATTGATTTGGCGTTGGTGGGGCCAGCGACTGCAGGCGGCCAGTTCGTCATGTCGAACAGATGGACGATGGCATTCGGTATGAACCGTGTGCGCGCGGCGTAGACGTGCCGATCACCATAGGCGGCCTGACCATGCACGAAGAACCGCTGCGGGATCATCAGGTGAAGATCATCCTTGGCCCGCGTCATCGCGACGTAGAGCAGGCGGCGTTCCTCCTCGATTTCTTGCGATTGCCCGGTGCCCAGATCGGAGGGCATGCAGCCGTCCACGACGTTCAGGACGAAGACCGACTGGAATTCCTGGCCCTTGGCGGAATGGATAGTCGAGAGATTGAGGTAGTCCTCGTCGAGGAGCGGTACCCCGGCCTGATCGCTGGTGGCGTCCGGTGGATCGAGCGTCAGTTCGGTCAGGAAGCGTTCACGTGAAGGATAGCCACTGGCGATCTGCTCGAGTTGGATCAGGTCGGCGAGCCGGACGCTAGCATCGTCGTGCATGCGGTCCAGATGCGGCTCGTACCAGCGGCGGATCAACTCAAGTTCGCCGGGCCAGATGGCGGAGCGTGACCGCAGAGTCCGGATGGTTTCGATAAAATGCGTCCAATCGCTGCGGGCACGCGGCGGTGTCGGCGCATCGCCGAGGGCACCGATCGGATCGGCGGCGCCTTGCATGTGATCCATCACTTTTGCGGCTGAGGTCGGACCCACACCAGGCAGTAATTGCATCACCCGGAAGCCCGCGACGCGGTCGCGCGGGTTCTCGGCCCAGCGCAGGACGGCGATGACATCCTTGATATGCGCGGAATCCAGAAATTTCAGTCCACCGAATTTGACGAAGGGGATGTTTCGCCGGGTCAGTTCGACCTCGAGGGCGCCGCTGTGATGCGATGTGCGGAACAGAACGGCCTGCTGTTTGAGCGTCATGCCGGCCTCGCGGTTCTCGAGCACGCGCTCGACGATGAACCGTGCCTGGTCGGCGTCGTCGCGGACATGGACAAGCTGCGGTAGCGTTTCAGTCGTGCGATTGCTCCAAAGGTTTTTCGTGAACCTCTCCTTGGCAAGGCCGATAACCCCGTTTGCCGCGGCAAGGATCGCGGTGGTGGACCGGTAATTCTGTTCCAGCGTGATGATATCAGCCGCCGGGCTGAACGCTCCAGGAAAATCGAGAATGTTGCGCACGGTGGCACCACGGAACGCGTAGATCGATTGTGCGTCGTCGCCTACCACAGTCAGACCGCGACCGCCGGGTTTCAGCGCGAGCAGAATGGAAGATTGCAGCCTGTTGGTGTCCTGATACTCGTCGACCAGGACGTGATCGAAACGCCCGCCGATATCTTCGGCTAAAGCTGGTTCGCTGACCATCTGCGCCCAGTAGAGCAACAGGTCATCGTAATCGAGCACGTTCTGCCGCTGTTTCGCTTCGACGTAAGCACCGAACAGATGTTGCAGTTCGGCCTCCCATGACGAACACCATGGAAAAGTCGTGGGCAGAATATCATCGAGGGACAATTCGGTGTTCACGCAGCGGGAATAGATCGAAAGGCATGTGCTTTTGGTCGGGAACCGTCGTTCAGTCGTCGAGAAACCCAGTTCGTGCCGGACAAGGTTCATCAGATCGGCGGAATCTTCCCGGTCATGGATCGTGAATGCCGGATCCAATCCGATCTGTTCGGCATAGTCCCGCAGCAGCCGAGCCCCGATGCCGTGGAAGGTGCCCGCCCAGGTTAGAGCATCGGTCATTGCCCCTGTCTTCCCGCCCATAGCCTGAACCGAGATGCGTTCAGCGCGGCGGATCATCTCGGCAGCGGCTCGGCGTGAGAAACTCATCAACAGGATGCGGCGAGGATCGACGCCGTTGACGATCAGATGGGCTACCCGATGAGCCAGCGTGCTGGTCTTGCCGGATCCTGCCCCGGCGATCACCAGCAGCGGCGCGCCGATATGCGTTGTCGTGGCGGAATCGATGCCGTGGACGACCGCGCTTCGTTGCTCGACGTTGAGTTTGTCCAGATAGGTCGCGGTGGTCACTTTCGGTCCCTTCACCGTGTTGGAACCGACTATCCGATTTTCCTGTTTTGTTCGCAACTGTTAACCCGTAGACCGGATTGCCCAAGGAGCATGGGCGGGCGCACACCGTTGGTCTCACAAAAAATTTGATAGGTCGGCTCAGTACAGGCGCGCGGCCATTGAACGGTTCATTGTCAGCGAGATGCACGCGCGATCTCATTGTATGACTCGGGGCGCTCCCGCCCGGCATCCTGCATCATAGCGCTGGCGCCCGTTTTCCTGGGTTGACTCTCAGCGAACGATAAGAACAAATAGCGAACATAATCATCTCCCTGAAAGGCTGATCCAGGAAGTGCAACCGACGCCCGCCATGAATGCGTTACGAGAGAAAATCCGGCGGATCGAAGCCGGCAAGAAGCGCACGGCGGCTATTCTGCCGTTCGGGGTGGATGAACTCGACGCGCGGCTGCCCGGTGGCGGGCTAGCCTCGGGGGCACTGCATGAGGTCGCGGGCGGCGGCAACGGGGCGATCGATGGCGCGGCGGCAGCGTTGTTTGCAGCCGGAATCATGGCGAGGACCAGAGGACCGGTGTTGTGGTGCCTGACGCGCCCGGATCTGTTCGCACCCGCCATCGCCCAGGCCGGTCTGTCGGCCGACCGGGTGATCTATGTCGAGGCAGGCGATGAAACATCGGTGCTGACCTGTTTCGAGGAGGGTTTGCGCCATGGTGGGCTGGGCGGCGTGGTCGCTGAGCTTGGCCGGCTTTCGATGACCCATTCACGGCGATTGCAATTGGCTGCGGAAAGTTCCGGCACACCGGGGATCGCGCTGCGACGCTGGCGACGCCAGGCCGATGCCAGTGATTTCGGGCAACCGACCGCCGCAACCACGCGATGGCGGGTGAGCGTCCTGCCCTCGGCGCCGCTACCGGTGCCGGGGATCGGGCGGGCGCGCTGGCATGTCGAGTTGATCCGGTGCCGGGCCGGCGAGAGTGCCGATTTTGAAGTGGAGGCATGCGATGCCCAGGGTCGTCTCGCTGTTTCTGCCGAACTGGCCGATCGATCGATACAATCGGGACCGGCGCGCCTCGGCTCAGCGGCCTGGGCAGCCGGTGTCGGGGCTCGTGGATACCGCACCACCGTCACCTGAGACACCACTGATCCTCGCCGATCGGGACGGCAATCGACGGATCGTTTTCGCAGCCAATGGTGTGGCGCAAGATCTTGGCCTGCGGATCGGCATGGCGGTGGCCCAGGCGCAGGCCCTGATTCCCGGCTTGACGATCAGGGACGCGGAACCGCTGGCGGATGTGGCAGGGCTCGAGCGCCTGGCGCTATGGGCGCTGCACCGCTACGCGCCGATTGTTGCGGCCGATCCGCCGGACGGGCTGGTCATCGATGCGACTGGGGCGGCCCACCTGCGGGGTGGCGAGGCACAGATGCTGCGGGACATGATCGCCCGCTTGGCCGCTGCCGGAGTGACCGCTCGCGCTGCGATGGCGGATAGCTGGGGGGCGGCGCATGCGCTGGCGCGGTTTCTCGCGAACCCGGTGTTCGTCGCGCTGGCAGACCAGTCGCGCGACATCCTGCTCACACTACCAATTGCCGCCTTGCGCTTGCCGACGGAGATGATCACCGGTTTGCGCCGGCTGGGGTTTGAACGGATCGGCGATCTGGCCGATCAACCGCGCGCACCGCTCGCCCTGCGGTTCGGTCCGCAACTGCACCGCAGGCTGGATCAGGCGTTGGGCACTTTGGCCGAGGCGATTGAAGCGGCGCGGTCACCGGATCTGATTGAGGTGCGACAAAATTTCGCCGAACCGATCGGTGCCGCGGAGACCATCGCCCGCTATACCGGGATTCTGGTCACCGAACTTTGCACCATGCTTGAGGCCAAAGGGCTCGGCGCGCGACAACTCGATCTTGTGTTTCATCGGGTCGATGCGCACTCCGAGGCGATCCGCGTCGGCACCGCTTTGCCGGCGCGAAACGCCAAACGCTTGACCCGACTGCTATGCGACAAAATCGAGACGATCGATCCCGGCTTTGGTATCGAGATCATGGCGCTCTGCGCCGCACGGTCCGAACCGTTCGGGCCGAAGCAGTTGACATCGCTGCTCGCGGATGAACCGGAGACCGACATCTCGGATCTGATCGATACCATCGCCAATCGGGTCGGCGGCGACCGGCTGTATCGGTTTGCGCCGGTGGCGAGCGATGTGCCTGAACGATCCTTGAGCCGGATCGCGGCGACCGCGCCGCCGACCAAAATGAACTGGCCGGATCATTGGCCCCGGCCGACGCGCCTGCTGCCAAACCCCGAACCGATCGAGACCGTTGCATTGCTTCCCGACCATCCGCCGGTCAACTTCACGTGGCGCGGCATCCGCCGGCGCGTCAAACGCGCGGACGGACCTGAGCGGGTATTTGGCGAATGGTGGAAACGCGACGCCGAGTTGATCGCAGTGCGGGATTATTTCCGGATCGAGGATGACGCCGGCGAGCGATTCTGGGTGTTCCGGGCGGGGGATGGCGAGGATAACGCCACCGGCTCGCATCGCTGGTTCCTGCACGGGATATTCGGATGAGCACCGATACCGCCTATGTCGAGCTGCACTGCACCTCGCATTTCAGTTTTCTGCGTGGTGCCAGCTCCTGCGACGAGTTATTCGCCCAAGCGGCCCATCTCGGCCTCGAAGCATTGGCCATTACCGATCGCAATACCCTCGCCGGGATCGTGCGCGCCCATGTCGCGGCCAAGGCGAACGACATGCGTCTGATCGTCGGCTGCCGGCTCGACCTGACCGATGGCACGGCGCTGCTGGTCTATCCGACTGACCGCCCGGCCTATGCCCGGCTGTCCCGCCTGCTGTCTTTGGGTAAGCAACGGGGCGGCAAGGCCCAATGCCGTCTCGATTGGTCCGATCTGGTGGCCTATGCCGAGGGTCTGATCGGGGTGCTCGTGCCTGGGGAGGCCGATGACGCCTGCGTGCGCAATCTCCGCCGCCTGGCCCAGTCATTCGGCGATCGCGCCTATCTGGCGCTGACCTTGCGACGCCGGCCCAACGATGCACTGCGGCTATTCGAGCTGTCGAACCTGGCCGCGCGCGCAAAGGTGCCGACCGTGGTGACCAACGACGTGCTGTTCCACGCCAGGGACCGCCGCATTCTGCAGGATGTCGTTACCTGCATCCGTCACGGCTGCACGATAGACGACGCCGGGTTTCGGCGGGAACGCCATGCCGATCGCTATCTGAAACCGCCGGCCGAGATGCACCGGCTCTTCAGCCGTTATCCTGAGGCGCTGGCCCGAACCCAGGAGATTGCGGATCGGTGCCTGTTTTCGCTCGACGAACTCCGATACCAATATCCCGATGAAAACGTGCTCCCCGGTCTCACCACGCAGGAAGCCTTGACACAATTGACCTGGGAAGGTGCCGCGCAACGCTATCCTGCCGGGGTGCCAGCCGAGGTCGTCACCATCCTCAGGCATGAACTCCGCCTGATCGAGACGCTCGACTACGCGCCGTATTTTCTGACGGTGAATTCCATCGTCCGCTTCGCCCGCAGCCAAGGCATTCTCTGCCAGGGACGCGGCTCGGCGGCCAATAGCGCGGTCTGCTTTGTGCTGGGCATCACCTCGATCGATCCGGAGCGCAACGATCTGCTGTTTGAACGATTCATCTCCGAGGAACGGCGCGAACCACCGGATATCGATGTCGATTTCGAACATGAACGCCGAGAGATCGTCATGCAATGGGTGTTTGACACCTATGGCCGCGATCACGCCGCCCTCTGCTCCACCGTGATCCGCTACCGGACCAAAGGGGCGCTGCGCGACGTCGGCAAGGCGCTCGGCCTGCCGGAAGATCTGATCACGGCGCTGAATGCCCAGGTCTGGGGCTGGTCGGAAGGCGGGATCGAACCCAAACACGCCGCGGAACTGCACCTCAACCTCGAAGACCGCCGCCTGAAACTGGCGATCGATCTGGCGCGGGAGTTGATCGGCACGCCGCGTCACCTATCGCAGCATCCCGGCGGTTTCGTGCTTACCCGCGATCGGCTCGATGAGCTGGTGCCGATCGAACCTGCCGCAATGGACAACCGCCAGATCATCGAGTGGGACAAGGACGACATCGATGCCCTGAAATTCATGAAGGTCGATTGCCTGGCTCTGGGCATGCTCTCCTGCATGAAGCGCGGGTTCGACCTTCTTGCCCAGCACAAGGGGATCGAGCTCGATCTCGCCACCATTCCCGCCGAGGATCCGCACACCTATGCGATGATTCGCCGGGCCGATACGCTGGGTACGTTCCAGATCGAAAGCCGCGCGCAGATGGTCATGTTGCCGCGGATGAAACCGCGCACCTTCTACGACCTGGTCATCGAAGTCGCGATCGTGCGGCCTGGTCCGATCCAGGGCGACATGGTGCATCCCTATCTGCGCCGGCGCGAGGGCAAGGAAGCGGTGGTCTATCCCAAGCCGGAGCTTGAAAAAGTCCTCGGCAAAACCCTCGGCGTGCCGCTGTTTCAGGAACAGGCGATGCGTGTGGCAATCGAGTGCGCCGGCTTCACCGCGACCGAGGCGGATCAATTGCGTCGCTCAATGGCAACATTCAAATTCACCGGCGGTGTCTCGCATTTCCGCGACAAGCTGGTGAGCGGCATGGTCGCCAACGGCTACGAGCAGGAATTTGCCGAACGCACCTTCTCGCAACTCGAAGGCTTCGGCAGCTATGGTTTCCCGGAATCCCACGCCGCCTCCTTCGCGCTGATCGCCTACGCATCCTCCTGGCTGAAATGCCACCACCCGGACGTGTTCTGCGCTGCCCTGCTGAATGCACAGCCGATGGGGTTCTATGCGCCAGCGCAGATTGTGCGCGATGCAAAGGACCATGGTGTCGAGATCAGACCGGTCTGCGTCAACGCCTCGCGCTGGGACTGCACGCTGGAGCCGACCCATGACGAAAGCCGGCTCGCCGTTCGTCTGGGTCTGCGCATGGTGAAGGGAGTCGCCAATCCGCACGTTGCAAAAATGATAGCAGCCCGCGCCAACCACCTCTTCGCCTCGGTGGATGATCTCTGGCGCCGCGCTGGCGTCCCGACGGCTGCGCTGGTGCAGATGGCCGAGGCCGATGCGTTCCTGCCATCGTTGAAACTCGCTCGGCGCGATGCACTGTGGGCGATCAAGGCGTTGCGCGACGAGGCGTTGCCGCTGTTCGCGGCCGTCGCCAATCGCACGGAACAGCCGGTTTCAGAACTCCAGGAACCGGTATTTGCCTTGAAACCACTGACTGGGGGCGGCGAGGTGGTCGAGGATTATGTTCATCTGGGCTTATCGCTCCGGTCGCATCCGGTCGCCTATCTGAGAGAGGATCTGCGGCGCGAGAGAATCGTATCCTGCGATCAGGTCATGTCTACGCGAGACGGCAAATTCCTGGAAACCGCCGGGATCGTGCTGGTCCGCCAACGCCCTGGTTCGGCCAGGGGCGTCATGTTCATCACCATCGAAGATGAAACCGGGATCGCCAATCTCGTCATCTGGCCAAATCTCTACGAAAAACAGCGCCTCATCATTCTGTCCTCTGGCATGATCGCGGTTTACGGGCAGATTCAGCGGGAGGGTGAGGTCGTCCATCTCATCGCCCATCGCCTGACCGATATGTCGGCCGCTCTCGCGAGTATTGGAAGGCGGGAAAACGTTTTTCCTATGCCGCGCGGACACTGCGTTGGCCAAGATCCGCGCGATACGCTTGGACGAGCGCCCGGGGATATATTTGTTCCGGATCGACATATCGATGGCATTAAGGTGAAGTCGAGGGATTTCAGGTAATGTGCATCCCGTTTCCGTCGAAGGATCTGACCGGAGTAGGA
>NC_009467.1:0-203589 GCF_000016725.1 Acidiphilium cryptum JF-5 | reverse complement strand
GGGACGCTTCATGATCCAGAGCGTGGGCGGGCCGGCGATCTCCGGCCCGGCCGGTGCGGTGGGAGACGCTTCCGCAGTAGCTTGACCGCGAGCCAGGCCAGCAGCACACCGGCGAGGACGACCAGCCCCGCTTCGCCGGAAACGCTGGCCAGACGATCTCCCAGTACCACCATCAACAGGGTCATGGGGAGGATTCCAAGGCCGGTCGTCCAGGTGAAGGTCCACCACGAGATACGCGCGAGGCCGACCGCGTAGTTGATCAGGTTGAACGCGACGATCGGAATCAGGCGGAGGATGAGAAGTGGTATCGCGCCCCGCGTTTCCGCCCAGTCATCGAGCGTGTGCCGATATCGTGCGGGGACGAATGTCTCGACGAGGGGGCGGCCGAAGAGGCGCGCGAGGCCGAAGGCGGCCCAGGCCCCGAGCATCGCGCCGGTCCAGGTGATCACGGTTCCCCAGACGGGCCCGAAGATCATGCCGTTTGCAACCGCGATCACCTCGGCTGGCAGCGGCAGGAAGGAATGCGCGATCATCAGGGAGATCGCGGCGAGCGCGCCCCATGCGCCCCAGGAGCGGATGATGCGGACGATTGCGTCCGGCGAGGCGGTCAGCCCATGGAAGGACAGGCCCGCCGCAAGCGCAACAACACCCGCCACGGCGAATAGCCCGAGCGCGCCGAAGGCCAGAACGATCCGCAGACGTGCCGGATTGGGTTTGTTGCCTTGCACCATAACTGTAGCGTTCGCCGGCTTCAGGCCGGAGACGCCCAGTATCCTCTATGGTTGTCGCTGTCCGGCATAGGGCGTCTGGGCGCAGGATCGAAGGCTTCCTGCATGCGGGGGGAGGCGGCGGGTGGTTCAGATATGGTCATGGTGATGATCCTGGCCTTCGGATAGCGCCACCATCATGCGCAACATGTCCGGTGCACCAGTGCTCAGGAACCGCAGCGCTAGGAGTGATGATACCGCCAGGAGCAGGATGTTGAGGATCGGCGTGTAATTCAAGGAAATATGGGCAAGTGCGACGGTCTCGTTGCGGATGCGGGGCACGGCGCCGAAGGCAGCAATGATTGCGTCGATCGGATAACCCGCGATCACCGTCGTCAGGTAGAAGAGATGCGCTGGTGAGATCGTCGAGGATCGGACAATCTCGCTGATGATCGCTCATGCAAAAATCTGCAAGGTGTTCGATCGCTCTGGCCATAGAAACGAGTTCGGCAATCTTGCTGCGCATGGATTCCGGATGAGCCAGAGCAATCCGCTTGACATCCGCGCTCGGCCGGTTGGTGTCACCCCAGAGTGCGAGAAGCTGACAGATTGTCGCGATCAGGTTGCCGAGCGCGCGCCCCCGCCTGATGAACCTCAGCCAGTGTACATCATCAGAACCATAGGTGAGGTAGTCGTTCTCCTGCCAAACCGGCCTTGCGATCAAGCCGATCGTCTCATAGTGGCGGATCATCTTCGCGGAGACGATATTGTGAGTTGGCGTGAGCATATCTGTATCCAGCACGTCGGCTGCCTCACCTCAGCCGGCGCAGCAGGAGAGTTGCTTCACGTCCTTGCTGAAGGTCTGCGCGGCAAGCTTCAAGCCCTCGACCATCGTCAGGTAGGGGAATAGCTGGTCGGCCAGCTCCTGCGCTGTCATCCGCGTACGGATCGCTAGCGCCGCCGTCTGGATCAGTTCGCCAGCCTCTGGGGCCACCGCCTGTACGCCGATCAGCCGACGGCTACCTTCCTCGATCACCAGCTCGATGAAGCCGCGCGTGTCGAAATTAACGAGCGCGCGAGGCACGTTGTCGAGGGTAAGCGTGCGGCTGTCGGTTTCGATGCCGGCTTGGCGCGCTTCCTGTTCACTCAAGCCCACGGTGGCGACCTGCGGATCGGTGAATACCACAGCCGGCATCGTCGCGAGATCGAGCGTCCCGCTGCCGCCGGTCATGTTGATCGCCGCCCGTGTGCCTGCCGCGGCCGCCACATAGACGAATTGCGGTCGGTCGGTGCAATCTCCAGCTGCGTAGATTCCCTGCGTGCTGGTCAGCATGCTCCGATCGGTGACGATTGCACCGTTGGCGTTCACGGTGACATCAGCCGCGCTGAGATTCAGATCCCGCGTGTTCGGCGCACGACCGGTCGCGACGAGCAACCTGTCGGCACACAATTCACCCTTCCCGGTCGCGAGGACAAATTCGTCATTCCGGTAGTCAACCCGGCTGGCCTCGGTATGTTCGAGGACTTCGATCCCCCCGGCGCGGAAGGCAGCGGCAATGGTCTCGCCGATCAGTGAATCCTCATGGAAAAGCAGCGTGTGACGCGCCAGGATCGTTACTTGGCTGCCCAGCCGGGCGAAGGCTTGCGCGAGTTCGACCGCAACAACCGAGGAGCCGATCACGGCTAGTCGCCCGGGAATCGTGTCGCTGACCAATGCCTCGGTCGAGGTCCAGTAAGGGGTTTCGCTCAAGCCCGGGATCGACGGAATGGCGGGACTGCCGCCGGTGGCGATCAGGCAGCGGTCGAACGCGACGGTTCGCGCGTTTCCATCGGTCAGGCTCACGGTCAGCGCCTGTGCTGAGTCGAACCGCGCCGCGCAGCACGGTGATGGACGGATTTGCGGTCAGAACGTCTTCGTACTTTGCATGGCGGAGTTCCTTGATCCGGCTCTGTTGCTGCGCGAGCAGCCGGTCGCGGAGAACGTATGGCCCGCCCCGTCCGCAAGGGGTGATTTTCATCTGGCTCTAATCAGTCTGCTTCAACGTATCCGGTCTCGGGCTTCGAACCCGGCCAAGATGGAGATCCGCGCGGCCTGATCCTCATAATCACACCGGCCTCGGAGGCCGTTCACTGCGTCAGGTTTTCAAGCCGCCGTTCGACTGTCAGGCCATCTTCCTTTCACCTCACGCAGACATCGACTGCCCTTTCGCGCCCAACTGTGAGCGCTGTTCGGGCGATTCCGTCATGCGGCCGCAGCCGCCGCTTCGAATTGGGCGTCGTAATCGCAACCGTGCGCCAAAACGGCCCATGCGATCCGAGCCAGCTTCGCGGCCAGCGCGACTACGACCACGTTCTTATGCGCTCGATCGAGCAATCCCCGCGCCCAGCGGCCCAACGGCGTATCACGTTCGACAAGATAAGGCAGCGCCGCTCGTGCGCCATGGATCAAGTTCTTCCGCAAATAACGATTGCCGCGTTTGCTGATGCCGAGCAGGCGCGGTTTTCCACCCGTTGTCATTTGCCGTGGAACGAGCCCCAGCCACGCCGCCATGTCCCGCCCACGTTTGAATGCATGCGCCTCGCCATGGGCGGCCTCTGTCTGGGTTTCGGTCGTAACGCAGCGATTTTTGAACTTCTGAAAGCAGACAAGGCGCCGCTATCCTCCTGACGCACGATTGTGAGCGATCTTGCGGTTGCTAGCCTTGATGCGGTTCCGTTTCCTGTTGGGATGATCTCATGATTCCGATCGTGCTCGATCCGAGCTATTGCCGTCTCGGCGTATGCGGCAACGGTCCTATGTCGCTTCGCAGGCTGCGTGCGCTGTGTGAAGGCGGCGCCGATGCCGCCCTTCTGTTCAGTGAGGATCCGGATGCGGCGACAATCGCGGAAGCTGGCGCCGCGCTATGCCGCAGAATGCCGACGGGCGATGACCTCGCGCGACTGCATGCGCTCTGGATCGTCGACGTTCCGGACGTGGTTCGCGCGGGCCTGGTCGCGGCGGCGCGGGCGGCGCGCGTGCTGGTGAATGTCGAGGACCGCCTGCCCGACTGCGACTTTCATTCCGTGGCGCAGGTGAGGCGCGGCGATCTGCTGCTGACGGTCTCGACCGGCGGTCAGGCAGCCGGCCTGTCCTCTGTGCTGCGTCGGCATCTCGAAGTCGAATTCGGGGCGGACTGGGCCGCACGGCTGTCTGAAATCGCGGTACTTCGCGAGCGATGGCGCGCCGAAGGGATGTCGATGCCCGAAACGGCTCGCCGGATCGCCGACCATGTCGAGGCGCGGGGCTGGCTCACGACAGCTCGCGGGCGTCCGCCTGAATAGTCGCCACCGGAACCGCCGCGTCGAGCGCGGCGCCGATCAGGATCAGCGCCGGGGCCGCGAGATCGGCGGCGGCGATTCCGTCTGCGAGGTCGATGAGGCGGGCAAGCCGGCGCGTCTCGCCCGGGCGGCTGACATTGGTCAGCAGCATCGCCGGCGTGGCGGGATCGAGCCCGGCCTCGATCAGGCGGTCGGCGATCGCTCGGGCGTGGCGGGAGCCCATGTAGAAGACGAGGGTCGAATCGAGCCGGGCCAGTGCCGCCCAGTCCTGAGGCGGTAGCCCGCCATCGGCGGTGTGGCCGGTGACCAGGGTGACAGCGCGCGCCCTGCCCCGCGCGGTCAGCGAGACGCAGGCAGACGCCGCCGCCGCCGAGGCCGCTGTGATCCCCGGGATCACCTCGACCGCAATGCCTGCGGCCCGCAAGGCCGCGATCTCCTCGCCGGCCCGGCCGAAGATCATCGGATCTCCGCCCTTCAGCCGTAGCACCCGAGCGCCGGTGCGCGCGCATTCGACAAGGCGGCGGTTGATCTCTGTCTGGCTCATCGCGTGCCGGCCACACCGCTTGCCGACATGGATGAGGACGGCATCCGGGGCGGCAAGGACCAGGATGCGAGCATCGACCAGCGCATCATGCAGGATGATTTCGGCGGCGCCGATCGCCCGTACGGCCCGCAGGGTGAGAAGATCCGGATCGCCCGGCCCGGTGCCGGCGAGGATGACGGGATGCGCCTTGCTATTCGGCGGCAACGAGGTCATGGCGGAGAAATCCCTTCAGTTCGGAGTGGCATGAACCGCAGCCGGTGCCGGCGCCGGTGGCCGCGCCGATCGCCTCGACGCTCCGGCAGCCGGCGCGGATCGCGGCACGGATCGCGGGTTCGGCAACCGCGTTGCAGACGCAGACCTGCCGCCCGCGGGTCGCGGTGGCGCGGGCGGGCTGGCCAAGCAGGAGCGTCGGATCGGCTCCTGCTTGTGGGGCCGCGAACAGCGCCTCCAGCGCCTCGGGGTCCGGCAGCGCAAGCTCCGCCGGCGCGACGTGGAGAAGGAGCTGGACGCCGGCCCGGTCGAGCACGGCGAGGCGGAAGACCCCGCGCGCCGGGTCGGCGTAGTCGAGGAATTCGGCACCCTCCGGCAGCACCAGCAGCCACCGTGCCGCGTCCACGGCGCTGCGGGCGGCGAGCGGGGCAAACCCGGTAAAGCGCGACAGCGCCAGCCCGCCCGGGCGTAGTGCCTGCGACCAGACGGCTTGTTTGCCAGCCGTCATCGCGCAGGAAGCGGCACGTCCGATAGCAATGGCCCGCCAGAGCGTCGGCACCGCCGCAAGTTTCACTGGCGAATGCTTGAAGGCCGGCTGGCCGGAGATCGGGTCGGTCGCTGAAACAGTGAGGCGGTTGACGCTTCCGGCGCTGCCCTGCGCTGCGGTCCAGTGTATCGCAGCGAACACCGAACCTTCGCACTGTCCCGGCGAGATCGCTGCCGGGAAGACGATGCGCGCCCCTTCGCTCCCGGCGGCGACAAGATCACCGGGCAGCACGCCGAGTCGCGCCGCGTCCGTCGGTGCGAGTTCCAGGGTCGCGGCATCTTGGTGGGCCATCAGTTCGGCGACGCGACCGGTGCGCGTCATGGTGTGCCATTGGTCGCGCAGCCGGCCGGTATTGAGGGTGAAATCCGTGCGCGCGTGGCGGAGCGGTGATATGGCGACGAAGCGGGCCCGCCCGTCTGGCGTCGGGAAGTTTCCCTCGGCAAAGAGGCGATCTCCGGCCAGAGGCCAGCGCAGCGGGCGCATTGCGTCGTAATCGTCATCCGGGATGGCAGCGAGCCCGCCGATATTGAACCGCCGTCGCCCGAAGTTGCGGAAAGCGGAGAGTGCCGCGTGTTCGCGGAAGATCGCGGCCGGCCCGTCCCAGGCGAAGGCCGCGCCATGGCCGAGCCGCCGGGCGAGTTCGGCGAACATCCACCAGTCGGGTCGAGCAGCACCGGGAGCGGGACGAAACGCCCGCTGGCGGGAGATCATGCGCTCTGAATTGGTGACGGTGCCGTCCTTCTCGGACCACCCTGCCGCTGGCAGCAGGACATGGGCATGGGCGGTCGTCGCCGTGGGCCAGCAATCGGCGACCACGAGGTGCGGACAACGGGATAGCGCGTCGCGCACGTCGAGGCTCGCTGGCAGGGATTCGGCGGGGTTGGTGCCGGCGATCCAGAGGGCGCGTATCTTGCCGTCGGCGACGGCACGGAACAGGTCGACCGCCTTCAGCCCGGGCCGGCGCACGAGGTTGGGGGCGCCCCAGAATTCGGAGAGCGTCGCGTGGTCGTCGGGGTCGTCGAAGCCGAGATGCGCGGCGAGCTGGTTGGCGAGGCCGCCCGCCTCGCGGCCGCCCATCGCGTTGGGCTGGCCGGTCAGCGAGAACGGTCCGGCGCCGGGCCGGCCGATCCGTCCGGTGGCGAGGTGGAGGTTCAGGATCGCGCCGATTGCGTCGGTCGCCGTCTCGGACTGGTTCACGCCCTGCGAAAAGGCGGTCACCATGCGCGGGGTGGAGGCGACCCAGCCGGCGAGGGTTTCGAATGCGGCGGGATCGATCCCGTGCTCGGCCTGCCGCGCGGCGGCCAGCGCGGCGTCGAACCCGGCGGTGTGCCGCGCGATATAGTCGCGATCGAGCGCGCCGCGGTCCGCGCAGGCGGCGAGCAGCGCGCAGAACAGGGCGAGGTCGCCGCCGGGGCGCACGGCGAGGTGCAGGTCGGCGAACTCGGCGGTCGCGCTACGGCGGGGATCGATCACGACAATCCGCGTCCCGCGCGTCGCCCGGGCGGCAAGTGCGCGCTGGAACAGGACCGGATGGCACCAGGCGGCGTTCGAGCCGGCGAAGATGATCAGTTCCGCCTCGTCGAAATCCTCGTAGATCCCCGGGACGACGTCCTCGCCGAAGCACCGGCGGTGGGCGGCCACCGCGGACGCCATACAAAGCCGGGAATTGGTGTCAATATTGGCACTGCCGATGAACCCCTTCATCAGCTTGTTGGCCACGTAGTAATCCTCGGTCAGGAACTGTCCGGACGGGATTGTCAGGTTGATCGAACGAGGTGTGATTTGACCGAGACGCGATCGATCAGGCGGCGAGATTGGCGGCGTAGTCGGTCCAGAGCAAAAATGCATCGGCTCTTGCGTGGCGGTAGGATCTGGCGGAGAGGCGATGGCGTTTTGGGCGGAACAGGGTGGTGATCTGGTCGTGGGTGGCGAGAAATCTCTGGGCATGACCTGGGGATATGAACCGACCCATTATCTTTTCTCGTCGCCTGGTGTGACGATGGGATGCTTCGATCCGGTTGTTCAGCCGCTTGTGCGATCGGTGATCGGCGCTGCGGCAATCCGTGCGAAGGGCAACGTCGTAGCTCCGTAGCTTATCGGTCACCACGACGCGCGGCTGACCCCATCGGCGCATCAGCTTGCGGAGAAAACGCCGGGCGGCTCGGGCATCTCGCCGCTTCTGGACCAGGATTTCCAGCACGTCACCGCGATGATCAACTGCCCGCCAAAGCCAATGCTTCTCGCCGCCAATGGTGATCACCATTTCATCGAGGTGCCATTTGTCGCCGGCCGGCAGCCGATCGCGACGGATTTGCGCGGCGATCTGCGGGCCAAACCGATCGACCCAGACGCGGATCGTCTCGTAGCATACTATCACGCCGCGAGCGGCCAGAAGATCCTCAACGTCCCGCAGGCTGAGATTGAACCGGTAATAGCTCCAGACCGCATACGCGATCACCGATCGAGGGAAGCGATATCCCTTCAAACGTGCAGGCAGAGTCAAAGCCATCATCCGAAATCGCTACGGGCACACGATCACCACGTCAACCTGACAATGCTGTCCGCATACATCGGCCCGACAGGCGTCTCCTCGAGGAAATGATAGGACAGCCCGCTTGTGTGCGTCATCAAATCACGCACCATGACCGGCCGGGCCGGCGCAGTGCGCGAGCCGTCCGGCCGCAGCACGGTCAAACCGGCCAACGCGGGAACGTAGCGCGCGACGGGATCGAACAGCCGGAGCCGCCCCTCCTCGACCAGAGTCATCAACGCCGTGCACACGACCGGCTTCGTCATCGAATAAAGGCGGAAAATCGTGTCCGCAGCCATTGGTAAGCCGGCCTCTTTATCGCGAAAGCCATACTGCCCTTGCTGCACAACCACGCCGCGCCGCGCGACGACGGTGTTGATGCCGGCATAGATTCCCCGATCGACATAGCCCTGCATCGCCGCCCCGATACGCTCGAGCCGTCCCGCGCTCATCCCCACCGAGCCGCCACTACCCTTGTCCATATCTGTGCCTCCTCTCCTTTAATGTTCCGAGCTGCGTCCCATTCCAGTCGTACCGGGATGTTGGCAGGCAAGACGATGTTGTCGCAAGCATGACCAAAGATGCTTCGCTGTCGCGACGGTGAGGTCGCAATTAACGCGGAGAGGCCAGCTTCGTCCAAACCAGAAGCGGCGAGCTCATGCGCGGCGTTGTTCGAGACGAACGCCGGGTCATTCCGCTGAACCGTATAGGTTTCACCTGCTCCCCAAGGCGCACCGGTCGAGGTAGTCCCTACTCCGGCGGTCCGGCCTGACGGATCCGATCGAGGCTGATCCTGGTTTCACGGATCGCTTCATCGGCTGCCGCCATGGCCTCTTCCAGATCGCTGAAGTCGAACGCAAGCCGGGGCAGGACGCCACCGGATGGCGCCGGCGGAAGATCGGCGGGCGGCGCAGAGTGTGGCATTTCGGGCTCGATCCGGGGCCTCCCCCTTCCCCGCCCCGGCTGCGGCCGGCGTGGCGGTGCCACGTAGTCGCGCATCCGGCCCATGCCCGACAGGCCGAAGAGCCGTCGCTTGCTGCGGTGGGTCAGCTCGACGACCAGCCCGGCTTCGAGCAGCTCGCCGAGCAGGGCGTGGGCGTTCGCCACGTTCATACCGAGCCGATCGGCGAGCGATTTCGCGGAGATGATCGGGGTTGCCGCCAGGATATCGACCGCCGTGGCGGCCCGGCTGTTCTTGCGCCGCTTGCCGATCGAACCGCGCGCGACCTGCCAGGCCCGCTCAAGGTCGCGGAGGAGGTCCTGGGCGGCCGCGGCCTCGTTCGCCAGTGCGTGGAGCAGAAGCGGGATCCAGCTCTCCCGATCGAAGGGAAGGTCGCCGCCGAGGGCCTGCGGTCCGGTGATCGGCACCGGAAGGTGCAGCAGTCCGCTCTGCTGCCAGAAGCGGATGAGTGCGCCCCGCAGTGGAGCTCGTCTCCCGCCCCCGGCGAGCCAGGCATGGGCCGCGTGCGCCGCGCCGAGCAGCGGGGAGGCGCGCGCGACATCGCGCTCGATCGCCTTCATCGCCACCTGGATCTCACCCTCCTGATCAAAATCGGGCTCGACGATCCACTGGTGCATCGAGAACGCGTGGCGGGCCGCATCGAAGATGTCACCCCGCTCGGCGAGGCTCAGCCATGGATCCATGCGGAGCCGAACCCCCTCGAGCAGGGCCGCGAGATGCCACGGCTCGATCAGCTGCCCGTCCACCATCGCCTGGCGGCGCACCGCATCGAGACGGAACCGGTAGAGGAAGGCGCCGCGGAGCGGGTGCATCGAGAGGGCCTGGTCGAGCCGGGCAAACGCTCCGGCCGCCCGCTCGAAGGCGATCATCAGCTTCTGCTGGGCCTGCATTTCAGGGGGAGCCATGAAGTGCCTTGGCCCCGCCGTCCTGACCGGGCTGATGGTGAGGGTGCATAAGCATTTCGTGGATACGGTCGACCGTCTGCCGTCCATGCGCGACCTCGCCGTCACCGCCCCGACCTGGCAGGCGCGGCACGCCGGCCACCTTGTGCCGGTCGTCTCGACCGGACCGCCCGACGAGCGGCCATGGAGCAAAACCCCGAACCGCCGCGGGCGCGCTGATTCTGCTCCGGCCCCTGATGGAGGAAAGGAATCGGGCCTGGGCTGAGCGGAGAGCTGGGAAAATCCTCGAACGGAAAATCAATATCTTGATCCGTAATTTTGCGCCATATGCCGTATAGCACGAAATAACCGTCTTTTTCATGGGGTGATCGGGATTTTTTAACTGATTTCCTGATAAGCATGGTTGTCGCTACTACATAAATTTCGTAGGATTCCGGGCGCAGAACCGCCCGATTCGCGCTCAGGAGAGGCCCCTCGTGCCCGATGACACCGCATTCGCACCGCAAGACCGCCCCGACACGCCATCGGCCGGCAGCCTGGTGCCCTCCCCGCCCCCGCTCGCCGGCAACCGCTTCCTTCAGCTTGGGCGCCTGAAAAAATGCCGGCAGCCAACGGCACGCTCGCCGACGCACACAACGCCGGCCCCCTCGGACATAAGCGACATGTCATTTACACTTATTACACCTTTTTCGTTTATTTCACTTGTTGGCGAGGGGTTATTGCCCTAGCTAAGAGCCAGATCAAAAAATGAGGAGGGGTTGATGGCGAAGGCTGCGACCGATCTGACGCATCGCCTTCCGACTTCCGATGAAGTCCGAAGCGCGAATGACGCTGCAATAGCACTTGCGCGAGCAAAATCGCGGGATGGCGCCCTCATTCTTGGCGAAGGATCGAGCGAGCAGCTGCGCCTAGCTCCCGCGATCAGTGAGTTGCTCGTGGATATCCTTGGGCATATCGCGCGGGGAGAGATGGTAACCTTTGTTCCTGTCGGGTCGATGTTGACGACGCAACAGGCAGCCGATTTGCTCAACGTCTCGAGGCCATACCTCAGCGGTCTGCTGAAGAACGGGGAGATCCCGTTTGTTCCAATCGGCTCACACAGGCGCGTTAAATTTGAAGATTTGATCGCCTACAAAAATCGGCGTGATAGCAGTCGGGAAACTGCACTGGATGAATTGGCGCGCTTGGGCCAAGAATTCGATGCCTCATGAAGCACATTGCGGACCGCTTTGTTGTCGTATTGGACGCAAATGTCCTGTATCCATTCAGGATGCGGGACATTCTTCTGTGCTTCTATCATGCTGGCTTGTTTCGGGGCCGCTGGAGCAAATCAATATTGGAGGAATGGACTTCCAATCTCTTGGCTGAAAAGCCAGGCTTGCACCACAGTATTCGTTCGCAGTTGCAAAAAATGAGTTTCGAGTTTCCAGAAGCGCTGGTTACCGGTTACGAAAGCTTGATAGGCAGCCTCGACCTGCCTGATCAGAATGATCGGCACGTTCTCGCGGCTGCGATCCGCTGCGGAGCACAACACATCGTCACCCAAAATCTCAACGACTTCCCGCCAGAGGCTCTGGAGCCATTTTCTGTTGAAGCGATTCACCCCGATGAGTTTCTTTCCAGAACATTCGAGCTCTACCCCACAGAGGCAACCGAAATCCTCGGAAAGTTGAGACGCTCATATCAGAATCCGCCGTACACTCCTTCAGAATTCGTGCTCGACCTCACAGCGAAAGGTCTCCCCAAACTTGCGTCGCAGATCCGTCCGATGCGATCGTTTCTTTGATGCGCCGCAGCCGGTTCAATCGGCAGCCCATCGTGGCAAAGTTGCTGATCCTGCGGCGAAACCCTAAGTCTCCGGGCGCAGAGCCGACCGGAGTGCGCTCAAGAGATTCTGCTCGTGCCTGACGACACCGAAATTGCGCCGCGCGAAATCCCTGACGCGCCATCGGCCGGCAGCCTGGTGCCCTCCCCGCCCCCGCTCGCCGGTGACGGGCATGCGGTCCGGCGCTGGTTCAGCGAGATCGAGGACGAGCCGGTCCCGGTGGCCGATGGCACGCTCGCCGGCGCCCGTAGCGCCGCCAGCGCCTATGCCCGCCGGGCCAAGGCGGACAACACCAGGCGGGCGTATCGGGCCGCGGTGCGCGTATGGTGCCTCTGGTGCGACCGCCACGGGCTGACGCCCCTCCCCGCCTCCGGTGCTGATGTCGCCGCCTTCCTCGCCGATGAGCGCGGCCGCGGCGTCTCGACCGAAACGCTCAAGCTCCGGCGCGCCGCGATCCGCTACCTGCATCGCCTCGCCGGCTGCCCGGTGCCCACCGATGATGCCTGCGTCGCCGAGACCATGGCGGGCATCCAGCGCGATGCCGCCTCCCGTGGCGAGATCCGCCGCAAGAAGGTGGCGGCGACGGCGACGGTGATCCGCCGGCTGTTGGCACCGATCGGCGATACCGAGCTGACTGACCTGCGCGACCGCGCGCTGATCCTGGTCGGCTTCGCCGGCGCGCTGCGGCGCTCGGAACTCGCCGGCATCAGGATCGAGCACCTGACACCGTCTGAGCGGGGGCTCCGGCTGACCCTGCCGCAGACCAAAGGGAGCCAGACCGAGGCGGTCACCGTCGCCCTGCCCTACGGCGATACCGAACTCTGTCCGGTGCATGCCCTTGAGCGCTGGCGGGTCGCCGCGGGGCTCCAGCGGGGCCCGTTGTTCCGCCGGATCTGGTCACCACCATCCGGCCGCAAGGGGCGCGAGCGGACCGAGCCACCGGGCCCGGTCATTGGCGAGCAGGCACTCACCCCGCAAAGCGTGGCCCTGATCATCCAGCGCAGGGCCATGGCGGCCGGGTTCGGCCGGCGCGACCTGGGCGGACACAGCCTCAAGCGCGGGGCGCTCACCACCGGGATGGAGCGCGGCGTCCATCCGGCCCGCCTGAAGCGGCTCGGCCGCCACAAGAGCTATGACGTGCTCGGGGAGTATCTGGAGTTCGGCGACATCTTCGACGGGCACCCGTTGGATGGGGTTCTGTGAGCCTTGAAGTTGAGGCTCTCCGTTGAAGGTAGCATATAAGACGGACCACCCGTCCCGATTTGGCGGGGAGACAAGTAGGGATTGTGCGCCCGAGAGTCTGGTAGTTGACCGCGGTCAACAGACGTAGACCTTCGATCGGAACGTCAAACTATCGGGCGTGATCCCGAAGCAAGACGTTTAGGCGCACAATTTATATGGGGTTGACCGCGGTCAACTTTAGCTTTCTCGGCCCGGCGCGCGATACATGAATTCGCATTGATGCATTTGACTTTTCACTTGGCGGGAGATGCTCTGAACCCTGTGTTCAAATTTTCGGCCGGCCCTCAGCCCGATTCTTGGCGCAAAGCCGCAACCGTCGGCGGCGAGACTGGCCAGAATATGAACGACAGTGGAAGAACCCTGCTTTGCAACGGCGTGGCTCCAACGCTTCGCGCCAATTTAATTGATGCTAGCGGTTGACCGCGGTCAACATCAACAAACTGACCTATCTTTAAATTCAAGATTGCCACCATTGTTCGGATGGGCCGCCGAGATTTGGCATCAGGGCAGGAAGGCCATTTGAATACTTAGAGAGGCACCAAGTTGACCGCGGTCAACTCCCACGCGCTGGTCTGCAAGGGCGAGCGTCGGATCTGCCAGAGCTAGTAGATCAGTTAGATACGAGGTACGCCATGATTTCATTATTGGTCGCCACTTGATCGAGTCGGCAATCAGGATCACTGCATATTCGTTGTTGACCGCGGTCAACTAGATAGACGCGTACTTCACAACATATAATTCAATGGTGGAAACAATCCTGGAGCACCGCTCTGTGACGAGGTCAAACAATGACAAGCCGGCAACGAAGTCGGGCGCGTTCGGAACGGGGTGGAACTCTGTGCAAGGTCTAACCGCGAGTGCGCGGCTCAGCGCCACAGGATATGCTGGCACCGTTCGCATAGAGAACTAAGATTTAGAATAAGGTCCAAAGGGACAAATGTCGGCAACAGAGCAAAGCACGGTACTGCTGTGGATACAGCAAGAGCGCCCGGTTGACGGCAATCGTCGCGGATCTCACGACGGGACAACCAGCACGATGCAGACCGTCGCTGCCACAAAAAGGCAAATTGCGACCGATACTGCAAAGACCCCAAGTGAATTAGGTGCCCCGCGGGTTAATTGGATACCGGCCGGTTTGCATGCAGAACAATCAAAGCGATGCTCACTATGAAAATGCTGCCGCTGTCTGAGTATCAGGAGTGGCGACGGCGTCATGATGGACGTAGCCCTGGAGCATCATCGTGAGGCCGGATGAGGGACCAATTGGAAAGGATCGCCTCAACGATCACCCGCAGTATCAGGCAGGGGTGTCGCGGCAGCCGATATGTTGTGCAAATAGCCGTAGTGATAGAGATATAAGGTTGTCGCCAACTCACCGAGCTTCGCCGGTCATATTTCACGGCTAAAAAAGGGTTGTTCCATCGCACCCCGGGGCATGCTGCTTCGCGCCTCCGGACGTGGAAGGCTGGCGACAAGACTGCTCGGTTTGCGACAGAGATAAAACGCGCACTTTTTCTATCTCCACCGTCGGCAGAACCTCCCGACGATGGCATGGGCTGCCGCGGGGTAGAATCAATGAGAAGCAGTAGCCGCGATTCGCTATTGGTCACTAGCAACGTTCGACGGAGATCCGAGTCGCAAAGGCGCCGTTGCTACGCTGAGCTTGCAAGCGGAGGGGAAATCGCAACTGCTATTGGCACCGCGTTGCGGTACTGTGGAAAGAACGCACACTATGTAGCAGAAAATGCCTGACCTTCTGCCACGAATGTTGCGAATCGGTCGGTTGTTTTCTCTTGCATTGTAAACACGAATCGGGCCATAGAGACGGAAATGCCCGTGAAAGTCGCGATATGCCGTCACCAAAGCAGAGAGCCGTGGACACGAGTTCAACCGATACAACGGTCGGTCGCACGATGTTGCATGACCTGATCGCCGGTGATGCCACAGGACTATCCGAAAAACTACAGGAGCACAGGCTAAAACTCTTTCCACCGAAAGCACAAAAGACGCTCCGCCGATTCACCTCCACCGAAACCGCCAAGATCGTAGGTGTCGCGGATAGTTACCTCCGGCAACTCTCGATTGAGCACAAGGGGCCGACCCCCCAGACGACTGCACATGGACGGCGCTCGTACTCCTTTGCGGATATTCGAGCACTCCGGGAATTCCTCGACGAATCCGGGAAGGGTGACCGACGCTATCTTCCTCACCGAAGACCCGATCAGCACCTTCAGATCATCTGCGTCGCAAACTTCAAAGGTGGGTCTGCGAAAACGACCACATCGGCAAATCTGGCTCAGTACCTTGCCCTCAGGGGCTATCGCGTCTTGGCCGTGGATCTCGACCCGCAGGCAAGTTTGACCGCACTACACGGTCTTCAACCCGAATTTGATTTGGGGCCAGACGAGACATTGTATGGCGCGATCAAATATGGCGAAGGGCGCCGGCGGACAGCCGAGGTTGTTAGAGAGACATACTTCCCGGGCCTCGATCTCATACCGGGCAACATTGAGCTTATGGAGTTCGAACACGAAAGCCCCATCGCAATGGCCGAAAAGAGAGCAGGGGCGACGATGTTCTTCTCACGTGTCTCGCAAGCCCTTGCAGAGGTTGCGGACCGATACGACGTCGTTATTCTTGATTGTCCGCCGCAACTCGGATTTCTGACGCTCTCGGCGCTGTGTGCCTCAACGGCGCTACTGGTGACAGTTCATCCGGAGATGCTGGACATCATGTCGATGTGCCAGTTCCTCTTGATGACATCCGAACTACTTGGTGTCGTCGCTAAGGCAGGTGGCGACATGCAATACGATTGGATGCGCTATCTTGTTACACGATACGAGCCGACCGACGGGCCGCAGACGCAGATGGTGGCCTTCATGCGATCGCTCTTCGGCGAGCGTGTGCTGACGAATGCAATGGTTAAAAGCACGGCCATCTCTGACGCCTCGATTACAAAGCAAACGCTATACGAAGTTCCACGCGAGCAATTCACTCGGTCAACATACGATCGCGCACTCGAATCAATGAATCAGGTGAACGCGGAAATAGAGGCCCTGGTCGAAAAGGCTTGGAGCAACTGAGAATGGGGCGCAAACACCTTCTTGAACACTTGATTTCTCCACCCGAGACCTCGGCCAGTGCTCCGCAAGCCATACGGAAGCCAATGCCACGGGGGGTTGGTTTGGTCGGCGCAATGAGTGAATCGGTCGAGACGATGGTGGCCGATCTACGAGATGCCAAGGAAAAGCTCGAAACCGGAGATGTAATCGTAGAGATTGATACCGATCTCATCGACCCTTCATTCATCACCGATCGCATTGGTGAAGACGATGAAATGGACGCGTTCGTCGCGACCATTCGGGACCAAGGCCAGCGCACTCCGATTCTTCTCAGACCGCATCCGGAGAGCCGAGGGCGCTATCAAATTGCGTTTGGGCACCGCCGCTACCGCGCCCTAAAAAGGCTCGGGCGCCCGGTCAGGGCGATGGTGAAGCATCTCACCGACGAAGAACTAGTTGTTGCTCAAGGCCAGGAGAACCAAGACCGTCTCGATCTATCCTACATCGAGCGAGCATTATTCGCTGCGCGGCTCGAGGCTCGGCAGTTCCAGCGCGACGTGATCTGCCTCGCGCTTAGCATCGACAAGACCGAAGTGTCGAGAATGATCAGCATCGCTACCGCTCTGCCCGCCGAGTTGGTCGAGGCGATCGGGCCGGCACAAAAGACCGGACGTCGGAAATGGATGATCCTAGCCAAGACTGTCAAGGAAATCAGATGGCCGACCGAAATGGAACGCCTCCTCCAAGTTTGCAAATCAGGTGGTGCAGCGGACAGCGATCAGAGATTCGATCTCGTGCTGAAAGCACTATCGCGGTGCAAATCACCCGCGCAAGCGGATGATCAGGGAGGAGGGCGGCATAGCTTCACAGTAGACAAGAAGCCAGGTGTAATCCGCATCCGCTTCGATGAAACGAGCCTGCCAAAAGACATGGTGGAAGACCTCATGTCACGGGTGAGGCACGTATGCACCAGCTTTGGAGCAAAAACATGACCTAGTCAGTCAATAGAAAACCCGCCTTGCCGGGCGGGTTTCCCATCCAACTTCGCGGCGAGCGCGTAGCTATCGTCTTGCATATTTAAGATAGTTCGATCGTCCACGTTTGCCAAGCAAAAATTGCCGTTTTTGTTTGGAGAGGTGACGTGCGTCTGCCGCGATCCCAACTAGGAGAAGGATCACGATGGACACCGTTCAACGGGGTGAGAGGGTTGGCTTGGGCCATGCGCCAGGCCTCCGAAAACTCACCCCCAAGATGTTGGAAACGATTGAGGTCGCCGAGACCCATAGGTTCACCTCGGAAATGCTCCCCGGGCAGGTATTGGCTGCATTCAAAGCAGCTGCGCCGCATCTTGGGCTGCGGCCAAGCGTCGTACACGCCATCGACTGGCTCTTTCGGTTCACGAATGCCGTCGATTGGCAGCCTTCCTCCCGGCCGATCGTGTGGCCTTCCGCAATCATGCAGCAACAAGAGCTGGGTCTCGGTCCAAGCCAGGTTAAGAATCTCAATCGCCATTTGGTCGAACTCGGTCTGGTCGTGATGAAGGACAGCCCCAACGGCAAGCGATATGGTCGGCGGGACTCCAAGGGGCGCATCATCGAGGCTTACGGCTTCGATCTATCGCCGCTTGCCAGCCGCTTCACCGAGTTCCGGGCTGTGGCCGAGGAGGGGAGGGAGGAGCGCGCCCGTTTGCAGGCCCTGAAGCGCCGAGCGACGATTGCCAGAAACGGTATCCGACAGCTCCTGGACACTGCCGTCGAGCAAGGGATCTCGGGAGAGGAGTGGGAAACGCATCGCGTCGCGTCGGCTGTGGCGTCCCGTGGCATTGCCGGCAGGAATCGATCAATCGAAATGGAAATGGCGGTTGCGGGGCTTGAGCAGGCCCTGAGCGATATGCGTCGTTACCTGGAATTCGTTCTTGACGCGAGGAGAACAAAGGAAGCACAAGAATCAACCGAACTTGTGAATCTTGGCCCCAAGGGGTTAGAAAATTGCCCCCACATTACAACTACAAACCACCTTCAAAATCTGAAAGATACAGTATTTGCATCGAAAAAAAGTAGTCATTCTCCGGTTTTACCTGGTAAGGACCGGCCGTCTAAGGGGCTCGGAAATCATCTAAACTCAAGCAAGACGGCGCACGAACAACAGCGACCGGGCAAAGTTCGAATGGATACCGGTTCCCTCCTCAAAATCACACCAATGGAGCTGATTAAGCTCGCACCACGGCTGAAAACATACCTTAACAATCAGACGCCGACCTGGCCCGAGATTGTGGACGCTGCAGACTGGCTTCGCGATGAAATGGGGATCTCCAAATTCATCTGGGGCGACGCCTGTCTGGTCATGGGCCGGGAGCAAGCCGCCATCGCCGTAGCCGTCGTCTCGGCAAAGCCACTGGACCATTTCCGCAGCACTCCGGGTGGTTACTTCCACGGCCTGATCTCGAAGGCCAAAATCGGCGAACTGCATCTTGCTCGGACGATCTGGGGCATGCGCGGCGCCGGCGAGCGTCACCCGAAATGCGACCGCGACCACTTGCCTCCATCACCAGATCCAAGATCGTACGTGTGATCGGCATCGCGTGCAGCTACAAGGTTGTGATCGATCACGACCATGCGAGACATTTCGGGCGGCCTCGTAACTTCGGGAGCAGATCCTGCCTACTGCCCCAGCCATTCCCTAAGCTTCGACCATCGGCGCCGCCCCGAGATATTCCGCACGGCGATGGCGACAGCACGCCGACTGCCGACCAGAACGACTAGCCGCCGGCCGCGCGTGATGCCGGTGTAGAGCAGGTTCCGCTGCAGCATCACGTAGTGCTGGGTCAGCACCGGAATGACGACGGCTGGGTATTCAGAGCCCTGGGACTTGTGGATCGTCGCCGCATAGGCCGGCACAAGCGCGTCCAGCTCGCCGAGACCGTAGACCACCTCCCGTCCATCGAAGCCGACAGCGATCTCACCAGCCTCCGCATCGACCCGAGCAATAAAGCCGATATCGCCGTTGTAGACCTCCCGGTCGTAGTCGTTCTCGATCTGCATGACTTTGTCGCCGGGGGCGTAGGTCCAGCCGAATCGCTCGACCCGCGGTTCCGCCGCGCCGTTCAGCGCCGCCTGCAGGGTGATGTTGAGTGACCGCGCGCCGACCCCACCCCGGGCCATAGGACAGAGCACCTGGATATCGCGGATCGGATCCAGTCTAAACCGGCGCGGAATCCGCGTCTTCACCAACTCCACGATGCGCTCGACCGCCGTCTCCGGCTCGTCGGCCGCCACGAAATGGAAATCGCTCTCGGGATCGGCGCGGCCGAGATCGGGGATCTCCCCGCGATTGACGCTATGCGCCACAGTTATGATCCGGCTTGCCGCTGCCTGGCGGAAGATCTCCGTCAGCCGCACCACCGGTACCGCGCCAGACCCGATCAGGTCCGCGAGCACCTGCCCCGGTCCCACCGAGGGAAGCTGGTCGACATCTCCCACCACCAGCAGCGCTGCCTCGTCGGGGATCGCCCTGGTCAGCGCATGCATCAACGGCACGTCCACCATCGAGGTCTCGTCGATCACCAGCAGGTCGCATTCCAGCGAATGGTCGACGCCGCGGCGGAAGCCGCCGCTCGCAGGATCTACCTCGAGCAGGCGGTGGATCGTCTTCGCCTCGAACCCCGTCGTCTCGGCAAGACGCTTGGCTGCCCGGCCGGTCGGCGCGGCGAGCAGAATGCGGACGGATTTTGCAGCGAGGATCCGCAGGATCGCCCGGACGATCGTGGTCTTGCCGACACCCGGTCCGCCGGTGATCACCAGCAGCTTTGCGGTCAGCGCCAGCCGCACCGCCTCACTCTGGCTCGCCGCCAGATTCATGCCGAGATGGCTTTCCACCCAGCCGATCGCCTTGTCGGCATCGATCGATGGCCAGGATGTTGCACCGGAGGCAATAATTCGCAGCCGCTCGGCGATACCCTGTTCCGCCCGATACAAGCCGGCCAGGAACACACAGTCAGTCCCCGCCACCTGATCGGCGATCACCGTGCCCTCTGCCAGTTCGAGGTCGAGTGCCGTCCCGATCAGCGGCGCCGGCACCTCGAGCAGCGTTTCGGCGAGCGAGACCAGTTCGCCGGCCGGCAAGCCACAATGGCCATCATCCATTGCCGTCGCCAGAGCATGTCCGATGCCGGCACGCACCCGGATCATCGCGTCCCTGGCGATGCCGAGCTTCTCCGCGATCGCATCCGCTGTCCGGAAACCGATCCCCCTGATATCCCGCGCCAGACGATACGGGTTCTCGCTCATCACCTGCACGGCGTCAGCGCCGTAGGTCTTGAAGATCCACACGGCGCGGGCCGTGCTCACCCCATGGCTATGCAGGAACACCATGATCTCCCGCACAACCTTCTGCTCGGCCCAGGCGTTGACGATCCGCCCGGCCCGCACCGCACCGATACCCGGCACCTCGCGCAGGCGTTCGGGCTTGGCCTCGATCACGTCGAACACCGTGTCACCGAAGGCCCGGATCAGTTTCTTCGCATACACCGGCCCAATGCCGCGGATCATGCCAGAGGCCAGATAGCGCTCGATCCCCTCGGCCGTGGTCGGCGCCGATGTCCGCAGGAACTTCGACCGGAATTGCTGGCCATGAACCCGGTCGTTTACCCATTCACCGCTCGCGGTCAGCCACTCTCCGGCGCTGATCGTCGCGGCATGCCCGATGACTGTAACGAGATCACGGTGCCCCCGGGCTTTCACCCGCAACACGCAGAAACCGTTCTCGGCATTGTGGAACGTCACCCGCTCAACCAGGCCGGCGAGGACCTCGCGATCCGGTGCTTGGGCAGGGGCAGTGTCTGCGGGGCGGCTCGCCATTAGCGTATGGCACTTCGGCGGTGGCGCGGCGTCAAGTCCGCAGCCCTCGTCACCTCCAGGGCCTCGGACCCCACTGATGTTTTAGACGCCTGGCGATGCCGCTACTGATCGAATGTCGCATTCGGATGGAAAGCACGCTGGCGGAGATCACGATATAAGTCGCGACGACACGAGGCCGCCGGGTGGTTGGCATCGCGCTCGGCTACAAAGGCCTGATCGATCGGAACTTGGCTCTTCGAATGGGCCTGAGCTTGGCTTTAGCAGAATTGTATTTTTGTCAGAACCACCCTGTAGATGGATAGTCCTGATAGCCGCGGCGACGTTTGGCGCGAGCCAGACGGCGGAGGGCATCGATGGCGGTGCCGAGATCGGGGAGGGGGTCAAACCGGGAGTGTGTGGAACGTCCGATCCGCCCCCAGGTTCGTGCGAGGCCGACGGCACCGAACAGGTCTGTAACGATCTCGATCTGGTAGTAGCGCTTTTCGTTGTGTTCGGGTCGGACCCGGATGAGTCTGATTTGCTCTGGGAACAGAGCCAACTGCATCGATTTGAAATCCCTTTCTGTCGCACGACACGCGTCAGATGCGGAATATTGCAGATGACCAGGTTGCAGCGAGGCGTGTCGATATATCTGACTGGATCTGGGTGCCTCGATATTTTGCTGAGAGGAGTTCATCGCCGGCAAAGTCTAACAAAGAGGCTATGCCCGTGCCACCCATATCCGTAGGCTCAAGAAGGAAGCGTGATGTCGGGATGATTGATAGGGGGAGCGAGTAAGCCGAGGCGGCTGGTGCCCTAATGAGCCAGGTTTTTTAAGAACCTTGCGCTCGCATCGTCATCCTGCGCCTCTCCTCATGAGATCGTTGGTGATGGTGTCGAGCTTTATGTATTGGATTTTGCGATACGGTGCGCTATATGGCAGGCAAGGAGATTAGCCATGGCCACAGTAGCTGAACGCAAGGAATACCCGATCTCGATGCGCTTGCCCGAGGCGGATGTTGCAATGATCGATCGCGCTGCGAGCTTGCGCGGGCGTTCGCGCACGGATTTCGTACGTGACGCCGCTGTGCGTGCGGCCGAAGAGGTTGTGATGGAGCAGGGCTTGATCCGGATGAGCGCGGAAGGCTTCGCCGAATTCATGGATGTGTTGGCGCGTCCCGCCGCTCCGGTGCCGGAGATGGTGGAAGTCCTGAAGCGACCCGCGCCGTGGGAGCCGGGTTACGTTGCCAAGCGGTGAGCTATTTGCCGCTGTCGGAGCCTGAACCACTTACCGCTGATCACGATGTATCGGAGTTCTCCTGCGGGAAATCGCCGCTCGATCATTGGCTCAAATCGCGGGCGCTTTCCAACCAGCAGAAGGGCTTTACCGCCGTCGTCGTTGTGCATGAGGCAGGTCGTGTTGTTGGATATTACGGCCTTGCTCCCACCGCTATCGTGCCGACAGTTCTGCCCCGCTCGATCCGGACAGGGCAGCCACCCAATCCCGTTCCATGCATGCTACTCGGTCAACTGGCGATCGACACCAGGTGGGCGGGGTTGGGCATCGGCACCGGCCTTGTAAAGCACGCCCTTCAGCGCTGCGTTCAGGCGGCTTCGCTTATTGGCGGTCGGGCCTTGATGGTGAATGCGGTCGACAGGGAAGCCGCCGAATTCTGGCGGCGGCGCGGCTTTGAGCAATCCAGGGACGATCCGTTGGTCCTGCTCCGCTCGATCGGCGATATCGCGGCGTCACTCGGTGTGAGGGGTGGGAACTAAAAGCCAAGTTCCTGGCATTCGGTCACATGGAAGCCGTTCGGCGGTGAAGGTAGCACTGGCAATGGGAGGAGCCAGGAAATCCATTCCGTGGCGTAGGCATATGTCGACCAGGCGATGTTCTGGTGGATATCCTTGCTCCAGGCTGAATATCGAGATATCTCTAAACAGATATTTGAATATCTTGAGGCGCCCATGCCCCTTTATATCCGCGATGATGCGACCGCCGAGCTTGTCGCCAAACTGGCGAAAGAGCGGGGTTTAACCAAACAGGATGCCGTGCGGCTTGCGGTGCAGGCCGAGCTTGACCGAACCCGCGAAGCCAAGCCCTTGCGCGAGCGCCTGCGTGAGTGGCGCGAAGCCAATCCGCTGCCGCCGCCCACAGGGTTGAAGGCAGACAAGGCATTTTTCGATGATCTGTCGGGGGAGGGGGAATGATCTTCATCGATGCCTCGGCCCTGATCGCGATGATCGCCGGCGAGGAGGATGCCGACATGCTGGCGGATCTTCTGGCCCAGGAACGCACCCGTCTCGTCTCGCCGGTTGCCATGTGGGAGGCGACGGCCGGGCTCTGCCGCAGCTTCGGCCTTTCGATGGACGGTGCCCGGCAAAAGGTGAAGAGCTTTATGAGCGCGCTCGGGATCGAGGTCATTTCTCTTGGCGAGCGTGAGTATGATCTGGCAATCCAGGCTTATGCCGATTTCGGGAAGGGGCGGCATCCGGCCGCCTTGAATATGGGCGATTGCTTTGCCTATGGCGCTGCCAAATCTTATCGGGCGGCGCTGCTGTTCAAAGGTGATGATTTTTCCAAGACAGACATTCGCCGAGCCGAAATGAACCTTTGAGGTTCCTTGAACTTCGCTGCGCTTCTGCTTAACCTCTACTTCCGGTAGTAATGAGGCGCCGCTGGATGGACCGGCTGGTCGGCAAAATTTCGGAATCCGAGATGATGCGGCGCTGGCGCGCGATCGAGCAGGCCCGTGCAGCGAATAACCGCCAGGGTTATGTTCATCACCCGGAGCTTGAGGCTGTGAATGAGCGGTGCATTCGGGGTGAGATCGACATGGCGGGGCTGGATCGCCTGATGATCGCCGCGATCCGGGCCAGGCGCTAATGCCCCCGGTTCGGTTTGCGGGCATGGCGGAAGATGCCGAGCCGCACCGCAACACTGCTCCGAACATATCCTATGAGTCCGATCCGACCGATGGCCTGTGCAACAAGGTTGGCTTGCGCAGCCCTCCCGCGCGTGCCGGGGAAGGGTAGGGGGCCGCGGTAGGGCCGGCCGATCGCACCAGACGCTACAGAACACGTTGAGAAGGAGGAGAGCCATGGACCCGAAGCAACCAATCATCTCGCGCGACCTAGCCGATCTGATGCGGCCGGGCGTCATGGTGGAGATCGACCCGGCTGAGGTCGAGCAGCTGGGACTGGTTGAGGAAACGGCACTCGATGAGGCGGATGCCTGGGAGTCCAATGCGGACGTGGAGAATACCAACGAGGCCACCCATGGCCGGTGATTATGCCCAGACGGTTGCCGCCTCGATCGTCAAGCAGTTGGAGGATGGCACCGCACCCTGGGTGAAGCCGTGGGAGCCCAGCGGCCTCCGGTTCATTCCTTACAACGCGATCACCGGCAAGGATTATCAGGGCGGCAACGCAATCTGGCTGATGGCAGTGGCCGAGATGAAGGGCTACAGCGATCCGCGCTGGACCACCTACAAGCAGGCGCAGAGCCTCGATGCCCAGGTGATGAAGGGCGAAAAGGGCACGCTGATCCAGTATTTCAAGAAGTTTGACCGGGTGCCGGTGAAGGACGAGCAGGGCCGGCCGGTGAAGGATGCCGAAGGTAATCAGGTTTACCGCAGCGTCGAGCTGGAACGGCCGCGGGTGTTTTCGGCCGTGGTGTTCAATGCCGAGCAGATCGCCGGCATGCCGAAGATCGAGGCCCGGCCCGCCCTGGCGGAATGGGAACGCCACGCCGCAGCCGAGCAGATCATGAGCAATTCCGGGGTGCCGATCATCTACCGGCCCGGCGACCGGGCCTTTTACACCCTGGCGCAAGACCGGGTCACGATGCCGGAGCGCGAGCAATTCAAGACGGCGGATCGGTTTTACAGCACGGCGCTGCATGAGCTGGGGCATAATGCCGCGATCCGGATTATGCCGCATGGCCTCCGCTGGAGGCCGGATAGCCCGGCATTGGCCATGCGGCTGTTCGGCATAATCAGAGCCCTTCCAGGAACGCGAGGAGTTGATCGTCGGGCCGGAACCGGCCCGACGGCGTGGCTGGAGCGGCGACGCGAGCGAGCGCCTTTTCCTTCATCCGCATGTCGGCATGGATGTAGATTTGGGTGGTCTCGACGTTCTCGTGACCAAGCCAGAGCGCGATCACCGCAGGATCAACGCCGTGGTGGAGCAGGTCCATCGCCGTGCTGTGGCGCAGCGTATGTGGCGTGACCTGTTTCGTGCCGATGCTCGGGCACGCGCGCGACGCCGTGAGGCAGTGCTTGCGGACCAGATGCTCAAGAGCGTCACGGCTCAGCCGTTCGCCCCGGATCGACGGGAACAGCGGCTTGCCCTCATCTTTGTCGTTGCCGATCCACGTCGCCAGCAGCTTGGCTGTCTCGCGGCGAAGCGGGGTGGCGCGCTCCTTCCGGCCCTTGCCCATGCAACGGATGTGCGCGCCGGTCCCCAGCACGACATCGCCCCGCGTGAGGCCGACCAGTTCGGAAGCCCGCAGGCCTGTCTGGACCGCAAGCAGGAGCAGAGCGTGATCGCGCCGCCCCGCCCATGTTGTACGATCCGGAGCCGCCAACAGCGCCGCCATTTCCTCGGCATCGAGGAACGTGACCGCACGCTTCACATAGCGCTTATTGGGCATGGCGAGGATGCGCTGGCAGTGCAGCAGCCAAGTCGGATCGGTCATCGCGACGAAGCGGAAGAACGATCGGATCGCGGCGAGCCGGGTATTACGGCTGCGAGCGCTATTACCCCGCGCGGTCTCGGTGTGGGCGAGGAAGTCCGCGACCAGATCGGCGTCGATGTCTTCGACCGTCAGGTTGACCGGCGGCTTTTTGCGGCGGGCGCTCGCATATCTGAGCAGCAGCCGGAACGTATCGCGATAGCCGGCGACCGTATGTCGGCTCGCCTCCAGTTGCGTGCAAAGCCGGTCGGTGAAGAAGCGCTGGATCAGCGCGGGCAAGGTGACGGCGTTCATTGTGCCATCTCCCCGCCGCTCGCGGTGGCACGGGCTATCGCCAGATCGAGCAGTTCCGGGACCGCCTCCAGATACCAGTATGTTCGGGAAGGGCTGCTATGACCCAGATAGGTCGTCAGCCGGATCATCTCGCGCGCCGGATCCTTGCCGGTCCGGTACCAGTCGATCATCGTGCGCACGGCGAAGGTGTGGCGCAGATCGTGGATGCGTGGCCCTCGGCCATGCCGATGGTACTGCTGCTCGGATCGCAAGCCGATCTGCTGGCACGCCTGCGCGAAGTTGTAGCGGGCCGTGCAGTCGGTGAGCCGGGTCGCCTTGTCGGTTACGAACAGCGGCACCGCCGGATGACCGATCAGCCGATCGCGTTCGATGCGATAGTTGAGCAGTCGCTCGACGGTGCTGGGGTCGAGCGGCAGCAACCGCTCCTTGCCGTTCTTGCCCTGTCGGACGCGCAGCACACCATTATCGGCGTCGAGGTCGTTCCCATCGAGCGCGAGCGCCTCGCTGATGCGCAAGCCCGTGACCGCGATGAGCGCGAACAGTGTCGAGCAAGTCAGCCCGCGCAACCCGCAGATCGACGGCAGCGCCTTTGCGGCCGCGATAATCGAAGCGACCTCGGCATTGCTGTAGATATGCGGACGCGAGCGCATGACAGTGTCCGGCAACAGGCCCCGTGGTGGGGGTTCATGCGCCGGATCGAAGCTGCTCAGCCACTGCGCGAAGAGGCGCACGGCGGTAAGCCGCGCCGCTCGCGTCATGCCGTTGGCCTCGCCGAGCGTAGCGTGCCAACGCAGGAACAGCGCCGTGTCGATATGCGTCACACGCTCGCTGTCGGCGAACCGCGTGAAGCGGCGAAGGATGCGCTCGCTGGTGCTCAGGTCGTAGCCGAGGCGGCGCCGCACAGCCAGATAGCGGTCGAGTTGGAAGGTGAGGCTCATTGCGCGCCTCCCGCCACGGGCCAAGGCATTGCCACTGACCGCAGCCCATCGATGTCGAGACGGGCATATATCATCGTTGATGTGCGTGAGCGGTGCCGCAGCACATCGCCCACCTCGTCGAGCGATGCACCCGAGTTCACTAACTGGGTGGCAAGGCTATGACGCAGCAGGTGCGATCCCACATAGGGCGTTACCGGCTTCTGGCCAGTCGCCTTCAGCGCATCCTTGAGAACGGCGTTGACGATCTGGCTGTCCTTGAACGGACGGTACGGCGCGCGATGGGTGACGAACATCGTGCGACAGGACGCGGGTCCGCGTTCCTCGCGCAGATAGCGGCAGAGGGCCTCGCCAACCTCCGCGCTGATCGGCACGCGATCGTGGAGCTTCCCCTTGCCACGCACCAAGAGTTCGCCCGCGCGCCAGTCGATGTCGTCCAGCTGGATCGCGATGACCTCGGCAGCGCGCAAGCCGAGCCGGGCCATGATGAGCAGCATCGCATAGTCCCGAGCGCCGTGCCGGGGGCTGTCGCGCACGCAGGCGAGCACCGCCTCGACGCCCTCGGGCGACAGATGGCGCGGCAGTCGTGCGCCCCAGCGCTTCGCCGCCCTAGGCACGCTCAGCGCCAGATTGGTCGCTGTCGCGCCGCTGCCGAACAGATATTGCAGGAAGATACGAACATGCGTTGCCACCGTTTTGTCGCGACGCGCGCCTGCCAACACATGCTCGATGAAGCTGATCACGTCGGCAGGCCGCAACCGCCCCGGATCAACTATCGCATCACCAAAGCGATGATCGAGGAACCGGTTGGCGAACCGCAGCGTGTGATAGATCGTCCGCGGACTCAGGCCGCGATGCTTGACCAGATAGGTCTCGAAGTTCGCCAGCAGGGTCGCGCGCGCCTGCTGCGCCTCGGTCAACGGCACCGGCTGCGTGACGCCGATATCGAGCAGATGCTGCGCGAACCGGCGGGCCAACCTATACGGCCATACCGAGCCCGTCTTCTTGCGCGGCACCTTGCGTCCCAGATGCTCGGCCATGTCGAGCGTCAACGCCGAAGGACTGATGCCCTCGACATCCATCGCGTGCCCCACCTTCCGCAGGATCGATTGGTAGGTCTTGACCGTGCCGGCGGTGTAATTCTCCGCCGCAAAGCTCTCGGCGAACGAGTCCAGATACGGCTCGATGCAGGTCTGCAAATATTGAGGCATGATCGTCGTGCTCCATGTTGTTGGAGCGATGAAGATTATGCCGAATGGGATTGGTGCGATCATACCGCCAACCGCGCCCTGCCGAGCAGATGCGGCATAATCCGGATCTCGGCATTATGGCCGTTATGCCGATGTCGGCATAAGGGGCACGCCACAGGGCACCCCTCGCGGCTGAACCGGCCGGATCTTGGCACCCCGTTTGGATCGGAAGCCTACGCGCGGGAGGAGCTAAGGGCGGAGATCGCCTCGCTGATGATCGCGGACAAGCTGGGGATCGGCCATGATCCGGGCCAGCATGCGGCCTATGTCGGGAGCTGGATCAAAGCCTTGCAGCAAGACGCGCGAGAGATCTTCCGGGCGGCTGCCGATGCCGAGAAGATTTCCGGGTATCTGATGGCGCTGCGGGCCGAGCAGAAGGCCGGGCAAGCCGTTGGCCGGGGTGACAGCCAGGCAGGCGAACAGGCGCGTGGTTACTGGCAGCGGGCCGCTGAGAGTGGTGCTGAAATCCGGCGGGCGGAACGAACCGAACAGCCCGAGCAGGAGCGGCAGGCACGGCGTACAACGGCAGGGCGGTAAATGATGAGGATCTGCCAACTAAGGTATCTGGACTGCGCGGTGTAGACGAGAAGACGCTCTACAACCGTTTCATCCGCTGGAGCCGGGTTGGCGTGTTCAGCCGTATCTTCGCGGCCCTGGCGGCCGAGGCCGACACGCCGGAACGGCTGATGTTCGATGCGACCCACCTGAAGGCGCATCGCACCACGGCCTGCCTGCTTCAAGAGGGACTTTTCCCTGCTGTATCGGGCGGACCAAGGGGGGCCTGAACTCCAAGCTTCACGCCGTCTGCGATGGGCAGGGCCGTCCGATCATGATGCTTCTGACCGAAGGCCAGATGAGCGATCACAAGGGGGCGACGATGATGCTGCCCACCCTGCCGTTGGCCCGCGAACTGCTCGCCGATCGCGGCTACGACAGCGACGCGTTCCGCGCCGCCCTCCTCGAACGCGGTATCACTCCCCTGCATTCTATCAATCCGGAGCAGGAAAGAGCCGCTACCGCACGACAAGGCGCTCTACCGGCAGCGCCACCGCACCGAGAACATGTTCGGTCGGCTCAAGGACAGCCACCTCTCCGCCTAGCGCCAGGCACTCGGCCCATTACGGCATCTGGCGTATAGAGTGGAATATTATTCTGTCAGGAAGTTTTACACTCGACGGGGCGATGTGCTGGTTACCCATGAGTGGCCGACTTCTCATGAGCATGACTTCGCCGGGATCGATGAACTCGCGCATGCGATGCGGACTAAGTTCGTGGTGCATGGGCGTCATCACCATAGCTATGAGGGCCGCACGGCTGATGGAATCTCCGTCCGGGGGCTGGGGATCGCCGATGCGAGGATCCTGGCTGCTTAAGATTGCGCAGACGAAAATTCACAAAAATGAGCTATGCGGAATTTCAACTATTCCGCGAGCCTTGACATCGATAAGATCGAAAATGAAAAAGCGGTAATATGTTCGACAAGAAAGGGTCTTTGGGATGGTGTCGCTGCGGCAACGCTTCATTCATGTCGTGGATTGCATCAGCGCGAAAAGCGTCATTCTCTATGATCGTCCGATCGCGTCTTTTGCTGTTGTGATGATCAGTGTCATCGCTGTCATGGACATAGCCTTCTATCTTCACGGCCATCACCGTGCCCAGTAGCGAGGAATAGGTAGAATCCCAGCGCCGATGATGCGGGCCACGCTCGAATTCATCAGGCTGGTTGTGATACACACGTTTGTAGGGCAAGGGGCGTCGGGCCGAGAGGCGGTTTGATGCGGCGCGAATGATGGTTGACTAGCTGTAGCTTAGCTTCCTCGTGCCAATCGCGCCGGCGAATTCAAAACCAGATGAACAACGCCAGAATAACGGCCCAGGCCGCGATCGAGACAAGAAAAATCAACAGCGCCGCCTTCGGCCAGGCGAGCCGTTCGGCATCCTCGTGGCGTATGTATCTTGCCGCGGCACTCAGACGCGAAATAACTCCGACATCAATTTGCATCAATTGTATCCATACGGCGAAGACCTCGGCGTGGTTGGGGGGGCGGTGTTTCAGCATCCCCTGGGTCCGTTGATCAGGCTGCCTGGGCGGCTCTACCTGGATCTTGCTGAGCGATCCAGTTCCATGCGCATCAATTCCAGGGGACTTTCGACGAACTTCCATGATACGGGTTCTGGCATTACGGCTATTCGCCAAATTTATACAACCAAAGATGTTTTTCATGAATGACTCGACCAAAAGTAGTGTCAGTATATTTTACATCTCGCTTGTCTAAAATATTTTATTCATTGATTTTACGAGCTTATTTAGCTCGGCATGGGAATTGCTTGTTCTATTTTGCGGCCAAAATCGGCGCCTCCCCTGCGTAAAGCAGCCGAACCGAAATGAACCGACCGCGTCAGTCAACGCCAGCCTTTCGAAAGGGACGTTCATGTTGAAGTTTAGCCATGTTGCCAGCGCTGTCGTCATCCTGGGGCTTACAACGGCAGGCGCTCGCGCCAGCCTGATCGCCGATGGCCTCACCTATACGCTGACCGAATCAGCAACAGCCAATCCCTTAACGGATCAGTTCACCCTTAATATCGCAGGCATAAATGGCCCTTCCGATACAGAAGGTGGGCGCTATGGCGTACAGTCGTTTGCTTTCAACCAGCCATCAAATTTTGCGAGTGCTCTGGCCCCGTCAGGATTCACAGAATCAATAGGAGGTCTAAACGCAAACGGCTGTAATGGAACTGGAAATTTCTACTGCTTCATGGCCGAAACAGCCCCGACCGGCCCGGCATTGCCAGCCAATGCAAGCATTAATTATGTATTCAATGTTACGTTGTCGTCTGGTACATTTTCCGGATATAATCCGGATTTTAAGATTAACTGGGATGGGACAAAGAATAATTATGATCTTATATCGGAAACCCTGACGCCGACATCCGGTACACCAGTACCCGAACCCGACTCCCTTCTTCTGCTCGGCACTGGCCTTGTCGGTCTTGGTTTGGTCGGGCGGCGCAAAATCTCCAAACGCTACCTCTGAATAGAGGTAGGGGTGGTGGCACGGAAGTGCATTTTACGTGCGGCACACGTGAATACACACAGAACTGATATGTTGGGCTTTGCCGTGTGGCTTTATTTCCGAGAGAGATCCCGCATGAGCCAGCCGCCGGATGCGGCCACGAGGATCGCCGTAATCCAGAGCGTCGGGAGGGTTGCCTGGGCGAATTGGGCGATAAGCCCGAGTAACAGGGCGCTGAGTGCGTAGCCGGTGTCGCGCCAGTAACGGTAGGTCCCGAGAGCCTTGCCGCGGATCAGTGGCGCCGCTTGGTCGGACATTGCTGCGATCAAGTTCGGGTAGAGCAGCGCCATTCCGATGCCCATGACGATCGCTCCCGGCAACCAGAGCGAAACATCGCGCCCGGCCGCCGTGATTGCGATGCCGGCGGCAAGGAGGAAAAACCCGGCGATCACCGGCGTCCGCCTGCCGACCCGGTCACCCAAGTGGCCAGTCCAGAGCTGTGAGACGCCCCAGACCGTGGCGTAGGTGCCGGTCAGCCAGCCGATTTCGATCAGCTTGGCGCCATGTGCCTTGAAGCACAGCGGGAACATCACCCAGACCAGCGTGTCGGCGATCTTGTTGACGACCCCGCCCTGGCAGATCGCCCGCCCAACCCGATCGCGAAAGGAGATCCGGACGAAGATCGCGCGGAGCGTGAGCGTATGATCCTGCGATGCGCCAGCATCGGCCTCGGCATGTTCGGCCTTTACCCAGGCAAGCGTGTCGCGCACACGGGTGATCGTGGCGAAGGCCAGACCAATCGTGGCCATGCCGAAAATCATCAGGGCATCGCGCGCGCCGACCGCCTCGGCCAGCAAGGCAGCACAAGCACCGGCGATGCCGACGGCCACATATCCAGTAGCCTCGTTGATGCCGACGGCAAGCCCGCGCTGGTGACTGCCGGCGAGGTCAATCTGGCTGGTCACCGTCATTGTCCAGGTGAAGCCCTGGCTGATCCCGAGAAACACGTTCGCGATCACGATCCACCACCAGTTGGGTGCCGCCCAGATCAGTAGCGGGATGGGAATGGCTGCGATCCAGCCGGCAATGAGGACAGGCTTGCGGCCGAACCGGTCGGCGAGCCCGCCGGCGACAAGGTTGAGCGCGCCCTTCACCAGGCCGAAGGAGAGCACGAAACTCGCGAGAAAGAGAAAGGCACCTGGAGCGACGCCGAACTCGTGCGCGAGGGTCGGCAGGACCGCGCGCTCCATGCCGATGACAAGACCGACGAAGAAGACCTGTAGCGCCTGTAGGGTAAACTGGCAGCGATTGGCCGCGATGCCGCGGATATGAGCCGAGGCGTTTGTCACTGTGGTCACGCGGTGAAGCCCGAATTCCACGCACGCAGTTCGGCCGCGCCTTCGGGCGGGGGTGGAATATTCTCGAGCATGAATGCGACAAATTGCTCCCGATCGTCGATCCGGAAAGCGGGATTATGGCGCCGTTCGAAGCCGATCGTCGAAACCGGTTTGCCGGAGAGACCTCGGCCGCAGACCGAGCCGGCCAGAGCACCGGGGAGCACCTCGATATGGTCGGGCAGCGCCTTGAGCCGGGCGAGGCTCGTGAACAGGTCGCGCGCGCCGCGCGCGGCGTCGGTCGCAAGTTCGGTCCGGCCGACATCGCCCACCATGAGCGTGTGGCCGCCGAGTACGCTCCATGGCTCATCCGCGCGGGTGCGGTCGGTCACCGTGAGGCAGAGATGCTCCGGCGTGTGACCCGGCGTGTGCAGCACCTCGAGCACGACATTGCCGAGTTCGAGCCGTTCGCCGTCTGCGAGGCGGCGGCACGCATATGAGACCTCGGCGGATTCGTGGATGGCGTATTCGGCGCCGGCCGCTTCGGCCAGCGCGCGGCCGGCGGAGCGGTGATCGGCATGCAGATGCGTGTCGATCACGAGGTGGATCGGCGAGCCGGAGGCCGAGGCGGCGTGCAGATAAGGTTCGATCGGAAACAGCGTGTCGACGACCACGCCGGCGCCCTTGCCGACACAGCCGAGCAGATAGGAGGCCGCCGTGGGATCGGTGTGCAGGAGCTGTCGCAGGATCATGAGTGTTGCTCCCGGCTGACGTGGCGATCTTGTCGCCAGCGCGCCATCACATTATCATTCGCGATATTGATTGAATGAGTCGAAGATGAAGTCAAGCAGCGGTCCAAAGCAACAGATTTTCAGCCATCTCGCCGAGATCGCCGCTGCGCTTGCGCATCCGCACAGGATCGAAATTATCGAACTGATCGCCCAAGGTGAGCGCAGCGTGGAGGATCTTGCCGAACGGATTGGCCTGTCGGTCTCGAACACGTCCCGCCACCTGCAGATCTTGCGCCGTGCCCGCCTTGCGGCGCCGCGGCGAGAGGGCAAGAACATGTTCTATAGCCTGGTCTCCGAGACCGAGGTGGTGACGTTGCTGGGCAGCCTGGGGCGAGTGGGCGAACGGAACATCGCGGCAATCGACCAGGTGATGCAGGCGTATTTCCGGGCGCGGGATTCTCTCGAGCCCGTATCGCGCTTGACCCTGCTTGAACGCCTGCGCGAGGGCAGCGTGACGCTGCTCGATGTCCGGCCGCCGGAAGAATTTGCTCAAGGGCATCTGCCTGGGGCGCTCAATGTCACCCTTGATCACCTTGACGCGATGCTGGACAGTCTTGCATCGCGCTCGCCGATCGTTGCCTATTGCCGTGGGCCATACTGCGTTCTCTCCTTCGAGGCGGTGGCGCGTCTTCGCACACGTGGCATCGAAGCGATGCGACTGGAGGAGGGTTATCCCGAGTGGAAGGCGGCAGGCTTTCCTGTCAAAATCTAGAAGTTTCTCAGCTGCGTCGCTTTTCACTGGCCGAGCGGTGGGCCGATACCACGACGCCGGCCGGCCGCATGGTGCTGACTGTGTTCGCCGGCATGGCCGATTTCGAGCGGTCCCTTATTGTCGAACGCACCAGCACCGGCAGGATCGCAGCCAAGGCGCGCGGTGTGCGCTTTGGGCCGCGGCCTGCTCTCGCGGCCGAGCAGATCGCTCATGCCCGTCAGCTCATCGAGACGGACGGCAAACCCGTGGCCGAGGTTGCCCGTTTGCTGGGTGTCCACCGGGCCACACTCTACCGAGCCTTGGAAAAACACCAATAGGGCGGCCGGGGAAGGGCGTTCGATTTCCGAAGGTCCTAAATTAGGGAATGCGGCAAGTTCCCGGTCGCGTTGCTGACAAATTCGTCGGACCAGAGGGAACGAAAAACTGACCATCAGGCCGGGTAGCGGGACAGGGTCGGACATTGGTCAAGTACAGTAATCTCGGTTGCTGCGGGATGCGCCCTTGCTCACCTCTTCGTTGGCAAATCAGCGACAAGCTCGCACAGAATAGCCAAGATGAGTATACAAATGGCTAAGTACTACTTAAGAATAAGGTGGGCATCGAGATATTCTGAATACGTGGATGCGAGACAAGCAGACGAAAGGCATCCCAATGCTTACAACCTGGAGTGAATTTTTTATAAAATAACTATCTAGCGTATATATTGAAATAATATTCTGTCAGGAAACTTTACACTCGACGGGCCGATGCTCGATAAACATCTGATTCTATTCATATTGCAAATACGGCACAATTTTTGCCTGATTATTGAACGCACTTCAATGTATGAAGTGTCCGTGGTCATTCATGGCATGATTTCTCAAACGTTTGGAGATTGAACATGTCTAGCGTCCGCAAATATCTGTTACATGGAGCCGTGGTGCTCCTCGGCCTCACGGGAATAGCGCGGGCGGATATTTATAATCCGACCTGGCTAGTAACGGCCTGGACCACAACGACCGGTAAGATTGGCGGCACCAACTTCATAAACGCTGCAAGCCAGCCTGCGCCATCGGCCGTAGATGCACTGGCTTCCTTCACATACTCAGGGCAGTTGAATTTCGACAACACCAATAACCAGGGACAGTCGAATACGTACGCCGACTTCTTTACGAATACCGCCAACATCTCAAATTTCAGCGGTACGGGTGGTGAGGCTGCGTTCCTTGGAACCACGATGAGTTCTCCAGGAAGCTCGAATTATTCATATCTGGAGTTCTCGCTCCAAGGCCCCGCTGCGAATATAGCTGCAGGCACCTACGTCACGATCACCCACGACGATGGCGCCAGCAGCTATGCAAACGGCAACAAGGTGACTTACTCGCCTGGCGAAACTCAAGCCGTCAGCGATACCGGCACGTTACCTGTGGGATCGATGACAAGTTTCGCTGTCGACTACGTTGAGGCGAACGGAGCGCCGGCAGTTCTCAAAGTGGACGTACCGGAACCGGGCAGTGTTCTGCTCCTTGGAACAGGCTTGCTCGTTCTCGGTCTCGTTGTTCGGAGGCGGCAGAAAACCCTCTGAGACCCGCTGGTCGATCCTGACTGATGCGGTCCCGCTCACCCGGGACCGCGTTTCAGGAGGGATATCTTTCTGCCGCATGCATCTCTGCTGGTTGGCTGTCCCGCGGCATGATGGTGTAATTTAAACGAAGGTAGGACAGCTCCTTTCCAAGCATCATCGTTGGATGAGATAGACACAATGTGCTATAATTTTGTGTCGATACTTTTTTCATATAATTCTATATTTTTTGATAATTCATTAAAAAATCTACTCCCGTCACCAACCAATACATATCCAAGAGAGCTTGATGACTTTATTTGATAATCAGAAATTCCAATCAATCGAAGTTTCTTTCTGATTCGTGATATAAGATTATCTACACTTCTGTCAGGCTGCTTATGATAATATCCGCGCGTATAAATCGAAAGATCTTGCCTATAAACGATTTCGCCCACGTTTTCTACCAATTTATTTAAAACTTTGATTTCATTAGGAGTAAAATACTTGTAAAAGTTGTTAAATATCAGTATATTGTCATCAAATTCTGAGTTTTGTTTTTTCGTATTTATATCATTATCGTTAATTATACGAGAATTTTTTTTATTTTTGATTATTCTTTCAATTCGTACGTTTAAATCGCGCCTTCCTACATTATTAACGATATAATCATCTGCGCCGAGTCTCAGAATATTTACAGCATATGCCTCATCATATACCGCAGATATAACGATAATTGGAATTTCTATTATTAGCTTTAGCTCAGAAAGCATTGTAATTACGTGAGATGAATAATTCTCGGAATATAATATACACAAATCATAATTCGAATCCTTTTGTTCATAATCGAATATTGAATAGAATATAGCTTCATCGTCAGCCGTAACAATGGACTCAAGAATAATATTTTTTGAACGGAGGGCTTTCACAACGTCTTTTTCGTATGATATTACGCACAACGAATACGGATAGTTATTTTTATTGTTTCGATAAACGGTGAAGGCAGCAGACATTTATGCCTCCTCGACGCCGCGAGTGGAACTTCGGCGGTTCCTGAAAGTGGCGTGACCACCACCGCAGGTAGCAGCCCTGCCACGCTGGGGCCAGTTTCTTGGTTCGGCTGGAGTGCCGTTTCTTCGTCCCGGCCTGATCGTGCGCGGGGCGTCGTGCACAGCCGCGGTCAAGAATGGCCGCAGGCCATCGCGTAGCGACGCGCAGCGTTCTTGACGGCGGCGAGCACGGCGCCAGTCTTGAGGCAGACGGGCCGAGCAGCCGCATCCCGCAGTCCGATCGCGCATTGGCGCGGCATGCGGTGCCAGCCCGCACGGGACACTCTGATTGCGCGGAGCACCGCCATGGCAAGCAGCGACATCTTCACCCTCGGCCTCGGACTGACCCCACCCTGGCGCGTGGTCGACCAGCGGTTGGAAACCGACTACCAGCCGCATGAGTTGCATCTGGCCGTCGCCGCCGACCCAGGCGCCCGCTTCCCCTGCCCAACCTGCGGCCGGCTGTGCAAACCGCACGACTGGAAGGAACTGAGCTGGCGGCACCTCAACTTCTTTCAGCACGCCTGCATCATCGAGGCCCGTGTGCCACGCACCGACTGTCCGGAGCACGGCGTACTCCGCATTGCTGTGCCTTGGGCACGTCCCGACAGCGGCTTCACGCTGTTGTTCGAGCAGGCCGCGCTGGCTCTGATGCGCGAGATGCCGGTTGCCGCTGCCGCGCGCATCATCGGCGTCACCGACCAGCGGCTGTGGCGCATTCTGCGGTACTATGTCGGCCGGGCGATCGAGCGGCTCGATCTCAGCGGGGTCGAGGCGATCGCACTCGACGAAACCGCGGCCAAGCGAGGCCACAGCTACGTCACCGTGTTCATTGACCTCGATGCGGCCGAGCGCCCGGTGCTGTTCGTCACCCCCGGAAAGGGTAAGGAATGCATGACCGCCTTCCGGGCCTTCCTGGCGGAGCACGGCGGCGAGGCCCGCCGCATCGCCGAGGTGGTGTGTGACATGTCGGCGGCCTTCCTTGCTGCTGCGGCGGAGAGCTTCCCGCAGGCCTCGGTCACCGTGGACTGGTTCCACGTCGTGCAGATCTTCACCACCGCGGTCGAGCAGGTGCGGCGCGCCGAGGCGCATCAGCACAACCTGCCCAAGGGGGTACGCTGGGCCACGTTGAAGCGACCGGAAAACCTGACCATGGCCCAGCGGCAGGCGCTCGACCAGTTGGAGAACAGCGGCTTCGCCACAGCCGAAGCCTATCGCGCCAAGGAGATGCTGCGCTGGGTTCGCCTGGCCGCAACGCCACAGGCCGCGCGCTGGCGGCTGACCAACTTCCTCAACCACGTCACCGCCCGGCTGGACGATCCCGACCACCTGCTCGATCCTGTTCGACAGGCCGTCGATACCGTACGGCGCAATGCCAAGCGGATCATTCGACGCTGGAAGTCAGGCCATTCCAATGCCCGCCTCGAAGCGCTCAATGGGCTGTTCCAGGCAGCCCGCGCTCGCGCCCGAGGCTATCGCAACACCGCTACCTTCGCGTGCATCATCTACCTGCTCGGCGCGCCCATCAACGCCATGCTCGACGTCTTCCATTCCACTTGAGACGTCGAAGAGCCACATTTATAACCCTATGGGAAATGAAGATGGCTAAATATGATATCACAATATGAAGGAAAATGCCGCCAGTGGCATTTTTGTCAGCGACGATGTCTGGGGGTTCAGGACATGTGAGCAGAGCGCCAGTCAGGCTCGACCGATTGTGCGGCGTTGCTCGATGAAGACCTACCTGCCACGTCCACCGCAGGACTACCCCCTTTGGTCGCCAGCTTGTGCATGACCGATTCGCGCAACGACGATCAGTTCGAAGCCTATGTCAAGCTAATGAGCTATCAGCCTAGCTGGCCCGGGTTGCCTAACCAGGCGAATCCGCAGGTATCGGTGTTTTCGTCATCCTGCTCGTAACGTCGCGGCCGACCTCCGCGCTGAACCGGGCGATCGGTGCCGGTCGGCCGATCAGGTAGCCCTGCAGCAGCGAGCATCCTGCCGCGCGCAGCATGGCGGCCTGTTCCTCAGTTTCCACCCCCTCCGCGACCACCGAGACGTCGAGCGCGCGGCCGAGCCCGAGCACCGCCATCACGATCGCCTCCGCCTCGCCGAGCCGCCCGAGATCATTGACGAAGGAGCGGTCGAGCTTGATCTTGTCGAAGGGGAACATCCGCAGCGTCGCCAGCGAGGAATAGCCGGTGCCGAAATCGTCGAGCGAGATCGTCACCCCCAGCGCCCTGATCCGCGCGAGCACCTCGGTCGCCGCCTCGGCATTGGCGAGCAGCAGCGACTCGGTCACCTCGAGTTCGAGCCGCCCGGCCTCCAGACCGGTCTCCTCCAGCACGGTGGCGACAAGATCGGGCAGCCCGCCGTCCTGGATCTGCAGCGCCGAGATATTGACGGCGACGCGCAACTTTACCGGCCAGCCCGCTGCCTCGCGGCACGCCTCGCGCAGCACGAAGCGGCCGATCTCGATGATGCTGCCCGACTCCTCGGCGATCGGGATGAACACGGCCGGCGAGACGTCCTCGCCGTCCCGCCGCCAGCGTACCAGCGCCTCGAACCCGACGACCCGGTCGGACGCGATCTCGAACAGTGGCTGGTAGTGCACCGCCATTTCGCCTCGCTCGCAGGCGCCGCGCAGTTCCGCCTCCATCCGCCGACGGGCGAGCTGGGCCTCGTTGATCTCGGTGTTGAAGAAGGCGAAGCCGTTCCGTCCGGTCGACTTCACCTGGTAGAGCGCCATGTCGGCATGCGAGAGCAGGGCCTCGGCGGTCGTGCCGTCATCTGGCGCCAGCGCGATGCCGATCGAGACCGTCGCCGCCAGCGCGCGCGCGCCGGGCTCGGCGAGCCGCGCGCTCACCGCCCCGACCAGCCGCCCGGCCAGCGCCCCGGCGTCCCGCGCGTCGCCGATCCCGACTTGCAGGACGACGAATTCGTCGCCGCCGATGCGGGCGATCATGTCGCTTTCCCGCGCTTCCTGCCGCAGGCAGGTGGCGAGATCGACCAGCAGCCGGTCGCCCGCGGCATGGCCGAACAGGTCGTTCACCGTCTTGAATCGGTCGACATCGATGACATGGACCGCGAATTTCGTACCCTGCCGGCGGCCGGCCTCGAGTTCCCCTTCGAGTTGCTCGTGCAGCCGTCTCCGGTTGGCGAGCCCGGTCAGCGGGTCGTGCTCGGCGAGATAGCGGATGCGCTCGGTCGCCCGCCGGCGCTCGGAGATGTCCTGGGTGATCACGAGATACCCCGCGAGCCTGCCCTCGTCGCGCAAGGCGGCGACCTCGGTGCGGAACCAGGCCTCGCCATCCGCCGCCAGCCATTCGAGCGTCCCGCCATCGCCCTGGAACAGGGCGGCCATCGCGGCACGACAGCCCGGGCCCACGCGGTCGAGGAACCAAGCGGTCCCCTGCAGCGGCGCGGCCGCCGCATCCGGCAGGCCCGCCGCGGTGCCGACCGGCACGACCTCTTGGTCAGGCAACACCAGTTGCCAGGCCGAAAGCCGTGCGATGCGCTGCACGTTGTCGAGTGCCCCGGCATAGGCCAGGCTGCGCTCCACCGCGCGCTGGGCGGTCTCCAGCATGAAATTCGCGAGCAGCGACAGCTTCTGGACCGTCAGGTCCGCGCTCGCCGTCCGCAGCCGCACCGACAGGTCGCCGGAGACAACGCCACACATCGCCTCGCACAGGGCCTCGACCGCGGCGCGATCGAGCGTTTCGGCCTGATCCATGCGCGTCAGGCCGCCAGCGCCGGTTTCAGCCTCACCTCGATGATCGCGGCGGCCGAGCCGACATCGCCGTCGAGAAAGCTGATCTCGGCCACCTCGCCCCTGCGCGCGGCGAGGCAGTGGGCGAGCGCGCAGTAGAAATAGCCGAGCCGGTTCGACGAGCGGTAATGAATTCGCACCCCATCCGGCAGCGCCTCGACCCTGAACTTGTCGGCCACCTTTCGCTGCCCGCTGGCCCGCAGCCCACAGGCGAGGCTGCTATGGATCTCCGGTTGCAGCAGGAGAAAGCCGCGCGTATCCGGCGCAACCTTGAAAAATCCCGAGAAGGTGCGTTCCGCCCAGTCGAGGAAGAACGCCGAGATCTCATCGAATACGGCCTCGGTTGTCGTGCCGGTTTCCGCGGCGATCGCATCGACCAGCGCGCAACAGGACTCGTCGTCATATTCCGTATCGAGCCGGAAGGTCTGCCCGTCCGGAAATCCCGCTCGCCCGAGAATTCCCGCCCTGGCCTCAGGCGGAACGCGGGTCTTGAGGTACTGATCGATCGTATGAGGAATGATGCCCAGCATTCGATCCTTATCGCACGAAATACTTGATTTATGGTTATCTAAATCGCCCTCCGCCGTGAGGATGCGTTGCGTCTGGGATGGGGTGGACAAGAAAATGGCGACCCCATGGTCCAGGGTCGCCGAGTGACCGGTCGCTAAATGCTGAGACGACTGGAAAGGCTACCCAAAAAGCCTTGTCCGGAGTTTGAAGTGCGTTTTCCAGCCCTGATTTCAAGGCGATATTACGCTCTCGTGTCATGGCGGCAGACTGGCCACCGCCCCAGATCACATCTCAAAACACGCATATTGTAACCCCGCCAAACCGGGCCATATCGGGCCATGAAGCGGAAAGCGATCTCCGCTGACGTTCCCTCCCAATCTTAAAACTTGGCGGCCTTAAAGGCCGCCATTTTCTTTTTGGCATTCATCACGGTCGTTCCTGGGCTTCGTGCCAGATACGGAGAATCCGCACCGTATCGGATGACGTATCGACCTCATACACGATCAGATACGGCCACACCGCCACCAGTTCCCGGGTGCCGGCGGCCAAGCCCACGCGGCCCCGGGTGGGAAACAGCGCCAGGCTGTCGCCGGCGAGAACCAGTCCACGCAGAACGCTTGAGGCTGCGTTCGGGTTGAGCAGTTCGAGATAAGCAACAATGACATCACGATCTTCCAGGGCAAGCTGATGCCATTCGACCTGCATGCTCAGTGACCGGCGATCGCCAGGTTCAGCCGCTTGATCTCGCGCAGGAGATCGGCTCGCACCTGCTCATGCGGCACGGGCGAGCGGAGATCGGCCCGGGCTTCGGCGACGGCGGCCTCGAGGAGCCGCCGCTCGGCCTCGAGTTCAAGATCGATCTGGGGAACGGTCCGGTTCATGCCGCCGAGGGGATCGAGCGAGGCCGATGGGTCTGATTACCGCGGCCAGCGAGCAGGCCGGCGATGGAAATATCCTCGTCCAGCCCCTCCCAATGAAGACCGCGCGAACTGATCCGGCATGCAACACGCTGTTCCGGCGTCGCATAAAACAGGCGGGGGAACCATGCCAGCGGAACGCCGAGAACTCGGCCGTCATCCAGCGTGATCCACATCGAGTCCTTGTCAAACTGCTGATTCCGGGCTCAATTCGCCCGGGATTCCGATATTAACTCGCCCGGGATTCCGGGAATTATTCGCCCACCTATTCCGAGATTAATTCGCCCACCTGTTCCGACTTTTATTCGCCCAGGCGGGCGGGGTTGGCCGGGTCGGATTGAGGTCTCTGCTGGCTGGTTCAGGTTCCCTCCCTTTGTCTGATCGAGGGAGTGGATGAATGCCAGTGGAGCGGATTGCGATGCGCGATGTGCGCGAGATTGTCAGATTGAGGATGGCGGGGCTTTCGACCCGCCAGGTGGGGATCCGGGTCGGGGTTGCGGCATCGACGGTGCGCTTGACGCTGCGGCGACTGGAGGCGGCCGGGCTCGATGGGCCAGGGGCTCTGGCGCTGTCCGAGGCGGCCTTGGAAAGGCGCTTGTTCGAAGGCTCGGCGGGCAAGCGGCCGGGGCATCGACGTGTGGATGAGCCGGACTGGGGGCGTATCCGCCGCGAGTTGCAGCGCAAGCACGTGACGCTGTCGATCCTGTGGGACGAGTATATCGCCGAGCACCCGGACGGGTATCGCTACAGCCGGTTCTGCGAGCTCTACCGGAGCTGGGAAGCCCGGCTGCCGGTGACGATGCGCCAGACCCACGCATCGGGCAAGAAGCTGTTCGTCGATTATGCAGGCGACACAGTGCCGGTGGTGATCGACCGGCTCACCGGCGAGACGCGTGCGGCCCAGATCTTCGTCGCCGTTCTCGGCGCATCGAGCTTCACCTATGCTGAGGCGACCTGGACCCAGACCCTGCCGGACTGGATCGAGGCGCATAATCGCACTCTGGCAGCAATTGGCGGCGTGCCGGCGCTGCTGGTGCCGGCACTGTCAGGAATTCCGTGTATGGGCGGCGGTTGAACATCAGGCCGCCAGGGCCCTTACAAAGCGGTCGCCGAAGATGACGGCGAACTGAGCCTTTGCCATAGCCCATTCTCGAGGTGGCATCACCCACTCTTTTTCGGATCGGTTCAGGATCAGATAGAGCAGCTTGGCCGCGGCCTCATCGCTGGGGAAATGGCCGCGCACGCGGATGGCCCGGCGCAGCTTGGAATTCAAAGCTTCTATGGCGTTCGTGGTGTAGACGATCCGACGGACCTCGCCGGGGAAGGAAAAGAACGGGATGACTTCCTGCCATACCCGGCGCCAGCTCTGGCCGATGGCGGGGTATTTCTGGCCCCATGGACCGGCCTCGAAATCGGCGAGAGCGGCCTCGGCGGCCCTGGCATCCACGGCCCGGTAGATGTCCTTGAGCGCGGCCGCGACCGCCTTGCGGTCCTTGTAGGACACGAAATCCATGGAATTCCGGAGCAGATGGACGATGCAGGTCTGCACGATCGTCTCGGGAAAGACGGCCGTGATCGCCTCCGGGAACCCCTTGAGGCCATCGACCACCGCCAGCAGGATGTCCTCGACGCCGCGGTTCTTCAGCTCGTTCATCACGCGCAGCCAGAATTTGGCGCCTTCGTTCTGCTCGATCCACATCCCGAGTACGACCTTCGTCCCGTCGGCCATAACCCCCAGCGCGATATGGATCGCCTTGTTGCGGACCACGCCCTCGTCGCGGATCTTCACCCGGATGGCATCGAAGAATACCAGCGGATAGACCGGGTCCAGCGGACGCTGCTGCCAGGATGTCACCTCGTCCAGCACCGCATCGGTGATCGTGCTGATCAGCTCCGCCGAGGCATCCATGCCGTAGATCTCGCGCAGATGTTCCGCGATCTCCCGGGTGCTCATCCCCCGCGCATACATCGAGATGATCTTGTCATCGAAGCCTGGAAACCGGCGCTGGTATTTGGCAATCAGCTGCGGATCAAAGCTACCCGCACGGTCTCGCGGGATCGCAATCTCGATCTTCCCCGTGCCGGTCGACACCGACTTGCGGCCATAGCCGTTGCGGCTGTTCTCCGCCTCCGCTTCGTCACTCAGATGGTAATCCATCTCCGCGCTCAGGGCCCGCTCCGCCAGAGCCTTCTTCAGCGCGTTCACCAGATCCCCGGAATTCAGCGCTGCCGCCGCGTCTCCCCCAGCCAGAAGCTGGTCCAGCAATTCGTCCGGGATCGCCGGCGCTCTCCGTCGTGCCATATGGGTCTTCCTTTCTACCCACTATGCCACTCACACACGAAATTCACGACACTGCCGTCGGGCAACGGCAAACATACGACGATCGCCGAGCACATGCCCTCGAGCCACCGGCGTTACGGCGACTGGACCATCGCGCGGATCCATCAGGAAGCCACACGGCTTGGTCCCTCGGTCGCGACACTCTGCACCCTGATCCTCGAACGCCGGCCTCATCCGGAGCAGGGGTTCCGCGCCTGCATCGGTATCCTTCGCCTGGCCCGCAGCGTCGGCGCCGACCGGCTCGACGCCGCGGCCGAGCGCGCGCTCACCATCGGCACCCTGACCTACAGCTCGGTCAAATCCATCCTCGATCACCGGCTGGAGCGAGCCGCCGGCTCCGCCAGTCCCGATCCCACCCCGATCCGCCACCCCAACATCCGGGGCGGCGGATATTTCCACTGATGACAAGGAGAAGCCTCATGCTGAACCATCCGACCCTCGATCAGATCCACCAGCTCGGTCTTGCAGGCATGGCCCGCGCGTTCACCGAGCTGCACGCCAATCCCGAAACCCCAGCCTCAGTCACGCCGAATGGCTCGGCCTTCTGCTCGACCGCGAGATCACCGTCCGACGTGACAAGCGGTTGAGCACAAGGCTGCGCCATGCCAAGCTGCGCCATGACGCTGCAATCGAGGATGTCGATTACCGGAGTGCCCGCGGCCTCGATCGGGCTCTGTTCCAGAAGCTGATCCAGGGTGAGTGGATCGACGCGCACGACAATCTCGTCCTGAGCGGGCCGACAGGGGTCGGAAAATCCTGGCTGGCCTGCGCCCTCGGTCACAAGGCATGTCGTGATGACAGGAGCGTGCTCTATCAGCGCGCGCCGAAACTCTTCACCGAACTCGCACTCGCCCGCGCCGAAGGGCGGCACGGCCGGATGATCCGCACTCTCGGCACCGTCAATCTGCTGATCCTCGACGACTTCGGCCTTGCACCGCTTGACGCCAGCGCCCGTCACGACCTGCTCGAGATCGTCGAGGATCGCTACGGCCGTCGCGCCACCATCATCACCAGCCAGATCCCTCCGGCGCATTGGCATGAGCTGATCGGCGATCCGACCTACGCCGACGCCATTCTCGACCGTCTGCTCCACAATGCCCACCGCATCGAACTCACCGGTGAAAGCCTGCGCAAGACCCGCAAGCAAACCCCAAAAACCGCTTGACCCAACAAGAACAGGAGAGCAACGAAATCAACAGCCACAGAGACCGCTACCCGGGCGAATAAATCTCGGAATCCCCGGGCGAATAAACGTCGGAATCGTGGGCGAATTAAAATCGGAATCCATGGGCGAATTCTCCGGAATCCGCAGTCAAACCGCACGCCGCAGGCTCCAGGCGAAGAATTCATCCCATACTCCTATAATCCGCTGCCGGTTGGTCTCGATCATCGCAATCAGGCACCCCAGGGCCTTGGCATTAAAGCCGTCATCGTATGCCACCGAAACCTCGGGATACAGCCAAAATTTGGCTTCCACATCGTCCTTCTCTCGACATGCACATGCAACGCTTCCCGTGGGCTTCGGCCTCACAGGGGCCAGACCAGACCCTGGAAGCTGAAAATAAGGCGCTCCGGACAACCCTCGCGGCCAAGGAGGGTGATGCCGCCTCGAGAATGGGCTATGGCAAAGGCTCAGTTCGCCGTCATCTTCGGCGACCGCTTCGTAAGGGCCCTGGCGGCCTGATGTTCAACCGCCGCCCATACACGAAATTCAGGACAATGCCGCCGCCGCGCCTGGCTAGATATATCGACGTCCCGTCGACCTCTCGGCCGACACACGCTTTGACTGTGGCTATCATCTGAAGCCTCGTTCCTCTCGCTCAGTTCTGCATAGCACAGACGACTGTTACACCGCCGCTTGCCCGCCACCCGGCGATCTCATCCGTCATCCGCGCCCGACCACCGCCGCTTGCCCGCCACCCCGCTTGCCCGCTACTCCCCGCTCCAACACCGCCGCTTGCCCGCTACTCCCCGCTCCAACACCGCCTCATTCCCCACTACCAACACCAACCCCATTTCCACCCAACCCACCACCTCTTCCGCCACCCACTCCTCACCACTCCTTACCCCCGTTACTGCGTCTAGTTTCGACAGATAGTGCTGGTTTGTCTGGCGTTAGTCCCGCAGGACAATTTGAACTCACATTGATTCCTGTTTTATGCCGATATTTCACCAATATTGGTGATTTATCGTATGACGCTATTGCGAAAGCGTGGCTGGCTCAGAATGAATGGCGGCCTCTATTCCCATGTCAAATATTGGGTAATTTTTGGTGCATTTTTGGTGATTTACAGCATTCGATGTTGTCCGTTTTATCGCGCTGTAACGCCCTTATCATGTTGATATTTCACCATAATCCAAGATATCTTCTTATCATGTCATTTATGGGCAGTTTGCCCGGCACTAACCGGGATAATTCGCGAGCGCATTTCCTCTGATTTTTCTCAGGCGTGCTGTGCAACCTGACATCGTGCGGGCGTGACGGCTTACCGGCCGAACCTGGCTTGTTTTGGTGGGCTCTATCACTACTTTGGCAGAAAGTTGCGATTCTGGTGATTTTTGGGATTGAACTAAACCGTTGGCGCGGTAGTTGCGTCTGAGGCGGCGGTTTTCCCATGGTCTGGCGGTAGTCTGCCAGGATTTGGGTGCTTTTCACCCCAACCCTGGACGGGAGCCCCCCGATGACCGAGATGGGCCCTCTGCGCCGCCGCATGATTGAGGATATGACGGTCCGCAATCTATCGCCTGCGACCCAACGATCATACGTGCATGCGGTCGCCAAGTTTGGCCGTTTTTTCAGCCGCTCGCCGGAGAAGCTCGGCCTTGAGGAGGTCCGTGCTTTTCAGGTCCACCTTGTTGCCGGCGGCATGTCGTGGCCGGCGCTGAACCAGACGGTCTGCGCGCTTCGTTTTCTCTAACTCCGGCCGCTGACGAGCCGCGACGCTGCCCGAGATCGTTTCCGTGATGATCCGGTTCGGACGAATGGCGAAGCCGGCGGCCTTCGCCTCGGCGATCTGATTCTCGGCGGTCTGCTCGACCGTCGGGACACGGGCATACAAAAACACGCGCGACATAGGGCAATTACGTCCAAAAACCTGCCTGTAATATCGGACAATGCCCACAATGCCGTCAAGCATAGTTTTGGGCATGCTCTCGGCGAGGTGTCCGAAACCGGTCGGTTTTGGACGTGATCACATTGATTGAAGTTGTATAGTGACGCGCTACGCGTTACACTGATTTGTGATCTTGAGTTTCCGACATAAGGGCCTGGAGGCTTTTTACCGCACGGGCTCCATGCGCGGGATTCAAGCCGCACAGGCTGGCAAGTTGAAGCGCATTCTTGGCCTTTTGGATGTGGCGCAGACGCCGCAGGATATGAACATCCCGGCGTTTAAGCTGCACCCACTGAAAGGTGACCTTGCCGGGCACTGGTCCGTGTGGGTCAACGGGAATTGGAGAGTGACATTTCGGTTCGTTGAGGCTGGCGTTGAGTTGGTGAATTATCAAGACTACCACTAGGAGAAGGTAAAATGATGAATAATCCGCCACATCCTGGCGAACTGCTAAGAGAGGATGTCATCGGTGAGCTGGGGCTTTCCGTTACCGAGGCCGCCCAGAGGCTGGCTATGTCCCGCGCAGCGTTGTCGCGTGTGTTGAACGCCAGGGCTGCCATTAGCCCTGATTTGGCGATCCGGCTTGAACAGGCTGGCGTGAGCACGGCGCAGGCATGGCTTGGGATGCAGGCAAACTATGATCTTTGGCTTGCACGACAACACCAGCAGCCACCAGTGCGCCGTTTTCAGGAAAATGCGGCCTGAACAACCAAGTTCGGGCAGCGACCAGTAGACTCATGGACTTATTGTTATCGACCTAGGGTCTGGACGCCGATCGGCATTCCAAGCAGCTGATTCGAAATACGTCCCCGGTGTGATCGGGTTCGCGTCGGTTCACGGTCGCCGTAAGATCGGATAGCCGGTCCGCCCCCGCAGCTCAGGTCTCGATAGGCAAACCCGCTCCCTTCCACTCAGGATAGCCATCTTCCAGGCGGCTGGCCTGAACGCCTCGCGCCCGTAACTGCGCCACGGCTTCATATGACAGAACGCAATACGGTCCCCGGCAATACGCGACGACCGGGATGTTCTCAGTGAAGTGGCCCAGCGCCGCATCCAACTGATCGAGGGGAATGTTCAACGCACCCGGCAAATGGCCCCGCGCGAATTCATCCGCCGGTCGGACATCGAGGAGTGTCACGCTGCCCTCGCGCAGGCGTTCAAGCAAGGTCAAGCGCGATACGGGCTCGAGAGAATCCCGCGCCCGGAAATACGCCTGCAGCACCTGATCGATTTCCGCGATGTTCCGCTCGCCCACTCGCCCCAGGCTGCCCAGCAACGTCACCACCTCGGTCTCGGAGACCAGGCTATAGAACATGTTCTTGCCCTCTCGCCGCGGCGCCGCAAGGCGGGCACGGCGCAAGACCTGCAGGTGGCGGGACGTGTTCGAGAGCGACAGGCCGATCCGTTCGGCAAGATCCTCTACGCTGCGCTCACCTTGGGCGATCAGTTCGATAATTTCGATCCTGTGCGGATGCGCAAGTGCAGCTGCGATCTCGGCGAGATGGCTGAAAATCTGTTGCTTTGGACCGCTGCTTGACTTCATCTTCGACTCATTCGATCAATATCGCGAATGATAATGTGATAGCGCGCTGGCGACAAGATCGCCACCTCAGCCGGGAGCAACACTCATGATCCTGCGACAGTTCCTGCACACCGATCCCACGGCGGCCTCCTATCTGCTCGGCTGTGTCGGCAAGGGCGCCGGCGTGGTTGTCGACCCGCTGTTTCCGATCGAGCCTTATTTGCAGGCCGCATCAGCCTCGGCGACGCCGATCCGCCAGGTAATCGATACGCACCTGCATGCCGATCATCGCTCCGCCGGCCGCGCATTGGCCGAAGCGGCTGGCGCCGAATACGCCATCCACGAATCCGCCAAGGTCGGCTATGCGTGCCGCCGCCTCGCAGACGGCGAACGGCTCGAACTCGGCAATGTCGTGCTCGAGGTTCTGCACACGCCCGGTCACACGCCGGAGCATCTCTGCCTCACGGTGACCGACCGCACCCGCGCGGATGAGCCGTGGAGCGTACTCGGCGGCCACACGCTTATGGTGGGCGATGTCGGCCGGACCGAGCTTGCCACCGACGCCGCGCGCGGCGCGCGCGACCTCTTCGCCAGCCTCGTCCGGCTCAAGGCGCTGCCGGATCATATCGAGGTGCTACCCGGGGCTCTGGCTGGCTCGGTCTGTGGCCGAGGTCTCTCAGGCAAACCGGTGTCCACTATCGGCTTTGAGCGGCGGTACAACCCCGCCTTCCGCATCGACGATGCCGAGCGCTTCGTCGCCTTCATGCTCGAGAATATCCCGCCCGCCCCCGAGGGCGCAGCCGAACTGCGTGCCTGGAATGCGGGCTTCACCGCGTGACCACGGTGGCGAACGCCTCGGATCATATCCGCGGCATCGCGGCCAATCGCGGCCAGTTTACGCTACAGGCGCTACAGGTCTTCTTCGTCGGTCTTGTCATCGGCATGGAGCGCGCGGTCCTGCCGACCCTCGCGCACGAGTTCGGCGTCGCACCCGGTGCCTTTCTCTTTCTCGCGAGTTTCGTGCTCTCCTTCGGCCTGGTGAAGGGCGCGCTCAACCTTGTCGCCGGCGGGCTCGCCGACCGGTTCGGCCGCAAGCCTGTCCTCATTGCCGGCTGGATCGCAGCCATTCCCATCCCGCTGCTGATCTGGGCGGCACCCAACTGGTGGTGGATCGTGATCGCGAACGTGTTTCTCGGGATCAGCCAGGGCTTCACATGGACGATGACGGTGACCAGCCAGATTGACCTCGCCGGCAGTCACCAGCGCGGGCTTGCCGTCGGCATCAACGAGGCTACTGGATATGTTGCCGTCGGTCTGGCCGGCGCCGTGGCCGCCCTGCTGGCCGAGGCGGTCGGCGCGCGTAATGCACTGCTAATTTTCGGCATGGCCACGATTGTTCTGGCCTTCGCCACGATCACCCGGGTCCGCGATACGCTCGCTTGGGTCAAGGCCGAACATGCCGAGGCCGGTGCCGGCGCGTCGCAGGATCATACGCTCACGCTACGCGAGATCTTCGTCCGCATCTCTTTCCGCGATCGGGTCGGGCGGGCGATCTGCCAGGGCGGTATCGTCAACAAAATCGCCGACACGCTGGTCTGGGTGATGTTCCCGCTGTTTTTCAAATCACATGGCGCAAAGCTGATCGAAATCGGCTGGCTGACCGGCACCTACGCCATGGTCTGGGGCGTCTCGCAGCTCTGGACCGGCCATCTGGGCGACCGGGTCGGCCGCCGCGCCCCGGTGATCGTCGGGTTCTTCCTCCTGGCCGCCGGCATCGCGATCACGGCGGCCGGGCGCGATGCGTCGCTCTGGCTGCCGGGGGCGATCGTTATGGGCCTCGGCATGGCGCTGCTCTATCCTAATCTCATCGCCGCGATGTCGGACCGTGCAGCACCGCTGATCCGCGGCAAGGCCCTCGGCACCTACCGCTACTGGCGCGACACCGGCTACGCGCTCGGCGCCGTCGCGCTCGGCCTCATCGCTCAATTTGCGCAGGCAACCCTTCCGACGCTCTGGATCACGGCGGTCCTCGTGGCCGGATCAGGAATCTGGCTCATGCGGGATCTGCCCCGCCCTCAATGAAACCTCTCGTCACTTCCGCCGCTTCTTTTGGCTGGCTCCAGGGGATAGCGCGTCGATAATCCGGCATTCGGCAACCGTCCCCTGGCGGCACTGACTGATCATGTTGCCGAGTTCGCGCCGCAGAGCACGCAGATCGGCGATCTTGCGATCGATCTCCGCCAGATGATCGCGGGCAATTGCGTCGACAGCTTCACAAGAGCGGGCGCGCTCATCGGCAAGATCCAGCAAAGCACGGACCTGATCGAGTGAAAAACCCAGATCGCGTGACCTGCGAATGAAGCTCAATCGGTTCAGATGCTCAGGGCCGTATGCCCGATAGTTGCCGGCGGTTCGCGCTGGAGCCGGCAATAGCCCTATACGTTCGTAGTAGCGGATGGTCTCGACCCTGGTTGCGGTCTGCCGACCGAGTTCGCCGATTGCCAAAAATCCACCTGACATCGCTTGACCCTATAGTGACTACAGGGATCATATCGGATTCATGTCGTGATTGTCGAGGAAAAGCCATGGCTGCCGCGATTAGTGTCAAGCTGAAGATCGAAGGCATGGATTGCGGCGGCTGCGCCGTGAAGATCGAGAATGCCATGAAGCGGTTGCCTGGCGTCACGGATGTCTCTGTCAGTTTCAGCACCGCCTCCCTGTCGCTCATGCTGGACGAAGACCGCACCGCGAGAACCATGATCGAGGCGAGGATCAGAGCGCTCGGCTTCACGCCTCTCGGAGGCACCAGGCAGGCGGATGCGGATAAGGTCCGGACGGAATCAGCCAGCGGAAACGTCTGGTGGAAGACCCGCAAGGTCCGACTGGTCGGCGTCACGGGGTTGCTCCTCGCGCTTGGATTTGTCGTGACGCAGGCAGAGCCGGCCTGGTCGCCCTGGCCCTATGTCGCAGCCGCGCTGGTCGGCCTGCTGCCGATTGTCCGCCGGGCGCTGGCGGGCATGCGGACTGGCACGCCCTTCACAATGGAAACCCTGATGTCGATTGCATCGATCGGCGCCCTTGCGATCGGCGAGGGTGCTGACGCCGCAATCGTCGTGTTCCTGTTCGCGCTGGGTGAACTGCTAGAGGGCGTCGCCGCTGGCCGGGCGCGGGCCGGTATCGAGGGGCTGATCGGCCTCGTGCCGCGCACCGCACGCCGAGTGCGCGGCGACGCGATTGAAACGGTGCCGGTCGAGACCCTCGCCATCGGCGACGTTGTGACGGTTCGCGCCGGCGATCGGGTACCGTCCGATGGAACGGTGGTCGGGGGCACGTCCCAGGTCAATGAAGCACCGGTGACCGGGGAATCCGCGCCCGTCGTCAAAGCCGAGGGGGCGCCGGTTTATGCCGGCAGCATTGCCGGACATGGCGAGCTTCGCATCGAGATCACCCGCACCTCTGCCGACAACACGATAGCTCGCATCATCCACATGGTCGAGGAAGCTCAGGCTACGAAAGCCCCGACGGCACGGTTCATTGACCGGTTCAGCCGTTGGTATACGCCTGCCGCCATGGCGTTCTCAGCCCTCGTGATGCTGGGTCCGCCTGTTGATTTCCACTGAGAAGTGACCCGGGAAGGCCGGATTTTTCCACTGAGATTTGACCCATGTTTGACTGTTTCCCCGTCTGGAAGAGGCGGGGGCGAACGGAGTGTTGGACATGGCGTTTTTGAGCATTATCCGCCGGTGGCATAAGCGTGAGTATGTGCCGATCCGGGAGATTTCACGGCGGCTTGGCGTGTCACGGAACACAATCCGCAAATATCTGCGGTCTGATCAGATTGAGCCGAAGTTTCAGGTTCCGGACCGGCCGAGCAAGCTGGACCCGTATGCCGAGAAGTTGGCCCTCTGGCTCCGGCGTGAGGGGAACCGGCCGCGCAAGCAGCGGCGGACGGTCAAGCAATTGCACGGAGACCTGGTCAGCCTTGGCTATGACGGCTCCTACAACCGGGTAGCGGCATTTGCCCGCGCCTGGAAGGAAGAATGCAAACTTCTGCAGCAGACCGCCGGGCGTGGCACCTTTGTGCCGCTGTCTTTTGCGCCCGGCGAAGCCTTTCAGTTCGACTGGAGCGAGGATTTCGCTGTCATTGGCAGCGCCCGCGTCAAGCTGCAGGTGGCGCACACCAAGCTCTGCTACAGCCGCGCGTTCATCATCCGCGCCTATCTGCTGCAGACGCATGAGATGCTGTTCGATGCGCACAACCACGCCTTCCGGGCGCTTGGCGGCGTGCCGCGGCGGGGCATTTACGACAACATGAGCACTGCCGTGGACAAGGTCGGTCGCGGCAAGGAGCGCAGCGTCAACCTGCGCTTCCAGGCGATGACCAGCCATTATCTCTTCGAGCCCGATTTCTGCAATCGCGCCGCAGGCTGGGAGAAGGGGCAAGTTGAAAAGAACGTCCAGGATGCCCGCCATCGCCTGTGGCAATCCATGCCGCCGTTCGAAACCCTCGACGCCCTCAATGATTGGCTGGAACAGCGCTGCCGGGAGCTTTGGGAGCAGACCGCACATGGCGGCGAGCCAGGGAGCATTGCCGATGTCTGGGCCCAGGAGGTCGAGAGCCTCATGCCCGTGGGGCGGCCATTCGATGGGTTCGTGGAATTCACCAAGCGCGTCTCCTCGACCTGCCTGATCCACCTGGAGCGCAACCGCTACAGTGTGCCGGCTTCTTTTGCCAACCGGCCGGTCAGCCTGCGGGTTTACCCCAACAGGCTGGTGGTGGCGGCGGAAGGGCAAATCATTTGCGAACACCCCCGCGTCGTCGAGCGGACACACGGTCCCGGCCGCACGATTTATGACTGGCGGCATTATCTGGCGGTGATCCAGCGCAAGCCGGGCGCCTTGCGCAACGGCGCGCCGTTCCTGGAATTGCCCGATGCGTTCCGGCATTTGCAGCGGCATCTCCTGCAGCATCCAGGCGGTGACCGCGATATGGTGGAGATCCTGGCCCTGGTGCTGCACCATGATGAGCAACTGGTTCTGATGGCGGCGGAACTGGCCTTGGCCGATGGCGTGCCGTCCAAGACGCATATCCTCAACCGGCTCCACAGGCTGATCGACGGCAAACAGGCGCCGCCGCCAGTCATCACCGCACCACAGGCGTTGACATTGGCCCATGAGCCCAGGGCCGATGTCGAGCGCTACGATACCCTGCGTCAAACCGGGGAGACTCGCCATGCGTCATGATCCCGCCGCGGGTGCGCTCGTCATCATGCTTCGCAGCCTCAAAATGCACGGCATGGCACAGGCCGTCGATGAACTGGCCCAGCAGGGTGCTCCGGCCTTTGAAGCCGCCATCCCGGTGCTCTCCCAGTTGCTCAAGGCCGAGACCGCTGAGCGCGAGGTCCGCTCCATGGCCTATCAGCTCAAGGCCGCCCGCTTCCCGGCCTATCGCGACCTGGCCGGCTTCGACTTCGCCAGCAGCGAGGTCAATGAGGCCCTGGTCAGGCAGTTGCATCGTTGCGACTTCATCGAGCCCGCCGACAATGTCGTGCTCGTCGGCGGCCCGGGCACGGGCAAAACCCACATCGCCACCGCGCTTGGCGTGCAGGCCGTCGAGCATCACAAAAAGCGCATCCGCTTCTTCTCCACCGTCGAGCTGGTCAATGCTCTGGAGCAGGAAAAGGCTCAGGGAAAGGCCGGGCAAATCGCCGGCCGCCTGATCCATGCCGACCTCGTCATCCTCGATGAGCTTGGCTATCTGCCCTTCAGCGCCTCAGGCGGCGCTTTGCTGTTCCATCTGCTCAGCAAGCTTTACGAGCGCACCAGCGTCGCCATCACCACCAACCTCAGCTTCAGCGAATGGGCCGCGGTCTTCGGCGACGCCAAGATGACCACCGCTCTCCTCGACCGCCTGACGCACCACTGCCACATCCTGGAGACCGGCAATGACAGCTTCCGGTTCAAGAACAGCTCAGTGCAGAAATCTCAAAACGAAAGGAGAAAAGCAGCCCTTGACCCCATCATGAAACCCAAATCATAACCAAAAGGCGGGTCAAATCTCGATGGAATTCCCGGGTCACTTCTCAGTGGAAATCAACAGGGTCCGCCTCTCGCCCTTGGCGCCGACTGGTTCACCTGGATCTATCGGGGGTTGGCTGTCCTGCTGATCGCCTGCCCCTGCGCGCTGGTGATCTCAACACCTGCGGCTATTGCATCGGGACTCGCGAGCGGTGCCCGGTACGGGTTGCTGATCAAGGGCGGCGCGGCGCTGGAGACACTCGGCAAGATCAGAACGGTCGCCTTCGACAAGACCGGCACACTGACGATGGGGCAGCCTCAGGTGACTGACGTCGTCCCCGTCGAGGGCGATGTTGCGAACGTGTTGGCGAAGGCCGCGGCCGTGGAACGCGGATCCAGCCACCCGCTCGGCGCGGCGATCGTCAAGGAAGCTGAACTTCGCGGCCTTGATATGCCGCGAGTGTTCGGCGGCACCGTGGCGGCGCCGGGCAAGTCCGTCATGGGGCGGATCAGCTCCGGTTTCGTGACGGTCGCCTCGCCGCTTCATGCCGCTGAACAGGCATTGCTCGATGATACGGCACAGGAACGGATTTCAGCCCTCGAGGATGAGGGAAAAACCGTCGTCACGGTGTGCGAAGGCAAGCGCCTGATCGGTCTGATCGCATTGCGGGACGAACTGAGAGCCGATGCTTCCGAAGCTGTGCGGACACTGCGTGCGCTTGGCATTCGACCGGTCATGCTCACCGGCGACAACCTTCGGTGCGCACAAGGGATCGCCGACGCCGCGGGGATCGAGGTTCGTGCCAGTCTTCTGCCGGATGACAAGCTTGCCGCTATCTCGGGTTACAAGGCCGAGGCGCCGATCGCGATGGTCGGTGATGGCATCAACGACGCGCCAGCCCTGGCAGCTTCGTCGGTTGGTGTCGCAATGGGGAGCGGGACGGATGTTGCGCTCGAAACGGCGGACGCCGCACTCCTGAAGAACCGGGTCACCGGCGTCGCCGAAATGGTGACCCTATCGCGCGCAACCATCATCAATATCTGGCAGAACATCGCGTTGGCTCTCGGGCTCAAGAGCGTGTTCCTGGTCACCAGCCTGTCCGGCATCACGCCGCTCTGGATGGCGATCCTTGCCGATACCGGGGCCACGGTACTCGTCACGGCCAACGCACTTCGCCTTCTGCGCTTCAAACCGCAAACTCAGGAGAACGCCATAATCGTTCATTCAAGTATCAATGCAAATGGATCACGCCCGAAAATTAGTTCGCAAATCGCATGATCGACCCAAATTGATCGCTAGATTGGACTTCTACCTCGGCAATCCATTGCCGTTCACTTAATGTCCATGCCTAGCATACATGAAAAGCACTTTCATGTTGTCCTCTCTACTGGCGCAATACTGGCTCAGTGCTTGGCGCACCGTTGCTCGGCCTTATCGCTCAATTTGTCCAGGCACCCCTTCCAACGCTCTGGATCCCGGCGATCCTCGTGGCCGCATCCGGCGTTTGGCTCATGCGGGACGACCTGCGGGCGACCTCTAGTGTCGGCTTCGGAGAATGCCCTCTGGAGTGCCGGGCGACCGGGATGGGCGCGAAGTCGCCGGTGCGTGTCGGCATTGAACGGCTGGTTTCGGAGGCAGACAATCCGCCATCCAGTGACCAGGATCGATTTGTGCCCTACCAACACAACAACATGCTTACATGTCACCGTTCAGCTGCTGGTTAGGCATTAAATCGGCCAACCTCATCAACGCCGGGGCGGGAGGGCGGTGAACGCATAACGCGCTACCGGCCAGCCTTGAGCCCAGGCATGGAGTTGCAGCTGGCAGAAGCGCAGCCGGTCATTGAGGAGCAGGCTGGCGCGTGAGAGCGTCATCATGAGGATACCAGCCCCGAGCGCGAACGCGGCGAGCAGCGGCTTATGAGCCTGATAATTCAAAATGCAGGACAGAGCTGAGAAGAGGCCCAGCCAGAACAAGAGGCGGCGGAACCAGAGCATGAACCGAACCGCGAGGATCAGCACGTCGAGCACGGCCACCAGCAGAAAACGCAACGTGCCCCGAAGCAGGCCGAGCAAAACCCGGCCGAGCTGGGAGACGAAGCCGGCCGAGCGAGCCGACCCATCCGCGGTGGGGGTAAAACGCTCCTCCATCCCCCTACCCATGCGCTGCGGACGCAACATTCGGCGTTGTCCATAGCCAGAGATGGCAGGCCGTGCGGCCGTCCTGATGCGCCACGTTCTTCCCGGTGCAGTCGGATTTCATGGTGTCGAGGATCGCGTTGTCGCGCATGAGCTGGTGCCATTGTGCCAAACCAGCCGGGCCTTGTGAGGCGAGGACGGATTGCTCAACGGCCCCGGTGGCGTGAATGGTGCCGGCGGCCTCGCTGTAACCGGCCGCGTTGCCGCGCCAGTAGCCCAGGCCGAACCCAAGGGAGAGGATCACGATGGCCAGCGCCGCGCCCGAGGCGATCGTGCGCCACCATATCCACCGCGACATGGACTTGAGGCGCTGTTCTGCCTCTTTCGCGAAGGAGGCCACAAACTGGCGCGAGAGATCCGCATGCGCCGCTTCGGCCTGCGCCTTTGCGGCCTTGAAAGCTTGATCGATGGTTTGCGCCAAGCCATCCCGCGCCTGGCGCACGGCGCTAAAATCCCGATCGACATGCAAGCGGTGCTCAGCCATAGCGCGCCGCTGATCTGCGGCAATGGCGGCCGTCGAGCCCAGAAAGACCCGGAGCGCGTGGAGCGTGTGCGCGGTGGGGTCATTGTCGAGCCGGGCCAGCTGCTCGGCCCGATCCAGCTCCGCTTGCGCGGCGCGGATCGCAGCTTCTGCTCCGCCCTGATCGACGGCCTCGCTCATGGCATCCACGATTTCACGCCGGCGAATTGCTCATCCATCGCCTTGAGCCAGTGGCCCACCCGCGAGCGGTTGAACACCCCGAGCGGCGGTTCTGTCTGACCGTCCCGAGCGGCGATAAAACTCGCGGTGCGCGCCTCGACAGCCTCGGCCGCATGCAGGCGCGGCATCCAGAGGGTGAGCGCACCGTCCGCCGTTTCATCGCGATAGACGTTCGAGGAGGTAAGGCGCCCGAACGCCTGGTCGCGGGATTGTCCGGCTTGAGCCATGCCTTCATTGAGCACGAAGGCCCGCGCGCGGGGCTTGAAGCCCAAGGCGCCGAGCGTGGCCGCAGGGGTTAGATCCTCGGGATGCGGGCCGGCGAGGTAGAACATCACCACGGCCATGCCCGCATCCTCGATCATTGCATCGAAGCCGGGCATCTCTCCGGCTATGGTGCGGAGGATCGTATCGCCACCCCCGAGATCGACGATGGCGGTTTGTTTTTCGGCGATGGCGAACTCCATGAAGTCCTGGAGCCAGTCGCGAACCGCGGCCTGGTTGAAGGTGTCCGGCCGAGCGACCCCGCCGAAATAGGTCGAGAAGGTTGCGTTGGTGGGATCAATGTCAGCCAGGAGAGGCGCTTTCCCGTCCCGCTGCGCCATCTCCGCGATCCAGCGCAGGAAGGTGGTCTTGCCGGTTTTGCCCCGGCCGGCCGTCAGGATGATCTTGGGCCGATCAGCGAGATCGAGGCCCTGGGCGACGGGTTCAGAACTGGATTGCTCTCTGGTCAGCAGAGGTTTGATTTCCGCCGACTTGAGTCCGGCGGCCACGCTGCCGGGGCGGAATACGGGGGTTGTGGGTTTGTGGGCGCCGTTGGGTTTCTTTTCTGATGAGGGGGCCTCAGTCATCAAATTCTCCTATCGGGATTTGTCGCCTCTCCATTTCGGATCGTCGGGATCTGCCGGAGCTGTTGGATCACCAAGGGCACGGCGTTCCGCAGGAGAAACGCCGCGGCCCTCATTTCTCATCCATGACCGTTGAAACTTGGGTGTCGGCTGGGCCGCCTGGTCGGCCGGTGCCGCAGGAGTGCCGGGGGCCTGGGGTTCCGCTGCGGAAACACCGTGCCCTTCGTTGCTCATGGTGAAGGGTTTGAATCTCGGTTCGGGCTCAGGCGTGCCGGCCGGGGCCGCCGCAACCGGGCGCCCTTCCGCCCGTCGCTTGGCGACCAGGCGCCGTGCCCGCAGCCAGTAGTTTTCGACCGTGCGCGGCGTGAGCGGCTGGCCGGTGCGGGAGACCAGCCCGGCCGCCGCGAAGTGCTCCGCCAACCCCTTCCAATGCGCTCCATGCTTGTCGAGGAGGGCGGCAAATTCGTCGTGGTGCTCGATAAACCAGACCATCAACGGGGAGCGCCGACGAAGGCCGGAAGCCATCGCCGCACCGAGCTTTTCAATATCGAGATCAGGTACGGGCATGGGGAATCCTACCGATTTCAACCTCTGCACGTCAATAGAACGCAGCACAACCACAGCATATTCACAGCATAATGTCCTCCATTTTCGCAGCAGATACGATGCAAATTCACAGCATAAGCACAGCAAATCCGCGCCATAAAGTCCGCCAAACCCCCGCCACTATGCGGGTGGAAAGTTCAGGAGATAAGTCACAGACCATTGCACCTATGGAGCTTGCGGCGCAAGTGACAATGGGGCTACGGTGACGGCAGGAGTTCCGCCCGATGCCCGAGCCCGAAACCGCCCCGCCGCCCCCGAAAGATGACCGCCTCGATGCCGTCATCCAGGCGATGCGGCTGATGATCGAAACGCAGAACACGCACAGCCAAATGCTGGCGCGGTTGATCGAGCTGGCGACCCCTTCGGAAGAAAGCCCGCTTGAGGACGCCCTGGCAGGCATCGCCGGTGCGCTGCGCGACCAGACCACCGCGCTTCTGCAAATCGGCACGACGCTGGACGGGCTGGGGGCAGAGGTTGAGGCCGGGGTGATGCGTGGCCTGGCCACGGCGCTCGAACCGGGCGACGACGGATCACAGTCCGGGGCGGGCGGAGAGACGTGCTGACGTTCCGCGCCGGTGCGGCGTCCACCTCATCCGGTGCCGCCGGGAAGATGGCGGATCACCTGATGACCATGACACTGCCGGGGTTCGAGCAGGACATGGCGGCGTATTATCAGCGCGGCATGACGGTTGATGGCGGGCTTTGGCAGCCCGGCACGGCAGCGGCGGAAGATAACGCGGCGGCCACCGCGTTGGACGCGGCCCGCCCTGGCACCATTCCCGAGCCTCGCCGCGATATGCACCCCACCGTTGCCGCCGCGCTGGGGATCGACACGTCGCGCCCATTGACCCGTGACGAGATTGCCGAGCTGCTGGCGGGCAATCGGGCGGATGGCGAGAAGATCGCGGGCAAACAGTATCAGCGCGCAGTGACGCCGCTTGCCGAGGTGTTCGGGTTTGACCCGATGCGGTTGCCGACCCGCGCGGAGCTGGAAAACCTGCTCGCCGGCAAACGGGCTGACGGATTTGATCTGCCGGCCGCGCCAGTCGAGGCGGCCCCCGCGATCACTCCGCAGACCGCAGCGCCAAAGGCTGTTGAGCCGAACGAGGCGGAGGATCGCGACGCCGCCCTTGCGGCCGAAGCGGCGGCGCTTGGCGAGCTGGGAAGGGCGGCCGATGGTCCGCCGCCCTGGCCAGATGATTTTGCCCCGCCCCCGATGGAGGAGGTGGTCGGGCATGATCGGGATGCGGCGCTGGCGGCTGACTGGCAGGCCGATATTGCGCGGGGCGGTGAACCGGCGGTGCCGCCGCGTGGCCCGGCGGCCGAGGAGCGGCCAGCGGAGCCACGGGCGATCGATGTTGCGGCGGCGCTTGATGCCGCTGGTGTGCCCTACCGGACCAGCGGCGGCAGGTTGCGGCTGCAAGCGACCTGGCGCGGAGGGGAAAGCTGGACAGTCTCGGTCAACGCCACCACTGGCCAATGGACCGACTTTGCCGCCAGCGAAGGCGGGCGGTTCGAGAGCCTGGTGCGCCGGCTGGGCGTCAAAGCCGAGGCGGTCGAGCTGGACCCCGAGGCGGCGAAGGCGGCGCGCGCGGCCGAGGTGCGGCGCAGTGCTTTCCGCAAGAGCATCGCCGGGAAACTCTGGGATGAGGCGATTCCGGGCACGGGCGAGCTGCGCGCGCCGCGTTTGCACGGGGCGGTGGGGCAGAAATTGCAGCAGCGCGCGGCGCATGCGGCGCGTGTGGACGAGGCCGAGGCCCTGCGGGCGTCAGCCCGTGCCTATCTCAGCGGGCGCGGCCTCGATGCCGATTGGCTGATGAGCCATGTGCGGCTGGTCCGGCCGCATCCGAATTATGATTCGGCGGAAGTGTCGGCCGGGGCGGCGGTGGTGATGCTGACGCCGATGTTCGGCCAGGATGAGGATGGCCGGGTGCGGCTGACGGGCGTGCAGCGCACCTATCTGACCGAAGGCGGCGAGAAGATCGGCCGCCGGATGTTGGGGGCCTCGGGCGCCTGGCTGTTGCATCCGCCGGCTGGCGCGGCGGTGCCGATTGGCGGCCATGACCAGGCGCGGGTGGCCGGTGAAGGGTTCGAGACCGTCGCGAGTGTCGTGCAGGAAACGCGGCAGGCTGGTGTTGTCGGCTATAATGCTGGCGGCCTGGTGGCTTGGGCCGGGCAGTTCACCGGCTCGACGCCGGTTGCGCTGCTGGCTGATCGCGACAATGCCCGCCTCCATAATGGCCGTGATGTTGGCGAGGCCGGGCAGAAGGCGGCCGCCAAGGCCGCGGCCTTGATTGAGGCCAATGGCGGCGAGGCGGTCTATCTTGAACCGCCGGCTGATGTCGCGGGCGGAGCGAAGGGCGCCGATTGGGCTGATGCCTTGCGTGAAGGTGGCGCTGCCGGTTTGCGGCAGGCGCTGGCGGCGGCTGAGGCGTCGGGTGCTGCCGACCGGGCGCGGATCGAGGCGAAGCTGGCGCCCGCCTCTCCCAGCGCGGCGCCGGACGGCCCGCCCGCCCAAGAGGCTGAACAAAGCCCGCCCGCGCCTCATCCCGAGCTTGTGCGGCTCTACAAGGCACTCGGCGCCAAAGACGGACGCGTCCTTTCCGAGACCGAGCGGGCCAACATCCTTGATGGCAAGCGGGCGGACGGCAAGGCGTTGGATGCGGCCGATTGGCGGAACGCGGTGAACCGCTCGAAAACTCCGATCGGCTACGTTGATTTTACCTTCTCGGCGGACAAGACGATTTCGCTGGCATGGGCCTTCGCGCCGACCGAGGCGGAGCGCAACCAACTGGCCCAGGCGCACAAGGATGCGGTGGCCGCGACCATGGCCGAGATCGAACAGGTCATTGGCCAGGCACGGAAGGGCAAAGGCGGCAAGGAAGGCACCGAGCAGGGCCGCATCGGGTGGATCACCTTTGATCACTACACAGCCCGGCCCACCCTCGAAATTGCCCGCGAGACAGCGGATGGCCGCACGGAAACCGAGATCGTGTCGGTGAAAGTGGCCGGCGATCCGCAACTTCATACGCATGTCGCGGTGCCGAATGTCATCGTCACTGAGAGCGGCCGGGTTGTGTCCCTGAACACGTTGCAGATGCACGGCCGCATCCATGAATGGGGAGCAATCTATCAGGCCCATCTTGCGCAGAATCTCCGGCGGGCGGGAGCCAGTATAGAATTGGACCGAGCCACCGGCGCGGCGCGGCTCAGCGCCGTGCCGGAGGAGATCCGGGCGGCGTTCAGTAAGCGGACCCGCGATGCCCTCTCCGACGCGAAAGCCTATGCCGCCTCGCTGGGGGCGGATTGGGACCGCATGACGGGCGACGAACGCATCAAGCTGCTGAAAGGCGGCGCCTTTGCGAGCCGCAGTGCCAAGGCCGACGATCTGAGCGACTTTGCGAGCTGGCGGCGCCAGGCGGAGGCACGTGGCTATCAGCACAAGAGCGTTCTGCAGGATGCTGCGCCGGCGGAGAAGATGACCGAAGCGGCCCGGCTTGATCTGGCCTATGAGGCGGCTTCGCGGGTGCTGGGCGAGCAGTTTGCCCGGCGGGCGGTCATCAAGGCCGAGGATGAGCGCGTTGCCGCAGCGCGTGGCCTGGTGGCGGCCGGCATCAAGGATGGCGGCGATGTTGATCAGGTGATCGCGCGGTTGCGGGCGCGCGGGGTTGTCGAGACGGGCGGTGCTGGCGGCAACGGTGAGTCTGCGCGCACGCAGATCATCGCGGTCGAGACCGAGCGGGATGACCCGGACAACCCGGATGTGACGATCACTACAACCAGGTTGACCACGCGCGCCCATGTCGAGCAGGAGAGCGCGCTGGTCGAGCTGTCGGGACAGGCTGGCCGCGATCGGCGCGGCACGCTCAACCCGGTACAGATCAAGCGCGGGATCGAGGCGAGCGGGCTGAGCTTCACCGGCGCACATGGCGCGGCGCAGCGCCGGATGATCGATCATCTCGGCATGGGCGGCCGGTTCGCGGTGGGGATCGGGGCAGCCGGGGCCGGCAAGACCACGCTGTTGAAGCCGCTTGTGGCCGCGTGGCGTGACCAGGGTGCGGACATTCACGGCATCAGCCTTGGCTGGCGCCAGGCGCGCGAGCTGCGCGAGGCCGGGCTGAATACCGAGGCCGAGACAGGCGGGCGTGATACGATTGCGGCTGTATCGGTGTTCATCAACCGGGTGGAGAGCGGCCGGCTGGACCTGTCCAACCGCAGTGTCGTGGTGATCGATGAGCTGGGCACGATCGGCACGCGCCAGATGCTCGATTTGTTGCGGCTTCAGGAGCAGCACGGGTTCCGCATGGTGGCGATCGGTGATCCGAAGCAATGCCAGTCGATCGAGGCAGGCCAGGTGATCGGCCTTCTCGAAAAAGGTCTGGGTGAGGTGCCGTCAATCGAAAGCAGTGTGCGCCAAACCAATGAGCGGGCGCGCGAGATTACGGGCTTGCTGCGCAAAGGTGGTGCTGAGGCTGTTGGCAAGGCGCTGGACATGAAGCGGCAGGATGGCACGGCCGAGATCGTCGCGGGCGGGCATAATGAGGTGATCGCGCGAGCCGCTGCGCTCTGGGATGAGCGCCGGAAAGCGAATGCTGACCGGCCACGCTTTACGCTGTCGATCAGCACACCGACCAATCAGGATGCGCGGGCGATCGGCGAGGCAATCCGGCAACGGCTGCTGGCCTCTGGCGAGCTGGGGCAGAGCCGCATGACGCTGGCGGCGATCGACAAGAACACCGGCGAGCACTACGCGATGCCGATCGCGACGGGCGAAAAAATCCGGCTATTCGCCCGGACCAACGCCGCGATGCTGGATGGCGGCAAGGGCGCGATCGGCGATAACGGCTCGATCCTCGAAATCACCAGCATCCGCGAGGAGGGTCTGGTGCTGCGGAACGACCATGGCCGCGAAGGCTTTGTGAAATGGGACACGCTCGCCGACAAGGAAACCGGCCGGATGCGGCTGGCTTATGGCTATGCCATGACCACCAACACCGCCCAGGGCATCACCACGACCGAGCATATCTTTGTAACGCCAGGCGGTTCGCAGACCACGGACGGCTTCAAGACCTATGTCTCCGGGTCGAGGCACCGGGAGCGGGATTACTGGCTGACCTCGGAGGGGGCTGAGCGTCAGGAGATCGGGGGCCGCCGGCCGCTTGGAGATCCGCGCCCGATCCGCGAGCACGACATCTGGGCGAACTGGACGCGGAACATCGCGCGCCAGCCTGAAAAGACCAATGCGCTCGATCTGGTGAAGATCGGCGAGGAGGCCCGCCGCAATGCCGCCCGCGCCTTCCTCAAAGGGCTGGCGGCTGACGAGAAGCGCGCGGCCGCTGGCTTGCCCGCTGACCTGTCCCAGCGTTTTGCGCGCAGCCAGGTCCGTGCGGGCGCGCAAGGCGGCTTGGCCGACACCATGGCGCGGGCCGGTGAGGAGAAGGGGCAGACGCTGGCCCGCATCGAGCGGGCGCCCCCGGCCGTAAGAGCAGCCGTGGCGGCCGGCTGGGAGCGGGCGCGGCCGTTGATCGAGGCCGCGCACCGGAGTGCCCGGGCGCGGCTACAGAAAGCGCTAGAGGGGCATCGGCGCCAGGCGCAGCGCCAAGCCGAGGAACGGCCGCTTGAGCAGGAAAGCCGCAAGCGCGGACGCGGGCGATAGGGGCGATTGTATGACGATTTATGCGGTTTTGCGGGGAAGCTGAGGAAGGATGCTATAGGCTGATTCGGAAATCTATGGGCCTGCAATGGACGATGTGAGCGTGAATCTGTTTCTTGTGCAAGTAGCTGTTATCTTCCTACCGGGAATTATCTGGGCGAAGCTAGACGCAACCTATGCGGCAAAAGTGAAGCCCTCCGAAATCGAATTTGTAGTGAGAGCCTTCGTTTTTGGGCTGACTGTCTATGTTGTTGAATATATGGTTTTTGAGTGGTTGCATTGGCCATTTCCAATAGTTGATCTTGCTGCTGCTGATTCACATGAGGTTCTGACCGCCCCTATAGCCCATGAGGTTCTAGGCGCGGTGGGAATCAGCCTCATAATGGCCCTCCTCTGGCTTTATGCCTCAACCTACAAACTTCTGACGCGCTTTTTACAACTGATAAAAGCCACGAAAAAATATGGGGATGAGGATGTTTGGGACTTCATGCTAAACTCGGGCGAAGCGGCGGTTGAATACGCTCACGTCCGGGATTTGGACCACGGCTTTCTCTATGCGGGCTGGGTGGATACTTTTTCCGAGACTGATAAGCTTCGAGAATTGGTTTTGCTGCGGGTGATCGTCTATAATTTGGATGGTGAGCAGTTATATGAAACCCCGAGGCTTTACCTTGCTCGTGCCCCGGAGAAGATCAATATTGAGTTTCCGCATGAAGCAGGTGGATGAAGGAGTTTTCGATGTCAAAGGAGTCTAAAGCGGGTCACGGAATGGAAATGGATGGCTTTGGCAAGATTAAGCCTTTGACAGAGGGCTATATTGCCAAGGGCGGACGGAATCTTTCCTCTACAATCACGCAGCGCCCGCCAGCTCCTGCCGTCCTAACGCAAGGCGGAAAAGCTCCTGCCCCGGCAACAACCAACAACAAGAAATAATCATGATTTTTCAGTAACTTAACCACGAGCGATCGCCCCCCCCCTTAACTTCGCGTGGGGGCTATTCCGCAGCCGTCGCCAGCAGGTCCGGCCCGTTGTTCCGGGGCGAATTGACCGCCTGCCCCACCGGCCACGCCTCAATCAACTCATCTGGCGGTGGATGAAGAAGGCCAGCAGACTCGCCCGCCGCTTCGCCCAGCCAGATCGGCCAATCCTCCTGGCGAATGATGACCGGCATGCGGTCATGCACGGGCGCCGCCGTGGCGTTGGCTGCCGTGGTGATGATGGCGAAGGTGCGAAGCACTTTCGCCGTGCCAGGCGTCACCCAGCTTTCCCAAATGCCCGCAAAGGCCATCGTTTCACGATCCGGCCGGGCGAAGGCAAAGGGTTGCTTGCCCTTTGGCGTCACCTGCCACTCATACCAGGCCCGAGTTGGACAGTGGGGTGAGAACGGATGGGGAACGAATGGATATAAGTCATTGATATATAATGGGTGACATTTGGGCGCGAAAAATGTGTAGTAACAACAGTTTTGGCTGAATGGCAGTTTTTTGTTGAATTCGGCATGGCATTGCCGTCACAACATCAGCATGTTCGTCGTCGAGAGAGTCGCCCGCGGCCACAGCTATCTCTACCTCGTCGAAAGCGTGCGCGTGGGCAAATCCGTCCGCCAGCGCACCATCAAACCCCTCGGTCGCAAGGATGTCCTCGCCGCATCCGGCGAACTCGACAGGCTCGTCGCCTCCATCGCACGGCACGCCGAACGTTCCATCATCCTCTCCGATATCGATGCCGGCCGGATCGCCGCCCACAGGATCGGTGGCCCCCTGCTGTTCGGCCGCCTCTGGGACCGGCTCGGCATCGGCGAGGTGCTCAACAACCTCCTCGAGGGCCGCCAGTTCGGCTTTGCCGTCGAGCGCGCCGTCTTCGTCGCCACACTGCACCGGCTGTTCGTCTCGGGCTCCGACCGCTCCTGTGTCGACTGGATGCAGAGCTACGCCATCGATGGCGCGGAGGATCTGGCGCTGCACCACTTCTATCGCGCGATGGCCTGGCTGGGCGAGGAACTCGGCGACAGGCAAGCGGGCGCCCTCGCGCCACGTTGCGTCAAGGACGTGATCGAGGAGCAACTCTTCGAACGCCGGCGCGACCTGTTCACCGATCTCAGCCTGGTGTTCATGGATACGACCTCGCTCTCCTTCTACGGCGAGGGCGGCGAGACGCTGGGCCGGCGTGGCCATTCGAAGGATTATCGCCCCGACCTCGCGCAGATGATCCTGGCCCTGGTGATCGATGCCGAAGGGCGGCCGATCTGCACCGAGATGGTGCCGGGCAACACCGCCGACGTGAAGATCCTGATGCCGGTGGTCACGCGCCTGCGCGAGCGCTTCGGCATCACCCGCGCCTGCGTGGTCGCCGACCGCGGCATGATCAGCGCCGATACCATCGCGGCACTGGAAGCGCTGGGGGTGGAATACATCCTCGGCGCGCGCGAGCGCACCAGCCGGGTGATCCGCGACGTCGTGCTGAAGGACAAGGCCGCGATGGTCCCGCTCGTGCTCGATCGCCAGCATGGCGAGACCCAGCTGTGGGTGAAGGAGGTCCGGATTGGCAAGGGCAAGGCGGCCCAGCGCTACATCGTCACGGTCAATGAGGCCGAGGCGAGAAAGGACAGGGAGGACCGCCAGGCCATCATCGACGGGCTGCAGGCCCAGCTGAAGAAGGGCGACAAGGCGCTGGTCGGCAACTCGGCCTACCGACGTTATCTCCGCAGCCGCGGCAACGCCTTCGAGATCGATCCGGGCAAGCTGGCCGAGGAGGCCCGCTTCGATGGCCTCAGCGTGCTCAGGACCAACGCAAGGGTCACGCCCCTGCAGGCCGTGATCCGGTATCGCGACCTGCTCGAGGTCGAGGCCCTGTTCCGCGCCGCCAAGGCCAGCTTCGATACAAGGCCGATCTTTCACCAGGCTGACGCCGCGATCCGCGGCCACGTTTTCTGTTCCTTCCTGGCCCTGACACTTGCCAAGGAACTGAACCGCCTGTGCGGCGCCAGGGGCTTCCAGCCCGAATGGCAGAAGTTGCTGAACGATCTCGACAGGCTCCAGCAGGCAACCATCGAAAAGGGCGGCAAGGTCATCACCACGAGGACCCACGTCACCGGCCAGGTCGGCAATGTCTTCAAGGCCGCCGGCATCGCGCTGCCCCACAACATCAGCGAGCACCCCGCAGACTTGTAGCGCGACAATCAGGATGAGAAGCGCGACGATCAGGATGAGAAAGTGATCGCGACCTCGGAACGTTAATCGGATTGGTTTGATGCTGGCAAGCGGGTTTCGGCGACTTGATTGTCGTGGCGCGACAATCTGCCGTTTTCGGTGATTGTCGCTCGTGTGGGTGGGCGTCCTGGTCCGGTTCGTCGTTGGATGGCGGTTTTGCGGCGATAGCTTTCGACGTTCATCTCGAAGATGGTGGCGTGGTGGACGAGGCGGTCAACGGCGGCGAGTGTCATGGCGGGATCGGGGAACACCTTTCCCCACTCGCCGAAGGGCTGGTTGGCGGTGATCATCAGGGACCGGCGCTCGTAGCGTGTGCTGATGAGTTCGAAGAGGACTGAGGTTTCGGCCTGATCCTTGGTGACGTAAGCGAGGTCGTCGAGGATCAGCAGGTGGAATTTGTCGAGCTTGGCGATGGTGGCCTCGAGGGCGAGTTCGCGACGTGCGATCTGGAGCTTCTGGACGAGGTCGGAGGTGCGGGTGAACAGCACGCGCCAGCCATTCTCGACGAGGGCGAGGCCGATGGCTGCGGCGAGATGGGACTTTCCTCCGCCGGGTGGGCCGAAGGCGAGGAGATTGGCGCCGGTATCGAGCCATCCGTCGCCGGAGCAGAGGGCGAGGACCTGGGCCTTGGAGATCATCGGCACGGCCTCGAAGGCGAAAGTGGCGATGGTCTTTCCGGGCGGCAGCCTGGCTTCGAGGAGGTGGCGCTCGATGCGCCTGCGGTCGCGCTCGGCGACCTCGTGCTCGGCGAGCGTGGCGAGGAGGCGTGCGGCGGGCCATGCTTCCTTGTCGGCGCGGGCGGCGAAGTCGGGCCAGACCTGCTTGATGGCGGGGAGCCTGAGCTCGTTGAGCAGCAGGGTAAGGCGCTGGGCGTCGACGGTGCGTGCGGTCTCGCTCATGCGGCTGCTCCCTGGAGCAGGATGTCATAGCTGGCGAGCGGCATGGTCGGGATGGTGAGTGCGGGCAGGCTGGCGGGATCGGGTGCGAAGCGCTGGCGGATGGCATTGAGGTCGGGCTGTCGGCCGGCGTTGCTATCGGCGGCGAGGACGCTGGCGAGTTCAGCCTCGCAGGCACGCTCATGGGCGATGGCGAGGAGTTCGACCATGATCCTGCACGCGTCCCTGGGCGGTGTCTGCTCGAGCAGGTGCTCGAAGGTCTGGCGATAGGCATCGCGCGGGAAGAGCTGGTGGCGATAGACGAGATTGAGCAGCGCCATCGGTTTGCGGCGCAGGCTGTGGATGACGTGGCGGTAGTCGACGACGTGGCCGTGTCTGCCATCCGGTTGTGGCCGGCCGCGGGGGAGTGTCATCAGCGGGGTGGCGGCGAGGAACAGCTCGAGCCGGTTGTCATAGAGGCGGACGCGGAGCCGCTGGCCGATCAGGCGGGAGGGGACGGTGTAGAAGACCTTCCTGAGGGTGAAGCCGCCGGAGGAGGTGATGGTGACGACGGTCTCCTCGTAATCGGCGGTGCGCTGCTCGGGGAGTTTCTGCAGGGCGGCGCGCTCGGCGTCGATGCGCTCGGCGTGGCGCCGGTTCTGGCGGCCGACGATCTCGGCGATGAAGCGGCGATAGGCTTCGAGATCGACGAAGACTGTGCTGCCACGCAGGAGAAGGGCGTCGCGGACCACGCGCTTGAGATGGCCGTGGGGGCTTTCGATGGCGCCGTTCTCATGAGCGACACCGCGATTGTTGCGCGACGGGGTCATGCCGTAATGGGCGCAGAGCGCGTCATATCGGCGGGTCAGGTCGGCGACGTTCTCGGCGGCCAGGTTGCGGAAGGCGGCGGAGAGGCTGTCGCTGCGATGTTCGCGCGGGGCGCCGCCCAGAAGCCAGAGGGCGTTCTGCAGCCCCTCGGCGAGGGCGACGTAGCTCTCGCCGCCCAGGATGACATGGGCGTGCTCGAAGCCGGACCAGACCAGGCGGAAGTGATAGAGCCGGTGGTCGAGCGGGGCGCCGGCGACGATGATGCCGAGCTCGTTCATGTCGGTGAAGTCGGACAGGCCCATCGCGCCCGGCTCATGGGTCTGGCGAAAGATGACCTCCTGCTCCGGCCCGTGCAGCGCGCGCCAGGTGCGGATACGCCGCTCGAGCGTCCGCCGGACACCCGGGGCGAGATCGGGATGCCGCCGGCACATCTCCTCGAAGATCGCCACGGCCCTGAGGCCGGGCGCGGCTTCCAGCAGCGGCACCACCTCAGCGTCGAAGATCGCCGCCAGCGGATCCGGGCGGCGCCGGCCGCGTGGCGGCTTCGCCGATGATGGCAGGTGCCGCTTCTGCTCCAGCCGGTAGCCCGCGGCCGTGCTGAAGCCGGCCCTGGCGGCCGCCAGGGCAACGCCGTCTGTCTGTCGATATCTCATGAAAAGCCTCTTCTGGTGGTCGTTGATGTGGCGGCCGGGCACGAAGGTCTCCCCGTTGCGAGGAGGCATCCTCCGCGACCCGGCCGGCCGCGACCACGGCGGCGCCCTGGCAAGGACGCCGCCCGGCTGGGGAGGCACCGGCTCCGGGCTACGCCCTTCGCCGGTGCCTCCCCAGCCGTCTTCTCATCCTGATTGACGCCGGATTCTCACGTTGATCGTCGCGCGACACAGACTGAAGCCGCGGCCACGCACCGCCGACCCAACGCCCCAAAAATGTAGTGGCAACACCCGCACGCGGGCAAATAAACTATTGATATCACCAGACTTTATAAAACCAACTGTCCAAGTGGGGTTTGACACGGCAAGGCAATGGGCGCGCACGTCACCGGCTTGGCAAGTGGCCGCAATCTCACCTTCGTCCGCGATCTCGGCGCTGACGAGGCGGTTGACTATGCTGGCCTCGAACCTGCCACTCTCCGGTCGTTTGATGTCATCCTCGATACAGTCGGGACAAACGTCGCCGCGTATCGGCGACTGCTGGCCGATAGCGTCCGTCAATGTGGTGGAAATTCTGGTGTAGCTGAAGCGGCCAATGGTCACGCGGCGACGGTGGAAATTCGTGGTGTATCGGCATCGATGGCGGGTGCCATGAGTTCGACCATTCCCTCGATCTGCATATAGCGGTTCTGTGTCTGCCATTCGTCGTTGGCCTCGAGCAGCACGGCCCCGATCAGGCGGATGATCGAACCTTCATTGGGAAAGATGCCGACGACATCGGCGCGGCGCTTGACCTCCTTGTTCAGGCGTTCGAGCGGATTCGTCGAGTGAATTTTGGTTCGGTGCTGGGCGGGAAAGTCCATGTGCGCCAGCACGTCGGTTTCACTGTCGTCGATGAACGCGCCAAGTTTTGGCCATTTGCCCCGGAGCTGGTCGGCCACATGGCGCAGGGTCTGGCTGGCACTGACGCGATCCGGCTGGATAAACGCCTGACGCAACGCTGCAGACACCATGCTCTGCTGCCCCTTCGGCACATAGGACAAGGCGTTGCGCATCCAGTGAACGCGGCATCTTTGCCAGGATGCCCCCATCACCCGGCGGATCGCCGCCTTCAATCCTTCATGAGCATCGGAGATCACCAGTTTCACCTCACGCAACCCACGGCGGACCAAGCTCTTGAGAAAGGTCGACCAGAAGGTCTCCGCCTCGGACGGGCCGATGTGCAGGCCGACGATCTCGCGCCGACCGTCGGTGTTCACCGCCACTGCGATTATCGCTGCAACTGAGACGATCCGCCCACCTTCGCGCTGCTTGAGATAGGTCGCATCCAACCACAGATACGGCCACTCGCCGGCGAGTGGCCGGTCGAGGAAGGCGTTCACCCTCTCATCGATGTCCTTGCACAGTTTCGAGACCGTGCTCTTGCTGATCCCCGTCAGCCCCATGGCCTGCACCAGCTCGTCTACCCGCCGGGTCGAGACGCCGCCAATCCAGGCTTCCTGGATGACCGCGGCCAGCGCCTTCTCCGAGGTCCGGCGAGCTTCCAGGAACGGCGGGAAGTAGCTCCCCTGCCGCAGCTTCGGGATCCGAAGCTGCAAGCTGCCAAGCCGCGTGTCCAATGCGCGTTCCCGGTAGCCGTTGCGATAGGTCGCGCGCTCGCCGCTGCGCTCGTAGCGGCTGGCGCCGATCAGCCCATCCACATCCGTCTCCATCAGCAGTTGAACCACCGCCTCCGCGACGCTGCGCAGAAAATCGCCGTCCCCGGCTTTGGCCAGTAGCTCAGCCAGTGGTAATCTATCTTCGGTCATCGGGTTCTCCAGGCTTCAGGTTGAAGTCTCGCAACTCCACCATAGCCGACTGATCCGATGGCCACCTCAAACTACACCGTTACAGGGCCCAAAAGTCCACCACGACCCCGGACACTACCTGCTGGCCCAAAAGCGACGCATGGCAGCGATCGTGCCTGATCCGAGACACCCGCTGCTATGGATGGCCTATGTCAGCCTCTCGTGCATCCATGGTGGTCGGCGGATCCGCTACTTCAATGCGGCGCCCGATACCGAAATGCTGGCCTCGCTCGCCCGCTATGTCGAGGAAGGCGTGGTCAGGCCACATGTGGACGGCGTCTACGAACTCGCGCGCATCGCCGATGCGCACCGCGCCTTCGAGACCAGCGGCAGTCGAGGCAAACAGATCATCATGCTCGCCTGAAGACCCCATCCGTTGAGACGATAACGAAACCGACTTCGCCCAGCCGCGGATGGACAGGGAGAGGGCCGACTTGCTGCGCCATATAGCCTTATGGGTAATTGAATGCTTCGCCGGATGGTTACCTCGATCACAGCGCGCGGCGCGATCAGGTCGCGGATCCGCACCGCATAAAAAGGTAGGACAATGTTCCGTTGTTGTCCCACTCTGGATTGATGACTCCGGAGCGGTCGGGAGGCAAGCAGGCGTCTGTGTCGGCGGTGAAGCGTGGGGCGCCCTCCTCCTCGTCGCCAACTTGGCGACCCAATCCCTTGTGAAGTGTGCTTTTGAATTTCGTCTCAGGATGCAGCGCCTCGTAAGCCTCCTTGCGGCGTTGCGTGAACAGCGCGCGTTCGCGTGGCATAACCGCACATTAATTTACAATTAAAAAGTATATTTATTTCGATAAATTTGTGAAAACTCGGTTTGTTTATCTGGAAAAATTTAAATGATAAAATTCCTGTCTTGGTATTATGATCTGATAACTCACCCTATTATTTTGGTTTTAATTATAGTTTGTATCGCATCAATTTTCATATTATTTTTAGAAGCCTTGCTATATCTGAATAATTCGCTATACCATCCGCTAAGGCGAAAGAAAAAAGATAGTCGCCAGCAGCAGCCTTCCAATCAGCACGACCGGCTTCAATGAAGACGCATGTCTGACCGTGTCAGGTGCGACCTGCGCATGGCTCGCCGCGTTCAACATGCAAAACTGGCCGGATCAGCACAAATCAACCCCTATATCCGGCAATCGGTAGAGCGCCTGGACAGGAGACATTCCATGCATCACGCCTATCCGCAAAAGACGAAATCCGATAACAGATCCGAGGCCATTGGCGTTTTACTGATGGGAGGCGCCAGCCTGATCGGCCTCGCCTTTTTCGCGCTGTTCCGGATGCATTCCGGGTAGCGAACACCAGGTCCGCCCTGATCTGTCTGAGTGACCGCAGCGCGCCCGGTTTGTGGATCAGTCCCCGCGCCTTGTGCCATAGGAAAGCAGGTATTCGCGAGGCACCAAGATCTCGTCACCATCGCGGAAGTTCTCGTGAAATTGGACGAATGCACGCTGAAGGTCGGCGCGCCTTCTTTCATCAAGACTGGCGGCCAGGGTGCGCGCAGGGCCATATCCAAGGACAAACGTAGACCATGCGGTTTCGCCGTCCGCCACGCGGTAGACTGAAATGCCGGGCTCGAATTCGAGGTCAAATGCCTCCCCCAACAGCGCGGTGACACGGTCTTCGCGGCCCCACTCGAATGGTGATGGCGGCGCAGGATCAGGGGGCGGCGGCATGAACTCGCGCAGCACACGGAACATGCCGAAGACCGAGCTGTCGGGCCTCCACGTCGTGAGCACGAGCCGGCCTCCCGGCCGCGTGACGCGGGCCAGTTCGGCGGCGGCAGCCTCAGGATGGCTGGCGAACATCACGCCGTAGGTGGAAATTGCCGCGTCAAACGTGGCATCGTCATAGGCAAGGGCCTCGGCGTCCCCGACGCGATAGTCGATATTGAGACCTTCCGCCCGTGCCCGATTCTGAGCGGCTGTGACTAGGTCCACCCCGAGATCAACACCGGACACGATCGCGCCGCTTCTTGCTATGGATCTCGCAGTCCAGCCGGTGCCGGTGGCAACGTCGAGCACTCTTTCACCCGGACCTGGCGCGAGGCGGCGAACCGCATGGTCGATTGAATCCGCGATACCCCGACTGATTTCATCGTAGGCATCCCCGGCAACGTTCCAGATCGCTGCGGCGCGGAGATTATGGGGCTGGATGGCAGTATCGGCAGCCGTGGCCATGATACCCTCACGAGCCTGTGAGCGCCAGTTCTAGTCCCCAAAAGCGGGGTCGATCTACCGGATTTTCGTCGCATTTTGTATCCGCTGCAGGCAAAACACTCTATTCATCGACATTGCGTAATGACGGCCCTTTCATGATGGTCATTTGAGCGACCTCATCTTGGCACATCCGATGCCGTGGGCCGTTCCACCCCAACACTTCTCAGTGGAAATCAAAATTCTACCGCCGTCCGGATTGTAGAACCAGCCGTCGCCCCAGCTGGCAGGGCCCGTGGACCGAAGGTTCCAAAGTATCGTCAGGCCGCAGAGCGGTCGGCTCCGCAGGGCGGCATCCGGATTTTTCTTGTCGCGCTGGAGCTGGCCCTCCGGCTTCCGAGGGACGAGCAGCCAGAGGATCCGGCCACACATCTTGTTTCCACAGTCAAAAATCTGCACCGCGACCTTCCGTCCATTAGCCAGACCCCCTGCGGAATCGACGCGGATAAGGATGTGGATGGAGCGGCCGCAACGATGAGGGCTGCGATCAGCAGGGGACGGCGGATCGCGCGGAGGGACGCCATGCGCTTGCTGGAATGCAAATTACCGCCGAGCCGCCAAATGCGTGCGCGGCTATCAGCTCTCGTCATGAGCTTCTCCCTTAGACTGGCGCCACCAAATAGGGCGAGGATCGATCACCTCGTGGTGCCATGCCGATCGTCAAATGGAACAGCTCAGAGCTCTCCGCTGTTCAGATGGCGATCGACTCAAGGCGTGTCGACCCGGGCTCGCGTCCAATTCAAGCAGCATCCGAACATAACGCAACTGACCCGGTTATCGATGTGTAAAGGAGTCAGGGCCAACTAGCTTCTTGGGAGACTTTTTTTCATGCCGCGATGGGCCAGAGCGGGGTATGTCATGGGTGTTCTCCTCCGCCTCTGCGCCCCCGAAACATAGGCGTTCCGTCACTCCGAGGCAACGCGCACAGCAGCGTGAGACCAGCAACAGAAGAGACGACTGAGGCAGCAAGGATACCCAGCTTCGCTGCGTTGAGCGTGGCATCTTGAAATGCCTGGCCGGCGATAAACAGCGCCATGGTGAATCCGATACCGGTAAGAAGAGCCCCACCGACAAGTCCCCCCCAGGTGAGCCCCGCCGGCCGAATGGCGACACCCGTGCGCACCCCCAGCCATGCGAATGCTGTGACGCCGATCGGCTTGCCGAGGACGAAGCCCGCCATCACCGCCAGCGAGACTGGGTTGATAAGTCCCTTGATCGTGATCGGTACCCCCGCGTTTGCAAGCGCGAAAAGCGGCATAACGCCGAAGGCGACCCAGGGATGGAGCATGGCCTCGAGCCTCTCGACGGGCGACAACGTCTCGCGCACCGCGATACCGGCAACCTGCAGCGCCCGGTTATCCTCGGTATCGCCACTCCAATGATCTCCCGGGGGATAGGAGAGCACCTTTCGCAAGATTTCCCCCAGACGCTGGTCGCTCACCCAGCCAGCCGTCGGTGTCATGAGCCCGAGGATAACACCAACAATCGTCGCGTGGATGCCGGACGCATTGACGGCGAGCCAGATTATTGCCCCAGCCAGAAAGTAGACGCGGATGTTACGAACGCCGAGTAATGCCATCCCCCGAATTATCACCAGTCCGACGGCGCCGAGCGCAAGGGCAGTCCAGTCGATTGATCGACTGTAACCGACGGCGACCACGAGGATGGCGGCAAGGTCGTCGACGACCGCAAGCGATAGCAGGAAGACGCGTAGGCCCGGAGGCACACGCGAACCAAGGAGCGCCAGGCAGCCGATGACGAAAGCTGTGTCGGTCGGCATCACGACGCCCCAACCATGCTGCCCAGGTTGGCCATGCTGCAGCGCCAGATACAAGCCCATGGGCACAAGCATGCCTCCTGCCGCAGCTACGACCGAGAGAGCCACCATGCGCGGGTTCCGAAGTTCACCAAGCACCACTTCGCGCTTGATCTCGAGCGCGACGATGAAGAAGAACAGCGTCATTAGACCGTCGTTGATCAGATCCCGCAAAGAGCGCAGAAACTGGAACGCACCGATCTGAATGCCGATTGGTGTCTCCCAAAGAGATCTGAAGCCATCGGACCAGGGTGAGTTGGAAAGCGTCAATGCAACGACGGTGGCCAACAGGAGAACGGCACCACTCGTGGCTTCGATGCGCAGGAACTGCGAAAACGAGTTGGTCAGCGCGTCGATGTGTGTGGTCGGCAGTTCGCCTTGCTGCGGCTTACTGTTCTGGTCCGTAATCAAATCGGCCATCTCCCCTTATATCTCGAGAAAACCCACCCCGCCCGGGGTGTCGAGGCGGTTACCCGTCCCGGCAAGCCCAATTTTTCCCGCCGACTGCATAAGTTCGCATGACCGCCGGCTAGCCAAAGACTTCGAGGCAACAATCGCCTCAGCGGAGACCTTCGGCTACGCCGCCTTCGTCATGCTCCACGTCCACAGACTCGCTCGTTGCTAATGTGATTCGGAACAGACTCTGAGCGCTCTCAGGTTAACCTGTGTATGGACACTGAAAGAAAGGTGGCCAGAATATCCGATAAAAGCTAAATACGAACGAATTAGAATAAATATATATTATGAATACGCAGCTTGCTTTTTTGTCATGATTAACCACTTACAAGAAATCAGACAATTTATTCTGGTTTTTTACTAACGTCATGCAGGTTTTGTTTGTTGTATTTCGGAGCGAATCAATACCGAAGTGACCGCGCACTGTGCGGATTGTTAAGAAAGGAATCAATAATGACCAACAATACTCATAACATCGCCGCAAAATCACACGAGGATGCAGCAAAGGCCCATCACAAAGCCTCCGCCCAGCAGATCAAGGGTGACGGCAAAATGGCCGCTGAGTATTCGAAGAAGGCGCATGGCCTGTCCGAGACGGCACTCAGGCAGTCGACCGAGGCTCACGAGATGACCACTGAGCACACAAAATCCATGTAACTTCGACGACGCCGGCCCGGGACCAGCCCGGGCCGCCTTCGCAGTCCACCCGAGGACCTGTTTCAGGAAAATTCCTCCGGCGCCGAAAACTCCAGACGTCAATCAAGTCGATCAAAGCGGTCAGCCCCGGCGGCGCATCATCACATCATGGGTATCTTCTGCGTTCGCTGAGGCGATGACGGATTTTTCAGAGGCCATTCCATCTCGAAATGCCCTCCAGAGTTTCAGAAGCCGCCGCACATCAATCTTTTTTATCTTCTTCTTCCATTCCCTTTTGCTCGTCCTCCATACCTTGATTCATCTCCTCGGCGCCCTTTTGCTCGTCCTCCATACCTTTCTTCGTCTCCTCGGCGCCCTTTTCCTCTTCTTTCATACCTTCGGTCTTAGCTGCCTCATCGGACTGCGCCAAGATAATCCCGTGCACCGCCGGCGAACTGGACGCGATCAAACCATGAGTGCCCGATACCGAGGCCGCAGGCGTCATTGCCCACGCGGAACCAATACCAAGAAGCGCTAGTACAGCTGCTGCTGAGGTTATTGTAAGAGTCGCACGAACTGGCTCAGTGACTGGTGATTGCTTCATCATTTTCTCCTGTTTTCGAATTCCGCATGGAATCATGCAGAACTTTCAAAATGAAATCAAAACTAGATACGGTAGCATTAGTATGAATCATAAAATACATATTTTTTTGATGCAATTAGGCTATTGTGATGACATCATTTAAGTATATTTGGTACTAAACAATATTTATTTCTGATAATTTTTGAAACTATTTGAAAACTATAGTAATAATCTTATGCCACTCGCACGCCGGGACGATCGCGTCCTCGCTCTATGCGTCCCCTGGGCGCCACGCCCTTGAGCTGGACACCCGCAAAATCCCTGTGAAGGTTCTTGAATTCGTGATATAATGAATTTGAGTGTACTGCCGCTAAACTCACTATCGTCCGGCCTGGCCGGGCGATAGTGAGGGTGTTACGGCGCTAAAACTCGTGAATACTTAGACGGTTATCAATGCGGTCAAGTCGATTCTCGATCCGATCAATCCTCATGGACTGGCCTGAAAAATCACCATGTATGGATGATAATTCTGCCTGAACGCGGGAGGTACGCTCCTCCATAGAGGCTGTGCGGCGCTTCAAATCCGCAAGATCCTCTGTAAGCCTGTCTATCTTCCCTTCGATCCTTTGCAGTATGATTATGTCTGCACCATCTGGTTGTAGGGACATTGTTTTCTCCTTCGGCCTCGTGCTTGTTTCTAGCCGTTTGTGCCACCTATGAACAGTTGGCTTTGTTTGTGGTTCCGTGTGGGGTCCCAACGCCGATCGGCATTACAACTTGCTGATACAACGCACTTTCGGAGGGTCAACACCCGGCCCTGAGCCATTGAGCCGCAGCATCTTTCGGATCGGCGTCTGCCACGAGGCGGCAGTCGTTTAGGTAAAAGCGGCCTGCTAAATCCTGCGGGATGGTTGTGGAAAGGATCGTCAAGGATGTGCCAGCGGAGAGCCCTGGCATCGTGATGGGCCTTTCATAATGGCGATCGGCGAGGGGCTGGCCATTTCCAGTTCTCCGCTGTACGCAGACCGCAACTTCACGACACCGATTCCATGTCAGCGGTCATCCTGTGTGTTGAATTCCGCTGACCCGGGAATTCCTCCCCCAACAAATTTAAGTGGAAATCAACAGCATGCGCAAATCCATCGAAAGAGGATGTCCCATCCATGCCGGCCTCCTTTACCAGCACAGATCCCGAATCAGAATTCACTCGCATTCACTCGCATAGAGAATCCCTCATCGATACAAATCGATCGAAAAACGCTCAAATCCGCCTAAATTAATAGCCTGTAATTTTGCGATACAAATTGCCATTACCCTTCGGGAATTGCCAACAAACTGCGGCAAAATAACATTTATCTGTTACAATTATTAGATATGAAGTCCCGATTAAATTTATAGACCTGATCTCAAAATAGGAGACGGCACGCTAATGGGTCGCATTTTGGTCGAAGCTCTGGAGTTTCAGGCTGCAATTCGGACGACCTGCGGTCAGCTAGGTTATCACGCACGAGCGCTTGAAGCCGGCACTACCATCTTCATGGAAAATCAAATTGCGGACAAGATGTACCAAATTGTTTCTGGTATCGTTCGACTTTCAAAGGGCTTGCAAGACGGACGACGGCAAGTGTTAGGATTCCTCTTCGCCGGCGATTTTTTCGTGCCATCCGGATTTGTAGTTGGCATTAACAAAAATGCAACCTGTACGGCAGAAGCCCTAACTGATATGCAGATCATCAGCCTGCCGCTTCGAAATCTTGATGCTTTGCTGACCGATCAGCCCAAGTTTGCAAGCGACCTGCTTTTAGCAACTGAACGTAGCCTGATACAGGCGCAACAACAGATGCTGCGGCTTGGCCGTATGTCTGCAACAGAACGAGTGACCTGGTTCCTCCTCATGATGAAGGAACAGCAAGACGATGACGGCGACGCGTCGATCCATCTGCCGATGTCTCGCATTGATATTGCCGATTATCTCGGAATAAGGAGCGAAACCATATCAAGGGTCCTTCGGTGGCTTCGTGACCATCGCATGATCACAGTCAGCGACCGCGCCACAATCACCATCATTGACTCCGCAAGCATGTGCCATGTCTCCGGTGGATTCTATCCTAGTCGTCTGTGAATTAAGCGATGTGGTAGTTCGGTAGGCGAAGGTCTGGAGAGGGTCTTGCGGCCGAGAGCCATGTGAAGATGGCGCAAAGAAGCCTGATCAGCCATCTGCGGAGCAGCCGGAGGTTGTGGCCGGCGCCGGCAAGGATGGCGTTGATGGCATCACCGTCGAAGCCGAGCAGGAAGTTTCGCCCCAGATGGCCATCGGTCTTCATGTGGCCGATGACGGGTTCGATGGCTGTGCGTCGGCGCAACTCGCGGCGGATGGTGGGGGTGATGCCGCGTTTCTGGCGGGAGATGAAGATCCTTCTGCCCTCGGCTTCGACGCCGTGGCCGCGATAGCCGCGGTCGACATAGGCGCGGGCGACGGCAACGCCGGTGATCCGCTCGACCTGCTCGATCTGGCCGGCCAGGGTGTGGCCGTCATAGGGATTTCCCGGCTGGCTCTGCATGCCGAGAACGAACTGACCGCCGGGTGCGGCGGCGTTGGTGGTGGCGATGGAGACCTTCACGCCGAATTCGAATCGCGTCCTGGCCTTGCCCTTGCCGATGCACTCCACCTCAGGCGCGTGCAGGGAATAGAGCTTGTCGGCACCGCGGTCGGAGCGCTTCTGGCGAAGCAGGCGATGGCAGTGTCCTGAATTTCGTGTGTGAGTGGCATAGTGGGTAGAAAGGAAGACCCATATGGCACGACGGAGAGCGCCGGCGATCCCGGACGAATTGCTGGACCAGCTTCTGGCTGGGGGAGACGCGGCGGCAGCGCTGAATTCCGGGGATCTGGTGAACGCACTGAAGAAGGCTCTGGCGGAGCGGGCCCTGAGCGCGGAGATGGATTACCATCTGAGTGACGAAGCGGAGGCGGAGAACAGCCGGAACGGCTATGGCCGCAAGTCGGTGTCGACCGGCACGGGAAAGATCGAGATTGCGATCCCGCGAGACCGTGCGGGCAGCTTTGATCCGCAGCTGATCGCCAAATACCAGCGCCGGTTTCCAGGCTTCGATGACAAGATCATCTCGATGTATGCGCGGGGGATGAGCACCCGGGAGATCGCGGAACATCTGCGCGAGATCTACGGCATGGATGCCTCGGCGGAGCTGATCAGCACGATCACCGATGCGGTGCTGGACGAGGTGACATCCTGGCAGCAGCGTCCGCTGGACCCGGTCTATCCGCTGGTATTCTTCGATGCCATCCGGGTGAAGATCCGCGACGAGGGCGTGGTCCGCAACAAGGCGATCCATATCGCGCTGGGGGTTATGGCCGACGGGACGAAGGTCGTACTCGGGATGTGGATCGAGCAGAACGAGGGCGCCAAATTCTGGCTGCGCGTGATGAACGAGCTGAAGAACCGCGGCGTCGAGGACATCCTGCTGGCGGTGGTCGATGGCCTCAAGGGGTTCCCGGAGGCGATCACGGCCGTCTTTCCCGAGACGATCGTGCAGACCTGCATCGTCCATCTGCTCCGGAATTCGATGGATTTCGTGTCCTACAAGGACCGCAAGGCGGTCGCCACCGCCCTCAAGGACATCTACCGGGCCGTGGATGCCAGGGCCGCCGGGGCCGCTCTCGCCGCTTTCGAGGCCGGTCCATGGGGCCAGAAATACCCCGCCATCGGCCAGAGCTGGCGCCGGGTATGGCAGGAAGTCATCCCTTTCTTCGGCTTTCCGGGCGACGTTCGTCGGATCATTTATACAACGAACGCCATAGAAGCTTTGAATTCCAAGCTGCGCCGGGCCATCCGCGCGCGCGGCCATTTCCCCAGCGACGAGGCCGCGGCCAAGCTGCTCTATCTGATCCTGAACCGCTCGGAGAAAGAGTGGGTGATGCCACCTCGAGAATGGGCTATGGCAAAGGCTCAGTTCGCCGTCATCTTCGGCGATCGCTTCGTAAGGGCCATGGCGGCCTGATGTTCAACCGCCGCCCATACACGGAATTCCTGACACTGCCCAGGCGATTGATCAGGCCCAGCGTTTCGGCGAAAGTGGCCTTCGCTTCAGCGTTGCCTGCGATCTTGCGGGTGATGTCACGAGCCAGCCGGCCCAGCCAGGTTCGCAGCTTGCGCACGCGAGCCTCGGCCTCGCGGCGTTTGCCACCATGGTGCAGGCGCGCCGCCTCCTGCCTGGCGTAGCGCGCGACCCGGCGATACGACTGGCGTAGCGTGATACCGTGCTTGCGTGCCATCCGCGCCAGTGTCTCGATGCCGCTGTGCAGGAGCTTGCTGTCGGTCGGATGCGTCACGGCCTTTGGCTGGACCGTGGTATCGATGGTGACCCGCTTGTAGTGCTTCTCCGCCACGGCCCCACCCCGCTCGGCGGCCGCCAGCGTCTCGGCGAGCAGGGCCTCCATCCGCTCGGGCCCGATCCGTTTGCGCCAGCGCGTCATCGAGGATCGGTCAAGCGGCAGCGTGTGCTGGAAATGCGTCTCGCCGCAGAATGCCTGGACATACGGACTGTCGAGATAGCGCGCGCAGATCGCTTCGTCGGACAGCCCATCCATGTGCTTGAGAAGATGCAGCGCCACCATCAGGCGGGTCGGCAGTGCCGGACGTCCCGCCGCCTCGGCGTAGAGTGAGCCGAAGCGTTCCTCGAAAACCCGCCAGTCGATCAGCCGGGCCAGCCGCACCAGGGGATGCCGCTGGTCGATGATGTTCTCCAGCCGCGAGCGGAACAGTTCGAGATCATCCTGCGAGGCATTCAGCTTCGGCGGCATTCTTTCCTCCACGCCAAACGCATGATGTTCGACATCAAAGGGAGAGAATCACGATCGCGACCACCGCGCAACGCTCCAACGGTTTTGCAAGGTTTTTCCCCTCAGCTCGCCCAGACCCTGCAAATCCCAATATTGCCAGCCACCAAAACATCGCCCCCAGATCAGCAAAGTTCGATTTTTCACGGGTGACTATCCTACTAGGCCGCGTGGGCAAACCTGAACTATAGGCGGATTGAGGCGAGGAGAGTGAAACCTAGGAAGCTGCTGGCGGTTTGATCGTATCTTGTGGCGATCCGGCGGCTGTTCTTGAGTTTGTTGAAGCAGCGCTCGATGCGATTGCGGAGCGCGTAGAGAGGGCGGTCGACAGGGCTCTGTTGCAAAGTCCGGTTTCCTCTGATGGGATTGGATGCAGGCTGGTGGAGGAGCGGTGTTGTCGGCGTTCAGAGGGCGGCATTTCGACGATGAGATCGTGCTTTGGGCGGTACGCTGGTATTGCCGGTATGGGATCAGCTACCGGGATCTTGAGCAGATGAGGGGTGAGCGCGGCGTGAACGTTGATCATTCGACGATTTACCGCTGGGTTCAGCGATATGCCCCGGAGATTGAGAAGCTGCTGCGCTGGCAATGGCGGCGGCCGGCCTCGACGAGCTGGCGGGTCGATGAGACCTATATCAAGGTCCGTGGCGAATGGGCGTATTTATATCGTGCAGTCGACAAGCATGGGAACACGATCGATATCTATCTTTCGCCGACGCGGAACGCGAAAGCGGCAAAGCGCTTTCTGGGCAAGGCCCTGAACGGGTTGAAGGACTGGGAGAAACCGGAGGTCATCAATACCGACAAGGCGCCGACCTACGCCATCGCCATTGCGGAACTGAAAGCCGAAGGCAAATGTCCCGAGGTTACCCTCCATCGCCAGGTCAAATACCTGAACAACGTCGTCGAGGCGGACCATGGCAAGCTCAAGCAGCTGACCCGCCCGGTGCGCGGCTTCAAGACACTGAAGACGGCCTATGCCACGAGCAAGGGCTTCGAGGTGATGCGGGCCCTGCGTAAGGGGTAGGCCGCCATGTTCAATCTCACGCGGGATATTTGCGGTGAGGCGCGCATCGTCGAACGCGCCTTCGGCCTCGGTGCCTGCGCCCTTGCCGAAGCAGTCCAGCTCATCGGCCCACAAACGGAACGCGAGGCGGCCTGATAAGCTCGGCTCCCATCCAGAATACGTCACTCCCCCTGTTCACAAAATTTGCAACAGAGCCGCTTTCACTCAGAGGCCATTTCGAAATGGAACGGGAACGCTTTTGATGAGGGGTTGGATGGTTGGGCCGGATGTGATTCCGGGCAGGTGTTCGAAGCCTTGCCGGAGACACCATGTGGACGCCAACCACCCGTGCGCAGCATAGCCGCACGGGGCTACGCTATGGAAGTGACGTGACCGACGCGGAATGGCTGCTGCTGTCGCCGTTCCTGCCCGCGCCGAGCCGATGCGGCCGGCATCGGAAGTGGGAGATGCGCGAGATTGTCAACGCGATCTTCTACGTCCTGCGAGGCGGTATTGCCTGGAGCCTGCTGCCGAAGGATTTTCCGCCATGGCCCACGGCCTATCGCTGGTTTGCCCGGTTCCGTGACGATGGCACCTGGGAGCGGATCAACCACCATCTGGTGATGCGCGACCGCGAGAGGGCGGGTCGGGAGGCCAGTCCGACGGCGGCCGTGATCGACAGTCAGAGCATCAAGACGACAGAGAGTGGCGGCCCCCGGGGATACGATGCGGGCAAGAAGATCAAGGGGCGCAAGCGGCACGCCATGGTCGATACCGACGGCCGGGCGCTCAAGCTGCAGGCCCATTCGGCGGCCATTCAGGATCGTGACGGGGCTGGGCCGCTGCTCCGTGCGTCACGTGCGAGTTGGCCGTTCGTGGCGCTGGGCTACGCAGATGGTGGCTATGCCGGCGCTCGGGTTGCGAATGCCAGCCCGATCCGCATCGAGGTAGTGCGGAAGGCCGACAACCAGGTCGGCTTCGCCGTCATCTCCCGACGCTGGGTCGTCGAGCGGTTCTTCGCCTGGATCAATCGCAACAGGCGGCTGGCAAAGGATTTCGAGGCAAGCATCGAGAGCGTCGAGGCCTTCCTCTACGCCGCCTCCAGCGTGTTCTTGCTGAGGCGCCTCGCTCGTTGACTATCCGATTCGAAATAGATGGGGTGATTGGGGTCTCACCCGGGTGATCTGGGTGGCTGCTCCTCTCGGGATGATAGAGCGTGGTTGTGTGTGCATCGGCCGCAAGCATCGAGGAGGAGCAGCCGTGGAATACTTTGCCGGGTTGGATGTGTCGTTGGAAGAGACCGCGGTCTGCGTGGTCGATGGGACGGGTGGAATTGTGCGTGAAGCGCGGGTTGCCAGCGAGCCGGAGGCGCTGGTCGCCTTCTTCGGGGCATCCGGGATGGAGATGGCGCGGGTCGGTCTGGAGGCGTGCTCGCTGACGGCCTGGCTGCAAGCGGGGCTTTCGGATGCTGGCATTCCGGCGATCTGTATCGAAGCGCGTCAGGCGAAGGCCGCGATGGGTGCGATGCCGAACAAGACCGACCGCAACGACGCGCGCGGCATCGCGCAGATCATGCGCACCGGATGGTATCGTGCGGTGCATGTGAAAAGCCCGCCCTGCCGCTCCTGGCGCGCGTTGCTGACGGCGCGGCGGATGCTGCTGAACAAGCGTCGTGATGTCGAGAACGGCATTCGGGCGTTGCTGCGCGAGGTCGGGTTGAAGGTTGGTACGCCAAGCCGCAAGGACTTTGGAGCTCGCGTGCGTGAATTGGTAGCGGATGACCCGGTGCTGGTGAGCCTGGCTGGATCGCTGCTGGCCGCTGTCGAGACAATGACCCGGGAGGTGGAGCGGCTGACCAGGCGCGTGCTCGACGAGGTGCGCGTGGAGCCAACATGCAGGCGGCTTATGACAGTGCCGGGCGTCGGCCCGCTGACGGCGTTGGCGTTCCGTGCCACGATCGACCAACCGGACCGCTTTCGAAGGTCGCGCGATGTCGGCGCGCATCTTGGCCTGACGCCGCGACGCTACCAGTCCGGCGAAACCGACGTGCAGGGCCGCATCAGCCGATGTGGTGACGAACTGGCCCGAACGGCGCTGTACGAGGCAGCCCATTCGTTGCTGATCCGCAGCACCAAATGGTCGGCGCTGCGGGCATGGGGCATGAACGTGGCCAAGCGCCGGGGCATGGCGCGCGCCCGCGTCGCTGTGGCGCGCAAGCTGGCGGTGATCCTGCATCGCATGTGGATCGATGGCAGCGAGTTCTGCTGGGGCAAACAGGCCACCGTAGCATGAGAAAAGGAGTTGCAGCTTCCGCCTGACGAGGGCGGAGTCAGTGTCGTTCCCGTGGGGACGATGGACGAGGTGATCTCGTTGAGAGTCCGGATCCCCGCGACTGGATGTATGCCGCGGAGGTCGCGAAACAGATTGAGACACCTCATCCTCCTGATCCCATCATGCGGCGGCCACGCGCCGACCGCGGAGAGAAGCGAGTGACCTACGGGAATGGCCTGCGAAAAGAGGAACAGCTTGACACCAATAACCCCAATCAGAGAGGACTCTCAGGTTCGGGCTTCGGCGCTGCCGCGGACTTGCCTTGGGTCGTGGCGTCAGGTCCGGCTTCGCTGGTGGCGGTGGCATTGGCACCGACTTCGGTCGTGGCCGTTGGCCTGGCGCGGGAGTCCGGCTTGTGCCTGGCTTTGGCTCCAGTTTCGGGTTCGGGCCTGCTCGCGTCTTTGACCGGATCGAGGAGCCGATACGCAAGCAGTTTCACCGGGTCGGTCACGAGGAACCACGCCAGGGCGTAGGCCCAGACGAACAGGACCAACCGCCAGTCAAGCGGCGCCATGAGCACCCCGAACAGCACCAGCAGAGTGGCCACCGTCCACGCGCCGGTCACCGCGCCCAGGAAGATCGGCGCCGGGCGGATCGACCACCACGGCCCATGGGTGCGGGCCTGAAAGATAGTCATTAGACCGGCGACCGACAGCATCAAATACATCATGGTCTGGAGCTGCGGATGGCTGAGATGGAACACGCGATTGCCGAGGAAGAACAGCCCGAACGCGGCGATCGGCCCGACCGCGCCCAGCACCGTGGCGATCCCCAGCACCAGGCGCATGTTCCACACCTCCGGCGCGTTCTTGTAGCGGACGTTGTCATAGGCGATGGATAGGATGGCGCCGTCGTTGAGCAGCGCCAGGAACACGATCATCACCGCCGTCAGCGGATAGAAGTTGAAGATCAGGATGGCGAGCGTCATGAACAGCAACACACGCAGGGTCTCCGCGATGCGGTAGATCGCGTAGCTGTTCATGTGCTGGAAGATTTTCCGGCTCTCCTGGATCGCGTCGATGATCACCGACAAACCGGGTGTCATCAGCACGATGGCCGCCGCCGCGCGCGCCGCATCCGTGGCGCTTGCGACGGCGATGCCGCAATCGGCCTGTTTCAGCGCCGGCGCGTCGTTCACCCCGTCGCCGGTCATACCGACGATGTGGCCGCGACTTTGCAGCGCCGCGACGATGTGGAATTTGTGCTCGGGGAACACCTGCGCGAAGCCCTCGGCATCGTCGATCGCCTTGGCCGCCGCCGGGGTCTTCTGCTGCGCTTCGTCGCCCAGGGTGCCGGCATCGAGGATGTTGCACCCGATGCCGAGCTTGCCGGCGGTCTCCTGCGCGATCGCCAGCGCATCGCCGGTCACCATCTTGACCTTCACGCCCATGCGTTCGGCCGCCGCGATCGTGGCTCTGGCGTCCTCGCGTGGCGGATCGAACAGCGGCAGAACACCAAGGAACTGCCAGTCGCCATCGCCCTCGGCCCGTGCCACGCCCAAGGCCCGAAAGCCGCGCGCGGCGAAATCGCCGACCGCCTTGTCGACGGCGGATTTCACCTGCGGGGCATTGGCGGCGAGCGCCATGATCACCTGCGGCGCGCCCTTCGTCACCTTGAACAGCTTGCCGTCAGGACCGGTGACGGCGGCCTCGGTGCGCTTGTGCACCGGGTCGAATGGCTGGAAATGGCCCGGCTCATAGCCTTTGAGGGCCTGATCGTCTTTCAGCCCGCCCAGAACTGCCAGATCGATGGTGTCGTCATTGTCGACGCGCGACGCCAGAGCGCCGGCCAACACCACCTCCGCCGGCGTGACGCCATCGACGCCGAACGGATCGCCCAGCGTGAGCTTGTTCTGCGTCAGCGTGCCGGTCTTGTCCGCGCACAGCACATCGACGCCCGCCAGCTCCTCAATCGCCACCAGCCGTGTGACGACCGCCTTCTTTCTGGCCAGCATGCGCGCGCCGACCGCCATTGTCACTGACAGAACCGTCGGCATCGCCACCGGAATCGCCGCCACCGTCAGCACCAGGGCGAATTGCAGCGTGGTGAGGATCGGATCGCCGCGGATTACTGCGACGGCGATGATCGCCGATACCATGACCACCGCCAGGATGATCAGATAATTGCCGATCTTCAGGACCGCGCGCTGGAAATGGCTGACGCTCTTCGCCCCCTGCACCAGCTCGGCCGTTCTGCCGAAATAGGTCTTCGCGCCGGTGGCATAGACCAGCGCGCCGATCTCGCCCCGACGAATGATCGAGCCGGAAAAGATCGCCTCGCCGGATTTGCGGGTGGCCGGCAGCGACTCGCCGGTCAGCGCCGACTGGTCCACCTCCACCGGGTCGCCGTCCAGCAGGCGCGCATCCGCCGGCACGATGTCGCCCAGGCGAACGCGGATGACGTCGCCCGGCACCAGCTCCCGCGCCGCCGGCGCGACCCACTTGCCGTCCCGCAGCACCCTTGTCTTGACCGCCAGCGTGGCCTTCAGGGCGGCGATCGCGCTTCCCGCCTCGTGCTCTTCCCAGAATCCGACAAGGGCGTTGGCCAGCAGTAGCACCAGGATGATCACGAAGTCCGGCCAATGCCGCGCGACTGCCGACAGGATCACCGCCACTTCGATCATCCAAGGGATCGGACCCCAGAAATAGCTGAGGAAGGTCAGCAGCTCGCTGGTCTTCTTCTCCTCGATCTCGTTCGGACCATACTGCTTCAGCCGCCGTTCCGCCTCGGCCTGGCTGAGACCGTCGGGCGAGGAGCGCAGCTCTTTCTCGACCGCCGCCAAAGGCAGCGTCTTCAAATCGTCCTTCGCCTCGGATTTCGATCCCGCCGTGGCCACGGCTTCGGCGTTCGGCTTGGAGGCGGGCGCGTCGGCGTGACCGACAGCGGTCTTCGTCATGTCTCATCGTCCTGTCTGCGCCGCGCCTCGCGTCGGGTGAGCCGCGGCATGGGTGATGTCACGCCTGGGTCACCAGGGCATTGCCATCGTCACGCGCCGTCCCGCTCGCCGAGATCGGGCACGTTCGATTCAGTGCGACACCGCCTGCGGCTTTCCCGAGGCCGCGGCGGTGGCGGTCGGGCGGCGCGGTGGCGGCGCCAGCGCTTGTTTCAGTCGGAGCAGGCGGTCGCTCTCGGCCGAACTCGGCGGGCCGGCCGCGCCGACGATCGCGCGCACCTGGCTCAGCAGCGCTGTCCGCGCGTCCGCCTCAGGCACCAGCACAGCGAGCGCCGCTATCGCCTGCTCGCGCTCGAGCAGCAGCAGGAATGCCTGATCCCGCACCACCGCCTTGAACGCGGCAAGCGACAGGTGCATGATCGTCCAACGCGCGGCGTTGAGCGCGAGCGCGCAGCGCTGGTCGAGCACGTGGTCGGCCGCGAGTACGTAGAGCACCGCCCTGGTCAGCGCTTCGTCGAAGCCGCCGGACTTGAGCTTGGCGGCGTATACCTTTGCATGGACCTCCTGCAGCGCCCGTTGTTCGGGGGACGGGCCGGGCGTTGGCCTTGCTTCGGTCCTGTCTGTGATGCCGAGCAGCGCTTGCACGAACGGCGAGCCATAGACACCGAAGAAGACCTGCTCGGCCATCACGTCCCGCGCGGCGCGGTAGGCATCCAGTCCGGCGATGATCTGGTCGGAAACCTGCGTCTGCAGCGCGAGGAACGGATTGTCGGCCGCCACCGGTCGGCGCGCCGCGTCCACGCCGGCGGCCATCGTCCGCACAACCTGCATCCATGGATTGCGGTCGGCAAAGATCGTGTAGCTCAGCCGCAGCGGATTCAGGGCGCGGGTGAGGTCGGCCATCGGCTGGTTCGCGAGCGCGCGCACCAGCGGCTGGAGGATCCTGCGATAGGCCGCGAGGTTGAGGGCCGACAGGCGCGCGACGGCGGCGAAGGCGCGATCGTCCTCGGGGCTGTTGCGGCCAAGCGCACGGATGTCGTCGAGTGAGCGGGTCTCGAAGCGGGCGATCCAATCGCCGGTTACGAAGCCGCCACGCGGCGTTTCGGCTGGCCGCGGCGAAATGATCATTTCATGCAGACCCGGCGGCAGACAGTCGATGACATCTATCATCTGTACGAACTCCTCGTCCTGCTCGGCGCCCACCTTGGTGGAGACGAAGATGGCGAGATGCCCGATCTTGTGGTCCAGACAATAGACGATCGTCTGATCGGCGGCACGGATCTCATCGACGTTGCGATACAGATCGAGAATCCAGCCAAGCGACTGCGGCGGCGGGCTGATGTTGTCGGCGGTCGAGGCGAAAGCGATGATCGGCGATCTGATGTTGCGAAGATCGAAGATCCTGCCATCGCTCGACGCCAACTGACCGCGCGTCAATTTATCGCCGATGAACAAATTGTCGACGAGGAACTGCAATTCATCGCCGTTGAGCTGGATGAAGTCGCCCCACCACTTCTCGAATGCGAGGTAGCGCGCGCCTCCGGTGTCGATATGGGTATAGACGTCGTACTGCTTGCCCCACAGCCAGTTCGCCGGGTTCAGGCTGTCGAAGTTCATCACCAGCGCGGTGCCGTCGAACCTGCCGCGGCCGAGATCGCTGCTCATCGCGGTCAGCCAGCTGCCGCCGAGCAGACCGCCGGCATAGCGCATCGGATACTTGCCGTGCACGCCTTGCCAGTACGACATCGGCGAGCCGGCGACGAGGCACGGCCCGAACAGGTCCGGCCGCAGCATCGCCACCATCAGGGTCTGGTAGCCCGCCTGGCAGTTGCCGATCGCGAACGGACGCGGTGCGCCGGGATGCAGCGCGACGACGCGCTCGAAGAACGCCACCTGACCTTCGACGACGTCGAGGAACTGCTGGCCGGGTTCGGGCGTCGCCGCGAAGCTGATGAAGTAGACCGGATGCCCGGCGTCCAGGGCGTCGCCGATCTCGCTCTCCGCCTTGAAGCCGCCGATGCCGGGACCCTGGCCGGCCCGCGGGTCCACCACCACGACCGGCCGCTTGCGTAGGTCGGTGATCACCCCTGGCGGTGGCGTGATGCGCAGCAGCGAGTAGTTCATCGGCCGCGGCAGCGCTTGGCCGCTCATCACCAGGTCATGGTCGAACCGCAACACCGTCGCTACCGGCCGTGCGGTGATCGCGATCTCGTCGTTGCCACGCTGCCGCAACAGCTCGAGGAACAGAACGCTGCGCTGGAACGCGTCGATCATGTAGTTGGGCCAGGCGGTGGCAAGCTGGACCGCCGCAGGGCCGGCGTTGCCGGCGGCTATCGCCGGTCCGCGCCCGGCCCTGCCCGGCGCCGGCTTGTGTCGCGCTGCGAAATCAATGGTCATCTCGATCTCCCAGGGCCGTCGCTCGGGCCCGGATGCGATTGCCACGCCACCGCCGCAACGCGCGGCGGCCGCCAAGGTGGTTTGGTTGCTTGCGGCCATCGGCCCGCTGCACGGCGCGGCTGCACGTCCCAGCCCGGCGGCAGCGCCATCCGGATGCCCGAAATGGCGCTGATCCTGCGTTGAGTCATGGCGTTACCCGACGCGGCGACAGACAGGTTCGGCAACGATCGATCCGTCTGCGCCATTCCGCCGGACGCCCGGCTGCCACCAGCGGCCGGCCGCGCTTCATTCAATGCTCTGGCCAGCCCTCCATTGCGGCCAGATGGTCCAGGCTGCGCATGATCGAGGGATCGTTGCGAAGACTTGCGCAGGCATCCGGTGTCTTCCGGGCTGCGGCAAGTCGGATCTGCTGCAGCGCATCGCCCATCTTCTCGAAATGAACCAGGCCGGCAGGCGACAGGTACTTGCCCTGCATCCCCCACAGAGCGCCGGCCAGGGCATAGGCCTGGATCACAGATGCGCCCTGAATCAGCGCGTTCCACTGCCGACTTCGCACCTCGCACGAGGCGGCGCGCGCGGCGACCGCGACGATCCTGCTCATCGGCTGCATCTGCGCCTGATACGCCGCGGCCTTCTCTTCGGTTTGCGCCGCTCCGGCGACGATCGGCGCCATAACCAGTGCGATCATCGCAATTGCCCGCATCATCGCGATCCTCCTTGCCATCAATGCGGCGAGATGATCGACCGGGTCGCCGGTCCCGAAGCAGCCGGCATGTCGGTTCGAGCATGAGCATCTCCGCCATCTCCAGTTTCAGTCGTGGACGTCCCTCGGCCGTCGGTCGCGCGCCCGGCACCGGCGGTCGCCGCGATGCCGGTTGCGGCCGAGAGCGGTACGCGGGCGGCGTCGGGTCGATTGCCGCCGCGTATATCGACCTGACTCGCCTTCGCCGTCGGGACCCGCTGGCTCGCCATCGTGATGATCGAGGCCGACCACAGGGCGAAGACGACCGCCGATGCAATCAGCAGCACGATCGGACCCAAGGCGACCAGCAGCCCGGCCGGGCGCAGCACGGTCGTCGAATTCCGGACGGTCGCCGTGGCATCGGGAACTACTGTGGGTTCGGGCCGATCGGGCAGGAGGGCAAGCACCTGTGTCGCGATGGTGCCCGGCTCCATTTGCAAGGGCGATGTATTCGGCAGATCGGCGATCATCCTAGTCAGCCGCGCCTGAGCGGCTTCCTTCGGCAGCCGCGCGAACACGGCCGCTTCCTGCCAGGGGTCGAAATCGAGCCTGGCCAGCGCAGAGAGCACGCTGACGATCAGGCCTTTGCTGTCCTCGCCGATGGGTGCGAATAGGAACGCATCAAAGGGTGAGCGGGTATTGAATTGCGCGCGGGCCATTTCGGCTACCGCCTTTCATGATCGCTGCAATGGGCGGGTCATGGTCGACCGCCACTAGGCTGAGCGATGCGGTGACCATAGGACAGTTCCGAAATCCGCGTCAGGGTCGGAATCTACGGGCTGTGCGCGCCCGGACGTCAATCACTATATCTGCAAATCCATGCGAGCTGCCGCAATCGGCATCAGGTTATTTATAAATAATACGTAATATTCAGATCACTCCGCATGGAATCAAGCCCCACTTGGGCAGTGGGTTTAATAAATACTGGCGATATCAATATTTTATTTGCCCGCGTGCGGGTGTTGCCATCACTACATTTTTGGGGCGTTGTGTCGGCGGTGCGTGGCCGCGGCTTCAGTCTGCGGGGTGCTCGCTGATGTTGTGGGGCAGCGCGATGCCGGCGGCCTTGAAGACATTGCCGACCTGGCCGGTGACGTGGGTCCTCGTGGTGATGACCTTGCCGCCCTTTTCGATGGTTGCCTGCTGGAGCCTGTCGAGATCGTTCAGCAACTTCTGCCATTCGGGCTGGAAGCCCCTGGCGCCGCACAGGCGTTTCAGTTCCTTGGCGAGGGTCAGGGCCAGGAAGGAACAGAAAACGTGGCCGCGGATCGCGGCGTCAGCCTGGTGAAAGATCGGCCTTGTATCGAAGCTGGCCTTGGCGGCGCGGAACAGGGCCTCGACCTCGAGCAGGTCGCGATACCGGATCACGGCCTGCAGGGGCGTGATCCTTGCGTTGGTCCTGAGCACGCTGACGCCATCGAAGCGGGCCTCCTCGGCCAGCTTGCCCGGATCGATCTCGAAGGCGTTGCCGCGGCTGCGGAGATAACGCCGGTAGGCCGAGTTGCCGACCAGCGCCTTGTCGCCTTTCTTCAGCTGGGCCTGCAGCCCATCGATGATGGCCTGGCGGTTCTCCCTGTCCTTTTTCGCCTCTGCCTCATTCACCGTGACGATGTAGCGCTGGGCCGCCTTGCCCTTGCCCATGCGCACCTCCTTCACCCACAGCTGGGTCTCGCCATGCTGGCGATCGAGCACGAGCGGGACCATCGCGGCCTTGTCCTTCAGCACGACGTCGCGGATCACCCGGCTGGTGCGCTCGCGCGCGCCGAGGATGTATTCCATCCCCAGCGCTTCCAGTGCCGCGATGGTATCGGCGCTGATCATGCCGCGGTCAGCGACCACGCAGGCGCGGGTGATGCCGAAGCGCTCGCGCAGGCGCGTGACCACCGGCATCAGGATCTTCACGTCGGCGGTGTTGCCCGGCACCATCTCGGTGCAGATTGGCCGCCCTTCGGCATCGATCACCAGGGCCAGGATCATCTGCGCGAGGTCGGGGCGATAGTCCTTCGAATGGCCACGCCGGCCCAGCGTCTCGCCGCCCTCGCCGTAGAAGCAGAGCGAGGTCGTATCCATGAACACCAGGCTGAGATCGGTGAACAGGTCGCGCCGGCGTTCGAAGAGTTGCTCCTCGATCACGTCCTTGACGCAACGTGGCGCGAGGGCGCCCGCTTGCCTGTCGCCGAGTTCCTCGCCCAGCCAGGCCATCACGCGATAGAAGTGGTGTAGCGCCAGATCCTCCGCGCTATCGATGGCGTAACCCACTACAATCGCCGTGCGCCTCGCTGCTCAGGGCGTTGTGTCGGCGTGCGGCTTCGAGCGGATCCAAAGCTGATCAGAACTTGATCGCTCCCTGCACCCCTAACACTACTTTGGCAGAAGTTTGTTGTGATGTCCGATGAGGCTACATCCGCAATGAGGGCAATGCCGCGGCGGTGAGCGAGAAAGACGGTCAAGGATGGCTTGGCGCACTGCTGGCAGGGTGGGTTGGGGAGGCGGACCGGGGACTCTTTTTTTTCCGTCCCGCCTGAGCGAGCCTTCGGGATTGCAAGAAGGCGTAGGCCATCATCGTCATCAGGGCATGGCGGTGGAGGCCAGTCCAGGATCGGCCCTCGAAGTGGTCCAAGCCGAGTTCCTCTTTGAGTTGCTGATGGGCCTGCTCGCAGATCCAGCGCGCCTTGATGGCGCCAGCCAGAGCTCTGATCGGGGTGTCGGCAGGCAGGTTCGAGAGATAGTATTTTCGTTCGCCATTCGAGCGATGCTCACCCACCAGCCAGGCTTCCTCTCCCGGCATGTGCTGGGCACCGGCAGAACCGATTCGCTGGGGCGCGCCATCAGCAATGCGTACCCTCATGGCGGCAAAGCGGGCTGTCAGACGCCCCTTTGTTCCCTTGCGCCAACCGAGCTGCCGCCACTTCGCGCCTTCGAGCATCGCTTGTGCCGCCATGGATTTGACGTCGGGCACATGACGCACCCGTGGGCGACCGCGGCCTGCGACCGGGAAGATCAGCTGCACATCCGCCGGATAGACCTTCTGGTGCCGGGGGATGCCGACAGCCCAGCAAAGGCCGCGTGTACTCAGCGCCTGCCGGAACGGAGCCGACAGCCCGTAACCGGCATCGGCCAGCACACAGCCGAAGCGCACGCCGGCAGCGATGACGCGATCGATCTCCTCGATCGCGATCTCGGGCTTTGTGCGGTATTCCTGGAAACAGGCAGGCACGCCCGCCTTGTCCATGCGCGCGATATCGCTCGTCCAGCTTTCCGGCAGAAATAACCGCAAGCTCAGCATGAGCGGAACTGCGCCCGAAGCCAGCGTCACCGACACCAGCGTCTGACAGTTGGCATTCTTGCCGAGCGCCGTAGCATATTGCGGCGCGACGCCAACCGAGGCCTTACCCTTCTTGGGCAAGGCGGTGTCGTCGATGATCAGCCAGGCTTCATTGCCACCAACCAATTTATCCGCTTGGTCCCACAAGGTCGCTTCCAGTGGCGCGCTGTCCCACAGACCAGCCCCGATGAAATGATGCAGCCGGTCATAGGAAATGGCGTCCGACCGGGCCGCCATGGGCTGGATGCTTTTGCGATCACCCGGCCCGATCAAGCCGGCGATATAAGCCGGGCACATCCGTCGTCGCGTCTTGTTGCCCAGACCTTTCAGATAAGGGGCAAGCCACCGCTCCAGATCTCCCTGCCAGTCCTCGTCCATCGCCAGCCTCCATCAAAGCTGGCTCCCCATGAATCACGCAATCCGTGCCATGGGAATCCTAAAAATCAGATTTCTGCCAAAGTAGTGCTAACATCTATAGACTAAATCCCGATATGGATATGGGTCTATAGATGGATAAACGGAGATGGTCATGCCCAAGACATCAAGCGCCGCACGACATCCCATACCCCGCGGGCCGGATCGGCTGGATCGGAGCCGTTTCTCCCTACAGAGCAGGTGACAGTGTGGTCACGCATTCGCATCTGGCACACTCAGCGGGACGCCTTTCAGGGGCAACGCGCGATCGGCGCCGTTTGCGCCAGCCGGTTTGCCGGCCTTATCAAGCAGCTCGAGGAACGGTTTGATAATGTCGATTGGCATCGGGAAAACGACCGTCGAATTCTGTTCGGCGCCGATCTCCGTCAGCGTTTGCAGATAGCGCAACTGCATTGCGGCTGGGACGCTTCCCAGGATCTGCGCGGCGTTGACCAAGGTTTGGGATGCCTGGAACTCGGCTTCCGCGTGAATGATCTTGGCACGCCGGTCGCGTTCCGCTTCCGCCTGTTTGGCGATGGCCCGCACCATGTTGTCAGTCAGTTCTACCGTTCTGATCTCGACGTTGCTGACCTTGATGCCCCAGGTTTCGGTCTGCGCGTCGAGAATGCTCTGGACATCGGCGCTGAGCTTCTTTCGCTCGGACAGCATCTCATCGAGCTCATGCTGCCCGAGCACGGCACGTAACGTGGTCTGTGCGAGCATGTTGGTGGCTGGCAGATAGTTTTGGACGTGGATAATCGCCTTCTCTGGATCGACGACGTTGAAATACAATACGGCGTCGACCTTCATCGACACGTTGTCATGCGAGATCACGTCCTGGCTGGGGATCTCGATGACGCGAATGCGCAGATCGACCCGAACCATTTCCTGGAAGAAGGGGAGAAGCAGCACAAGGCCTGGACCCCGCACCCTTTGAAAGCGCCCAAGGGTAAAGACCACGGCGCGCTCATACTCACGCAGAATTTTCACCGTGGCGGCGAGAACAACAAGCGCAGCCAGAACCAGGACCGGGACGACATAAAGAAACAAGGCACTGCTCCTTTCCGACCTAGTGTCCCGAATCTGAAATCTGATGGATTTTATATTCGGGACATTAGAAAATCAGTAACTTAATGACCTCCTTATCCCTGAAATTCACCCACGAATTTCAGGGGCAGGACACTAGCGGAAGACATTCAGCGCGGTAGATGGGGATCTGCCAAATGCTCGGTCGGCACGCCGTCCGGCCGGTCACGTCGGAACGCACCGGGCCGATTTTGGAATGCAAGGCAGACTACGCGCGGCCGCACTTCCGCGGCAGACTCGGAAATTACTCATTGGTGAGGGGCGGCCGCAACTGAATGTCAATCGGGAAGTACTTACCTCTATAGCTATCCGATGCCATTCACGAGTATAGGTGTTTCTATATCCGAATAATCGGCAAGTCATACCGCGCTCATCATTGATCCGAAACGAGCAGATCGGGGCGATGCGTGCGCGGACCTGTACACGTAGTCCCGGAGGTCGCCGCCCCGGCGCGCAGAGGCCGGTAGTTTCCGACCCTGACGCTAATTTCGAAATTGTCCTATGGTCGCATGATCGTTCAGCCTCGTGGGGGTCGATCATGATCCGCCCATTGCAGCGATCATAAAAGTCGGGAGCCGAAATGACCCGCCCGCAACTGAATGCTCGCTCGCCCTTCGACGCGTTCCTGTTCGCAACCATGGGCGAGGACAGCAAAGGCCTGGTCGGCAGCGTCCTCTCCGCACTGGCCAGGCTCGATTTCGAGCCGTGGCAGGAAGCTGTGCAGACGCGCCTTGCCGCGATGATCGCCGATCTGCCGAACTGGTCGCCCCTGCAGCGGAGCCAGCCTCCATCGCGACCGAGGTGCTGGCCCTCCTGCCCAATCGGGTCGGACACGCGGGAGTTACTGATGCCACGGCGGCTGTCGGCACGTCGACTACCACGCCGAAAGGCCCGACCGACGGGCGCGAGACTTCCATGACTGAAGCGGAGGATGGCGGCCATGCGATTCCGCACACCGACGTGCCCGGTGCTGCAGGACCGGCGACCCGATCGATCACCTTACCGCATTGATGGCAACGGAGGATCTTGATGATAAGGGCCGTTGCGGTGATCGCACTGGTTATGGCACCGATCGTTGCCGGTGCGGCGCAGCCCGAAGAGAAGGCCCCAGCGTATCAGGCGCAGATGCAGCCGATGAGCAGTATCGTGGCGGTCGCTTCGCGCGCCGCGTCGTGCAAGTTGCGAAGTCGGCGGTGGAACGCGCTGATTCAAGGGGCATCGATGATCGAGGCTTATACCCAGGCCGGTGCTCTGTGGGGGATGCAGGGCAAGTACTTGTCGCTGACCGCCCTGGTTCATTTCGAGAAGATGGGCGATCGCTGCAGCGGATCCGACTTGCCGCCGCCCGGACGACACCGGATGCCTGTGCGAGCCTTCGCAATGATCCCTCGATCTTGCGGAGCTTGGACCATCTGGCCGCAATGGAAGGCTGGCCCCAGCATTAAATGAAGCGAGGACGTCCGCTGGTGGAAGCCGGGCGTCCGGCGGGACGGCGCAGACGGATCGATGGTTTCCGAGTCTGTCTGTCGCCGCGTAGGGGAAGGATATGTCTGAACGCGGTATCCATGCCGCTTCTGGCATTCGGTTGACGCTGCCGCCCGGCCAGGACGTGCAGCAGGCCGATGGTTGCAAGAAACGAAACCGCCCTGGTGGCCGCCGTGCGATGCGGTGGTTACGTGGCAATCGCATCCGGGCCCGAGCGACGGCCCTGGGAGATCGGGATGACCATTGACTTCGGAGCGCGACACAAGCCGACGCTGGGCAGGGCACGGACCGGCGGCAGTCGCCGGCGCCGCCAGCTCTGCAGCGGCCCAGCTTGCCTCCGCTTGGCCCGAATACATGATCGACGCGTTCCAGCGCGGCGTCTTGTTCCTTGAGCTGCTGCAGCAGCGTGTCAACGAGGAGATCGCGAGCACCGCGTGGCTGATGTCGACGGCGTTGCGGTTCGACCATGAAATGGTGATGAGCGACAGCGCACTGCTGCTCCCGATGAACTATTCGCTGCTGCGCATCACGCCACCGCCGGGGATGATTGCCGACCCGCGCAAGCGGCTGGTCGTGGTGGTGGATCCGCGGGCCGGCCAGGGACCCGGCATCGGCGGCTTCAAGGTGGAGCGCGGGATTTCCGGCGCGGTTCACTGCACGTCACCGTGTGGTCATGGAACTGGTGGTCACCGGCATCCGAACAAGAACATCGCCTACGAACTGAAGATCAGTCAGCGCACCGTCGAGAACCCTCGCACCGAGATCATGGAGTGAAACGGCGCGAAATCGCGGCCAGCCCTGGCCCGGCTGGCACTGGTCGCGTTGTCGGAAGCAGACGATTAGCCTCGCGTCAGGCAAGACGGTGCCCGGCAAGCCGCGTCGGAATGATCGTCGATCGACCCTCGGGGATGGTCAGTCGATTGCTATGACGCGGTGAATGTGACGGTGGCGGGCCCTGCTGCCATCGGGCGCACGCCGTCGTCCGGCTACGGCTCGGGGACAGGTGCCAACTGACGCACTCTGTCGCTTGCCGGGCCAAGCGCCTCCGCGAGGCAGGCGACGACCATGTCGTGCAGCGAACCTGCATAGATATCGGCGGCCACGGCAGCACGCAGCCTGTCGTCACTCACCATGTTGGAGGGCCAAAATCCGACAAGAATGCAAACCGACGGGCTGCGTGCCCGCAGCCGACGCACGGTGTAGCGCAGATCGGAGGATGTGCCGGCAATGCCGGAATAGGTCAGGCAGACCATCTGCACGCCCACGATGTCGAGCGTGTCGGCCGCACGCAGGCTAACGGCTTCATGCGTCACGACGCTGGCGCCGATCCCGCGCTTGCCGAGCAGCTGAGCGAGCATCGCCGACGCCAGATCATCGAGCGGGCCGCGGCCGGCCACGCACAGCACCGCGGAAGGGGCCTGCCAGTCCGGCGACAGGCCGACCGGCTCGCCCAGCCCGGCAGGCGGCCCGGGCTCGCGCGATTCCGGCGTTGCCTGCCGATCTGACGGCAGCCTCGCCGGTCCCGCGGCAGTCAGAAGCGTATCGCTGTCGTCATGGTCGCCGATTTCCTCCAGCAGTCCCTGCACCCCGGCGATGATCCGAATGGTCTGCGCCTCGGTCAGCACCCCGCGCTCGATGTCGATTGTGGCCAGTCGCAAGCCGGGGATCGCGACCTCATCGTAGTATGCCGACAGCGTACACGACTTCAGCAGCTGCTCGGCGTCGTCTTGCACTTCGTCCAGTCGGCCTGCCAGCATCCGGTTGTAGAAGCTCTCTACCGGCGTCAACGCTGAACGGTCGCCGAGCAGCACGTCGAGGAACTTCAATCGATCCACATGGCGGCCCAGAATGACCAGACAGAGTGTGAGCGGCATCGACAGGATCAGCCCGACCGGCCCCCACAGCCAGCTCCAGAAGATCGCCGCGACCACGACGGACAGCGGCGACAATCCGGTGCTGTGCCCATATGCCATCGGCTCGATCACCTGGCCCATCACGCCCTCGCTAACCACGAACAGGGTCCCCGTCCACAGCAGCATCGACCAACCCGGATCGACTGCCGCGGCAAGCGCAAGCGGTAGCGCGGCCGCGAGCCACGGGCCGATATACGGAATGAAGCGCATGAGGATCGCCATGATGCCCCACAGCACCGCGCTCGGCACGCCGATGACGAACAGACCGAGGCCGATCATGCTGCCGAATGCAGTGTTCAATGCCAGCAGGGTCAGGAAGTACCGGCTCAGGCGGTGCCCGGCCTCATCCATCGCGGTCATCGTCCGGTGCAGATCGCCGGTGCCGAGCATGCGGATGAGTCGGTCGCGCAGATCCTCGGGCCGCAGCAGAATGAAGATCGCCACAACCACGACGATGGCCGTAGTCATCAACGGCGATAGGATCGGCGTGAGGACGCGCCTCGCCAGCTTCATCAGCGACGGTTCCGGCTGATGGACCTCCACCGGTATCGGCTTCGCGGCCGCGTTGGTGGGTGCCGCGGCGGACGCTGCACTGACGGTCGTGCCGGCGCTCGCCGGCGCGCCGGCCGACGCGTGGCTGTCGCGATTGATTTGGCTGCCCATGCTCCCGACGAAAGCGGAGAGGCGGCCAAACGTCGCGCTCTGAACGGCATCGACCTTCTGCTGGATGGTGTCCGTATAACGCGGGATGTCGTCGGCAAGATCGGCGACCTGGGTGCCGATCAGGCCGGCGGTGCCGAGGATGACGCCGAGCGCCAACAGCACTGCGAGTACTACCCCCGGCACCCGCCCCAGCCCGGTGCGGCGGAGCAGATTTACCAGCGGGGCGAGCAGGAACGACAGCAGCACCGCCAGCGTGATCGGGATCAGCACGTCGCGGGCGATCGACAGCGTGGCGACCGCCACCACCACGCTGATCAGCGTCATCAGCCCCGAGGTGTCATTGATCGCGGCTGGCGTGCCCGGTCGCGCCCGTGGCGGCGACAGATCTATCATCAACGTAGCCGTGGTACTGGTGTTACGAGCATCGGCGAACCCATTCAGCGGTGCAAGGCCGCGCGTTTGGCGTGGTCATTGTTCAGAAGCCAGAACGTCGCGATCTGGCGCGCGGCGGACAGATCCGCGCGCGCCAGATACGGGCTGGTGCGGCCGCTCCCGGGCAGGCTGGCATCGACGGGAAAGCCATGCCCGATCGCGGGCAGCGTCCAGATCTCGACGGCGGGCGGTCGATCGGGCCGGCCCCAGGTCCGATGCCGATGCCCCGATGCCACGTTGTCGGTCCTCGGCGCCGTATCCTGGCCATGCAACTCGCCCCATTGCGCCGCGAGTATTTCGGCGTTCGCCGGATCAACCGTGCGATCTCGGCCGCCTTGCCAGATCGAGACGCGTGGCCACGACCGTCGTGAACGGGCCTGCGTCACTGCACGGACGTCGCCAGCGAGCGCCTGCCGCGACCGCGACATGTTTGCCCGTCGCATGTGAAGCATCGCTGCGACCTGGGTTTGCGCGCAGCCGACCGGCATGCCCGCGACAATGCCCCCCGCAGCGAACACCGCAGGGTATGCGGCGAGCATCGCAGCGGCCATGCCGCCGCCGGCAGAAAATCCGACAATGTAGATTCGTCTTGGGTCGGACCCATAGCGTGCGACCGCGACTCTCAGCATCTGGCGAATCGACATCGCCTCGCCGCCGCTCCGGCGGACGTCATCAGGGCGGAACCAGTTGAAGCAGCGGCCACGGTTGTTCGCGTGAACCTGTTCGGGCACCAGCAGCGCGAACCCCAACTCGTCCGCCAGCGCGAGCCAGCCGGACGCGTTGGCAAAGGCTGCGGCATCCTGGCCGCAGCCGTGCAGGACGACGACCAGCGGCCGGCCCGCGGGCAGCCGGGCGCGGGCATGAACCAGCATCCTCAATGCGCCGGGATTGGAGCCGAACCCGACGACTTCCGACACGCAACCTGCCGACATGCGAGCCGCCGACACCGGCCGATCCACCAACGCCCGCTTCCAGACGCGGGCGGCATCCTTTACCAGCGCCGCGGCCTGCCGCCGCGCGACTTTGGTGGCGCGGGAGTGGCGTGCGATAGCGTTCGCCCCACCCAGCCACATGCGCATGAATGGGGTCTTTCCAGTCAACCTTTTCGACAAGACACTCACCTCACGTCTGCAACACCTTCTTGTCCGCACCAACGGCCGGCTTGGTGCACTGTCTGTCTCACCGCGTGAGCTGTCTGATAGCGTGACTATCATCCGATCATATGCTTCAATCCGATCGGCTGTTGCTCTTGAAGCGAATGTATCTGTGATGTTCTCAGACATGGGCACGCTTGGGCAGGTTGCGATCAACCACCGCCGAGCGCCGATGGATCTGCCTTGGCGTCGCGCCAGACATCGGGTGGGGCACTCAAGCGCGCGCTGCGGATGTGAACGCAGCCGTCCCACATAGTAGCGCGCGTGCGGAATGCTATTTCCGGACGGAATCCTTCAGACCGCCGACCGTATTCTGCACCCTGCCCTCGGTCTTGCCGGCACGTCCTTCGGCTTGCAGCTTGGCATCGCCGACGAGTTTACCGACGGCCTCTTTCACGGCGCCCTTGATCTCTTTCGCCAATCCAGCTACGCGATCCTTGTCCATCAGCCGGCTCCCGTTACGATCTCTGCTAAGGCTTTGCACGAAACCCGGTGCGGCTCGTTCGCTGTCGATCGCTATACTGGATCGTGTGATCCGGCCTGCCGAGGCCTCAATAATTAGCAGGGCCTCACTTCCCATAGAAGGCTCGGAAACTACGCATCTCCGGCTCTGCGTACTCGCCCCGTGGAGGCCGCGCCAGGGCGGGCGTCTCGAGGAGGCTTATCACACTTCATCAAAGCGTTCGACGATGCGGTCGCGGCATACCCCGGCGCGGCGACCAGCTCAGCCGCCACCTGCGGCTCCAATGTAGGGCACACATATACGCTCCGACGCCCGCGAGAGGCCCGCCAGGCCACGGCCCGAGCGTTCCGCGAAGGGCGCGTGGCGGGCGTCCGGTTCGGCATGCCTTCACGCGCACGCGCGCCGGCGCGACGCGCTCATCCGCGCGATGCCGAGGGCGGCGCATATGCCAACTCGGCGAGCTCTTCGAACGCGGAGATCAGTGGCTCGGTCCGGACATCTCCGACCGTGACACTCGATACCTCATGCTCGGCAAGGCTGTCCAGCATCCGGGTAACGCATCGCCGAATTGCCGGATTCCGAATCCGACTGAATCTATCGGCGATCTGGTCGATATCGTCATATTGGCGCATGTCCACGGCGGCCTGCCCGACGCCGCCCGCGGCGCGACCGCCGACCGGACACCCGGTTTCGGCCTTTGGCGCCTGCGGCGAGGACGCCGAATCCGTGTAGAAATAGGCGAGGTCCACGCCGAGCGCCTGCGCTAACCGGAACAGGTCCGCTGGTGCGACATGCTGTATGCCGCGCTCGTAGGCGGCGATCCCTCTCACTGGCACGCGCAGTGTCATCGCCAGTTGCCGGCGAGAGAGTCCAATTTCCGCGCGCCGTGCCGTGATCTGACCGCCGATATGGGCGTCGAGAGATGCGACCTGCAATGACACTATGTTGCGCGGACGGCCTGTTCTGTCATCCATGTTCCATACCCCACCTATTGACGGCACGCGCGAAGCGAGCGGTCGAGCCTACAATCTGGCAGACCCGACCGCTCGCCGGACAGCCTCGGAAATTACTCATGCAGCGCGGTGGCGGCGCACGCCATCGCGCTACTCCATCGTCGTCGAGCGCGTGGTCTGCGTGGTCGTGGTCACGGGCGCGCCCAGCATTGGCGGCGCCGCCGCGGTCGCTGTGGTCGAGGTGCTCGTATGTTGCGTCGTCGTCGTCGTCGCGGTGTCCGGCGAACCGCCACCGCAGCCGGCGAGGACCAGGACGGCCCCGCTCATCCACGTGGCAAGCAGAATGCGTGCCGCGGTGGTCTTGTTCGATCGCATGATGTCCTCCGGTTCATTTCGTGGTCGAGTATGGAGACGTTGTGTCGGTCGTGGTGCTAGTGTGTGGCACAGGTGTAATCGTGGTGGTGCTGGTGGACTGGCTGACCGCACCGTCTTCGCTGCCATAGGTCGTCTTCCGCGATTGCGACGTATTCCCGGCCGCATCGACGCTGCGGCTGGTTTCGGTCGTGCTCAGCGTGCCGCTCGGCGACGGCATGACCGGCGTCCACGTCATCGCGGTAGGCTGTAGCGTATGGGCGGTGGATGTTGTGGTCGTCGTCTGCGCGTTCGCGCCAGCCGTCGCCAGAGCGAGGCCGGCGCCGAGCGGCGTGATAACCTGAATGCGGTTCATGGATTCTTTCCTGCTTTCAGGGTGTTTAAACGTCACCTGGGCGGGTTCCGGTTAACGGGGCGAGAGGTTGATCGTGCTCGGACTGGTGAGACCGCCGACGGCTGCACCCACGCCACCGCCGATCAGCGCGCCACCACCCGGCCCGATGCCGGTCACCGAACCGACAACCGCGCCCGTCCCTGCGCCGATCGCAGCACCGGACAGGGCACGGCCTCCCGGCGAATAGCCGCAGCCGCCGAGTAGCAACCCGGCTCCGGCGGCAACGGTGAACCAAGCCAGTCTATACGATCTCATGCTAAAGCTCCTGATGGACGCGCCATGGTCGCGCGTCGGGTCCGCAGCACCTCTGTGTTGGCCGGTAGGCGGGTGTTTGACGCGCATGCCGAGATAGTCGCACTGCTCAACATGGCGACCCGCGAAACGATCATGCAGGACCGGAATCTACGTAGTTCCCAGTGGAAGAAATCCGATCTCGCCAATGTGGCCGAGGCTTCCGAGCGCGCGCGATACCGAGCCTTGCAAAGCCGGGGCGCGGCATTGTGGGCTATTTGGCCGGAGTCTTGTCCACCTCGACGGTCTTGGAGTGGGCCCTTCTCAGCGTGCGCCGTGGGCGCAGTCGAAAATTCCTCCCACTATGTCCAAGACGTCACCTTCGCCGAGAACGTTGGCGTCTTGGATTGTGTGGAAATTGCCTGTGGCGGCGTCTCTGGTTTGGGGAGCCTGACGAGGTCAGGCGACGAGATTAAGATGCATTGAGGCAGGAGGTTCTCCGAGGCTCTGCCCACAAGACGCGCCTGGTCAAGGACTACGTGGCCTCGACCGCGGGGCGTCTGACGCTGCATTTCCTTCCAGGCTGCGCGCCGGAACTGAACCCGGACAAGTTGGTCTGGAGCCATGTGAAGCGCACCGGCGTGGCCAGGAATCCGCTGCGCAAGGGTGAGAAGCTGCGTGATAAGATCGACGCCCAACTCGCCGCCATCAAGCGAGTACCTGCACTCGTGCGCTCATTCTTCCTCGCCCCCAGTGTCATGGCTGTTCAACGCTTTGGGATAGTGATTGAGAGCGAGGATGTGGTAGAGGTCGGCAAGCGCGGCGCGGTAGCGGTCCTGGCTGAGGGTGCTGGCGCTGGGTTTGCTGTTCATCAGGATGTTGAAGGCGAAGCTGCGCAATCGGGCGATGACGCCAGGGTTGGTTCGGATCCGGGATCGATCCTCTGCGAAGGTGACGTCTCGGACATAGTGGGAGGAATTTTCGATGCCCCAATGTGCGCGGATGGCCTTGGCGGCGATGGCGGCGGTGAGGGATGTGTTGGCGACGTAGAAGGCGGTGTCGTGTGTCAGCTTGAGCAGGCCGGTTTCGGGATTGCGGGTGGCGATTGCGCGCTCGACCTGAATGATGGCGGTGACATGGGGATGCCAGTCGGTGCCGGCGAGCGCGCAGGCGGGATTGAAGGCGGAGACGGTGCGGGTTTCGTCACGATTGCGGCCGCGGTCGCGGGTCCGGAAGACGTCGTATGGGGCGCTCGATGTGGCGATATGGTGGATCGCCTGCTTCAGCGTCGGTTGATTGTCCTTGACCTGGACGATGAGGCTGATGTTGCCCGCCTGGGCGACGTTGAAGGCTTTTTTTGGCAGTGCAGGGCATCCAGGGTGACGAGTGTGTCCTTGGCGATGCCCAGTTCGGCGAGCAGCGCCTGGGCGGCGGGGATCTCGCTGGATTTCTCGCCGATCTCGACATGAGCGAGCACCAGCTTGGTGTCGGTGGCGAAGGCGCTGAGCACATGAGCCGCGGTGCGGTCATGGAACCTGTCGAAACTGCCGCGCAGGGTCTTGCCGTCGAGCGCAATGCTGGCCGTGCCGGGCTTGGTCCTGGCCGCCTGCAGCAGTGCCGCGTGGCGTCGGAACGCGGCCTCCACCGCGCCCGGATCGAGCCCCTGGAGGATGTAGCGGATCGCCGTGTGCGAGGGCGCCCGGCGCCATTTCAGGCCGAAGCTGCGGTTCAACCGGCGGCGATGGACGTCGATGAAGGTGACGATGCCGCGATACGAGTTGCTGCCGCTGATGATCGCCAGGATCGAGAACAGCAGGACATGCGGCAGCTTGTAGAGCTTGCCTTCCGCGCGCCGCGGATCGGGAACCTCTGCCAGGATATCGAGCAACGAGCTGAACGCGGCCATGACAACCTCCGTATCGGTTGCCTTCCCAAGAATCCCAAATCCCGCCGGTCGGGAATCCCCATATTCCCCAGAAAGTCAGTTCGCCCCCACCCAGAAAGTCAGTTCGCCCCCACAGTGTTGCGCATCCGACCCACCCCAACTCAGAAACCAGCGTTGAACAGCCCTACCGCCAGTGTAGCCTATTACAGACTGTTAAGTAAGAGTCCGGTTGAGGCTGCCTACCCAGTTGATCGTCACGTTGCATCCGCAGCCGCATATTCACGACCTGTGTGAATATGCGATATGCATGTGTTAGACAGACACCCTCTATGCAATCCCAAGTTCCTGTGCCGATCGTTCCTGTTATTGTCCGCATCGACTGTCCCAGCACCGCAAGCCCGCTCCGAAAAACATGATACCGAGAATTGCCAGATCAGGTAATTCAGGAAAGACCGGCCACTCGGAAAAGTCTTAAGCTATACCAAGACCTATCTGGCAGGTGGTTTGGCCGCTTCAACCGTCTTGGAATGGGCCTTCTCGGAATGCGCCATGGCCGCGGCAGCATGCAGCCTGGCGGGTTCGTGCTCACCCATGTTGAGATGGTGTGCGGCCTCGAGGTGATGGTGTTCTGCTACGGCGTGATGCGATGCCGCAGCGATATGCACGGCGGCCGCCGGATGATTGGGGGCCGATTGGTGGGTGCCGGGGCTGACCGCGGCGGGATTCGCTATTGTCATGTGATTTCTCCAGAAATGGTCCAAGGTTACCGTTCATGGGAGGCATATGATAGCTTGCCCAAGAACAAACTCAAGATATCAGACCATCGCATTGCCCGGTAGGATCGGGAAATACTTACATCGCCAACTATCCGACGTCACACTTAGATTCGGTCCAAGATGATATTCTATTCTTACAGTGCCTTCGTAGCATCAGCCGAATTGAGGCCCAGAGGATGAATGCCAGGGCGTTGGTTCGGTTGAGGCCCTCCCAATCCATGCTCAGGCCCGGCATCGGTTCGACCAGGCAATGATGCGTTCCCCATGCGGTGATCGCGATCCAGCGGTTTGATCTGTCAAACCGGGGGCGCGAAGCGAGCGGGTGGTCCGCTTGTTGGAGCCGAGGGAGGCAATCATGGCGCACTACGCAGGACTGGACATTTCGGACAAAGACACCGCCATTCACGTTGTGGACGACAACGGGAAGCTGGTCTGGCGGGGCAAGAGGGCCAGCGAGCCGGAGGTGCTCGCCGCGGCCCTGCGCCGGCATGCGCCCGAACTCGTTCGGGTCGGGCTCGAGACCGGACAGTTGGCGCCGTGGCTCTACCATTCGCTCAAGGACCTCGGTTTTCCGGTGATCTGCCTCGATGCGCGCCATGCACGCGTGGCGACAGCGTTGCAGCGGAACAAGACTGACGCACACGAAGCCGAAACTTTGGCGCAGTTCGTCCGGTAGTGTCCGGGGTCGTGGTGGACTTTTGGGCCCTGTAACGGTGTAGTTTGAGGTGGCCATCGGATCAGTCGGCTATGGTGGAGTTGCGAGACTTCAACCTGAAGCCTGGAGAACCCGATGACCGAAGATAGATTACCACTGGCTGAGCTACTGGCCAAAGCCGGGGACGGCGATTTTCTGCGCAGCGTTGCGGAGGCGGTGGTTCAACTGCTGATGGAGACGGATGTGGATGGGCTGATCGGCGCCAGCCGCTACGAGCGCAGCGGCGAGCGCGCGACCTATCGCAACGGCTACCGGGAACGCGCATTGGACACGCGGCTTGGCAGCTTGCAGCTTCGGATCCCGAAGCTGCGGCAGGGGAGCTACTTCCCGCCGTTCCTGGAAGCTCGCCGGACCTCGGAGAAGGCGCTGGCCGCGGTCATCCAGGAAGCCTGGATTGGCGGCGTCTCGACCCGGCGGGTAGACGAGCTGGTGCAGGCCATGGGGCTGACGGGGATCAGCAAGAGCACGGTCTCGAAACTGTGCAAGGACATCGATGAGAGGGTGAACGCCTTCCTCGACCGGCCACTTGCCGGCGAGTGGCCGTATCTGTGGTTGGATGCGACCTATCTCAAGCAGCGCGAAGGTGGGCGGATCGTCTCAGTTGCAGCGATAATCGCAGTGGCGGTGAACACCGACGGTCGGCGCGAGATCGTCGGCCTGCACATCGGCCCGTCCGAGGCGGAGACCTTCTGGTCGACCTTTCTCAAGAGCTTGGTCCGCCGTGGGTTGCGTGAGGTGAAACTGGTGATCTCCGATGCTCATGAAGGGTTGAAGGCGGCGATCCGCCGGGTGATGGGGGCATCCTGGCAAAGATGCCGCGTTCACTGGATGCGCAACGCCTTGTCCTATGTGCCGAAGGGGCAGCAGAGCATGGTGTCTGCAGCGTTGCGTCAGGCGTTTATCCAGCCGGATCGCGTCAGTGCCAGCCAGACCCTGCGCCATGTGGCCGACCAGCTCCGGGGCAAATGGCCAAAACTTGGCGCGTTCATCGACGACAGTGAAACCGACGTGCTGGCGCACATGGACTTTCCCGCCCAGCACCGAACCAAAATTCACTCGACGAACCCGCTCGAACGCCTGAACAAGGAGGTCAAGCGCCGCGCCGATGTCGTCGGCATCTTTCCCAATGAAGGTTCGATCATCCGCCTGATCGGGGCCGTGCTGCTCGAGGCCAACGACGAATGGCAGACACAGAACCGCTATATGCAGATCGAGGGAATGGTCGAACTCATGGCACCCGCCATCGATGCCGATACACCACGAATTTCCACCGTCGCCGCGTGACCATTGGCCGCTTCAGCTACACCAGAATTTCCACCACATTGACGGACGCTATCGAATTTTCGCGCCATACTCGCCTCACAGGGCGCAAACGGGGCTTTCCATTGCAGAAGTCCGGCGCAGCGGCCTCCTGCTATTTCAGCACATCGCCGGCCAGAAAGCGCACCAGCCGGCCTTTGAGGCCCGGCATCGCCTTGGCCTGCTGGATCCGTGGCCTCCGCCTTCTCCGCGCGCCGTAGCGCCTCTTCCGCCCGTCCTGCGGCTACCTGGGCGGACTTGGCGGCCTTCTGTGCCTCCACGGCGTTCGCCCGCGCTTTCTCCTGCTCAGCCTCCAGCGCTCGCCTCCGGCGCTCCGCTGCCTCAATCACCATCGCCAGTCGCGCCTCTGCCTGACGCTCGATTTCCGCGATCCTGGCTTTGGTGGCTTCCAGTTCCGCACCCAGGTCGGGTGATGCCCCGACGGGCTCCGGCTCATTCGCCCCACCAGCCCGACGCAGCGCCGCCAGTGGCTCCAGGGGGTCATCGTCGCGGGTCATCAGAGTCGCCGCCTGCTTCAGCAACGGGTGCGCCTGCTCCGGGGCCATAAGCAGAACTTGCTTGATACCGCGCTCGGCGAGCGCCGCCCGGCGCCGGGCAGCACGCAATCGATTCCCGTCCCTGCTGTTCTTGGCCATAGCTAATCATGGCACATATCGCCACCGAAAGGTTGCATATCTTCCGGCGCTGGCCAAAGCCAGCGGCCTCCCGAATTGACGCCCCCATTCTACAGGACTTTTTGGCTCCTACATGTCACATGTAACACAAAGGAGACAGATCATGACACCTGTTGCCGTGCGTGTTCAAAAGCGCCGCGATGCCCTGCGACGAGCTGGCTTACGGCCCGTTCAAATCTGGGTACCGGATACCCGCGCCAGGGGATTTGACGAAGAATGCCGCCGCCAGGCGCGCCTTGTTGCTGAAGCTGACCGGCAGGATGCCAAGCTTGCCGCCTTCCTCGATGCCGCCATCGCGGATCTGGATGGCTGGGAGTGAAGCGCGGAGATCTCGTGACCGTCGCCCTGCAAGGCGATTTCGGCAAACCGCGCCCAGCCCTGGTCATACATGCAGACCGCTTTGATGAAACCGCCACAGTGACGATTTTACCCATCACAGGTGCCCTCGCGGAGGCCCCCCCTACTGAGGTTGCCGGTGGCCCCCTCCGAGACCAATGGCTTGCGGAAACGGTCTCAGATCATGATCGACAAGGCCAGCACAACCCAGCGGGACAAGATCGGCTCCACGTTCGGTCATCTGGATGACGAAACCATGATGTCAGTGACCCGCAGCTTGGCCGTTTTCCTCGGTATTGCCTGATGACACCAGCTCGGAAATCAGCGTTGAACAGCCCTGGGGTGCCCCCCCAACCCAGCGGACCGAGAGTGCTCAAGCAGCGGAAGCCTTGCTCGATCCACAATCCGTTCTCGACAGCCAGGATCCACGCATGACGCCCGGGCCGAAAGCGCTCCTGCAGGCGGCGGGTCCCGTGCCACACGACCTGCAAGCCGGACTCAATCGCGTTTCCGGACCCCCTGTGATCGTCAATGCCCCAGCCGAGTGGCGGCGTATCCAGGAAGATGCAGCGCTAGGCAAGCCGGTGACGGACGGCAAGACGCCAGTCATCATAAGCGGCGCGCGAGGCTTTCTTCGCCGCTTGGCATCGTGGTTCTGAAACATTCGAAGGCTCGAACGCCTCCTTGAACCGCGCAGGGGCTACGCATGAAATTTTATCTATATTTTTCAATGATATGCTCGATAGCGGCATTTTTGAAGAGCGGATTGAGGACGTTGATGAGCCGGCGGCCCGGGCCAAAACCACTCCCATTCAAGCAAACGGACAGAATTGGAAATATTCGACCGACTACCGTTTTCCATACTCAAGCTGCGATCAGCATCTTTCATGCGTAACCCCAGGCCAGGGTGGCGGTGTAAAAACCAGCCGGAAATCTTCAATTACGGAACGCTGCGAGTTGACGGTCGCGCATGATAACGTCCTTTATCATGTTTGATATCAGAGAACGGGGTGGGCATTATGCGTTGCATTCAATGAACGCATCGATTACGATGCAGGCATGCAGCGCACTGGGACATTGACACCAATGGCTACCCTGACCATCCGCAACATTGATGCGGCGGTGAAGGAGCGTCTTCGCGTTCGCGCAGCGGAACACGGGCACTCCATGGAGGCTGAAGCCAGGCGCATCCTTCAGACGGCGCTCACCAAGGACGCGTCGCGCTCGGGACGTAGTCTGGCCGAGCGGATCCACGCGCGCTTCGCCGCGCTTGGCGGCGTTGATCTTGAGTTGCCGCCGCGAGACAACGCACGCGAGCCGCCGAGCTTCGAGTGATGTTCGTCCTCGATACCAACATCCTGTCCGCCATGATGAGCCTTCGGCCGTCGCCAGAGGTGACGGCTTGGATAGAGGGCCAGCCAGAAGAGCTTCTTTTCACGACATCGATCACTCAGGCCGAAATTTTGTCGGGCCTCGCGATCATGCCAGACGGCCGCCGTCGTCATGATCTTGAAGCGGCAGCAGCGGCAATGTTTTCGGAGGACTTCGAAGGACGTGTCCTGCCCTTCGACATGGAGGCCGCCGCTGCTTACGCCGATATCTTCGCGGCCCGAAGGCGCGGAGGCCGACCGACAGCGGCACTCGATCTAATGATTGCTGCGGTCGCACGCTCCCATGGCGCGAGCGTGGTGACGCGCGACACAGGCGGCTTTGAGGATTGCGGCCTCACTCTCATCAACCCTTGGGCTGTTTCATGAGGCATGTCGCGCAATCCTGTGACAATCACCTTCAGGGGCGCGCGCACGCCGAGCAAAGGTGCTTGACATGTCCGCGCAGCTTCCCGCGATCATCCCCTCAGGTGCTCTGGTCCCTCTCTCGACGAAATCCATTTGGTGCCAGCTCTGATCGCCAATGAGGGCGAGCAAGCCGGCTGGCTGCGACGAACAACCCGCGCCCGCCTGATAGGCCCTCCCCGCCGGATAGGCGGCTTGTCAACGGCGGATCAAAACCAGGCCGGGGTGGCGGTGTAAAAACCAGCCGGACCTCGTGGGCCAGCTTCCGCTACATGGCGTATGTCGGGGCTGCACGCGTCTTCATAACGTAAGCTCGGCCACGGCCTCCAGATCGCGCTGGCGCTGACGCAGGCGGCGCTCATGGCTGGCCTGGTTCTTGGTGCAGACCAGCCGATAGGGGCGGCCGGAGCGGTCGATCGTCGTGTCCACGTCGCTGCCCGCCTGTCGTATGCTGTGCTGGACATGCGCGCGCTCGGCTTCGGCGGCCTTCAGAACCCAGGTACTGGCGTCCGGATTCGCCAGAAATCTCGCGAGATCGGCACAGCGTGGGCAGCGGCACGGGATCTTGCTGTCACGGCGCCAGTCCGTCGGGGCGGCCAGCTTTTCGGCCATCCGGCGTCGCAGATGGGCGAGGCAGGCGGTTCGCAGCCGCGCCAGCGCCGCCGTCCCCCGCACCAACTGCCGCTGGCACAAGCACCGGGCTGCGGGGACCAGCACGGCGTCCATTCCGTAGACCTTCGGCCAAGCCAGGACATGGTCGATCGCCCGCTCGGCCAGAACCGGATCGATCGCGCCGAAGCCAAGCACCAGGTCGGCGACGACGCCGGCAACCACGGCGCGACCGCTCTGTTGCCATCCCGACGATGGCGTCGCGCGCGCCGCACCTGACGGCAGTGCCGTCAGCAGGCGCGTTGCGGCGCCGGTCAGATCGCAATTACCCGATGTGGCCCAGGCGACTGCCGCGCGGGCCAGCAGATTGGCGCAGGCGCCGAGGGAGCCGGCTGCCGACTCCGCGACGATCAACTCGATCAGCGCCACGCGCCGGAGCGGCGCGAGTTGGCCGAGCGCCGCCATGATCGCGTCCGTGTCCGCCTTGCCGAAGCCCCCGGCGATGATCCCGGTCAGAACGGTTTCGATCGTGGCCGTGTCGCCGAGCTCGGCGAGCAGGCCGAGTATTTGTCCGGCTTCGCTCGGTTCCTTGCGCTCGGTGTCCCGCCAATCATGCTTTGGCCAGCGTCCGACCATGTGTTCGGCGAGGTCTTGCGCATCGCGCCAGAGCGCGGCGCGACAATCGGGATCGGCAGCGGCCCAGCGCCGGACGAGATCGCCGAGATATGGCAGTGTCGCACCCAGTCCAGCCTGGCTCAACACGGCGAACAGACGAGCCCGCGGCCAGAGCACCAGGGCGGCACGGCGGTAGCTGCGCTCGAAGGAAGCACCTTCGTTGCCGGTCGCCTCGTGGAACTGCTCCTCGTCCGGCGCTAGATCGTCGCAGGCGCCGGGTGGCGCAATCTCGTCCTCCTCAACGGGAATTTCGCCCAGATCGGACCTCGTGCCGTCAGGCCGTCGCCAGTCGGACAGCGCCACGCTGCGCTCGAAAACCTCGCCGGCCTCGAAGGCATCCGCCGTGTCCCACCGGCCGCGTCGCGATCCATAGGTATCAGCATACTCCGCCGCACCGCTTTCCTCGATGGTCAGCAACGCCAGGTGCAGATCGCACCCGGCGTCCCGCGCCGCGCCCGTCAGCACACCGCCAACCGCCGCATCAGCACCTTTCAGCGACGCGAAACCGAGTTCGGCCGGCGTGTAGGCATGTTCCAGCGGATAGACCAGCTTGGCCGGCAGGGCAGCGTCGGGGCCGGCGGTGTCCGTCCAGCGCCGCAGCAGGGCCGCGATGCGGGCCTGTTCCGCCGTGTAGTCCGGGGGGTGCAGCGCGCGACCGCGGCCAGAGCGACTCCGGCGCAGGAGGTTGTAGATCAGGGCCAGGCGGCAGCCTTCGCTGACCGGCAGAATCTCGTGTACGCAGTCGGCATAGAAGGCAGCGAATGCCACATCTCCTGGGTCGCCGGTGTGCAGAGCAAGGCACGCTTCCCGCCCCTTGTGTCGGATGATCAGGTCGCCGCCGCTGAAATGCGACGGCAATACCACCGTGAGGGTGGCGAACATGCCGGCCACCTTCTCGGTATCGCGGTGGCTGACGAAGAAGCCGCCTTGGTCGTAGATCAGCAGCTTGTAGAATTCGGCGTCGATCGGCTCGTCCACGCCGAGGCCGTCGCTGACCCGGGCCAGTATATCTTCCAGCGTCCTGGCCCAATGTCGGCCGCCGAGCCGCACGCGATCCGGGCCGATCTGGCCACAGCGCCGCACCGTCGGGTCGATGATGGTCTGTTCGCCGCGGCCAAAGGGCGCCGGTTCCGCGGCGTCGATCAGTTGCCGGGCCTGGATGGGCAGCAGCGGCAGGGCAACCGGGCCGACACTCGCGACATCCAGCGACGGGGGCGAAAACGCGATCTCGCCGGCCACGTAGAAATCGCCGGGGCGCCGCACCGTGCCGAGCAGGGCGGCAAGATCGGTTGCGATTACCGTCATGGCGCGCACCAGTGGCACGCGGCCTGACAAGCGCGGGCTGCGGCGCCAGCCCTGTCACGCGCCATCACAGGTCGGCTGTTCATGCTCTCAATTCCGGCAATGACGGGCACCTCCGCGATATCTCGCCGACACTCTCCCACGCTTGGCAGGTGACGGCCAGCCGAAACTCCCGGCGACCGGGTCGGGGAAATTCCGTTCGCCTGTCCGGCATGAAGTGAACCGCCCTGGCGTTTCGCCGGGTGAAGTCACTCTCCATGCTTTCTTTCAGGCGGAAGTTACCACCCTGCCCGCTCGTGATAGCCGCGGCGGCGCTTGCGGCGGGTCAAAGCGGCGAGGGCGTTGAGGGCGGCGCCAAAATCCAGATGCGGGTCGAGGCGGATGCGGCCCTTGGTGCCGATCCTGCCCCAGTGCCGGGCGAGCAGGGTGTAGCCAAAGAGATCGGGGAGGATTTCGAGGCGGTAGAAGCGCCATTCATTGCGCTCGGGGCGGATGCGCACCAGGCTCGCCCGTTCGGGGAAAAGCGAAAGCTGAACTGGCTCGGGCATCGGCGCGCTCCCGTGGTATCGGCAAACAATCAAGCGAATCTATCAGCTCGGCGACCCTGCCGCCAGAAGGTCCGACCGGCGTTTGCCAAACCGCGGTGCATTATTGAGCAGCCCCACCCTCGGGTAAAACGGGGCGGGACGGCGCCGGCGGGTTTGGCTCCGGCCGGGCCTGAAGCGCCAGGCGGGCATGGCGGATCGCGGTATCGAGTTCAGCCATCGCTTCCTCGAGCGCGGTGTAATCGAATTCGTGGCGCTCGATTGGCGTGAGGGGCGATAATGGAGGCGGCGCAACCTCGGCCTCCTCCTCCTCGATGGGTTGGCGGGGACGGCCGCGGCTACGGGTCGGATCCGACCGATAGGGTGGGCGCACCACCTCGCGCAGCGGCGCCAGGCCCTTGAGCCCGAACAGGCGCCGCTTGGTGCGGTGCGTGTCCTCGACCGCGATTTCGGCCGCAATCAGTTCGGTGAGGATGCGTATGGCGTTCCTCACTGCGATGCCGAGGGCGCGGGCGAGCGTGGTCGCGGAGAGCACCGGCGCCGCCGCCGCCAGCAGATCAACGGCGGGAGCGATGTAAGAGTCCTTGCGGCGACCGGCGATGCTGCGCCGGGCATCGAACCAGGCACGCTCCATGGTGTAGAGCAAGTCGAGACCATCCGCCACTTCACGCGCGATCGCCTTCAGGAAAGCCGGCAACCAAACGTCGCGGTCCCAGCTTTGTTCGGCCCTGAGCGCTGCGGCGCCGGTGAGTGGGACGGGCAGGCGTAGTAGGCCGCGCTGGCGCCAGAAGCGGATCATCGCCGCGCGCATAGCCGGACGGGTTTCGCCCGTCTCGATCCAGTCCCGCAAACCCCGCGCCGCGGCGATCAGCGGCGGCAGGGCAGTCGGCTGCATTGCCAGCATCGCCTCAGCGCGTTGGACCTCGCCCTCTTGATCGAAATCAGGCGCGACGAGCCACTGGTACAGGGTGAGGGCGAACTTTGCTTTGTCGAGGATGTCGCCGCGGTCGATGATGCGCAAGTAAGGATCCATGCGCAGGCGCAGGTCTTCTATCGTCGCGGCAAGATGCCAGGGGTTGATGAGTTGGCCGTCGACCGCGGCCTGCCGGCGGACCGCCTCGAGGCGGGCACGGTGGAGAAAAGCCTGGGCCAGGGAATGACTGGCGAGGGCCTGGTCGAGCCGGGCGATGGCGGCGGCGGCGTCCGCGAGCGCCGACGCCAGCACCATCGGATCGGGCGTTTATGCCCACCAAAAACACGCCATAATTCATGTGCAAGCTGCCTCCAGCAGGGGATGAAAATCATGAAAGCCAAGCACCTTGGACTCATTGTCGGCCTCTTCACCCTAGCCATCGCTGGTTCTACATGCATCGCGATAGCAGGACCGCCACCATGGGCCGGCGGTCCTCATGGTCCTCCACCTCCAGGCTGGGGCCACCCACCCGGACCACCACCCTGGGCGCACGGCCCGCACAGGCCTTGGGGATGGTGGTCTCCAGGGCCACCACCGCCCCCTCCACCGCCTGTTGTGTATTATGCTCCCCCGCCAGTCGTATATGTGCCGCCGCCACCGCCTCCTCCTCCGCCGCCGGTGGTATATGCGCCACCACCTGTATACTTCGGGCCGCCTTCACTATCCTTTGGTGTAACCTTCCCTCTCCATTAGGAAAGTATCGACACAGACAAGATCAGAACATAAAACGAACAAAGGAGTTGCCCCTGAAGTTCCAGGATAGGTTATCACACTATCGTTATGAACCGGACCGTTCCCCAGATCGATCTTGAACTCGAGGCCGAGCGGCGGCTCCTCGAAGCTGCCGTCGCTGAAGCCCGGACCGATCTCCGCCCGGCTGTGCCGCATGAGCAGGTGCGCGCCGATCTCCTGCGCGAGATCAAGCGGCTGAACCTGGCGATCGCCGGTCACTGAGCATGCAGGTCGAATGGCATCAGCTTGCCCTGGAAGATCGTGATGTCATTGTTGCTTATCTCGAACTGCTCAACCCGAACGCAGCCTCAAGCGTTCTGCGTGGACTGGTTCTCGCCGGCGACAGCCTGGCGCTGTTTCCCACCCGGGGCCGCGTGGGCTTGGCCGCCGGCACCCGGGAACTGGTGGCGGTGTGGCCGTATCTGATCGTGTATGAGGTCGATACGTCATCCGATACGGTGCGGATTCTCCGTATCTGGCACGAAGCCCAGGACCGACCGTGACGAATGCCAAAAAGGAAAATGGCGGCCTTAGAGGCCGCCAAGTTAAGAGATTGGGAGGGAACCTCAGCGGAGATCGCTTTCCGCTTCACGGTCAGATATGGCCCGGTTTGGCGGGGCCGCAATATGCGTGTTTTAAGATGTGATGTGGCACGCCGGTCAGTCTGCCGCCATGACACGAGAGCGTAATCTCGCCTTGAAACCAAGGCTGGAAAACGCACCTCCAAGCTTGGACAAGGCTTTTGGGTTGCCTTTCCAATCGTCTCAGCGTTTAGCGATCTGCCACTCGGCGACCCCGGCCATGGGGTCCCCTTTTTCTTGTCTGCACCACACCAGACGCGACACTCCCCGCGGCGAAAGGCGATCAGGGGCCATCAATCACGCGGCCGGCGAAAGAGCCGTGAGAAAGGATTCGTGCCTGCCATCCTGGCGAGCTTGTGGCGGGGTGTTTTGACAGTCTATGGGGCGGGCTCTGGGGTTCGCCGGCGGCCTGTGCGGTGACTATCTGACGCCACCCCCTGCTACTTCCGGGACGGGCCGTAATGCCGGTTCTGGGAGCCAATCATTCCTTAGGGACACGCTTCAGGTAGATCGCAGGACCATCAGCCGTAGATTTTCGATTTCGTGACAAGATTTTAGATATTATGAATATCTTCATATAAAGATGATAGACAAGTTCATCCCTGACGTAAGCGCAGGCGTCAAAAGCATCTTTACGATAGGGCATAGTCGATGTTGACATGGACAAGGATTGGGCTCCGCCAACGGGTCGCCATTGTTGCAGCAAGACGGTCAAGGATGGCTTGGCGAGCATTGTCAGGTTGACGTGGTGATCGTGTGCCCGTAGCGATTTCGGATGATGGCTTTGACTCTGCCTGCACGTTTGAAGGGATATCGCTTCCCTCGATCGGTGATCGCGTATGCGGTCTGGAGCTATTACCGGTTCAATCTCAGCCTGCGGGACGTTGAGGATCTTCTGGCCGCTCGCGGCGTGATAGTATGCTACGAGACGATCCGCGTCTGGGTCGATCGGTTTGGCCCGCAGATCGCCGCGCAAATCCGTCGCGATCGGCTGCCGGCCGGCGACAAATGGCACCTCGATGAAATGGTGATCACCATTGGCGGCGAGAAGCATTGGCTTTGGCGGGCAGTTGATCATCGCGGTGACGTGCTGGAAATCCTGGTCCAGAAGCGGCGAGATGCCCGAGCCGCCCGGCGTTTTCTCCGCAAGCTGATGCGCCGATGGGGTCAGCCGCGCGTCGTGGTGACCGATAAGCTACGGAGCTACGACGTTGCCCTTCGCACGGATTGCCGCAGCGCCGATCACCGATCGCACAAGCGGCTGAACAACCGGATCGAAGCATCCCATCGTCACACCAGGCGACGAGAAAAGATCATGGGTCGGTTCAAATCCCCAGGTCATGCCCAGAGATTTCTCGCCACCCACGACCAGATCACCACCCTGTTCCGCCCAAAACGCCATCGCCTCTCCGCCAGATCCTACCGCCACGCAAGAGCCGATGCATTTTTGCTCTGGACCGACTACGCCGCCAATCTCGCCGCCTGATCGATCGCGTCTCGGTCAAATCACACCTCGTTCGATCAACCTGACAATCCCCACGGCCCGCAATCAGCGCCAGGGCGAGATTGCGCTCGCGCGACGCCCTCCGGCCCAGCAGGCGGGGAAGCTCAAGCTTGCGCATCATCCCGAGTACCGCCGCCATTGAGTAGTTTCCGACTCTCCCCGCGCCGCCATACATGCCCGATAAATGTTCCACTCTATTCTCTGCGTTTCAAAATAATTGTGGCCAACGGCCTGTGGAAGGGGCGGCCACGATCCAGCAAATGCGGGGCACACCCGGCACCCGTGTTGCATTGTCGAAAAATCACTATGGGATATCAGAAAGGGATTGAAGCCATGTATATCGGCGGTGGACTTCTGGGACTGGTAGTGCTGGTTGTGATTATCGTTCTCGTATTGCGTGTCATATAATAATCTTGCGCAATGATACTGACTCGCGGGAGATTCCCCGGGGCTGTTCAACGCTATTTTCTGAGCCGGGGTGAGTCCGATGCGAAACACCGCGGTGCGAACTGATTATTTGGGGATATAGGGGTTACCGACCGGCGGTCCCGATACCAGATAGCGTCCGTCAATGTGGTGGAAATTCTGGTGTAGCTGAAGCGGCCAATGGTCACGCGGCGACGGTGGAAATTCGTGGTGTATCGGCATCGATGGCGGGTGCCATGAGTTCGACCATTCCCTCGATCTGCATATAGCGGTTCTGTGTCTGCCATTCGTCGTTGGCCTCGAGCAGCACGGCCCCGATCAGGCGGATGATCGAACCTTCATTGGGAAAGATGCCGACGACATCGGCGCGGCGCTTGACCTCCTTGTTCAGGCGTTCGAGCGGGTTCGTCGAGTGAATTTTGGTTCGGTGCTGGGCGGGAAAGTCCATGTGCGCCAGCACGTCGGTTTCACTGTCGTCGATGAACGCGCCAAGTTTTGGCCATTTGCCCCGGAGCTGGTCGGCCACATGGCGCAGGGTCTGGCTGGCACTGACGCGATCCGGCTGGATAAACGCCTGACGCAACGCTGCAGACACCATGCTCTGCTGCCCCTTCGGCACATAGGACAAGGCGTTGCGCATCCAGTGAACGCGGCATCTTTGCCAGGATGCCCCCATCACCCGGCGGATCGCCGCCTTCAACCCTTCATGAGCATCGGAGATCACCAGTTTCACCTCACGCAACCCACGGCGGACCAAGCTCTTGAGAAAGGTCGACCAGAAGGTCTCCGCCTCGGACGGGCCGATGTGCAGGCCGACGATCTCGCGCCGACCGTCGGTGTTCACCGCCACTGCGATTATCGCTGCAACTGAGACGATCCGCCCACCTTCGCGCTGCTTGAGATAGGTCGCATCCAACCACAGATACGGCCACTCGCCGGCAAGTGGCCGGTCGAGGAAGGCGTTCACCCTCTCATCGATGTCCTTGCACAGTTTCGAGACCGTGCTCTTGCTGATCCCCGTCAGCCCCATGGCCTGCACCAGCTCGTCTACCCGCCGGGTCGAGACGCCGCCAATCCAGGCTTCCTGGATGACCGCGGCCAGCGCCTTCTCCGAGGTCCGGCGAGCTTCCAGGAACGGCGGGAAGTAGCTCCCCTGCCGCAGCTTCGGGATCCGAAGCTGCAAGCTGCCAAGCCGCGTGTCCAATGCGCGTTCCCGGTAGCCGTTGCGATAGGTCGCGCGCTCGCCGCTGCGCTCGTAGCGGCTGGCGCCGATCAGCCCATCCACATCCGTCTCCATCAGCAGTTGAACCACCGCCTCCGCAACGCTGCGCAGAAAATCGCCGTCCCCGGCTTTGGCCAGTAGCTCAGCCAGTGGTAATCTATCTTCGGTCATCGGGTTCTCCAGGCTTCAGGTTGAAGTCTCGCAACTCCACCATAGCCGACTGATCCGATGGCCACCTCAAACTACACCGTTACAGGGCCCAAAAGTCCACCACGACCCCGGACACTACCGAAAATTCGGAAAAGGACATGGGGAGATCCCGCTCCCTCCCGCAACCTCCCCCCAGCACAACACAAAACATCGATCCCGCTTGAAGACCCGACGGGGCGGTCACAATGTGACCCTCTTGGACGAAGGCGTCATGGGATCTGCCTTATCCATTCTTGCGCAATAGAACCTGATAAGGCGGATCGGACCCGGGTCGCCTTTTTCTCGTCCCCCTCCTGCCCCTCAGGTCTGCCCCAGACGAGCGTGCCGGGGCACGATCCAGAGGTATTGTGGACGAGGTAGCTCTTTGGCCCTTGAAGGCGCGGCGAGTCAGGCGCAATGTCGATATTGGGAGAAGGGGCCTTGGTTACGCTTTTCTGTCATACACCCGTGAAAAACATTTCCCTTTCCTGGCGGTTCTCGACATGTGGCCGCCTTTTTCTTGTCCCCTGAACCGCGCCGAGCAGAAGGAATGGCAAAGCCGAACACGTTGCTGAAGCGAACGAATAACGCCCTGCTCGACTACATCAGGGGCCTTTCGGCAGAGCCAGGCGCATTCGGGTCGGAGAGCGTGCTTGCCCGTCAGTTCGGGGTGAGCCGCACTACGGTGCGCGCCGCCATCGAAACCATGATCGCGAGCGGGATTCTCGAGCGCGGGCCGGCCCGCCCCCGCGTCATGCGCCGCCCCAAACGCACGGATTATTACACCGAGTCGGAAACCGACGGGCCGCAAGAGCATATCGAACGCGTCTTCATGCAGCGCGTCCTCCTTGGCGACTGGCGGCCCGGGCACACCTTCTCCGAAGCCGAACTGGCGCGCGACAGCAATGCCAGCACCGTTTCCGTCCGCGAATTCCTGATCGGCTTCTCCCGCTTCGGGCTCATCGCCAAGCAGCCGCGCGGCGGCTGGATCCTGCGGGAATTCCATGACGGTTTCGCCGCCGAGGTGGCCGACATGCGCGAACTGATCGAAATGGCCGCCCTCGCGCGCATGCCCCGCGCCGGCAGCGCCGCCCTCACCGAGGCGGCGGATGCGATGATCGCCCGCCACCGCGACATCGAGGCGGCATCTGTGGACGCCCCGCGGAAAGCAAGCGCAAATTTGAGGGTGCACAGGTGTCGGATGCTGCCATCTGTCCGGCCTCTGGGTGCAGAGATGTTCTGCGGGCCTGTATGGGAGTTCGCGGATCGGATCCAAAACACTACAGCGTGCTCGCGCACATTGGTAACAACTGGTTTTCCGACCCCGTCTCGCCGACGGTTGTGTCATACTCTCCTTCGATCGCCTACCTTCTCCGCCAGCCTCAGTAGCTTGGCAGTTTATACTGCTGCAGCTACCGAAGCTCGATAATCCTCTTTCTTTGTGAGCACGGCCCACACAATGCGTGCGGTCTTGTTGGCCTGTGCAACCGTGACCAACATTCGCGGCTTGCGTGTCAGCATCGAAGCAAGCCAGCCTCCTTCGGTCGGGCCTTTCTTGCTAGCGTGTCGGATCAAGGTACTCGCGCCGATAATCAGCAAACGCCGCAAGGTTCGCTCGCCCATCTTCGTTGTCCGCCGCTGCCTGGGCTTGCCGCCAGTCGATTTTTGCAATGGTGTGAGCCCTACCCAGGCGGCAAAGTCCCGCCCTCGCGCGAAAGTCTCCGCGGGTGGCGCCAGAGCGCAAATAGCCGTCGCCGCGATCGGGCCGATGCCCGGGATCGTCATTAGGCGCCGCACATCCTCGTCCTCGCGAGCTCGCCGGGCGATTTCCTTGTCGAGATCAGCGATCTGAAAATCGAGCCCATCGAGCCCATCGAGCCCATCGAGCATGACCAGCATGACCCGGAGCATGTCGCGGGCTGCTACCGGCAGCGAGTTGTCGCTATCGATCACCTCGCGCAGCGACGCCATCCACATCCGGCCCTTCGGAGCAACCCAGCCGTATTCGGCCATGTGACCGCGGATCGCGTTGATCAGTTGCGTGCGCTGCCGCACCAGAAGATCTCGGGTACGGAAAACCAGCGCCGAGGCCTGCTGCTCCTCGCTCTTGACCGCGACAAAACGCATGTTCGGCCGCTGCGCGGCTTCGCTGATTGCTTCGGCATCATTTGCGTCGTTCTTCTGGTTGCGCTTGACAAACGGCTTGACGTAAGCTGGCGGGATTAAACGGACATCATGCCCCAGTTTCGCAAGTTCGCGAACCCAGTGGTGTGCGCCGCCGCAGGCCTCCAGCGCCACCAGGCTGCGAGGCTGCGCAGAGAAGAACTCCAGCACTTTTGCCCGCGTGAGCCGCCGGCTGAAGACCTTGTGGCCATCGGCATCAACGCCATGCGCCTGGAAAACGTGCTTTGCGATATCGAGTCCAATTGTAGTAACCTCGGCCACGGACGCCTCCTCCTGCAGGTGTGTTGACACCTACCTTGGCACATAGATGCCGTCGGGGGGCGTCCACCCCATCAATAAATTTTTGGAGTGTTGGGTCGGCGGTGCGTGGCCGCGGCTTCAGTCTGCGGGGTGTTCGCTAATGTTGTGGGGCAGCGCGATACCGGCGGCCTTGAAGACATTTCCTGTCCGTCGTCAGAATATTTGGCGCACATCGCGCATCGCAATCCGCTCCACTGGCATTCGTCCGCTCCCTCGATCAGCCAAAGGGAGGGAACCTGAACCAGCCAGCAGAGACCTCAATCCGATCCGGCCAACCCCGCCCGCCTGGGCGAATAAAAGTCGGAACAGGTGGGCGAATAATTCCCGAAATCCCGGGCGAGTTAATCTCGGAATCCCGGGCGAATTGAGCCCGGAATCAGCAAGCGTTTTCCGATCAGGATCGATCTATGCCTGTTTATCATGGAACATGTCCGTCAACAGCACCAGCCGTGTCAGGGCAGGGAGTGACCTTACACCAGTCCTCTTCATGATCGCGGCGCGATGCGCCTCGACGGTCCGCTGGCTGATGCCAAGATCGGAAGCGATGTTCTTGCTCGGGTGGCCGGCAAGCACACGCATCATGATTTCGCGTTGCCGGTCTGTCAGCATGCCCAGGCGCTGCCGCGCATCGTCGCGCGCCTGGGCCCGGCGGACCTGGTTCGAGTTCAGTTCGATCGCGGCGTCTATACCCGCCAGTAGATCTGCAACCGCAATGGGCTTTTCGATGAAATCCGCAGCGCCCGCATGAAGCGCCATGACTGCCTGCTGGACATTACCCTGGCCGGTCATGATAATGACCGGCGTCTCGTTCGCTTCCTTGCGCAACAGTTTCAGAAGGTCGATGCCCGACATGCCGGGCAGGCGCGCGTCGAGTAGCAGACAGGCATGGGAAAGCTGGCAGCCGTCGCGCAGGAAATCCTCAGCGCTGACGTAAGCGGCAACCTGCCATCCGTGTTTGCCGAGCAGGGCGGACAGGCTGTCACGAATAGGCTTGTCGTCATCGATGATGCCGACGCACGCCTCGCCGTGCATGGGATTCGTCGGCGACCGCTCGCCGGTTTCTATCTTCCTGATCGCCGCGGCCAATTCGCCGGGCAGGATCGGCTTATTGAGCCGGACGGCCCCGTGTTGCTCGATCTCGGCCAACGTCTCACTGGAAATTTCGCCGGTCAGGATCAGGCTGGCGACCGGCGCGTCCAGCCGCTTGCGCAACGCCGTCACCGCCTCGGTGCCCGACATGCCACTCGGCAAATTGTAGTCAGTAAGAATGAGGTCGGGTCGGAAGTCGCTGGTAGCGACCCGCGCCATTGCTGCTGGTCCGTCTGGCACTGCCTCAATCCGGTGCCCCATGCCTTCGAGAAACTGCACGAGGAGTCGGCGCAGATCGGGATCGTCTTCGATCAAGAGAATTGCCTTGGGACGCCACGCCAGTGCGACGGCTCGGGAGGTCTGGGCTTCCGCCTGTGCCGCGGCCGACACAGCTGGGGCCAACGGCACCTGGACCGCGAACATCGACCCCCTGCCCATGCGCGAACGCAGTTCGATCGGGTGTCCGAGCAACTCACCAACGCGCCGGACGATCGCAAGCCCGAGCCCGAGGCCGCGGCCACGTTCGCGGGCCGGATTGTCGATCTGATAATGTTCGTCGAAAATAGCAGTCCATTCGGGTTCGGGAATGCCGACGCCGGTGTCCCAGACCTCTATGCTGAGTCCGCCGTGCCGACGCCGACAGCCGAGCAGGATCCTGCCGGATTGCGTGTACTTGATGGCGTTCGACAGCAGGTTGCGCAGCATCTGCTTGAGCAGCGCACGGTCGCTCGCGATCACCACGGTGCTGTCTACGACGCGCAGTTGGACGTTCCGCTCCTCCGCCTGAAAATGAAATTCATCGTGAAGATCGCGCAGGATCTCGTCGACTGCGAACGTCGAAACCGTAACCTTCACGGTGCCGGCCTCGATCTGATTGATGTCGAGCAGGGTGTTCAACATGCCGGCCATCACTGAGGTGGTCTGCTTGATCTGCTGGATCAGCCCCAGCGCGGCTTTGCCACTTGTCGTTTCCGTCAGTAGTTCCTGCAGGAGCGCTATCGTTTGCAGAGGCTGGCGCAGATCGTGGCTTACCGCAGCGAGGAATCGCGATTTCGCGAGCGTCGCCTGCTCAGCCTGCTGTCGGGCGGCCTCCAGGGCGCTTGCCGCAAGCTTCTGTTCGGTGACGTCGGCGAAGGTGACAACGATGCCGTCAACCCCGCCGTCATGGTTGCGATACGGCAGGATTCGACGTGTCAGCCAGCGGCCTGCTGGCGCCTCGATCTCGCGCGCCGCCGGAATTGCAGTCTGCAAGACCGCAGCAGCATCGTCAGCCAGGGTTTCGATGCCTGCAACCCCGGTCAGATCGGCGAGCGGCCGACCAATATCGCCGCGAAGGATATTGAACAGTTCCCGCGTGGCCGGTGTGAACAGCCTTATATTGAGCGCCGGGTCGAGGAACAGCGTTGCCACGTTGGTGCTGTAAAGCACGTTCTCAAGGTCATTGGAGGCGTTTCGCTCGCGTTCGAGGGTTTCCTGCAGCTGGCCGTTCAGTGCGATCAGTTCCTCGTTCAGCGATTGCAGCTCCTCCTTGGAGATAAGCAACTCCTCATTGGTAGACTGGAACTCCTCGTTGATCGACAGCGCTTCCTCGTTGACCGCGCGCTGATCTTCGCCGGCTCTCTCCAGTTCGCGAATCACCCCGAGCAGCTCGGTCTTGGTGGCGGCAAGTTCGCCCTCCAGTTCGACAACCCGCGGGGCATTCTCCTCGCCGGTCTTGCCTTGCGCGCGCGGTTTGTCCGGCTGGCGTTCGATGAAACAGACCAGCAGCGCCGCTTCCCCGGTCTCCGGAACCGGCCAGACCTCGATGTCGAACGCCATGCTGCTACTCAGGGTCTCCACGGTGCCGCCCGCGACCACGACGCGCCCACCGCCCTCTGTGGCGCGCTGGATCGCCCCGCGCAGCCTGGCACGGACCCCGGGGTCGACCATAGCCAACAGGTCATGGGATGGAGGACCTGGCGGCACCTTGAGAAAGCGCTCGGTCGGCCCCAGTGAGAACAGGGTTTCGCGACGCGCATTGATCAGCACAGCGGCCGGCGCATAAAGGTGGAGCACGAGTCTGCCGCAAAGTTCGGCGAGGCTCGCCGGGCGTGGCGGACCGTCAGGAGGGCGGCGCAGCGGCGGTAGCCGTAGCGTATCGCCGATCCCGATCGAGAACCCCAGATCGCCCGGCATGAGCGGGCCGTCGCGCTGATAGATTCGCTCCTTCTTGGAGATGACCGAGAAACCGTGGTCGGCGCGGCCGGTCGTCTCCGAAGTGCCTAGCAGGAGGATGCCGCCATTACGCAGTGCGAAGCGGCACAGGGACATGACCTTCGCCTGTGCCTCCGGCCGCAGATAGATCAGCAGGTTGCGGCACGAAACAAAATCCAGCCGGGAGAACGGCGGGTCGGTCAGCAGGTCCTGGACGGTGAACACCACGAGCGAACGCAACTCGGGCACGATGCGATAGCTGTCGCCTTCGCGGATGAAGAAGCGGCCGAGCCGATCTGCCGTGACCTCGGCTTCGATCCTCGGCGGATAAAGACCCTCGCGCGCAGCAGCAACGGCTTCGGCATCGATGTCGGAGGCGAAGACCTGAATCTGGCTTTGCGATTTCGCGCGGTCCAGCGCCTCACGAAACAGCATTGCCAGGGAATAGGCTTCCTCGCCCGTGCTGCACCCGGCGACCCAGATGCGGATCGGCAGGTCTTGGGGGTGGCGGGCGATCAGATCCGGGATCACCTGCTCCTCCAGGGTCTTGAAGATCTCCGGATCGCGGAAAAAACTGGTGACGTTGATCAGCAAGTCCTTTGCCAGCAGGTCGAGTTCGGCCGCATTGCCGCGCAGCATGTCGAGATAGGCCTGCAAGTTGCCGGGATCTATGGCGGCGAGCGCCATCCGCCGCTCGATCCGTCGCTGCAGGGTGCCCCTCTTGTAGGGCGTGAAATCATGCCCGGTGCTGCCAAGCACCATCGCGATGATGGCCTCGAACGGCGGCTGATCGGGGGTGGGTTCACGTTCGGACGATCTATCGAGGGAACGAGCGTAGCTGATCAGGCGGGCGGGGATTTCGGCAAGCGACAATACGGCGTCGACCATGCCGGTCGCGATCGCATTGGACGGCATGCCATCATACGCGGCCTCGCCCGGATGCTGGGCGATGACGAGCCCGGCATGTTCGCGGATCGAACGGATGCCGATGCTGCCATCCGCGCCGGTGCCCGAGAGCACGACCGCCGCCGCCTGCGTCCCATAGCAGGTGGCCAGCGAGGGCAACAGGAAATCAAACGGCAGGCGTGCCCCGTGGTGGGCCAGAGGTTGCGACAGGCGCAGCACACCGCTGTCAACCGCCAAATACGTGCCGGGTGGTATGAGATAGACGGTTTCAGACTCGACCGGCAATCCGTCCGCCGCCTCGCGCACCATCATGCCGGTATGCCCCGACAGCAGATCGGCCATCATGCTCGGATGGTTGGGATCGAGATGCTGGACGACGATCAGCGCCATCCCGGACCCATCGGGCATCGCGTCGAGCAACTTGCGGCATGCATCGAGTCCGCCTGCGGACGCGCCAATGCCCACGACAAGGAATCGCCCCGGCGTTGTCATGGCTGCTATATCTGTTACCGCCTGATGGCGCGTTTGCCGGGCGGCAGGCTGCGGCGGTTTCATGGCGCCGATACTCCTGTTCCGGATCAATTACTCAACCAATACGCTGTCTCAACCAAAATAACAACGAATTGATCCGAAGCTGCCAAGTATACCTTTGGCCCATAATAGACTCCATGGCTGTTCAACGCTTTGGGATAGTGATTGAGAGCGAGGATGTGGTAGAGGTCGGCAAGCGCGGCGCGGTAGCGGTCCTGGCTGAGGGTGCTGGCGCTGGGTTTGCTGTTCATCAGGATGTTGAAGGCGAAGCTGCGCAATCGGGCGATGACGCCAGGGTTGGTTCGGATCCGGGATCGATCCTCTGCGAAGGTGACGTCTCGGACATAGTGGGAGGAATTTTCGATGCCCCAATGTGCGCGGATGGCCTTGGCGGCGATGGCGGCGGTGAGGGATGTGTTGGCGACGTAGAAGGCGGTGTCGTGTGTCAGCTTGAGCAGGCCGGTTTCGGGATTGCGGGTGGCGATTGCGCGCTCGACCTGAATGATGGCGGCGACATGGGGATGCCAGTCGGTGCCGGCGACCGCGCAGGCACAATGATATTTTACACGATCGTGGTGGGCCTCCTGATTCTGGCGATCGATCGCGTCGAAGCGATCGCCGATACGCGGGCACTTATACTGCTCGGAGTTGGCGTCGCCGCGATGTTCGTCCTTTGGCCAAATGCAATCTACTGGGTAGCGCCCACATTAATCGTCTTGCCACTTGCCTCTCGTGAAATGAACAGCATTTCCGCTGCAGTCGCACTATTCACAATTGTACTTCTACCAGGCTTCATTGTTGTATCATCGATGATATTAAGCGGTGCGATGTTTGGGCGCCCGCCCGCCGAAGCGATCGCTGTATGGAACGCGATCCTGCACGGGGCGGCTCCACAGGAAGTCCTTCACAGCGCCTGGCTGGCCTCGTTTGGCGGCCAGTTCGCGGCAGCGTTTGTTGCGCTGGCGCTGATGTGCGCAACTATCGCGCCAAGAAGCTGGCTGATCATCTGGCGCCTCGGGCTCAACCAGCGGGAACAAACCCAACCGGCCACGGCGCTTGCGGCCCTGTTGCTGCCACCGATTTCGGGCGCCTTGGCGACATATTTCTGGCACCTCAACGCACCAATGGTCGTCGTTGCATGCAGCCTGGCTGCGGTCGCCAGTTGGACCGCCACAGCGAGCCTGCGACACGGCGAACGAGCAGCCTGGGTATTGCTCTCGCTGGCCGGAACATCCTTCGGATGGGCGGCACCATTTTTGTGGCAGGACTCCGGACTTGCTCAATTGCGCCATATACTGCTGACATAAGGGGACATTGATCGCGTGTTGATGATCGTCTTCTGATTGCCACTGAAAAGTATTGAGGTGGGACGGCCCACGGCATCGGATGTGAATTGCCTTGACTTTGCCCGTAACTGAAATTTAGGTGGCTTTGGTGCAAATAGCCTGACGAGCCAAAGGTTGTTGTGGCCGCGAGGCTGCGATGTTGTCGCTTTATTGGGCTGTGAGGACGGCCTCCAAGACGGCAGGCGCCGGTCGACCCCGAAGACGTAGCCGAGCGAGGTGGGATTGCTCCTTCCGGATCCGTCGCAGCAATTCGATCCCGGCTGAGGACGCTCGGTCGGCTCCAACCCCGAGACCCTGATCATCGCCGTCCTCACGCATCGCCCTCACCCCGAAGCCAGTCGTGCAGTGCGTCACCACTCATCGGCGTCGCGAACAAGCCGCCCTGTCCCTCCTCGAAGCCCAGTTCGATCAGGCTGACGCGGTGATTATCGGCTTCTACGCCCTCGTGCCGCAGAAGTGTTTGGACGTCATTCGCGGAACCCATCTGGGCCAGCGGCCATGATGCCGCGCCAACAGGCCGGACACATGACCGCATTCGTGCCGCCGCCAAATTCTCGCACCGTCGATCTTGAATCCAGGGCCGTTCCACACATGACCCCGGGAAGCGGTACCCTTTGAGCGGCGGGGCTTCGATGTCGATCATCAAGACCCGGGGTAGGTGCCACACCAAGACTCGGCAACCTGACGGAGCCCGGCGCACTCCTCACATTTTCCAGTATCGTCGCCTATCCGCGCACAAGTCTCATGGCAGCCGGCGCACCGTTTGGGCATATTTTCCTACCTGCACTAGGCTCATATCCACCACGTAAAACTGCCACTGCCCGTGCTTTACCTGCCCGCACACGAAGCCGAGGTCATTATAGTCGCGCTGATAAATCGCCGCATGAACGATCCGCACCGGCACTGGCAGCCGCATGTTCACGTTGTCGGTCATCGCCGCTTTCACGGCGGGGTTATGCACCCCGGTGTCGCGCGACGATCAACGTGAGAATCCGGCGTCAATCAGGATGAGAAGACGGCTGGGGAGGCACCGGCGAAGGGCGTAGCCCGGAGCCGGTGCCTCCCCAGCCGGGCGGCGTCCTTGCCAGGGCGCCGCCGTGGTCGCGGCCGGCCGGGTCGCGGAGGATGCCTCCTCGCAACGGGGAGACCTTCGTGCCCGGCCGCCACATCAACGACCACCAGAAGAGGCTTTTCATGAGATATCGACAGACAGACGGCGTTGCCCTGGCGGCCGCCAGGGCCGGCTTCAGCACGGCCGCGGGCTACCGGCTGGAGCAGAAGCGGCACCTGCCATCATCGGCGAAGCCGCCACGCGGCCGGCGCCGCCCGGATCCGCTGGCGGCGATCTTCGACGCTGAGGTGGTGCCGCTGCTGGAAGCCGCGCCCGGCCTCAGGGCCGTGGCGATCTTCGAGGAGATGTGCCGGCGGCATCCCGATCTCGCCCCGGGTGTCCGGCGGACGCTCGAGCGGCGTATCCGCACCTGGCGCGCGCTGCACGGGCCGGAGCAGGAGGTCATCTTTCGCCAGACCCATGAGCCGGGCGCGATGGGCCTGTCCGACTTCACCGACATGAACGAGCTCGGCATCATCGTCGCCGGCGCCCCGCTCGACCACCGGCTCTATCACTTCCGCCTGGTCTGGTCCGGCTTCGAGCACGCCCATGTCATCCTGGGCGGCGAGAGCTACGTCGCCCTCGCCGAGGGGCTGCAGAACGCCCTCTGGCTTCTGGGCGGCGCCCCGCGCGAACATCGCAGCGACAGCCTCTCCGCCGCCTTCCGCAACCTGGCCGCCGAGAACGTCGCCGACCTGACCCGCCGATATGACGCGCTCTGCGCCCATTACGGCATGACCCCGTCGCGCAACAATCGCGGTGTCGCTCATGAGAACGGCGCCATCGAAAGCCCCCACGGCCATCTCAAGCGCGTGGTCCGCGACGCCCTTCTCCTGCGTGGCAGCACAGTCTTCGTCGATCTCGAAGCCTATCGCCGCTTCATCGCCGAGATCGTCGGCCGCCAGAACCGGCGCCACGCCGAGCGCATCGACGCCGAGCGCGCCGCCCTGCAGAAACTCCCCGAGCAGCGCACCGCCGATTACGAGGAGACCGTCGTCACCATCACCTCCTCCGGCGGCTTCACCCTCAGGAAGGTCTTCTACACCGTCCCCTCCCGCCTGATCGGCCAGCGGCTCCGCGTCCGCCTCTATGACAACCGGCTCGAGCTGTTCCTCGCCGCCACCCCGCTGATGACACTCCCCCGCGGCCGGCCACAACCGGATGGCAGACACGGCCACGTCGTCGACTACCGCCACGTCATCCACAGCCTGCGCCGCAAACCGATGGCGCTGCTCAATCTCGTCTATCGCCACCAGCTCTTCCCGCGCGATGCCTATCGCCAGACCTTCGAGCACCTGCTCGAGCAGACACCGCCCAGGGACGCGTGCAGGATCATGGTCGAACTCCTCGCCATCGCCCATGAGCGTGCCTGCGAGGCTGAACTCGCCAGCGTCCTCGCCGCCGATAGCAACGCCGGCCGACAGCCCGACCTCAATGCCATCCGCCAGCGCTTCGCACCCGATCCCGCCAGCCTGCCCGCACTCACCATCCCGACCATGCCGCTCGCCAGCTATGACATCCTGCTCCAGGGAGCAGCCGCATGAGCGAGACCGCACGCACCGTCGACGCCCAGCGCCTTACCCTGCTGCTCAACGAGCTCAGGCTCCCCGCCATCAAGCAGGTCTGGCCCGACTTCGCCGCCCGCGCCGACAAGGAAGCATGGCCCGCCGCACGCCTCCTCGCCACGCTCGCCGAGCACGAGGTCGCCGAGCGCGACCGCAGGCGCATCGAGCGCCACCTCCTCGAAGCCAGGCTGCCGCCCGGAAAGACCATCGCCACTTTCGCCTTCGAGGCCGTGCCGATGATCTCCAAGGCCCAGGTCCTCGCCCTCTGCTCCGGCGACGGATGGCTCGATACCGGCGCCAATCTCCTCGCCTTCGGCCCACCCGGCGGAGGAAAGTCCCATCTCGCCGCAGCCATCGGCCTCGCCCTCGTCGAGAATGGCTGGCGCGTGCTGTTCACCCGCACCTCCGACCTCGTCCAGAAGCTCCAGATCGCACGTCGCGAACTCGCCCTCGAGGCCACCATCGCCAAGCTCGACAAATTCCACCTGCTGATCCTCGACGACCTCGCTTACGTCACCAAGGATCAGGCCGAAACCTCAGTCCTCTTCGAACTCATCAGCACACGCTACGAGCGCCGGTCCCTGATGATCACCGCCAACCAGCCCTTCGGCGAGTGGGGAAAGGTGTTCCCCGATCCCGCCATGACACTCGCCGCCGTTGACCGCCTCGTCCACCACGCCACCATCTTCGAGATGAACGTCGAAAGCTATCGCCGCAAAACCGCCATCCAACGACGAACCGGACCAGGACGCCCACCCACACGAGCGACAATCACCGAAAACGGCAGATTGTCGCGCCACGACAATCAAGTCGCCGAAACCCGCTTGCCAGCATCAAACCAATCCGATTAACGTTCCGAGGTCGCGATCACTTTCTCATCCTGATCGTCGCGCTTCTCATCCTGATTGTCGCGCTACACGCTTTGCCGCCATGGCCAGCCATTATCTGTTCGAGACGGATTTTTGCAACCCGGCATCGGGGTGGGAGAAGGGACAGGTTGAGAAGAACGTGCAGGATGCACGGCGCCGGCTATGGCAGTCTCTGCCCAGCTTCCCTGACCTGGCTGCGCTCAACGCCTGGCTTGAGGCATGTTGCATCGAGCAATGGGGGCAAATCCAGCACGGCACTCTGCCTGGCACCATCGCCGACGTGCATGAGACCGAGCGCGCTAGCCTGATGCCGCTGGGGCGTTCCTTCGATGGCTTTGTTGAGCACACCAAACGTGTGTCACCGACCTGCCTCGTGCATTTTGAGCGCAACCGCTACAGCGTGCCGGCATCCTTTGCGAACCGGCCGGTGAGCCTGCGGGTCTATCCGGAACGGATCGTTGTCGCCGCGGAGGGGCAGATTCTGTGCGAGCATCCGCGGATTATAGAGCGCGGTCATCACCTGCCGGGCAAACGGTTTATGACTGGCGGCATTATCTCGCCGTCCTTCAGCGCAAGCCTGGGGCTTTGCGCAATGGCGCGCCCTTCGCTGAGCTGCCGGAAGCCTTCAGGCAATTGCAGACCCAGCTTCTCAAGCGCCCCGGCGGCGACCGTGAGGTGGTCGAGATCCTCGCCCTTGTGCTTCAGCATGACGAGCAGGCGGCGCTGTGCGCCGTGGAACTGGCGCTCGAGGCGGGCGTTGCCACCAAGATCCATGTCATCAACGTTCTGCACCGGCTGACGGACGGGAAGACACCGCCGGCAGCCCCCATCGACGCACCTCAGGTCCTGCGTCTGACACGCGAGCCGGTTGCCAATGTCGAGCGCTATGACGCCCTGCGCGACAGGGACCAGCGCCATGCGTCATGATCCTGCAAGCGCCGCCGTGGTGGTGATGCTGCGCGGCCTCAATATGTTCGGCATGGCCCAGGCCGTTGGCGAGCTGATCGAACAAGGCGCCCCCGCCTTCGATGCGGCTGTGCCCATTCTCTCCCAGCTGCTGAAGGCGGAGGTGGCCGAGCGCGAGGTCAGGTCCATCTCCTGCCAGATCAAAGCAGCCCGGTTCCCCGCCTACAAGGACCTGGCCGGCTTCGATTTTGCCGCCAGCGAGGTGAACGAAGCCCTGATCCGGCAACTGCACCGCGGCGACTTCATGGATGGAGCCGATAATGTTGTGCTCATCGGCGGCCCCGGAACTGGCAAAAGCCATATGGCCACTGCCTTGGGCGTCCAGGCGGTCGAACATCACCGCAAAAAGATCAGGTTATTTGCCACCGTCGATCTGGTCAATGCTCTTGAACAGGAAAAGGCAATGAACAGAGCAGGCCAGCTCGCCGAGCGCCTGCTGCGCCTCGACCTCGCTATCCTCGATGAACTCGGCTACCTGCCGTTCAGCCCGTCAGGCGGTGCACTGCTCTTCCACCTGCTCTCCAAGCTTTACGAACGCACCAGCGTCATCATCACCACCAACCTCAGCTTCAGCGAATGGGCCGGCGTGTTCGGGGATGCCAAGATGACCACAGCCCTGCTCGACCGCCTGACCCATCATTGCCACATCATCGAGACCGGCAATGACAGCTTCCGCTTCAAGGACAGCGCCACCAAACCCAAAGCCAGAAAGGATAAATCACCAGCAGCTTGACCGTCCCTCGCAACGCGGGACATACCTTCAACCCGGATCAATTCTCGATGAAAATCCCGGGTCAGATCTCGGTGGAAATCAACAGGCCAGCGGTCAAATGCACCGCACCGGAAGGCCGGACATATGACCGCTGCCGACCAGTTTGTTCAGCACAAAAAATGTCTTGCCAACGAGGCCGTCCACATATGACGCCGGATTCTCACGTTGATCGTCGCGCGACAGTGGGGACGACTTTATTGCTGTAATGTCGTCTGAGGCTGATGTTTGTGGGCATGAGCGACGTCTGTGTTCCTGTTATTTTCAAAGTGGAGCCGGTTGAGGCGATAGGAGCCGCTCCTGCGAGCACTCGTAGGAGTGCTTCGAAGGACCGGGCATCATGAGGTCGCACCGGACACCGGCGAAGAGCACTGTGCGCTGATGGCGACGCTGATCAGGTCCGCCAGGCTCAGCGGCGTCGAACCGCTCGCCCGGCTCACCGACGTAATCCAACGCATCGTCGCCGGACGCACCAAGGCCAACGAAATCGGCAGCCTGATGCCGTGGAACTGGAAAACTCAGGCTGCTCTGCCAGCCGCCGTGTAGCGCTTGCTCGCAAAAGCAAGGCCGTCATTCAGATAGCGCTTACGCACCGGGCGCACGCGATGGCGCACCAACTGACGCAGCAAATGCACGAACAGTTCGGCGGTCAGGCCGCCCTCATAGGTGCAGTACCAGAACCCGCCCTTGGCGTTGACGGCCGACGCAGCGCTGAACGTCTGACGCTGACCCGGGCGCTCAACGACCGGTTCAGTGGAAATCGGCATCGAGCGTTCCGTCACTCCGAGGCAACGCGCACAGCAGCGTGAGACCAGCAACAGAAGAGACGACTGAGGCAGCAAGGATACCCAGCTTCGCTGCGTTGAGCGTGGCATCTTGAAATGCCTGGCCGGCGATAAACAGCGCCATGGTGAATCCGATACCGGTAAGAAGAGCCCCACCGACAAGTCCCCCCCAGGTGAGCCCCGCCGGCCGAATGGCGACACCCGTGCGCACCCCCAGCCATGCGAATGCTGTGACGCCGATCGGCTTGCCGAGGACGAAGCCCGCCATCACCGCCAGCGAGACTGGGTTGATAAGTCCCTTGATCGTGATCGGTACCCCCGCGTTTGCAAGCGCGAAAAGCGGCATAACGCCGAAGGCGACCCAGGGATGGAGCATGGCCTCGAGCCTCTCGACGGGCGACAACGTCTCGCCCCACTTGGACAGTTGGTTTTATAAAGTCTGGTGATATCAATAGTTTATTTGCCCGCGTGCGGGTGTTGCCACTACATTTTTGGGGCGTTGGGTCGGCGGTGCGTGGCCGCGGCTTCAGTCTGCGGGGTGCTCGCTGATGTTGTGGGGCAGCGCGATGCCGGCGGCCTTGAAGACATTGCCGACCTGGCCGGTGACGTGGGTCCTCGTGGTGATGACCTTGCCGCCCTTTTCGATGGTTGCCTGCTGGAGCCTGTCGAGATCGTTCAGCAACTTCTGCCATTCGGGCTGGAAGCCCCTGGCGCCGCACAGGCGGTTCAGTTCCTTGGCGAGTGTCAGGGCCAGGAAGGAACAGAAAACGTGGCCGCGGATCGCGGCGTCAGCCTGGTGAAAGATCGGCCTTGTATCGAAGCTGGCCTTGGCGGCGCGGAACAGGGCCTCGACCTCGAGCAGGTCGCGATACCGGATCACGGCCTGCAGGGGCGTGACCCTTGCGTTGGTCCTGAGCACGCTGAGGCCATCGAAGCGGGCCTCCTCGGCCAGCTTGCCCGGATCGATCTCGAAGGCGTTGCCGCGGCTGCGGAGATAACGTCGGTAGGCCGAGTTGCCGACCAGCGCCTTGTCGCCCTTCTTCAGCTGGGCCTGCAGCCCGTCGATGATGGCCTGGCGGTCCTCCCTGTCCTTTCTCGCCTCGGCCTCATTGACCGTGACGATGTAGCGCTGGGCCGCCTTGCCCTTGCCAATCCGGACCTCCTTCACCCACAGCTGGGTCTCGCCATGCTGGCGATCGAGCACGAGCGGGACCATCGCGGCCTTGTCCTTCAGCACGACGTCGCGGATCACCCGGCTGGTGCGCTCGCGCGCGCCGAGGATGTATTCCACCCCCAGCGCTTCCAGTGCCGCGATGGTATCGGCGCTGATCATGCCGCGGTCGGCGACCACGCAGGCGCGGGTGATGCCGAAGCGCTCGCGCAGGCGCGTGACCACCGGCATCAGGATCTTCACGTCGGCGGTGTTGCCCGGCACCATCTCGGTGCAGATCGGCCGCCCTTCGGCATCGATCACCAGGGCCAGGATCATCTGCGCGAGGTCGGGGCGATAATCCTTCGAATGGCCACGCCGGCCCAGCGTCTCGCCGCCCTCGCCGTAGAAGGAGAGCGAGGTCGTATCCATGAACACCAGGCTGAGATCGGTGAACAGGTCGCGCCGGCGTTCGAAGAGTTGCTCCTCGATCACGTCCTTGACGCAACGTGGCGCGAGGGCGCCCGCTTGCCTGTCGCCGAGTTCCTCGCCCAGCCAGGCCATCGCGCGATAGAAGTGGTGCAGCGCCAGATCCTCCGCGCCATCGATGGCGTAGCTCTGCATCCAGTCGACACAGGAGCGGTCGGAGCCCGAGACGAACAGCCGGTGCAGTGTGGCGACGAAGACGGCGCGCTCGACGGCAAAGCCGAACTGGCGGCCCTCGAGGAGGTTGTTGAGCACCTCGCCGATGCCGAGCCGGTCCCAGAGGCGGCCGAACAGCAGGGGGCCACCGATCCTGTGGGCGGCGATCCGGCCGGCATCGATATCGGAGAGGATGATGGAACGTTCGGCGTGCCGTGCGATGGAGGCGACGAGCCTGTCGAGTTCGCCGGATGCGGCGAGGACATCCTTGCGACCGAGGGGTTTGATGGTGCGCTGGCGGACGGATTTGCCCACGCGCACGCTTTCGACGAGGTAGAGATAGCTGTGGCCGCGGGCGACTCTCTCGACGACGAACATGCTGATGTTGTGACGGCAATGCCATGCCGAATTCAACAAAAAACTGCCATTCAGCCAAAACTGTTGTTACTACACATTTTTCGCGCCCAAATGTCACCCATTATATATCAATGACTTATATCCATTCGTTCCCCATCCGTTCTCACCCCACTGTCCAACTCGGGTCTCGCGCACCGCGATACCGGCAACCTGCAGCGCCCGGTTATCCTCGGTATCGCCACTCCAATGATCTCCCGGGGGATAGGAGAGCACCTTTCGCAAGATTTCCCCCAGACGCTGGTCGCTCACCCAGCCAGCCGTCGGTGTCATGAGCCCGAGGATAACACCAACAATCGTCGCGTGGATGCCGGACGCATTGACGGCGAGCCAGATTATTGCCCCAGCCAGAAAGTAGACGCGGATGTTACGAACGCCGAGTAATGCCATCCCCCGAATTATCACCAGTCCGACGGCGCCGAGCGCAAGGGCAGTCCAGTCGATTGATCGACTGTAACCGACGGCGACCACGAGGATGGCGGCAAGGTCGTCGACGACCGCAAGCGATAGCAGGAAGACGCGTAGGCCCGGAGGCACACGCGAACCAAGGAGCGCCAGGCAGCCGATGACGAAAGCTGTGTCGGTCGGCATCACGACGCCCCAACCATGCTGCCCAGGTTGGCCATGCTGCAGCGCCAGATACAAGCCCATGGGCACAAGCATGCCTCCTGCCGCAGCTACGACCGAGAGAGCCACCATGCGCGGGTTCCGAAGTTCACCAAGCACCACTTCGCGCTTGATCTCGAGCGCGACGATGAAGAAGAACAGCGTCATTAGACCGTCGTTGATCAGATCCCGCAAAGAGCGCAGAAACTGGAACGCACCGATCTGAATGCCGATTGGTGTCTCCCAAAGAGATCTGAAGCCATCGGACCAGGGTGAGTTGGAAAGCGTCAATGCAACGACGGTGGCCAACAGGAGAACGGCACCACTCGTGGCTTCGATGCGCAGGAACTGCGAAAACGAGTTGGTCAGCGCGTCGATGTGTGTGGTCGGCAGTTCGCCTTGCTGCGGCTTACTGTTCTGGTCCGTAATCAAATCGGCCATCTCCCCTTATATCTCGAGAAAACCCACCCCGCCCGGGGTGTCGAGGCGGTTACCCGTCCCGGCAAGCCCAATTTTTCCCGGCATCAGGCTGAATGCGGGCAGTGCGTGTCGGAATATGCCGTAGCCAGCACTCTCGCAGGATGCGGATCCGGCGTCCGGAATCCACCCGAACGGGGTCGGACCACACCGATCAATGGGACATCGGGCCGTGAAAGCTGCCACCAAACAACAGGAATAGCACGAGGATGACGATGAGCAGGGTCAGGATTCCCCCATAGCCGCGTCCTCCATAATAACCCGACCGGTAACCGTAGTATCCTCCACCGCCAAAGAGAAAAATCAGCACCAATATAAGCAGGATGAGGCCCATGAGCGTATCCGTTCCAAACTATTTTGCAGGTCAATCTGGTCAAGTGTTGCCTACACCGTGACCGATGCCCGGCTGCACCGGATCGGTGCGAGATCAATCAGCAAATGTTGATGCAGCCAATTGATACCTAACTTCCCGACCTTACTGAGTTGTTGTCGAACGTAAGATCTGCGTGGTCGTGGTGCCTTGCACTGGCAGCACTGGTGCCGCCACGGACGAGGTAGTTCGAGGTACGCCGTTTGGATTAAGTGTATCCGTGAGCGCGCTAGCCGCCCGACGAGGTGCGCGTCGTCCAAAGAATACCCTCGGCATCAGAGCGAAAACGCACCGTAACGTTTCTATCCGAATGGGTTACTGACCAATCAATCCCCGCCTTTCCGAATTCCTTCGAGAGAAGTTGCAACCATGTCATATTACGGCTGCGATCATAATAGCCTTTGGGCATCGGATACTGCTGTGATTGCAAGGCGACTCTTTCCACTGATCCTGGCGGAAATGGCGCAATCATTTGTTCGTTGGCTAACATGAGTTCATTCCTTCAATTTGAGACCACGGCGCTCCTCCAGTCGATTTTCCTATCCTACAGGAAACGCATTGCAATCTTGCCAGTACGGGGTGGAGCGTCCGCGTTGGCTGTAGGCTTGATAGCCAATTAAGGAGCCAGCGGCCCGCCTGGCATCTCAGCAACCGTTACCCCATGATCTCCCTAGCGATCTGATACTGCAAAGTACGAATAACGGCGCACCCCTCGAAAGAGACGTCTACAGGGACACTGCCAGAGCGTGCTCGCACAAGCCAAAAGGCACCTAGCTGCGGTCAGTATTAGACCCAGCGATGAATGCCGCCGAATAGCATTATCAGAACCAAGGCGATGATGGTTAGGCCGAGTAGCCCTCAAAAGCTACGACCGCTATAATAGATGCAAAAGTAACCGTAGTAACAGTCGCCACCCTACAAGAGGACGATTGGAAGTATCAGAATGATCGATGCAATGGATCGGGATTCTTCGTAATGGGTAGCAGCTAGGCCGATGGGTCTCGCTGCGGACGTGATTGCTATACGCCGACGTTCGCTTGTCGTCGAGCAACACGGTCGCCGTTATCGAGATTTTGGCCGACGTCTTGGCGTTATATGTTATGCGGATCCTTTACACACACGCAGATCATCGTTGCCAGGGTCAGGATCTGCGTTATGGCCTTGATTTGGATTGATTTGGTGCGGGCCGTCATGGCGTGTGCTTTACCGCGCTGCTTGTGAGCGCATTGCCTCCCGAAGAGATGTCCCTACCGACACCGGCAGTCGTATGGCAGCCGTCAAGCAGGGGCGCTACGGCTATCAAGACGAGTAGCGCCAGTGCAATCCTGAAACTCTTTTGCATGGTGATCATCCTTTCCGTTTTCCGTCGTAAGATGACGAGTGGATCCCGATGTGCAATTGGACGGTTCCCCGAAACCACTGTTTGACGTAATGCCCGCCCCGAACGCACAAGTGTATCTGCGATAGTCGGCGGGTGGTATGCACCCAGTTCTGAGGAACAAAAACTTACTCGTCGGTCTGGTTTTAAGCCGACAGCGCACTAGTGGGCACGCAGATGTAGCGCCGATTGTTTCGGCTTCAGTGCCAAAAAAATTGTCGACCGCTGCGTGGGTTTGTCGCAATTCAGATCAGGGGCAACAAGGCAGGCGGATCGCGGTAGGCGTGGTCTACTCGACGGTGTCGATCGGTTGTCCCGGGGGCACTTAGCCATCGCAGTATGTGCTTTGTGGGCCCGTGTAGCCTACCGGAACAAATCTGAAGATTTGGCTGCATCTTGTCTAATTCCTGGTGGGTCCACTGGCGGGATTGTGCGCGGTTGGATCGCCGGACAACTGGCTTACGATGTGGTCGTTTCCGCAACGTCTGTATGACTGATCATCAGCGTCGACACTGCCGATTCCGCAAGCGACGTCGTCATCATGGCGGATACTCCCGAAACACCGTTTCGAAGGCGATCGCTCGCGTGTTCAATTTTATAGAATAGATGATTCGCGCCGACACTGATAGTATCGGAAATTACTTAGTGTCCGTCCGCAAACAAACTGAGTCGGCAGAGTCGGTTATGCGCCGCAGGGTCTTGCGTCGTCTGAATCACTTGTGATTCGTAAGCGAGGCGTGGCGGCCCTTCTTCGATGGTGATGGTACGGATGAACCGGCCGAATCTGTTCTTCTGATGGGCGAAGACGTGTTCGACATGGGCGCGGATCGACGATTTCGCGCCATTGGCCCGCGCGACATGTCGCGGCATCGGCTTGCCGGCCGGCTTGCGCCGGTGAATGCGGCTGCCCAACATCGGTGATGGCAGCCATTTCTCGTTTGTCTGCGGGCGATAGCACTACTTTGGCAGAAATCTGATTTTTAGGATTCCCATGGCACGGATTGCGTGATTCATGGGGAGCCAGCTTTGATGGAGGCTGGCGATGGACGAGGACTGGCAGGGAGATCTGGAGCGGTGGCTTGCCCCTTATCTGAAAGGTCTGGGCAACAAGACGCGACGACGGATGTGCCCGGCTTATATCGCCGGCTTGATCGGGCCGGGTGATCGCAAAAGCATCCAGCCCATGGCGGCCCGGTCGGACGCCATTTCCTATGACCGGCTGCATCATTTCATCGGGGCTGGTCTGTGGGACAGCGCGCCACTGGAAGCGACCTTGTGGGACCAAGCGGATAAATTGGTTGGTGGCAATGAAGCCTGGCTGATCATCGACGACACCGCCTTGCCCAAGAAGGGTAAGGCCTCGGTTGGCGTCGCGCCGCAATATGCTACGGCGCTCGGCAAGAATGCCAACTGTCAGACGCTGGTGTCGGTGACGCTGGCTTCGGGCGCAGTTCCGCTCATGCTGAGCTTGCGGTTATTTCTGCCGGAAAGCTGGACGAGCGATATCGCGCGCATGGACAAGGCGGGCGTGCCTGCCTGTTTCCAGGAATACCGCACAAAGCCCGAGATCGCGATCGAGGAGATCGATCGCGTCATCGCTGCCGGCGTGCGCTTCGGCTGTGTGCTGGCCGATGCCGGTTACGGGCTGTCGGCTCCGTTCCGGCAGGCGCTGAGTACACGCGGCCTTTGCTGGGCTGTCGGCATCCCCCGGCACCAGAAGGTCTATCCGGCGGATGTGCAGCTGATCTTCCCGGTCGCAGGCCGCGGTCGCCCACGGGTGCGTCATGTGCCCGACGTCAAATCCATGGCGGCACAAGCGATGCTCGAAGGCGCGAAGTGGCGGCAGCTCGGTTGGCGCAAGGGAACAAAGGGGCGTCTGACAGCCCGCTTTGCCGCCATGAGGGTACGCATTGCTGATGGCGCGCCCCAGCGAATCGGTTCTGCCGGTGCCCAGCACATGCCGGGAGAGGAAGCCTGGCTGGTGGGTGAGCATCGCTCGAATGGCGAACGAAAATACTATCTCTCGAACCTGCCTGCCGACACCCCGATCAGAGCTCTGGCTGGCGCCATCAAGGCGCGCTGGATCTGCGAGCAGGCCCATCAGCAACTCAAAGAGGAACTCGGCTTGGACCACTTCGAGGGCCGATCCTGGACTGGCCTCCACCGCCATGCCCTGATGACGATGATGGCCTACGCCTTCTTGCAATCCCGAAGGCTCGCTCAGGCGGGACGGAAAAAAAAGAGTCCCCGGTCCGCCTCCCCAACCCACCCTGCCAGCAGTGCGCCAAGCCATCCTTGACCGTCTTTCTCGCTCACCGCCGCGGCATTGCCCTCATTGCGGATGTAGCCTCATCGGACATCACAACAAACTTCTGCCAAAGTAGTGATAGGCACTGTCCGCCCAAACCTCCGAAGAGGAATTCTGTGTGCTCACCAGTCATGACAGCATCCTCCCATCCGGCTGCGCGGCCGAGGTCACAGCACTCTCGTGGATGAAGCCGAAGCGCCGGTCGATGGCGATGTGGGATTTGTAGCCGAACACCGGCAGCGCAATCTGGGGCAGTGGCGTGCCGTCCGGCCGATACCGGATCTTGCCACCAATTTTCAGCGTCCACCGGGCATCCGTGTCCTTCTGGGCCGCCTTGTTCTGCTCATTCGGCCAGATCTCACGGGCCGTCTTGCCAGCCTTGATCGCTTCCTTCTCCGCGTCCGTGTTCCGTTGCATCGGCACCAGCGACGCATTGACGATCTGGCCCGACATCGGGATGTAGCCCTTGTTCTGCAACCGCCAGTCGAACGCCCTCATCACTCGCTCCAGCGTGCCGGTCTCGGTCAGTTTGTTACGGAACAGCCGGATCGTGTTCTCATCCGGCGTCGGTACGCCAAGATCAAAGCGCAGGAAGCGCGTCCAGGACAGGCGGTCACGGATCATGAACTCCATCCTGGCATCGCTCAGATTGTGCTGGTCCCGAAGGATCGGCGCCTTGAACATCGAAACAGGATTGAAGGGAGGACGGCCGCACGTGGCTCCGGCGCCGTAACCCAGCCATTCAACCAGCCAGCCACGGAAATGCTAGAAATCGACCTGCGCCTCCAGAACCTCCAGCGGGTCCCCAGTCTTGCTCAGACGCTCAATATGCTCCGAAAGCCCGAATAGCGACCACGCCTCCATCCACCCGCCCCAAGTCACGACCGCCTCTGTCGCGCGACATGTGTGGACGGCCCGCGGGGTTCAAGTGGACGGCGGGAAGATTTGGGGGCGGTTCGACTGCGGTAATGTGTCCGGCCTCTTGATGCGGCATCACGGCCGCCGGCCCAGATGGGTTCCGCGAATGGCATTCCAAAACAATCAACCGGCATTTGAGATGCCTTTGTCGCGCACTGGATGTGTGCCATTCGTCGGATCGACCGATCGTCATCTTCTCCTAACGCCCTTGAACCCCGGCACCGGTGCGTGGATCAGGCCGAGGCCGGCTGATGCCGGTAAGCCTCACCACGCGCCATCATCGCCCAGATGATCCGGGCGACTTTGTTGGCCAGAGCGACCGCCGCGACTTTCCGTGGCCTGCGCTCCAGCAGTCCCAGCAGCCAAGCGGTGGCCGACCGCCGCCCTGGCTTGGCGACGCGGATCAATGCCGTTGCCCCCACCACTAGCAGCTGTCGGAACCTCTCATTGCCGGCTTTACTAATCCGCCCCAGGCGATGTTTGCCCCCCGTGGAATGCTCCCGTGGCGTCAACCCGAGCCAGGCCGCGAAATGCCGCCCGCTCTCGAAGTTCGCCGGGTTGACCGACAGCGCCATGGTGATCGCGGTGATCGGTCCGACACCGGGGATCGCCCAAAGTCGCTGGCTGACCGGACTTCCCTTGTGCTGCTCGAGGAGTTGTCGGTCGACTGCCACGATCTTCGCATCAAGATCGGCGACGTGCCGACCCATTTCAGCGAACATCGCCTTCGCAATCTCCGGGATCGTCGGCTCGGCCGCCAGGGCAGCGAGCAGCGCTTCGACATTTCCTTTGCCTTTGGCCGCGACGATACCGAACTCCGCCGCGTGCCCGCGGAGCACGTTGATCGTCTGGGTCCGCTGCCCAACCAGCATTTCTCGATGCTTGACTATGACCGCCGCGGCTTGCTCCGCCACCGTCTTCACCGGCACCAACGGCATCGTCGGCCGAGACGCCGCCTCGCTGATGGCCTCAGCATCGTTGCGATCATTCTTGCCGCGTTTGACGAAAGGCTTCACGTATTGCGGCGGGATCAGCTTCACCAGGTGGCCCAAGGCGATAAGCCGCCGGCGCCAGTGGTGCGCCCCGGCACAGGCTTCGAGCGCCACCTCGGTCGGCGCCAGCCGGGCGAAGAACCGCTCGATCTGCGCGCGCCGGAGGTCGTGGCGCAAAACCGGTCGTTCTTTCTCGTCCACCGCGTGGATCGTGAAAGCATGCTTGGACGTGTCGATCGAAATCCGCTTGCATTCCATCTGGCGGCCCTTTCATCGGATTGGTTATTCGACCCTACCTTGGCACATTCGATGCCGGCGGGCCTCAGTGAACGTATGGCCCGCCCCGTCCGCAAGGGGTGATTTTCATCTGGCTCTAATCAGTCTGCTTCAACGTATCCGGTCTCGGGTTTCGAACCCGGCCAAGATGGAGATCCGCGCGGCCTGATCCTCATAATCACGCCGGCCTCGGAGGCCGTTCAATGAGTCAGGTTTTCAAGCCGCCGTTCGACTGTCAGGCCATCTTCCTTTCACCTCACGCAGACATCGACTGCCCTTTCGCGCCCAACTGTGAGCGCTGTTCGGGCGATTCCGTCATGCGGCCGCAGCCGCCGCTTCGAATTGGGCGTCGTAATTGCAACCGTGCGCCAAAACGGCCCATGCGATCCGAGCCAGCTTCGCGGCCAGCGCGACTACGACCACGTTCTTATGAGCTCGATCGAGCAATCCCCGCGCCCAGCGGCCCAACGGCGTATCGCGTTCGACAAGATAAGGCAGCGCCGCTCGTGCGCCATGGATCAAGTTCTTCCGCAAATAACGATTGCCGCGTTTGCTGATGCCGAGCAGGCGCGGTTTTCCTCCCGTTGTCATTTGCCGTGGAACGAGCCCCAGCCACGCCGCCATGTCTCGCCCACGTTTGAATGCCTGCGCCTCGCCGACCGCCGCCGCCAGCGCCGTAGCGTTTATCGTTCCAATTCCTGGGATTTTGGTCAAACGTCGCACAGCCACGTCGTCACGAGCCAACTGAACGAACTCGGCGTCGAAGCCGGTGATCCTCTGGTCGAGTGAACGCCATTCCGCCCGAAGATCTTCGATCAACGTCCGGATGCGCGGGCTCAACGCGGCAAAACCGCCATCTTCGGCCAATGTCTCAAGCTCGGCTTCCAGTTTCCTCCGGCCTTGCGGAACGACGATCCCTCGCTCCAGCAGCAACGCCCGCAAGTGATTGATCAGCGCCGTCCGTTCCGAGACGAGACGCTCCCGGGCTCGGTGCAAAGCCTGGAGATCAGATTGGTCCTGGCTCTTCACCGGCACGAAACGCATCGTTGGCCGCGTCGCAGCCTCTGCGATCGCCTCCGCGTCGAGATCATCGTTCTTCTGCGCCTTCACGTACGGACGGACATATTCCGGCGACATCAGCCGCACCTCATGGCCCCGCGCGGCGAAAATCCGCCCGAGGTGATGAGCGCCGCAACATGCTTCCATTGCCACAATGCACGACCCAAGCTCGCCAACGAAACTTTCCAACGTTCCCCGCCGAAGTCTCCGCCTCAAAACAACCCGGCCGGCGGCGTCCATGCCCACCACGCTGCAAGAGTTCTTCCCAAGATCGATGCCGAGAATCATGATATCCATCGGTCTGCTCCTCTCTCCAAACCAGCGGCGATCCTACCCGATCGCCACGAGAGGGGCGGGCCATCCCATAATCACGAATTCTACAACCTTCACAGGGTTAATGCGGGTGTCCAGCTGCGAAGGTTGAGTAGTTTCCGACTCTCCCCGCGCCGGCATACATTCCCGATAAATGTTCCACTCTATTCTCTGCGTCTCAAAACAATTGTGGCCAACGGCCTGTGGAAGGGGCGTCCACGATCCAGCAAATGCGGGGCACACCCGACACCCGTGTTGCTCAGTCGAATAATCACTGTGGGATATCAGAAAGGGATTGAAGCCATGTATATCGGCGGTGGACTTCTGGGACTGGTAGTGCTGGTTGTGATTATCGTTCTCGTATTGCGTGTCATGTAATAGCCTTGCACAATGATACCGACTCGCGGGGGATTCCTCAGGACTGTTCAACGCTAATTTCTGAGCCGGGGTGAGTCCGATGCGAAACACCGCGGTGCCAACTGATTTTCTGGGGAATATAGGGGTTACCGACCGGCGGGGTTTCGGATTCTTGGGAAGGCGACCGATTCGGAAGTTGCAGTGCCCACGTGCAGTCCGTTGCTTGATATCCTGGCGGAAGTCCCGGATCTGCGCTGCGCGGAAGGGAAGCTCTACAAGCTGCCGCGTGTCCTGCTGTTCTCTATCCTGGCGATCATCAGCGGGAGCAACTCGTATCGCGGCAGAAAGGGCGGTCTTCTGAGTATGATTGATCTGGTCGACGGCGGCGCTGAAGCTTGCGGCAACCACTACGCCGACACCCGGACGGGTTATCAGCAACCGACATGTCGGGTCGGCCTTGACCGCGGCCATCAGCTTGCGGTCCAGTACGGCGATCTGATCGCGGACGGCGCGCCAGGCCGCAAGCAACGGCTCGACCACGCCGGCGACCTCGGGCCGGCCCTCCAGCGCGATGCGCACCTTCGCTTCGAAGACGCATCCGGCCCCGCCTGTCGCCCTCAGCCCAAACGTCTTCAACGTGCTGCGGATCTGGTTCGACACATCGATTGAAATACCGATGAGTTGTGAACGGGCACCGACCAGACGGCGCATGGCGTGTGCGGCCCAGCCCTAAACACGAGCCTCCCGATACCAGCCAGTCCGGACCAACTGCGCCAAAGTTTCAGCGTCGGGTGCGTCAGTCTTGTTCCGCTGCGACGCTGTCGCCATGCGTGCATGGCGCGCATCGAGGCAGATCACCGGAAAACCGACATCCTTGAGCGAATGGTAGAGCCACGGCGCCAACTGTCCGGTCTCGAGCCCGACCCGAACGAGTTCGGGCGCATGCCGGCGCAGGGCCGCGGCGAGCACCTCCGGCTCGCTGGCCCTCTTGCCCCGCCAGACCAGCTTCCCGTAGTCGTCCACAACGTGAATGGCGGTGTCTTTGTCCGAAACGTCCAGTCCTGCGTAGTGCGCCATGATTGCCTCCCTGGGTTCCAACAAGCGGACCACCCGCTCGCATCGCGCCCCAGTTTGACAGATCAAACCGCCGGATCGCGATCACCGCATGGGGAACGCATCATTGCCTGGTTGAACCGATGCCAGGCCTGAGCATGGATTGGGAGTGCCTCAACCGAAACGCCCTGGCATTCATCCTCTGGGCCTCAATTCGGCTGATGCTACGAAGGCTCTGTCAGAACAGAATATCATCTTGGACCGACTCTAAGTGTGACGTCGGATAGTTGTCGATGTAAGTATTTCCCGAGCCTCCCGGGCAATGCGATGGTCTGATATCTTGAGTTTGTTCTTGGGCAAGCTATCATATGCCTCCCACGAACGGTAACCTTGGACCATTTCTGGAGAAGTCACATGACAATAGCGAATCCCGCCGCTGTGAGCCCCGGCACCCATCAATCGGCCCCCAATCATCCGGCGGCCGCCGTGCATATCGCTGCGGCATCGCATCACGCCGTAGCAGAACACCATCACCTCGAGGCCGCGCACCATCTCAACATGGGTGAGCACGAACCCGCAAAGCTGCATGCTGCCGCGGCCATGGCGCATTCAGAGAAGGCCCATGCCAAGACGGTTGAAGCGGCCAAACCACCTGCCAGATAGGTCTCGGTAAAGCTTACGAACTTTTCCGAGTGGCCGATCGTTCCTGAATTACCTGATCTGGCAATTCTCGGTATCATGTTTTTCGGAGCGGGCCTGCGGTGCCGAGACAGTCGATGCGGACAATAACAGGAACGATCGGCGCAGGAACTTGGGATCGCTGCATAGGGGCTGTCTGTCTAACACATGCATATCGCATATTCACACAGGTCGTGAATATGCGGCTGCGGATGCAACGTGACGATCAACTGGGTAGGCAGCCTCAACCGGACTCTTACTCACCAGTCTGTAATAGGCTACACTGGGGGCGAGGAAGAATGAGCGCACGAGTGCAGGTACTCGCTTGATGGCGGCGAGTTGGGCGTCGATCTTATCACGCAGCTTCTCACCCTTGCGCAGCGGATTCCTGGCCACGCCGGTGCGCTTCACATGGCTCCAGACCAACTTGTCCGGGTTCAGTTCCGGCGCGCAGCCTGGAAGGAAATGCAGCGTCAGACGCCCCGCGGTCGAGGCCACGTAGTCCTTGACCAGGCGCGTCTTGTGGGCAGAGCCTCGGAGAACCTCCTGCCTCAATGCATCTTAATCTCGTCGCCTGACCTCGTCAGGCTCCCCAAACCAGAGACGCCGCCACAGGCAATTTCCACACAATCCAAGACGCCAACGTTCTCGGCGAAGGTGACGTCTTGGACATAGTGGGAGGAATTTTCGACTGCGCCCACGGCGCACGCTGAGAAGGGCCCACTCCAAGACCGTCGAGGTGGACAAGACTCCGGCCAAATAGCCCACAATGCCGCGCCCCGGCTTTGCAAGGCTCGGTATCGCGCGCGCTCGGAAGCCTCGGCCACATTGGCGAGATCGGATTTCTTCCACTGGGAACTACGTAGATTCCGGTCCTGCATGATCGTTTCGCGGGTCGCCATGTTGAGCAGTGCGACTATCTCGGCATGCGCGTCAAACACCCGCCTACCGGCCAACACAGAGGTGCTGCGGACCCGACGCGCGACCATGGCGCGTCCATCAGGAGCTTTAGCATGAGATCGTATAGACTGGCTTGGTTCACCGTTGCCGCCGGAGCCGGGTTGCTACTCGGCGGCTGCGGCTATTCGCCGGGAGGCCGTGCCCTGTCCGGTGCTGCGATCGGCGCAGGGACGGGCGCGGTTGTCGGTTCGGTGACCGGCATCGGGCCGGGTGGTGGCGCGCTGATCGGCGGTGGCGTGGGTGCAGCCGTCGGCGGTCTCACCAGTCCGAGCACGATCAACCTCTCGCCCCGTTAACCGGAACCCGCCCAGGTGACGTTTAAACACCCTGAAAGCAGGAAAGAATCCATGAACCGCATTCAGGTTATCACGCCGCTCGGCGCCGGCCTCGCTCTGGCGACGGCTGGCGCGAACGCGCAGACGACGACCACAACATCCACCGCCCATACGCTACAGCCTACCGCGATGACGTGGACGCCGGTCATGCCGTCGCCGAGCGGCACGCTGAGCACGACCGAAACCAGCCGCAGCGTCGATGCGGCCGGGAATACGTCGCAATCGCGGAAGACGACCTATGGCAGCGAAGACGGTGCGGTCAGCCAGTCCACCAGCACCACCACGATTACACCTGTGCCACACACTAGCACCACGACCGACACAACGTCTCCATACTCGACCACGAAATGAACCGGAGGACATCATGCGATCGAACAAGACCACCGCGGCACGCATTCTGCTTGCCACGTGGATGAGCGGGGCCGTCCTGGTCCTCGCCGGCTGCGGTGGCGGTTCGCCGGACACCGCGACGACGACGACGACGCAACATACGAGCACCTCGACCACAGCGACCGCGGCGGCGCCGCCAATGCTGGGCGCGCCCGTGACCACGACCACGCAGACCACGCGCTCGACGACGATGGAGTAGCGCGATGGCGTGCGCCGCCACCGCGCTGCATGAGTAATTTCCGAGGCTGTCCGGCGAGCGGTCGGGTCTGCCAGATTGTAGGCTCGACCGCTCGCTTCGCGCGTGCCGTCAATAGGTGGGGTATGGAACATGGATGACAGAACAGGCCGTCCGCGCAACATAGTGTCATTGCAGGTCGCATCTCTCGACGCCCATATCGGCGGTCAGATCACGGCACGGCGCGCGGAAATTGGACTCTCTCGCCGGCAACTGGCGATGACACTGCGCGTGCCAGTGAGAGGGATCGCCGCCTACGAGCGCGGCATACAGCATGTCGCACCAGCGGACCTGTTCCGGTTAGCGCAGGCGCTCGGCGTGGACCTCGCCTATTTCTACACGGATTCGGCGTCCTCGCCGCAGGCGCCAAAGGCCGAAACCGGGTGTCCGGTCGGCGGTCGCGCCGCGGGCGGCGTCGGGCAGGCCGCCGTGGACATGCGCCAATATGACGATATCGACCAGATCGCCGATAGATTCAGTCGGATTCGGAATCCGGCAATTCGGCGATGCGTTACCCGGATGCTGGACAGCCTTGCCGAGCATGAGGTATCGAGTGTCACGGTCGGAGATGTCCGGACCGAGCCACTGATCTCCGCGTTCGAAGAGCTCGCCGAGTTGGCATATGCGCCGCCCTCGGCATCGCGCGGATGAGCGCGTCGCGCCGGCGCGCGTGCGCGTGAAGGCATGCCGAACCGGACGCCCGCCACGCGCCCTTCGCGGAACGCTCGGGCCGTGGCCTGGCGGGCCTCTCGCGGGCGTCGGAGCGTATATGTGTGCCCTACATTGGAGCCGCAGGTGGCGGCTGAGCTGGTCGCCGCGCCGGGGTATGCCGCGACCGCATCGTCGAACGCTTTGATGAAGTGTGATAAGCCTCCTCGAGACGCCCGCCCTGGCGCGGCCTCCACGGGGCGAGTACGCAGAGCCGGAGATGCGTAGTTTCCGAGCCTTCTATGGGAAGTGAGGCCCTGCTAATTATTGAGGCCTCGGCAGGCCGGATCACACGATCCAGTATAGCGATCGACAGCGAACGAGCCGCACCGGGTTTCGTGCAAAGCCTTAGCAGAGATCGTAACGGGAGCCGGCTGATGGACAAGGATCGCGTAGCTGGATTGGCGAAAGAGATCAAGGGCGCCGTGAAAGAGGCCGTCGGTAAACTCGTCGGCGATGCCAAGCTGCAAGCCGAAGGACGTGCCGGCAAGACCGAGGGCAGGGTGCAGAATACGGTCGGCGGTCTGAAGGATTCCGTCCGGAAATAGCATTCCGCACGCGCGCTACTATGTGGGACGGCTGCGTTCACATCCGCAGCGCGCGCTTGAGTGCCCCACCCGATGTCTGGCGCGACGCCAAGGCAGATCCATCGGCGCTCGGCGGTGGTTGATCGCAACCTGCCCAAGCGTGCCCATGTCTGAGAACATCACAGATACATTCGCTTCAAGAGCAACAGCCGATCGGATTGAAGCATATGATCGGATGATAGTCACGCTATCAGACAGCTCACGCGGTGAGACAGACAGTGCACCAAGCCGGCCGTTGGTGCGGACAAGAAGGTGTTGCAGACGTGAGGTGAGTGTCTTGTCGAAAAGGTTGACTGGAAAGACCCCATTCATGCGCATGTGGCTGGGTGGGGCGAACGCTATCGCACGCCACTCCCGCGCCACCAAAGTCGCGCGGCGGCAGGCCGCGGCGCTGGTAAAGGATGCCGCCCGCGTCTGGAAGCGGGCGTTGGTGGATCGGCCGGTGTCGGCGGCTCGCATGTCGGCAGGTTGCGTGTCGGAAGTCGTCGGGTTCGGCTCCAATCCCGGCGCATTGAGGATGCTGGTTCATGCCCGCGCCCGGCTGCCCGCGGGCCGGCCGCTGGTCGTCGTCCTGCACGGCTGCGGCCAGGATGCCGCAGCCTTTGCCAACGCGTCCGGCTGGCTCGCGCTGGCGGACGAGTTGGGGTTCGCGCTGCTGGTGCCCGAACAGGTTCACGCGAACAACCGTGGCCGCTGCTTCAACTGGTTCCGCCCTGATGACGTCCGCCGGAGCGGCGGCGAGGCGATGTCGATTCGCCAGATGCTGAGAGTCGCGGTCGCACGCTATGGGTCCGACCCAAGACGAATCTACATTGTCGGATTTTCTGCCGGCGGCGGCATGGCCGCTGCGATGCTCGCCGCATACCCTGCGGTGTTCGCTGCGGGGGGCATTGTCGCGGGCATGCCGGTCGGCTGCGCGCAAACCCAGGTCGCAGCGATGCTTCACATGCGACGGGCAAACATGTCGCGGTCGCGGCAGGCGCTCGCTGGCGACGTCCGTGCAGTGACGCAGGCCCGTTCACGACGGTCGTGGCCACGCGTCTCGATCTGGCAAGGCGGCCGAGATCGCACGGTTGATCCGGCGAACGCCGAAATACTCGCGGCGCAATGGGGCGAGTTGCATGGCCAGGATACGGCGCCGAGGACCGACAACGTGGCATCGGGGCATCGGCATCGGACCTGGGGCCGGCCCGATCGACCGCCCGCCGTCGAGATCTGGACGCTGCCCGCGATCGGGCATGGCTTTCCCGTCGATGCCAGCCTGCCCGGGAGCGGCCGCACCAGCCCGTATCTGGCGCGCGCGGATCTGTCCGCCGCGCGCCAGATCGCGACGTTCTGGCTTCTGAACAATGACCACGCCAAACGCGCGGCCTTGCACCGCTGAATGGGTTCGCCGATGCTCGTAACACCAGTACCACGGCTACGTTGATGATAGATCTGTCGCCGCCACGGGCGCGACCGGGCACGCCAGCCGCGATCAATGACACCTCGGGGCTGATGACGCTGATCAGCGTGGTGGTGGCGGTCGCCACGCTGTCGATCGCCCGCGACGTGCTGATCCCGATCACGCTGGCGGTGCTGCTGTCGTTCCTGCTCGCCCCGCTGGTAAATCTGCTCCGCCGCACCGGGCTGGGGCGGGTGCCGGGGGTAGTACTCGCAGTGCTGTTGGCGCTCGGCGTCATCCTCGGCACCGCCGGCCTGATCGGCACCCAGGTCGCCGATCTTGCCGACGACATCCCGCGTTATACGGACACCATCCAGCAGAAGGTCGATGCCGTTCAGAGCGCGACGTTTGGCCGCCTCTCCGCTTTCGTCGGGAGCATGGGCAGCCAAATCAATCGCGACAGCCACGCGTCGGCCGGCGCGCCGGCGAGCGCCGGCACGACCGTCAGTGCAGCGTCCGCCGCGGCACCCACCAACGCGGCCGCGAAGCCGATACCGGTGGAGGTCCATCAGCCGGAACCGTCGCTGATGAAGCTGGCGAGGCGCGTCCTCACGCCGATCCTATCGCCGTTGATGACTACGGCCATCGTCGTGGTTGTGGCGATCTTCATTCTGCTGCGGCCCGAGGATCTGCGCGACCGACTCATCCGCATGCTCGGCACCGGCGATCTGCACCGGACGATGACCGCGATGGATGAGGCCGGGCACCGCCTGAGCCGGTACTTCCTGACCCTGCTGGCATTGAACACTGCATTCGGCAGCATGATCGGCCTCGGTCTGTTCGTCATCGGCGTGCCGAGCGCGGTGCTGTGGGGCATCATGGCGATCCTCATGCGCTTCATTCCGTATATCGGCCCGTGGCTCGCGGCCGCGCTACCGCTTGCGCTTGCCGCGGCAGTCGATCCGGGTTGGTCGATGCTGCTGTGGACGGGGACCCTGTTCGTGGTTAGCGAGGGCGTGATGGGCCAGGTGATCGAGCCGATGGCATATGGGCACAGCACCGGATTGTCGCCGCTGTCCGTCGTGGTCGCGGCGATCTTCTGGAGCTGGCTGTGGGGGCCGGTCGGGCTGATCCTGTCGATGCCGCTCACACTCTGTCTGGTCATTCTGGGCCGCCATGTGGATCGATTGAAGTTCCTCGACGTGCTGCTCGGCGACCGTTCAGCGTTGACGCCGGTAGAGAGCTTCTACAACCGGATGCTGGCAGGCCGACTGGACGAAGTGCAAGACGACGCCGAGCAGCTGCTGAAGTCGTGTACGCTGTCGGCATACTACGATGAGGTCGCGATCCCCGGCTTGCGACTGGCCACAATCGACATCGAGCGCGGGGTGCTGACCGAGGCGCAGACCATTCGGATCATCGCCGGGGTGCAGGGACTGCTGGAGGAAATCGGCGACCATGACGACAGCGATACGCTTCTGACTGCCGCGGGACCGGCGAGGCTGCCGTCAGATCGGCAGGCAACGCCGGAATCGCGCGAGCCCGGGCCGCCTGCCGGGCTGGGCGAGCCGGTCGGCCTGTCGCCGGACTGGCAGGCCCCTTCCGCGGTGCTGTGCGTGGCCGGCCGCGGCCCGCTCGATGATCTGGCGTCGGCGATGCTCGCTCAGCTGCTCGGCAAGCGCGGGATCGGCGCCAGCGTCGTGACGCATGAAGCCGTTAGCCTGCGTGCGGCCGACACGCTCGACATCGTGGGCGTGCAGATGGTCTGCCTGACCTATTCCGGCATTGCCGGCACATCCTCCGATCTGCGCTACACCGTGCGTCGGCTGCGGGCACGCAGCCCGTCGGTTTGCATTCTTGTCGGATTTTGGCCCTCCAACATGGTGAGTGACGACAGGCTGCGTGCTGCCGTGGCCGCCGATATCTATGCAGGTTCGCTGCACGACATGGTCGTCGCCTGCCTCGCGGAGGCGCTTGGCCCGGCAAGCGACAGAGTGCGTCAGTTGGCACCTGTCCCCGAGCCGTAGCCGGACGACGGCGTGCGCCCGATGGCAGCAGGGCCCGCCACCGTCACATTCACCGCGTCATAGTATTCGACTCACCGTGACAGAGACGCCCAGCTACTGCCGCAGTGAGGGCTGTTCAACGCTTTGGGATAGTAATGAGGGTGAAAATGTGTTCGAGTCCGGCAAGGGCAGCGCGGTAGCGGTCCTGGCTGACGGTGGTAGCGCTGGTTTTGGTGGCGTTTTGAAGTGTGTGGAAATTCTGGGTGGCGTAATGCCAAGGTGAGTTCAACCACCAGATTCGACGTTCGAGCGCCGATGGAGATCACGCCATGGAGAAGAATAGCACGGGGTCAACGAGAACCAGCTTGTTTGACGCGACGGCGTGGTTCGACCCGATCGAGACAGGCGTCCGGGATCGGATCGGCGGTTTCATTGAAATGAACCGCGCCGGGAATCCCTGAGGCTCCAACTATTGAGGATGGAGCAATGGAAAAGTGGCAGACATCGGTACGGTATTCGCCTGAGGTGCGGGAGCGAGCGGTCCGGATGGTGCTGGAGCATGGCAAGGATCATGCTTGAGGAAGAGCTGACGATGGCGCTCGGGCGGGGGCAATACCGCCGGGGTGGCGAAGCGGCCGTCGGATATCGCCATGGTACCCGTCATCGGCAAATCCTCGGCTCGTTCGGCCCGCTCGAGATCACGGTACCACGGGGGCGGACACCAAAACCCGAGGGTGGGACAGCGGAATGGCGCAGTGCTGCACTGCCCCGCCCAGCCCGGGCCATGGATCGAGGGCCGCTTCAGCCTTGCCGTCGCGCAGCCAAAGTTCACCCTGACCCACGGCTGCCGTTGAACGGCCGTTCGAGTGATCCCGGAAGCGGACGTTCAGTGCTGCTCGGTGCCGGCGTCTTCGCGCCCGTTATCAGGCCCTAAGGCCTCACGCGGATCGAGTAGAACGAGAAGCGGCTGATCCGGCCAACGGACCATGAACGGTTGCGAACCGTGGCTCATTGGCGATATCATTGTGTCGGACGAGCCAATCTCCCGTTGGCATATGGAAAGACGCGAACCGAACGGGCGCAATGTTTATTTCGATATTGAAATCGCTCGTGCACGACGGCAGCCTCGGCGTGATCGATGCCGGAGGCCGCTTGCACAAGGTCGGCGACGGCTCCGCGCCCAGCGCGACAATCAGGTTGATGTCGAAGGCCATGGAGTATCGGCTTGCCGTCAATCCGGCGCTCACGGTGGGCGAGGCATACATGAACGGCGCACTGCGGATTGAAGAGGGCACGCTCTATGACTTCGCTGCCGTGATCGGGCGCAATGCAAGTCAGGCGCGGTCGCTGCCATGGCTTGCGCTGCTCAACCGGGCCCGGCGCCACGTGCGGCAGTCGAACCCGATGTCGCGGGCGCGGCGCAACGTCGCCCATCATTACGATTTGTCGAACGAATTCTATGCGATGTTTCTCGACCGGGACATGCAGTATTCCTGCGCCTATTTCCACTCGCCGGACGATGATCTGGAGACGGCGCAGGCGAACAAGAAGCGGCACATCATGGCGAAGCTGCTGCTCGACCGGCGCGGACTCCGGGTTCTCGACATCGGCTCAGGCTGGGGCGGCATGTGCCTCGATATCGCGACGCACTGCGATGCCGAGGTTACGGGCGTGACACTCAGCACCGAGCAGTACAGACTGAGCGTCGAGCGGGCCGCGGCAGCCGGGGTTGCCGAGCGCGTGGGGTTTCATCTGGAGGATTACCGCGACGAAGCGGGTCCTTATGACCGCATCGTTTCGGTCGGGATGTTCGAGCATGTGGGAAAGCGGAACTATGCAGAGTTCTTTGCGAAGCTGCGCGACCTGCTGACGGATGACGGCGTCGCGTTGATCCACACGATCGGGTATTCGGATCATCCCGCGCCGATCAATCCGTTTCTGCGGAAATACATCTTTCCCGGGGCCGACCTGCCATCCCTGTCGGAGATTGCCGCCGCTGTGGAGTGGAGCGGCCTGATCATAACCGATGTTGAGGTACTGCGGCTGCATTATGCCGAGACGCTGCGGCACTGGCGCGAGCGTTTCGTCGCGCGGCGGGCGGATGTGGTGCGCCTCTATGACGAGCGGTTCTACCGGATGTGGGAATTCTATCTCGTCCTGTGCGAGATCGGCTTCCGGATGCGGACGAACGTAGTGTTCCAGATCCAGTTGACAAAGCGGCTGGACGCGTTGCCAATTCGCCGTGATTACATGGTCGATTAGCTTCCAGTTCGACTGGCGACCAGCTTCGTGCTGCCGGACGGATAGCACGACGTCTCAAGTTGAATTTAGGTGGTCACCTGTGAACTATGTGATCTGGCGGTGGGCGAAGCCGAGGCTTGGTGAGCGGTTTGCGGCATAGAGCCATGCGAGGAGGGCACAAAGAAGCCTGATCAACCATCTGCGGAGGAGGCGGGGGTTGTGTCCGACGCCGGCGAGGACGGCGTTGATGGCATCACCGTCGACGCCGAGCAGGAAGTTTCTTCCGAGATGGCCATCGGATTTTCGACGCGGTATCTGATGAACCCGACATGGAATACGCCATGGTCGACGCCACGATCGTCAAAGTCCACCGTCACGGCCAGGGCGCAAAAGGGGGACTCAAAGCCAGGCCATAGGCCGTTCCAAAGGTGGCATGACAACCAAAATTCTGGCGCTGACGGATGCCTTGGGCAACCTTGTGCGCTTTCGTCTCATGCCGGGCAATCGCTATGACAGCATCGAGGTCCCGCCACTGATCGACAACGTCGAATTCGGTGGATTGATCGCAGACAAGGCATTCGACAGCAACGCTCTGGTCGCAGAACTCAACGAAAGAGGCGCCAGGATCGGCATTTCCCAGCACCCGGCCCGGGCACTGAAGCTGAAAATCGACCACGAAACCTACAAATGGCGTCATCTGATCGAGAATTTCTTCTGCATGCTAAGAGGCCATTTCGGAATGGGGTCGGAACGTTTTTGATGAGGGGTTGGATGGTTGGGCCAAATGTGATTCCGGGCAGGTGTTCGAAGCCTTGCCGGAGACACCATGTGGACGCCAACCACCCGTGCGCAGCATAGCCGCACCGGACTGCGCTATGGAAGTGACGTGACCGACGCGGAGTGGTTGCTCCTGTCGCCGTTCCTGCCCGCGCCGAGCCGATGCGGCCGGCATCGGAAGTGGGAGATGCGCGAGATTGTCAACGCGATCTTCTACGTCTTGCGTGGTGGGATTGCCTGGAGCCTGCTGCCGAAGGACTTTCCGCCGTGGCCCACGGCGTATCGCTGGTTTGCCCGGTTCCGCGACGACGGCACCTGGGAGCGGATCAACCACCATCTGGTGATGCGCGACCGCGAGAGGGTGGGTCGCGAGGCCAGTCCGACGGCGGCCGTGATCGACAGTCAAAGCGTCAAGACGACAGAGAGTGGCGGCACGCGGGGGTACGATGCTGGAAAGAAGATCAAGGGGCGCAAGCGGCACGCCATGGTCGATACCGACGGCCGGGCGCTCAAGCTGCAGGCCCATTCGGCGGCCATCCAGGATCGTGACGGGGCTGGACCGCTGCTCCGTGCGTCGCGTGCGAGTTGGCCGTTTGTGGCGCTGGGCTACGCAGATGGCGGCTATGCCGGGCCCCGTGTCGCCGACGCCAGCCCGATCCGCATCGAGGTGGTGCGCAAGGCCAACAACCAGGTCGGCTTCGCCGTCATCGCTCGACGCTGGGTCGTCGAACGGTTCTTCGCCTGGATCAATCGCAACAGGCGGCTGGCAAAGGATTTCGAAGCCACTATCGAGAGTGTCGAGGCCTTCCTCTACGCCGCGTCCAGCATTCTCCTGCTACGCAGATTGGCTCGTTAATAATCCGATTCGAAATGGACTCTAAAGGAGTTCAAACGCATCGCCCTGCGCGCCTGCAAAACAGACCAGAGCTTCCAGGCAATGATCCACCTCGCCGCAGCCGTCATCAACTCACGATGAATCCCCACAAGCCCTAGATGGACATGAGCAGATCATGACTCTGGCAGTTGAGGGAAATACGAGCCGATCTGTCCGGTGACGGGCTGCGAACGCCGTCGAGCACCGAATAAGGCTCCTCGCCCCCGGCGATAGCGCGAACTTCGATTCGGCAGACCCCCTCACCCAGCCTCACCGTCGCTTTGAATCCCGGCCATGCCTCCGGAATCGAGGGAGCGACGACGAGGAAATCCCCCTCCCGGCGGATGCCGAGAATGCCCTCGACGCCGGCCCGATACATCCACCCGGCCGAGCCGGTGTACCAGCTCCAGCCGCCGCGCCCCACATGCGGAGCGACGGAATAGACGTCGGCGGCCACGACATAGGGCTCGACCTTGTAGCGCTCGGCCTCTTCCGCGGTGAAGGCATGGTTGATCGGATTGAGAAGCGCGAACAGATCATGCGCCTTGTCGCCGGCGCCGAGCTTTGCAAAGGCGAGGATCGCCCACATCGCGGCGTGGCTGTATTGCCCGCCATTCTCGCGCAGGCCCGGCGGATAGCCCTTGATGTAGCCGGGATCTAGTGGCGTATGGTCGAAGGGTGGTGTGAACAACAAGGCAAGCTTGGCGTCGGTGCGGAGCAGACGACGCTCCAGCGAGGCCATGGCGGTGGTGGCGCGCAGTCTATCAGCGGCGCCCGACAGCACAGCCCAGGACTGTGCTATGGAATCGATGCGGCACTCGCCGCTGTCCTTCGAGCCGAGCCAAGTGCCGTCGTCGAACGTCGCCCGCCGATACCATTCGCCGTCCCAGGCCGAGCGCTCCAGGGCCCGCCTTACCGAGGCAGCATGAATCCGCCAGCGGCGGGCGCGCTCGGGATCTCGTTCGCCGGCGAAGGGCGCAAACATCTCGATGGTCCGGACGAGGAGCCAGCCGAGCCAAACGCTTTCGCCCCTGCCGGCCTCGCCGACGCGATTCATGCCGTCGTTCCAATCGCCGGTGCCGATCAAAGGCAGGCCGAGCTCGCCGATGAGAGCAACGGCATGATCTAGGCCGCGGGCGCAATGCTCGTAGAGCGGCTCCACGATATCCGAGGGCATCGGCTGAAAGAAATGCTCATGCTCTTCGGTCCGCAGGACCGGGCCGTCGAGATAAGGCACGGGCTCGTGGAGGATTGCGGCGTCTCCGGTTCCGTCGATGTAGGTCGCGGTGGCGAAGGCGAGCCATACATGATCGTCGGAGATGCGGGTGCGAACTCCCTGGCCCGATTGCGGCAGCCACCAATGCTGGACGTCGCCCTCGACGAACTGCCGCCCGGCGGCGCGCAATATATGGTCCCGCGTCTCCGCGGGCAGAGCCAGCGTCAGCGCCATGCCGTCCTGCAACTGGTCGCGGAAGCCATAGGCGCCGCTCGCCTGATAGAAGGCCGAGCGTGCGGTTATGCGGCAGGCGAGCGTCTGGTAGAGCAACCAGCCATTCAGCATGATGTCCATCGCCCGGTCCGGCGTCTTCACCTGGACCGCGCCGAGCACGTCATGCCAGTGCTGCGTCACGGCGGCGAGCGCAGCATCGAGATCGGCGTGGCGATAGCGATCGACGAGTGCCCGCACCTCGTCTACTGAGCTGCACTGGCCGAGGAAGGAGACGACATCGACCGTCTCGCCGATGCCGAGCTCGACTACAGTCTGCAGCGCAGCGCACGGATCGAGGCCGGCGCCGGTCGTCCCGGACAGAGGCACCTTGCTTGCAAGGCAGAGAGGAGACGCAGGTCCGCCATCGCGGCCGAGGAATTCGGTGCGGTCGGCGGTCCAGGTGGTCTGCCGCCCCGCGAGATCGGCGAAGGCGACGCGAGAGCCGAAGGTGACGCTCCACCGATTGCGTGCCAGCATCGCTCCGGACTGCGCGTCCATCTCCGTGGTGATGAACGGAGCCGACGCCCCGCGCGAAGTGCCGAGTACCCATTCCGCATAGGCGGTGACGGAAAGCCGGCGCGGCCGGCCGGACCGATTGGTAAGTCTTAAGCGCGAGATTTTAATCGGATCGTCGAGCGGCACGTAGTGCAGCAGGTCCAGGGCGACGCCGTTCGCTTCATGCTCGAACCTGCTATAGCCGAAGCCGTGCCGCGCGACATAGGTGCCGTCACCTCGGATCGGTTGCGCGGTCGGGCTCCACAGATGGCTGCTCTCCTCGTCCCGCACATAGATCGCCTCGCCCGCCGGGTCGGCGACCGCGTCGTTCGACCATTGGGTGAGCTGGTTCTCTCGGCTGTTCTGCGCCCAGCTGTAGCCGCTGCCCTCAGCCGAAACCTGGAAACCAAAGCAGGCATTGGCGACGACGTTGATCCACGGTGCCGGAGTGGTGTGGCCGCGTTCGAGGATGGTCACATATTCCCGCCCGTCCTTGTCGAATCCGCCCAGGCCATTGAAGAATTCGAGCTTCGGCGGCTCGCGCGACGACGCGGGTTCACGCATCGGGGTCAAAGCCCGCGCCCGGCGCTGGACCGGAGGCGGATTCGACGGCGGACCCAGGCGAGCGAAATGGTCAGCGATAGTGCCGCCGCGGGCCCCAAGGACGATCCGGGCGACCGAGCGCAGAAGCGCATGCGCCTCCACGCTCATGAGATCGGCGCGCAGCATAAAGACGGACCCCTGCGCCGGTTCCTTGCCCAGCAGCGGACGCGACTGATTGGTCCGTACCGCGGCCTCGATGGCGATCTGCAGGTCCTGCACATAGGAGGAAGCCCGCTCGTTCACAATAACGAGGTCCACGGCGAGGCGCTTCATGCGCCAATATTCATGGGCGTGCAGCAATTGGCGCACCTGCGCCATGTCTTCGACATCGTCGATCCGAAGCAGCACGATCGGCAGGTCGCCAGAGATCGAGTGCGGCCACAGACCAGACTGCGGGCCGGCACCGCGCGTGATCGTCTCGGACGGCGACCTGAAGCGCCGGTCGGTATAGAGCAGCGGCGCGGCGATTCTCTGAAAGTCGGCGGCTTCTTCTGCGTCCACGTCGAGGTGTCGAAGCTGGACCTGCGCCTGTGTCCACGCCAGGGTCTTAGCACGGTCGAACGCGTTGCGATCATGATGGGCATCGATCAGATCGAGCAGTTCCGGCCGCGACGACGCGACGACGGTCCAGAATGCCACACGCGCGACCTTGCCCGGCTCGATTCGAACGCTCTGACGCAGCGAGAAGATTGGGTCCAGCACCGTTCCCACGCTGTTCGAGAGCGGCCGGCCGCCCGACATAGCCTCGGCCGTGCCGATGCTGCGCCCACGTCCGATGAAACGCGCGCGGTCGGTCTCGTATTGCGGATTTGCGGCGACCTCGCCTTCCACCACCGCGAAATGCGCGGCCCATATCTGCGGTTCGCCCGGCGCCCGACGTCGCCGCGTGGCGATGAGAGCACCAAACTCAGGCAGATGCTCGGTCTCGACGAACATCTTGGCGAAGGCCGGGTGGGCATTGTCGGCGGCCGGCGTGGTCAGGACGAGCTCGGCATAGGAGGTCAGCTCGATCTCGCGGGTCCGCCGGCCGCTATTGGTCAGCGAGACGCGCCGAACCTCGCCGTTGTGCTCGCCGGAGACGATGACATCCATCGTCGTGGTCAGGCCGACATCGTGACGGATGAACTCGGCGTAGTCCTCGCCGAACACCACGTCGCTTTCACCCGCAGCGTCCGCCATCGGCTGCGTGGTGGCGGACCAGATGCTGCCGCCCCGCATGTCGCGCAGGAAGATGAAGGAACCCCAGTCGTCGCGCGTGGCGTCTTCGCGCCAGCGCGTCACCGCGATGTCGCCCCAGCGGCTGTAGCCGCTGCCGGCGGCGGTCATCATGACGGCGTAGCTGCCATTGGAGAGCAGATGCGTAATCGGCGCCCCGGGAGCGGGCGCGGTCAGGCGGCGCACCATCGCCCCCTCGCTGCGGGCATCGACGGCGGCGGCCCGAACTTCCTCGGCGCGGGGACGGGCCACGACGACGTCGCGCGGCGAGCGTTCCTGCAACAGCAGCTCGCTCGCCCGGATCATCGGCTCGCGATGGAATCGGGCGCGCATCTCGCCGCCCAGCAGCGTGTTGGCGATGGCGACGATGGTCATGCCCTGGTGATGGGCCATGAAGCTGCGGACGATGGCGACGTCCTCGTCTTCCGGAAGCCGCGAACGGGTGAAGTCGAGCGCTTCATAGAAGCCGTAGCGGCCCTGCGCGCCCAGCTCGACGAGACGGGCATAGTTCTGTCGCGCGCGCTCGGGATTCACCATGCTGGCAAGGCCGGTCGCATAGGGCGCCACGACGACGCTCTCCGAGAGGCCGCGCTTGAGGCCGAGGCCAGGCACGCCGAAATTGGCGTATTGATAGGTGAATTCGATGTCGCGCGCATTGTAGGCGGATTCCGACATGCCCCACGGAACGCCGAGAGACCGCGCGTAGGATTGCTGGCGCTCGACCACCAGGCGGTTGGTCTGTTCGAGCACGCTGCTGGCCGGCGCTCGCATCACCAGCGACGGCATGAGGTATTCGAACATCGATCCCGACCAGGAGATGAGTGCCGAGGCGTTGCCGAGTGGCGTCGCAAGCCGCCCGAGTCGGAACCAATGGCGGGTTGGCGCATCGCCCTTGGCGACGGCGAACAGGCTGGCGAGGCGCGCTTCGGACGCCAGAAGGTCGTAGCAGCTTGGATCGCGGCCGTTCTCGGCGAGCGAATAGCCGATGGAGAGCAGCTTCCGCTCGGGATCGAGCAGGAAGGCGAAGTCCATCTCCATGGCCATGGCCCGTGCCATATCCGCCAGCGCGGTCAGGCGATCCCGTGTAGCGGCAGGCACTGCCAGAAGCTCGAGGCGGTCGCGCTCATGTTCGCTCACCGCCTTACCGAGCGCGTTTGTCCAATAGACGATGTCGGTGACTCCGTCGTCGCCCGTCGCCGGAATAGTCTCCAGCACGATCCTCGTGGCCTTGTCGGTAAGCCGTTTCAGAATCGGAGCCGTCGCTTCCAGCGTCTGCACGCCGTTCAGTTGGACGTCGATCTCGTCCAGCGCCGCAGTCAGCGCCTGCCCCTGCGAACCGCCCGCACCGGACTGGCCGGCCATCGCCTCGCGGGCCAAGGCCAAAGCATCAGCGATGCCCGCGCGCGCACTCGCGCCGACGGGGACATCCCGCCACTCCTCGCAGGCATTGGCCAGCGTGATGAGATGACCGGCGAGATTGCCGCTGTCGACGGACGAGACGTAGGCGGGCGGCAATGCCGCGAGGTCCTGCGTGCCGTACCAGTTGAGGAAGTGCCCGTGGAAGCGGCGCAGCCTCTTCAGCGTGGCGAAGGTCGCCTCCAGCCGCGTGATGGTCTCGATCGTGCCGGCCCAGCCGAAGTCGCGGGCGGCGACGGCCGAGAGCAGATAGAGGCCGATATTGGTCGGCGAGGTGCGGCGCGCGACCACCGGCTTCGGCACTTCCTGGAAATTGTCCGGCGGCAGCATGTTGTCGGCCGGGGTGACGAAGGTCTCGAAGAAGCGCCAGGTGCGCCGGGCAATCAGCCGCAGGTCGCGTGCTTCCCGTTCACCGACGGCGAGGCGCAGCGGCACCTTTGGCGAACGGCTCGCCCATTGCGCTATCGCGGGCGCGCCGAGCCAGAGCAAGGCGAAAGGCAGGATGAGCGGCCAGATGGATGGCGAGAGGGTGAGCGCGCCCCCTGTAATTACCAGGCCGAGCACCGTGCCGCTCGACATCTGCCGATAGAAGCCGATGAGATCCAGTCGCGGCGCTGCCGAGGATTTGGCGGCCGTCGTCCATTCGAGCAGATGGCGGCGCGTCACGAGCAGCCGCAGCAGCGTGCGGATCGCGGCATCGCCCGCACGCCATGCCTGATCGGCGAGAAAGACGAGCGACAGCAATGTCTGGGCTGCGGCGAGCCACAGATCGGACCGCAGCCGGGCCAAGTGGCTGCGTACGCGTATGTCGGGGCGGCCCGGAAGCAGGCTGAAGAGGATCGGCAGGAAGGAGGGAACCGCGACAGTGGAGATGACCAGAAGCGTGCCGATCCGTGCCGCCGGCACGGGAAACAGCCAGCATAAGCCCAGTGCCAGCAATGTAAGCGGCCCCGCCACGGAGCGACGCAGATTGTCGAGCATCTTACCGCGCCCGACCGTGGTCAGGCCGCGCCATCCTGCACCGTCACCCACGATCCACGGCAGCAACTGCCAGTCGCCGCGCATCCAGCGATGCTGCCGCTTGGCGACGACATCGTAGCGCGAAGGGAATTCCTCGACGACCTCGACATCCGACGCAAGGCCAGCGCGTGCAAACACGCCCTCGAAGAGATCGTGGCTGAGCAGCGTGTTGTCGGGGATGCGTCCGGCAAGCGATGCCTCGAAGGCATCGATCTCATAGATGCCTTTTCCGGTGTAGGAACCTTCGCCGAAGAGGTCCTGATAGACGTCGGAAACAGCCGCCGCATAGGGGTCCATGCCGCCGCCGCCGGAGATGACCCGCTGATAGAACGAGCCCTCGCGGCCGATTGGCAACGAGGGCGTCACCCGCGGTTGGAGGATCCCGTAGCCGCTTACCACCCGCCGCTCGGCAGCGTTGAATTTCGGCCGGTTCAGCGGATGCGCCATCTTGCCGATGAGCCGGAGCGCGGCGTCGCGCGGTAGGCGGGTGTCGGCATCGAGCGTAATCACGTAGCGCACATCCACCGGGACCTCCGGAGGCCGGCCACCAACGGCCATGAAGGAGGTGTCGTCCGCGCCGCGCAGCAGGCGGTTGAGCTCATGCAGCTTGCCGCGCTTGCGCTCCCATCCCATCCATTTTCCTTCGCCCGGATTAAACAGGCGATGGCGGTGCAGCAGGAGGAAGCGGTTGCCGGCCGGGCCGGCGCCGTGACGCAGATTAAGTTGCTCGATCCCTTGCACGGCGAGCTCCAATAATGGCGCATCGTCCGGCAGGACCTCGCAGTCGGCGTCCATGCCATCCGACAGAAGGGCAAAAGTGATATCGCCGCCGGCACCGGAGAGGAAATGAACTTCCAGCCTTTCGACTTGTTCCTGAAGGTCGGCTTCGCTGGTGAGCAGCGTCGGCACGGCGACGAGAGTGCGCAAGGAGGTCGGGACGCCGCCCGCGAGTTCGAGGCCCGGCAGGCTGGTGGCATTGAACATCCATGCCACGCCCCGGTTGACCAGTGCGGTCGCCAGTTCGCTTGCCGAGACGAAGCCAATGACCGCGAACAAAACGAGCCAGCCGCTGGAAAGGCCGGCGGATGAGAGTGCCCAGAGTGACAGCGCGATGAGGCCCAGCGTAACGGCGATGATCGTGCCGATATATCCACCTATGCCGAGCCGGATGCTGAGGCGGCTAAGGCGAAGCCGGGCGGGCGGGCGGAAACGGATCGTCCGTTCGAATGCGCTCCGCCCATCGCCGATGAGATAAAAGCCGGGATCGCTGGCCGGCCCGGTCGACGCATCCTGCGTTGTGGCGTTCACCGACGCAACGGCCTGCAGCGCCCGCCCGGCGATGTCGAGCTCGGATGCCACGGAGCCGCGGGCGAGTTGCTCGATCGCGCTCCGGTAGAGGTTGCGCGTGGAAAAATCCATCGCGGCGAAGGCACTCCCCGCCCGCAGCCGATCATCGACCAGGCTGACGCTCTCGAACATCTCGGCCCAGTCGATGTCGGAGATCAGCCGCATGCTGGTGATGACGTTGCGCACGCTGACGTTGGAGGCGCCAAGCCGCTGCTGAGCATGCTGCACCACACCTTCGACCGATGCGCCTTGGGCTCCCAGTCGTGTCTCCAGCCATCCCAGTGCCGGCGTGATCCGCGGGTCCCGGTCCCTGAGCCGCTTGACGAGCTGGGCGGCGAAGACCTCGTCCAGCGGTTCCGGCGAGCGGATCAGGATGTCGGCGTCGAGCGCGGCCCGGGCTTCGCCCGAGACGAGAAGCCGGTCGGCGAGCAGGTCGGCCTCTCGGCGCGCCCGACGCCCGGCGGTGATCTGGTCGGCCAGCCGGCGCAGGTTCTCGATGAGCACGATGCGCAGTGTGATGGCCACAGCCCACAGCTCGCCGATGGTCAGCGGCTCGACCTGCTGATAGGCCGCGATGAAGCAGCGCAACATCTCGGGATCGAAATGGCTGTCGGTATGGGCGACATAGGCCCAGGCGAGGCCGAGCACGCGAGGGTAGCCGGCGAACGGCCCCTCGGCGAGCTTCGGCAGCAACCGGTAATAGCTAGGCGGGAGGTCGTCACGGATCTCCCGGACCTGTTCCTCAACGAGATGATAATTGTCTAGCAGCCACTCGGCGGCCGGCACCACGGTGCGGCCTGCCTCGACATCGGCAGCCGTTGCCCGGTAGGCGGCGAGTAGCACACCGGCATTCCTCTTCAGGCGGGTATGCAGCGAAGGGGCGGAAGGCGGCCGGGCGGTGATGGGCTGGGCGGCAGCGAGGCTTCGTGCGTGCTGTTCCAGCCGCTCGGCACCGAACAATTCCTCGCGGATCGGCGAGGCGTCGTTCCAGACGGAGCCCTGCCGGGCGCGGTTGCCCCGTTTGAAGGAGTAGCGGCGAAGGTCGACGATCGGATTCATTTATGCCTTCCGGTGCAGAGTGGCGCGAGAGGCATGGGCCGGACGGTCCGGGCGGAGGACCTTTGCTCAGGCGGGGCAGAAGCCGGATTACGGCGCGGGACGGGCGGCGTCCCGGTCGGCACGCCATTCAGCGGCGGCGGGCAGATCGCCGGCGACATCGACATGTGCAGCGCCGTCGCAGCTTGGCGCCAGGGACTTCTCGGAGAAGCGCAGCTGCAACAGCCGACCCTCGACAGTGCGCAGCCGCCCCGCGAAGCCCGCGCCGATGATTACGACATGCCGTTTCTTACTCACAACGGACACGAAAATATCATACGGATCATGTACAATTTGCAAACTTGGAAGGTGACCTGACGTGGTCCGTGGCAATGGCGTCAATAGCGTCCCGAACCCCATCAGCAATTCCCGTTCCATGGTCGTTTCTCGCTCGTCACAGCAATCGGATTAGAGTGAGTTGCGATAAGCTGATTACGGCGGGATCGTAAGAGTAAGACAAGACTCGGAAAATACTCAATTAATCAGCACCCCCATACGCTCGGCGCCACCGGCTTCGATCCTGGTCAGAATTGTCTGAACCCGGCGCGGGTTTGAAGGCGGGCACGGTGCGCCCGACGTCGGTGGCGGTGACGACGGGACAACCATCTGTCTCAGCACCGCGCCACCGGCTTTTGGTCGAAGGCCGCCAGTCAACACCAGAATACCGCCGAAGTCGCGCGGCGCCGCAACCGCCATCTGAAAGACAGCGTAGCGTCGCCGGCGTGATCGATGACCTTCGCTCGATTCTGGCCGGTTTGCCCAAGCGTCGCGGGTGATCGCTGAGTGATTTCACCTGATAGCGCCGGGATGCGGACGAAATTGGCCAAGTATTGGGCTAGGCCGTGAAGCTGGAGGCGGACGGCCCTCATCGAGCAGTACGAATACTGGGTTCACATGACCCCGATTTTGCCCTCCTTGATCAAGAGGAACGCGTATTCCGGAAATCGGCGGTGAGCCAACGAGTGCGACCAGCGGCATTTGGGCCGACTAGGTAGATTCCGAGCCTGCCGCGATCGCCCAAACGCCGGCATCCTCAGACGAGCGGCCGATCCACTGAAGAAAGGCCTGGGGTTTGCCGCCGGCTTCGCCGATAAAGGTTGCGGCCAGTCCGGCAAGCACCGGACCGTCAAACTTGTCTCTTCAAGAGGTCGCCACCCTCTCGCAAGGGTTGCCCGACCTTTTGCGGTATTTGTGAAAGAACCCCCATGTCCGATCGCAAGCTCTTGGCCAAACAGAAGGCGCTCGTTACCGGGGCCAACTCCGGCATCGGCGAGGGCGTCGCAATTGCTCTCGGCCAGGCGGGCGCCGATGTAGTGGTGAATTATGTCGAGGGCGACGCCGCCGCGAACGCTGTGGTTGACAAGATCAAGCAGTTCGGCGGCAACGCTATCACACACAAGGCCGATGTTTCGCATGAAGATGAGGTCGGCGACATGTTCGACCGAGCCGTACGCGAATTTGGCACGATCGACATCCTCGTCAACAATGCCGGTATGCAACGCGACTCTGCATTTTCTGACATGACCCTGGAAAAGTGGAACAAAGTCCTTGGCGTCAATTTGACCGGCCAGTTTCTCTGCGCGCGGGCGGCCATACGCGAGTTCCTGCGCCGCGGCGTGGTCCCATCCGTGTCGCGCGCAGCCGGTAAGATCATTTGCATGAGTTCGGTGCACCAAGTGATCCCGTGGGCAGGTCACGCGAATTACGCCACCTCGAAGGGCGGCATCAAATTGATGATGGAGAGCATGGCGCAGGAGCTTGCCCCCAAGCGCATCCGCGTCAACGGCATCGCACCAGGCGCGATACAGACGCCAATCAATACCTCCGCCTGGGACACGCCGGAGGCCCTCAAGAGTCTGCTGACGCTAATTCCCTATGGAAGGATCGGACTGCCCGAAGATATCGCACGCGCCGCCGTTTGGCTGGCGTCTGACGATTCCGACTACGTCGTAGGCACCACACTCTTCGTTGACGGGGGCATGACGCTTTACCCCGGCTTCTCGACCAACGGTTGAAGACGATGACGCAGCATTACGACGTCATCATCATCGGAAGCGGCCCTGGTGGCGCATCTGTCGCGTATCGCCTCGCGCCAACCGGCAAACGCATCTTGCTGATTGAGCGTGGCGATTATCTGCCGCGTTCGCGTGCGAACTGGGACTCGCAGACGGTGTTCGTCGATGGCGCCTATCAAGCTGATGAGACGTGGTATGGCAAGAATGGCGAGACTTTTCATCCCGGCCTGCATTATTATGTCGGCGGCAACTCAAAGGTCTATGGCGCGGCGCTTTTCAGACTGCGAGAGCGAGATTTCGGCGAAGTCCAGCACAAGGACGGCGTCTCTCCTGCATGGCCTCTAAAGTACGAGGTGTTCGAGCCCTATTACGGCGAGGCCGAGCGGCTGTTTCACGTTCACGGCCAACGCGGCGAAGATCCGAACGAGCCCCCTTCAAGCGGTCCCTTTCCCTATCCGCCGGTTTCCCACGAGCCGCGCATCCAAACGCTACAGGACAGCCTGGCGAGAGGCGGCTTGCACCCGTTTCATCTCCCTCTTGGTATTCTTCTTGATGAGGAGCATGGAAAAGTCACGCCGACCAGCATCTGCATCCGCTGCGACGCGTTTGATGGATTTCCCTGTCTTCTGAACGGCAAGGCGGACGCGCAGGTCATGTGCGTCGATCCGGCACTTAAGTTGCACCCCAACCTGACGTTGCTGACCAACGGGTATGTCTCCAGGCTCGGAACGGACGCCAAGGGCAGCAAAGTGAAAGACGTCGCGGTGACGCGCCATGGCAGTGAAGAGCACTACTCGGCCGATATCGTAGTCGTCGCGTGCGGCGCGCTGTCCTCGGCGCTGCTTCTGCTGCGCTCCGCGAACGACGATCATCCCGATGGCCTCGCCAACGGTTCCGGCCAGGTCGGGCGCAACTACATGCGTCACAATCAGTCCATTCTGATGGCGCTGATGCGCGAACCCAACGACACGGTATTCCAGAAAACCCTCGCGATCTCCGATTTCTACTTCGGATCGGATGACTGGGAATATCCGCTCGGGTTAATACAGATGTGCGCCACGTCGCATGGCGCGCAAATCAGGGGCGAAGCGCTGCCGAGCTGGCTGGAATGGATGCCAAAGATGCCGTTCGATGAGATGGCGCGCCACTCGATGGATTTCTGGTTGTCGAGCGAGGATATTCCGCGGCCGGAAAACCGCATTCGCTACGATGGCGAGCGTGTCGTTCTGGACATCACCGAAGGTGATATGGAAGCTCATCATCGGCTCAAGAAAAAGCTCGAGCAGATATTGAGCAGCGCGGGCGCTCATCCAGTACTCCTGGAGCGCAGCCTTTATCTGGGCAATGACATTCCGATCGGCGGCACGGCGCATCAAGCAGGGACGGCGCGCTTCGGGACCGATCCCGCGAACTCGGTGCTGGACCTCGACTGCAAGGCCCATCAACTCGATAACCTGTACATTGCGGATGCCAGCTTCTTTCCATCGATCGGGGCGGTCAATCCGACGCTGACAATCATCGCCAACGCGCTTCGTGTCGCCGACCGAATCAAGGAAAGACTGAAATGACGGCCATGTTCTCAAGCGACCTGAGCGGACGCACCACAGACTTTCCGCATTTCTGGGAGCATACGGTCGGCAGCGGCCATGCGACACTTGCTTTGCGGGCTGATTGGCAGGCGCAACTCAAGCAGGCGCATGACGAACTTGGCATGCGGCATGTCCGGTTTCACGGCATTCTGAGCGATGACATGGGAACGCTGGTGAGTGAGGGCGACACGTTCTTCTATTCGTTTTTCAATACCGACCAGATCTTCGATTTCCTGCTGTCGATCGGCATGAAGCCTTTTGTCGAATTGAGTTTCATGCCGTCTGCTCTGTCCTCCGGTGATCAGACGGTTTTTCACTACCGAGCCAATGTCGGCCGTCCCAGGGACTATGCGCAATGGGCCGTGCTGATCAGAAAGCTGGTACGTCATTGGGTGGACCGTTACGGATTGGGCGAAGTGCGGCAGTGGTTCTTCGAGGTCTGGAACGAACCGAACCTGACGGCATTCGGAAACGGTCAGCAGAGCGATTATTTCGAGCTGTACCGCTACACCGTGGAGGCCATCAAGGGCGTTGACGCAATGCTGAAAGTCGGCGGTCCCGCCACGGCGGCGAATGCGTGGATCGATGATTTTCTGGCATTCTGCAAGGCCAATGACCTGCCGGCCGATTTCGTCAGTACACATCATTATCCCACGGATGCATTCGGCAAACCGGGCGACGACACCGAAGCTCAATTAGCGGCCTCAACGCGCAGCATCCTGCGCGAACAGGCCCGCGACGTCCGAAAGAACGCCGGCGATTTGCCGGTCTACTACACGGAGTGGTGCACATCCTCCAATCCGCGCGATCCGATGCATGACGATCCCTACGCCGCCGCGTTTATCGTCAAAACGATCCTCGAAGCCAGTGGGCTGGTTCAGGGATACAGCTATTGGACGTTCTCAGACATTTTCGAGGAAAACTATTTCCCTTCGATCCCATTCCACGGCGGATTCGGGTTGCTCAACATTCATGGCATCGCCAAGCCCGCCTATCGAGCCTTCCAGTTGCTGCATGAACTGGGCACGCAGATGATGCCGGTCAAGGGGAGCCACGCAACCGTCGATGCCTGGTTCGTGCGCGGCGATCAGCGTTCCACGCTGGTATTGACGAACTTTGCGCTGCCGCGGCATCCGATCGAGACAGAGCAGGTTTCCTTCGAGCTCAAGTCCGCGAAGCCGGAATCGATGGCGTCCATTCAGCGGATCGACCTGGAGCACGCCAATGCGAAGCCCCATTGGGAGCAACGGGGCAAGCCTGAATATTTGAACGCCGCGACCATTGAAGAACTCAAGCATCTGTCGCAGTTCCAGAGCGAACCGGTTCCGGTCAATGGTGACTCCGGGAAGTTGAACATTAAAGTGTCGATGCCGCCACAATCGGTCGCCGCGATCCATTTCTCGAATTGACCGGGATGGGCGATCTGGCGCAGCTTTCGGACGAGGCACTCACGATCCGCCTGCAGCAGGCGGCTTTTTCCTATCTGATCGACTACGCTAACGCCGATACCGGCCTTGTCGCGGACACGTCCCGCCAGGGGTCGCCGTGCAGTATTGCCGTGGTCGGGTTTGCGCTGTCCTGCTATCCTATTGCGGTCCGGAATGGTTGGCTGTCACGCACGGATGCAGCTACCCGCACGCTCAAGGTTCTCAGATTCTTTTCATGCAGCACTCAGAGCGATGCACCCGACGCGACCGGCTACAAGGGCTTCTATTATCACTTTATTGACATGCAGACGGGCAAGCGCGTCTGGCAATGCGAACTCTCGCTGATCGATACCGCGCTGCTGGTCGCCGGTTTCCTGGTGGCCGCATGCTACTTCGACGGCAGTGGCGAGCGTGAAATTCGCGAACTGGCCGACGCGTTGTATCGCCGCGTCGATTGGCGATGGGCCCAGAACGGCACACTAGGCCTTTCGCAAGGATGGAAACCCGAGTGTGGGTTTCTCCATTATGGCTGGGAAGGATACAACGAAGCGGCGCTTCTCTACGTTCTAGGTCTTGGCTCGCCGACCTTTCCGCTCACGCCAGCCGGATACGTTACATGGCAGCTGACCTATCAGTGGGAAAATCTGCTGGACCGCGATGTTCTCTATTCCGGTCCGCTTTTCACGCACCTGTTCTCCCATGCGTGGATCGACTTTCGCGGTATCCGCGATGAGTTCATGCGTGAGAAGGCGAGCGACTATTTTGAGAATACGAAGAGCGCCATCGCTGTTCATCGCGAATACGCCGAACGCAATCCATACGGGTTCGAAGCCTATGGTCGCGACTTCTGGGGTGTAACGGCAGGAGATGGCCCGACCGCCCCGGAGATGCTCGAGAACGGTAAGGATTGCCGCTTCTTCGGCTACATGTCGCGCGGCGTACCGTACGGTCCCGATGACGGAACGATCGCGCCTTGGGCCATGCTTGCAACACTGCCCTTTGGGGCCGATGCCGCGCTCGCCGGCACGCGCGGTCTTCTCGAGTTGCATCCGAAAGTCTGCCACCAGGACAGATTTTCAAGCGGCTTCAATCCGACACTGTCGGATGGCGACGGCGGCTGGCTTTCCACAGGATGGTACGGGCTCGACCAGGGCCTGCTCGTGATGATGATTGAAAATCATCGCACTGATATGATCTGGGAGATCATGCGGCATTGCAGTTACGTGCACGATGGGCTCCAACGCGCCGGTTTTGAAGACGGGTGGCTTTAGCAATGCAAGATGGCGTCCCAATAACGAAACCTGGCGACGAGGATCGCTTCCTTCGGAGGGTACGCCCTTCAGATTGGAAAAACCCGGTGCCACGGAACCCCTACGACATCGCAATTGTCGGAGCGGGCCCGGCCGGACTGGAAGCGGCAGAGTACGCCGCGCGGCTGGGGTTCTCCGTCGCACTCATCGAGCGCAATCGCCTGGGCGGAAATTCGCTGAATGCAGGGTCGGTCCCATCCAAGGCAATCATCTGCACCGCGCGCGTTTGTAGCACGATGCGGGATGCCGAAGCGTTCGGAGCGCCGATCCCGTCTGCGCCGTCTCTCGATTTTGACAAGGTGATGGCGCGCATGCGCCGGATTCGGACGCGCATATCGGGATATCATTCGGTTCACGAACTCGCCGAACCGGGTGTCGACATTTTTTTCGGTTCTGCCCGGTTCGAGAGCGCGGATACGCTGTTTGTGGACGACGCGCCCGTGCATTTCAAAAAGGCGCTCATCGCCACAGGCGCGCGTCCCGGGGTGCCCAATATTCCGGGCCTCGATCAGACGGGTTATCGCACGAGCGCGACGATCTTCGAGATGGCAGCACTGCCGACGCGTCTCGCCATCATCGGCGGAGGCCCGCTGGGTTGCGAAATGGCGCAAGCCTTTTGCGGGCTGGGATCGCACGTAACCATCGTGCAGAACGATCCGAAATTCCTGCCTCGCGAGGAACGTGACGCCGCGGAAATCCTATCCCGCTCCATGGCGCGCGATGGAGTCGATATCCGTCTGAACACCACGGTGGTCGGGGCGCGGCGCGTGAACGGCATCAAGATTCTGGAGACCGTCAATAACGATGTAAAGGGCGACATTCAAGCCGACGAAATCCTGTTGAGCATCGGCCGGGTTCCAAATGTCGAAAAGCTCAATCTTGCAGCCGCCGGCGTCACTTTTGACGAGGACCATGGAATCAAAGTTGATGATTTTCTGCGCAGCACAAATCCAAATGTGTACGCCGCAGGTGACGTCTGCTTGGCGCTTAAATTCACCAACGCCGCACAGTCCTCAGCGCGCATGGCGGTTCGGAATGCGCTGATGCAGGCACAACAGCGACAAAGCAGCTTGGTCATACCCTGGTGCACCTATTGCGATCCCGAAATCGCGCATATCGGTCTGCACGTCTGGGAAGCGCGCCAGCAATCGATTCCCATCAAGAGTTTCACCGTGATGATGCACGACGTCGATCGCGCGATCACCGATGGACGGGACACGGGCTTCGTCAAGATCCACATATCGGAAGGGTCCGACAGGATTTTAGGCGCGACCATCGTCTCCTCGCGGGCGAGCGAGTTGATTAACGAGATGGCCGTCATAATGAGCGCCGGCATCGGCATGAAGGCGCTGGCAGAGGTGGCACACACCTATCCGGCGCAATCCGAGGCAATCCTGCTTGCGGCACAAGCCTATACGCGCAATTTCGATGAGGCGGCAAAAAGGGCTGCATCTGGAAACGCGGACAATGGAAAATGAGGCCGCAGGTTGACCGGAAAAATTCTTCAGGCCTTTACCAATCTGGGTCTGATAAACGCTGGCTCGTTCTGATCCCGGCTTGTGAATCAACGAGCTTCCGGATCAAGGTATCGAAGGGGCAGCCTTTGCTTTTCGCGATACTGTCCCCGTTCCTGCTCACCGGATGCGACGCGCTGAAGTTCGATGTGATGAATCATGCGGGGTCCGATCGCTGCGAGCCAATGGCACCTCTACGTCATCGTCGGCATCGTGCTGGTCTTCGTTGCTGTCCGGTGCTGCTGCTCACTCCACTCATCGCTTGGCATTATCGACTGTCCAACAAGCATAGCGCGTTCAGGCCGAAGCGGGATTTTTCCTGGACTATCGAAGGCTTTATCTGGTCCCGCCGATCGGCATCGTCATCGGTCTCGGCTTCTTGCTCTGGCACTATACTCACACGCTTGATCCCTATCGACGTATTGCGTCCAACCAGCCGGCCCTCGAAGTTCTGGCGGTGGGGCTCGACTGGAAATGGCTGTTCATCTATCCGACCCGCAGCGGATATCGGAGCGGTAAATTCGACAATTGCGATCGACGATGTGGAGCGCGTGGTCGATAACATCAGGGACCAGCTATGACGACAGCAGCAATCGTTGTGCTCGTGGTCCGCTATGGCCTCGTGCTGTTATTCCTCCCGTTCAGCGCACTCGACAAGTTTTTCGGCTTCAATCACGCGGTCAAACAGGCGCAGAGCATGTTCAAGCCGCGCCCAATCGCGATGGCGATGATCCTGATCGGCCTCTTCGTGGAGGTGATTTGCAGCCTTGGCGTCGTCACTGGCATAGCCGATCGGGCGAGTGCCTTCGTCATTGCCGGCTACTGCGCGGCGACGGCGGTTCTATATAAACAATTCTGGGCACAGGGCGATTTCTGGTCTGATCCCGACGGCAAAGGCCGTACGCTCCTGTGGGATTTTCTGAAAAACCTATCGCTCGGCGCCGGTTTCCTGCTGATCGTTATCGGCACGGACGGGATGGGGTTGGCACCCTTCATTCATGCACCCTTCGCCTCCAGCCATCCTTATGGAACTCACCCATGAGCGATCAAACCGACGCGGCAGGCCCAAGGCCCTCGGTTCCCTATTGGCATCTTTATGTCGATGGCGATGGCACCAGTCATCAATCGCAATGCGCGCTCACCGATTATCAACTCAAGGCCGTAGGCCCGGCCGATCCGCAGTGGAATGACAAGATGGAACGCAGCGAGGCGACCGTTGTCTTCACCGTCCAACCGGTCGGCTGGGTGGGCGACTGGCACGAGAATCCGGCGCCGCAATGGATCATCGTGCTATCTGGCCGTTGGTGGATCGAAAGCATGGACGGTACGCGCATCGAGCAGGGACCGGGTGACTTCTCGTTCGGAGAGGATCAGGGCTGCACCGAGGTGAACGGTAAGAAAGGCCATAGATCCGGAACGATTGGTGATCAACCGTGCTGCCTGATGACCGTCCAACTTCATGTCAAACCGAGACGCGGGTCATGTCACCTGACATGATTTTCGAGGGGATAGCAGGCTTTCGGCTCGTTACTGCTGAGCCAGCGCGGTTGGCTGTCTTTTATCGCGAGATCGGTTTCGACGTCGCCGAGGCTGCGCCCATTTCCGCCGAGGAAATCACACGCCTCGGCCTCTCAGGCGCCGGTTCGCGCATCGCAATGTTGCTCGGCCCAAGCCGCGTGGAGCTCGAAAGTTTCGACCATCCGGGACGCCCCTATCCGGTTGACACGACTGCTTGCGATCTCGTCATCCAGCACCTCGCGCTCGTCACCGACGATGCGGAGGCCGCATGGCGTCGCGCGCGCGACGCCGGCGCCACGCCGATCAGCCGAGCGCGCCCAGTAACGCTTCCCAAGTCCGCTGGCGGGGTAACCGCGATCAAGTTCCGCGATCCTGAAGGTCATCCGCTCGAATTGCTCCAATTCGCGCCGGGTGCCAATTCGGGCTGGAAGGGTACCGGCATCATGGGGATCGACCATAGCGCGATCTCGGTCAGCGATGTCGTAGCCAGCCGACGCTTCTATGCGCGTCACGGGCTGGGCGAGGCAGGCGCTACGGTAAATTATGGCCCGACGCAGGATGCGCTCGACGGGCTTGACGGCGCCGAAGTCGATGTGGTGCCGATGAACCCCACGGGTAAGCCGCCGCACGTTGAACTGCTGGGCTATCGCCATCCCGTCGGCCGTGCGCTTCACCCTCTCTTCGCAAATGATCTCGCCGCCACGCGTATCGTTTGGCGATCAAATGCCGACGCACTGATCCGCGATCCCGACGGGCATCTTCATCAGCTCAGCCGATAAGATCGATCGCGAGCAGATATTGTGTTGCTGTGATGAACAGCCGCCGTCCGTCCGCGCCGCCAAACGTGCAGTTCGAGGCGACCGCCGGTGTTGGTAGTCACCTGTGAAAAATCGAACTTTGCTGATCTAGTCATGACTTTTTAGCGGCGGGCAATATTGGGATTTGCAAGGTCTGTGTGGCCTGAGGGGAAAAACCTTGCAAAACCGTTGGAGCGTTGCGCGGTGGTCGCGATCGTGATTCTCTCCCGTTGATGCCGAACATCATGCGTTTGACGTGGAGGAAAGAATGCCGCCGAAGCTGAATGCCTCGCAGGATGATCTCGAACTGTTCCGCTCGCGGCTGGAGAACATCATCGACCAGCGGCATCCCCTGGTGCGGCTGGTCCGGCTGATCGACTGGCGGGTCTTCGAGGAACGCTTTGGCTCACTCTACGCCGAGGCGGCGGGACGTCCGGCACTGCCGACCCGCCTGATGGTGGCGCTGCATCTTCTCAAGCACATGGATGGGCTGTCCGACGAAGCGATCTGCGCGCGCTATCTCGATAGTCCGTATGTCCAGGCATTCTGCGGCGAGACGCATTTCCAGGGTAGTGTCCGGGGTCGTGGTGGACTTTTGGGCCGTGTAACGGTGTAGTTTGAGGTGGCCATCGGATCAGTCGGCTATGGTGGAGTTGCGAGACTTCAACCTGAAGCCTGGAGAACCCGATGACCGAAGATAGATTACCACTGGCTGAGCTACTGGCCAAAGCCGGGGACGGCGATTTTCTGCACAGCGTTGCGGAGGCGGTGGTTCAACTGCTGATGGAGACGGATGTGGATGGGCTGATCGGCGCCAGCCGCTACGAGCGCAGCGGCGAGCGCGCGACCTATCGCAACGGCTACCGGGAACGCGCATTGGACACGCGGCTTGGCAGCTTGCAGCTTCGGATCCCGAAGCTGCGGCAGGGGAGCTACTTCCCGCCGTTCCTGGAAGCTCGCCGGACCTCGGAGAAGGCGCTGGCCGCGGTCATCCAGGAAGCCTGGATTGGCGGCGTCTCGACCCGGCGGGTAGACGAGCTGGTGCAGGCCATGGGGCTGACGGGGATCAGCAAGAGCACGGTCTCGAAACTGTGCAAGGACATCGATGAGAGGGTGAACGCCTTCCTCGACCGGCCACTCGCCGGCGAGTGGCCGTATCTGTGGTTGGATGCGACCTATCTCAAGCAGCGCGAAGGTGGGCGGATCGTCTCAGTTGCAGCGATAATCGCAGTGGCGGTGAACACCGACGGTCGGCGCGAGATCGTCGGCCTGCACATCGGCCCGTCCGAGGCGGAGACCTTCTGGTCGACCTTTCTCAAGAGCTTGGTCCGCCGTGGGTTGCGTGAGGTGAAACTGGTGATCTCCGATGCTCATGAAGGGTTGAAGGCGGCGATCCGCCGGGTGATGGGGGCATCCTGGCAAAGATGCCGCGTTCACTGGATGCGCAACGCCTTGTCCTATGTGCCGAAGGGGCAGCAGAGCATGGTGTCTGCAGCGTTGCGTCAGGCGTTTATCCAGCCGGATCGCGTCAGTGCCAGCCAGACCCTGCGCCATGTGGCCGACCAGCTCCGGGGCAAATGGCCAAAACTTGGCGCGTTCATCGACGACAGTGAAACCGACGTGCTGGCGCACATGGACTTTCCCGCCCAGCACCGAACCAAAATTCACTCGACGAACCCGCTCGAACGCCTGAACAAGGAGGTCAAGCGCCGCGCCGATGTCGTCGGCATCTTTCCCAATGAAGGTTCGATCATCCGCCTGATCGGGGCCGTGCTGCTCGAGGCCAACGACGAATGGCAGACACAGAACCGCTATATGCAGATCGAGGGAATGGTCGAACTCATGGCACCCGCCATCGATGCCGATACACCACGAATTTCCACCGTCGCCGCGTGACCATTGGCCGCTTCAGCTACACCAGAATTTCCACCACATTGACGGACGCTATCCATTTCCAGCACACGCTGCCGCTTGATCGATCCTCGATGACGCGCTGGCGCAAGCGGATCGGGTCCGAGCGGATGGAGGCCCTGCTCGCCGAGACGCTGGCGGCCGCCGAGCGGGGTGGCGCCGTGGCGGAGAAGCACTACGAGCGGGTCACCATCGATACCACGGTCCAGCCGAAGGCAGTGACGCATCCGACCGACAGCAAGCTGCTGCACCGCGGCATCGAGGCACTCGCTCGCATGGCGCGCAAGCACGGTATCACGCTACGCCAGTCGTATCGCCGGGTTGCGCGCTACGCCAGGCAGGAGGCGGCCCGCCTGCATCATGGTGGCAAACGCCGCGAGGCCGAGGCTCGCGTGCGCAAGCTGCGGACCTGGCTGGGCCGGCTGGCGCGTGACATCACCCGCAAGATCGCAGGCAACGCTGAAGCGAAGGCCACGTTCGCCGAAACGCTGGGCCTGATCAATCGCCTGCTTCGCCAGAAGCGCTCCGATCGCGGTGCCGACAAGCTCTATTCCCTGCACGCGCCTGAGGTGGAGTGCATCGGCAAGGGCAAGGCCAGGACGCGCTTCGAATTCGGCGTGAAGGTCTCCATCGCCACCACCAACGCCGCTGCACCCGGCGGTCAGTTCGTTCTCGGCATGCAGAGCCAGCCGGGAAATCCCTATGACGGCCACACCCTGGCCGGCCAGATCGAGCAGGTCGAGCGGATCACCGGCGTTGCCGTCGCCCGCGCCTATGTCGACCGCGGCTATCGCGGCTACGGCGTCGAAGCCGAGGGCAGAAAGATCTTCATATCCCGCCAGAAACGCGGCATCACCCCCACCATCCGCCGCGAGTTGCGCCGACGCGCCGCCATCGAACCCGTCATCGGCCACATGAAGACCGACAGCCATCTGGGGCGGAACTTCCTGCTCGGCGTCGACGGTGATGCCATCAACGCCATCCTCGCCGGCGTCGGACACAACCTCCGGCTGCTCCGCAGATGGTTGATCAGGCTTCTTTGTGCCCTCCTCGCATGGCTCTCTGCCGCAAACCGCTCACCAAGCCTCGGCTTCGCCCACCGCTAGATCACATAGTTCACAGGCGACTTGGTACGAAGCCCAGCTTGCGCCGATCCGCGGACCAGATATGCACGCCGTCTGCCACACTCGTCCACACCCAGCCGCGCACATCGACCGCAAATCCGTCGGGATAGCCGTGGTCGGTGTGGGAGAAGAAGCGCCGATTGAAGAGCATGCCGCCATCGCCCACATCGAATGCGATGATCTCGTGCTTCGTTCCGGCTTTATGCCCGGGCACCTCGCCGAGCGACAGTGACGTGTCGGATACGTAGATCGTCGCGCCATCGGCGGTGAAGGCGAGGCCATTGGGCTGCTCGAAATCCGCCATCCGGAGGCGGCCCTTTCATTAGGTTCGTTGCTCGACCTTATATCGGCACATTCGATGCCGGTGGGCCGTCCACCCCAACACAAGTGATTCAGACGACGCAAGACCCTGCGGCGCATAACCGAATCGGCCGACTCAGTTTGTTTACGTACGGACACTAAGTAATTTCCGATACTATCATTGTCGGCGCGAATCACCTATTTTGTAAAACTGAACACGCGAGCGATCGCCTTCGAAACGGTGTTTCGGGAGTATCCGCCATGATGACGACGTCGCTTGCGGAAACGACCACATCGTAAGCCAGTTGTCCGGCGATCCAACCGCGCACAATCCCGCCAGTGGATCCACCAGGAATTATACAAAATGCAGCCAAATCTTCGGATTTGTTCCGGTATGCTAGACGGGCCCACAAAGCACATACGGCGATGGCTAAGCGCCCCTGGGACAACCGATCGACACCGTCGAGTAGACCACGCCCACCGCGATCCGCCTGCCGTGTTGCCCCTGATCTGAATTGCGACGAACCCACGCAGCGGTCGACAATTTTTTTTGGCACTGAAGCTGAAACAATCGGCGCTACATCTGCGTGCCCACTAATACGCTGTCGGCTTAAAACCAGACCGACGAGTAAATTTTTGTTCGTCAGACTAGGTGCATACCACCCGCCGACTATCGCAGATACACTTGTGCGTTCGGGGCGGGCATTACGTCAAACAGTGGTTTCAGGGAACCGTCCAATTACACATCGGGATCCACTCGTCATCTTACGACGGAAAACGGAAAGGATGATTACCATGCAAAAGAGTTTCACGATTGCACTGGCGCTACTCGTCTTGATAGCCGTAGCGCCACTGCTTGACGGCTGCCATACGACTGCCGGTGTCGGTAGGGACATCTCTTCGGGAGGCAATGCGCTCACAAACAGCGCGGTAAAGCACACGCCATGACGGCCCGCACCAAATCAATCCAAAACAAGGCCATAACGCAGATCCTTACCCTGGCAACGATGATCTGTGTGTGTGTAAAAGATCCGCATAACATATACTACCAAGGCGTCGGCCAAAATCTCGATAACGGCGACCGTGTTGCTCGACGACAAGCGAACGTCGGCGTATAGCAATCACGTCCGCAGCGAGACCCATCGGCCTAGCTGCTACCCATTTCGAAGAATCATGATCCATTGCGTCGATCATTCTGATACTTCCAATCGTCCTCTTGTAGGGTGGCGACTGTTACTACGGTTACTTTTGCATCTATTATAGCGGTCGTAGCTTTTGAGGGCTACTCGGCCTAACCATCATCGCCTTGGTTCTGATAATGCTATTCGGCGGCATTCATCGCTGGGTCTAATACTGACCGCAGCTAGGTGCCTTTTGGCTTGTGCGAGCACGCTCTGGCAGTGTCCCTGTAGACGTCTCTTTCGAGGGGTGCGCCGTTATTCGTACTTTGCAGTATCAGATCGCTAGGGAGATCATGGGGTAACGGTTGCTGAGATGCCAGGCGGGCCGCTGGCTCCTTAATTGGCTATCAAGCCTACAGCCAACGCGGACGCTCCACCCCGTACTGGCAAGATTGCAATGTGTTTCCTGTAGGATAGGAAAATCGACTGGAGGATCGCCATGGTCTCAAGTTGAAGGAATGAATTCATGTTAGCCAACGAACAAATGATTGCGCCATTTCCGCCAGGCTCAGTGGAAAGAGTCGCCTTGCAATCACAGCAGTATCCGATGCCGAAAGGCTATTATGATCGCAGCCGTAATATGACATGGTTGCAACTTCTCTCGAAGGAATTCGGAAAGGCGGGGATTGATTGGTCAGTAACCCATTCGGATAGAAACGTTACGGTGCGTTTTCGCTCTGATGCCGAGGGCATTCGTTGGACGACGCGCACCTCGTCGGGCGGCTAGCGCGCTCACGGATACACTTAGAGCGTATTTCGATCAGTCCGGTTACCGGTCGGGTTATTATGGAGGACGCGGCTATGGGGGGCATCCTGACCCTGCTCATTGTCATCCTCGTGCTATTCCTGTTGTTTGGTGGAAGTTTTCACGGCCCGATGTCCCATTGATCGGTGTGGTCCGACCCCGTTCGGGTGGATTCCGGACGCCGGATCCGCATCCTGCGAGAGTGCTGGCTACGGCATATTCCGACACGCACTGCCCGCATTCAGCCTGATGCCGGGAAAAATTGGGCTTGCCGGGACGGGTAACCGCCTCGACACCCCGGGCGGGGTGGGTTTTCTCGAGATATAAGGGGAGATGGCCGATTTGATTACGGACCAGAACAGTAAACCGCAGCAAGGCGAACTGCCGACCACACACATCGACGCGCTGACCAACTCGTTTTCGCAGTTCCTGCGCATCGAAGCCACGAGTGGTGCCGTTCTCCTGTTGGCCACCGTCGTTGCATTGACGCTTTCCAACTCACCCTGGTCCGATGGCTTCAGATCTCTTTGGGAGACACCAATCGGCATTCAGATCGGTGCGTTCCAGTTTTTGCGCTCGTTGCGGGATCTGATCAACGACGGTCTGATGACGCTGTTCTTCTTCATCGTTGCGCTCGAGATCAAGCGCGAAGTGGTGCTTGGTGAACTTCGGAACCCGCGCATGGTGGCTTTCTCGGTCGTAGCTGCGGCAGGAGGCATGCTTGTGCCCATGGGCTTGTATCTGGCGCTGCAGCATGGCCAACCTGGGCAGCATGGTTGGGGCGTCGTGATGCCGACCGACACAGCTTTCGTCATCGGCTGCCTGGCGCTCCTTGGTTCGCGTGTGCCTCCGGGCCTACGCGTCTTCCTGCTATCGCTTGCGGTCGTCGACGACCTTGCCGCCATCCTCGTGGTCGCCGTCGGTTACAGTCGATCAATCGACTGGACTGCCCTTGCGCTCGGCGCCGTCGGACTGGTGATAATTCGGGGGATGGCATTACTCGGCGTTCGTAACATCCGCGTCTACTTTCTGGCTGGGGCAATAATCTGGCTCGCCGTCAATGCGTCCGGCATCCACGCGACGATTGTTGGTGTTATCCTCGGGCTCATGACACCGACGGCTGGCTGGGTGAGCGACCAGCGTCTGGGGGAAATCTTGCGAAAGGTGCTCTCCTATCCCCCGGGAGATCATTGGAGTGGCGATACCGAGGATAACCGGGCGCTGCAGGTTGCCGGTATCGCGGTGCGCGAGACGTTGTCGCCCGTCGAGAGGCTCGAGGCCATGCTCCATCCCTGGGTCGCCTTCGGCGTTATGCCGCTTTTCGCGCTTGCAAACGCGGGGGTATCGATCACGATCAAGGGACTTATCAACCCAGTCTCGCTGGCGGTGATGGCGGGCTTCGTCCTCGGCAAGCCGATCGGCGTCACAGCATTCGCATGGCTGGGGGTGCGCACGGGTGTCGCCATTCGGCCGGCGGGGCTCACCTGGGGGGGACTTGTCGGTGGGGCTCTTCTTACCGGTATCGGATTCACCATGGCGCTGTTTATCGCCGGCCAGGCATTTCAAGATGCCACCCTCAACGCAGCGAAACTGGGTATCCTTGCTGCCTCAGTCGTCTCTTCTGTTGCTGGTCTCACGCTGCTGTGCATGTTCCCCAAGCGTGACCAAACGCTCGATGCCGATTTCCACTGAACCGGTCGTCGAGCGCCCGGGTCAGCGTCAGACGTTCAGCGCTGCGTCGGCCGTCAACGCCAAGGGCGGGTTCTGGTACTGCACCTATGAGGGCGGCCTGACCGCCGAACTGTTCGTGCATCTGGTGTGTCAGTTGGTGCGCCATCGCGTGCGCCCGGTGCGTAATCGCTATCTGAATGACGGCCTTGCTTTGGCGAGCGAGCGCTACACGGCGGCTGGCAGAGCGGCCTGAGTTTTCCAGTTCCACGGCATCAGGCTGCCGATTTCGTCGGACTTGGTGCGTCCGGCGACGATGCGTTGGAGTACGTCGGTGAGCCGGGCGAGCGGTTCGACGCCGCTGAGCCTGGCGGACCCGATCAGCGTCGCCATCAGCGCACAGTGCTCTTCGCCGGTGTCCGATGCGACCTCATGATGTCCGGTCCTTCGAAGCACTCCTACGAGTGCTCGCAAGAGCGGCTCCTATCGCCTCAACCGGCTCCACTTTGCTTTTGATCCTTGCCCTGAGAAAAAAAACCCCGGATCACTCCGGGGCCATTCTGGACTGAAATTAACAACAGGGGTTGAAGAAGAAGTTTGGCTGAAACGTATAGCCAGTCGGGAAAACAGGAAATATCAATCGGGTACATATAACCTGCTTTAGTAACCGATTTATTTCGTTTCGTCTCAGGTCTGTGATGCAGCCTCCGCGCCAGCCTGCGCACGGTCGAGACGTGATAGTCCTCCCGCCGGCCTCGACACGGGCGATGATCCGCTCGACGCGGTCCCAGCTTGCTGCGCCATCATTGAACTCTTTGAACCGCCGGATTTTCTCTCACCGACAGACAACTTGGAATATACAAGCAAAAACAACAGGATATAGGCGTTATACCAATCTGCCTATCCGATGACTTTTTTGATCCAGTCTCGTTGGGTGATTGTGACCGGCCCCCATTGAGTGGTCCGTGTTGGAAGTTAGTGCATTGTTGTCTCCGCCGCCATGGCCGGCTGTCGGTGGAGCGAAGCGGAACCGGAGGGCGGCCGTGGCGGCGTCGCGGTTTCCGGGGCCGGCGGACGATATCCGAGCGAACTGTGTGGCCTGACGGTATTGTAGTGCCGCCGCCAGGCCTCGATCAGGATCTGCGCTTCCGCCAGGGAGTAGAAGACCTCCCCGTTGAGCAGTTCATCGCGCAGCGAACCGTTGAAGGACTCGCAGTAGCCGTTTTCCCATGGCGAACCTGGCGTGATGTAGAGCGTCTTCACACCGACCTTCCCGAGCCATTGCCGCACCGCCCGGGCGATGAATTCAGGACCATTATCCGACCGTATATGCGCCGGTGGCCCTCTGGTGACGAACAGTTCTGCCAAAGCGCCCAGCACATCCTCGCTCCTGAGCCGGCGCGCGACCGGCAGGGCCAGGCACTCCCGGCTGGCCTCGTCGATGATCGACAGGATCCGGAACTTGCGGCCGTCGTGGGTCCGTCCTTCCACAAAATCGTAGGACCACACATGGCCGGGATACTCAGGCCGCAGCCGGATACACGACCCGTCATTGAGCCAGAGGCGTGAGCGCTTCGGCTGTCTTTGCGGCACCTTGAGACCCTCGCGCCGCCAGATCCGCTCCACCCGCTTGCGGTTCACATGCCATCCCGCATCCCGCAGCAAGGCCGTCACCCGCCGATAACCGTAACGACCATATTGCCGGGTCAGGCGATGATGTCCCCGGTCAGGGCCGCCTCGTCATCCGCCCCGCGTGGCACCTTGCGCTGCGTCGATCGATGCTGTCCGAGCACGCGGCACACCCGCCGCTCGGAGACAGACATCGTTCCTCTGATGTGATCGATACAGCGCCGGCGCCGCGCGGGGCTCAGAAGTTTCCCCGTGCCGCCTCCGTCAGGATCGCCTTGTCCAGCGACAGATCGGCCACCAGACGCTTCAGCCGGGCGTTCTCCCGCTCCAGTTCCTTCATGCGACGCGCCTGGTCCATCTTCAGGCCGCCATACTCCTTGCGCCACCTAATGGGATGGACGGCTCTCCCTCCCCACCGGCAGGCTGTGCCGTTGTTGAACCTGGAGGAGAGCGACCATGACGATTGATGTTCTGGGGATTGATCTGGCGAAGAACGTGTTTCAGCTGCACGGGGTCGACCGGAAGGGGCATCCTGTCTTCAGGCGCCGGGTCATGCGTGACCAGTTGTTGTCGGTGCTGGCCGGTATTGAGCCCTGCACGATCGCGATCGAGGCGTGTACCGGTGCCTTCTGCTGGGCGAGGAAGTTTGAAGCGCTCGGGCACAAGGTGAAGATCGTCAGCCCGCAATACGTGAAGCCGTTCGTCCGTCGGCAGAAGAACGACAACAATGATGCGGAGGCGATCTGCACGGCGGTTCGCCAACCGCATATTCCGCTGGTGCCGAAGAAGACAGTCGAGCAGCAGGATGTCCAGGCCCTGCATCGGGCGCGCCAGCGCATGGTGAACCACCGCACTGCTGTGGTCAGCCAGATCCGCGGACTCCTGCTTGATCGCGGCATCGCCTTCGGCAAGTCCATCACCCGCGCGCGGCGAATGATTCCGGAGATATTGGCCAATCCGGACAATGAACTGACGGCGATGGCCCGGGAGGCAATCGGCGAGCTCTGGGACCTGTTTTGCGACCTCGACCGACGTATTGCCATTTTCGACGCGAAGATCGCAGCCGTGTTCAAGAGCAGCGCAGTTTGCCAGCGTATCGCCCGCATCAAGGGCGTCGGCCCCAAGACCGCCACCGCGATCGTCGCCGCCGTCGGTGATGGCGCTGAATTCAAGAACGGCCGTCATATGGCCGCTTGGCTCGGGTTGGTCCCGCGCCAGCATTCGAGCGGCGATCGGCAGATCATGATGGGCATCTCCAAGCGTGGGAGCCAGCACTTGCGCAGCCTGCTCGTTCACGGCGCACGCGCGGTGGTTCGAACTGCCGGGACAAGGAATGATCCCATGAACCAATGGGTCACCCAGCTTCAGGAGCGGCGGGGCTTCAACCGGGCAACGGTTGCGGTCGCCAATAAGAATGCACGGATCATCTGGGCCGTGCTGCGAACGGGCGAACCGTACCGCCCGGCCGCCTGAAGGTTGGACTACAGTTTGCGGGTAGACGGAGAAATGGGCTGCACTGATCGAACCGGCGCGTGACGAACCTGACTATTATCGAGGCTTCCGAAGCCTACCAGCTGTAGAGGTGCGCGCGTGCGGATTTGCCATTTGGGCGCTCCGGCCAAGGCCGGCTGACGCCGGATAGATGTTTGCAACTGATCACGCAGGATCATTCAAAATCTACTTGCAACGGGAGAGCCGTCCATAGAGATAATAGCTCTGCTCGGTAACGCCGATCCGACGGCATGCATCCGCAACCGTCCCGCCCTGCGCCAGAACAATCTCAGCCTCGCGCAACTTGCCGATGATCTCTTCCGGCTTGTGATTATGGGATGGCCCGCCCCTCTCGTGGCGATCGGGTAGTATCGCCGCTGGTTTGGAGAGAGGAGCAGACCGATGGATATCATGATTCTCGGCATCGATCTTGGGAAGAACTCTTGCAGCGTGGTGGGCATGGACGCCGCCGGCCGGGTTGTTTTGAGGCGGAGACTTCGGCGGGGAACGTTGGAAAGTTTCGTTGGCGAGCTTGGGTCGTGCATTGTGGCAATGGAAGCATGTTGCGGCGCTCATCACCTCGGGCGGATTTTCGCCGCGCGGGGCCACGAGGTGCGGCTGATGTCGCCGGAATATGTCCGTCCGTACGTGAAGGCGCAGAAGAACGATGATCTCGACGCGGAGGCGATCGCAGAGGCTGCGACGCGGCCAACGATGCGTTTCGTGCCTGTGAAGAGCCAGGACCAATCTGATCTCCAGGCTTTGCACCGAGCCCGGGAGCGCCTCGTCTCGGAACGGACGGCGCTGATCAATCACTTGCGGGCGTTGCTGCTGGAGCGAGGGATCGTCGTTCCGCAAGGCCGGAGGAAACTGGAAGCCGAGCTTGAGACATTGGCCGAAGATGGCGGTTTTGCCGCGTTGAGCCCGCGCATCCGGACGTTGATCGAAGATCTTCGGGCGGAATGGCGTTCACTCGACCAGAGGATCACCGGCTTCGACGCCGAGTTCGTTCAGTTGGCTCGTGACGACGTGGCTGTGCGACGTTTGACCAAAATCCCAGGAATTGGAACGATAAACGCTACGGCGCTGGCTGCGGCGGTCGGCGAGGCGCATGCATTCAAACGTGGGCGGGACATGGCGGCGTGGCTGGGGCTCGTTCCACGGCAAATGACAACGGGTGGAAAACCGCGCCTGCTCGGCATCAGCAAACGCGGCAATCGTTATTTGCGGAAGAACTTGATCCATGGCGCACGAGCGGCGCTGCCTTATCTTGTCGAACGTGATACGCCGTTGGGCCGCTGGGCGCGGGGATTGCTCGATCGAGCGCATAAGAACGTGGTCGTAGTCGCGCTGGCCGCGAAGCTGGCTCGGATCGCATGGGCCGTTTTGGCGCACGGTTGCGATTACGACGCCCAATTCGAAGCGGCGGCTGCGGCCGCATGACGGAATCGCCCGAACAGCGCTCACAGTTGGGCGCGAAAGGGCAGTCGATGTCTGCGTGAGGTGAAAGGAAGATGGCCTGACAGTCGAACGGCGGCTTGAAAACCTGACGCAGTGAACGGCCTCCGAGGCCGGTGTGATTATGAGGATCAGGCCGCGCGGATCTCCATCTTGGCCGGGTTCGAAGCCCGAGACCGGATACGTTGAAGCAGACTGATTAGAGCCAGATGAAAATCACCCCTTGCGGACGGGGCGGGCCATACGTTCCTCGCCATCCCAGTCCTCCTTCAGGCCAAAATCTAAAACAGATCCCGGACCACTCAGAAGGGGGCAGATCAATTGAAGCGATTTGTTCTGGCATCTGCATGAACTTGTTCCAGGCGTTTCGGCAGGCGGCAAGGATTTCGTCGTAGCTGTTCCAGACTTGATGGCTGAGGAAGTTGCCGCGCAGAAATTGCCAGATGTTTTCGACCGGGTTGAGCTCTGGCGCATAGGGTGGCAGCGGCAGCATGCTGATATTGTCTGGCACTGGCAAACGTTCGCCGGCTTGATGCCAGCCGGCACCGTCAAGCACCAGCACGGCGTGCGCGCTCGGCGCGACCTGCGTGCTGATTTCCCGAAGATGCTCGGCCATCGCCTCGCTGTTGACCACCGGCATGATGATGGTGGCACCAATACAGCATTCCGGGCAGACGGCACCAAACAGATAGGCGGAATCATGGCGGTTGTCGCGCACAGCCAGTGGTCGGGAACCCCGCTCTGCCCAGACATAGCTCAGGGTTCCCTTCTGACCGACACGGGCCTCATCGGCGAACTACACCTCGATCGGCTTACGGGCCGCCCTGGCCGGGATCGCCGCCGCTACCAGGCCGGCGAAGTCTTTTTAAAAATGTCCTGTGCCGCAGCGTCCCTCTTCGGATGATACGGACGTGGCTGGACCCGCGTGAACTTGAGCCGCCGCAACAGTCGGCTGATCGACGTCTCGTGCAGGGTGACCGCAAACTCGGACTTGATCCGCCGCTGCAGGTCGACACAGCGCCACCGCACCACGCCGTCACGCTCCAGGTCCGGACCCTGCCTGACCCATGCCGCGATCTGTGCCTGCTGCGAAGCCGACAATCGGGGTGGCGGGCCGTTGCGGCGCGGCGCGGCGCTCAGTCCTTCAGGCCCCAATCCATTGTAACGGTGCACCCAGTCGCGCAGCGTCTGCCGGTCCATGGCACAAGCCTCGGCCGCATCGCGCCGAGACCAGCCTTCGAGAACAAGAGCAATCGCCAGCAGCCGCCTCGAAACTTTCGCATCCGTCGCACGAGCCGCCCGCTCGCGCAGCGCCATAGCCGACAAGTCCAAACGCGTTATCGCTACCGTCATCGCAAACCTCCTTCGGGGAAGCTCAGCGAATCATACCCGCCCAAGCCGCAGGGCTGTTCAATGCTTTGGGATAGTAATGAGTGCGAGAGCATTGTCAGGTTGACGTGGTGATCGTGTGCCCGTAGCGATTTCGGATGATGGCTTTGACTCTGCCTGCACGTTTGAAGGGATATCGCTTCCCTCGATCGGTGATCGCGTATGCGGTCTGGAGCTATTACCGGTTCAATCTCAGCCTGCGGGACGTTGAGGATCTTCTGGCCGCTCGCGGCGTGATAGTATGCTACGAGACGATCCGCGTCTGGGTCGATCGGTTTGGCCCGCAGATCGCCGCGCAAATCCGTCGCGATCGGCTGCCGGCCGGCGACAAATGGCACCTCGATGAAATGGTGATCACCATTGGCGGCGAGAAGCATTGGCTTTGGCGGGCAGTTGATCATCGCGGTGACGTGCTGGAAATCCTGGTCCAGAAGCGGCGAGATGCCCGAGCCGCCCGGCGTTTTCTCCGCAAGCTGATGCGCCGATGGGGTCAGCCGCGCGTCGTGGTGACCGATAAGCTACGGAGCTACGACGTTGCCCTTCGCACGGATTGCCGCAGCGCCGATCACCGATCGCACAAGCGGCTGAACAACCGGATCGAAGCATCCCATCGTCACACCAGGCGACGAGAAAAGATAATGGGTCGGTTCATATCCCCAGGTCATGCCCAGAGATTTCTCGCCACCCACGACCAGATCACCACCCTGTTCCGCCCAAAACGCCATCGCCTCTCCGCCAGATCCTACCGCCACGCAAGAGCCGATGCATTTTTGCTCTGGACCGACTACGCCGCCAATCTCGCCGCCTGATCGATCGCGTCTCGGTCAAATCACACCTCGTTCGATCAACCTGACAATCCCGCTTGGCGCACTGCTGGCAGGGTGGGTTGGGGAGGCGGACCGGGGACTCTTTTTTCCGTCCCGCCTGAGCGAGCCTTCGGGATTGCAAGAAGGCGTAGGCCATCATCGTCATCAGGGCATGGCGGTGGAGGCCAGTCCAGGATCGGCCCTCGAAGTGGTCCAAGCCGAGTTCCTCTTTGAGTTGCTGATGGGCCTGCTCGCAGATCCAGCGCGCCTTGATGGCGCCAGCCAGAGCTCTGATCGGGGTGTCGGCAGGCAGGTTCGAGAGATAATATTTTCGTTCGCCATTCGAGCGATGCTCACCCACCAGCCAGGCTTCCTCTCCCGGCATGTGCTGGGCACCGGCAGAACCGATTCGCTGGGGCGCGCCATCAGCAATGCGTACCCTCATGGCGGCAAAGCGGGCTGTCAGACGCCCCTTTGTTCCCTTGCGCCAACCGAGCTGCGCCACCGGCGGGCAGCGCGGGTTTGATGCCGGAAAGAAGATCAAGGGGCGCAAGCGCCACATCATCACCGATACAATCGGCCACCTCGTCGGCGCCGTCGTTCATCATGCCGGCATTCAGGATCGGGATGGGGCGCCCGACGTGCTCAAATCGGTCAAATCCCTGTATCCTTGGTTGCGGCACGGATTCGCCGACGGCGGCTATGCCGGTCCCAAACTCAATGGACACCTCGCCAAAATCGGCAAATGGATCATACAGATCGTCAAACGCTCCGACACCGCCGACGGGTTGTTTGATCGCGACTGACCTGTCAACTCCTTTCTTGCAGCTTGCTGCATCATCGCCGGATCTTGGTTGTTTCCGGGGTCGACCCTCGTTGGTCGCCGCAACATGCTTTTCGAAGGCGAGGCCCACCATGTCGAGAGCGCGGTCCGGATAGTCCGGCAGCAAGACCCAACTCGGGGTAGCCTCGTCGCGTCCGGCGAGGACGCCTGCGTCCGCCTGAGGGGCGGATTCAGTAAACTGGCGAAACCGTCAGGCGGCTCGGGCCTTGGGTGTTGCGCCGTGCCAAGCCTCGAACGGCTGGTTGGACTTCCACATGGCGTGCAGCACAACGCCGATCTTACGGGCGACGGCAACGGCTGCCCGCTTGAAACCAAGTCGTTGCACGAGTGCCAGCCCCCATGTTTTCAATGCTGATGAGCTTTGCACCCGCACCAGCAGCGAGGCCGCCGCCTCGAACAGGTAGCTCCGCAGCAACCGGTCCCCGCGCTTGGACACGCCGGCGCTGTGGTCGATTTCGCCGGACTGGTTGCGTCGGGGCGTAAGTCCGAGATAGGCGCCGATCGAGCGTGAGTGCCGGAAATGCGCTGGGGCCTCGACGGTGGCGCTGAAGCTCGCGGCAACCACTACGCCGACACCCGGACAGGTCATCAGCAGCCGACATGTCGGGTCGGCCTTGACCGCGGCCATCAGCTTGCGGTCGAGTACGGCGATCTGATCGCGGACGGCGCGCCAGGCCGCAAGCAACGGCTCGACCACGCCGGCGACCTCGGGCCGGCCCTCCAGCGCGATGCGCACCTTCGCTTCGAAGACGCGTCCGGCCCCGCCTGTCGCCCTCAGCCCAAACGTCTTCAGCGTGCTGCGGATCTGGTTCGACAAATCGATTGAAATGCCGACGAGTTGCGAACGGGCACCGACCAGACGGCGCATGGCGTGTGCGGCCCAGCCTTTCACACGAGCCTCCCGATACCAGCCAGTCCGGACCAACTGCGCCAAAGTTTCAGCGTCGTGTGCGTCAGTCTTGTTCCGCTGCAACGCTGTCGCCACGCGTGCATGGCGCGCATCGAGGCAGATCACCGGAAAACCGAGGTCCTTGAGCGAATGGTAGAGCCACGGCGCCAACTGTCCGGTCTCGAGCCCGACCCGAACGAGTTCGGGCGCATGCCGGCGCAGGGCCGCGGCGAGCACCTCCGGCTCGCTGGCCCTCTTGCCCCGCCAGACCAGCTTCCCGTTGTCGTCCACAACGTGAATGGCGGTGTCTTTGTCCGAAATGTCCAGTCCTGCGTAGTGCGCCATGATTGCCTCCCTCGGCTCCAACAAGCGGACCACCCGCTCGCTTCGCGCCCCAGTTTGACAGATCAAACCGCCGGATCGCGATCACCGCATGTTCCTTCAATCGAGGCTATCGGCTTTAGGTAAGGCGATCCGCAGAAGGCGCGGCGCAAGGATCGGCAGGACGAACAGCGTCAGGATCGTTGCGGTTGCGAGGCCGCCGAGGATGACTATCGCCATTGGCCCCTCGATGGCGTCGCCGGGGGAGCCGGTAGCCAGTGCGAGCGGGAGGAGGCCGAGGGCGGTTACACAGGCGGTGATCAGGATTGCCGGAAGCCGGTCGGCCGCGGCTTGGCGTGCTATCTCTGCTGACCATGGTTTGCCGCTGCCCTCCATGAGCCGGCGCATGTGAATCAGGAGCAGCAAGCCGTTGCGCAGCGTGAGGCCGAACAGCGTCGCGAGTCCGACCATGGCGCCAAGTTCGAGATGGCCGCCGAGGAAGGTCCATATCGCCGCGATGCCGCCCGAGAAGGCGACTGGAAGAATCACCATGATGAGCACGACAGCTCGTGTCTCGCGCAGGGCGAGCGCCATCAGGATCAGAATGCCGGCAAGAGCGATGGCGGCGCGGACGGCAAGCTCGCGCCGAGCAGTGCCTCCGGCAACGGCCGTGCCGCCATAGCGGACGTAAACATCCGTGCCCAGCCGCAGCTTGGCAAGCCGCTGGCGTAGGCCGCGGATCACCGGGGCTGCCTGGCCATGCGCAACCTGGACAGTGACGACCTGAACGCGTCGACCGTCGTTGTGCAGGATCTGCGCCGGAACCAGCGTCTGGCGAATTGTTGCGATACGGTCGAGGGGCACGATCATGCCGCCTTCCGCCGCGACCGGGAGGTCGCCGATCGCAGCCGGTTGATGGCGGAGTGCTGCGGGCAGCGTGACAACGATCGGCTCAACGAGAGTACCGCGATAGACATGGCCGACGGTGCCGCCTGAATAAGCGATCTTCATCGCCTCGAGCGCCGCGCGAGGGGTGATGCCGTATCGCAGCATCGCTGCGCGGTTCAGGTCAATCGTGAGGGCGGGCACCTGCTGGACAGCCGCCATGCTTGCTGCGCGCACGCCAGGCACCCCGTGTGCCGCCGCCACGATCCGCGCCGCTGCGATGTCGATCGCATCGAGGGAGGGGCCAAATACCGAAACGGTCACCGGGGCGGTGACGCCGGAAAGGCTTTCATCGACACGCTCGCTGAGGAATGTGCGCGACCACCAGGACAGACCGTCGATATGGTCGACCGACGCCAGGATCTGCCGCGTCGATCGTTCGACATGGTGGTTGCCGGTTTTGCTGAGCGTGATGTCGATCTCGGCCTTGTTCACCCCAGCATGGCCGTTGCTCATCGAAGCGCGGCCGATATGCATCACGACATCCCCGACCGAGGGGAGGTTCTCGAGCGTGTGGATCGCGAGCCTGCCAATGGCGAGCATCGCGTCGATCGACGTGCCAGGTGCGGCGAGATAATGGACGATGACGTCGTTTTCTCGAAAGCGCGGCAGGAACCGAGTTTGCAGCAGCGGGATACTGATACCGGCCAGCAGGATCAGGGCGAGCGCGCCGGCGATGAAGGCACGTCCGTGATGTTCCAGCCTGCCGAGCGCGCTGCGATAAGCCGGGCGCAGCAGTGCGATCGGCGGCGTGTGGTCCGCTGCCGCGGCGGGCCGAACCAGGAGCAGCGCGGCGAGGGCCGGAGTAAGGACCAGCGCGACGACGAGTGACGCGCCGATCGCGGCGATGTAGGCAATCCCGAGGGGGGCGAAGAGCCGGCCTGCGACACCGCCGAGTGCGATCACCGGGGTGAAGGCGATGGCGACGGCGGCACTGGCGAAAATGATGGCACTCCGCACTTCCAGCGATGCCCTGAAGATGACGCGGAGCGGTGGTTCCGGGCTGCCGGCGATACGGTTCTCGCGCAGGCGGCGGGTGATGTTTTCGACATCGACGACCGCATCATCGACGAGTTCGCCGAGTGCGATCGCAAGCCCCGCGAGCGCCATCGTGTTCAGCGTGATCCCGAGGGCCGTGATGATCGCAGTGGCGGCAAGCAGCGAGACCGGGATAGCCACAAAAGAGATGACTGAGGCCCGCCAGTCTCGCAGCGCGATGAGCAGGACAAGCAGGATGAGCGCTGCGCCGATCAGCAGCACATGGCCGAGATCGGCCAGTGCGACATGAATGAACGTAGCCGGCGTGAAGGCTTTGGGATCAATCTCGATCCCTTGCGCCTCAAGGCCCGGCGTCAGCCGCGCGACCGTTCGGGCCGCCTGGTCGGCCACCGCAAGCGTGTTCGCGCCGTAGAGCGAGGAGACGATCATCAGCAGGCCAGGATGACCGTGGATCAGCGCCGCGCCGTACCTAGGCGGTGCCGACAACCGAACACTTGCCACATCGCCGAGGCTGATCGGCGCACCATCGCTGGTGCCGAGCCAGGTCTTCGCGAGGGCGGCAGCAGTGCGTGCCTGGCCGTGAGGGGCAAGCACAAACCGCTGGTTGCCGTTGTCGATGAAGCCGGCGCCAAGCACGGCGCTGCCTTGCCTGGCGGCACGCGCCACATCCTGCATGGTGAAGCCCGTGGCGATGAGAGATCGGGGCTGGACCTCGACATCCAGCTGTGGCGGGCGTGCGCCGAAGATAACGACATTCGCAACGCCGGGCACCGCCTGCAGGGCGGGTCGCAGTCCGGTTTCGGCGATGGCGGTCAGATGTTCGAGCGACATGTCGCGCTTGGGATAGAGGCCGATTTCGAGTGCAGTGCCGGTGGAGGACTGCATCGGCGCGAGGCGGGGCAGGATCCCGGCCGGGAGAGCCCCGCCAAGCTCGCTCAGGCGCGCGGCGATGCGCTGCCTGTCCTGATACGGATCGGTGCCGCCGTGAAAGACGAGATGGATGACGGACAGGCCCGACTCCGAGGATGAGCGCATCTTCGCAAGGCCGGGCAGGCCGGTAAGGGTGCGTTCGATGCGATCGGTGACCACTTGCTCGGTCTGCAGCGCGCTGAAGCCGGGCGCCGCTGTCTGAATCACGACGGTGGGGGCGGTGAAGGTCGGGAAGACATCATAGCGGGCGGTAGGCAGTCGGGAGAGCTGGAGGGCTGCCAAGCCTGAGATCAGAAGCACGACGACGAGGCGGTAGCGCAGGGCGGCACGGACGATAGGGGACAGCATAAGATTATCTCAGTCGTCGTTCGCAGCGGATGCGTCGCCGCCGGCCAGCGCCGAGTTCAGCAGTCCGGCCCCCGCCGTTACGATCGCCGGGTGGGCCGGCAGGTCTGTGCCGGGCACGAAGAAGCCCGAGATGGTGCCCGAATGGTACAGCGGGTGCGATCTGGTAACACGGTACATCGCGAAACGGCTGGCGCCGATCCGGACGAAGATGAAGGGCCCATTGTCGTGCCAGACCAGCGCAGCCGCGGGTATATCGTAGCCGGTGACAACGCCAGGCGCGCGGAGCGTGATGGCGAGCGGTGCGCCGATGGGCAGTGCGGGGCCAGTGTAGAAAAAGGTTTGCCCCAGCAAGCCCTTCGGGATCCTGCCGGCAGACCCGACAGGGCGTAGCGTGACGCGAGACCCATCCGGCGCCCTAGCGAATGCGGCCGGCGGGGATACAAGTGTGGCAACTGCCTGCACAACCGAGACAAGCGAACCGCCAGTGCTGATTGTCCTGAACGAGGGGCCATTATCGGCGATCGCCGCTCCGAGGGCGGCGCCATAGCGCGCTTTCGCCTGGGCCAGCAATTCCTCGACACGCGCTTGCGCAATGGCGGTTTTAGCCTGGATCTGCTGCAGGCTGGCCTTGGAGACGTTACCTCCAGATCGATAAAGCTTCCGGGCGCGGGCGAGATTTGCATCGTCCAGCGTCAGCTTTGCGCGTGCTGAGACGATCCGGTGCCGCAAGGTGATGACCGGCGTGGGATCGATCACCATGCCGTAAGCCGCGAAGCCGGGATGTTTAGTCTCAAGGCGCAGGACGCTCGTCTTGATGAGGCCGCTGCTCATCGTGGCCGCATTGATCGTCACGCTGCGCAGGGCCGCGGCATGCGCGACAGCTGCGGCGCAAACAAGTGATAGGCTTGCCGCGATGGCCTGCAGATGCTGCTTCATGAGTGGCTCTCCCGGAAAATGGGGTGATGGAGCGCGTCGGCCAGGGCTGCGAGGGCGCGTAATCGCTGAGCATCCGTGGTCAGCTCCTGTTCGCGGACCAGGGTTGCCTGCTGTTCGGCCTCGACCATGCGCAGCTGGCCGGTCGCACCGGCGCGGTAAGCTTCAATAGCCTGGCGTTCGCGCTCGCGGGCGGTTGCGAGGAGTAGCCGTGCCGCGCGCGCAACGCTCACGCTGCCTTGCAGAGCGGCCTTGGCTGCGTCGATCTCGTGGAGAACGCGCACCTGCGCCCGATCGAACAGGGCCGCCGCAAGCTGGCGCCTTGCACGCGCCTCGGCGATCGGGCCCTGATTCTGGTTGAGAATTGGCAGCGGCAGCGAGAGGGCAAGTATGAACTTGCTAGCGCCCTGATCGTAGTGATACCCGGAGCCAATACGAAAGCCTGGAAACTGCTGGTCGATCGCTTTGCGGAGAGAAGCGTCGGCCGCGCGATAATTCTTGTAGGCCCCGACGACTGATGGACTGGTTACCAGCGCCGTGCGTGTAAGAGCGGCGAGATTGGCCGGCGGCAACGGATGCTCAAAGGCGGTGAATGAAAGGTGCTTACCTCGAAGCGCCGCCGCCGGCATTCCGATCGCAGCGGCCAAGTGGGCCCGGTCCATTCCGATCTGGACCCGCGCTTCAGCGGCGCCAAAGCTTGCCTTGTTCGCCGCCTCGGTTGTGCTGGCGAGCACGGTATCAGCAAGCATCCCAGAGGTCACGCGCTGTGCTACGAGGCGGGACGCTGTCGCGGCATAGCTGGCGACGCGCGCCTTGATCCTGGCGATCCGTTCATCGAGCCAGAGTGTGAGCAGCGCGTTGCGGACGTTGCTGCGTTCCCGCCATGCCGCGGCAGCGATGAGTATTCGCGCGGCTTGCTGGCGATCCCGCGCGGCGGCGATGCCAGCCTCGCGAGCACCGAGATTGGAGACGAGAAAACTGATGACCGGCCCGATCTTGATTGGCGAAGGGAAGGCTTGCGTCGCGTTGAAGCTGGGCGCGAGGGAAAGCGTGGGGTTCGGGATCTGCTGGGCCGTCGTCACCGCCGCCTTCGCGGCGTTATAGGCGGCGACGCTGATCCGCAGATCTGGCCGCTCATAGACGGCGACGAGCGTCAGAGCCCGCAATCCCCAGTGTCCGCGCGGATGCACGCCCATAGCCGCGAGGAATTGGCCAAGCGCCGGCTCGTCGAGACGGCGGCCGAGCAGTGCCGTGGCCGAAGTACCGGGATGCAACGGCGCCGGCTGATACCGCGCACAGCCGGCAAGCAGTGTCGCAAGCGCAAGAGCACCGACGCGGCTGGGTCTGAAACGGAGGTGTCGGGACGTTTTCTTCATGGCTTCAAGCGGAAAAGAGTTCGCGCTTTAGCCGGCGAGAATGACGTTTCCGCCTCGCCAGAATGACGATTTCGTCAGTTTGGGCTCACCGTTTCGGGATTAGCGCGCGGTCGCTGCCACCAGTAGCGATACGGTGGTGCCCTGACCCTGCGTGCTTTCAATGGAAACCCGGCCCCCGTGCAGGTCCATGATCGCGCGAACCACGGCGAGGCCGAGCCCGAGATTGCCGCCGACATGCGAACGCGCGGGATCGGCGCGATAGAACCGGTCGAACACATGCGGCAGATGCTCGGGTGCGATCCCCTGCCCGGTATCCTTTATGCGGATGGAGAGCTGTTCCAGCACCTCCGCAACTTCGATGGTGATCTGCCCGCCGGTGCCGGTATGGGCGATTGCATTGGCCACCAGATTGCCGAGCGCCTGCTGGAGGAGAATGCGGTCGAACCTGATCGGTAGTCCCGGGCGGACGCGGGCGGTCAGCGACAGCCCCGCCTCCGCCGCCATCGGCTGGTAGAATTCGAGAACCGTTGCGATCTCGCTGGCAAGATCAAGAGCTTCAACGGCGGGTGGAGCCCCGACCATCTCGGCGCGGGCAAGGAACAGGAGGCTCTGAATGACCCGGCTGATGCGAGTGCATTCCTCGAGTGCGGAGCCGAGGACTTCCCGATAAGTATCGTCAGAGCGGGGCCTCGATAACGCAACTTCCAGCTCGCCGCGCAGATTGCTGATCGGCGTGCGCAGCTCGTGCGCGAGGTCAGCCGAGAATTGGGAGAGCTGGAGGAAGGATTGCTCAAGCCGGTCCAACATCAGGTTGAACGTGTTGGCGAGCGCGGCGAGTTCGGCGGGAAGCCCTGCGACGTCGAGACGTTCATGCAGGGTCGAAAGGCGGATGTTTTCGGCCGTTTCGGCAATGCGCTCGATCGGGCGCATGCCCGAACGGGCGATGAGATATCCGAGCACGGCGCAGAGGATGATCGACACCGCAAGAATCAGGGTAAGGGTTTCGCGGTAACGGAGCAGGAGGGCCTGCGAGCCGGGGCTGGCGATGGCGATCTGCAGCATGAAGCCGTTCGGCAGGGGCTGGGTGAGAACACGAAACGCCATCCCGCCGCTATCAAGCGTGGCGACGTTCGGCAAGCCGACCGATGATGGCAGAGGCAGATGATTGCCCTTTGACTGGATTGTGATCCGACCGTGCGGGCCGATGACGCGGAACTGGATCTCGCGGGTGTTGCCCGCTCGCTCAAGCGCCGATGCAATGGCCTGCGATGCGGACGGATCGGCAGCGCCGCCCAGCGGGCGGGCGATCTGTGCGAGCACGTGCAGCGTGCGGTCTTCCTGCCTGGCGATGCGCGCGCCAAACGACCAGGTCAGGAGACTAGTGGCCAGCAGGACGAGCAGGAACGCCGTCCCTGCATACCACGCGGTCATCCGCAGGGACATCGATCCGCCAGCGCTCGGCGCTTCAGGATCAGCCGCCACAGTCTTCGAGCACGTAACCCACGCCACGAACGGTGTGGATCAGGCGGCGGGAGAACGGGTCGTCCAGCTTGGCGCGGAGGCGGTACATGTGGACGTCGACGACGTTCGTGCCAGAATCGAAATTGATGTCCCAGACCTGTTCGGCAATGACCGTTCGGGAGATGACATCGCCCGCGCGGCGGGCCAACAACGAAAGCAGGCGGAACTCCTTCGGCGTCAGATCGAGCGCCTGACCCGCTCGCGTTGCCCGGTGTCCCGAGAGGTCGATCTCGAGATCGGCGATCTGGATCAGCGCCGGTTGCCGCGCGTGCCCTCGCCGCAGAATGGTGCGCACACGGGCAAGCAGCTCGGAAAACGCGAAGGGCTTGACGAGGTAATCGTCAGCCCCGGCCTCCAGCCCGGCGACGCGATCTGTCACCTGGTCCCGCGCCGTGAGTAGAAGCACGGCGGTCTGACTGTCTCGCCGCCGGATTTCGTCGAGGATTTCGAAGCCGTTGCGCCGTGGCAGCATGATGTCGAGAATAATGGCATCGTAGCCGCCGTGGCGGGCGAATTCGAGCCCCGTCTCTCCATCAGTAGCCACATCCGCCGTGAAGCCGTTCTCTTCGAGACCCTTTCGGAGATAAGCCGCGGTCTTCGCCTCGTCCTCGACGATAAGAACCCTCATTGCGCACCGTCCCCACGGTGCTGCGTCAGGCATCCCTCCGTATCCACGGCACGATCACCGGCGAGCAGGACGGTGGCGCCATCGGCGGCACGCGTCACCAGCCGCGAGGCAGGCAATGCCGCCGCGATTCGAGGCAGGACGGTAGAAGCGGAACCTTCCGAGACAGGGATTGTCAGGGTTGAGACCATCCTTCGCAGCCTTTGCATCTCGATCTCCCCGATCCTGAGCGTCCGTACCGATCCTGTCGGCATGGTTACAGATACACTCGTCTTCCAGAGGCGCAGCACCAGCCGTTTATCGGCGGCAAGGCCGTGTCCGACGAAAACCATTATCAGGTCTGCGCGTCGGCCGTCATCCCAGCGTGGCAGCGCCGGGATCTCGGCTGGGCTTGCGTGCGGGGCTAGAAATTCAAGAGCATTGCGAAATGTCCAGGGCGCGGGCGAGCGCCAGCCGAGCTGGGCGAGAGCGTGCCGAAGCCCGTCGGCCGGGCCAATCCACTGGATCGTCAGTGAGCCGGAAAAACTGCCGAGCATGCCGAGGCTGCGTGTTGGCAGGTTTTGCCAACCGTGTTGAAGCCAGTCAGGGCACGTCATCGTCGTGCTCATGCGCCCCACGTCATGACGCGCCAGATCGGCATTGCGGTTGAGGGCGACCGCCAGCGTACCGGCGATGGCGAGCGTAGCCGCCGTAATGGCGACGAGGCGCCAGGGTGCCACCGGTTCGACCGGACGCGCAACATAGGCGAGGCCGAGACCGGCCGCCCACGCGAACCCGAAGCCCAGCGCAGCCAGTTCGGATGAAAACCAGTCCAGCCCGAGATAGACCCGACTGCCGAGCTGCAGTGCAGCGAAAAGGACCGTTGCCGTGATCAGCCCAATACGTGGGCGCGCGCCGAGCCGTCGGCCGGCGATGACGGTCAGGATGCCATAAACCGCGCATGAGGTTGCAAGATCGCCGCCGGGAAACGGAATAAGGCTCCAGCCGGGCGCAATCGGCGACGGTGGCGCGCGATGCAGGGCAAGATCGAGCCCCGCGGTGAACAGGGAGGCACCGATCACAGCGGCAATACCATAGGCCGCACCACGCCACGCACTCTGCCGGTCGAGCCAGACGAGCGCGACCGCTGCGACAGCAAGCGTGACCGCACCGCTGCCAAGCCGGGAGCACGCCATCGCCGCTTCCATCGGTATGCCGCTTCGATAGGGCTCAAGGAAATGCAGAATCGCGTGATCGGCATAAACCAGCGGATCTCCGGCGATCAGGTCCTGCAGAACGCCGAGCAAAAGCCAGAGGCTGCCCGCAAGAGCCCCGGCGAGGGTGATCAGGCCGGACAGTTCCGTCCGTGCCGGATCGAGGATGGAAGCCACGTTACTGCGAATCCTGCCTTTGCCGGCGTGGGCCCAGGCTAGCGCTGGCCCGCGCTTGCTTTCCAACCAGCTAATCACAAAACGGAGAAGCCGTGGAACCAGCCAGAGCAGGAGCACGAGGCTGACGATCGAGCCGATGAGCAGGGCCTCGAGCCTGCCTGCCATGACGCCCAGAATGGCCAACGAGGCGCCAACGAGAACCCCGGCGCCGACATGCGCGGGCGCCCAGATGACCGCTGAAACGACGTCGAGCACATAAAAGCGGAGCGAACGCATCCCGCTGACTCCGGCCACAATGGGCACAACAGCCCGCACGCCTGGCGTGAACCGTGCGATGATAACGGCGGACCCGCCATGGCGCTCGAAGAATGCCTTGCCTCGCGGCAGCAGATCCGGATGCAGGCTCAGTGGCCAGAGCCCTGTCGCCTGGTGCCGGAACCGGGAGCCAAACCAGAAGGGCAGCCCGTCGCCCAGGATGGCTCCTCCCGTCGACCAGGCCACCAGGGGCCAGAAATGCAGGGCGCCCGTCGGCACGAGAGCGCCCAATCCGACAATAATGGCGGTTCCAGGCACCAGCGCGCCGATGACGGGAAACGCTTCCGCCGCGGTCAGCACGAAGGCTAGACCATACGCCAGTAGCGCGTGCGTCCGGGCTGCATGAACGATCGTGTCAGAGAGGTGACCCAGCAAATCCCGAAGGCTCCGTTTTTGTGGTCATCGCCCGCCCCATGAACTACTCCAAACTTTGCCTGGCGGGGAATACTAGCGGCGAGATCGGGCGCGGGTGCAGTCGAACCCAACTGCCCCCGCTTTGCGGCGTTCATTACTGGCGAGCCAATACATC
>NC_009484.1:2592500-3389227 GCF_000016725.1 Acidiphilium cryptum JF-5 | reverse complement strand
TTGAAGTGAGGGAATATCATTCCACGGTAAAATCTCGAAAACATCTCACAAGCAAAAGTTGCAGCGACATTATATTCGCTGTTGCGAGACGCTATCACGATAAAACCGAACCGGGACAAACAAGCGCGGGCGGCCGCAAGGAACAGCCGCCAAGACACTCGAATTGTTACGATTGTATGACGCGCCAGCGAGGCGCGCAACAGACCTCAGGCCGAAGCCGAAAGGGCCTTCACACGCGCCGACAGGCGGGACAGCTTGCGCGAAGCCGTGTTGGCCTTCAACACACCCTTCGTCACGGCGCGCTGCAGTTCGGGCTGCGCGGCAATGAATGCCGTCCGCGCCTCGATGTGATTGCCCGTCGCGATCGCCTCCTCCACCTTGCGGATAAAGCTGTGCACGCGCGACCGACGGGCCTTGTTGCGAGCGGTGCGCACAAGGGTCTGACGGATGCGCTTCTGCGCCGATGCGATGTTGGCCATGGGCGAACTGTCTCTTCCTGTAAACGGAACAAAAACCACAGGCCGCAGCGAAATTTGCCGCGGCCCGTGTGGGAGAGTGCTTATCGCCGCGTGAGGCGGGCGTCAAGCATCAAGACGCGAAGCCGCTGCCCTTGCCGCTCACAGGCATCCGGGCAAGTCACTTGTAGCGGACGGCGGCCCTGCCGAGCGACCGGACCGCGCTCAATCCGCCGACGCCTCATTTCAGCGCCGCCAGCGCCCGATCAAGGTCATCAATCAGGTCGGCGACATCCTCGAGCCCCACCGAGAAGCGGATCGTGCCGCCATTGATCCCGAGGCGCGCCCGCTCGGCCGGCGCGATGCGCGAATGGGTGGTGGTTTCCGGGTGCGTCACCATCGATTTCGAGTCACCGAGATTGTTGGAAATCGCAATGAGCTCGAGCGCGTTCATGAAGCGGAACGCCGCGTCCTTGCCGCCGTCGAGTTCAAAGGTCACGAGTGTGCCGCCGGCACTCATCTGCTGCCTTGCGAGATCGACCTGCGGATGATCGGCCCGGAAAGGGTAGAGCGCGCGGATGACCTGCCGCTGGCCGGCAAGATGGTCGGCGATGGCGGCGGCCGAACGCGAGGCCTGGCCGACGCGGAGCGCCATTGTCTCCAGCCCCTTCAGGATCACCCAGGCATTGAACGGCGAGATCGCCGGGCCGGTATTGCGGGTGAAGGGCTGGAGCGTGTTGTCGATCCAGTCCTTGCCGCCAAGCACGGCGCCGCCGAGCACGCGGCCCTGGCCGTCCATGTGCTTCGTCGCGGAATAGACCACCACATCAGCGCCGAATTCAAGCGGCCGCTGCAGCAGCGGGGTCGCGAAAACGTTATCGACCACCACGATCGCGCCGGCCTTGTGAGCAAGATCCGCCACGGCCCGCATGTCGATGATCTCGAGCATCGGGTTCGACGGGGTTTCGAGCAGCACCAGCGCCGCTCCCGGCGCCAGCGCGGCCTCCCACGCCGCAAGGTCGCCGCCATCGACGAAGACGCTCTCGATCCCGTAGCGCGGCAGCAGCGTGGAGACGATCCACGAGCACGAGCCGAACAGCGCGCGCGAGGCGACCACGCGGTCTCCCGCCTTGAGATGGGCGAGCAGGGCGGCATTGACCGCGGCCATTCCCGTCGCCGTGGCACGGCAGGCTTCCGCCCCCTCCAGGGTCGCGAGCCGGGCCTCCAGCATGCTCACGGTCGGGTTGCCGAAGCGTGAATACTGATAATGGGAGATCTCACCCTTGAAGGTCGCTTCCGCCTGCTCGGCATTATCGTAGACGAAGCCGGAGGTGAGGTAGAGCGCTTCGGCGTTCTCGGCGAAGTTGGACCTGACCTGGCCAGCATGAACCAGGTTGGTCGCGGGACGATAGATGCGTGAGGTCATGTTCCGTCTATATCCTGCCCGCGCCGGACGGCAACCCACACCGGCAGAACGCTGTCGCGCGGCCCTTCGCCGGCGGCAGGCGGGCCGCCCCGATCAGCCCGCCAGGGCGGCGGCGCCAGAGAGCGACGTATCCCCCAGCCAGCGGCCAAGTGCTGGAACCAGCCGAGCCGCGGGCTGAAAGCCTTCGGTCACGAGGGCATACTCGTGTTCGGTGCCGGAACTCGCGATGAGGGTGGGAAACCCGGTGATGCCGGCCTGCTGGGTAATCGCAAAATCCTGCCAGGTTTCGGCACCGAGTTCGTCGGAACAGAGCGTATCGCGGAACTGGTTCGCGTTGAAGCCGAGCCGTGCTGCGATTCCGGCAAGCACAACCGGATTCGTGACGTCCTCGTTCCCGGTGTAGAAAGCACGCTGGATGGCGGCGAGAAGGTCGAATGCATCCGCCATCGAGCGGCGACGGGCCACCACCAGCGCACGGCAAGCCGGCTCGGTGTCGTAGACGAAGCGGGCGCGGTCGAAAAACGAGAAATCGAAAGGCTGACCAGACGCGTTCCGCACATGCTCCCAATGCCCGCGGGTGCGGGCCTTGGCGGCCTCGTCCATCGGCTCGGTCGTGCCGGGCCGCAGCCCGCCAACGATCAGACGAACCGGCAGGCGTTCGCCATACCTCCCGCGGATGGCGTTGATCACCGGCGCGAAACCCCAGCACCAGGAGCACATAGGGTCTGCAAAGTAGACGAGATGCGGTTGAGTCATCATGTTGGCTGGCTTCTAGTGCGGTCCCGAGACACGTTGTTTTGTAGCAAACGTTACATTATATCATGGTGGACGATGATTCAAACCAGTACAGCTGCCCGATGCCGCGCCCACGCAGTCTGACAAACGAAGACCTGCTCGATCGGGCCATCCCGATCTTTCTCGGCAAGGGCTATGCCGGGGCTTCGTTGCGCGACCTGACAGAGGCCACGGGGCTCAGTGCCGCTGCGCTTTATCATCGGTATGGCGACAAGAACGGCCTGTTCCGCGCCGCTATCGACCGTTATGCCGATGACATGATGGTGCCGCTTCTTGAACGGTTTGCCGCCGAAGACGATCCGATCGCGGCGATCGCCGGGCTTCTCGCGCATCTGAGCCATGTTTCGGCGCAGGACCCGCATCGGATGGGGTGCCTGCTGGTCAACAGCGCGATGGATGGCGGACCGATTTCGGCTGAGGCCCGCGCTCAGGTCCATGCCCGGCTGAGCCAGCTGGAAGCATTCTTTCGCGATCGGCTTGAACACGCACGGGACCAGGGGCGCCTGCCCGCCGGGATCGAACCTCCGGCGCAGGCGGAACTCCTCCTCGCGACCGTTCTCGCCTTGCGCACCCTGGCGCGCCTCGATCCAGACCCCGGCCGGCTCGACCGGCTGGTCGCCGACGCGATGAGCCGCCTTCATCCCGGCGGATCCGGGACTCCATGAGCGGTCTTCACTGCCGGACCACGCCGAACGGCCGCCAGACCGTGATCCTGCTCGAAGAGGCCGGGCTCGATTTCCGGATCGAGCCGCGAGCGCGGCATCGGCACTCCCTCGACGATTTTCCCAACCTGAAGCGCCGGTTCACGGCAATCGCCGCGCGGCGCGCCTGCGATCTGGCGCAGACGATCAACAACACGCCGACCGTATCCGCGACACGCGGGCGCACTCGTTCGGCCCGCGGGCAAGGAGACCCTGATGCGTGAACCCCTGAAGCTCTACGATCTCGCCGGCGCCGACGAACGCGTCCGGTTCAGCCCGAATTGCTGGCGCACCCGCTTCGCGCTGGCGCACAAGGGCCTGCCCTGCGAGACCGTGGTCTGGCGCTTCATGGAAAAGGACGCCATCGCCTTCTCCGGCCAGGGCAAGGTGCCCGTGCTGGTCGATGGCACCCGCCACGTGCATGACAGCTGGACCATCGCTCTTTATCTCGAGGATACCTATCCCGACCGGCCGAGCCTGTTCGGCGGCGCTGCCGGCCGCGGCCTCGCCCGCTTCGTCAACCAGTGGACCAGCGAGGTGCTTCATCCCGCCATTGCGAAGGTGGTCCTGCCCGACCTCGTCGACATCCTGCACGAGGGCGACCGCGACTATTACCGCTCGACGCGCGAGGCCGCGTTCGGCACCACGGTCGGGGCGCTGCGGGCGGCGCGCGAGGACAACGTGAACGCGCTCCGCACCACATTGCGGCCGTTGCGCAGCACGCTGGCGGACCAGAAATTTCTCGCCGGCGACGCCCCGAACTATGCCGACCATGTCGCCTTCAGCGCCTTCCTCTGGGCGCACGCCTCGTCCCCGGTGAAGATCCTCGCCGCCGATGACACGCTGCACGCCTGGTGCGGGCGCATGTTCGACGCCTATGACGGCCTGGCTCGCCTCCTGCCGGCCGCCGCCTGAACGGGAGGAAGCCGATGTCCGCCATCGAGGGTATCCGCGCCTGCGTGTTCGACGCCTATGGCACGCTCTTCGATTTCGGCTCCGCCGTCACCCGCTGTCCGGATGTGCCGGATGACCGCCGCGCGGCGCTGGTGACACTCTGGCGGGACAAGCAGCTGCAATACACCTGGCTGCGCAGCCTGCAGAACCTCTACACCGATTTTGAGACCGTCACCGCCGACGCGCTCGATTTCGCGCTGGAGGCGACCGGCCTCGCCGACCCCAGGCGGCGCGCCGCGCTGCTGGCTCTCTACCGCATCGTCTCGGCCTATCCGGAGGTCAAGGCGACGCTGGGCACACTGAAGGCGAAGGGGATTGCCACGGCGATACTCTCGAACGGCACCCCGGCGATGCTCGCCGCCGCCATCGCCCATGCCGGGCTCGGCGACGTGCTCGACCATGTGCTGTCGGTCGAGGCGGTCGGCGTGTTCAAGACCGATCCGCGCGTCTACCAGTTGGTGCCGGCGCGGCTCGGGGTCCAGCGCAAGGAAGTCTGCTTTGTTTCCTCGAATGGCTGGGATGCCTACGGTGCCTCGGCCTTCGGCTTCCGCGTCGCCTGGTGCAACCGGGCGCGGCAGCCGGCGGAGCGGCTGCCTGGCGCGCCCGATGCGGCGATCAGCGATCTCTCGGCCCTGCCCGGCCTGCTCGGCCTCGGCTAAGCCAGCGCGCTTGCGCCGCCCGGTCCGGCGGCATAATGATTTGGACAGGAATCGGTGGCCCGCAAGGGCTGAAACGGGAATGCAGAAGGGCGAGATGGTGCCCCGGCTGCGGCTGCCCCCGCAACTGTGAGCGGCGAGGCGCGTTCATTCCGGCCATTGCGAGGCGGCGCAGACCGTCCGCGAGAAGGCCGAACGCGCCCATGACCCGCGAGCCAGGAGACCGGCCGGTCCCGAGACCATGCGCGCGCGTCCGGGCGGGGTGAACCGGGTGCGAAGGGTGAAGTCCCGAAGCCTTCGGTCGCCCTGATGGCAACACCCGCCCCGCCGGGTGCCGGACCGGAGTTTTTCCATGCGCGAGTTCGCGCGACACATCTTTTTCGTCCCCCTCGCTTTGTGCGGGGCGCTCGTCGGCGCCCGCGCCCAGAGCGCACGGCTTCCCGCCGGCACCGTGCCGATCGAGACCGTCACCGCCTCCTATGTGCGGACACCCATTGCCGACACCCCCGCATCGGTCACGGTCATCACGGCGGCGCAACTTCGCCGGCGCGGCGTGACCACCCTGGCCCAGGCGCTCGAGGCGGTTCCCGGCCTGAACGTCGTGCAATCGGGTGGGCCGGGCGCGCAGACCTCCGTCTTCATCGACGGCACGAATTCCGAAGACGTGCTGGTGCTGCGCGACGGCGTGCCGGTGAACGATCCCTCGGTGGCCAACGGCGCGTTCAATTTCGGCAATTCCGGCATCGGCGATATCGCGCGGATCGTGGTGGTCCGCGGCCCGATGTCCAGCCTCTACGGCTCGGGCGCGATCGGCGGCGTCATCAACCTGATCAGCAAGCGCGGGCACGGCGCGCCGCATGTCGATTACGACCTCGCCGGCGGCTTTCCCGGCCAGGGCGAAGGCAGCGTCACACTCTCCGGCCAGAGCGGCAAATTCGATTACGCGATCACCGGCTCCCTCATCGAACAGGCAGGGTTCGACGCGACGGCGCGGCGCCTCGCCGTCTACGCCGCGCATCGCGATCCGTTCCGCTACAAGCTCGGCGCCATCAATCTCGGCTACACGCCGGTCGCCGGCACGCGGATCTCGCTGATCGTCCGCGCGCGGCAGACCGGGAGCCAATATCCCGATCTCGGCTATCCGATCTTCGACGATCCCTATGAAAACAGCTTCGATTCGAATGTCTTTTTCCGCTTCGGCGTGAAGTCGCACCTGTTCGACAACCGGCTGATCACCGAACTCGACATCGCCCACATCCAGGACGACCGTCGCTACCTGACTTTGCTCGATCCCGCCGACCCCAACCAGTTCGCCGGCGACAGCGGCTATCGCGGCGATCGCACTGTGATCCAGTGGAACAACGTGATCCGCCTGCCGGATTTTGGCCCGATGACCGACCCGACGCTCGTCGCCGGCATCGAGACCACACACGATACGGCGGTCGAAAACTACAACGCCAGCTTTGGCGGCTATCCCTACCTCCAGAGCCTCGCTGCCTCGCAATCCACCACCGCGGGGCATTTCGGCGCGCAGGCCACCATAGCGCGCCGCCTGTCGGTGCAGGGCGCTGTCCGTGCGGATTCGGTCAGCGGCTACGGCACCGTGGTGACGGAGCGCGGCGGCCTCGTGCTCGCCGTACCCGCAATCGACACGCGGCTGAAAGCCTCGGCGGGCAGCGGCTTTCTCGCCCCCTCGCTCTACGACCTGCACGGCATCGACAGTTACGGATATCACGGCAACCCGAACCTCCACCCCGAACACTCGGTCGGCTACCGGTTCGGTTTCGAGACCGTGCTGCCCGCCTTCGGCATACCCGAAGCGGTCACGCTGCGGATGAGCTATTTCCACCAGGACATCTCGAACCTGTTCGAGTACACTTCCCTGCCTGACGGCACCAGCACGGAGGAAAACGTCGCCCGCGCCCGGATTCACGGCATCGAGGCGGGCATCGGCTTCGCGCCGGCCCCCTGGCTCTCCGGCCAGATCGACTATACCCGCACCATCGCCCGCGATGCTGCGACCGGCACCGCCCTCCTGCGTCGGCCGGAAAACGCCGGATCGCTCACCCTCTCGATCCGCCCGATCCCGGCGCTGTCGATCGAACCGACCGTTCGCTATGTCGGCCGCTTCTCGGATTACCTCTACGCCAATTCCGGCTATCCGATCACCTCCGGCAATCCGAGCGGCGTCGGCCTCGCCCAGCCCGGCACGATCGCCAATCTCGCGGTGAACTACCGGATCAGCCGCGCGCTCACCCTCTTCGCGATCGGTCGCAACCTGACCAACTCGGCATTCGAACCCGTGAATGGATTGCAGATTCCGGGGCAGAACTTCCTTTTCGGCTTGCGGGGAACCATCGGCGGCTGAACCTTTGCTCACCGCATAAGACATATTCATGAAATACATATGCTGCGGCGCACAAAATTCTTGAACGGGAAAGCGATTCCGCCATATAGTGCAACGCAGCAAACGATCAGTCGTTTGTCTGCTTTCTTGGACGTTTCCTCCCTAAACTTGGCGGCCTCGTGGCCGCCTTTTTTTTTGCGGCAGTTGCCGGCGACGCGGTGGAGGAGCCAAAAAACACTTGCCTTCGCTCACGAGCTGTTTACCTTGCGCATGGCAGCTATCTCACAAAAGCAAGAAGGACGGGACCAATGGCACTATCAAGGCGCAAAGCTCTGCGTGGAGCGGCGGGAACATTCATCCTCGCCTCGGCAAGTCCCATCGCCCTGGCGGCGGACAAGGTCTATCACATCGGGATTACGCTGCCCCTGACCGGCGCAGATGCCGAGGCCGCGCACCTCATTCTTCACGGCGCGCAGCTCGCCATCAAGCTCGCCAACCAGAGCGGCGAACTCGGCGACATCCGCCTCGAGCCGATGATCCTGAACAACGCGACCGCGACTGCCGGCCAGTACGATCCGGCCCAGGCCGCCACCAACGCGCGCAAACTGGCCGGCACGCGCACGGTGCTTGCCAATGTCGGCCCCGAGATGAGCGGCTCCGGCAAGGCGATGGCGCCGATCCTCTCGATGGCCAATCTCGCGACCATCACCCCCTCGTCCACCGCGCCCGACATCACCAATCCGGCCTATGCCGGCGAGTTCGATCCGGGCGGCAAGCCGATCTATTTCCGCACCGTGACGACCGATGCCTATCAGGGCCCGAACATGGCGAATTTCTACGCCGAGGTCCTGAAGGTGAAGAGCGTCTACATCCTCGATGACAGCGGCGCCTACGGCGTCGGCCTCGCCAACGCCTTCGAAGCCCAGGCGAAGAAGAAGGGCATCAAGGTCCTCGGCCGCGACCGGCTCGACCCCAAGGCCGCCGACTATTCCGCCGTGCTCACCAAGATTGCCGCGACCAAGACCGCCTCGCTCTATTACGGCGGCACGATGCAGGCCGGCGTGAAGCTGGTGAAGCAGAGCTACCAGATCATTCCGCACGTGATCAAAGGCGGCGGCGACGGCATCCTGAGCCCCGAAATGATGACGGCCGCCGGTTTCCCCGCCGCCGAGGGCTGGTATGGCACCAACGCCTCGCCGCATGTGGTCGATGACCCGAAGCTGGCGAACTGGGTCAAGCTCTATACGAAAACCTACGGCGTCGCGCCGGACGATTACGCCATCACCGCCTATGACGCCGCCCTCGTCGCCATCGCCGGCATCAAGGCGGTGCAAAAGGCAGGCAAGCCGCTCACCGCCGCCAATGTCCGCGACGCGATCGCGACCGTGCATGTCAACGGCTTGCAGGGGCCGATCAGCTTCGACAAGTATGGCGACATGACCAGCCACATCGTTGCCGTGTTCCAGTTCCACCAGGACAAGTCCGCCCCGCTCGGGGACCTGAACAAGCAGATGCGATACGTCGGCGTGGCGCCGCAGCACTGACGCGGCGCCCATGACCGGAATGGCGGTTTTTCTCCAGCAGCTCGTCAACGGGCTGAGCCTGGGGGCGATGTACGCGCTGCTGGCACTCGGGTTCACCCTTGTCTACGGCATTCTCGAGCTGATCAATTTCGCGCATTTCAACGTCTTCATGGTGGGAGCGTTCGTTGGCCTCATCGTGCTGCAATGGTTCGGCCTGCAGGGCCAGGCGGTGGTGCTGCACGGCGCCCCGCTGGTGCTCTCGCTGCTCGCCGCCCTCGCGGTGACGATGGTGACCTCCGGCGTGCTCGGCGTCGCGATCGAGCGCTACACGCTGCGGCCGATGCGCAACGTGCGCGGGCCGATGGCGATGATCACCACGATCGGCGTCTCCTACATCCTGTTCAACGTCGTGCTGCTGCTGACCAACGCCCAGGCGCTGAACTACCCCGACCCGATGCCGAGCATCGACTACCATCTCGGCGGGGTGACGATCCGCCTCAAGGCGGTGATCATCTGGATCGTCGCGGCAGTGCTGATGTGGGGGCTGAACCTGTTCGTCAGGCGTTCGCGCCTCGGCAAGGCGATGCGCGCCGTCGCCCAGGATGCCGAGGCCGCGCGGATGATGGGTGTGGAGGTCGATCAGGTGGTGATGATCGCCTTCTTCGCCGGCTCCGCCCTGGCCGGCGCCGCCGGGATGATCTTTGGCCTGTACTACAATTTCACCCAGTACAGCATCGGTTACACCGCGGGTCTGCGCGCCTTTACCGCCGCCGTGCTCGGCGGCATCGGCAACGTGCCGGGGGCGATGGTCGGCGGCCTCCTCATCGGCCTGATCGAGACGATCGGCAGCCAGTACATCGCCGCGAAATGGGCCGATGTGATCATCTTCTCGATCCTGATCCTCACGCTGGTCTTCCGCCCGGCCGGCCTGCTCGGCGCGCAGGCGCCCAACCGCTCGTAGGCGGCGATGAAGCGCCTCGCCCTGCTCTCGCCCCGCCAGCGCCAGGCGCTGTTCGCCGCCCTGCTGATGGTGCTTCTGCTGCTGCCCTTCCTCGGCATCGGCCAGGCGAATATCGACGTCGCGGCCAATAGCTGCGCCTATGCCGCACTGGCGCTCGGGCTGAACATCGTGGTCGGTTTCACCGGCCTGCTCGATCTCGGCTACGCCGCGTTCTTCGCCATTGGCGCCTATGCCTATGGCATCCTGAACTCGTTCCAGCTCCACCCGCACTGGAGCGCGGCCTGGGCGCCGCTCGCGGCGATCGGCTTCGTCGCGAAACTCGGCGCGGGTGCGGCGGCGACGGTGCATTTCACCTTCCCCTTCTGGCTGATGCTGCCGGCCTCCGCCGTCATCGCCGCCTGTTTCGGCATGGCGTTCGGCGCGCCGACCCTGCGGCTGAAGGGCGACTATCTCGCCATCGTCACCCTCGGCTTCGGCGAGATCGTGCCGATCGTCGCGCGCAACTGGTCCTCGCTCACCAACGGCGCCGAGGGGCTGAACGGCGTCGGCCCGCCGGTGCTGTTCGGCTACCGCTTCGGCATTAACGCGACACCTTATTATTACGTCGGCCTTGGCCTCGTGCTGCTGCTGCTCTTCATCTCGCTGCGGCTGAAACCCTCGCGGATCGGCCGGGCCTGGATGGCGGTGCGCGAGGACGAGATCGCCGCCAGCGCAATGGGCGTGCACACCACGCGGCTGAAGCTGCTCGCCTTCGCCATGGGCGCCGGGTTCGCCGGCATGACCGGCACGTTCTACATCGCCAAGCTGCAGACCGCGACGCCGGACATGTTCGACCTGCCGGTCTCGATCATGGTGCTGGTGATGATCGTGCTTGGCGGCCTCGCGAGCGTCTGGGGCGCCATTCTCGGCGCGGTGCTGCTCGAACTGCTGCAGGCCTGGTTCCTGCCCGCCCTGTCCGGCTGGGTGCAGGGGCTCGGCAACGCGATCCATTCGCCTTTCCTGCAAAATCTCGAGCTCACCTCGGCCTCGGAACTGATCTTCGGCATCATTCTGGTGACCATGATGCTCTACCGGCGCGACGGCCTCGTTCCGGTCGGCCGGAACGAGGTGCGGCTGAGCTATGAGCAGCAGGACGCCGCCGTCTCCCGCGGCGCCGCCCCGGCCGTGGCCAGGCTGCGCGCCGGGCTCGCCGAAACCACCGCCGACGCACGGCCCGCCGCGCTCGAAATCCGCGACCTCACCGTGAAATTCGGCGGGCTGACCGCGCTGAAATCGGTCTCGCTCGATGTCCCGCCCAGCAGCATCGTCGCCGTGATCGGGCCGAATGGCTCGGGCAAATCCACCCTGTTCAATAGCATCACCGGCCTCGTGAAACCCTCCGCCGGCGTAGTGCGCTTCGCCGGGCGCGACCTGCTTGGCCTGCGGCCAGACCAGGTGCTGCGCGCCGGCGTCGCCCGCACCTTCCAGAACATCCGCCTGTTCCCCAACCTCACGGTGATGGAAAATGTGCTGATCGGCCAGCACACGCATCTCTCCGCCGGCGCGGCCGGGGCGGTGCTCGGCCTGCCCCGCGTGCGCGCCGAGGAACGCGAAGCGCGCGAATTCGTGCTCGAACTGCTGGCGATGTTCGGCAACCGCCTGGTGCCGCGGATCGACCAGGGCGTGGCGCAACTCTCCTACGCCAATCGCCGCCGTGTCGAGATCGCCCGCGCGCTCGCCTCCCGCCCGCGCCTGCTGATGCTCGACGAGCCGACGGCGGGCATGAACCCGGCGGAAAGCATCGAACTCGCCGAACAGATCGCCGCCTTCCGCGATTTCGGCCTCACTGTCCTGCTGGTGGAGCACAAGCTCGATGTCGTCACCCGCCTCGCCGACAACGTGATCGTCCTCAACCATGGCGAGAAACTCGCCGAGGGACGGGCCGACGAGGTGCGGCGGAACGAGGCGGTGATCGAGGCCTATATCGGCCGGGGCGTGGTCGATGCCTGAGGAAACCCTGCTCGAATTCGCCGGCGTGCACACCCATTACGGCGACCTGCACGTGCTCAAGGGCGTCGACTATTCGGTCGCGCCGGACGACATCGTGGTGCTGCTCGGCGGCAATGCCAGCGGCAAGTCGACCACGATGAAGACGATCATGGGCACCGTCACCCCTTCCCAAGGCGAGGTGCGCTTCCGCGGCGCGCCGATCAACCGGCTCAGCACCTCGGAGCGGGTCAGGCGCGGTATCGCCCCGGTGCTGGAGGCGCGGCGACTGTTCCCGCGCATGACGGTCTACGAGAATCTCGAAATGGGCGCCTATACGCGCAAGCGCGGCCCGGAATTCGACGAGGATCTCGAACGTGTCTATGAGCTGTTCCCCCGCGTGAAGGAACGCCGCCACCAGCTCGCCGGCACGCTGTCGGGCGGCGAGCAACAGATGGTCGCGATCGGCCGCGCACTGATGGCCCGCCCGGCGCTGATCTGCATGGACGAACCCTCGATGGGCCTCTCGCCGCGCTTCGTCGAGATCGTGTTCGGCATCATCCAGACCATCAACCGCCAGGGTGTGGCCATCTTCATGGTCGAGCAGAACGCCCACATGGCGCTGCAAATCGCCAGCCGCGGCTACGTGCTGCAGACCGGGCGGGTCGTGCTCTCAGGCCCCGCCGCAGACCTCGCCGCCAACCCGGCGATCCGCGAGGCCTATCTCGGCGAGCTGCAAGTGGAGGAAAACTAGCCCGGCAGCGGCACGTTCACGCCGAAGATCTGCAGGAGCAGAATGACGTTGAGTCCGAGGATCACGATGGCGCCACCGATCGCGGCGATGGCGGTGATCCCGCGCACCGCGAGCGCGCCCATCAGCGCCCGCCGTGTGGAAAACCACAGCAATGCCAGCATCGGCACCGGCAGCGCCAGGCTCAGCACCACCTGGCTGAGCACCAGCGCACGTGTCGGGTTCACGCCGAGGCCGATCACCACGAAGCCGGGGATCATGGTCAGCGCCCGGCGAAGCCAGATCGGGATCGAAAAACCGACAAATCCCTGCATCACCATCTGCCCCGCCAGCGTGCCCACTACGGAGGACGACACGCCGGAGGCCAGCAGCGAAATGAGGAAGATCACGGCGGCACCGGCGCCGAGCAGCGGCGAGAGCGTGCGATAGGCCTCGCCGATCTCGGCGATCCCCTGATGCGCCGGATGGAAGGCGCCGGCGGCCATCGCCACCATCGCCATGTTCACCATCCCGGCGACCCCGAGCGCCGCGAGCACCTCGATATTGGAATAACGCACCAGCCGCCGGCGCTGCGCCGCATCCTGCGGCGCCACCCGCGCGCCGGAGAGGCCGGAATGCAGGAACAGCGCGTGCGGCATTACCGTGGCGCCGACGATGCCGACCGCGATCGTCAGCGCCTCGGCATCCGGCAGGGAGGGCAGCACCGTATGCAGCGCTGCCTGCCGCCAGTGAACCGGCACGATCAGCAACTCGGCGAGATAGCAGAGCGCGATGACGCCCACGAGCGCGCCGATCACCAGTTCCATCGGCCGAAAGCCGCGCCGGTCGAGGAGCAAAATACCGTAGGTCACGATCCCTGTAATCGCCATGCCCGCCATCAGCGGCAAATGCGCGAGCAGCGCTATGCCGATGGCACCGCCAAGAAATTCGGCAAGATCGGTCGCCATGGCGGCGATCTCGCTGATGATCCACATCGGGATGGTCAGCGCCGGCGGCAGCGTGTCGCGGCAGAGTTCGGCGAGATTCCGCCCGGTGACGATCCCGAGCCGGGCAGACAGGCCCTGGAACAGCATCGCGATCAGGCTGGCGAGCAGCACGACCCAGAGCAGGTCATAGCCATAGCGCGCGCCCGCCTGGATGTTCGTCGCGAAATTGCCGGGATCCATATACGCGATCGAGGCGACGACCGCGGGCCCGGCAAAGATCAGCGGGTTACGCCATCCGGCGCGCCCGGCCAGCCGGTCCGCGACGGCGCGTGCCGTTCGTTCGCTCAGCCCAGGCCGGGAAACAAGGTCGCTCACCGCAATCGAAGCCCACCCATGAAAATGTAGCCAAGGCTATATATAGGGCAGCAGGCAAAATTTTGAAGAGGCGTGCGTTCGCGCGAGCGCCCTTAAACAAAGCGCCGGCCGGAGCAAAACTCCGGCCGGCGCCGTGTCGGGATTTTTCTGAAAATCAGTCCTAATTGCGCTCCGGCCGGTGTCGGGACCGGCCGGCTCGGCTCACTCGGTCTTCAGGAAGTCGAGCAGCTTGTCGATGGCGCCCTGCTTGTCGAGCCCCTCGAGCGCGCCGTATTCGGCGGCAAGCCGGTCGAGCGCCTGCTCGAAGATCTGCCGTTCGGAGAAGCTCTGGTCCGGCTGGCCGGCATTGCGGTGCAGGTCGCGCACCACCTCGGCAATCGCCATCGGGTCGCCGGAATTGATCTTCGCCTCGTATTCCTGCGCCCGGCGCGACCACATGGTGCGCTTCACCCGGGCGCGGCCCTTGAGGGTGGCGAGCACCTCGTCGAACTGCTTGCGGCTGGAGAGCTTGCGCAGACCCGCCGTGCGCGCCTTGTTTACCGGCACACGCAGCGTCATGCGGTTCTCATCGAAGGTGATGTGGATCAGTTCCAGCTTCTGTCCGGCAATCTCCTCGGCGGCGATGCGCTCCACCTTGCCCACGCCATGGGTCGGGTAGACGACGTGATCGCCGGGCTTGAAGGTCTCGGCCTTGGCGATCGCGCGCTGCGGCAGCACGGGGCGCGGCCCTGGCGGCGGCAGGGTGTCGCGTTCGGCTTCGGCGGGCTGGGGGGCGGTCTGGGCGGTATTCGGGCTGGCCATATCGGGCTGTGAGTCCTTCTCGGTCTTGGCCGCCTGGGGTTCGGCGGCGGTTCTGGCGGCGCGGCGCGGCGCCGGGCTGTCGGACGGCGAGCCGGACGCGGCGGCGGCCTTCATGGCCGTCTTCGCGCGGGTCGTCGCCTTGGCACTGCTTCTGACGTCCGCACCGGCTCCGGCCGGATCGGTTGAAGCGGGTCGTTTCATGCTGAACCTCGATAGCGAAGCGATCGGGGGCGCGTTGCGCCACTCAAGCGCCGGCGGGGATGCCGGATCAACATGCATACCACAAATCCGCCCCGGCGTGAACGCCGGCGGCGCGGACGGCTTCAGTCCTTGTGCGGTTCAGGCGAGAACAGTTCGGCCTTGCCGTCGCGATCCTTCCACTCATCGGCATCCGCCGGCGGCGTGCCCTTGCGGGTCATGTTCGGCCAGAGGGTGGCAAATTCGCGGTTCTTCTCGATCCAGGCGGATGCCTTGCCGTCCGAATCCGGCACGATCGCCTCGGCCGGGCATTCCGGTTCGCACACGCCGCAGTCGATGCATTCGTCCGGATGGATCACCAGCATGTTCTCGCCTGCGTAGAAGCAGTCGACCGGACAGACCTCGACGCAGTCCATGTACTTGCACTTGATGCAGTTTTCGGTGACCACATAGGTCATCGGGCACTCCTGAGCATGGGATGGATCGACCGGCGATATGCCCCCAACGGCCGGCCAGCGCAAGGCGCCAACCCGCATCAGTCCTCTGCAACAACCTCGTAGAGCCGGCGCGCCTCGGCGGCCGGGCCGCGCCGCGCGCCGAGCGCGACCACGCGCACGACCTGAACGCCCTGCGGCAGGGCGAGGGTCAGCACATCACCGGGGCGCAGCCGCGCGTGTGGCTTTTCGGTGATCTGGCGGTTGATCCGCACCCCGCCGGCCGCGACCAGTCGCGCCGCAACGCCGCGGGTTTTGACGAAGCGCGCATGGAACAGGAACTTGTCAAGCCGCTGCCAGGCGGCATCCTCGCCGCCCGAAGGCTCAGGAGGCGGCACGCCGCAGCGCGGCCAGCGCCGCGAACGGATGATCGGGATTGGGCGGCGGGGCCGGGCGTGCGGTCTTGCGCGGTGGCGGCGCCGGCCCGCGCCTCGGGCGCCGCAGTTCGACCATCGGCGGGCGCGGCGGGCCGAACATGCCCGGCTCCATCGCCTCGCCGGGAATGAGCCGCAGGCCGAGGCCGCGCAGCACCGCCGGCAGATCCTCGTGGCCCACGCCCAGCCGCGGGGCAAGCATCTGCGGCGCCGGCGCCGGCCGGCGGCGCGCCGCATGGCGCAGTTCGCCGGCCAGCCGCTCGGCGATATCGAGCCGGATCGCCCGCGGACCGGCCGCTACCCAGCCGAGATAGGCCGCGAGCCCCGCCGGCCAGTCCGGCGCCGGAAGCGAGACAAGACCCGGCGCCGGCAGGTCCGGCAGCGTCCGGCGGTGCCAGGCGGACCACAGCATGGCACGCAGCGCCGCCGCCCGCGGCTTCAGCAGTGCCGGCATGTAGAGCGCGAAGGCGCCATCCCGCACGCCGATCCGGCGCAGCTTCGCCCGCAGCTCGCCCTCGGCCCCGCCCGGCACCAGCACGCCGGCCTGCTCGGTCAGCCGGTGCAGCACGCCGCGCAGCGCCGGGTCCGCCTCGGCGGCCTTCGCCGCGACGAAGAGTGGCGCCAGCCCCTCGGCGATCACGCCATCGACGAAGCGGGCCAGCCGCGCGCGCACGGCCTCGCGCTGCGATCCGTCGAGAAACTCGCTGTCAATCACCTCGACCGCCGGCGCCAGCAGCGTGGCACCGCGCCGCAGCCGGGCGACGGGCGTTCCCTGCCAGGCGATCACGCCCGCCGGCCCCAGCGCGAAATCGCCATCCGCCGCCGCCTCCAGCCGGGCGACGCGGCGCGGCATCTCGCCGGCCAGGGCGCGCCGCGCCGCCCGCAGCACGATCCGCTTGTCTGCCCCGCCCACCGAGGCGTCCGGCTCGAAGCGGAATCCGTCGATCCGCCCGACCGGATGCCCCTCGACCACCACATCGCCCGCCCGCGTCACGGCGGAAAGCAGCTCGGCGGTCTCGGCCTGTTCCAGCCGCCGGGTCAGCCGCGCCGCCCGGCGATCGACGAAGCGGGCCATCAGCTTCTCGTGGAGCGCGTCCGAGAGCAGGTCCTCCGCCTCGCGCGCGCGGCCCTGCCAGTGCGCGGCATCGCGCACCCAGTCGGCGCGGGCGGCGATATAGGCCCAGATCCGCACCTCGGTCAGCCGCTGCATCAGCGTATCGATATCGCCGTCGGTACGGCCGAGCCCGCCGATCTGCCCAGCCACCCAGTCCTGCGGCAACCCGCCATCGCGCAGCAGATGGGTGAAGACCCGCGCGCAGAGCCGCGTGTGATGGTCGGTGGCGAGCTTGCGGAAATCCGGAATCTGGCACGCCTCCCAGAGCAGCCGCACGGCCCGGCGGCCACGCGCGGCCTCGCGGATCGCCGGGTCATGCGCCAGCGCCGACAGCACCAGAACGTCGGACGCATCGTTGCCGCGCACGAGCCCGGCGCGGTCGGGCGGCGCGAGCAGGCTGGCCAGCAGCGCGTCGGGCGAGGCGAAATCCAGCGCCGCGTTTCGCCAGGCGAGCTGTTCCAGCGGCTCGAAGGCATGCGCCTCGACGGCGCCGACCAGTTCCTCGGTTAGTGGCGGGCAGGTGCCGGTGGTGCCGAACGTGCCATCGCGCATTCCCCGCCCGGCGCGGCCGGCGATCTGCGCCACCTCGCTCGCGGTGAGCAGGCGCGGGCGGTGTCCGTCGAATTTCGACAGCCCGGCAAAGGCGACATGGTCGACATCCATGTTCAACCCCATGCCGATCGCATCGGTCGCGACGAGGAAATCGACTTCCTTTTCCTGATACAGCGCCACCTGCGCGTTGCGCGTGCGCGGCGAGAGCCGCCCCATGACCACCGCGCAGCCGCCGCGCCGGGTGCGCACCGCCTCGGCGATCGCGTAGACCTCGGCGGCCGAGAAGGCGACGATGGCCGAGCGCGGCGGCAGGCGGGAAAGCTTGGCGGGCCCCGCATGCGACAGCTGCGACAGCCGCGGCCGCGTCTCGATCTCGGCCTCGGGCACGAGGCGGCGGAGCAGCCGGCGGATCGTCTCGGCGCCGAGGAACATGGTCTCCACCATGCCGCGCGCGTGCAGCAGCCGGTCGGTGAAGACGTGGCCGCGATCCGGATCGGCGCAAAGCTGGATTTCGTCCACCGCGACGAATTCCACCTTCCGGTCCAGCGGCATGGCCTCGACGGTGCAGCTGAACCAGCGCGCCTCGGCCGGCACGATCTTTTCCTCGCCGGTGATCAGCGCGACATGCCGCGCGCCCTTCGCGGCCACCATCCGGTCGTAATTCTCGCGCGCGAGCAAACGGAGCGGAAAGCCGATGATGCCGGAGGAATGGGCCAGCAGCCGTTCGATGGCGAGATGGGTCTTGCCCGTGTTGGTCGGGCCAAGCACCGCCTTCACACGCGGGGCGAATCCGGACATGCCGCAAGTGTGGCGCTTCCGCCGCCAAATGCAAGGCGCGCCGCCGCGCCAGGTGATTGCAGAAGTGACGCACCTCCCCTATCTCGCACGGCGCAATCCGACCTTCCCGCAAGGGATTTTGCCGAGAGGAACTTCAGATGAACACCGCAACCGCGACCGACCGTCCGTTCGACGCCGAAGTGGGCCGCCTGCTCGATCTGGTGGTTCATTCGCTCTACTCCGAACGCGAGATCTTTCTCCGCGAACTCGTCGCCAACGCCGCCGACGCGACCGACCGGCGCCGCTTCCTCGCCCTGTCGGACGAGAGCCTGGCACTGCCCGAGGGCGCTGCCATCCGCATCAGCATCGACAAGCCGGCGCGAACGATCACCATTGCCGATGACGGCATCGGCATGACGGCGGAAGACCTGGCGAGCCATCTCGGCACCATCGCCCGCTCCGGCACCAGGGCCTTCACCGCGTCCCTCGCCGAGGCCAAGCCCGAGGACCGGCCGAACCTGATCGGCCAGTTCGGCGTCGGCTTCTATTCCGCCTTCATGGTGGCCGACCGCGTCGAGGTGACCTCCCGCCGCGCCGGCACCGATGCCGCGCACAAATGGTCCTCCGAGGGCACCGGCGGCTACCGCATCGAGGCCGCCACCCGCGAGACCCCGGGCACCGACATCGTGCTCCACGTCAAGTCCGATGCCGACGAATTCCTCGAACCCGTCCGCCTCGAGACGATCCTGCGCAAATGGGCCGACCATATCTCCGTCCCGGTCGAGATCGAGCGCGACGGCAAGTTCCAGAAGGCGAACGAGGGCACCGCGCTCTGGCGCCGGCGCAAGGCCGACATCGCCGAGAAGGACTACACCGATTTCTACCGCCATCTCGGCCACATGTTCGACGAGCCCTGGGCGACGATCCACTGGAGTGCCGAGGGCACGGTCGAATTCTCCGCCCTGCTCTTCATCCCCGGCCGCTCGCCCTTCCCGGTGACCGAGGACGACCGCGAATCCCATGTCCGCCTGCACGTGAAGCGGATGTTCATCACCGACGACGCGAAGCTCCTGCCCACCTGGCTGCGCTTCGTCGAGGGCGTGGTCGACACTGAGGATCTGCCGCTCAACGTCTCGCGCGAGATGCTGCAATCCACCCCGGTCCTCGCCCGCATCCGCAAGGCACTGGTCAACCGTGTGCTGGGCGAGCTCAAGACCCGTGCGAAGGAGGCCGAGACCTATCGCGGCTTCATCGAGCAGCATGGCCCGATGCTGAAGGAAGGCATCTATGACGACGCCGACCACCGGAACGAAATCGCCGCCCTCGCCCGCTTCCGCAGCACCCATGGCGAGGAGCTGACCTCGCTCGACGACTATGTCACGCGGATGCAGGAGGGGCAGAAGGACATCTACTACATCACCGGCGAGGATCCCGCGCGCCTCGCCGCCTCGCCGCAGATCGAGGGCTTGCGGGCGAAGGGCTACGAGGTGCTGCTGCTCTCCGACCAGATCGATTTCTTCTGGCCCGAACGGCTCGGCACCTACGAGGGGCACAAGCTCGTCCATGTCGGCCAGGCACGCGACATGTTCGACGTCGCGGAGACGCCGGAACCGCTGAAGGCGCTGATCGACGCGCTGAAATCCGCCCTCGGCGAGCAGGTCGGCGAGGTGCGCGCCTCGACCCGCCTGACCGACAGTCCGGCAGCCCTCGCCGCCGGCGAGGCGCAGCCCGACCTCGCCCTGCAACGCCTGCTGCGCCGCGCCGGCCGTCCGAGCTTCGCGCCGCCGCCGGCCCTCGAACTCAACCCCGCGCACCGGCTGATCGAGGGACTCGTCTCCCGCGCCGCCGCAGGCGAGGCGATGGACGACTGGGCCGCCCTGCTGCTCGACCTCGCCCGCATCCAGGATGGCGAATCCCCGGTCGATCCGGCCCGTTTCGCCCGCCTGGTGGCGGACAGGATGGCCGGCAACCCCGCCTGAGGCTCAGTCAGCGGCGCCGACCGGCCCACCCAGTCGGCGCCGCGCCCTACCGAGCCGCCGCCGGGGCGGCCCCGGCGACCGATACGGGTCCGGCCGCGCCCTGCTGCCGCACCTGCTCCGCCTGGCGCAACAGGCGGAGAAAATTGCCGCCCCAGATCTTCTCCAGCGCCGCGCGGTCGTAGCCGCGCCGCACCAGCTCCGCGGTCAGCGCCGGGGTTTCCGCCGCGTTCATGTAGCCGGCGACGCCGCCGCCGCCATCGAAATCGGTGCCGATGCCGACATGCTCGACCCCGATCCGGCGGACCACGTAATCGACATGGTCGGCGATCGCCTCCACCCCGATCTCCGGGGGTTTCGCGCCACGCTTGAGAAACGCCGACACCATGGTGATCTGGATCAGCCCGCCGGTCGCGGCCAGCATGTCGAGCTGCTCGTCGTCGAGATTGCGCGGGTGGTCGCAGAGCGCCCGCGCGCAGGAATGAGTGGCGATCACCGGCGTGCGCGAGAGCCGCGCCGCCTGCATCATTGTCGATTTCGCGGCATGGCTGACATCGACGAGAATGCCGAGCTCGTTCATCCGCGCCACCGCCGCCCGCCCAAGCTCGGAAAGCCCGCCATGCAGCACCGCCGCATCGCCGAATTCGGCGCGCGGGATCGCGGCATCGGCGAGGTCGTTGTGGCCGTTATGGGTCATCGTCATGTAGCGCACGCCGCGCGCGGCAAAGTCATCGAGGGTTGCGAGATCGCCGCCCAGCGCCGCTCCGTTCTCCACCACCGGCACCACGGCGAAACAGTCGTCGCGATGCGCCGCCGCAATCGCATCGGCAGTGGTGGCGAGCACGGCGCCGGGTGCGTTGCCCATCGCGGCGATCGCATCGAGCATCGCCAGCGCCCGCCCCTTCGCCGCGCCATGGCCGGCGGCATCGCGCCGCCCCTGCGGCACATAGGCGGCGAAGCACACCGCCCCGACCCCGCCGCGCCGCACCTTCGGCAGATCGACGCAGCGTGGCCCGTCGCTCAGGAAATCCGGCCCCTCCGGCCAGGGAATGTCGACATGGGTATCGATGACGAGAAGATCGGCGAGGTCCTGATGTGTCATGCCCCAACCTCGCCGCACCCGGCGCGCGCGGTCAAGTCCCGGCGCCGCTCAGCCGAGGCCGAACAGCCCGTAGAGCCGCAGGCTGGGCGGCCAGGCGCGGCCGATCGGGCCATGCAGCGCGAACAGCAGGAGAATGAGCACCGCCAGCACTCCGGCCGAAACCATCCACTGCACCCGCAGCGACGGCCAGGGCACAGCCGGCGCCCGGGCCGCAGAGACCAGCGCCGAATCGGGGACCGCGAGCAGGGCCGGCGCGGACATCGCCCGCGACGCCTCCGTTTCGCCTCCCTCCGGTTCGCCTCCTTCAGGGTCGGACGCCTCCGGTCCGGGCGTCGCTTCGGCCGTGGGGCCGACAGCGTCACCCACCGGCGCCGCGTCCGCCTCCGTCGCATCAGGGGCGGCGGGCGCGCCGGCCTCGTCAACCGCCGCTTCCGGCGACAGGTCCCAGACATGCCCGCACGTCGCGCACCGCACGGCGGCGGGTAGCCGCGCCGCCATCTCGGCCGGCAGCTCGTAGACAGCCTCGCATTTCGGACAGGCGGCGCGCATGACGATTTTCATGGCAGTTTCGCTCCGGCCGCGCAACCGTCCGGGCGATCGTTGCGCGCCGGTTGATCGCGGCCCGGAGGCGGGGCATTGAAGGACCATGATCCGCTTCACCCATGTCGGGCTGCGCTATGGCAAGTCGGCGGGCACCGCGTCCGTCGCGCTCGAGAACATCGATTTCGAGATCCCGGAAGGCGGGTTCCGCTGGCTCACCGGCCCGTCGGGCGCCGGTAAGACCAGCCTTCTCAAGCTGACCTATCTGGCCCTGCACCCGAGCGAGGGGCGGATCGACCTGTTCGGCACCCCCACCGCCCGGCTCGACCGGCGGGGCACCGCGCTGCTGCGCCGGCGGATCGGCGTAGTGTATCAGGATTTCCGCCTGCTCCAGCACCTCACCGCGTTCGACAACGTGGCACTGCCGCTGCGCCTCGCCCGGCGCAAGGAGGCGCAGGTCCGCGCCGATGTTACCGAACTGCTCCGCTGGGTCGGCCTGTCCGGCCGGCTCGATCACCGGCCGGACGAGATGTCCGGCGGCGAACAGCAGCGGGTCGCGATCGCCCGCGCGGTGATCGCCAAGCCCTCCCTGCTCGTTGCCGACGAACCCACCGGCAATCTCGACGACGACCAGGCCGAGCGGCTGATGCATCTCATCCGCTCGCTGAACCGGCTCGGCACCACGGTGATCGTCGCCACCCACAATCTCGGCCTGGTCGCCCGCCACCCGGCGCCGATGATCGAGCTGCAGGACGGAAGAATGACATGGCACGGCTAGGCACACCCCGGCATGGCTAGGCGGCGCCATGCCTCGCGCGCCGACAGGATCGGCCTGCGCGCCGCGATGGCGGACCGGCTGCTGCCCTTCGTGGTGGCGGCCATGTCCTTCCTCGCGGCGCTGGCGCTGGCCGGCAGCATCGCCGCCGGCACGCTGGCCACGCGCTGGCTCAGCGGCGCGCAGGGACTGATGACCATCGAGGTTTCCAACCCATCGGCGCCGGCCGCAGCCGCAGGCGCTTCACGCGTGGATGCCGTGCTCCAGATGGTCAGGGCCATGCCGGGCCTCGCCGATGCACGCCGGCTGTCAGACACGGAATTGGCGGGCCTGCTGAAGCCATGGCTTGGGGCGGCCGCCGACGACGGCAGCCTGCCCATCGCGCTGCCAGCGATAATCGTGGTGCATGCCACAACCGGCGCTGCCGACCCCGCATCAATCGCGACGGTGCTGGACCGAGCCGCACCTGGCACTTTGGTCGATTCCGGATCGCGCTGGGCCGATCGTCTTGCGGAACTCACGGCCAGCATCCGCGCCTCCGCCGCGGCGATCCTCGTGATCGTGGCGCTGGTCGCCGCCTCGGTTGTCGCCGTCGCGGTGCGTGCCGGCCTTGCCCAGCGGCGCGAGGCCATCGAGATCATCCACGGCCTCGGAGCGCTCGATTCCGACATCGCCAACCAGTTCGCCGGCCGTGCCATGCGCCTCGCAGCGGTGGGCGGGCTGATCGGCGGACTTGCCGCGCCGCCTGTGCTGGCCTGGCTTGGCCATCTCGCCGCGGGTCTGATCATTGCGGCGCCGCCTTCGGCCGGTGGGTCCGGCGGGCTGGCGGGGCTGCCGCCGCTGCTGGTCGCAACGCCGGTGATCTTCACACTTGCCGCCGCGCTGATCGGCTGGATCGCCGCGCAAGTGACCGTACGCGGCTGGCTCAGGCGGCTGACATGAATGCTTCGGACGACATGGGCCTTGGCCGCCGCCGCCGCCCTACCCGCCGGCGCCTCGGGCTCTGGCGGTGGCCGTTGCGTGCCGTGCTCGCGCTGGTCGTCCTCTGGCTGGTCGGTTTCGCCTGGTTCCTCGGCGATATTGCCGAGGAACGCCCGATCAACCCCATGCCACATGCGGGGGGAATCGTCGTGCTTACCGGCGGGGCGGATCGGGTAAAGGCTGGCCTGGAATTGCTGATGGCAGGCGCCGCGCCGCGGCTGCTGATCTCGGGCGCCGGCAACGGGACCTATCTCGGCGATTTCACGGCTCGCGACGGAATCGACGCGAATGCCAAGGCCACCGATATCACCGTTGGCCACGCCGCCGCCACCACGCGGGGCAATGCGCGGGAAACCGCCGCCTGGGCCAGCCGGCACCATATCGGCTCTCTCGTCGTGGTGACCGCGGACTACCACATGCCCCGCGCGCTGCTCGAACTGCACCGCGCCTTGCCAGGTGTGACACTGATCCCCGAGCCGGTTCGCCCGCCGGCGATGACCAATCCGGGGCAACCCCACATGCTGAAGATCCTCGTGACCGAATTCTGCAAATACATCGTCGTGCGGCTCCGTCTCGGCGGAATCGCGGCGCACAGCATCAAGGCCCACGGCTGATGTTTCTGGCCGGCTCGCTGCTGTTCCATGCTTTCATCATCCTGTCCGGAATTACCGCCGGACTCTGGGCGCACATCCTGTTGCGCGTTGCTCCCGAGAAAGTGCTTCCCTTCGGCCAGGCTTGGGCGCGGCTGGCCCTTGGCGCGCTGCGCGTGCTTTGCGGCATCAGGATCGCCTACGAAGGGCTAGAGAACATTCCGGACGGACCGGTCATCCTCGCCGCGCAGCACCAGTCTGCGCTCGACACGATGATCTGGTTCACGCGCCTGCCCAAGCCCGCCTACGTCATGAAGCAGGAACTTTCCCGCTTGCCGGTTCTCGGGCCGCTGCTCATCCCCTCGGGCCAAATCCCGCTTGACCGATCCGGCGGCGCGAAGGCCTTGCGCGAACTCACCGAACGCGTGCGCGCGGCCGCCGCGGCCGGACGCCAGATCATCATCTTCCCCGAAGGCACCCGTGTCGCGCCAGGGACAAGGGGACACCTGCAGCCCGGCATCGTCGCGATTGCCCGCGCAACCGGCCTGCCGGTGATACCCATATCGACCGACTCGGGACTGTGCTGGGGCCGGAACGCCATCCGCAAGCACCCGGGAACGGTGCATGTGCGGGTTCATCCGCCTCTGCCACCGGGGCTTGATCGAGCGACGATGCTCGGCGCCCTCGAAAATGTGTACTATCCTTCGACACCCTGTGGATAAATCTGTGCGCAATTATCGGATGAGTCTGAGGAACTTTGTGAGTATATTTTCATAAGTTATTGTTTAAAAATGAAAATCTCCTTATGTTCTCTCGGACTCGACCATGCCCTCATCAGTGGGGATAATTGCCGGCGAAAAGCCGCCGGTTTCGGGCATGAAGGCTGAATGCCTTGCCTCGCCCGGAAGGGGCCCAACCGCCGCGAAAGCCGGAATTGGTAAAATCTTCCGTTTCCCTTATGTGAATGTCTCATGTGGTTAACCGACTTCAGCACCTTGCTCGGCTCGGCGGCAGGCAGTCCTCCGCTCGAGATCACGACGATCATCCTCGGCACCTTTATTCTTGAGGATGCCGCGACCCTGCTTGCCGCGATGCAGGTCGCCGCGGGCGCCGTATCGCTGCCGATCGCTCTGGGCTCGCTCTACGCCGGCATCGTGCTCGGCGATATCGGGCTCTACTGGCTGGGCCGCCTGTCGGGACGGCATCCCTGGGCGCATCGCCTCGTGCCGCAGCGCCGACGCGACATCGGGCGGGACTGGGTAAGCGTCCGGATCATTCCCGTCGTGCTGGTCAGCCGTTTCGTTCCGGGGCTCCGGCTGCCGACCTACACCACCTGCGGCTTCCTGCGCGCTCCCTTCCTTGCCTTCGTTGCGGCGGCGATCCTCGCGACGCTGGCCTGGACGAGTCTGCTTTTCTTCATCAGCCTGAAGCTCGGCGTGCTGATGCTGCGCTATCTCGGCCCCTGGCGCTGGGCCGGATTGGCGGTTTTCGTTCTGATCCTGATCATGATAGGCAGGATCGCTGCACGGTGGCATGCTGGCCGGATCGGAAAGGACGCCTCATGAGCGATGTCTCCCCCGCATCGAGTCTCTCGGCGGGCCCTGCGGGGCGAAGCGGCGCCAAGCCCGTATCGTTCTTCGAGTATTGGCCGGGCTTCGTGTTTTATGCCCCGGTTGCGTTGTTCTGGGCGTTTCAGACGATCCGTCATCGCAGCGTGACCCTTCCCGCACTGACCAACCCGCGAATCGAAGCCGGCGGAATTTGCGGCGAGTCGAAGAATGATATCCTCGATCTCGCCGGCCCCGAGGCCCGGCGCTGGATTGCTCCCCATGTCGGCATCACGACCCCCGCGCATCCGGGCGGCGACCTCGCCATGGCCGAGGCCGCGATGAACGAGGCGGGCCTCACCTATCCCGTGGTCGTGAAGCCGGACATGAGTTGCAACGGTGCCGGTGTGCGCCTCGTCGAGGATGGCGCCGCCCTCGCCCGCTATCTCACCGAATTCCCGCGCGCGACCCGCCTGCAGATCCAGGCGCTGGTCCCACACGAGGGAGAGGCCGGCATCTTCTACATCCGCGAGCCCGGCGCCGCCCGCGGCCGCATCACCTCGATCACGCTGAAATACGCCCCCGTGGTCACCGGCGATGGCCGCGCCCGCATCCGCGACCTGATCGAGGCCGACCCGCGGCTGAACGCCGTTTCGTCATTGTTGCTCGCCAAACTCGGCACCGAAGCAGCGCGCGTGCCAGCGGCTGGCGAACGCGTCCGGCTCGTCTTCGTCGGCAATCACTGCCGCGGCTCTACCTTCAAGGACGGCCGGCATCTCATCACCCAGGAACTCACCGACCGGATCGACGCGATCGCGCGCGACATCCCGGATTTCCATTTCGGCCGCTTCGACCTGCGCTACGCCTCGGCCAGCGGGCTGCGCCGCGGCGAGGGCTTCACCATCATCGAGATCAACGGCGCCGGGTCCGAAGCCACCCATATCTGGGACCCGGAAACCTCGATCGTCGAGGCCTATCGGACGCAGTTCTTCCATTATGGCGCGGCGTTCCGCATCGGCGCCGCGATGCGTGCCCGTGGCGTGCCACGTTACGGGGTACGTCGGCTGTTCCAGGCCTGGCGCCGCCAGAAGGCGCTGATGGCGCTCTACCCAGCCAACGACTGACCGCAGCGCGACTTCAGCAGGGCAGGCCGAGCGCCGCCAGCGTCGCCCGGCTGTTACGCAGGAACCCCTCCACCCCGTCGGCCATCGCCTGCCGCAAGTCCTGCTCCTGATTAGGCAGCGCCGCCTCCAACCAACCTTCGATGGTCGCGCGATCCGGCGTCGGAAGCGCTTGCCCCACCGTGGCGTCGCTCAACCAGTCGTGCTGCCGCAGCACCGCGAAGGCCCCCACCGCCGGCAGATTGAACGCACCGCCCAGCGCGGGCACCGCCAGCCCGATATTCCGGTTCCACGGGCCAGCCCCGATCTGCTCGGCAAACATTGCTGCGTTCAGCGCAACCGCCTGGCGGGTCATCGGCAGGCCAGGTGACGCAACCATCACCGCCTGGCCGGTGCCGACCAGCATGGCGACGAGTTCGGCCGGGTTATCGGCCGCAGGCGAGCGACCGGGTGGCCGGGCCACGTCGAGCAGTTCGCCGACCCGCGCGACGCCTTGCGCCAGCCTGGCAAACACAGGTTCATAGAACGACGCGTTCATCGTCGCCTCGCCCGACGCGGTCTGAAATTTCAGCGAGCGATGCGTACTTGGCACCGAAAGCCCAAGCGCGAGATCCTTCAGGGCCTGATCGCGCGCGCCCGTTGCAAGACGCCTTTCGCCGCGAACATAGATGTCGTGCCGCAACGGCCGGCCGAGCGTGAGGTCCTTGACCAGCTCGGTCATCGCAGGATCTTCGAACTCCCGCGCCAAATCGAGCGCCACCGGCGGCAGGACGAGCTCGACAAAATTATCCAGCAGATGGGGCGATCCCACGTAGCTGAACTTCGCCTCCGCGAACGCCTCGACGACATCCGCATGGAAGCAGGGGCGCCAGTTCGCATTCATGAATTCGTGCGCGAGATAGGCGCCCGGCTTGTCGGCCAGCGCGCGCAATATGGCCTGGGCCTTTTCGTCGGCGCGTTCCCCGTCCTGCCCCACCAGCCGGCGGACAATCTCGAAACCGCGCTCCGCCTGCCGGTCCGCCCGAAAGGCAAGGCGACGCCCCGCCTCACGCATGAGCCGCTGCAACCCGATCATCCCGCCCCAGCCCGGCTGGACATTGTAGCTGACATGGCAAAACCCGCCCGGCACAAGCCGTTCGGCCAGCAGACGGACGATCCCCGCGCGCACCTGATCGTCCACCCAAGTCCAGACGCCATGCAGGCTTGCCGCATCCACCGGGGCAAGGTCGGCGCCATCGAATCTCGCCAGATCGGCCTCGATGAAACGGCAATTGCCGATGCCGGCACGGGCGGCCAGATCGCGCGCCGCAGCGACATGGCCCGGATTGAAGTCAATCCCGGTCACCGTCCATCCAGGATTGGTCGCGGCAAGGACGAGTGCCGTAAAGCCCCGTCCCGACCCGATATCGAGGAAATGAAAGGACTCATCCGGAGCTGCCATGCGCGCGGCGCGGCCGGTCAGCAACGCCACGAGGGCCATGAGCCGCGGCGACTGCTCCACATAATAGCTGGGGGCATAGGCGATGTCGGTCACATATCCGCTGCCCCAACTCATGCGGCTCTCCGCGCCAAAGCGGGGTCGAGCGCCGGCAAGGCCTCGATCGATCCGGCCGCGAACATCGCCTGATCGGCCTTTCGGCCCCCGCTCATCGCTGCGGCGGGTGCGGGCAGCCACCCGGTCCAGGACAGGCGTGGCGCATCGGGGCCGCCAAGCCGTAATGACGGAACGTCAGCAGGATCCAGTACAAGATTCACGGCAAAATCCACCTCCATGCCGACATACGCCCGCACCAGCGACACAAGCTCGCGCAGCAGCGGCCGGTCGGGCAGCAGCGCCGCGAAGGCAGCGCGCGACAGCGGGCCAATGCGGATAACGAAACGTGCCTGCTGGTCATAGGCCCTGGCGCCGGCGGCGCAGTCCATACCCAGGCGGTTGAACTGGCCGGGAAGCCTGCCACGCGGCATCCGGCTCTGCTCATCAGGCCCGATCCTGAGCCATGCGCCGGCAAATTCGATGATCTCGACCGGCCGTTCCAGCCAATCGCTCAGCATCGCCTCAAGCCGGCTGGCCGAACGCGGCCAGGTTGCGAAAAAACCTGCATAATGCAGGATCGAACCCCGACCCGCCGTCAGCCGGCCGACCAGGTCCGGCGAACCATAGCCGGTCAGCGCAAGCAGCGCGCGCTCAGCCGGATCGGCCGACCCATGGTCCGCTGCCCCGGTGTGCCGCGCGACCTCGGCGGCAAGATGCGGGCGATACTTTGTTCCGGCGACCGCGAAAGCCGAGATGATGCGCTGCGAGAGAAGGTCGAAGAAGGCTGCCGTCGCCGGTGAGCGGGCGCGGTTCGCGCCGGCGACGAGTTCAGTATACCAGCGGGGCAAGGGGCTCGATGCGCCCAGCAGGCCGATGAGCCGTGTCGCAATCCGGCCTCGCGGCTCGTCGGGAGCGGGCGCCTCGGCCTCATCGATTTCGGCGGCCGGATGGCCGAGGGACAGTGGGGTGGTGAAGCGTATCGCGTCGCCAGGATCGCTTCGCCCCGAGGCCAGCCAAAGCAGCCGGACCGCAGCGCCGAAACGAAAGTGCCAGGGCTCGGCAGTCAGCCGGTCGAGCACGCCGATTGGCGTCCGCCGGCGCCGGTGGCTGTCCGCCGGTCGGTTCACAGCAGCGTCCGGTAGCCGGCGCGGGGCGGAAAGCGCTTCACCGGATCGATCCGCCCGCGCAAACGCAGGGTGGTGCGGACAAAGGAATTGATTGTGCCATGCAGCGCGAGGAACCGCTCAAGAACGGCTCCGAGCAGGAACAGCCCATTGTCGTGATACGCTTTCGACTCGAATTCGAGCGCGATATCAAGCCCGCGGCAGAAACTGCCTGCCCGGCCACCCGGCACCCGGGCCGTGCCAGGCCGCGCCGTTACCGCGACCAGCGCTTCGATCGCACCGCGCGTCTCGGCGGTGCCTGCCCGGTCGTAGAGGCGCAGCACGTCACGCAACGCAGCTGCTCCTTCGGCGCCGCCGACGACCGAAAGATGGCCGAGCGACAGGTGCGAAATCAGCCGCCACGCGCCGCGTTCGGCGAGGTCCGGCCGAAGCGTCGCGCCAGGCGGCGTCAGGCAGGCGATGCCCGCGATGCCGTCATGTGGCGACAATGCCGTCAGCACGGGATGGCCACCGCCGAACGGCAGGGCGGCCGGCAGGTCGCGGTTCAGGCACATCGCCTCGACCGAAAGCACCTTGTCGCCCGGCGCATGCGCATCGAAATCGGCGCCGAACGGCGCGATAAACGTCTCGGTACCGCCCACCGCGACCGGTGCCGGCCGCCGCGCCTCCAGATACTGGCCACCCACATCGCTGTCCTCGACCCGCCCGACGCGATAGAATGGCAACCACGGCGCGGTGTTGCCGGCAGCATCGGTTTCGGTCACCGCGGTGATTCCCCACACCTCGAAGGCACCAACCCCCCTGGCATCCGGAATCACCCGATATTCCGTCTCGGTCTGGTCGAGCCGGATCGGTTCGCAGCGCTGTGGAAAGATATTGACCATCGGCGTGCAACCGAGCGCGAGATGTTCGGTGCCCAACGCTCGTTCCAGCTCGGTCATCGAGCGATCAAAATAGATGAAGATCTCGAGTCTGTTCCGATCAAGCACGAGTGTGCGCCGATCGAGACCATCGATGTCGAAAAAGCGGAACTTGTCGGAGAAGGCGAAATATTCGGTTAGCAGCCGGAATCCGGCGAAGCCGCGCGCCGGCCAGGGCAACAGCGCCTCGTCATCGGCAAAGCCGACCGGGCGCACCGAAGCCGGATCGAGCAGCACCGGCGCCGGATCGCCCGGCGCCTCGGCAAGCGCGACGCCGATCACATGCGCGGCGAGCATTTCATGCAGATGCGGCGCAATCGCCGGGCCGCCGCGCAGGAACAGGCGCAGCCGGTCCATCCCCAGCTTCGCGAAGGTCATGTCCGGCGCCATCGTCTCGACCACGATCCGCAGAACCGAGGCAGCGCCGGCGGCGAGCGGATTGGCGGGCGCCACGAAAGGCTGTCCCGAAAGGCGCGCCTGGGCAATCCGCACCGGCCATAGCGTCACCGGATAGGCGGTACGGAACCGGCAGGGATGGCCGCGAACCCGCTCGGTCTCGATCGCAAAGCCGGCGTCGATCTCCGCTCCGCCCTGCAGATCCGCCTTGGGGGTGAACTGGACGATCGCGCTCGATGGCACGGGCGCAAGGAAGCCGGGATACAGGGCGGAAAGCAGCGCATCGGTCAGTTCGGGGAACTCGTCGTCGAGCCGCTGATGCACCCTCGCTGAGAGATAGGCGACGCCATCGAGCAGCCGCGCCACATGGGGGTCGTCGATCGCGTCGGGCGAAAGCCGCAAGCGGCCGGCGATCTTGGGGTGCGCATCCGCGAACTCGCCGGCCAGCTTGCGGATCGCCACCAGTTCGCGGTTGAAATACGGCAGCAGCCGGTCAGACACCGCCTTCCCCCTTCACCTCGATCTCGGCCGAGGTTGAGTCGACCACAGTGTTGAAACTGATCGGCTCAGGTGCCGGCTCGGCATGCAGCAGCCCCTCGATCCGCATGTAGAGCGTGGGGTCCAATGGGTTCTCGGCCTTGACGAGCGTGACCGAGACGCGGGCAAATCGCGGCTCGAACTGGCGGATCGTGCGTTCGACTTCCGCGCGGAACGCCTCGCGCGCGCCTGTGGCGCTCATGCTGCCGGCAGTATAGTCCGGCAGTCCGTAGCCTGCGATCGAGTTGCGCAGCTCTGCCAGCGCCGGCGGCAATGCACGCCAGCGGCGCTTCGCATTCAACAGCGCCTCAAGGTCGCGGCGCACCGACCGGCGGAGCATGTTGAGCGCTTCGCCGGCGGACAGCGGCCGGTCCCGATCGCGATCGGGTTCATCGTCCAGCAATCGGTCGAGCAGCGACAGTTGTACCCGCGCGCCCGCGTCGCGCACCCGGTCGCTGAAGCCGATCGGGCCGCTCATCAGGAGAACACGATCTCGCCAAGCTCCATTACGGGCACGGCCGCCTCGCCGACCAGGAACTCACGCTGACCAACACCGGTCACAAGGCCGCCCTGTTCGATCCAGTCCGTCGCCCGTCCGAGCCGGAATTCGGGGGCGAGCGACGCATCGCCAGCCGCATAGGTCACCGGCATGTAGACGTCGCCATCGGGCCCGTCATGCACCGCAAGCGTCGCGCGCCGCCAGATCAGGTCGCGCGGCCGCTCCGGCGGATGAAAGGTCACCTCCGTCACGCGCGAAATCGGGATCCAGAAATATTTCCCGGTCGTGGTCAGGACTTCGAAAATCCCGCCGCAGATGTCGCTGGCATCGCGGAAATCCGCGAAGGCGCTCCCGTCGGCAGTTCCGGCCCGCGCGCCGCGTCCGGCCTCGGCTGTCTCCGCCGCGCGCCTCGCCGCCTCGGCATCGCCGTCACGCAACGCGACCAGGGCCGCCAGAAGTGCTGTTTCGACATCGCCCGGTCCGCCGAGGAACTCAGGCACTCGCCCGTCGCGATACAACTGCCGGCGCGCCGTCTCGGCACGGAGAAGCTGGCGGAATTCGGCAACAACGATGCTTGCACTCGGGTCAAGCTGGCCCGCGGCATCGAGCAGGACATCGGCGCGCTCGATATTGCCGGCGAAGACAAGGAGTTCGGCGAGCAGCACCCGCGCCGACAGATCCGACGGGCTGGACTTCACCTTCGCCGTTGCGGCCGCGATCGCATCATCGAGGCGCCCGGCACGGAACAGCGCGCCCACGCCGGAATCGTCGCTCTTTGCTGCGCCATCCGCCATGGTCTTGTCCTCCTCGAATTTTCTGATGATGAACGATGTTATTCAATCAGGGAATGCCACGCAATGGAAGCGTCCGGGCGACATCCCGCGCTTCGGCCTGTGATCACCGTCACGCTCGCGACACGAAAAACCCACTTTCGTGCGGTGTGAACCTCATGACCGGGCAAGTCCACTAGAAGGCCAGCGCACACTCTGTTACATCCGTTTCCAGTTGACCATCGGTTAAGACCGGGCCTACCATTATAAAAAATACAGGTGCCGGCAGCGCCCCTTGGAACTCATGAGACTGATTCACGACTTTTTGTGATTATTTTGGGAGATCGGACGATGAGTGGCAGTATCCACGAGAAACTCAACCGCGTACGGAAGCCGCGCGTGCACATTACCTACGATGTCGAAACCGACGGCGCGCAGATCGCACGCGAACTGCCATTCGTGATGGGCGTGATGGGCGATTTCTCCGGCGACCCGACGCAGCCGCTGAAGCCGCTGTCGGAGCGGAAATTCGTCCAGATCGACCGCGACAACTTCAACGATGTCATGGCCCGCATGGCGCCCGGCCTGAAGCTGAAGGTGGACAACACCCTGGCCGATGACGGCACGCAGATGGCGGTTGACCTGAAATTCAACAGCATCGAGGATTTCGATCCCGAGCGTGTCGTCGAGCAGGTTCCTGCCCTCAAATCCTTGCTGGAGACGCGCAACAAGCTGCGCGACCTGATGAGCAAGGCCGATCGATCGGAAGAACTTGAGTCGCTGCTTGAACAGGTTCTTCAGAATGAAGCCGAACTGAAATCGCTCTCGGGCGAACTCGGCCTCGGCAAGGAGGGCTGACCGATGTCACAGAGCCAATCCGAAACGGCGGCAGCCGGCGCAACGCAAACCGGGGAAGCCGTCTCGCTGCTCGACCAGGTCGTCGGCGCAACCAAGCAGACCGAGCCCGATCATGCCCAGGAACTCGTCAAGACGCTCGTCCAGGAAGCCCTCTCCGGCACCGTCACCTTCGACAAGAACCTCACCCGCACGATCGACCGCGCCATCGCCGCGATCGACGCGCGGATGTCCCGCCAGCTCAACGCGATCATGCACGACGCGAAATTCCTCAAGCTCGAGGGCAGCTGGCGCGGCCTGCATCACCTGGTGATGAACTCCGAGACGGGCACGTCGCTCAAGCTCAAGGTCATCAACATGTCGAAGCGGGATCTGAACAAGGATCTCACCAAGGCCGTCGAGTTCGACCAGAGCCAGCTCTTCAAGAAGATCTACGAGAACGAGTTCGGCACTCCCGGTGGCGAGCCCTATGGCGCGCTGATCGGCGACTACGAATGGTCGAACCATCCGGACGACATCGAGACTCTGCGCCTCGTCTCCAACGTCGCTGCGGCGGCCTTCGCGCCGTTCATCTCGGCGGCTGGTGCGGGCATGTTCGGCTTCCAGGACTGGACGGAACTCTCAAAGCCGCGCGACCTCGCCAAGATCTTCGACACCGCCGAATACGCGAAATGGCGCGGCTTCCGCGAAACCGAGGATGCGCGCTTCGTCTCGCTGGTGATGCCGCGCACCCTCGCCCGCGTGCCCTACGGCGCCAGCACCTCGCCGGTGGAGAGCTTCAACTACGAGGAAGCGCCGTTCGATGCGAGCGGCGCCGCCCGGCCGATGGACCATCACGACTATTGCTGGATGAACGCGGCCTACATGATGGGCGAGCGGCTGACCGCGAGCTTCGCCTCCTCGGGCTTCTGCGTCGCGATCCGCGGCGCCGAGGGCGGCGGCAAGGTCGAGAACCTGCCCTTCCACGTCTTCCAGTCCGATGACGGCGACACCGACGCGAAATGCCCGACTGAAATCGGCATCACCGACCGGCGCGAGTTCGAGCTTTCCAATCTCGGCTTCCTGCCGCTCTGCCACTACAAGAACACCGACTATGCCGTGTTCTTCGGCGCCCAGTCGGTGCAGAAGCCGAAGAAATACGACCGGCCGGACGCCACCGCTAACGCCGCGATCTCCGCTCGCCTGCCCTACATCATGGCCTCCTCCCGCTTCGCGCATTTCCTCAAGGTGATGGCGCGCGACAAGATCGGCTCCTTCATGGAGGCGAAGGACTGCGAGAATTGGCTGAACCGCTGGATCGGCAACTATGTCAACGCCAACCCCGATGCCGGCCAGGAAATGAAGGCCCGATATCCGCTGCGCGAGGCCAAGGTCGAGGTCAAGGAGATCCCGGGTAAGCCCGGCTCCTACAACGCGGTGGCCTATCTGCGTCCCTGGCTGCAGATGGAGGAACTGACGACCTCGATGCGGATGGTCGCTCGGATCCCGCAGAAGGCCTGAACCAGCAAACGAGTTCCGCAATGCTGCGAGAGGCGGTTCTCGCCGGTCACTTTTTTGGCGAGCGTCACCGTGGCGCAGCTTCGGAACTCGCCTCCTTCCTCGTGGCGAAGCCGGGCCAGGCGCTGCAAGCCTGGTTCGGCGAGGCGGCCACGCTCGATCTTCTCCGCAATCCCAAGGCGCTCGCCGCCCGGATCGATCGGGACATCGCCGCCATAGATGCCCTTCTCTCGGATCAACTCGACACGATCCTGCACAATCCGCGCCTGACCCGGCTCGAAGGCAGCTGGCGCGGGCTGTTCTGGCTGGCCTCGCATATCGAACCGGGCAGGACCATCAAGCTGCGCGTGCTGCACGCATCCTGGAGCGAAATCTGCCGCGATCTCGAACGCGCGCCGGAATTCGACCAGAGCGAGACCTTCCGCCGCATCTACGAAGACGAATTCGGCACGCCCGGCGGTGAGCCCTATGGTCTTCTGGTGATGGACTACATGATCCGCCATCGCCCATCGGCCGACTCACCGAGCGACGACGTTTCGGCACTGGCGGCGCTTTCCGCTGTCGCGGCCGCATCCTTCGCCCCGATGATTTTCAGCGCCTCACCGACACTCTTCGGCGTTGACCGGATGGAGGAACTTTCGGGCGTTGCCGATCCGGCGAGTCTGTTCACCGGACTGGAATATCGCCGTTTCCGCAATCTCGGCCTTCGCGACGACATGCGCTTCATCGGACTCGCTCTGCCGCGCCTTCGTGCGCGCGCCCCATGGACTGACGCACCAGGCGCCCCCAGCCTCTTTCCCTATTGCGAGCGGATCGAGGACAGCGAAGACATGGTCTGGTTCGCGCCTGGCTACGCGGTGGCGTTCGTCGTTGCCCGTGCGATGGCAACCTATGAATGGCCGGCGGACATGCGCGGCTATCTCGAGGACTGGCCGGGTGGCGGCCTGTTCACCGCCGGTACCGCAGCTGTCTTCTCCGCCGACCCGTATGACGGGCTTGACCGGTTCGAACTGGAAATCGCCCTGACCGACCGGCAGGAACGCGGTCTGGTCGATGCCGGGCTCATGCCGCTAACGCCTCTTGGCTACGGTGGGGAAACGGTGATTGGTGCCGCCCGCAGCCTGCAGATGCCGCGCCGCTTCGGCGGGCCGAACACCGAGGCCGCCGATGCCAATGCCCGTCTATCCGCTCAGTTCAACACGATGATCTGCGTCTCCCGCTTCGCTCATTTCCTCAAGGTCATGGGTCGGGACATGACGGGCGCCTTTCGCACCGCAGCCGAAATCGAGCGCACGCTCGGCGACTGGCTGCGCCGCTTCACCAACAGCAACCGCGATGCCGGCCCGGAAACACGGGCACGGTACCCCCTGCTCGACGCATCGGTCCAGGTACGCGAACTGCCGGCAAAGCCAGGTTCGTTCGGATGCGTCATCCACCTCCAGCCGCAATACCAGTTGGACGACATTGCGGCCTCGTTCCGGTTGGTGACCGAGATATCGGCGCCGGGCAATCGCTGAACGGCGCCCGTACCGCCCCGGTCAGTCCGCCGGCGGCTTGATGCCGAGCGCCGTCAGCATCGCCTGGCGCACGCCGGCGTCGGCCAGAATATCCTCGATCAGTTCCGGCCAGGTGAGCCGCGCACGGCGGATCGCCTCATCGAGGGTCAGCGCAATCGGCGATTGCGGTTCGGTGCGGCGGAAGAATTCGGCGATCTCGCCAAGCTGGCGCAGCGCATCCTCACGCGTATAGGGCTTCTTCGCGGCCTGCGCCGGCGCCGGGCCGTCAACGGCGACGGCATCCTCGGCGGCTCCGGCCGCCTCCGCTCCGGCGGCTGCGTCAGCGTTCTCCGCCGCGCCGCCGGGCGCGGCCAGCGCGCCGGGCGCATATCGTTGTGAAATGGCGATGATCTGCTCGAGCACCTCCCGTACCCGCGAGGTCGGCGGTGCGTCATACCCGGCCACCTCATCGAAGGCCGCCCCCATCGCCTGCCAGGCCTCGAGTGCTGCCGCCGCGCCGCGCGCGAGCGCGGTGAAATGGCCCGTACCCGCCACCCGCGCCTGTGTCTCCAGCTGTGCGAAGGCCGGCACGCCAGCGGCGATCCGCGCCGCCTTGCGTTTCTCGTCGCCGAGCCCTGCCGTCTCCTCCGCCTGGAGATACAAGAAGACGGGCACAGGCGACCCGTCGGCGGCGTTGAACAGTGTCAGCTTGCGCAGCGGCTGGATCAGCGTGCCATCGCTTCCCGTCCCGTTCAGGCCGGCCACGGGCGCGACGCGCGTTTCCATGCCGTCCTCGTCGGGCAACGGGTAAAGCGCCTCCCAGAACCCCTGGACAAGGCCCGCCATCAGCCGAGCCCCCTCGGCAAGACCGGCAAGCCCGTTCTCGCGCACCATCGCCTCGGTCATCCAGGCGGCAACCTCCAGGTCGTGCGACTTGCCGAGCGCGGTTTGCGCCAGTTGCAGCACGCTGCGCCAATGCTGTCCCGCGTCGGCCTCAAGCGTCGGATCCGAATCCGCCGCGCGCTCGGCGGCGCGCGCGTCCGAGCGCGCATCGCGCAGGCGATAGTAAATCGAGCCCGCGGTGTAGTCGGCACGCAAGTCCTGCCCGACCGGCGAATCCCCTTCAATCGGGGCAAGCAAGGCGTCGATGTCGAGAATCATGACCGCGGGGCTCCACTGTGACAAAGGTCATACAATCGATGACATGCACCCTTACCCAACTGGACACAACAGCGGATACACCATACGATTGGGAAATATTCGATTATATTCACAAACAACGGCCTGCCGTGCCGAACAATGCCGGGGAGCGTCATGGCTGCTATCGATCTCAAATCTCTGATCGCCCGCCTCGACGACCACTGCCGCCGCAGCCTCGAGGCCGCAGCCGGCCTAACGCTGTCGCGAAGCCATTACAACGTCGAAATCGAACATTGGCTGCTCAAGCTCGCCGATGGCACCGACACCGACATTCCGCTTATTCTTCGACATTACGAGATCGATATCGGTCGTTTCTTGATCGATCTCAACCGCGCGCTCGACCGGATGAAGACCGGCAACGCCCGCGCCCCGGCCCTGTCACCGGAAGTCGTCGAGCTCGCGAAACAGGCCTGGCTGCTGGCATCGGTCGAACACGGGCTGAGCCGCACGCGCTCGGGTCACCTGCTTTGGGCCCTGCTGGCCGACGAGACCCTGGCCCGCCACGCCCGCGAGGCCTCCAGCCATTTCGCAAAAATCCAGCCGGACGCACTGAAGCGCGACTTCAACGCCATCACCGCCAATTCCATCGAGGCGCAGACCGCGACCCGCGCGACCGATGGCGCGCCGGCTGCGGGCGGCACCGATGACGGCACGCCCCGTCCCGGCGGCTCGGCGGCGCTGGACCAGTTCACCGAAGATCTGACCGCCCGCGCGCGCGCCGGCCGGATCGACCCGATCCTCGGCCGCGACTTCGAAATCCGCCAGGCGATCGACATCCTCACCCGCCGCCGGCAGAACAACCCGATCTTCACCGGCGAGGCAGGTGTGGGCAAGACCGCGGTGGTCGAGGGCATCGCGCTGAAGATCGCCCAGGGCGACGTGCCGGAGGCGCTGAAGAACGTCACGCTGCGCACGCTCGACATGGCGCTGCTCCAGGCCGGGGCGGGCATGAAGGGCGAGTTCGAGAACCGGCTGAAATCGGTGATCGACGAGGTGAAGGCCTCGCCGAAGCCGATCATCCTGTTCATCGACGAGGCGCACACGCTGATCGGCGCCGGCGGCCAGGCCGGCCAGAACGACGCGGCGAACCTGCTCAAGCCCGCCCTCGCCCGCGGCGAGCTGCGCACCATCGCGGCGACGACCTGGGCCGAATACAAGAAATATTTCGAGCGCGACGCCGCCCTGACCCGCCGCTTCCAGGTGGTCAAGGTCGAGGAGCCGTCCGAGGCGATGGCCACCGCGATGATCCGCGGCCTCGTCGGCACGCTCGAGAAGCACCACAAGGTCCGCATCCTCGACGAGGCGGTGAGCGAGGCCGTCAGGCTGTCGGCGCGTTATATTCCCTCACGCCAGCTGCCGGACAAGGCGATCTCGCTGATCGACACGGCCTGCGCCCGCGTTGGCATGAGCCAGGCGACCGAACCCGCCCCGATCGAGGATCGCCGCCGCCGGATCGACCTGATCGACACCGAAACCGGCATCCTCCGCCGTGAGATGGCCAGCGGCGGCGATCACGCCGCCCGCGAGGCCGAACTGATCGAGGAGCGTGCGCGGCTGGTCGCCGAACTCGCCGAGCTCGAGGCCCGCTTCACGACCGAGAAGCAGCTCGCCGGCGATATCGCCGAGCTGCGCACCCGGCTGGAAGACGACGCGAACGCGGAGGACAAGGACGCGCTGCGCGCCAGCCTCGCCGAAAAGACCGCGGCGCTGAAGGCCTCGCAGGGCGAGAACCCGCTGATCTTCCCGGTGGTCGACGGCCAGGCCGTCGCCGAGATCGTCGAGAGCTGGACCGGCATTCCCGCCGGGCGCATGCAGTCCGACGAGATCAACACGGTGCTGAAGCTGAAGGAGGCGATGGAGCAGCGCATCGTCGGCCAGCCCCATGCGCTCGAGGCGGTCGCCCAGGCGATCCGCACCTCGCGCGCGAAACTCACCGACCCGCGCAAGCCGATCGGCGTCTTCATGATGGTCGGCACCTCCGGCACCGGCAAGACCGAAACGGCGCTTACCCTCGCCAACCTGCTCTATGGCGGCGAGCAGAACATGACCACCATCAACATGACCGAGTTCAAGGAAGAACATAAGGTCAGCCTGCTGATGGGCAGCCCGCCCGGCTATGTCGGCTATGGCGAGGGCGGCGTGCTGACCGAGGCGGTGCGCCGGCGCCCCTATTCGGTGGTGCTGCTCGACGAGATGGAAAAGGCCCATCCCGGCGTGCAGGACGTCTTCTTCCAGGTGTTCGACAAGGGCAACATGAAGGACGGCGAAGGCCGCGACATCGACTTCAAGAACACCATCATCATCATGACGTCGAATGCCGGCACCGACCTGATCGAGAAACTCTTCGCCGATCCCGAAACCGCGCCGGACGCCGCCGCCCTCGCCGAAGCGCTGCGGCCGGAGCTGCTGAAATATTTCAAGCCCGCCTTTCTCGGCCGCGTCACCATCGTCCCCTATTTCCCGCTCTCCGACGAGGTGATCCGCCAGATCGTGGTGCTCCAGCTCAACAAGATCGCGAAGCGCGTGCGCGAGGGCTACAAGGCCGAATTCACCTACGAGCCCGCGCTCGTCGAAACCATTGCCGCACGCTGCAAGGAATCGGCCTCGGGCGCGCGCAACGTGGAAAACATCCTCTCCCGCACGCTGCTGCCCGAACTCTCGGCCGAGGTTCTGGCCAGGCTTGCCGAAGGCGAGATGATTTCCCGCGTGACGGTGGGCACATCCGAAGACGGGATGTTCCGCTACACCATCAATCAGGCTTAACGACCAACCCAGCACCAGGAGCAGGACCAATGGCTATCTACATGAAATACGGCTCTATCAACGGCGACGTCACGACCCAGGGTTTCGAGAATTACATCGAACTGGCGTCTTTCCAGTGGGGTGTCGGCCGCGGCGTCTCGATGCAGTCGGGCAGCAAGCAGGGCCGCGAGGCAAGCCTGCCGAGCCTGTCGGAAATCACCATCACCAAGGAATACGACGTCGCGAGCGGCGACCTGCTGAAGGAAGCGCTGAGCGGCAACGTGCAAGAAGTCGATATCGTCTTCACCCGCACCGGCACGGGCGGCTCGGGCGCCCAGCAATTCATGAAGGTCAGCATGAAGGATGTCATCCTCTCCGGCCTCTCGATGTCCGCGGGTTCCGACGGCAAGCCGATGGAATCGCTGTCGCTGAACTACTCGCAGATCTCCTTCACCAACAATCCGATGAAGGATGACGGCACGGCCGGCCCGCAGAGCGTGGTGAACTTCAACCTCGGCACGATGGTCATGAGCTGAACCGCTTGCCGCTGCCCGGCCTGCAAACGCCGGGCAGCGGTTGTTGCCAAATGGAATCGGCCCTGTTCCGATTGCCTGACGGGCAGGTTTTTCGCCGTGCCGTCCTTCTTCCCGACTGTCACCGTGGCGATCATACCCGCCGCAAGAAATCTGCCCGGCGGAATGCGGTCCAACGCGATATGGACCGGAATGCGTTGCGAAAGTCGCACCCACGAATACACTGGATCGGCGCGCGGCAGCCTCCGTGCCCCGCGCATCGGTGACCGCGATTCCCAGACTGATCGCCTCGAGTACCCGTGTGGAACCTGGCCGGGTCCGGCCATAGTGCGACGCGCACCGGCACCCCGCGGCGGATGCTTCTGAGCCCGGTTTCCTCAAAAATAGGCGGCCACCCGTCTCCGCCGCATCAGGCACACTCATCGCCGCATTGCCGGCATGGGCATGATCTCAAATCTTGCCCTGCATGCTGGCGATCATGCCCGTGCCGGCCATGTGGCAGGCCGTTGACGAAGGCATTATCGAGCAACGGGATTACTGACCGCCAGGACCGTCCAGGCGGCCCAGCGGTGCGTGTCGGAATCGAGCGCGATGCCACATAGAGAGCCAGCAGGCCGCGAGCTCCATGCGTAATGCGAAGGCGGCATCGATTGGGCGATCGAGCGCCAGGGCGGCGAAACGCGGAAAACGAGGGGCTTCCATGACGTGATGTAAATATTCATGTCAGTCGCAAGTGGTTATTCCTGCGCCGGACTTTATCTCATACAAAAATAGTACTGATTCGAGCAGAGGCCCCGGCGATGGACCAGCTTTCCCTGATCAACACTTTCATCCGGGTTGCCGAGCGGGGGTCGTTTTCGGCCGTGGCCCGGGACTTCAACACGTCGCAACCGGTAATCTCCAGGCAGATCGCCGCTCTGGAGGACCAACTCGGTGTCCGGCTGATCCAGCGGACAACGCGCCGGCTGTCACTGACCGAGGACGGACAGACCTATCTCGAACATGCGAAGGCGGTCGTGGACGCCATGGACGCGGCGAATGCCAGTGTGGGCAGCGCGCGCAAGACCCCGACCGGGCAGGTCCGCCTCGGCGTGCCCACCGCCGTTGGCCTCTACCTCGCCGCCCGCCTGCCCGAATTCTTCGCCCGGCACCCGGAAATCTCGCTCGACCTGAAGATGCGCGACGGGGCATTCGACCTGATCGAGGAAGGACTCGATCTGGTGATCTCCATCGCCGAAGCGACCCAAGCCAGCGTGATCACCCGGGTTCTCGGCACGGCAACCTCGGTTCTTGTCGCCTCGCCCGCCTATGTCGCCGCGCGCGGCGCACCGGAAACCCCGCGGGATTTGCTGAAGCACGAATGCATCGTCTACACCCGGCCGGGGGCTGACCGGGAATGGCGTTTCGCGCGCGATGGGGTCGAGGAAAGCGTGAATGTGCAGGGACGGTTCCATGTCGACTCGAGCGAGGCGGTGCGCCGCGCCGCGCGCGCCGGTCTTGGAATCGCACTGCTGCCGCGCCTGACCACGATCGACGATGTCGCCGCCGGCCGGCTCATTACCGTCCTCGATGCCTTCGTGCCGATGCAGGTGAAAATCCATGCAATTCTGCCGTCACGCCGCTATGTGCCGGCACGCACCCGCGCCATCCTCGATTTCCTGCGCGAGGAATTCGAGCACACACCGTTCCTGCAGTCCACATCCGGTCTCGCCGGGGTGCCTCAGGCACCTATTTTCGACTGATGGGTCGCGGCCTGCCCATCGGGCACGGATAGTCGCATTCAGTGGCCGACCACACCCTGCCGCCGGGCCGAATGCATGAGAATGGGCTCAACCGGCCCATAGGTCGTGGTCAGGGCCAGCGATGGCTGACCCGGCAACGCAGGCAACGCCCTTGCCAGACGAACCCCGCCGAACGCGGACCCGAAGCCGGCCAGCAGCGCAACCGCAAAGGATGCGACGGCAATCAGTTTCTGCACGATCAAACTCCGAATACTGGCAAACGACGAAGGCAGGCGGCTTGGTGCACGCCCATGCTGCAGTGCGATATGGCGCAGCCAGCCCAAATCAGCCATGCTGATTTTCACATTTCTTTCATAATTCGACCGGATGAATTGCGCCCCTCGGCGTAATCTTCAGCCGCGGCGCAGCGCCTCAACCAATGCTTCCGCGTGGGCTTGTTCAAGATCGAGCGCGCGTTCGGCAACGTCGCGGGAGAAGCCGCCGCGCGCGAGGGAAGCAAGAGCACGGTCCCTGCCGCCCGGCCCAAAGGGCGGCAGACGGCGGCGGCGCAGATAGGCACAGGCGGCGGCGAGATCGCTCGCCGGATCAGCCGGCAGCAGGCGTGCCGCCAGAGCGGCATCAACTCCCTTGCCGGCAAGATGGGCAAGCGCCGCCCGCCGCGATTTGCCCTGCCGGATCAGCCGTCGCGCGCGGGACTCGGCGAAGGCCGCGTCATCCACCGCTCCCGCACCGCGCATCGCCGCCACCACGCGAGGCACCGCTTCACGGGCCGCGCGCAACGCGGAATCGATAATCTCCGGCGCGAGTCCCGCCTCTCCCGCCGCCCTCGCCCAACGGTCGATCCGCCGGGAAAGCACCCGGGCAAGACCGGCCTCGGTCGCCGCGAACCGCGCAAGATGGGCCAGCGCAGTTTCGCGCAATGCCGCCTCATCCGGCGGCTTCGGAAGTGATTTTTCGGCCTTGCGGGCGTGGCGCTGCATGGCCCCATCCTGCCATGCAGCACGGTCAGACCGGAAGCCTGCTTGACCAGGGGCACCAGCGGGAGATAGTGCGGCGCAACAGCAAGGAGTGAATCAATGGCCAAGTCCCCCGTCCGCATCGCTGTCACCGGCGCAGCAGGGCAGATCGCCTACGCGCTCGTCTTCCGCATCGCCAGCGGCGCGCTGCTCGGCCCCGATCAGCCGGTCATCCTCCACCTTCTCGACCTGCCGCAGATGCAGGGCGCGCTCGGCGGCGTCATGATGGAGCTGGAAGACTGCGCCTTCCCCCTGCTCGCCGGCATGGTCGCGACCGATGATCCGAAGGTCGCCTTCAAGGATATCGACATCGGCTTCCTGGTCGGTGCCCGCCCGCGCGGCAAGGGCATGGAGCGCAAGGACCTGCTCGGCGCCAACGCCGAGATCTTCACGGTTCAGGGCCGAGCCCTCAACGAGGTTGCGAAGCGCTCCGCCCGCGTGCTGGTCGTCGGCAATCCGGCCAACACCAATGCCTATATCGCCATGAAATCCGCCCCCGACCTGTCGCCGGACTGCTTCTCGGCGATGATCCGGCTCGACCACAACCGCGCCGCCTCGATGCTCGCGGCCAAGGCGGGCGTCAATGTCGGTGATGTCGGCAAGCTGATCGTATGGGGCAACCATTCCCCAACCATGTATCCGGACTACCGCTTCGCTGAAGCCGGCGGCCGCAAGCTCGCCGAAGCCATCAACGACGAGGCCTGGAACCGCGACGTCTTCATTCCCACCGTCGGCAAGCGCGGCGCCGCGGTGATTGAAGCCCGCGGCGCGTCCTCGGCCGCGTCCGCCGCGAATGCCGCCATCGACCAAGTGCGCGACTGGGTGGTCGGTTCGGATGGCCGCTGGGTCTCGATGGCGATTCCCTCCGACGGCAGCTATGGCATCCCCGAAGGCATCATGTTCGGCGTGCCCGTGACCACCCAGGGAGGTGTCGTTACCCGGGTGCCGAACCTCGCGATCGACGCGTTCGCACAGTCCAGGCTCGACATCACGCTGAACGAACTCAAGGAAGAACGCGAGGCGATCGCGCACCTCCTGGCCTGAACCACCGCCGGGCCTCGGCGCATGGATCATGTCGAAATGGCCGAATACGATCCGGCCTGGCCCGGCATGTTCGAGACCGAGGCCCGACTGCTGAAAAGGGTGCTGCCTCCCGGATTCATCGTGCGCATGGAGCATATCGGCAGCACCGCGGTGCCCGGTATCGCCGCGAAACCAGTCATCGACATCCTCGCCGGCGTTCGGGATGTCGAAGAGGCGAGGACCATCGCGTCTCCCCTGCTCGCACCCAACGGTTACACGATCTGGACCGGCAATCCCTTCACCGACCGGATCATGTTCATCAAGGGTCTGCCGCCCGCCGCCGTTCGGCGAACACACCACCTGCACATGGCTCTCCTCGATGGCGCCATGTGGGATACCCTCGTCTTCCGTGACCTGCTGCGCGCAGATGCCGCCGAGCGCGTCGCCTACGAAACTCTGAAGCGCGATCTTGCGATCCGCTTCCGCGACGACCGGAACGGCTACACCGCCGCGAAGTCCGAACACATCCAGGCCGCCATGCAGCGGGCACGAATCAACGTCAGCCGTTGAGCGCCGGCGCGACGGCCGTGCCGCCGCGTGACGCGGTCATTCATGAGTCGTCGTAACGGACCGCCTTATTGTCGTGGTCGTCGCCGCGCCGGGCGGCGCCATCGGCGATGGCGGTGCTGTCGTGGTCTGTTCGGTGGTCGTGGTCGTGGACCGAACCGGAGGTGGGCCGCCGCAGCCGGCCAGCGTTACCCCTGCGGCGGCAAGACCTGCAATGGCCACAAGCCGGCGGCCTGGATTACGCATGAACAAAATCCTCTTTCCGTAAAGCGGCATGGAATTCTCCTTTCGACAATACAACAATAATTTGCCTGCCGAGATGAGGTATGACTGACCGCTTTTTAGTTCTACTTAAAATTTGATTACGATAAAGCCTATCAATTTGACACCATTGTCCGATTACTGCCTTGATTTCGCCATAGCCGACACCGATCATGGCGAATGCTACGCGAGGGGTGCCCCAATTCGCGTGAACTCGGCACGCTGGTTCCCTCGGCCCGGGACCCGACGATCAGACGGTGAATTGTTCGCGGATGATCCGTTCCGACAGGGCCCGATCCGGATCGGAGAGGATCCTTGCGCAGACAGAGCGATCCTCGCTCGCCGCCACTGATATGACCCGCCGCACCTCGGTGAAGTCGGCCACGGCAGCCACCGGCCGCTTTTCCGATTCGAGAATCTCGAACAGGATCTCGCTGTTCGACGGCAGCAGCGCCCCTCGCCACCGGCGCGGCCGGAAGGCCGAAATCGGTGTGAGCGGCAGCAGATTGGCGGTGAGCGGCACGATCGGCCCGTGGGCGGAAAGATTATAGGCGGTCGAACCCGCCGGGGTAGAGACCAGCACGCCATCGCAGATCAGTTCCGCGAGGCGCACCCTGCCATCGATCGAGATCCGGATCTTCGCCGCCTGGCGCAACTGGCGCAGCAGGCTCACCTCGTTGAAGGCGAGCGCTTCCTCGACGGCGCCGGTCGAGGTCACGGCATGCATCCGCAACGGATGGATGTCGTTGCTCTGCGCGCGCGCAATGCGCGCCGGCAGGTCGGCCTCGGCGAAATCGTTCATCAGGAAGCCGACCGAGCCGCAATTCATGCCATAGACCGGCAGTTCGCGGTCGATCATCCGGTGAATGGTCTCGAGCATCAGCCCGTCCCCGCCAAGCGCCACGACCACTTCGGCCGCCTCAGGGCCGGAATCGCCGTATAACGCGACCAGCCGCTCCCGCGCGTCCTGGGCCTGTTCGGTCGAGGCTGCGGTGAAATGAATACGGGTCAAGCGAGCTTGCGGTGTTCGAGAACCGGCATGTCGCGCCGCACTTTCGCACCCCGGGCGGGATCGATCCGCGCGGTGGCGAAACCGGGTCCGTCGGAAACGCGGGCGACGATGCTGCCCCAAGGATCGGCGATCAGCGAATTGCCATAGGTGAACCGTGTCTCGCCGCGGCCGTCGCGATGGGGGCCGACGCAGGCCGCCGCCGCGATCCAGCACTGGGTCTCGATGGCGCGGGCACGGAGCAGAACGTCCCAGTGATCCTTGCCGGTCTGCAAGGTGAAAGCCGCCGGCACCATGATCAGATCCGCCCCAGCACGGTGCAGGGCGAGATAAAGTTCAGGAAAGCGCATATCGTAACAGATCGACAGGCCGACGGTGAGCCCGCCGATGCGGCATGTGACCACCGCATCACCAGCGCCATAGGTCGCGCTCTCGCGATAGCCCTGCCCGTCCGGCGTCGTGATGTCGAACAGGTGAATCTTGCGGTAACGCGCGATTTCCCGCCCGTCCGGGTCGAATACAAGGGTCGTGTTGTAAAGCCGGTCGCCACCCTGCTCGCCAATCGAACCGCCATGGACATGAATGCGGTGACGCCTGGCGGTCTCGCGCAGGAATTCATAGGCGTCGCCGCCCGTCTCGCCCGATCCCGCCGCGGGAAGCACCTCGGCGGCCTCTGTCTTGGCCGCCCGGTCGCCACCAAGGCAACTCCAGACCTCCGGCAACGACACGAGGCCAGGCCGGTCGGCGGCAACGGCCGCGTCGATCAGCCCTCGCGCCTGGGCGATATTGGCGCCCTTTTCGGCGCCCGGCGTCATCTGGATGACGGAGAGGCGAAGCGTATCGTCCTGCATCACTCTATCGTGCGCCAGGTGCCGAGCGCAGGCAAGCGCACTATTCGGCCGCCCGTCGTGCCGCAAAATGGGCCGCGAGCCGTTCCACGGCCTCATCCAGCACCGCCTCGCGCTTGCAGAAGGCGAACCGCGCGTAATGCCGTGGCGCCTCGCCCGGATAGAACGCGGAAACCGGAATGGCAGCCACCTTCGCGTGTTCGGTGATGTGCCGGCAGAAATCGGCATCGTCGCCGTTGAAACCGAGCGGCGCGAAATCGGCCGTGACGAAATAGGAGCCGTGGCTCGGCAGCACGCCGAAGCCGATCCGCCGCAATCCTTCCGAAAGCCGGTCGCGCTTCGCCGCGAGATCGGACGCGAGCGAGGCGAAATAGGCATCGTCCTTGGCGAGCCCCACCGCCACCGCGCGCTGCAGGTTGGGCGGCGTGGTGAAGGTAAGGTTCTGGTGCGCCCGCGCGATCACCCCCGCCAGCCGCGCCGGCGCAGTGACATAGCCAATCTTCCAGCCCGTCAGGCTGAACGTCTTGCCGGCGCTGCCGATGCGCACGCAGCGCTCGCGCAGGCCGGGCAGGCTCATCAGCGGGATATGCTGCAGTCCATCGAAAACGAGATGCTCGTAAACTTCGTCGCAAACCGCATAGCAGTCATGCTTGACGAGAAGGTCGGCGATGAAGCCGAGCTCTTCGCGAGTGAATACCTTGCCCGTCGGGTTCATCGGCGAATTGAGCAGCAGCAGCTTTGTCTTCGGCCCGAACGCGGCCGCCAGTTCGGCCCGCGGCAGCGCCCAGTCCGGCGGGTTGAGCCGCACGAGCCTGGCCGTCGCCCCCACCAGTTGCACCACCGGCAGATAGGTATCGTAGAGCGGTTCGATCAGCACGACCTCATCACCGGGATCGAGCAGGGCGAGCAGGCTTGCGGTAATCGCTTCGGTCGCGCCGGAGGTCACCACCACCTCGCGCGCCGGATCGGCCTCGATTCCATAGAAACGCCTGTTCGCCGCCGCCACCGCTTCGCGCAGTTCGGCCACGCCGGTCAGCGGCGGATACTGGTTGCGCCCGTCACGCAGCGCCGCGGCAGCGGCCTCGATCACGTCTGCCGGGCCATCAGTATCGGGAAATCCCTGGCCGAGATTGATCGCCCCATGCTCGACCGCGAGCGCGGACATGATGGTGAAGATGGTCGTGCCGATATTGTCGAGCAGCTGGTTGGGCAACTTCACGCGTCTCACTCCGTACAACTGGGCCTCCGCACTATCGCGACGCCGGGCGGAAGGGCAAGGGGTTTAGCGGACCGGGCTTGATTCGTGGGCAGTAATTGCTGTTTCCTTAGGCACGACTTCTGCCGCCCCGGTAGGCAATGCACGTGCAGCAATGGCCAAGCGATATTGGCACGGTGCATGCATCAAAATTTCGTGCCGGCCGGGATGGCCGGTGCGCGCATCTGCTCGCCGGGATAAACCGCAACAAGGAGGGTGCCCGTCTCGGATCGGGCGTGAACCGGATGAAGAAAATCGAAGCGATCATCAAGCCGTTCAAGCTGGACGAGGTCAAGGAAGCCTTGCACGAGGTCGGGCTTCAGGGCATCACGGTGATGGAGGCGAAGGGATTCGGGCGGCAGAAGGGCCACACCGAACTCTATCGCGGTGCCGAATATGTTGTGGATTTCCTGCCGAAGGTGAAGATCGAGGTGATCTGCGAGGATGCCGTTGCCGAACGCGCGATCGAGGCCATCACCAATGCCGCGCGCACGGGCCGCATCGGTGACGGCAAGATTTTCGTCTCGACGATCGAGGAAGTCATCCGCATCCGCACCGGCGAAAAGGGCGAAGCGGCGATCTGACTCTTTCAAACCTTCCTTCAAACCCAACGAGAGCGGAACCGCATGGGGCGGGCCCGCACAATGACCAGCAGTGAGGACGACAATGGCGAAGAAGCCCGCCGGTAGCGGCGATGCGATCAGCAAGGTGATGGCCATGATGAAGGAGAACGGGGTCGAGTATGTCGACCTGCGGTTCACCGACCCGCGCGGCAAGTGGCATCACACCGCCCAGCACATCTCGACGATGGGCGAGGACGCGTTCCGTGACGGCATCATGTTCGACGGCTCCTCGATCGCCGGCTGGAAGGTCATCAACGAGAGCGACATGATCCTGATGCCGGATCCTGAAACCGCGGTGATGGACCCGTTCGCGGCGAAGCCGAGCATGGTCATTTTCTGCGACATCCTGGAGCCTTCGACGGGCCTGCCCTACTCGCGCGACCCGCGCTCGACCGCCAAGAAGGTCGAAGCCTATGTCCGCGCTTCGGGCGTCGGTGACTCCATCCTGTTTGGCGCGGAAGCCGAGTTCTTCATCTTCGACTCCGTGCGCTTCGGCACCGGCGGCAATTTCGGCACCTACCAACTCGACAGCATCGAAGGCCCCGGCTCCTCGCTGAAAGACTACCCGGAAGGCAACATGGGCCACCGCCCGGTGGTGAAGGGCGGCTATTTCCCGGTTCCGCCGGTCGACTCCGAGAGCGACCTGCGCGCCGAAATGCTCTCGACGATGGGCGAGATGGGCCTGCCGATCGAGAAGCACCACCACGAGGTGGCGCAGAGCCAGCACGAGCTCGGCACCAAGTTCGGCACGCTGGTGCAGATGGCCGACCAGATGCAGATCTACAAATACTGCGTCCACAACGTCGCCCACAGCTACGGCAAGACGGCGACGTTCATGCCGAAGCCGATCTATGGCGACAATGGCTCCGGCATGCACACCCACCAGTCGATCTGGAAGAACGGCAAGCCCCTTTTCGCCGGCAATGGCTATGCGGATCTGTCCGAGCTCTGCCTTTACTACATCGGCGGCATCATCAAGCACGCCAAGGCGCTGAACGCCTTCACCAACCCGAGCACGAACAGCTACAAGCGGCTGATTCCGGGCTTCGAGGCGCCGGTGCTGCTGGCCTACTCGTCCCGGAACCGCTCGGCCTCCTGCCGCATTCCCTACACCACGAACCCGAAGGCCAAGCGCGTCGAAGTCCGCTTCCCCGATCCGACCGCGAACCCCTATCTGGCCTTCGCCGCGATGGCGATGGCCGGGCTCGACGGCATCAAGAACAAGATCCATCCGGGCGACCCGATGGACAAGAACCTCTACGACCTGCCCCCCGAAGAACTCCAGGGCATTCCCACCGTCTGCGGCTCGCTCCGCGAGGCGCTGGAATCCCTTGCCGCCGACCATGACTTCCTGCTCGCCGGCGACGTGTTCAGCAAGGAACAGATCGAGAGCTATATCGCGCTGAAGTGGGAAGAAGTGTACCGCTTCGAGCATACGCCGCACCCGGTCGAGTTCGAAATGTATTACTCGGCCTGATCCGGTCGGATACGAATGATCATCGGAGACCGGTCCGGCATGCCGGACCGGTCTCCCCCGATTGTGGTGCGGGTCGATTTGTTGCCTGCCCATCGCATTTCATCTAGGAATTCCAGTCGGAAATTGTGAAGGGGCGTTAGCGCCCGCCGGGGGTTCCCGTTGAGTTTCGAATTCGCGGAACGCAAGCTGGCCGCGATCATGGCGGTCGATATGGTCGGATTCTCGCGGCTGCTCGGCCAGGATGAGCCCGGCACGCTGCGACGCCTCGCCAAAGCGCGTGCCGAAGTGATCGATCCGGCAGTCCATACCCATCATGGTCGCGTGTTCAAGGCGACCGGGGATGGCGCTCTCGCCGAATTCCCGAGTGCGGTGCTGGGCCTGCGCTGCGCCATCGAGATCCAGACACGCCTGCACGAGCTCGACGGTGAAGACAACGCGCCCGCACCTCTCCGGTTCCGCATCGCCGTGCATCAGGGCGAGGTTGTCATCGATGGCGATGATCTGCTGGGCGACGGCGTGAATGTTGCCGCCCGCCTTGAACGTCTTGCGGAACCTGGAGGAATTTGCATCTCCGCCCGCGTGCAGGAGGATGCCACCGGCAAGATCCCGCTGCGCCTGGTCGATCTTGGCCCGCATCGTCTGCGCAACATCGCCCGCAGCGTGAACGTGTTCCGCGTGGCATTACCCTGGCAGGAACACGACGACCCGGAGTCGGAGCGCACTTTCGTTCGGATGGCTCCGTCGCGCCACTATCTGCTTATCCCGGCGGAAGGACGAGCGATCCGCGAAATCCCGATTGGCCCCGAACCGCTCACGATCGGCAGGACACCTCCCTGCCCGGTGGTTCTGCGCGACCGCGAGGTTTCGCGGCAGCACTGCCAACTGGAACTCCGCAATGACGAAGTCTGGCTGACCGATCTCGACTCGTCCAACGGCACGTTTCTCGATGGCAATCGCCTCTCCGGCCCGGCTCTGCTGGCGCATGGTGCGGTCATCCGCCTCGGCAACCAGGAGCTCATCTACCATAACGGCGGTGCCACGCCGCTCAGTTCTGCCCCGCAGGCGATCGGCGCGCCCGACCCCCCGCCCTGACGACCGGCCCGCATCCGAAGGGAGACCATCGAGCATGAGCAACGCCGTCCTGGTTCTCAACGCCGGTTCGTCGAGCCTCAAATTCGGCATTTTCGATACCGAAGACGGCCAGCCCCGGCGCGCGCACGGCATGATCGAGCGGATCGGCGAGGCGCCGCATTTCCAGGGCTTCGATGCCGAAGGCCGGCCCGTCACCGAACGGCGCTGGGAGACTGGCGCGGCCATGACGCACGAGGATCTGCTCGGCCCGCTGCTTGACTGGGCCGATGATCATCTCGACAGCGACCACCTCGTTGCTGTCGGGCACCGAATCGTCCACGGCGGCCAAAATTTCGCGGCGCCAGTCCGGCTCGACGAGGCGGTCATCGCCGCACTCGCGGCACTCACTCCGCTCGCCCCGCTGCACCAGCCGCACAACCTCGCCGCGGTGCGCGCCATCGCCCGCCTGCGCCCGAACCTGCCTCAGATCGGCTGTTTCGACACCGGGTTTCACCGCACCATGACCGACGTCGCAACCCGGCTGCCCCTGCCTGCGCGTTATCACGAAGCCGGTGTGCGGCGATATGGTTTCCACGGCATTTCCTATGAATACATCGCCCATGCCCTCGCGGCGGCCGACCCCGCACGGGCGGCCGGCAAGGTCATTGCCGCTCATCTCGGCAACGGTGCCAGTGCCTGCGCGATGCTGGCCGGCCGATCGGTGGAATCGAGCATGGGCTTCACCGCGCTCGACGGGCTGATGATGGGCACTCGCCCCGGCACGCTCGATCCGGGCGTGGTGCTCTACATGGTCGAACAGGAACAGCTCGACACCAAGGCCATCAGCCGCTGTCTCTACAGCGAATCCGGCCTGCTCGGTGTTTCCGGCGAGGCATCGGACATGCGGACGCTGCTTGTCAGCGACCGCCCGGAGTCCCGCCTGGCGGTCGACCTGTTCTGCCATCGCGCGGCCCGCGAGATCGCCGCGCTGACCGTCGCCCTCGGCGGGCTTGAAACCCTGGTCTTCACCGCCGGCATCGGCGAACACGCCGCGCCGGTGCGGCGGATGATCTGCGCCCGCCTCGCCCATCTTGGCATCGTGCTCGATGACGCTTCGAACGAACGGCATGCCCCGGTAATTTCCGCCTCCGCGTCCACGATCGAGGTGCGGGTGATCCCGACCGACGAGGAGGCGATGATCGCCCGGCACACCATCGCCCTCCTCTCCGGCTGACCGCCCGGATTGCGAATTGCCACCAAAACATCATCCACGCGGGCAATGCGCTGCTCTAAAGCCATGCCCGGCGGCCGCGACCTGCCCGGTCCGGCTGACTGGCTCGCGTGTCCGCATGCGGTGGGTCACGGCAACAAGGGAGTTCCTGAATGAAACGCGCACTCATCATCGCCTGTTCGGCGCTCTCCGCCGTTAGTGTCGCGGCTCTCGCCGCAACCGGGCATGAGGTCGTCACCCAGCCCGATGCCCGCGGCATCGTCCGGAAGATGATGGACGCACCGCAGCCCATGCCGAGCGACGCGGAAATGACGGCCATGGTCCGTCGCAAGATCAAATACGTCTTCGTGCTCTATCAGGAAAACCGTTCCTTCGACTCGTATTTCGGCACCTTCCCCGGCGCCGACGGGCTTTATTCGCAGCCGGCCTCGAAAACCCCCGGCTTCGTGCAGACGCTGATCAACACCAACGGCAGCCGGACCACGATTTCGCCATTCCGCATCGGCCCGAAGCAATACGCCTGGGATACCGACGACATCGATCACTCCCACGCCCGCATCGTCGCCAAGATGCATGTCGTGAACGGCACCGCCCGCATGGACCGTTTCGCGATCACCGAGGAGAAAAAATATTCTCCGCATGGCGATCCTTCGCTCGAAGCCAAACAGTTCGGCGAACTCTCCATGGCTTACGAGGACTGCGACACGGTGCCTTTTCTGTGGCGCTACGCCGATCGCTTCGTCCTGTTCGACCATGTCTTCCAGGACATTGCCGGCCCCTCGACGCCCGGCAATCTCTCGATCTTCGCCGCCCAGACCGGCCTGACCCAATGGGCGTTCCACCCGAATGAGGCGACCGGGACCTTCAAGGGAGGGCCGGAAACCACCAACGCCGCCGGCGGGCGGATCAGCGAGGCAGGCGCCGGTGTCCCGGTGGTCACGGACGACGACCCGTTCTGGGGCTCGCCGCTCGATCCCGACCCGAAGGTGCCGGTCAATCCTCACGACTTCACAAGCCCGCACGGCGCGCATGTGCAGATCAACCAGACCTATGCCTCGCTGGCCCTGACCACCGCGGGCCACGAAATCCGGCGCGAAACCGCGCATGACGAAAATCCGCGGCTCGACCTCGCCGATGTGCGGCAGGACATCGCCTATCTCGCCGCACACGGCCAGAAGCCGGTCGACTGGGGCTGGTACGAGGAAGGCTACGGCAAAGCTGTCAGCGCCGCGCACGAGGGCCCGACCGATGCCGACGGCGTGCACGCCGCCTACATCACCCACCACAACGGTCCGCAGTATTTCGGCTACGTCGCCAACAATCCGGCGGAACGTGATCACCTGCACGGCGCCTCCGCCTTCTTCACGGCGCTGAAGACGGGCGGCCTGCCGGCCACGGGCGGCGTGTTCTATCTCAAGGGCGGCTATCTCAACGACATGGGCCTGACGCCGGACAACCCGAGCGCCAAGGCGCGCAGGAATTTCCGCGGTGACGACGATCATCCGGCCTACTCGGACTCGCAGATCAGCGAGGCCTTCGTCGCCAGGGCGGTGAATGCGATCGCCCGCAGCCGCTACTGGAAACACGCGGCAATCATCATCACCTGGGACGATTCGGAAGGCGATTACGACCATGTGCCGCCACCGATCGTGGTGAAGGGGCCGGACCACGAGCCCCTCACCTTCGGCCCGCGCGTGCCGCTGATCGTCATTTCGCCCTATGCGCGGGTGCACCAGATCTCCCATGCCGTTGGCAGTCAGGCCTCAGTGGTGAAATTCGTCGACAAGGTATTCGGTCTCACCCCGCTCGCCCTTCTGCCGGACGAGATGAAGGGCCGCCGCCTGGGCCTGAAGGAATTCGGCGAGGCGAATGTCGGCCCGGCCGACGCGATCACACCGGACACGACGGACCTGATGACCGCCTTCGACCCCGCGCGCCTCGACGGCAAGGCCCGCCCGCTGCCGCCGAGCTACGCCATCATCCCTGATCACGACATCACCACCCTGCCGCAATTCGGGGGCAAGGGCTGCCAGGCCGACGGCATCGTCCCGACCGATGTCGCAAAGGGCATCCACACGAAAATCCCGGCCGACTTCAACCCGCTGCCGAAGACCAATCCGTCCGCCTGAACGCCTTTGGCAGTCCCGGCGCGACCTCCCCGATCGGATGGCATCATTCGATCGGGCATCGGACGCGGCGGCCGGCGTGCTTGCAACATCCAGGGCCGCCGCCCCATATGTCCGGTGAGACACGTTCCGTCCGGGGAGATTGTCGATGAGCTACCACCTGTCGAAAATGGTCGGCCTGGGCTTCGATGCCGCGGTCGACGCCACCATCGCCGCCCTCCAGGCGGAAGGGTTCGGCGTGCTGACAGACATCGACGTGGCAGCCACCATGCAGAAGAAACTCGGCGTCGCGTTCCGCCCCTACCGCATCCTTGGCGCCTGCAATCCCCGCATGGCGCACGAGGCGCTGAAGCTGGAAGACAAGGTCGGCACCATGCTGCCCTGCAATGTCGTCGTCCAGCAGCACGATGACGGCTCGGTGGAAGTTTCGGCGATCGATCCGGTGACTTCGATGCAGGGGATCGACAACCCCGAACTCGCCCGCCTTGCCGGTACGGTGCGCGATATGCTGCGCAGCGTGGTGAACCGCATCGCCTGAATCCGACGCCTTTGCATCGAGGATCTCGATCTGCCCCACCCGGGGCTGGGTATCGTGACATTCTTCCTGGCTGGCATCATCAAGGGTGTGCTCGGCCTCGGCATGCCGGTGATCACGATGGGCGTACCGGGCGTCATCCTGAGCCCGGCGGAAGCGGCCTCGCTGCTGCTCGTGCCTTCCTTCGCGACAGATCTCTGGCAGTTCCTCGACCATCGTGACGCCGGGAAGGCAATGGCACGATTCTGGCCGATGATGGCCGGCGTTCTCGTTGTCGCATCGGTTGGCAGCGATCTGCTCGCCGGACATGACGCCCGCCCCGCCGCCGCGGCTCTCGGCGCGAGTCTGGCCTGGCACAGCACGCTACCGGCGGCTCGCTGGCCATGTTGGCGCTCGCCCTCGCACCTGCGCTGGCGGGCTTGGCGCTAGGCGGACCGCTGCGCCGCAAGGCCCATCCGGACCGGTTTCGTCGCCTGTTCCTCTACGGACTGATCGTCCTTGGCGCCTTCATCGTCCGGCACGCGGCTTCCGGCGCCGCCTGAGCCCGCGCCGTCCGGACCGAGACCGGGATCAGCCTGAAGTGGCTAGCATGCGCTGCATCAGCATGTCGGCGAACGCATCGAGAATTCGATGCACCGCCGGATTGCGATACGCAAACACGGGTTCATGCTCCGGGTGCACGAGCATCGCAGCGTTGGCCTCGAAGACGAGTACCCGCCCGTCCGGCAGAATCGAAAAATCGATCCCGGCATAATCGAGGTCGAGCCGGCGCCCGATCGCGCCGATCGCCTCCAACGCGGCGTCGCCGATCGCCGCCACAGGATCGTCCAGGAACCGGGCCTCCTCGGCCCGCCGCACCGGATCGAGGTCCATCCCGGCGGTCCAGTAATGCACCATCCAGTGCGGCCCGATGGCGAGATGATAGGGATAGGCGACCCGATCCACGAAGATCATGCGGTATTTGCGATAATACCCGTCAGCGCTGCGATAATCGATGAACCGGCTCAGATACTTTTCGCCCTGCTCGCCCGCCGCGTCTTCGAGTTCGCCTGCCGTCCGCACGCAGCGCAGGCCCTTGCCGCCATGGGTGCCCACGGGCCGGATCAGCGCCGGCAGACCGGTGCTCACGGCAACCTCGCCAGCCGCAATTCGCAACACCGGCGGCACCACGGTCCTCTCGATCCCGTTCAGCAGGGCAGCCAGCGCCGTCCGCCCGGTGCGTGCCACGGCTTCTGGCCGGTTCAGGACAGGTCGCCCGGCAGCGAGCGCCCGATGCACCGCCTCACCCAGTGGCGGCATCAGATCCGCTTCGCCGATCGCATTGAAGATCAGATCGTGCGGCGGCAGATCCGGTTCCGTGTCGTTGGCGTGATCGATGAACCACTCGGCCAGCGCGTAGCGCCCGTGTGGCAGGAGGTGTTCCGTCGGCAGGCTCGCCTCGGCGACGCAGGTAAGCACCAGCACCCTCGGCGCATCTGGTGGCCCCGGATGGAGAAAGACGGGATTGTGACGGAACGCGGTTTCGCGGTGCAGGGCAGCGGCGTCCGGCTCGCTGGCCGCCAGCAGCACGGCGAGCGTCCGGTGGGCATCGATCAGGCCGGGATCCCGGCACAGCGCGGCCCTCGCGGCGGCGATCGCCTCGATCGTCTGGCCAAGCCGCGCGCGTGTGGAGCCGAGATTGGCCAGCGCCCGGCCGCTCGGGTCGCCTGGCGCGGCACGGTCGAACCAGGCCGCCGCCTCTTCGAGACGCCCCAGCTCGGCGAGGCAGTTGCCCAGCGCGACGAGTACTGGCGCTCCCGTCGCGCCATGAGCGATCGCTGTTGCGAAAGCCTCCGTCGCCGGCTCGAACCGCCCGAGCATGCGCAACGCCCGCGCGCGGGCCAGCAGCACGCCCGGATCGTCCGCATCGGCCGCCGCCTCGGCGACAGCAAGCGCCGCCTCGGGTTCACCCGCATCGAGCAACGCCGCCGCGCACGGGGCGGCAATGCCTCGCTGGCCGGGATCGGCAGCCAGCAGGTCGCGATAGAAGCCGATGAGATCAGGCCCACAATCTGCTAGGGCAGGGTTCATGATCCGATCCTGCCATCCCGGAATGAAGGCGGAGTTAATCTCCGGAACGGATCAGGCGAGGCCGAACGACGCCGCGTTCTTGTAGAGCATGTAGACCGCGACGACGAAGACGAGCCCCGCAAAAATCCGGTTCAGCGCGGCGCGCCGCCCGGCCAGATGGATCGCCAGCCGCGTGCCGATCAGCCCGCCGATCACGCCGCCCACGATGAACTCCACCGCAACCGGCCAATTCACAAGGCCGGAAGCCGCGTAGTTCACCGCGGTGGTCAACCCGAAGCTGCCAACCGACAGCAACGACGAACCGATCGCGAAAATCATCGGCATCCCGGTCGAGAACAGCAGGCCGGGCACGATCAGGAACCCACCGCCGATGCCGAAAAAGCCCGACAACGCGCCAACCGTAAGCGCCGCGGCGGCGACAGCCAGCAGCGTTGCCGCGTTCAGCCGCTCGGCCTGGCCCGCCGTGCCATCCGCCACGCGGCGCGGCCGCAGCATCAGCAACCCCACCGTGATCATCAGGATTGCAAAGAGAAACAGCAGCTTCTTGCCGTCAAACGCCTTGCCGAGCGTGGAACCCGCCGCGGCCCCGACGATGCCGAGAACGGCGAAGATGGCCGCGCTCCGCCACCGCACATTCCCCTTGCGCGCATGACCGCCGAAATTCGCGAACGCGTTGGCCGACACTGCGAGCGCGCTGGTCCCGATCGCGACATGGGGGGCGAGGCCGATGACGTAAAGCATAAGCGGCGTCGCCAGGATCGACCCGCCCCCGCCGATCAGCCCGAGGGTGAAACCGACCGTACCACCAGACAAAAGGGCGAGAACCGTCTCGATCATGCCAAACCTCCCCAGGCGGCTCCCGCCATAGAACATTCAGATTCGCGAATATGTCTAGGCCAGGATATATTTTGATTCAAGAATACGATTCCGGACCAGTCACGGCCGGATGATGACGTATCTTTTGCCCGCAAGTTCCATCAGCCGGGGCACGCCAAAGGGCACGGGCTTCACCCTGGGGTTCAGCACCGGCGCATGACCGGTGTCGCGCTTCAGCGTCTCGATCGTGTTCATGCACACGTCGAACTCGACGTTCTGTGCAATCAGGCTGTCGACCCGCTGGCGCAGCGGCGAATCGGCGAAGGTAAGTTCCACGCCCGGCCCGAAGGCGACCACGACGATCGAGGCGGTATCGGGCCAGACCTTCAGCACCGTGTTGGCGTTGTTGAGAACCTCGCGCTGCTTTTCCATCGCCGAGTCGGAGAGTTGCAGCGCCAGCAGGTGGGTGGCGAAAGGATTGTCGGCGGCGGCGCGCCCCACCCCCATCGCCGCCGCAGCAATACCGAGCCCGCCGAACAGCCGCCGGCGCGAACTCATGAAGCCGCGTAACCCGGATTACCGGCGATCCCGAGTACCTTCACCCGGTTGGGCCGTGTCAGCTTCACCGTCTTCACCTGGCGCAGATGCCGGGCCACGACGTCCCAGACCGGCGTGCCGGTCTGCGGCAGCGACACCGAGGCCCAGCTCGCGATGGTATAGTTTTTCGCCGCCTCGACCTTGGTGCCGTCATCGAGCTCCATCCCGGAAATCCGGTGCCCGATCGATTTTGCCGGCGCGCAGGCATAGTTCATGCCGCCGACGCGGATCATGTCGCCGCCCTGCTGGTAATACGGATTGCGATTGAAGAGATTATCGCAGACATCCTCCATCATCGCCTTGATCTGCGCGCCCGTCATGGTCTGCTTGTACACCATCGGATAGGTGATGGCAGTTTCCGCCAGCAGGTCGCCCATCGTCAATGCTGCGCCACCGAGAACCGTATTGCCCCAGCGGAAACCCGGCGAGAAGGCGATCTGCGCGCCGGTTTCGGCCCGCAGCGCATCCATGATCACCTGATCCACCGAGCCGTAGAAATTATTGCGCCGGTACAGCAGCGTTTCGGTCTCGGCCAGCTTTTCGTCGAGCATCGCGCGATGCGGCGCCTCCTGCGCCTCCACCGCCGCTGCCACCGCCGCGTCCTGCTTCACCTGGTCAGCATAGATTGGCAGCAACCGGTAATGCACGTCCTTCACCTGGCCTTTCGCCAGTTCAAGGTCGAGCACCGCGATGAACTTGCCGGCCGTGCCGGCATTCGTCACCAGTGTGATCCCGCCGGGATTCTTCACCGGCACAGGATGCGGCACCGCATCGTGCGTATGGCCGCCGAGAATGACGTCGATCCCGCGCACCTGGGAAGCCAGTTTGAGATCGACCGGCATGCCGTTATGGGAGAGCAGCAGCACGGCATCGACCTTCTTCACCTCGCGCAACTCGTCGACAACCTTCTGCATCCGGCCAGGATGGATGCCGAACCGCCAGTCCGGCGTGAACCGGCGTGGATGCGCGATCGGCACATAGGGAAAGGCCTGGCCGATCACGCCGACGCGGTAGCCGCCAAGTTCGCGGATGACATAGGGCTGGAACACGCGCCCGGTCTTCTGGTCGAAGGCCGGCGCGCCCATCATCTGCGATTCCGCCGAGAGAAACACGTTTTGCGCGATGAAGCGCCCGTGCAGCGCCTTGATGATCGCCTCGATCCCGTCCTGCCCGTAGGTGAACTCCCAATGCCCGGTCATCGCATCGATGCCGAGCAGGTTGCCGAGCGCCACCATGTTCTGCCCGCGGGTGAGATTGGCCATCCCCGTGCCCTGGCAGAGATCGCCACCATCGAGCAGCACCGACCGCCCCGGTCCGGCGCCGGCGCGGAGGCTGTCGATCACCGTCTTGAGGCTGGCGAACCCGCCGAGCCGCCCGTAGCGGTGCGCCAGCGCCTCGAAGTCGAGGAAGGTGAAGGCGTAGGCGTCCCGCGTGTCCGGCTTCATGTGGTAGAAATCGAGGAACGCGGTGCCCACCAGATGCGGCGGACGCCCCTCCGCGCTGCCTACGCCGATATTCTGCGTCGGCTCGCGAAAATGCACCGGCCTGGCATTCGCATGCGTGTCGGTCTGGTGGATGATGCGGACATCGCCGCTCATCTTCACATCGTAAGGATCGCTGGCCGACCAGGCGAGCCGCGGCAGCAGCGCCGTGCTGGCCGCCGCGGTGAGAAGCGCGCGTCGTGCAATCGTCATTTGTTCATTCCCCGCCTGGCCGACTCAGCGCGGCACTTCGTTCCGCCAGAGATGCTTCTGGCTGCGCGCCTGGGCGATCGAGGCCGCCGCCAGCGCCTCGGCCCGCTTCGCGGAGGCTTCGGCTTTCGCGTAATCCCCTGCCGCATCGGCGGCTTTGGCCGCCTTGAAAGCGGCGACCGTTGGCGTCCACTGGTCTTCGAGGGCCGCGGCCGTCTTCATCTTCGCCACGGCAGCGGCGATCGCCCGCGCCGCGTCGTCCTTCCCGGCGGCATGCGCAATGCCGAGCCCAAGAACCGTTGCCGCCAGCACCCAAGCCATCCGCTTCATGACCGCGCCCCCGGGCCCGCGATGGGCAGGCCGTTGCTCATGTAGGTGAGGAAGTAGGCAAGGTCGCGATAGGCCGACGAATCCGGCTTCGCCGGCACCGAACGCACCTTCTTGTTGCAACCGATGAACCGCCGCACCAGCGTGCCGACATTGCCCCATTTCGAACGGTAGACGGGGAAAGATGCCGTGATGCCGAGCGCCGGCGCCAGATACTGCCCCCGCAGCCGCTTGCCCGCCGCCTGCACATGGCAACTGGCACAGGAAAAATTCAACTGCCCGCGGCGCGAGTAGAAATATTCCTTGCCCGCCTCATAGGCCGCGAGCGCCCTCTTGTCGTTGGGGATGACGACATGGATCGGCTTGCCGTCCGAGGTCGAGGTCATGTAGGCGACGATGTCGGCGAGTTCGCCCTTTGTCAGGCTCAGCGCCTTCAGCCCGTGCCGTGTGCGGCATTCGTTGACGGCGATGCCGATTGTGACGACCTTGCCGGTCTTTTCATCGAACTTCGGATAATCCTGCGCAATGCCGATCCCGCCATGCGGAAAACATGAGGCATAGCTCGCACCGTCGGGAAACTTCGTGTCGAACGCCTTCTTCCCGGCGTCCACCGCGAAGGAATAGGGCGGAAATTCGAGGATCTGCTTCCACTGCGCCCGGTCATTCGCGCTGAAATTATAAGGCCCGTTCACGTAATCCTTCAGCTCGAGCTTCGGGAAACGTGTCTGGAAATACCCCTGGAACGCCTTGAGATCGGCCGCCGGATCGGCTTTTGCCGGCCGCGCCAGCCCCAGCGCCGCGAAGGCCGCGATCATCAGCCACACGCGTTTCATCGTCTTGTCCTCCCCCCAAGCCATGCGCGCGCCGGCGCGGTTCACACCGGCGCGCATCGCTCACATGATGGCCGCCGACATGCTCGCGGTCTCGCCCTTGTTGTCGACCCACGAGACGCCGATCGGATCGCCCGAGGCGCCGCCCTTGAACGAGAACCGGATGAACGGGTTCTTCGAAACCGCGGGTCCCCAGAACCCTCGCAGCACGAGCTTGCCCTTGTGGGTGAACTCGACCACCTCGATGTAGTGCGGCGGGATGAGCTTGCCGTCCTTGCCTTTCACAAAGCCGGAATCCATCGGGTGCTTGATCAGCGCCTCGACCGTCGTGACCCCGCCCGAAGTGGTCGCGTGAACCAGAATCTGATGTGCCATCATTCGTCTCCTCAGCCGCAACCGCCCAGCGTGACCTTGACCCTTTTCGACGTGCTGTAGAGCTTGCCGCTCGACTTCACGACCGCGATGACCTCCGTGGTCTTGGCGAGTTTCAGCCGGCTCGAGATCGCCGGGCTGGTGCCCTCCGGAATTTCATAGGCGCAGGCAAGCGAATAGGGGTTGTGCCGGGCCAGCAGCGCCACGCCGGTAATCTTCGGCTCGTTCGCATCAACCGAAATCGGCACCACCGCGCCATTCTCGGCAATGTCCGGCGCGTCCATCTTCACTTGCGTGGTCGGCGTGAGGCTGGAACTGCCCCAGAGCGCCTTGAGCGCCGGATCGGGCGTCGTCGCCTTGAACGCCGCCTCCGGCCAGAGCGACGCCTTCGGCGCGGCAACGGCGGCGGCACGGCCCGATCGCGGCAGCGCCAGCGCCGCGGCAGCGCCGGCGGCGCCGAGCAGCACGGTTCGCCGCGCGGGTCCGGTGGTTTCTGGTTCGGTCATCATCTTTGGTTCCCCCAATTTCCGAATTCCCGCCTTAACGCGGTCCGTTTTCATTTGGTGTAGAGAAAGTCGATCACTTCGTTGATCTGCGTCGGCGTCAGGATCAGGTTTTTCCCAAAGGCCGGCATGACGGTCTGCGGGTTGCGCGCCTGCTCGTCGAACACGATCGCATAGAACGTCTTGCGATCCGGAATCATCGCCTTCACGTTCTTCAGCGCGGGCCCCACATCGCCGGGTTCGACCGCGCCGGCAAAACTGTGACAGGCGACGCAGTTGCCGAGCGCCTTCGTGGTGGCGATTTTTTCACCCGCGGCAATCTGCTGCGGCGTTGCCGCCAGAACCCCGCCGGGCAGCGCCGCCACGGCAAGACCGAGCAGGATGCTGGTGCGTTTCATCTCCTCCTCCTCATTTGCTGCTGCCCTTCATGTTGTCCACCGGACCGGTGGTGCGCGGGGTCAGCCCCATCTTTGCCGCGCTCGAGGTGATCTTGACGGAGCCGGCCGGCACGCAATCCTTCATGCAGGCGGTATTATGCGTGACCGGACGCGGATCTTTCCAGTTGAAAGAGTCGCGGTTGGGCATTTTGACGCGCGGCACGCTCTGCGCGTCGGCGACGAACTTTCCCTTCACGATCCCGTTCAGGTTCAGGATATAGGCGGTCAGCGCATAAACCTGATCGGGCTTGAGCGTATGCGGGGCGTAGAACGGCATCGCGCGGTTGATGTAGTCCCACAGCGTCGTCGCGTAGGGCCAGTAGCTGCCCACCGTCTTCTGCGGCTCCGACCCGGCGAGCGATCCCACGCCGCCGGCAAGCGCCGGGTAGCCGTGCGCGCCTTCGCCGAAGCCGCCATGACACATCGCGCAATCGGTCGAGAAGAGTTTTTCGCCGGCGGCTACCGTGCCGCTGCCGGGCGGCAGATTGGCCCCGTCGGGCGGCACGGCGATGGTCCAGCCGGCGATCTGCTGCTCCGTCGGCGCGGTGCCAATACCGTAATGACCTGGCGGCGTCGCCGGCTTGTAGCGGGCCAGCGCGCCATTGCCGGTGCCAAGGTCGCGCCACACCTTCAGCGTCGCCGCCGGCACGATCCCCTTGTAGGACGGAGCCGGCGCATCGCCTGCCCAGGCCACCGCAATTGCCGCCGCAACCCCGGCGGCAGCCAGCAGGATCCTACGAAAGTTGGACATTGTTCACCGTCCCGTCCGCCAGCACCTGCCATGTCTGGATCGAGTTGTTTTCATAAACCGGGTCATGGCCCCAGAACTTGTGCTTCTGCCGGATCGTGGGCTGGACATAGCCGGTCTCGTCGGTAACGCGGGACTGGATGAGCGCCGGCTTGCCGTCCCACCACCAGTTGTAGGTGAACCGGGTCAGGCACCGTGACAGCACCGGTCCATCGAGCGTGGCGCGATGGTAGTTCACGCCGCCGTCGAGCGAGATATCAACCTCCTTCACCCGCCCGTTGCCGCTCCAGGCAAGGCCGTGGATCTGGTAGAAGCCGGGGCCGCCGGTCAGCTTCTTCTCCGGACAGGGGAATGTGATGACGGACTTCGCGTTCATCACCCAGGTGAAACCGAGCGATTTTCCATCACCCAGCAACTCGCTGTATTCGCTGGTCTCCTCGCGGGTGATCCAGGGTTCGGTGCCGACCTGGAGCTGGCGCAGCCATTTCACGTTCACATTGCCCTGCCAGCCGGGCACGACGAGCCGCACCGGATAGCCCTGCTCGGGGCGGATCGCCTCGCCGTTCTGCCCCCAGGCGACGATGCAGTCATCGAGGCATTTCACCATCGGCAGCGAGCGGTCCATATGCGCGCCGTCCGACCCGGTGGCGAGCACCCAGCGGCTGTCGGGCAGCAGCCCGGCCTCGTCGAGCAGGGTCGACAGCCGGACCCCCGTCCATTCGGCGCAGCCGATCATGCCGTGGGTGAACTGCAGCGAATTGAGCTGCGCCGCCGGCCATTCGGTCGCGCCATTGGCGGGGCACTCGATGAAATGGATGCGGGAAACCGAGGGATAGCGCATCAGCTGGTCGAGCGTGAGCAGCAAGGGCCGCTTCACCCGGCCGGAAATCATCAGCCGGTAGTCCTTCGGATTGATGCTCGGCCGGCCGGAATGGTAGCGCTCGAAAAACAGCCCGTTCGGCGTGATGATGCCGTGATGGTCCTGCAACGGCGTGAAGCTCGCATCCGCATCGGTGGTCGGCGAGAGCCAGGGCACATACCGGCGGATGACGTTTTTCTCGAAGCGCGACGGCCGGCCATAGGGCCGCGAATCGACGCCCGCGCCGAGCGAATTAGACCATGGGTCGTCAGAGGGTGGAGCGCCGGTCGCGGCGCGCGCGCTGGTGGCAACGGCCGTGGCGCCAAATGCGGCGCCTAGCCTGAAAAGGCCTCTTCGATCAGTCTTGGACATATCCCCTCGCAGTAGCGATATTCTCTCCCGCGAGCTGCGGGAAGGACCAATTTTTCTTTAGGTTACATTTATATAGCAAATGGAATATGTCAAATAAAAAAATCGGATCGGAAAAATGGTTTCAGTTCTGCTCTACGCTCTGCTCTGGGTCAGCTTCGGCGCGGGGCACAGCGCCCTGGCGGCGCCGCTGGGCCGCGGATTGCTCCGACGGATCGCAGGCGCCGGCGACCGCCTCGCCTACAACGTGATCGCGATGGTCCATCTTGCCCTCGTGCTGGCGATCGGCCGGAGGCTGTTCGCGGACCAAACCTTTGCGCTGCCCGACTCGTTGCGCGCCCTCGGCTGGCTGGCGGCGGCGGCGGGAGCCGTCGTGCTCATCCTTGCTGGGCGGAATTACGAGCTCGCCCGCTTTCTCGGCCTCGCCCAGTTGCGCGCCGGCACACCCGACCAGGCCGCCACACCCGAGCCGCTGGCAACAGGCGGCATGAACGGCGTGGTGCGCCACCCGCTCTATCTCGGCCTGCTGCTGATCATCTGGGGCGTCGCGACCTCGCCGTTCCGCCTCGCCACCGCCGCCGCCGCAACGGCCTATCTCTTGGTCGGCATCCGCTTCGAGGAGCGGAATCTGCTTCGCATCTATGGCGATTCCTACCGTCGCTACCGCTCCCATGTGCCGATGCTGGTGCCGCGGCGTCTCTGGCCGCGCTGAATTCACTTGACGCAAACGGCAATAGCCCTGACCCTGTTGCGCCAAGGAGGACCGCGAGCATGAACGTCACCACGAAAATCACCCCGCCGACCGGCATTTCCGAGGAGGAATGGCAGGTACGCTGCGATCTGGCCGCGCTTTACCGGCTGGTCGCGCATTTCCGGATGACCGATTTCATCTACACCCACATCAGCGCGCGGGTGCCGGGCCCGGAGCATCATTTCCTGATCAACGATTACGGCGTGATGTTCCACGAGATGCGCGCCTCCGACCTCGTGAAGATCGACATCCACGGCAACCGGATCGACACGCCCGGCATTTCGGCCCGGCGGGTGAACCAGGCCGGCTTCACCATTCATTCCGCTATCCACATGGCGCGCCCGGACCTTGCCTGCGTGGTGCACACCCACACCGCCGCCGGCATCGCGGTCGCCGCCCAGGAACAGGGGCTGCTGCCGATCAGCCAGCACGCGATGAAGTTCTACGGCCGCCTGTCCTATCATGGCTACGAGGGAATCGCGCTCGATCTCGACGAGCGGGAGCGGATCGTCCACGATCTCGGCCAGAACAAGGCGATGATCCTGCGCAATCACGGGCTGCTGGTCGGCGGGCGCACCATCCCCGAAGCGTTCCACGAGATCTACTTCCTGGAACGCGCCTGCCAGGCGCAGGTTGCCGCCATGTCGGGCGGCGCGAAACTGGTCATCCCGCCGCGGGAGGTCTGCGAGCACACCGCCGCCCAGTTCAACATGGACGAGGCGAATCGCATGGCGCACTACGAAATGGCCTGGACGTCGGCCCTGCGTCTGATCGAGGGAGACGGCGACTACCGCAGCTGAGCCCCGCCGAGCGCGAACTGCGCCAGCACGGCGCGCACCAGCGCCTCGGGATCGGGCGGATCGATCCGCCCGTCGATCAGCAGGCTGGCCAGTCCATGCACCATCGACCAGGCGGACAGCGCCGCGATCTCGGCGCGGTCCGTCGGCACGAGGCTCGTGATCCGCGCGCGAAGCACACCGAACGCGGCACCGGCGGAAAGACTGCCGCGCGCCACCGCAGCCCCGAACATCAGCCGGAACAGCGCCGGTTCCTCCCGCGCGAAACGCACATAGGCCACGCCCTGCGCGCGTAGCGCCTCCATACCGCGCGAACTCGCGTCAGCCGCTTCGACCGCGACGCGCAACCGTTCGAACCCCTCCGCCGCAATCGCGGCGAGCAGTGCTTCCTTGTCGGCAAAATGGCGATAGGGCGCCGTGGCCGACACGCCGGCCAGGCGGGCAACGCCCCGCAATGTGAGCCCATCCACTCCCGCTGCGCGCAACCGCCCGATCCCGGTCTCAACGAGCGTGCGGCGGAGGTCTCCATGATGATAGGGTGATGTTGACATCGTTAACACGGAAGTTCATCGGTTAGGGATCGACAGCAAGTCATTGTCATTCAATCGTTTTTCAGGATATTCTGGTGTAACGATATGACCGCCACGGAGCGTTACACACGATCAGTTTGATCGTAGCACATCCCGACCGCGACCCTAATCCTTGCGCAGCAGATTAGGTCATATAGGGTTGCGTATGTTGTGAACTAGAATTAATAATGCTCAAGGAACGATCAGGTTCGGTTGCGGATTTCGGTCGTTCTCAAGGTCTTTTTACACAAAATGGAAATCGCTTAATAATGAACCGTTCTGCTTTACTAGCATTTTCGGCAGCAACTCTTGCGCTTAGCGGTTGTGCCTCAATCGTTGACGGAACAAGTCAGACACTTTCCGTCAAAACAGTTGCCAATGGCCAGACTCTCCCGGGCGCGCAATGCGCACTAAAGAGTAACAAGGGCACTTGGTTTGTGAACACTCCGGGGACGGTTACGGTTCACAGAAGCTATGACGCATTGAATGTCAAATGCACACATGCGGGATATTCCCCCGGTGTTCTTGCTGTTAAATCGGCAACAAAGGGAATGGCATTTGGGAATATCTTATTTGGTGGCCTGATTGGTGCAGGCGTCGATATGTCCGACGGCGCTGCATACAATTACCCCAATCTGATCACCGTTCCGATGCAACCGACACCAGCCCCGACCTCAACTACGCAAGCGAATACGTCGCAGCCGACTAGCTAATACAGATTGATCGACAGGGACTTCCGGCACTTTGAGGAATCAGGTGTCGGCAGCCCCAAATCGTCTTTCGTCATCAAAATTCGGCAAAATTAGAATAATAACAACAAAAAATTGCGACTTTGCAAATGGTCCAGAAGTGAACCCTACCGGTTAGCGCTCTGCCAGCCCATTTCCCATTTCGGTTGCGCGTGTCGCGTGGTGAGATTATGGCGCGGCAAACAAGACTTGAAACGCAGCACAACGAAAGCCGGTTGATATGCTGAGTTGTCGTAGCGTTTTGCAGAGTGGCATCGCGTCGTTGCGGATGGCTGGCGGATGGTCGGGCCGGATGGTCCGCATAGCCTGAGCCGCGCTGGCGCTGCGATGCCGGCTCGACTATCGCGATTGCCGATAGTCGGTGTCTCGCTGCGGCCCATCCGCACCACTACGCAAAATCACGGATTACGCGTACCACATATCATGCCAAGGCGCGGCGCTGAGTCATGCGTTCCGGGAATCGTCGGGATTCCGTTTGGACGCGAGTCAGTCGATTCCGTGCTGCTTATGATTCGAGTCAACAAACGGTGGATATGTAACGGTCAGGCACATAGGACGGTTAGGCGGAAGCCATTAAATTACTTATTATTATGGCCATTTCAGGCACTATTGACCCAGCTAACATTTCGCCTGATGTTTACGTTGTAAACATGGAGATGGCACGATGAGTCGGACATCGCAACCGGTTACGGTCGACCTCACCGGATTTCCCGATCTGACAGTCGTCTATCTGGGCATGAAAGTAACGAAAATCCGGGGCGTTGCCACCCTTCTGGGCCTCGGCCGTCCGTTGCGGGCGCTCGGCCAGAACCGTCCGGACGGGCTGCTGCATCAGGACCTGTTTCTCTGGCGGATCGATCACGTCGGCATCCGTCAATACTGGCGCGATTTCGATGCCCTGGAATGTTTCACGCGCAGCGCGCCGCACAGCATCTGGTGGCGCGAGTTCTCCGCCGCTCCGCGCGGCACCGGCTTCTGGCATGAAACCTACCGCAAGGCGGGAGGCATGGAAGGGATCTATCTTCACATGCCCGAGCCGGGCGGCTTCGCCAGCTTCGCGCCGCACATTTCACGCGCCGGCCTCCACGCCACGGCGCGGCGGCGGAGCGACGCCTCGCTCCGTCCTACAGACCCACGATCTCCGTCCTGATTTCGCGGGTCGCCGGGTCGAACAGCGCTATACCCAGCCCCTCGTCACGCTGGGCCCGCACGGCAGCGAGATATATTGCCAGCGCCTTGCGGATCAGCCTGGCCTTGTCTTCCGTCGTGGTCGCAAACTCCTCGATCTGCCGGCCCAGCTCATCCGACAGGAGCAGATTGAAGCGGACTGACATCCTCGTCTTCTCACGGATCACATTCAACTTTGTTGATATGGATCACGTTATCGTGAGATTCAAGCGGCGACCTCTTCGGCGACAGTTTCGGCACTGGTCGTGAGCGCAAGGAAGACGCAGGCGGCGACCACCGCGGAAACCGCGAAGGAAATGTCACCGAACCCCGGATGGGTCGCCGCAAAGGAACCAACGAACAGAGGATACTGGTTGAAGAACGGCACACTGGCCGCGATCCCGACGATCCAGGCCACGAACCCCGCATTCCCCCTGCCGATCCGGCTACGCCGGCGCGTGTAGTGGGCGAGCATCGTCACGGCAATCCACGGCGCGGTCCAATAGCCGAGGAAGAAGAGGAAATCCTCGTAGTTCTTGATGAAGTTGGTCGCGGCGAGCACCGAGATCACCGTGCCGATCGCGCCGCTGAGCAGCGCGGCCTGATACTGTTTCAGCCGGAAGCCGAGGGCGAGCGAGGAGAGCGTGGCGGAGTAGATGTTGAGGATGTTCGCGCTGATCGTGCCGATCACGATGGCGATGATCAGCGGCGCATGGAACCAGTGCGGCATCCACGGCGTGAACAGGTCCGAAGGTTTCGAGAGCGCGACCGTCGCGCCGATCAGCGCGCCCAGCACTTCCATCCAGACACATGACAGGAAGGTCGCCGAGAACGCGTTGGCGAACACCGCGCGCCGGGTCGCCGCCCGGTCGCCGGTGTGGTGAAGGTAGCGGGTGTAGTCGGACGAATAGGGAATCCATCCAAGGACATAGGCGACGATGATCGAGGTGGTCAGAATGAAGGCGCCGGATGTGCCGCCCACGTTCTTGAGCAGCTTGGGATTGGCCGGCGGCAGGTGGCCGACATGGGTTGCCGCGAAGACGCTGAGAATGAGGAAGATCGCGACCAGCAGGAAGAAGAAGTATTTTTCCGCCGCATGGATAAGGTCATGCCCGATGGCGGCGATGGCGACCTGGATGACGCAAAGCGCGATGATGTTCGGGATCAGGCCGGTGCCGAGCATGTATTCCAGCGCGTAGCCGCCGATGATCGTGTTCACCCCGAACCACGAGAAGCCGCCGAAGAAGTTCAGGAACGACGGTAGCCGGTTGCCCAACTGGCCGAACCAGGCGGCGCCCTGGATCATCTGCGGCAGCCCGTATTCGACGCCGAAGGTCGAGAACAGGCCGAGGATGACGGCGCCGATCAGGTTTCCAAGCAGGATGGCGCCGATCGCGTCGGTGGCGGAAAGTCCGAAGGCACCGGTTGCCAGCGCGCCGGTGGTGATGGTCGCGAACTCGACGTTCGCGGCCATCCAGAGCCCGAACAGCGCCCGTGGACTGCCGCGCGTCTCCTCCGGCGTGACCTGTGATATGCCCTTTGTCTCGACCGTGAGAGTTCCTGCCTCGGCCATGCCCGCCTGCCCCCGTTGTTTCTGCCCGGCACCGGATGCAGCAAAAACCGTGCCGGTGTAAATAGCGAATATTGGCCGCCGCCTGCCCGAAATGCGGGCAATGCCTGCCTTCGATCTGGCCCCTACAGCCGCAGGGCGGGCAGCATCGTCCAGGCGGCGCCAGCGGCGATCGCGATGCCATAGGGCAGGCCGGAGCGGTGCGCCCGCCACCGCTCGACCGCCCAGAGGCGGCGGAGCAGAGAGGCGTCGTGCCCGGCCGGGCGCGGCGGCGGCGCGGCGACGCGGAGCGCGAGATAGGCCAGCGCCAGAATCCCGCCGGCCAGCACGGTCGCGAACAGGAAGCCGGCAAGCGCCAGCGGCCCGTATCCGAGGGCAAGCGCCACGATCAGTTTCACGTCGCCACCGCCGATCGACCGGCGCAGATAGACGGCGAACAGCACCGCGAACAACACCGCGGCCACGGCAAGGCTCACGCCGAAGGGCTGAAAACCGTCTCGAAGCCGGAGAAATATTCCGGCGAGGGCCATGGCGGCCGGAACGCCGTCGGGAATCCGGCGCAGCAGCAGGTCCTGCCAGCAGGCAAACGCCAGCGGCACCAGCATCGCGATCTGCACCACATGATCCATCCACCTGTCCGAGACTTGCGGCGGCGCCGCTGTTGATGCGGCGCAGATTGGCAGGCGATGACCAAGGATGGGTTAACGCGGCGGCCCGGAAAGCTGGTCGAATGCCTCGAGCGCCTCGGCGGCATACATCGCCGAGGGACCGGCGCCCATATAGACCGCCATGCCGAGCGTTTCGGCGATTTCGGCGCGCGTGGCGCCGGCACGCGCGGCATCGCGCGCATGATAGGCGATGCAGGGCTGGCAGCGCGTCGCCACCCCGATCGCCAGCGCGATCAGTTCCTTGGTCTTGCGGTCGAGCGCATCGCCCGCGCAGGCGGCTTTCGCCAGGGCCGAGAAGCCGGCCATCGCCTCCGGCGCCGCCTTGCGCAGGTCGGCGACACCGCCATTCACCGCGCCGATCAGCGCGCTCCAGTCCTCGATCATCGGTATCGGCTCCTTTAGTCGGACGTGCCAGCCAGCATCAGCGCCACGGCGCAGGAGGCCAGGCGGGTGCGGGCGTCATCGGCCCGGCTGGTCAGAACAATGGGGATGCGCGCGCCGACGACGACGCCGGCGGCATCGGCGCCGGCCAGGAAGGTGAGCTGCTTGGCGACCATGTTGCCGGCCTCGATATCCGGCACCAGCAGGATGTCCGCCCGGCCGGCGACCGGCGACTCGATTCCCTTCTCGGCCGCGGCGCGCGCGTTCACCGCATTGTCGAACGCGAGGGGGCCGTCGATGATGCCGCCGGTGATCTGGCCGCGCTGGCCCATCTTGCAGAGTGCAGCGGCGTCGAGGGTCGAGGGCATCGCCGGGTTCACCGTCTCCACCGCCGACAGCACGGCGAGGCGCGGCGACTCGATCCCGATGGCACGGGCAAGGTCGATCGCGTTCTGGGCGATGTCGCGCTTGGTCGCGAGATCAGGGGCAATGTTGATCGCCGCATCGGTCACCAGCAACGGGCGCGGATAGCTCGGCACGTCCATGACATAGACGTGCGACAGCCGCCGTCCGGTGCGCAGGCCGTTCTCGGCCAGCATCACCTCGTGCATCAGCTCGTCGGTGTGCAGCGCGCCCTTCATCAGCAGCTTCGCCGTGCCGTCGCGAACGAGCTGGACGCCGCGGGCGGCGGCCGCGTGGCTGTGCGGCACCGCTTCGATCCGCATGTCAGCAAGATCGAGTCCGGCCTTTTCGGCGGCGGCACGGATCTTCGCTTCCGGCCCGACCAGGATGGGCACGATCAGCCCGGCCGCGGCGGCATCGAGCGCGCCGCGCAGGCTGACCTCGTCGCAGGGATGCACCACGGCGGTTGCCAGCGGGCCGCGCGCCTTGGCCGTGCCCAGCAACGCGTTGAACCGCTCGTGCCGGCTGAGCCGCACTTCCGGCAGCGGCATCGCCGGCCGCCGCACCTTCTCGGTCGGCGCCGCGACCAGGGCGGTGCCGCGCAGAACCTCGGTGCCCGACTGGTTGACCGCCGTGCACGCGAGGGTGACCCGATGCCGCGCCGGCTCGAGCTCGGTGACCGTCACCGTCGCGGTGATCTCGTCGCCGGGCCCGACCGGGGCGCGGAACTGCAGACTCTGGTCGAGATAGATCGTACCCGGCCCGGGCAGCCTGGTGCCCAGCACCGCCGAGATCAGGCCCGCCGTCCACATGCCGTGGACGATGATGTGGTGGAACATGTCCCCACGGGCGTAGTCGGGGTCGAGATGTGCCGGATTGATGTCTCCTGAGATATAGGCGAACAGCGCAATGTCATCGGCCCGCAGAATGCGGCGCACGCTCGCGGTATCGCCGACCTTCAGCTCGTCGAAGGTGCGGTTCTCGATCATCGGCGCCGCGAGGGAGGCGGGCACCGGCGCGATATCGTTCATGGCGGCCTCCGGTCAGCGTTCGTGGATGTAGTGCCCGGGTGCTGCGCCGAGCACCGGGTAGCCGGCCTCCTCGCGGCCGAGCGGCGGCGGCGCGGCCGGCGGGCCGGAACGAGCGCCGAGAAAGGCGACCCATTCCGGCCACCAGGAACCGTCATGCTTCGGCGCCTCGTCCTGCCACGCCTCCGGCGCGAGATAGGGCTCGCCGGGGGAACGATCGAGAATCGCGTAGTGGCGATGCGGGTGGCCCGGCTCGCTGACGATGCCGGCATTGTGCCCGCCGGAGGTCAGCACGAAGGTGATGGGACCGCGGTTGAGCAGGTGAAGCTTGTAGACCGAATGCCATGGCGCGATGTGGTCGCGCTCGGTGCCGACGACGAAGAACGGCACGTCGATGTCACCGATGGCGACCGGCCGGCCGCCGGCGGAAAGCCGGCCCTCGGCGAGGTCGTTGTGCAGAAAGAGATGGCGCAGATATTCGGCGTGCATCCGGTAGGGCATGCGCGTCGCGTCCATGTTCCAGGACATCAGGTCGTTCGGATGTTCCTGCTCGCCGATAAAGTAGCGGCGGATCATGCGCGACCAGATCAGGTCGTTCGAGCGCAGCATCTGGAAGGCGCCGGCCATCTGCTTGGTGTCGAGATAGCCCTGCTGCCACATCAGGTCTTCCAGGAAGGCAAGTTGCGCCTCGGTGATGAAGAGCTGGAGTTCGCCGGCCTCGGTGAAATCGGTCTGCGCGGCGAAGAGCGTGACGGAGGCGAGGCGGCTGTCATGATCGCGGGCCATGGCGGCGGCGGCGATCGAGAGCAGCGTGCCGCCGAGGCAGTAGCCGGTGGCGTGGATCTTCCGCGCGCCGGTGATGGCGCTGACGGCGTCGAGCGCGGCCATCACGCCATCGGCGCGGTAGTCGTCGAGCGAAAGGTTGCGGTCTTCCTTGTCCGGATTGTGCCAGGAGATCATGAACACCGTGTAGCCCTGCCCGACCAGGTAGCGGACCAGCGAATTCTCCGGCGAGAGATCGAGGATATAGTATTTCATGATCCAGGCCGGAACGATCAGCACCGGCTCCGGCCGCACCGTTTCCGTCACCGGGCTGTACTGGATCAGCTCGATCAGCCGGTTGCGGTAGACCACCCTGCCCGGCGTCACCGCCACGTCGCGCCCCGGCGCGAGCGGGAGCCGGTTCTCCTGGTTCAGCGCGATCTCGGTGTCCTTGAGCAGGTTGCGCAGGCCGGCCCTGACCGAATCCCCGCGGCTCTCGCGGGCCGCGTGCTCGACCTCGGGGTTGAGCATCGGCAGGTTGGCGGGGGCGACCGCATCCAGCGCCTGGCGGATCATGAAATCGACGATGCGTTCATGCGCGGCGTCGACCCCGGCGATGCCGGTCGCGGCATCGTGCCACCAGCGCTCCATCCGGAGGAAATACTCCTTGTAGAGCCGGTAGGGCATGTCCTGCCAGCGGGGATGATCGAAGCGATGGTCATTGTCGCAGGGCGGCGTCACCGCCTCCTCGAGGCCAAAGGCGACGCGCCAGACCGCCGCCCAGTCCTCCATCGCGCGGCGGGCAAGGTCCATCCGCCTTGTCGGCTGGTTGGCGAGATGCACGGCCCAGTCGCGCCAGGCGAGCGCGATGCCGGCCGGGGCGAGGCCTGCGGTCAGCCGTGCTTCGGCCGCATGCAGCGAGCGGTCGAGCGCATCGGTGGTGGAGACCGGCTCGTTCGGCGCCACCGAGGCGGGCGGCGCCGGCGGCGGCAGGGCCGAGACCCGGGCCCGGGCGGCTTCGGCCGGCGGTTTCGCGTGGCCGGTGGTGCGGGAGCGGCTGGTTTCGGTGGTCACTTTACACGTATCCTCGCAGGGTGGAGATCATCAGGCCATGATGTGCTGGCCGCCATCGACCGGGACGACCGTGCCGGTGATGCGGCCGGCGGCAGGACTGGCGAGGAAGGCGGCGAGGCCGCCGACATCCTCGATCGTCACCAGATGGTGTTCGGGCGCGAGGCGTGCGGCCTCGGCCAGAAGATCGTCGAAATGGTCGATGCCGCTGGCCGCGCGTGTAGCGATCGGGCCAGGCGAGAGGGCGTTCACCCGGATGCCCTGCGGGCCGAGTTCAGCCGCGAGATAGCGCACGCTCGATTCCAGCGCTGCCTTCACCGGCCCCATCAGGTCGTAATGCTCGACCACGCGGATCGACCCCTCATAGGAAACGCAGAGCAGCGCCCCGCCGGCGCGCATCAGCGGCTCGGCGAGGCGCGCGCAGCGGATGAAGGAGTGGCACGAGACATCCATCGCCTGGGCGAACCCGGCGGTGGAGGAGTCGATCAGCCTGGCGTGCAAGTCGGCCTTCGGTGCGAAGGCGATGGAATGAAGAAGGAAATCGAGCTTGCCCCAGCGGCGCGCGATCGTGTCGAAAACGGTCTCGAGCGCCCCCTCCTGTTGCACGTCGCAGGGCAGCAGCATCTCGCAGGGCAGGCCGCGCGTGACCGGCTCGACGAAGGATTTCGCCTTGTCGTTCAGATAGGTTGCGCAGAACCGCGCGCCAGCGGCGGCAAAGGCGCGGGCACAGCCGGTGGCGATCGAATGCTCGTTGGCGATGCCGAGCACGAGCCCGACCTTGCCGGAAAGATCGACGACGGGAGGCGCCATCGGCTCAGGCCGCAGTCCGGTCGGTCTCCCGGCGGGCCGCGGTCGGCGGCTGCTGGCCGCCCGAAGACGGAATGCCGGCGCGGAGCATGGCCTCCATCACGCCGAACTGGGCCTGGAAAATCGCCTGCATCAGCGCGAATTCAGCTTCGGCCACGCGCATCATGCTGCCGGCCATCGTCTCGAACAGGACGGGCGAAAAGCTCGATGCGAGGAAGGCGCCCGAGGGTTCGCTCGCATGCTTCGAGTTGAGAGTGCTGGTCATTGTGAACCTCCTTCTTCCCCGAGGCGTCACTGGTGGCACGCAGTCTGGCTGGCGTCGTTGATGCAGGTCAAGCCGGGAACGGGCCTGTCCCGATATGTTCATATCGTCATGTTACACGAGTCCGCGGGACGCTCCGGCGGGCCGGCTGAAAGGAGGCATGATGGGGTGGCGCGCCGGGCTGCGGCGATTGGCGCCGGTCGTGGTGGGGCTGGGTCTCGGGCTCGGCTTCGCGGCACGGCTCGCGGGACAGGAGCGGCTTGCGGCCGGTCTGTGGATCGCGCCGGCCATTCTGGTCGCCGCCGAGGTCGCCGTCGATTTCGCGGCCGGGCTGCTGCGCGGCGCGCTGGGCGTCGACCTGATCGCGCTGCTCGCCATCATCGGCTCGATCCTGCTCGGGCAGAATCTGGCGGGCGTGATCATCGCGGGGATGGTGGCGGGCGGCGCGGCGCTCGAGGATTATGCCGGGGCGCGCGCCCGGCGCGAACTTGCCGCCCTGGTCGGACGCACACCCACCACGGCGCATCGCCACACGGATGGCACGATCGAGGACATTCCGGCCGGCGCCGTCGTCATCGGCGACAATCTGCTGGTCAAGCCCGGCGAGGTGGTGCCGGTGGACGGCGCGCTGGGTGACGCCGCGACGCTCGACGAATCGGCGCTGACCGGCGAGCCGCTGCCGGTGACACGGCACGCCGGCGATGCCGTGCGCAGCGGCGTGCTGAACGCGGGCGGGCCGTTCTCGCTCCGGGCGACGGCGACCGCGGATGCCAGCACCTATGCCGCGGTGATCCGGCTCGTCGCCGCCGCCGAACGCGAACGCCCGCCGATGGCCCGGCTGGCCGATCGCTGGGCGCTCGGCTTTCTCGGCGTGACCCTCACGGTCTGCATCGCCGCCTGGCTGGCGAGCGGCGATCCGGTGCGCGCGCTCGCCGTGCTGGTGGTCGCGACCCCCTGCCCGCTCATCCTGGCCACGCCCGTCGCGCTGATCTGCGGCATTTCGCGGGCGGCCGGGCGCGGTGTGATCGTCAAGGGGGGCGGCGCGCTGGAACGCCTTGCCCGCGCCGACATCGCCCTCTTCGACAAGACGGGCACGCTGACCGCCGGCACCCCGTCGATGACCGGGCTCGCGGCGCTGGACGGGTTTTCTCCGGCCGAGGTGCTCCGCCTCGCAGCCTCGCTCGAACAGGTTTCGCAGCACGGCGTGGCCGAGGGAATCGTCACCGCGGGGCGCGCGGCCGGCCGGCTGGTCACGCCCGTCAACGTGACCGAAACGCCGGGTCTCGGCCTCTCCGGCCTGGTCGGCGCCGACCAGGTGATGGTGGGCGGCGCCCGGATGTTCGAGACGGCGGGAATACCGCTGCCGCAAGACGGGCATGTCGCGGCGCGGGCCAATGGTGCCGAGGCGACCGCCTGGGTCGCCGTCAACGGCCAGCCGGCGGGCGCGATCACGCTGACCGACGCGATTCGGCCGGATGCGCGGCCGCTGATCGCATCGCTCCGCAATCTCGGCTTCCGCCGGCTGGTGATGCTGAGCGGCGATCGGCCGGAACCGGCGGCGCGGGTCGGCGCCGAACTCGGGCTCGATGCCGTTTATGCCGCGCTGTCGCCGGCGGAGAAGATCGGAAGGGCGCGGGAGGAACGCGCTCACGGCATCACGATGATGATCGGCGACGGGATCAACGATGCGCCGGCATTGGCGGCGGCGGATATCGGCATCGCCATGGGCGCGCGCGGCGCCGCGGCGGCGGCAGAAGCGGCAGAGGTGGTGCTGATGCTCGACCGGCTCGACCGCGTCGCCGAGGCGGTGTCGATCGCACGGCGCACGCGGTTCATCGCGCTGCAATCGATCGTCGCGGGCATGGGACTTTCGATGCTGGCAATGACGGTGGCGGCGGCCGGCTACCTGCCCCCGGTTGCCGGCGCGTTGCTGCAGGAGGCAATCGACGTGGCGGTCATCCTGAACGCGCTGCGCGCGCTCGGCGGCGGCGGGCGATAGCGGCCGGGCCGGATTGCCGCGCAGCCGGCCCGCCCTTCGGGTGCGTGATCCTTTGCGCGATCGCCCGAATTGTGGATCATGATATCTCCTGAACGGCGGAGCACCGATCGCGGGATCGGGCGGAGACATGACGTGACGGCAGATGCGGGGCGATCCTCGGCGATGGGATGCGGCGTTGCGGCCGCCGGCACGCCGGCCGGGCCATGACCCTGCCCGCGCGCGAGGACCTCGAATTGCGGGTCGGCGGACGGCGCATCGCCGCGGCGCGCTGGCGGGGTCGTGACGACGCGCCGTCCATCGTCTTGCTGCATGAAGGGCTCGGCGCCATCACGCTGTGGCGCGATTTCCCGCCCGCCCTCGCGGCCGCGACCGGCTGTACGGTGCTCGCCTATGACCGGTTCGGCTATGGCCGTTCCGATCCCGCGCCGCTGCCCTGGCCGGTGCACTACATGCACGATGAGGCACTCGGCGTGCTGCCGCGCCTGCTCGACGCCGTCGGGATATCACGCGCAATCACGCTCGGGCATTCCGACGGCGCGTCGATCGCGCTCATCCATGCCGGGGGCATGCAGGATGGCCGGCTGTGCGGAACGATCCTGATCGCGCCGCATCTCTTCGTCGAGGATATCGCGATCGCGCGGATCGAGGCCGCACGCGGGTCCTATGAAACCACCGATCTGCGCGACCGCCTCGCCCGGCACCATCGCGACCCGGACAACGCCTTTTACGGCTGGAACCGCACCTGGCTGAGCCCGGCATTCCGCGCCTGGCGGATCGACGATCATGTGCCGGCGATCGGGGTACCCGTCCTCGCCGTCCAGGGCAGCGACGACGAATACGGCACGCCGGCGCAACTCGCGCTCCTGGCGGCGAATGCGCGCTGCCCGGTCGAGACCCATCTGATCGCCAGGGCAGGACACGCTCCCCACCTCTCGCAGCGCGACGAGGCGTTGCGCCTGATCATTCGCTTCCTGATGCGGATTTTCCGTCCGGAAAGGTGAACCCGCCGCGACAGCGACCATGCTGCGCGACGGTTTTCATTATGATATCGACACGTTACTGGGACGGTCCATTAGGGCTTGATATAGTCAAAGCCGGCCTTTTCCAGTTGCATGATCCGGACAAGACCGCCCGGAACAATCATCGCCGTGGGCTCCAGTTTCGGCATGTGACCAAGCTTGCGCGCCATCGCCTCCATCGTCTTGTGGCATGCATCGAATTCGATCCCCTCCTGATCCATCGCCGCGACCCGCTTCGCAACGGGCGAGTGCGGAAACAGCATCTTCAATCCCGGGCCGTAGGTGACCACGACGATTTGCACCTTGTCATTACCGAATGCTTCCAGCAGGTTCTGTGCATTGTTCAGCACGAGATTCCAGCGTGCCAGATCGCCCTGGCTGACCTGGATCACCACGTGATGGGTGGCAAAGGCGTGCGGATGTTCGAAAGTCGGATGATCGAAGTTGAAGTTGTTCAGCATCGAGGGATTCGCCCGAGCAATGCCGCGCGACGCGAGAACGGCACAGGCGACGGCAAGCACGAGACCGAAAGCGGATTTCATGGACTGTTCCTCCCAATCCGTTTGTTGATGGAGAACTGTTCCGCCGAGGCAAAACTGTTCTGTTGTGGATCATAGGCGCAACATCGCCGGGGGAACAGCTTAATTGACGCTCCGGCTGGAGCAGTTTCTTATCGGCAAAAACAGGAACGGAATGGAGGAATGCCCATGGACGCAATGGTTTCACCCGCTGCAACCGCGGTTTCCGGCTGGCTCGCCGATTTCGAGGCCGCCCTGGCCAGCGGCGATGCGGCCAAGGTCGCCGCCCTGTTCGGGACCGAATGCTACTGGCGGGATCTGGTCAGTTTCACCTGGAACATCAGGACGATGGAAGGGCATGACGGCATTGCCGACATGCTTCAGGCGAAACTGAGCGAGGTGCAGCCACGGCATTTCGCGATCGACGACATCGCGACCGAGGCAGACGGCGTGACCGAGGGCTGGTTCACCTTCGAGACGGCAGTGGCGCGCGGGCGGGGTCATCTGCGCCTGAAGGGCGGCAAGTGCTGGACGCTGCTGACCACCATGACCGAACTGAAAGGCCATGAGGAACGGCACGGCCGCACGCGCCCGATGGGCGCCGAGCACGGCGTGCATCGCGACCGCAGTTCCTGGCTCGACCGGATCGAGGCCGAGCGCGCCAGCCTCGGCTACACCGAGCAGCCCTATGCCCTGATCATCGGCGGCGGCCAGGGCGGCATCGCCCTCGGCGCGCGGCTCCGCCGGCTCGGCGTGCCGACGATCATCATCGAGAAGAACGAACGCGCCGGCGATTCCTGGCGCCGGCGCTACAAGTCGCTCTGCCTGCACGATCCGGTGTGGTACGACCATCTGCCGTACCTGCCCTTCCCGGATCACTGGCCGGTCTTCTCGCCCAAGGACAAGATCGGCGACTGGCTGGAAAGCTACGTCAAGATCATGGAGCTGAACTACTGGACCAGCACCGAGGCGACCTCCGCGCGCTATGACCAGACGGCGGGCGAATGGGTGGTCGAGGTGATGCGCGAGGGCCAGCCTGTCACGCTGCGGCCGAAACAGCTCGTGCTGGCCACCGGCATGTCCGGCGTGCCGAACCTGCCGGACTATCCGGGCATGGACGAGTTCAGGGGCCAGCAGCACCATTCCAGCAAGCATCCCGGCGGCGAGGCCTGGCGCGGCAGGAAATGCATCGTCATCGGCTCGAACAACTCGGCGCACGACATCTGCGCCGATCTCTGGGAACACGGCGCGGACGTGACGATGATCCAGCGTTCCTCCACGCATATCGCGCGTTCGGAAACGCTGATGGATCTCGCCCTCGGCGGCCTTTATTCCGAACAGGCGCTGGCCAATGGCATCACCACGGAAAAGGCGGACCTGATCTTCGCCTCGATCCCGTACCGGATCATGGCCGACTTCCAGAAGCCGGTCTATGCAGAGATGAAGCGGCGCGACGCCAGCCTCTACGAACGGCTGGAGAAGGCCGGCTTCATGCTCGATTTCGGCGAGGACGGATCGGGCCTGTTCATGAAATACCTGCGCCGCGGCTCCGGGTATTACATCGATGTCGGCGCATCGGAGCTGATCGCCAATGGCAGCATCAAACTGAAATCGGGCGTCTCGGTGAAGGAAATCCGGCCCCATTCCGTCCTGTTCAGCGACGGCAGCGAATTGCCCGCGGACCTGATCGTCTACGCAACCGGATACGGCTCGATGAACGGCTGGGCCGCTCAGCTGATTTCGCAGGAGGTGGCGGACAAGGTCGGCAAGTGCTGGGGCTTCGGCTCGGACACGAAGAAGGATCCCGGCCCGTGGGAGGGCGAGCTGCGCAACATGTGGAAGCCGACGCAGCAGGACGCGCTATGGTTCCATGGCGGCAACCTGCACCAGTCGCGCCACTATTCGCTCTATCTCGCGCTGCAGCTCAAGGCGCGGATGGAAGGGATCGCCGGCAAGGTCTACGGGCTGCAGGAAGTCTACCACAAGGGCTGAGCCGGCTCCGGCACACCGGTGAATCGCCCGGACCGGGTCCGGACGGCTCACCGGCTGCGCCGTTTGCGGGACGTCAATACCCCATCATGCCCGGACCATACCCGCCATAGCCGCCCATCATGCCCCAACCGCCACCGCCGAAGCCGGGATGGCCATACCCCATGCCGAAGCCGTAGCCGATGTTCGAAAGCCCCGGCAGCAGCACGCTGGCCTGGCCTTTCTGATAGTCGGTCAGATGCGGCAACAACGCCTTCGCTGCCGCCTGCTCCCGTTCATAAGCCTTCTTCCGCAGGTCGAACATCTGTTGCATCAAGGCAAGGCGCTGGTCCGGCGAGAGCGACCACATCATGCCTGGCCGCATCACCCCCCGCACGCCGTTCCACACGTTCTGCTGCGCGTCGGTCACGGCCTTGGCGTAGGCATCCCAGGCGGGGCGCTGGCCATCGGTGATCTTGAGCGTCTCGCGCAGCACGTCGAGCCTTGCGCCGGCGAACTGCCGCCCGGCCTTGCCGCTCAAACCGCCGCGCGCCCAGCCGTAGCCCTGCATCATGCCGGGTCCGTAGCCGCCTCCGGGGCCGTAACCGGCGCCCGGACCAGCGCCGGGCCCCTGCGCCACGGCCATCGCCGTGCCCGCCGCCAGCAGGCCTGCGGCGGCCATGGTCTTCCATACCTTGAACATGGACATGCTCCTTCATCGGATGCGGGACGCCAACGGCGTCCATCAACGCGAACAGGCTAGGAGCAAGATGATTTGCGGTCGTTGACCTCGATCAAGCGGCCGTGAGCGGGCGGTTGGCGCGGGCCAGAACCACGTCGAACAGGATCTGCGCGCCGGTCTCCGCCTGATCCTCGGTGATCGATTCCGCCTCGTTGTGCGACAGCCCGTCCTTGCAGGGCGTGAAGATCATGGCGCTCGGCACCACGCGGGCGATATGCACGGCATCGTGCCCCGCCCCGGAGACCATCTCCCGCGCCGCCAGCCCGCGCCGCCGGCAGGCCTCGCGGACGAGATCGACGCAGGCGGCGTCGAACGGCGTCGCCTCGACGCGGAAAACCGGGGTCACCACGATCCCGAGCCCGCGTGCCGCGGCGAGCGCCGCCGCCTGTTCGGGGAATTCCCGCGCGAGGCGGGCGATCTCGGCATCCGACGGGTTGCGGAACTCGGCGGCGAAACGCACCTCGCCGGGAACCACGTTGGGCGAGTTGGGATGAACGCTCAGCCGCCCGACCGTGCCGCGCCCCAACTCACCGCATTCGCGCATCAGCCGCTCGACCAGGAGAACGATCTCCGCGGCTCCGGCCAGCGCATCCCGCCGGGCGGCGGGCGGCGTGGTGCCGGCATGGGAGTCGCGGCCGGTCAGCACGATATCGAACCAGACCTGCGCCTGCGCGCCGGTGACGATGCCGACCGCCTCGCCTCCCGCCTCGAGCAGCGGCCCCTGTTCGATGTGCAGTTCGAAGAACGCATCGGCCGGGCGATGGGTCGCTGGTTCCGCTCCCTCGGCGCCGATCGCGGCCAGTGCCTCGGCGACGGTCACGCCCGAAGCGTCGCGCAGGGCACGGATCGCCGCCTCGGGCTGCACGCCGGCCCAGACCGCGCTGCCCATCATCGCGCGGCCGAAGCGGCAGCCTTCCTCATCGGTCCAGTTGACCAGCTCGAGGGGCGCCTCGGTGACGATGCCGAGCTCATCGAGCGTGCGCATCACCTCGAGCCCGGCGAGAACGCCGAGCGCGCCGTCGAACTTGCCGCCGGTAGGCTGGCTGTCGAGATGCGAGCCGAACATCACCGGCAAGCGGTTCGGATCGCGCCCTTCGCGACGGGCGAACATGTTGCCCATCGTGTCGGTGCGCAGGCTGAGCCCGGCGGCGGCGCACCATTCGGCGAAACGGGCGCGTCCCGCGCGGTCCACCTCGGTCAGCGTCACGCGGTTGACCCCGCCTTTCGGCGTCGCGCCGATCTCGGCCATGTCCATCAGCGCGCGCCAGAGGCGGGCGCCATCGATCCGGTAATTCGTGCCTTGCGTCATGCCGGCATGATGGCCTCCGGCGCCGCCCGCGCGCAAGACCGCCCCTTGCGCAGCCGCGCCGACACGGAACATTATGACGCAACGGAAAACGGGGATACGCCATGAAAACAATCGGTCATTTCATCAACAACGAGACCGTCGCGGGCACGGGGGCGGAGCGTCTGCCCGTCTTCAACCCGGCGACCGGGGCGCAGACCGGCGCGGTGGCGGTGGCGACGGCGGCGGAAATCGAGGCGGCGATCGCCGCGGCGCGCGCCGCCTTCCCCGCCTGGGCCGCCACCCCGCCGCTGCGCCGGGCGCGGATCATGTTCCGCTTCAAGGAACTCGTCGAGCAGCACAAGGACGAGCTGGCGAAGGCGATCACGCTGGAACACGGCAAGGTCATTTCCGATGCCGGCGGCGAGGTCGTGCGCGGCCTTGAAGTGGTGGAATTCGCCTGCGGCATTCCCGAACTGCTGAAGGGCGATTATTCGCGCAATGTCGGCACCAACATCGACAGCTACTCGTTCCGCGCGCCGCTCGGCGTCGTTGCCGGCGTCACGCCGTTCAACTTCCCGGTGATGGTGCCGATGTGGATGTTCCCGATGGCGATCGCCTGCGGCAACTGCTTCATCCTCAAGCCCTCGGAAAAGGACCCCTCGCCCGGCCTGTTGCTCGCCGAACTGCTGAAGGAAGCCGGGCTGCCGGCAGGCGTGTTCAACGTGATCAACGGCGACCGCACCGCCGTCGACGCGCTGCTGACAGACCCGCGCATCGCCGCCGTCAGCTTCGTCGGCTCGACGCCGATTGCCGAGCACATCTACCGCACCGCCTCGCATCACGGAAAGCGCGTGCAGGCGCTGGGCGGCGCCAAGAACCACATGATCGTCATGCCCGACGCCGATCTCGACCAGGCGGTCGACGCGCTGATCGGCGCCGCCTACGGCTCGGCCGGCGAGCGCTGCATGGCGATCTCGGTCGCCGTCGCGGTGGGCGGCATCGCCGACCCGCTGGTCGAGCGCATCGCGAGCCGGGCGCGCAGCCTGAAAGTCGGCCCCGGGCTCGACCCCGAGGCCGAGATGGGGCCGCTGATCACCAGGGAACACCAGGCGAAGGTCGAATCCTATATCGAGGCCGGCATCGCGGAAGGGGCGCGCCTCGTCGTCGATGGCCGCGGCCTGAGATTGCAGGGCCACGAGGACGGCCATTTCGTCGGCCCGACCCTGTTCGACCATGTCCGGCCCGGGATGAAGATCCACCGCGAGGAGATCTTCGGCCCGGTGCTCTCGGTGGTGCGCGAGGCGAATTTCGATGGCGCGGTGAGGATCATCAACGAGCACGAATTCGGCAACGGCACCTCGATCTTCACCCGCGATGGCGACGCCGCGCGCAGCTTCGCCGACCAGATCGAGGTCGGCATGGTCGGCATCAACGTGCCGATCCCGGTGCCGATGGCGTTCCACTCCTTCGGCGGCTGGAAACGCTCGGCCTTCGGCGATCACGGCATGCACGGCCATGAAGGCGTGCATTTCTACACCAAGCTGAAGACCATGACCTCGCGCTGGCCGACCGGCATCCGCGCCGGCGCCGAATTCGCGATTCCGACCATGCGGTAAGCAGAGTCACCGGCCCGATTGTTGCAGGGCCGGCCCTGTGCCGGCCCATCCACGGCTTAACCAGCCTCAGATGACCGACGCGAAATCGGTCCGGTCAGGCGGACCGGGAGCAAAAAGGAAGCGCGCGCGTTCGCCGCCGAGACCGATCAGCGCCGAGGACACGGTGCCGAACCCGCCACGCGGGCCGACATTGAGCGCAGTGTCGGCGGGCGGGGCGCGATCCGCCAGCAGCGCCCGCCAGGCGGTCCACGCATCGGCGGCGGGATCGGGGCGGGGGGCAGCCTCGAACGCACCGCGATAGCGGGCAATGCGCGGGCTGTCCGGATCGTTCGGGTCGTGCGCGGTGATCATGGTGATGCCGGGGTCGAGCCGCATCGTCTCCGGCGCGCCGCGTTCCAACCCGCGCAGGACGTATCCGCCGGCGGCATCGGCGACGAGCAGGTTGAAGCTGCGGTAGCGCCCGGCATCCAGCCGGGCGAGCCGCGCCGCCGCCGCCGCCGCCGAGCGCTCCTCCAGTGCCATCAGCGGCAGCGCGCCCCGGCTCGCCTTGTCCGGCGTGGGGCCGAGGCTGCCGGTGCGGTTGAGCAGGGCGGCGACCACGCCGTGGCGGTTCAGGCCGAGCCAGGTGCCGCCGGCGGTGCGGTCGCGCCCGGCGATCACGCCGGGACGCTCCGGCCAGTGCGCGGCCGGCGGGTCCCACGGCCGCGCCAGCATCTCGTCGCGATTGGCGCCGATCACGACCGGCCAGGCATCGCCCGGCAGGAACGACAGGATCAGCGAGCACATCGCGCGCCGCCGGTCAGTGCGAGCCGAACACCCGGTCGAGAATGGAATCGACCCGGGCGAGATGCAGGCGCGGGTCCATCGCCGCGTCGATCGCCTCCGGGCTGATCCGGCCGGCCACGTCCGGGTCGGCCAGCAGATGGTCGCGGAAGCGGCGGAAATCCGGCTTGCCGAGCGCGGTCCAGGTCGCCATCGCGTTGCGCTGGATGATCCGGTAGGCATCCTCGCGGGAGATGCCGGCGCGGGCGAGCAGCAGCAGCACCTCGCCCGAATGCACGACGCCGCCGAGCGATTCGATATTTTCGGCCATCCGCTCCGGATAGACCGTCAGCTTCTCGATCATGCCGGCCAGCCGGTGCAGGGCGAAATCGAGCGTGATCGTCGCATCCGGCCCGATCACCCGCTCGACCGAGGAGTGGCTGATGTCGCGCTCATGCCAGAGGGCGACGTTCTCCATCGCCGGCACCACGTAGCCGCGCACGATGCGGGCAAGGCCGGTGAGGTTTTCCGACAGCACCGGGTTGCGCTTGTGCGGCATCGCCGACGAGCCCTTCTGCCCGGGGTGGAAGAATTCCTCGGCCTCGCGCACCTCGCTGCGTTGCAGGTGGCGCACCTCGGTCGCCAGCCGCTCGATCCCGGAGGCGATCACGCCGAGGGCGGCGAAGAAGGCGGCGTGGCGGTCGCGCGGGATCACCTGGGTCGAGACCGGCTCGGGCCGCAGGCCGAGCTTCTGCGCCACATGCGCCTCGATCGCGGGGTCGAGATGCGCGAAGGTGCCGACCGCGCCGGAAATCGCGCAGGTGGCGATCTCCTCGCGCGCGGCGAGCAGGCGGGCGCGGTTGCGGGCGAATTCGGCGTAGTGACCGGCGAGCTTGAGGCCGAAGCTGGTCGGCTCGGCATGGATGCCGTGGCTGCGGCCGATGGTCGGCGTGAGCTTGTGCTCGATCGCCCGGCGCTTGAGCGCCGCCATCACCGCGTCGATCCCCTCCAGCAAAAGATCGCTCGCCTGGGTGAGCTGCACGGCGAGGCAGGTATCCAGCACGTCCGACGAGGTCATGCCGAGATGGACGAAGCGCGAGTCCGGCCCGATTCCCTCGGCCAGCCAGGTGAGGAAGGCGATCACGTCGTGCCGGGTCTCGCGCTCGATCTCGGCGATACGCTCGACATCGGCCTCGGTCATCGCGGCGATCCGCGCGCCGCCCTTCTCGCGGATGGCGCGGGCGGCCTCGGCCGGCACGTCGCCGGTGGCGGCCATCGCCTCGGCGGCCAGCGCCTCGATCTCGAACCAGATCCGGTAGCGGTTCAAGTCCTGCCAGATCGCGACCATCTGCGGGCGGGCGTAACGCGGAACCATCGAATTCTCCCATCTTCCAGGCCGGCAGGCGGCGCGGCGCCGTTTTGGGCCGGGGCGGTCCGGTTGACAAGATGGGCCGGCTCCGCGAACCCGATGCAATGGAATTCATGCTCGCCGATGCGCTGGTGCTCGCGCAGGTCCTGATGATCGACCTCGTCCTCGCGGGCGACAACGCGATCGTCATCGGTCTCGCCGTGGCGCGGCTGCCCAAGGCGCAGCAGAAACAGGCGATCCTGATCGGCGTCGCGGCGGCCACCGTCATCCGCATCGCCCTCGCGCTGGTCGCGCTCCGGCTGCTGGCGATCATCGGGCTGACGCTCGCGGGCGGCATCCTGCTGCTCTACGTGGTCTGGAAGTCCTGGCGGGAGTTCAACCACCAGCCGGAGGAGGCGGCGGGAGAAGCCCCCGGCAAGCTGCGCGACGCGGCGCTGCGGATCATCATCGCCGATATCTCGATGAGCCTCGACAACGTGCTGGCGGTCGCGGGGGCGGCGCGCGACCACCCCGCCCTGCTTGCCGCCGGCCTGCTGGTTTCGGTGGTGCTGATGGGCATCGCCGCCAACCTCGTCGCGCGCCTGCTCACGAAACGGCGCTGGCTGGTCTGGGTCGGGCTCGCGATCGTCCTATATGTAGCGCTTGAGATGATCCATGGCGGCATCCTTCAGGTAGCGGCGCGTCTGGGCTGGCACCTTCCGGCCTGGTTCGGATGAGCGAGGCCGCGGTCGAGATCGCGGGCGGCGCGGACGGGCCGGTGATCGCCCTGACCGGGCCGCTCACCGCCGCCGCGCTGACCGAGGCCTGGCCGCGCGCCATCGCCGTCGCCCGCGCGGCGCAGGGGGTGATGACGCTCGACCTCTCGCGCGCGGCGCGGATCGACACCTCGGGCGCGGCGCTGCTGCTCGCCCTCGAACGCGGCCATGACGGGGAAACCCGCTGGCAGGGGCTGACGCCGGCGGCCGAGGGCCTGATCGCCCGGCTGCGCGCCGCCCTGCCCGAGACCGGCGCGCCGCCGCCGCCGCCGCGCACGGTCCGGGGCCCCGGGCCGCTGCGGACGCTGGGCGTGCGCATCGCCTTCTTCGGCGAGACCATCCTCGCCACGACCGGCCTGCCGGCCCGGCGGCGCTTCCTGCGCGGCGGCAATTTCTTCCGCATCGCCGAGCGCGCCGGCGCGCAGGCGCTGCCGCTGGTGATCATGCTCGGCTTTCTCATCGGCATGATCCTCGCCTTCCAGTCGGCGATCCCGATGCGCCAGTTCGGCGCCGACATCTACGTCGCCGCCCTGGTCTCGCTGTCGCTGTTCCGCGAGCTCGGCCCGCTGCTCGCCGCCGTCATCCTCGCCGGGCGCACCGGCTCGGCCTTCGCCGCCGAACTCGGCACGATGATGGTCAACGAGGAAGTCGCGGCACTGACGACGATGGGAATCGACCCCGGCACCATGCTCGTCATTCCCCGGATGGCGGCGGCGATGCTGGTGATGCCGGCCCTCGCCCTCGGGATCGACGTTTCGGGCGTGCTCGGCATGGGCTTCGTGATGGGCATTCTCGGCTTTCCGCCCTCGGCGATCGTCGCGCAGATGCAGATGGCGACCAGCCCGCACGACGTGCTGCTCGGGCTGATGAAATCGGTCGTCTTCGGCGCCGCGGTCGGGCTGATCGGCTGCCGCGCCGGGCTGACGGCCGGCGGCGGGCCGCGCGCGGTGGGCGAGGCCGCGACCTCGGCGGTGGTGGGCGGCATCGTCGCGACCATCCTGCTCGACGGACTGTTCGCGGTAATCCTCTACAGGCTCGGCCAGTGAGCGGCGCCGCCCCCGCCATCCGCGTCGAAGGTGTTGCGCAGAGCTTCGATGCGCGGGTGATCTTCCAGGACGTGAGCTTCGAGGTCGCGCGCGGCGAAGTGTTCGTCGTGCTCGGCGGCTCGGGTTGCGGCAAGTCAACGCTGTTCAAGCAGATGATCGGGCTGCTCCGCCCCACCGAGGGGCGGATCACCGTTGCCGGGCACGACACGGTGGCCGAGGTCGAGGCGGTCCGCCGCGAGATCGGGGTGATGTTCCAGTCCGGCGCGCTGTTCGGCTCGATGACCCTGCTGGAGAACGTGATGCTCCCGCTCACCGTTTTCACCGACCTGCCTTCCGCCGCCCGCGCCGAGATCGCGCGGGTGAAGCTCGCGCTGGTCGGCCTCGCGGAAGCGGCGAACCGGCTGCCGGCGGAGATTTCCGGCGGCATGGCCAAGCGCGCCGCGATCGCCCGCGCGCTGGCGCTCGACCCGCCGATCCTGTTTCTCGACGAGCCTTCCGCCGGGCTCGACCCCATTACCGGCGCCGGGCTCGACCGACTGATCCTCGACCTGCGCGCCGCCCTCGGCTGCACCTTCGTCGTGATCACCCACGAGCTCGCCTCGATCTTCGCGATCGCCGACCGCTGCCTGATGCTCGATCGCGAGGCGCGCGGCATGATCGCGCTCGGCGTGCCGCGCGAGCTCAAGGCCGCGGCCACGCATCCGCGCGTGCGCGCGTTTTTCAACCGCGAGGAGGATCCCGCATGAGCCGGATCACGGGAGGGCGCTGATGGAACCCAGAGGCGCCGCACTGCGCACCGGGCTGTTCGTGATCGGCGCCATCGTCGTGCTGGTCGGGCTCGTCTTCCTGCTGTCGGGCAACATGTTCCGGCCGGGCGCGGTCTATGAATCCTATTTCCGCGAATCGGTGCAGGGGCTCGATGTCGGCTCGGCGGTGAAGTTCCGCGGGGTGACGATCGGCAAGGTGAGCGAGATCGGCCTCGTCGCGGCGGACTATCCGCCACCCGACCCGAAGAACCTTAACGAGAAGGTCTATCACCAGGTCGTGGTCCAGTACCGGATCGACCCGCGCAAGCTCGGGCGCGATGCCGACATCCTCGAAGCGATCCAGCACGGGCTGCGCGTGCAGGTCGCGCCGCAGGGAATCACCGGCCTCGCCTATCTCGAACTCAGCTTCGTCAACCCGCAGAACAACCCGCCGCAGTCCGTGCCCTGGACGCCGCATCATCTCGTCATCCCCTCGGTGCCGAGCACGCTGACCGAGGTGCAGGACGCGGTGCAGGGCTTCCTCAACAACATGCGGCACGTGAAGCTCGGCCGGACGATCGACACGCTGACCTCGATGATCGACACCGTGAACCGCGAACTGACCACCGGCAGCGCTCACGAGGCGCTGGCCAATGTCAACGGGCTGCTGGTCGAGCTCAAGCACCAGGTCAGGCAGGCCGACCTGCCGGCGACGACCCGCTCGATGCGCACCCTGGCCGACGGCACGCAGACCCGCGAGATCCTGCAGCAGCTCGAAACCACGAGTGCCGCACTCGCGAAGGCGAGTGCGGCGATGCCGGCGCTGATCGCCCAGTCGGAGGCGACGATCCGCCACGCCAACGAGGCGACGGCGATGGTCGAGCGGCAGATGCTGCCGATCCTGCAATCGCTGAAGCAGGCCTCGGCCAATCTCGAAGACCTGTCCGACACGCTGAAACGCAATCCCGCCGCCGCGCTGCGCGGCAGGGAACCGCCGAGAGAGACGCCATGACCCCGATCTCCCGCCGCCTCGCCCTCGCCGCCCCGCTGGCCCTTGCCGGCTGCGGCACGGTGCTGTCGGAACAGCCCTACCGCCCGCGCACCGACTGGCCGCTCGCCCCGGCGCCGGATCTCCACCCGGCATCCCGCCCCTCACGCAAGGTGGTGAAGGTTCATGGCCTCGATGCCGGCCCGGCGCTGTCCGATCGCGGGCTGATCACGCTCGAAGCCGATGGGAGCATCCATCGCGGCTATTACAACCGCTGGGCCACGGCGCCGGCGGATGCGGCGACAGCGGCGCTGATGACCTGGCTGCAGGCCTCGGGCGATTTCGCCGCGGTGGTGGGGGATGGATCGTCGGTGACCTCGGATCTGACGGTCGGCGGCACGCTCGACACGCTGCTCGCGGCACCCGCGCGGGGCGAGGCGCGGGCGGCGCTGACCCTGGTGGTCGCGAAGCCGGTCGGCATCGGCGAGCGGCCGCTCGCGCAGAAGCGCCTGACCGCGACGGCACCGCTCGCGGGCGCCGCCCCGGCCGACCTGGTGGCCGCCCAGCGTGCCGCCCTTGCCGGCGTGCTGCGCCAGGCGGTCGCCCTCGTCGCGCGGTTCCGGTAGGCCCGGCCGGTCAGCCCTCTTCCGCGGTATTGGGATCGAGCGTCGCGGCGATGGGCGTGGTGCGCGGCAGGATCTGGTAGGGCTGCTGCTGCTCGTTGGGCACCGGCTCGCGCACGCGCTGGCGCCAGACGCCGAAACCCACCGCCGCCGCGGCCGCGAGGGCCAGGAAATAGAACAGCCCGCCGGGGCCGATCCGCGTCATCGCCATCGCCGCGATGATCGGGCCGATTGCCGCGCCGATGGAATAGACCAGCACGAGGCCGCCGCTGGCCCCCACCCGCTGGTCGGGCTCGAGAAAGTCGTTCGTATGGGCGACGCAGAGCGGGTAGAGGGTGAAGACGAGGCCGCCGAACAGCAGGCCGAGCGTATCCACGACGTCCGGCCGCCGGGCCAGGAGGCCGAGCACGAGGCTGACCAGCCCGGTGCCGGCAAACGTGCCGATGATCACCTTGCGCCGGTCGAACCGGTCGGAAAGCCGCCCGATCGGGATTTGCAGCACCACGCCGCCCAGGATCACGAGGCTCATGAACAGCGCGGTCTGCGGCCTGCCCATGCCGAGCCCGTGCGCGTAGATCGCGCCGAGCGCGTAGAAACCGCCGAGCATCACGCCGGTCACCGCCGCGCCGATGATGCCGAGCGGCGAGATCCGGTAGAGACGGACGAAGGAGAGCGGCGTCGCCCCCCCCAGCGCGGGGCCGGGGATCCGCGTCAGCGCGATCGGGATCACCGCGAGCGAAAGCAGGATCGAGGCGGCGATGAACGGCAGCGCCGGGACGCGGTTGCCAAGGTCGAGCAAAAACTGTCCCGCCCCCTGCCCGGCATAGAGCGCGACCATGTAGAAGGCGAGGATGGCGCCGCGGGTCTGCGGCGTCGCCCGCTCGTTCAGCCAGCTTTCGATGCAGATGAACACGCCGGCAAGCGACAGGCCCTCGATAAAGCGCAGCACCGCCCAGAAGCCGAATTCCTGCCAGACCGTGCAGGCCAGCGTGCTCGCCGAGAACAGCGAGACGAAGGCGGTGAAGGCGCGGATATGGCCGACCCGCTCGATGATCCGCCCGGCGCGCAGCGCGCCCAGCGTCAGCCCGGCGTAATAGGCGGTGCCGATCAGCCCGATGAGCAGCTGCGTCGTGCCCGCGGCTTCGAGCCGCAGGCTCATCAGCGTCGCGAGGAAGCCGCTGCCGGCCATCAGCATGAAGATGGAGAACAGCAGACTGCGGACGGAAAGCAGCGAGGGGACCATCAGAACCTCATCCTGCCGCAAGGCAAAGGAGACGCCAAGGCGACCGACGATCCGTCCCGGACCGGCCCACCGCCTGGAGCACTTCCCGATCCTTCCGGGTCGGCTTTCATGCTCTATTGTATTGATAAATAGAGCATCATCCGATCAGATGACTCCACCCGACCGGATGTTGCTCTAGGCGGTGGGCCGGCTGCGGTCAATGCCGCCGGTGCGGGTCAGCTTCGCCCGCATGCCCGATCAGGCGGCGGTGCGTAGCGTCCCGCCTTTGCCATCCTGCGTCGCCCGGCATTCGACCAGGGCGGCGTGGAGCGCGCGGATCGCGTCGTCGAAGCGGTCGGTATCGAGAATGAACTGGATGTCGACATTGCGCATCTGGTGCTGCATCGCCTTGACCCCGATTCCCGCCGCGCCGAGCGCGTCGAGCGCGCGGCCGACACAGCCCTCCGCGCTGAGATCGCTGCCGATCAGCGCGACCATGGCGAGGCGCGGCGCCGAGACCTCGGCGTTCGGAAATCGCGCCTCCAGATCGGCGATCACCCGGCGCACCGTCGGCCCGCCGGCGGCGAGGTAATGGGTGATGGCGTTGGCGTTGGACGACTTGCTGACGATGCGCGCGCGGTGCTTCGTCAGCGTGTCGAGGATCGCCGCGTCATAGCCCTTCTTGCCGACCATGTCCTGCTCGAAGAACTGAAGCGCGCGCAGCTCGCGGATGCCTGTGACGATCTCGATGCGCGGCGCGGCGGAAACGTAGTCGGCGCAGATCAGCGTGCCCTCGTCGTGCCGGTCGAAGGTGTTGCGCACCCGCAGCGGAATGCCCGCCTGGCGCAGGCCGCGCGCCGCACCGGGATGGATGACCTCGACGCCGAGATTGGCGAGCTGGTCCGCCACGTCGTAATTGGTGCGGCCGATCTTGCGCGCCTTGCCGACGCCGACGACCTTCGGATCGGCGCTGGAGAGATGGAACTCCTTGTGGATGATCGCCTCGCGCGCGCCGGTGAGCACGGCGAGCCGGGCGAAGGTCATCTCGGTGTAGCCGCGGTCGTATTTGCGGACCATGCCGTCGCTGCATTTCACATAGCCGGTGACGATCGGCAGGGTGGTCGCTGAGTCGATCCCGTCGAGCCCGGTGCGGATCCGCTCGTCGAGATCGAGGTTGCGCCCGTCCTGCCAGCCGGTCAGGTCGACGAAGGCCGCGTTGACGCCGCGGGCACGCAGCAGCAGGGCGGTGTTGTGCGCGCTGTGCGCCTCGCCGAGCCCGGCGAGCAGCTCGCGCAGGGTGGCGAGCGGTTCGTCGAGCCGGAAATGGCCGTGGCCGCGCAGGCGGTCGAGATCGTCGAGGCAGGCGCGGGTCTCGCCGATCCGGGCGGCGACGAAGTCATCCGCCACGGCGCGCTCGGGCGACGTGCCGAACACCTCCTCGTTGCGGGCGCGCATCGCGGCGGCGACCGCATCGAGCGCGTCGCGCCAGTCGCCCTTCTCGCCATCGGCGGCGAAGCTGGCATAAAGCCCGGGCGGCTTCGCGGCGTCGGTCTTCTTTTTCGGCTCCAGCAGCAGGTCGGTGATCCCGCCATAGGCAGAGACCACGAAGATCCGCCGGTAGAGATCGCGGCCGGCGCGGCCGGCGATCAGCACGTTGCCGACAACCGCGTCCGTCGCCGCGATCGACGTGCCGCCGATCTTCTCGACACTCGGAGCCATGCTCATGCCGCGCGCTCGCGCCGCACCAGCGGGCCCTTCACGATGTCGACGGTCGTGAACGCGCGGTCGGCGATGAAGTCCGGCCGCCGCGATTTCGGGCCGAACGGCTCGACCAGGCTGTTCGCCTTCGCGTTGAACACGAAGAACGCGTTCGAGCGCGGGAACGGCGTGATGTTGCCGTTCGAGCCGTGCATCGTGTTGCAGTCGAACAGCACCACGGTGCCGGCCTTGCCCGTCGGCGCGACGATGCCGTGATCGCTGGCGAGCGCGGTCAGCATCTCGCGGTCGGGCACGCCGTATTCCTGCTTCTTCAGCGAGGAGCGGTAATGGTTCTCCGGCGTCTCGCCAACGCAGGTGAGATATTTGCGGTGCGAGCCGGGGATGACCATCAGCGGCCCGTTATTCGCGGTATTCTCCGCCAGCAGGATCGACATCGACAACGCGCGCATCCGCGGCATGCCATCCTCGACATGCCAGGTCTCGAAATCGGAGTGCCAGTAGAACTCCTTGCCATCGAAGCCCGGCTTGTAGTTGAGCCGCGACTGATGGATGTAGACGTCGTCATCCAGCAGGAAGCGCGCCACCCCGGCAATCCGCGAATCCGCGGCGAGACGGCCGAGCAATTCGTTCTGCGCGTGGATCGCGAAGATCGAGCGCACCTCGTCGCTGCCGCGCTCGGTGATGATGGTCTCGCGGTCGAGCCCGGCGGGGTTGGCCAGCAGATCCATCGACCCCGACTGCAGCAGCGCGATCTCGGCGGGGTCGAACACGTTCTCCAGCACGAGATAGCCGTTGGTGTCGTAGAACCGCGTCTGCTCGTCGCTCAGCGGCGCGCCGGGCGCCCAGCGCCCATGCACCACCGGATCGTGGCGCGGCAGCAGCGACGGGGTGGGTTCGCGGCGCGACGGATAGAGATCGTCCATTGTCTGTTCTCCCACGTTTCGTTCGTTGCGGACCGGGACCTCAGGCCGCCTCGCCGACCGGGGCGGGCGGATAGGCGCCGGACGCGTCATGCACCTCCTGCCCGGTGACCGGCGGGTTGAACACGCAGGCGGTGACGATATCGGTCTTCGGGCGGACCACGTGACGGTCATGCTTGTTGAGCACGTAGAGCACGCCCGGCTTCAGCTGGTGCGTCTCGCCGGCATCGAGATCCTCGATCATGCCCTCGCCGCTCAGCACGAAGACGGCTTCGTAATGATGCTTGTAGTGCATCCGCAGCTCCTTGCCCGCGTACATCGTGGTGATGTGGAACGAGAAGCCCATGCCGTCGTCGCGCAGCAGCATGCGCACGCTGTCCCAGCCATCGGTGACGACCTTTCGCTCCGAGGCCTGCGCCTCCTTCAGAGTCCGGATGATCATGTTTCTGCTCCTTGCTTCGTGTCGCGGCCCGTCACTCGGCGGCGACGCTGTAGGTGGGCGCGGTGGCCTCGTTCACGGCGCGTTCGAGAATGTCGAGCCCGGCCGCCAGCAGGTCGTCATCGATGGTGAGCGGCGCCAGCACCTTGACGATCTCGCCACCGGCGCCGCTGGTCTCGATCACCAGCCCCTCGCGGAAGGCGATTCCGGTGATGCGCTCGGCCATCTCGCCGGTGCCGGCATCGATGCCCTGCATCATGCCGCGGCCGCGCGTGCCCATCCCATGCCGCGCCGCGATCGCATCGAGCCGGCGGCCGAGCAGGTCGCCGCGCCGGGCGATGTCGGCGGCGAAGGCGTCATCGCTCCAGAAATGGCGGATCGCCGCGGCGGCGGTGACGAAGGCGTGGTTGTTGCCGCGGAACGTGCCGTTGTGCTCGCCGGGCTTCCACTGGTCGAGTTCCGGGCGGAACAGGGTCAGCGCGAAGGGCGCGCCGATGCCGGAGAGCGATTTCGCGAGGGTGATGATGTCGGGGCGGATGCCCATCTCCTCGAAGCTGAAGAAGCGGCCGGTGCGGCCGCAGCCGGCCTGGATGTCATCCACGATCAGCAGCGCGCCGTGGCGCTTCGCGAGCGCGGCGATCTTGCGCATCCATCCGGCGGAGGCGGCGTTCAGCCCGCCCTCGCCCTGCACCGTCTCGACCAGGAACGCCGCCGGCGCGTCGAGGCCCGAGGAGCCGTCGGCAAGGCGCTGCTCCAGCAGGTCGGCGGTGTCGATCTCCGGGCCGTAATACCCGTCATAAGGCTCGTGGCTGACATGGGCGAGCGGCACGCCGGCGCCGCCGCGCTTGCCCTCGTTGCCGGTGCAGGCGAGGGCGCCGAGCGTCATGCCGTGGAAGCCGTTGGTGAAGGCGATCACGGTCTGCCGGCCGGTCACCTTGCGGGCGAGCTTGAGCGCGGCCTCGACGGCATTGGTTCCGGTCGGGCCGACGAACATGGCGCGATAGTCCATGCCCCGCGGCTTCAGGATCACGGTTTCCAGCGCGTCGAGGAACTCGGCCTTGGCGTCGGTATGGAAGTCGAGTCCATGAGCGATGCCGTCGCGGGCGATATAGTCGATCAGCACCCGTTTCAGCACCGGATGATTGTGGCCGTAATTCAGCGACGAGCAGCCGGCGAGGAAATCCAGGTAGCGGCCGCCGTGGCTGTCATGCAGCCAGGCGCCTTCGGCCCGCGTGAACTGGCGCGGGATCGCGGTGCAGTAGCTCCGCACCCTGGACTCCATGCGCTCGTAGATCGCGGTATCCGGCTTGCGCCGGGAGGGGCGCGGCAGATCGGTCATGAGATGTCCTTTCGTGCTGGTTCGGCGACGGGCTGGGGAAGGCCGATCGTCACCTCGAACTCGGTGTCGTGCAGGCCGGCGAAATGGGCGGCGCGGTCGAAGCGCACCGCCCGGGCGAACGAGCCGCCGCGCCGGCGGGCAAGGCTTTCGAACAGCCGCCACGACGCGGTGTTCGCCTCGGTGATGGTGGTGGTCAGGGCGCGCACGCCGGCAATGGCGGGACGGTCGAGCAGCGCATCGAGCATCTGCCCGCCGAGGCCGATGCCCCGCGCCGCGGACGAGACCGCGACCTGCCAGACGAAGATGCGCGAGAGGTCTGACGGCGGGCGGTAGCCCGAAATCCAGCCGACCACCGCGCCCTCGCGCTCGGCGAGCACGCAGGTTTCGGCGAAATCGGTGCATTGCAGCAGGTTGCAATAGGCCGAATTGGCATCGAGCGGCGGGCAGTCCGCGATCAGCGCGGTCACCGCCGGACCGTCGGCCGCGGTCGGCCGACGCAGCGCCACCGCGCTGCCGCACGGTGCCGCCAGATTGTCGATATGGCCCGGAATTATTTCATCCTCCGAAACAGATTTGTCCCGTGTCGCGCCACCACAGGCAGCGACGTGAAACCAGAGATACGAAAATATTTGAAAATATCAAGTTTTTTGTGAATGTTTTCGCCGAAGCGCCCATAATGTCCATGAAATATCTTTCGATTATTGAAATATATTCCCGTTGCAAACGGCGCCGTTCTGAGGCTCCATGCGGGCATGGACGAAGATCTCACCAGCGCGACGCTGCGGGCCATCCGCCGCATTCTGCGGGCCACCGACCAGGGCAGCCACCGCCTCTACGCGGCGACGGGGCTGACCACCTCGCAATTCCTCGTGCTGCAGGAAATCGACCGCCGGGGCGACGCCACGCCGGGCACCATCGCCACGGCGCTGCAATTCGGCCAGGCGACCATCACCAATATCGCCGACCGCCTCGTTGCCGCCGGGCTGATCACCCGCCGCCGCGGCGAGCGCGACAAGCGCCAGGTGATCCTGGCGGCGACGGATGCGGGCCGCGCCGCGCTCGGGCGCGCGCCGGACCTGTTGCAGGAGCGCTTCCGCGACCGCTTCCAGGGCCTGCCGCTCTGGGAGCGGGCGATGATTCTTGCCGCGCTCGAACGCGTCGGCTCGCTGCTCGACGCCAGCGGAATCGACGCCGCGCCACTGATCGCCGCGGGTGCGATCGACCGCGCCGCCGGCCCTCCGGCGGAGGCCGAACCGGCGCCCCGCCAGGACGCGGCCCCGGCAATCGGGCATCCGTCCTGACTTTTTTCGGTCTCCGCCGGCGCCTGCCGGTGAAACAAGGTGATACAATCCATAGATGAGGGTGCGATATGCGGCGCCGGGTCTCGTCGGGCGCCGCTCCGGTCAACCAAGGAGGGGCCATGACCCGGAAGCTGGAACTCCACGTCAACGGGCGGGTGCATACGGTCGAGGCGGAGCCCGACAGCATGCTGCTCTACGCATTACGCGACAATCTCGGCCTGCACGGTCCGAAATTCGGCTGCGGGCTTTCGGAATGCGGCGCCTGCACCGTCATCCTGAACGGCAACGCCGTGCATTCCTGCGTAACACCGCTGCAGGCGGCCGTCGGCCAGAAGATCACCACGCTCGAGGGGCTGTCCTCCGACGGCAAGCCGAACAAGTTGCAGCAGGCTTTCATCGACGAACAGGCCGCGCAGTGCGGCTACTGCATCAACGGCATGATCATGACCGCGCAGGCCCTGATCGATCGCAAGCCGCACGCCACGCGCGACGAGATCAAGACCGCGCTCGAAGGCAATCTCTGCCGCTGCGGCACGCACATGCGCATCCTGCGCGCGGTCGAGCGCGTCACCACGGGTCATGCCGCCCAGGGAGGCACCCCATGAACGCCGTCAACGGCGTCGGCCGCCGCGTCTTCCTGCAGGGCAGCGGCGGGCTGTTCATCGCCTTCAGCCTGTTCGGCCGCGCCGAGGCCGCCGAGGCGCCGCAGAAGATCGGCACCGTCCATGCCCCGCCGCCGGCAGATCGCCTCTATGCCTGGCTCGCCGTGCACCCGGACAACACGGCAACATTGTTCACCGGCAAGGTCGATGTCGGCACCGGCACCGAGACCGCCCTTGCCCAGATCGCGGCCGAGGAACTCGACTTTCCGGTCGATCGGCTCGGCGTGGTGATGGGCAACACCGCGGAAACGGTCAATCAGGGCCCCAGCTATGGCAGCCGCACCATCCGCTATGCCGGCCCGCAGATCCGCCAGGCCGCCGCCGCCGGCCGCGCCGCGCTGCTCGACCTCGCCGCCCGGCATTTCGGCACGAAGGCTGACGCGCTCACGGTGAAGGACGGCGTGGTGTCGGTGAAGGGCGCGCCCGGCAAGACCGTGACCTATGGCAAGCTCGTCGACGGCAAGCGGCTCGACATGAAGATCGGCGCCAGCGGCACCTCGTTCGGCATGAAGGTGGCACCGCAGGCGAAGCCCAAGAACCCGGCGGACTATACGGTCGTCGGCCGTTCGGTTCCGCGCAAGGACATTCCGGGCAAGATCCTCGCCGACTTCACCTATATCCAGGACGTCCGGGTGCCGGGCATGCTGCATGGCCGCGTGGTGCGCCCCTATGGCGTGCATGCGAAGCTGGAAAGCGTCGACGTCTCCGCGGTGAAGGACATTCCCGGCTTCGTGCAGCTTGTCCGGCGCGACAATTTCCTCGGTGTCGTGTGCGAGACCGAGTGGGGCGCCATCCAGGCCGCGGCGAAGCTCGGCTCGGTGCTGCATCCGAAGGGCCCCGATGCCTACCCGGCGAAATGGTCCAAATGGGACGGCCTGCCGCCGATGGACCGGATCTGGGACGTGGTGCGCGATGCCCCCGGCAAGACCACGATGGTCGCCAACCGCGGCTCGGTCGACAACGCGATGGCAACCGCCGCGAAGACGCTGAAGGCCACCTACCAGACGCCGTTCCAGATGCATGGCTCGATCGGCCCCTCCTGCGCGGTGGCCGATGTGAACAAGGAACGGGCGATCTTCTGGTCCGGCACGCAGATGCCGCACGAGGCGCGGCGCGACATGGCGAAGCTGCTCGGCATGAAGCCCGACCAGATCGAACTGCGCTGGTTCGAGGCTGCCGGGGCCTATGGCCGCAACGGGCTCGAACACGCGGTGGCCGACGCGGCGCTGATGTCGCAGGCGGTGGGCCGGCCGGTCCGCGTGCAGTGGATGCGCTGGGACGAGCACGGCTGGGAGCCCAAGGGGCCGCCAATCGCGCAGGACCTCGAAGCGGCGATCGACGCCAAGGGCAACGTCACCGCCTGGCGCCACCGGATGTGGATTCCGACCTTCCTCGACACCACGCTGATCGCCGCCGAGCTGATCGGCCGCCCGGATCTCGTTGGCTCGGTCGGCCACGGCCTGCCGGCGATCACCTATGCCTACCAGTTCGAGAACGCCGAGGTCTCCTCGCATGGCGATGGCAAGGTCGCGCTGCGCACCGCGTGGCTGCGCTCGCCCGCGCAGTACGAGACGACCTTCGCGATGGAATCCTTCATCGACGAACTCGCCGCCGCCACCGGGCAGGATCCGCTGGACTTCCGCCTCAAGCACCTCAAGGATCCGCGCGCGATCGACGTGCTGAAGGCGGCGGCGAAGCAATATGGCTGGAAGCCCCGCCCCGCGCGCGGCCGATCGCCACAGGGCGGCAAGCCCGTCACCGGGCGCGGCATCGCCTGGGTGAACCGCGACGACAGCCGGGTCGCGACCATCGCCGATGTCACGGTCGATCCGCAGAGCGGGACGATCCGGGTCGAGCGCGTCGTCGTCGCGCATGATTGCGGGCTGGTGGTGAACCCCGACGGAATCCGCAACCAGGTCGAAGGCAACGTGATCCAGTCGATCAGCCGCACGCTGCACGAGGAGGTCACGTTCGACCGCTCGCACGTGACCAGCCGCGACTGGGTGGGCTACCCGATCCTGCGCTTCAGCGAGGTGCCGGACAGCATCGAGGTCGTGATCGTCAACAACGATCCGAAATACCCGATGCACGGGGCCGGCGAACCCGCCACCTGCCCGACCGCGGCGGTCATCAGCAACGCGGTCTATGACGCGGTGGGCATCCGGCTCCGCGAACTGCCGTTCCGGCCGGACCGGGTGAAGGCGGCACTCGGCCGGGCCTGACCGCCGGCGCTTCCGCGAGGGCGGCGGGGCGGCCTAGCCGCCCTCCTCCTCCTCGCGGAAGATCGCCTTCGCCATGCGGAAGGCGGAATTCGCCGCCGGCACGCCGGCATAGACGGCAACCTGCATCAGCGTCTCGGCGATTTCCTCCCGGGTCGCTCCGGTGTTGCGGGTCGCGCGCAGATGCAGCTTGAACTCCTCCTCGCGCCCGAGTGACGCGGTGATCGCCAGCACGAGCAGCGAGCGCATCGCCCGCGGCAGGCCCGGCCGGGTCCAGACCTTGCCCCAGGCGGTTTCGGTGATGAAGCGCTGGAAGTCGCGGTCGAACTCCGTCGCCCCGTCCAGCGAACGGGCGACATGGGCGGGGCCGAGCACCGCACGGCGCACGCCGAGCCCGGCCTCATACGCATCGCCGCCGCCGCGGGCGGCGAGGAAGTCGAGCATCGCGCGGGTAACGTCCGCTGACTTCTCGACGGTGGGAATATGCGCGGCATTCTCGATGACGGCGAAGCGCACATCCGGCGCCCCCGCCTCGACCAGCGCCGTCATCAGCGCCTGCGCGCTGGCCACCGGCGTCGAGACATCGCCATCGCCGACCAGCACCAGGGCCGGCACCTTGAGCCGGCGCGTCGTCGGCCCGAGATCGGCCATCGCGATCGCCATCGCGCAGCCCGCATAGCCATCGATGCTGGTGCCGCGCAGCATCGCGCGCAGGCCGCGCGCCGGCGGCGCGTCGATGAAGCCGGGCGTCACCCAGCGCGCCAGCACCCCGTCCTCGATCGCGCTGATTCCCTGCCCGCGCACGCTCGCCACCCGCTCGCGCCAGGATTCGAGCGAGGGGATCGCCATCGCGGTGTCGCAGAGCATCAGCGCCTCGGTGCGGCCGGGATGCCGCGCCGCGAATTCCTGGGCGATCATCCCGCCGATCGAGATGCCGCCGATGACCGCGGCGCCCACGCCGAGCGCGTCGAGCACCGCGGCGACATCGCCGGCGAGTTGCGCCATGGTGTAATCGCCCGGCGTCGACTCGGTCAGGCCATGGCCGCGCATGTCCGGGCGGATGACCCGGAAGCTCCGCGCGAGCGCCGCGGCCTGGTCGTCCCAGACCCGGTGGTCGGTCCCGAGCGAATGCAGCAGAACCAGCGGCGGCGATCCGTCCCGCCCGTCGATCCTGACATGAACATTGATGTCACCCGCCATCACGAACATCGCCCGCTCCTTCCCTCGCGCCGTTGCCCGGACCATAGGGCCGGCGCGCGGCTCCCGGCAACCGCGGACGGGGCTTGATCGCCGCCGCGCCACGTGATCTTGTCATCAATGTGTCACGTTACTGTCATCGCCATGACATGCAGGCGCGTTAACTGGCAGCGCCAATTCAAAAAAGGGGACTCTGCATGAAACGCCGCACCCTGATCGCCTCGGCCCCGGCCACGGCGCTGGTCGCCGCAACCGCGCGCGCCGCAGCGCCCACCCGGGTCGTGCTCTGGCACGCCATGGGTGGCGCGCTCGGCGACAAGCTGCAGTCGATCGTCGACGCCTTCAACAAGAGCCAGGCGGATTTCGCCGTCGACGCAGTCTACAAGGGCTCCTACCCGCAGGTGCTGACGGCCACCATCGCCGCCTGGCGCGCCGGCAAGGCGCCCTCGATCGCCCAGGTGTTCGATGTCGGCACCGCCGACATGCTCGGCGCCGGCCGCGCGGTGGTCGATGTCTACAAGCTCGCGGAGATGACGGGCGTGCCGATCGAGGCATCCACCTATATCCCTGCGGTGCGCGGCTACTATAGCCTCAACGATGGCAAGATGGGCGCTGCACCGTTCAACTCCTCGACCGCGCTGATGTGGATCAACGAGGACGCCTTCGAGAAGGCCGGGCTCGACCCCAAGGCCCCGCTCGCGACCTGGGACGACGTGATCAAGGCCGCCCGCGCGGTCAAGGCGAAGGGTGCCGCTGAAATCCCGGTGATGACCTCATGGCCGACCTGGGTGCATTTCGAGCAGTTCGCCGCCATCCACAATGTCGAATACGCCACGCTGAATGACGGTTTCGGCGGCCCGAACCCGAAACTGCGGCTCGACTCGCATCCCTTCGTGCGCAATCTCGACACGCTGCTGACGATGCAGAAGGAAGGCCTGTTCCACTACGAGGGCCGCGACGGCAAGCCGAGCCCGATCTTCTACGCCGGCAAGGCGGCGATCACCTTCGACAGCTCCTCGATCTACGGCCAGCTGGTGAAGAGCGCGAAGTTCCGCTTCGCCAACGCCTACCTCCCCTACCATCCCTCGATCATCAAGAGCCCGATCAACTCGATCATCGGCGGCGCCGCCTTCTGGGCGATGACCGCGCCGGGCCGTGGCAAGGCGGAATACGAGGCCGTGGCGCGCTTCTTCAAGTTCATCTCCGAACCGCAGAACGATGCCGGCTGGGCCGAGGCCACCGGCTATGTGCCGGTAACGCTGGCGGGGAACGACTACATCGCCAAACAGGGCTTTTACGCAAAGCAGCCGGGCGGCGACCTCGCGGTCAAGCAGCTCACCCGCACGGAGCCGACGAAGTATTCGCGCGGCATCCGCCTGGGCGGCATGCCGGAAGTCCGCGTGATCATCGAGGAAGAGTGGGAAAGCGCGATCCAGAACGGCACGCCGGCCCACAAGGCGCTGGCGCGCGCCCAGCAGCGCAGCCAGGCGGTGGTCGACCGCTTCGCCCGCGCCCTGCACGGCTGACCAGCCGGCGCGATGGAGAGACGCACCCTCTTCGGCGGCCGGCTGCTGCCGGCCGTCCTGGTGGCCCCGCAGCTCGCCATCACGATCCTGTTCTTCCTGCTTCCCGCCTGGCGCGCTTTCTCCGAAAGCGTCCAGGCGACGGACGCCTTCGGGCTGAACACCACCTTCGTCGGCCTCGCCAATTTCCGCGCGCTGCTGGACTCGCCGGTCTATCAGGCGGCGCTGCTGCGCACCGTCGCCTTCTGTGCCGCGGTCACCGTGCTGTCGATGGCGGGCGGCCTCGTCCTCGCCTGCTTCGCCAACCGCGGCATACGCGGCCAGTCGGTCTATCGCGTCCTGCTAATCTGGCCCTACGCGATCGCACCGGCGCTGGCCTCGGTGATCTTCGTCTTCCTGCTCCAGCCGCAGATCGGGCTGCTCTCCAACGGCCTTTCCCGGCTCGGCATCGATTTCAACTACGCCACCAACGGCAACGACGCGTTTGGCCTGATCGTGCTGATCGCCGCCTGGAAGCAGGTGAGCTACAATTTCATCTTCTACCTTGCGGGTCTGCAATCGGTGCCCGCCTCGGTGATCGAGGCGGCGACGCTCGACGGCGCGCGGGGCTTCTACCGGTTCCGCACCGTGATCTGGCCGCTGCTCGCCCCCACCACCTTCTTCCTGCTGGTGATCAACACCGTCTACGCCGCCTTCGACGCCTTCGCGCTGATCTTCGCGCTCACCGGCGGCGGCCCGGGCAGCTCGACGACGACGCTGGTGGTCAAGGTCTATCGCGACGGGGTGATCAATCTCGATCTCGGCGGCTCGGCCGCGCAATCGGTCATCCTGATGGCGCTGATCGTGGTCCTCACCACGATCCAGTTCCGCTATACCGGCAAGCGCGCGACATGAACCGCAAGCCCGACTACCTTGCCCACGCCGTGCTCATCCTCGGCGTGCTGATCTTCATCTTCCCGATCTGGGTCGCCTTTTCCGGCGCCACCCAGTCGGCCGGGGCGATCAACCGCGGCGACCTGTCGCTGATCCCGCGCCTCTCGGGCCTGCCCGTGTTCATAAATGCGCTCGGCTTCGGCAACACGGCGAAGGGCGGCGTGCCGATCTGGCACATGATGATGGTCAGCGCGCTGATGGCGCTCGGCATCGCCCTCGGCAAGATCGCGATCTCCTCGATCTCGGCCTTCGCCATCGCCTTCTTCCGCTTTCCCTTCCGCATGGTCGCCTTCTGGCTGATCTTCATCACGCTGATGCTGCCGGTCGAGGTGCGGATCATCCCGACCTATTCGGTGATGTCGGATTTCCACCTGATCAACACCTTCACCGGCCTGACCATGCCGCTGATCGCCTCGGCGACGGCGACGCTGCTGTTCCGCCAGGTCTTCCTCGCGGTGCCGGACGAGCTGGTCGAGGCGGCGAAGCTCGACGGCGCCGGGCCGATGCGCTTCTTCTTCGACATCCTGCTGCCGGTCTCCGGCGCCAATCTCGCCGCCCTGTTCGTGATCCTGTTCGTCTATGGCTGGAACCAGTATCTCTGGCCGCTGCTGGTCGCGACCAACGGGCGGCTCGACACGATCGTGCTCGGCATCGTGCAGCTGATCACCTCGGACCAGCTCACGCCCTGGAACCTCGTCATGGCGGCGACCATCCTCGCCATCGTGCCGCCGGTCTTCGTCGTGGTGGCGATGCAGCGCTGGTTCGTCGCCGGCCTCACCGAAACGGACAAGTAATGGCAACGCTGGAACTGCAGGGACTGACCAAGAGCTTCGGCCGGACGACCGTGCTGCACGGCATCGACCTGCGCCTCGCCGATGGCGAGATGCTGGTCATCGTCGGCGCCTCGGGCTGCGGCAAGTCGACCCTGCTGCGCCTCGTCGCAGGGCTGGAGGCGCCGAGCAGCGGCCGCATCCTGCTCGATGGGCGCGACATCACCGATGTCGATCCCTCCAAGCGCGACATCGCGATGGTGTTCCAGAACTACGCGCTCTATCCGCACATGAGCGTGTTCGACAACATGGCCTACGGGCTGAAGCTCAAGGGCATGGCGAAGGCCGAGATCGCCCGCCGGGTGGAGGATGCCGCCGACACGCTGGGGCTTTCGGAACTGCTCGGCCGCAAGCCGCGCGCGCTCTCCGGCGGCCAGCGCCAGCGCGTCGCCATGGGGCGCGCCATCGTGCGCGAGCCGAAGCTGTTCCTGTTCGACGAGCCGCTCTCCAATCTCGACGCCCGGCTGCGGGTGCAGGTGCGCGCCGATATCCGCAAGCTGCAGAAGCGCCTCAACGTCACCAGCCTCTACGTCACCCACGACCAGATCGAGGCGATGACGCTCGCCGACCGGCTGATCGTCATGCACCAGGGCCGCGCTGCGCAGATCGCCCCGCCGGTCGAGGTCTTCGCCCATCCGGCCGATACCTATGTCGCCGGTTTCATCGGCGAGCCGGCGATGAATTTCTGCGCCGCCCGCCTCGGGCCCGAGGGCCGCAGCGCGCGGCTCGATGCCGGGCCGGAGATCGCGCTGCCCGCCGGCTCATGGGGGCGCGAGGGCGCGGGGGTGACGATCGGCATCCGCCCGCAGCACGTGACCCTCTCCACATCGGCCGATGCCCTGCGCGTCGCGATCGACCTGTTCGAGCCGCTCGGCTCGGAGACCCTGCTGCACGGCCATCTCGGCAATGGCGAAACCTTCGCGATCCGCGTCAGCGGGCCGGCGCCCGGCGCCGCCGAACTCGGCGCCGAACTGCCCGCCGAACAGCTCCATGTTTTTGACGGCGGGTCCGGCCGGCGCCTCGCGCCCGGCTGACCGTTCAGGCTTTCGGTAGCCGCCCCATCGCGAAGAATTCCGGATTGGGCTGCATCCCGGCCATGTTGGCGAGCCGGTTCGACATCGCGAAGAACGCCGCGATCGCGCCGATATCCCAGATCTCGTCGGCGTCGAACCCCTGTTCGTAGAGTGCCGCGTGATCGTCCGGCCCGACCGTGTCCGAGGCGGTCGCGACCTTCATCGCGTAATCGATCATCGCGCGCTGGCGCGGGGTCAGCCGCGCCTTGCCCGGATTGACCGCCAGCCGGTCGGCGATTTCCGGATCCTTCGCATAGATCCGCAGGATCGCCCCGTGCGCCACCACGCAATAGAGGCAGTGATTGGCGCCCGAGGTCGCAACCACGATCATCTCGCGCTCCGCCTTGCTCAGCCCGGCTGGACGGAGCATCAGCGCGTCGTGATAGGCGAAAAAGGCGCGGAACTCGTCGGGCCGGTGCGCGAGGGCGAGGAACACGTTCGGAACGAAGCCCGCCTTTTCCTGCACGGCGAGGATCTTCTCGCGGATGTCCGCGGGAAGCGCGCCGAGGTCGGGCACCGGAAACCGGCTGATCGCGTCATGCCGCTTGTCGTTCATTGCCACAGCGCCCCTCTCCGGCCTCGTTTCGCGCCACCGCACATTCGGCGCGCGGGGTGGGAAAATCAACCTTGCCGCGGCGGCTCAGAGGCCCCGACCGGCGCGGCAGAGCTTGATGAACCCGGCGACCGCCGGGCCCTGCGGCCGGCCGGCGATCGCGGCGAGGCGCACCTCGCGGCTCAGCGGCGGCTCGGCGAGGCGGCAGGTCACCAGCGGCGAGGGCACCGCCATCCGTTCCGAAAGAAGGGCGATGCCAAGCCCCGCGGCGACGAGATCCAGCATGTGCCCGGTGCCGCCATCGCATCGGCGCAAACGGAACGCCCCGTCGCAGGCCGCGTACAGCGCTTGGGCGAAGCCGCCGCAGCGCTCGCCGTGCAGCAGCACCTCGCCGTTCAGGTCGGCGGCGGTGACGCTTGCGGCATTCGCCAGCCGGTGCTGCGGCGGCATGACCGCGACAGCCCCCTCCTCATAGAGTTTCCAGTGGTTGAAGCGTTCCGGCAGGGCGCAGTCGGCGGGCAGCACCGCGCAGTCGAGCATGTCGGAGAGCATCGATTCGACCAGCATCGCCGCGGCCGCTTCCTCGAAGCGGACCATCAGGTCGGGCATCAGCGTCGCGATCTCGCGCACCGCACCGGCGATCGCCGAGGCGCCGACGCCGGGACCGAGGCCGATCTTCAGACTCGCCATCGGCTGCCGCCGCCGCGCCTCGGCCAGCGCCGCGGCATTGTCGGCCGCGGCCAGCATCGCATCGAGATGCGGCAGCATGGCCCGGCCGAGTTCGGTCAGTTGCGTCAGGTTGCGCTCGCGATAGACGAGCGGGCCGCCCAGCTCGTCCTCCAGCCGCTGGATCGCGCGCGTCAGCGCCGGCTGGCTGACATTGCAGGCCTCGGCGGCGCGCGTGAAGTTCAGCAGCCGGCTCAGCGCGACGAAATAGCGCACTTGGGTCAGCTCCATCGCGTCTACTCCCGTTCCGGCGCGGTGAGGCGGCGCAGCGCGGAGAGGATGCGCTCGGGGGCGGCACGGCGGGTGAAGTCGACATTGACGAAGCGCCAGGCCACGCGGCCATCGGCATCGAGCAGGAACACCGCTGGTATCGGCAGGAATTCCGCGCCGTTGTCATGGCGGTCGGCAAAGTCGATCCCTGCCCGCATCAGCCGCGCCCGGTAGATCGGCGGAATCCTGAACACCACCCCGGCGGCGAGTCCCACCCCGCAATCGACGTCCGACAGCACGTCGAACATCGCGCCGTGGTTGCGCTTCGCCTCCCGCGCCCAGGGACCGATATCGGGGGTGAGGGCCATGAGCGATGCCCCCGCGGCCTCGATCTCCGGCAGGGCGCCCACCAGCGCATCAAGCATCAGCCGGCAAAACGGGCACCATTCGCCGCGAAAGAACTGCACGAGGACCGGCCCCCGCGCGAGGCGGCTGGCGAGCGAGACGAGCCGCCCCTCGGTATCCGGCAGCACGAAATCCGGAAACGTTGCCTCCTCCGGCAGAACGCTGGGCAGGAAGCCGTTGGTGCTGAGTGTGGTGAAGACTTCCTCGTAAGCGAGGCGCACCGCCTCGTCGGCGGTGCGGCGGTCGCGTTCTGCCTGGAGTTGTTCATCTAGGCCCATGGCCGGTTCGGTCTCCGTCACCTGCAGAGTGTAGCAAAGCCGCCATCCCGATCAATTCCCGGCCAGAGCCGGGACGACCGGGCGGCGGCTGCGATGCGTCGGGGCATCGTCCGATCCGACAGGATCGGGCGCGTCCTACGAGGCGGAGTGACCCATTGCGCTGTGACCCATCTTGTCGTGCCCCATCTTGTCGTGACCCATCGCGTTGTGACCCATGGCGGTGCCGTGGCCCATCGCATTGTGGCCCATGGCGGTGGTGTGGCCCATCGCGCTCTGGTGGCTCATCGTGTCATGCCCCATCGCGCTGGTGGTCTGCGCCTGGGCGACGCCGGCGACGAGGCCGAGGGCAAGGGCGGTCGTGGCGAGAATGCGGATCATGGTGGTCTCCTCTGTCTGGGGGGCGGCGCCCCGGTCTGGTTTCTCGCGGACCGGTGATCGTCGTCCGCCCCGCAAACATGACCGGCCCGGCGCAGCCGATCCAATGCCGTTTGGTCATCGTTTCGATACCTCGACCCGGGCACGGCAGCGGGCGCATCACGGCGTCATCGCAACAACAGGCGAGGAAACCGACAATGCGCCGACACCGCCCCATCCACCCCCTGCCGCTGCGCGTCATGCACTGGCTGAACGCGGTCGCCATCATCACGCTGATCGGCAGCGGCTGGGAGATCTACGATGCCTCTCCCTTCCTGCCCTTCACCTTCCCGCAATGGGCGACGATCGGGCAATGGCTGGGCGGGGCGATCGCCTGGCATCTCGCCGCGATCTGGCTGCTGATGCTCAACGGGCTCGCCTATCTCGCCTGGGGCACGGCGAGCGGCCATTTCCGCCGCAAGCTCCTGCCGGTGACGCCCCGCGCCGTGCTGCGCGACATCTGGGCCGCGCTGCGCCTGCGCCTGCCGCACGAGGTCGGCGTCTACAACGCGGTGCAGCGGCTGCTCTATCTCGGCGTCATCGCCCTCGGCATTCTCGCCGTGCTGTCGGGGTTGGCGGTCTGGAAGCCGGTGCAGCTCTGGTATCTCTCCGATCTGTTCGGCGGATTCTTCGATTCCCGCATCGTCCACTTCATCGCGATGGCCGGGATCTCCGCCTTCCTGATCGTCCACGTCCTTCTGGTTGCCCTGGTGCCGCGCGTCCTGCCCGCGATGATCACCGGCGGCCGCCTGCCCGATCCCCTCCCCAAGATGACCGAAGCCGCGGAGTAAGATCCATGAACACGCGCCTCAACCGCCGCGCCCTGCTCGGCCGCAGCCTCGCCTTCGGCGCCGCCGCCAGCCTCACCGGCTGCGACTACGACAACCTCAAACACCCCGACCTCGCCGACCGCGCGCTCACCGCGATGTCCCGCTGGAACGACGAGGTGCAGGCCGCGCTGTTCGATCCGCACACGCTGGCGCCGACCTTCCCGGCCTCCGCCATCACCCGGCCGCCGCGCTTCAACGCCTTCTACGGCATCGACCAGGCGCCCCGCGTCGATCTCGCCACCTGGCGCCTCGGCCTCACCGGCCGCATCGGCGACAAGCGGCCCTGGCGCCTCGCGGAGCTGCGCGCCCTGCCGCAGGAAAGCCAGATCACCCGCCTCGTCTGCGTCGAGGGCTGGCGGGTGGTCGGCCAGTGGGGCGGCGTGCCGCTCGGCCATTTCCTGCGGCGGGTCAATGCCGACCTGAAGGCGCGCTATGTCTCGTTCCACTGCGCCGACGGGTATTACGAGAGCATCGACATGGCCTCCGCCCTGCACCCGCAGACGATCCTGGCGCTCGACTTTCTCGGCGCGCCGCTCACCGCCCCGTTCGGCGCCCCGGTGCGGCTGCGGATTCCGACAAAGCTCGGCTACAAGAACCCGAAATCGATCGTCGCCCTCGGCGTCACCAACACCTTCCCCAGCGGCTACTGGGTGCGGCAGGGTTATAACTGGTTCGGCGGCTCCTGAGCGGCTGCGATGTGTTCGAGCACCACGCGCCGCGGTTCCTCCGGAGCCGCGGCGATCGCCTCGGCCAGCGCGCGCATCCGCCGGCGGGCGTCGTAAAGCTGGTCGAGCAGCGAGAGCACCACCGGCATCGCCTCCTCGTCCACCCGCAGATCGGCGGCGAGCTCGTGGATCAGCCGCACCCGCGCGATGTCGATGCCATGGAACAGCCAGAGTCCCTCCGCCCGCTCCGGCCGCACCCATTCCAGCGCCACCCAGCGTTCGAGATCCGCCCGGGCCAGCCCCGCCACCTCGGCGATCACGACATCGATCGTCACCCCGTCGCTCATGGCGGCACCTCCGTCTCCGTCATCCCGGCGCGCGGATCGGGCGTCTCCTCCGGCGTCCAGCCGCGCAGGAAGGTTTCCAGCGCCGGGTCAGACTTGCCAATCACAACGCGCAGCGTGGCATAGAGATCGCCCGCGGCGGCGGCGCCATGCGCCGGCACGCCGCGCCCGCGCAGCCGCAGCACCGTGCCGCTGTCCGAGCCCGCGGGAATCCGCATCCGCACCGCGCCGCCCGGCGTCGGCACCTCGACCTGCCCGCCCAGCACCGCCTCGGCCAGCGTCACCGGCAGATCGAGCCGGATATCCTGCCCTTCGCGGGTGAAGAAGCGATGCGGCGCCACGCTGACGCGGATCAGCGCATCGCCCGCAGGCCCGCCATTCCATCCCACCCCGCCCTTGCCGCGCAGGCGCAACAGTTGCCCGTCCTCGGTGCCGGGGGGAATCCGCACGTCGAGCGTGCCGCCATCGGGCAGCGACAGCCGCCGCGTGCCGCCGACAACCGCCTCGACGAAGCCGATCGTCATCGAATAATGCCGGTCCTGCCCGCGCCCCGGCCCGCCACGCCGTCCGCCGCCGCCGCCACCGAACATCGAGCCGAACATCGCCTCGAGATCGTCGGTGGTCCAGGCGCCGCCGCCGTAGCGCGCGCCCTCGCCGGTCTCGGCATAGTCGCGCCAGGTGCCGTGCCGCGCGCGTTCCTGCCCCTCGGCATCGATCTCGCCGCGGTCGAAGCGGGCGCGCTGATCGGCGTCGGACAGCAGATGATAGGCCGCCGAGACCTCCTTGAACCGCGCCTCGGCCGCCGCGTTGCCGGGGTTGAGGTCGGGATGATGGTCCTTCGCCAGCCGGCGATAGGCCCGCCTTATGTCATCCTGCCCCGCATCGCGCGCCACACCCAGAACGTCGTAAGGATCCTTCACTCTGCCTCATCCCGGAACAGCGTCGTCTGTCGCGATCAAAGCACGCCGCGGGACGGCTGTCAGCCGCCCCGCCCGGCGGGGCGCACGAGGCTCGCCTGCGGCCCGTCCCGCCCCTCGGCCACGGCGAGGCGCACATCATCGCCCACGCGCAGCCGCGCGAACCCGTTTCCGGCCACGCTGTTGCGGTGGAAATACACCTCGCGCCCGTCATCCGTCGCGATGAAGCCATAGTCGGCATCGGCGACGAACCGGACCACCTGACCATGGACCAGCGCCTCCTCATGGTGCTTCACCGCGTCGTCGAGCCGCCGCGCATGGTCCTCCAGCTTGCGTACCGCGGCATCGAACGCGTCGCGAACCGCGACATACGGATCCTCATGCGCGTGGTTCTCCGGGCTTTCCCGGTTGATCACGATATCGCCCCGCGGCACCGCGATCTCGATCCGTGCGCGGTAGAGCTTGCCCTTGTGGTGATGCCGGTGCGGCGCCTCGATGATGACATGGCAGCGCAGGATCCGCGCCTCGAACCGGCTCAGCGCCTCCGCCTTCTCGCGGATGCGCGCCTCGAGCGCGGGGGAACGGTCGATGTCCTTGAAGGTGATCTGCAGCGGCACGGTCATTGCGACTTCTCCTTGGCTCTTGCCTGTCACATGAACAGCCTAGGCCTTCATCCGCCCGCCGCATTGACCGACGTCAAGACGCGTCCGCCATTCCCAATCTTTCGTTAAGGATTTTCTGTTTCCCTGTGCGCAGTGCACAGACATCGGGAGTATGGCGTGCTTCACAAGCTTTCGATTCGTCATCAATTCGCGGCGATCGGCCTTTTCGGTATCACCATGACGATTGCCGCCCTGGTGATCAGCCTGCTCGGCGCCTATCACCTCGAACTGAACGCGAAGAAGGCGGAAGTCCGCACGCTGGTGAACAATGCCGTCGCCCTCACCGGCTCCTTCGTCCGCCTCGCCAAATACGGCGCCCTGACCGAAGACCAGGCGCAGGGCCTGGCTCTCGAGATTCTCGGCGCCGCCAGGTTCGATCACGGCAACTACTATTTTGTGGACGACAAGGACGGCACGATCATCCAGCACGCCAACAAGGCCCTGATCGGCACGAACCGCAGCAATACCAAGGATGCCTACGGCACCTACATCATCCGGCCGATGCTGAAGGCGGCACTGGCGGGCCACCCGATCTTCCACGAATACTACATTCCGAAGGCCGGCTCGAAGACGCCCGAGGCCAAGATTTCCTACATGGCCAAGGTGCCCGGGTGGAACTGGGTGATCGGCACCGGCATGTATGTCAGCGACCTGCGCACCTCGTTCTGGAGCAACGTTGCCCGTTTCGTCGGCATCTTCATACCGGTCTTCCTGCTCTTCCTGGTCGCGATGTATTTCATCCAGCGCAACATCGCCGGAATCCTGAAGGCCATGACCGGTGCGATGGCGCGGCTCTCGAAGGGCGACCTGAAGGCGGAGGTGCCCTATGTCGCGCGCGCCGATGAAATCGGCGGCATGGCCCGGGCCGTCGAGGTCTTCAAGGCGGCCGGCATCGAGAAAGCCAGGCTCGAAGCCGAGGCGGCCGCTTCACGCGCGGCGCGCGAGGCCGAGGCCGCACGAAGCGCGGCCGAGCGCGAACAAGCGGCGCAGCAACTCGCATTCGTCGTCGAATCCATCGCGACCGGCCTTGAGAATCTCGCTGCCGGGCGAATTACCTATCGCCTCAACACGTCCTTCGCCGCCGAATACGAACGCCTGCGCACCGATTTCAACGCGGCGATGGAGAGGCTTCAGGACACGATGCGGGTGATCGCCGCGAACACCTCGGCAATCCGCTCCGGCACCGGCGAAATCGCCGCCGCCGCCGACGATCTGGCGCGGCGCACCGAACACCAGGCCGCAACGATCGAGGAAACCGCCGCCACTCTCAGCGAAATCACCGAAACCGTCAGCGGCACCGCAACCCATGCCGCCCATGCGCGCGAGGCCGTCAGTGCCGCCATGGCGGATGCCGGGCGCGGAGGCGCCGTTGTCGCCCGCGCCGTGGCCGCCATGGGCGAAATCGAGACCTCCGCCGAGCAGATCGGCAACATCATCGGCGTGATCGACGAAATCGCCTTCCAGACCAATCTCCTTGCGCTGAACGCCGGCGTCGAGGCGGCCCGCGCGGGCGATGCCGGGCGCGGCTTCGCGGTCGTCGCCTCCGAGGTGCGGGCGCTGGCCCAGCGATCGGCCGATGCGGCGAAGGAAATCAAGGCGTTGATCTCGAAATCGAACCAGCAGGTCGCCGCCGGCGTCGATCAGGTCGGGCAGACCGGCAAGGCGCTGGAACGCATCGTGGCCCAGATCGCCGAGATCAACCAGGTCGTCAGCGACATCGCCAGCGGCGCGCAGGGCAATTCCGCCCGCCTGCTCCAGGTCAACGATGCCGTGAGCCAGATGGACCAGGCGACCCAGCAGAATGCCGCGATGGTCGAGGAGTCGACCGCGGCAAGCCACAACCTGGCGCGTGAGGTCAAGCAGCTCGCAGCCCTGATCCACCGCTTCGATATCGAGGAGTCTGCTCCGGCACCGGTGCGCTCTCCGGCTCCGGCCGAACGGCCGGCCGCGGCACCGCCCGCCCGGCGCATGCCGGAACCGACCATGGCCGATGAAGGCTGGGAGGAGTTCTGAGGCGAGGCCGCGCCATCACGCCTCGGCGCGCGGCGCATATCGCGCCAACGCGGCCGACCGGCGCATCACCGCGCGCGCGTCCCCCGCGTGGATGACGCCGAGAGCCTCGGCCTGCAGCAGCAGATTGCCAGAGGTCGTCGCCTCCACCGGCCCGGCCACGACCTCGAGCCCCACCGCATCGGCGATCGCCTGATTGAGCAGCGCCATGCGCGAGCCACCGCCGACGACATGCACGGTCCGGCTCCGCCGGTCCGCCACCCGGTCGACCATGCGCAGGGTGCGGGCGATCGCCTCGCCCAGGCTGTTCAGGATCACCCGCGTCGTCGCCGCCTCGCTCTCGGGCGCGCGTCGTCCGTGCGCCGCGCACCAGCGCGCGATGCGCGCCGGCATGTCCATCCCCGGCTGCAGGAACAGCGGGTCCTCGGCGTCGATCACGGTGTCGGTCGCGACCTTTTCCGCCGCCGCCAGTAGCGCCTCGATCGGCGGATCGCCCCAGCCGCGCATCGATTCCTGCAACAGGAACAATCCGCTCGTGTTGCGCAGCAGCCGCGTCGTGCCCCGCACGCCCTGCTCGTTGGTCACGTTCGCCTCCCGCGCCGCCGCGGTCAGCACCGGCGCCGTCACCTCGATGCCGGTCAGGCACCAGGTCCCGCTCGAGACGTAGCTCCAGGGCAGATCGTCCGCCGCCGGAATCGCGGCGACGGCGCTCGCGGTATCATGCGTCGCCGGGGCCACCACCACGGCGCCCTGCAGCCCGGTATCCGCCGCGATCTCCGGCAGCAACGGACCCAGGACCGTTCCGGGCTCCACCAGTTCCGGAAACATCGCGGGATCGAACCCCGCCGCGGCGATCAGCGCCGTCGCCCAGCCACGACGCACCGGATCGTAGAGCTGGGTCGTGCTAGCATTGGTATGCTCGGCGACGATCCGGCCGGTGAGCCAGAAGTTCAGCAGGTCGGGCAACATCAGCAGATGTGCCGCATGGTCGAACAGGCGGGGCGCATCCCGCCGCGCCGCGACAAGCTGCGGCAAGGTGTTGATCGGCAGGAACTGGATGCCCGTGGCGGCATAGATCGCCTCGCGCGGCAGCCGCGGCGCGATTAGGTCATAGGCCCCCGCGGTCCGCTCGTCGCGGTAGCAATGCACCATGCCGAGCGGCACCCGGTCGGCATCCAGCAGCGCGTAATCGACGCCCCAGGTCGTCACGCCGAGACTGGCGACCGCCCCCCCGCGCGCGACCTTGCGCAGTCCGTCCCGGATTTCCTGCCACAGCCGCAGCACATCCCAGTAGAGATGCCGGCCGAGGCGCACCGGCCGGTTCGGAAACCGGTGGACGATCTCGAAATCCAGGACGCCCTCCGTGACCGCGCCGCAGGCGACGCGCCCGCCGGAAGCGCCGAGATCGATCGCGACGTGGCGCGGCGCCTCAGCGGACATAGGCCGCCGGCACGCCGCCATCGACGGTCAGCACGCCGCCGGTCGTCTTCGCCGAAAGGCCGGAGGCGAAGAAGAACACGGCCTCGGCCACATCCTCCGGCAGAATGTTCACCTTCAGCGTGGTGCGCGCGCGGTAATGCGCTTCCAGCTCGTCATCGCTGATGCCATAGGTCGCGGCGCGATCCGCCCGCCAGGCGGAATTCCAGATCGAGGATCCGGCCAGCACCGCGTCCGGCAACACCGTGTTCACCCGGATCCCGGCGCCGCCGCCCTCCTCGGCGAGGCAGCGGGCCAGGTGCAGTTCCGCCGCCTTAGCCGCCGAATAGGCACCGGCATTGCGCCCGGCCGCGACCGCGTTCTTGCTGGCGACGAACACCAGCGACCCGCCGCCCGCCTGCGCGCGCAGGATGCGGAAGGCGGCGCGGGCGACGAGGAAGTAACCGGTCGCGAGAATGTCGAACTGCACCTGCCAGTCCGCGAGGCTGGTCTCCTCGATCGGCGCGCTGCGGCTGATCCCCGCGTTGTTCACCACGATATCGACGCCGCCATAGGCCAGCACCGTCTCCTCGAACGCCGTGCCGACGGCGGCCTCGTCGGTCACGTCCACGCTCGCCGCCATCGCCCGCCCCGCGCCGCGCGCCGCCACGATGGCGCCGGCGACCTGCGCGGCCCCCTCGCCATTGCGGTCGGCGATGACGACATGCGCGCCGTCGCGCGCGAGCCGCGCCGCCACCGCACGGCCGATGCCGCTCGCAGCACCGGTCACCAAGGCGACATGCCCGTCCAGCGGCTTCGGCGGCGGCTTGCGCGAAAGTTTGTAGAGCTCGAGCGGCCAGTATTCGATGGCGTAGCTTTCCGCATCGCTCAGCGTCTCGAAACCGCCGACGCTGCCGGCATGCCGCATCACCGCGATCGCCCGGCGATAGAGCTGGCGCGAGACCTCGGCAGCGCCGATATCGGCGCCCGAGGTCACCATGCCGAGGCCCGGAACCAGCACGATGCGCGGATACGGCGCCGCCATGCGGTCGCCCACCGCCGCGTGCGCCGCGAAATACGCCTTGTAGGCGTCGACGAATTCGGCGATTCCGGCCTTCGCCGCGGCCAGCAGCGACGCCGCGTCCCGCTCCGGCGTCCAGTCCAGCACCAGCGGCACCCGCTTGGTGTGGACCAGATGATCGGGGCAAGCGGCGCCGCGCATCGCAAGGTCGCGGCATGCGGCGGCGCCGACGAACTCCAGCACCTCGTCATCATCGTCGACGCGCAGCACCACCTTCCGCCCGTCGCTCAGCACGCCGGCCATCGCGCCGCGCAACGCGGGCAGCAGGGCGGCGAACAGGTCTTGCCGGCGCGCCGCCGCCGCGGCCTCAACCCGCGCCGCCCCGAACGGCGCATCCGTGGCACGGGCGGCAAGCCAGGCCTCCGCCTCCTCGATCACCGCGATCGTCTTCGCGTAGCATTCCGCCGAGGTCTCGCCCCAGGTGACCAGCCCGTGCTTGCCCATCACCACGCAGTCGAGCCCCGGATTGTCGCGCACCGCCGCGCCGATCATGCGCGAGAGCGAGAAGCCCGGCCGCACATACGGCACCCAGGCCGCGCGCGCGCCGAAGATCTCGCGCATCAGTTCCTCGCCGCGCGGCGAACAGGCGATCGAGATGATCGCGTCGGGATGGGTGTGATCGACATGCGGCGCCGGCACGAAGGCGTGCAGCAGCGTCTCGATGCTCTGCCGCGGCCGTCCGGGCTCGAACACGGTGCGTTCGAGATAGGCGGTCATCTCCTCATCCGACATCTCTTCGCGCGCGAACAGCGGGTCGATCTCGTCGAGCTTCAGCGCGGCGAAATCGGTCTCGTTTATGCTGCCGAGATCGCTGCCCGATCCCTTCACCCAGAGCACCCTTGTCTTCCGGCCGAGGTGATCGGTCTCGACCGATTTCACCGAGGTATTGCCGCCGAAGATGTTGACGATGCGGCGGTCGGCGCCGAGCAGGCGGGAGCGGTGCGCCAGCGCGGCGAGCCCCTCGCCGGCGGGCGGCGACGAGGCGGCCCAGCCTGCGCATCGTTTATCGGGCACGCGGCCCAGAACGTCCTTCATCGGCTCTCTCCTCAGTCCCCATAGCCGCTGGCGGCGGCGGCGGTGCCGCGGTCGCGGCGGATCTCGCGCAGATACGACCCGTCGCGATGCGCCATCACCGGATCCTCCGGGAGGTTGCGCCGGCGCCGCCAGCCGGCGAGCAGCGGGCGCACATCGGTGCGGAACGCCTCCATGACGATGCGATGCGCGCCCAGCACGTCCCCCGCTTCCTGGGCAGCGGCCAGTGCTGCGCGATCGATCAGCAGCGCCTTCGCATAGGCCTCCTGGCAGTTCAGCACGCTCAGGATCATGCCCTCGATCTTTTCCTCGATGTTGAAGCTCTGATCGATCATGTATGAAACCGCCCGGGCGCAGGCGGCGGTGTCCGTGTCCGCATCCGCCTCGGCGGCGACGAGTTCGGCATAGATCAGGAACAGTTCGAGCGGATTGACCGAGCCGACGATCAGGTCGTCATCGGCATAGCGGCGGGCGTTGAAGTGGAAACCGCCGAGCTTGCCCTCGTCGAGCAGCACGGCGACGATCGATTCGATGTTCACGCCCTGCGCGTGATGGCCGAGATCGACCAGCACCGCCGCCTGCGGCCCGATCGCCCTGGCATGGGCGAGCGCCGCGCCCCAGTCGGCCAGATCGGTGTAGTAGAAGGCGGGCTCGAAGAACTTGTATTCGATCAGCATGCGCGCGCCCTCGGGCAAGAGTGCCGCGCAGGCTTCGAGCCCGCCGCGCAGCCGCCGCCGGCGGGCGCGGAAATCGTCCTGCCCGGCATAGTTGGTGCCATCCGCGAACCACAGGCTGAGATCGGTCGAACCCGTCGCCTTCATGATCGCGATGCATTCCTCGAGATGCGCCGCCGCCTTCGCCCGCACCGCCGCCTGCGGGTGGGTGAGCGAGCCGAGGCGGTAGTCGTCGTCCTGGAACAGGTTCGGATTGATCGCGCCGATGCCGATCCCGCGCGATGCCGCGAAGCGGCCGAGCGCCGCCGGATCGTCCACGCGGTCCCAGGGAATGTGCAGGGCGACGCGCGGCGCGATGCCGGTCTGCCGGTGCACCTCGGCGGCATCCTCGATCTTTTCCCACACGCTGCGGGCCGCGCCCGGCAGCGGGAACGTCTTGAACCGCGAGCCGGTATTGCCGAACGCCCAGCTCGGCGTCTCGATCGCCTGCGCATCGAGCCGCGCCATCACTGCTTCCTGGTCCATGTGTCCTCCCTGCGCCGCCGGCGCGTTCACGGCGCGACGATCACCCTGATGTCGGCTGCCTCGAGCGCCGCCATGTCCGCATCCGCCGGCGGCCGGTCGGTCACCAGCACGTCGATCTCGTCCATCGCCGCGATGGTCGCGAGCGCGCGGCGGCCGAATTTCGATGAATCCATCAGCGCCACGGTCATCGCGCCGGAACGCAGCATGGCGCGCTTCGCCCCCACTTCCGGCAGATGCGAGTCCGTCAGCCCCAGCGCGGCATGAAAGCCGCGCGCCGAAAAGAACACCTTGTCCGGATGCAGGCGCGACATCGATTCCTCGAACAATACCCCGGTGAACGAGCGGGCGGGCCCATGGAACGCGCCGCCCACCATCACGAAGGGCACAGCACTCGCGGCCAGCGCATTGGCGGCGTCGAGCCCGGAGACGATCGCCGACACGTTCCGGTCATGCACCATGCGCACGAGGGCGAGCGCGGTGGTCGAGGCATCGAAGGCGACGGTGTCGCCCGGCGCGATGAGCGACAGCGCCGCGCGGGCGATCGCCGTCTTCGCCTCGGTGTTGCGGGCGGCCCGCAGCTGGTGGCTGATCTCCTCGCCCATCCGCTCGCGCAGCCGCGCGCCGCCGCGCACGCGCTCCATCAGCCCCTGGTCGACCAGCGCGTCGAAATCGCGCCGGATCGTCATTTCGTGAACCCCGAACTCCGCTGCGAGATCGCGCACACGCACCACGCCGCCGCCGAGCGAACGGCGCAGGATGTCCTGCTGGCGCTCCGAGGCCGGAATGTCCTGGCGTTGCGTTTCGCTCATCCTGCTGTTTGAAATCCCTGACAATCTAACATCATCATGTGCGCTATAAGATCATCGCCGTTCAAGAATATCAAGGCTTGAGCATGAATTTTTCGATCTCGAATATTGCACCGCACCAAATCGGCACGAAACTCAGAAATGACTTGACAGATTTATGTGCGCCGATGTTTGCTACATGTGACATCTGGTCGGGCCGTCAATCCGGCGCCGGCCGGGAACGTCGTGGTCCAAGAAACAGAAAGGAAACGCCAATGACCCTCGCGGCCCGACTCCGCCACCAGACCGCCTTCCGGCTCGGCCTCGGCCTCGCCGGCGCGATGATCCTCGCCGCCGGCGCGACGCCGGCCCGCGCCGCCGAGCCGACCATCGCCTTCGTGCCCAAGCTGATCGGCATCACCTATTTCACGGCGATGAAGCAGGGGCTGGATCAGGCCGGGAAGAAGTTCGGCGCGCACATCATCTACCAGGGGCCGACCACGGCCTCGGTCTCCGGCCAGTCGGAAATCGTGCAGAGCCTGATCAACAAGCACGTCACCGCGGTCGGCGTTTCCGCCAACAGCCCGACCGCGCTCGAGGCGCTCGCGAAGCAGGCGAAGGCAAAGGGAATCCTGTTCTATTCGAGCGACTCCCAGGTCGAGGGGCCGGATGTCGCCCTACGCGTGCAGCAGACCAGCAACAAGGCGCTGGCCGACACGGTGGTCGACCAGCTCGCCAAGACGATCGGCGGCAAGGGCGATGTCGCCTTCGTCTCCGGCGGGCCGACCGCGACCAACCTGAACGCATGGATCGCGCTGATGAAGCAGCGCCTCGCCGCGAAATACCCGCAGATCAAGCTCGTCTCGGTCCAGTACGCCGGCGAGGACATCAACAAGGCGACGCAGGTCACCGGCCAGTTGCTGTCGGCCTATCCGCACCTGAAGGGCGTGGTCGGCATCAATTCGACCGCGGTGCCCGGCGCCGCCCAGGCGGTGCTGCGCGCCGGCCTCAGCGGCAAGGTCGCCGTGACCGGCATCACCGACCCGAACAGCATCCGCCCCTTCATCCTCGACGGCACGGTGAAGAGCGTGGTGCTGTGGAACCCGATCTCGCTCGGCTACCTCACCGGCTGGGGCGTGATCCAGGAGCTGGAGCACAAGCCGTTCAAGGCGGAAAACACGGTGCCCGGCCTGAAGCAGAAGGTGAAGTATTTCCCGAAGACCCACACGCTGCTGCTCGGCAATCCGATGGTCATCACCAAGGCCAATGTGAGCATGAATTTCTGAGGCCGGGATGCCCACGCCGTCCTCACCCCGGGTCGAGGTCTCGGGAATCCGCAAGCGCTTCGGCGGTGTGACGGCGCTGGGCGGCGTCGATCTCTCGATCGGGCGGGGCGAGGTGCATGCCCTGCTCGGCGAGAACGGCGCCGGCAAGTCCACCCTGATCCGCGTTCTCACCGGCGCGATCATGCCCGACGAGGGCGAGATCCGGATCGACGGCGCGCCCCGCCGCTTCGCCCACCCGCGCGACGCGCAGGCGGCCGGGATCGCCGCGGTCTACCAGGAGCCGATGATCTATCCGCACCTGACGGTGCTGGAAAACATCTTCACCGGCAACGAGATCGCCTCCGCCGCCGGCATCGTGCGCCGGCAGGAGATGGCCGAGGCCGCGCTCCCCTGGTTCGACCGGCTGGAACTCGACCCCGCCCTGCTGCACCGCCGGATGGGCGAACTCAGCCTCGGCTATCAGCAGCTCGTGCTGATCGCCAAGGCGCTGGTGCAGGACGCGCAGGTGATCATCTTCGACGAACCGACCTCGATCCTGTCCCAGGCGGAGACCGACCGGCTGTTCACCATCATCGGCCGGCTGCGCGCCGACGGCCGCTCGATCGTCTACATCACCCATCGCCTCGACGAGATCCGCCGGATCTCCGACCGCGTGACGGTGCTCACCGATGGCCGCGTCACCGGCAGCGCGGCGGCGGACGATCTCGACGAGGAGCGCCTGCTCGACCTGATGGCCGGCAAGGCGCATCGCGATTACGGCAAGCCGCGCGAGGACCGGCGGATCGCCAACGATGCCGATCCCGCCCTCAGGATCGAGAAACTGACCAGGGCGGGACTTTATGACGGCGTGGACTGGTCGATCCCGCCGGGCACGGTCACCGGCGTCTACGGGCTGGTCGGCTCCGGCCGCAGCGAAGTGGCCCTCGCCGCGTTCGGCGCGCTCCCCGCCGACAGCGGCCGCGTCCTGCTGCACGGCCGGCCGATCAGCCCGCGCGATCCGGCAGAGGCCATCGCCCTCGGCATCGGCTACCTGCCGGAGGATCGCAAGCTGCAGGGCATCTTCGCCACCAAGCCCCTCGAGGCAAACCTGACCGTCAGCACGCTCGACCGTTTCCTCCGCGCCGCGATGAGGCTCGATTTCGCCGCCCTGCGCGGCGAGGCGGCGCGGCTGATCGCCCATTACCGGATCAAGGCGCGGGACGAGACGGTGGCGATCGGCACGCTCTCGGGCGGCAACCAGCAGAAGGCGCTGTTCGCCCGCTGGGCAGGGCAGTCCCTGAAGGTGCTCATCCTCGACGAGCCGACCCGCGGCATCGACATCGGCACCAAGGCCGAGATTCACGACTTCATCCGCAGCCTCGCCGCCGGCGGCCTCGCCGTCGTCGTGATCTCGTCGGACCTGCCGGAGGTTCTGGCGGTCAGCGACCGGGTGATCGTGATGCGGCGGGGCACGGTCGTGCAGGTCGCCGAAGGCGAGGCGATGCAGGCCGAGACGATCCTCGCCGCCGCCGTCGGCGCCGCCGCGCGCGCGGCCTGACCCGGCGGCCCGGCGCAAGATGCAGGAAACGGACGCAAAACGCATGTCAGTCGACAACCCGGCGGGAACGCCGCGGACGATCGGGGCGTTCGGCCCCGCCCCCACCACCGGCCGCCCCGCCCCGCGGCCGCCGCGCGACTACCTGCCGCGCGGCCGCGAGGGGCTGCTGCTGGTCACGCTCGCGATCCTCGTGCTCGCGGCCGGATTCGGCTCGCACGGCGCCTTCTGGAGCCGGGTCAATCTCGACAATCTCCTGGTCGGCAGCGCGATCACGCTGATCCCGGCGATCGGCATGACCGTGGTGATCCTCACCGGCGGGATCGACGTCTCGACCGGCTCGATGCTCGGCCTCTGCACCGCGATCGGCGGCACCTGCTTCGCCGCCGGCTGGAGCATCGCCGCGACGATCCCGGTCTTTCTCCTCTCCGGCGCCGCCTTCGGCCTGATCAACGCGCTGCTGATCATCAACGGGCGCATCCCGCCGGTGATCGCGACGCTGGGCACGCTGAGCATCTACCGCATGTTCGTCTTCATCGTGCTCGGCGGCAACTGGATCACCCAGATCCCGCCGGCGCTGACGATGATCTTCGTGGTCGACCACCTGGCCTTCCTGCCGGTGGTCGCCGTCATCGCCCTCGTCCTGCTCGCCGCCGGCATGGTCTTCCTGCGGTATTTCCGCTGGGGCCGGCACGTCTACGCGCTCGGCAACAACGAGGAGGCCGCACGCCTCGCCGGAATCAAGCCCGAGCGGATCAAGCTCGCCGCCTATGTGATGCTCGGCCTGCTCACCGGCCTCGCGGCCCTGCTCACCCTCGGCCAGAGCCCGATGGCGCAGACATCGACGGGCAGCGGCTTCGTGCTGCAGGTGATCGCCGCCGTCGTGCTCGGCGGCACGGCGCTGAGCGGCGGCCGCGGCACGCTGCTCGGCACGCTGCTCGGCACGCTCATCGTGCAGGTCGTCGATGACGCGATCGTGCTGCTGCACATCCAGCCCTTCTGGGGCGGCGTCGCCCTCGGCGCGGTGATCCTGGCCTCGATCGGCGCCGGCGCGAAACGCGAAGCGATGGAGACACGCTGATGCACGCTTCCGGCTTCGAACGAACCCGCCCCGTCCTGCTGCTCGCCATGGCGGTGCTCGCCCTTCTCGGCTTCGCCATCGGCCACCCCGCGATCCTCTCCGGCGCCAATCTCTCGAGCATGGCGGTGTTCGGCGTCGAGATCGGCATGATCGCCCTCGGCCAGACCTTCGTGATCTGCGGCGGCGATACCGGGATCGATCTGTCGGTCGGCGCGACGATGGCGCTCTCCCAGGTGATTCTCGGCCGCCTGCTGCATGGCGGCCTGCCCTGGCCGGTGGCGGTCGGCGGCGCGCTGGCGTCCGGCCTGGCGCTCGGCGGGGTGAACGCCGCGGCGGTCAGCCGCTTCCGCATCCCGCCGATCATCGCGACCCTCGCCACGCTGTTCGCCTATGACGGGCTCGCGCTGGTGGTCACCGGCGGGGTGAATATCGACCTGACGAAATCGCCGCCCGCCTTCCTCGCCATCGGCCAGGGCACGCTGGCCGGCCTGCCCTTCCAGCTGCTGGCGCTCTACCTGCCGCTGCTCGCCGTCTTCGCCTTCGTCCAGCACGGCACACGCTACGGCCGCGCCCTCTACCTCACCGGCACCAACGACCGCGCGGCGACGCTCGCCGGCGTGCGCGTCGCGCGGGTCCGCGGCTGGGCCTATGTCGCCGCCGGGCTGGTCGCGGCGATCGCCGGCGTCGTCAGCGCCGCCCGGCTCGGCACCGCCCGGCCCGATGCCGGCGCGCAGGCGAACCTGATCAGCATCGCCATCGTCGTGCTCGGCGGCACCGGCATTTTCGGCGGCACCGGATCGGTGATCGGCACGGCGATGGCGACCGTCGTCATCGCCATCGTCGATTACGGCCTGAGCTACAACGACTTCAACCCGATCTATCAGGCCGGCGTGATCGGGACGATCCTGATCGCGGTCATCCTGATCGAAACCCCGTTCGTCGCCTGGCGCGCCCGCCGCCCCCGCGCCTGAACGCGAGACGCAGCGCCCGATGGAACAGATCGCCTTCCGCATGCAGCTCGACCCCGCGCAGGCGGCGGAATACGAGCGCCGCCACGACGAGATCTGGCCCGAACTCGTCGCCGCGCTAAAGGATGCCGGGATCAGCGATTACAGCATCTTCCTCGACCTGTCGGACGGCTCGCTCTTCGCCGTGCTGCGCCGCCGCCCCGGCCATGCGATGGACGCGCTGCCCGAACAGGCGGTGATGCGACGCTGGTGGCAGGCGATGGCCGACATCATGCGGACCAACCCGGACGCCTCTCCCACCGCATCGCCGCTGCGCCGCGTCTTCCACCTGCCCTGAAGCCGGCGGCCGACCCGGAGCGCGTTAAGCGTTTCTTCAGACATTCGGCTTAGAACCAGCCGGGGCCGACCAGCGGCAGCGGAAGCCATGTTAGTATTATTTATCAAATTCAAAGCACTATGCGGCGACCGGCGCGGCAATATCGCGATCATCACCGCGCTTGTATCCCTGACCCTGATCTTCATCCTCGGCATGGGGATCGATTACGGCCTCGCGATCGACCGCAAGTCGCAGATGGAATCCTATGCCGACGCCGCGGCCCTCGCCGCCGTCACCCCCGCGATGGTCGCCGCCGGCCAATCCTCCGCCATCACGACGGCCCAGAACGTCTTCAACGCGCAGGCCCTCACGATGACCGGCGTGACCTACAACGCCAACGACGTCACCGTGTCGATCGCCACCAGCGGCGACAAGCGCACCGCGACGGTGCAATACCAGGCCCAGTCGCAAGCCATGCTGCCGGATGTGATGGGGTTCGGTTCCATCAAGATCGGCGGCCAGGCCACGGCGACGACGACGATCGCCCCGAACATCGACTTCTATCTCCTGCTCGACGACTCCCCCTCGATGGCGATCGCCGCCACCCAGAGCGGCATCAACACGATGGTCGCCAACACGACGGCGCAGGGCGGTTGCGCCTTCGGCTGCCATGAAGAGAACCCCTCCGCCGACAAACTCGGCAATCCCTACGGCGAGGACAATTACGCCCTCGCCCGCAGCCTCGGCGTGACCTTGCGGATCGACATGCTCCGCCAGGCCACGCAGGACCTGATGACGACGGCGCAGACGACCGAAACCCAGAAGGGCACCACCTACCGGATGGCGATCTACACGTTCGACATCGGGCTGAACACGATCGGCAACCTCACCTCCGACCTTTCCCAGGCCCAGACCGAGGCGGGCAACATCCAGCTGCTGGAAGTCTACTCCAACAACTGGCTGACCCAGAACGACTACAATGACGACGAGGACACCAATTACGACACCGCCCTGAACGGCATCAACGCGATCATGCCCAACCCGGGAAACGGCACCGGTGCCGCCGGCGACACGCCGCAGGAAGTGCTCTTCTTCGTGACGGACGGCGTCGAGGACGAGGACGTCAACGGCAACCGCCAGCAATCCCTCCTCAACACCGACCTCTGCACCGCCATCAAGAACCGGGGGATCAGGATCGCGGTCCTCTACACCGAGTACCTGCCGCTGCCGACCAACAGCTGGTACAACACCTACATCGCGCCGTTCCAGAACAGCATCGCGCCAACCCTTCAGCAATGCGCCTCGCCCGGCCTCTATTTCGAGGTGAAATCCGGCGGCGACATTTCGGCCGCGATGTCCGCGCTGTTCCAGACGGCCGTGCAATCCTCCTATCTATCGAGTTAGCGGAGCGATATCGTGCTCCGAAAGACGAGACGCGCCCCGAAGACCGGAAGATTCAAGCTGCCGGCCCGGCTCAGAACCCTGCTCGGCGATGGCCGGGCGGTCGCCGCCGTCGAATTCGCGCTCGTCGCGGCCCCCTATTTCGCCTTGCTGTTCGCCATCATCGAGGCCGGGCTGATCTTCTTCACCCAGGAAGTGCTGCAGAACGCGACAAACGACACGGCACGCCTGATCATGACCGGGCAGGCGCAGTCATCCGGCATGACCGCGCAGCAATTCCTTCAGGACGTCTGCACCGACGGTGTGCCCCTGATCACCTGCGCCAATCTCAACGTCAACGTACAGACCTTCCCGTCCTTCAACGCCATCACGCAGGTCAATCCGCTGACAAGCGGCAACTTCAATACGTCATCGCTGAGTTACAGCCTTGGCGGCCCCGGCGACATCGTGATGGTTCAGGTCTTCTACCAGCTGCCGGTCATGGCCAGCCTGCTGAATTTCAGCTTCGCGACGATGAACGGCAACTATCGCCTGCTGCAGGCAACAGCGGTGTTCCGAAATGAACCCTACTGACGGCAAGAGCGGCGCATGCCCATGCACATGCACATGGGCACGACGCATCCTGCGCCGTCTCGCCGCCGCGTCCCAACGCCGCCGCGCGGGTGTGGCGGCGGTCGAGTTCGCCCTCGTTCTGCCCGTGCTCCTGCTGTTCTTCTTCGCGACGACCGAGCTGGAACAGGCGGTGATCGTCAACCAGCTCGTCTCGCAAACGGGTTCGACCATCACCAACATCGTCTCGCAATACACCAGCATCAGCGCGAGCACGCAGCTTCCGGACATCTTCTCCGCCGCGTCGCAAATCCTCGCCCCCTACCCCGCATCGCCAGCCCAGATCGTCGTCAGCTGCATCTCGATCGACGATGATGGCGATGCCAGGGTCGCCTGGAGCGAGGCCTCGAACGCCACTGCGCTGCAACAGGGTCAGGTCGTCACCGTCCCGACCTCACTCGACGTGCCGAATACCAGCGTCATCCTCGGACAGGTCGATTACGCGTTCGAGCCGACGCTCGATTTTCTCAAGCTCGGCCCGTTCCATCTCCAGTCCTCCGTCTACATGCTGCCCCGCAATTCCTCGACGATCAGCTTGGTGCCGTAAACGACGCAGGGTCATCGCCTTCGGCGGGCAGATCCCGCAACTCATCAGGCCGTTCCCGGCGTCCGAAACGCCACCGCCGGCAACCGCGCTGGCATGGCACGGTCACGGCCGGAATGAGTGCCGCAGGCGGGACGACCCGCGGCACCCAGACCCACTCAGGACAGGTGATGCACCTCCTGCAGGCCATAGACGGGCGTTGGAATGCCGACCTGCCGCGCTTTCAGCTGGAGGGCGAGATACAGCGAGTAATGGCGTGACTGGTGGAGATTGCCGCCGTGGAACCAGAGGTTTTGCTGCTGCGTCGGCTTCCACATGTTGCGCTGCTCGCCTTCCCAGGGGCCGGGGTCCTTCGGCGTGTCGGAACCGAGGCCCCAGACCTTGCCGACCTTGTCGGCGACCTCCTGGCTGATCAGATCGGCGGCCCAGCCGTTCATCGAGCCATAGCCCGTGGCGTAGACGATGAGATCGGCCGGGAGTTCCTCGCCATCCGCCATCCTCACGCCGGTTTCGGTGATCTCGTCGACCCCGACGCCGCTCTTGAGCTTGATGCTGCCGTCGATGACCAGGTCACAGGCGCCGACATCGATATAATAGCCCGAGCCGCGGCGGAGATATTTCATGAACAGGCCTGAATCGTCCGCGCCGAAATCGAGCATGAAGCCGGCCTTTTCGAGGGCGGCATAGAAATCGGCGTCCTTTTCGCGGATCGCGTCATAAACCGGGATCTGGAACTCGTGCATGATCCGGTAGGGCAGCGATGCGAAGATCATGTCCGCCTTGCGGGTGGTCACGCCATTGGCGACCGCCCTCTCGGAATAGAGCTCGCCGAGGCCGATCTCCATCAGCGAATCCGAGCGGACGATATGCGTGCTGGAGCGCTGGACCATGGTGACGTCCGCACCATGCTCCCAGAGGGCGGCGCAGATGTCGTGCGCCGAGTTGTTGGCGCCGATGACCACGACCTTCTTGCCCGCATAGGCATCGGGCCCCGGGTGCCGGGAGCTGTGGTGCTGCTCGCCGCGGAAGCGGTCCATGCCCTTGAACTGCGGGATGTTCGGCTTGCCCGACATGCCGGTGGCGAGGACGAGTTGGGTCGGACGGAGCTCGATCTCCTCGCCATCGCGATCGACGACGACACGCCAGGTGCCGCTCGCTTCATCGAAGGCGGCGCTCTTCGCGGTGGTTCTGGTCCAGTAATTGATCTCCATGACCTTGGTGTACATTTCCAGCCAGTCGCCGATCTTGTCCTTCGGCGCGAAGACCGGCCAGTTGGCGGGGAAATCGATATAGGGCAGGTGGTCGTACCAGACCGGATCATGCAGGCAGAGCGACTTGTAGCGCTTGCGCCACTGGTCGCCCGGCCGGTCGTGCCTGTCGATCACGATGGCGGGCACGCCGAGCTGGCGCAGCCGCGCGCCAAGCGCGATGCCGCCCTGCCCGCCGCCGACGACGAGGACATAAGGCTGGGTTTCGTAGCCGAGCGTGCGGGCTTCCTCCTCGCGCCTTTCCTGCCAGCTCTGCCGGCCGCGGCGGACGCCGTGCTCGGCGCCCATGGGCCGGCGGATGCCCTTGGGCTCCTCGTGCCCCTTGAGTTCGGCGAGGGTGGTGAGCAGCGTCCAGGCCTTGCCGTCCTGCAGGCGGAGCAGCCCCTCCCCGCGGCCGATCTTCGTCTCGAAGGCGAGCCAGGCCTCGATGACGCCGTTGGACTCGGTCGGCGGCTCGGCGAGCGCGAAGCTGACCGGACGGACATTGTCGAGGGTCGCCGCCAGCATGTCGCGCACGCCGTCGGGCGTTTCGACGGTCCTGATGTTCCAGGTGAAGGCGATCAGGTCGCGCCAGAAGCTGACCGGCGCAAAGAGCCGGGCGGCGGCTTCGGCGTCACCGGCGTTCAATGCCTGGCTGAAACTGTCGAGCCACGCCTCGACCGCCTTCTGCGGCGCGGAGACGGTGATGGGCTTGTCGATCGTCATGTCGTTCATGGGTTGCGTTTCCCTTGCTGTTGTGACGCCGCGTCAGGCGGCGAGATCGATGAGAATCTTGATGTGCCTGCCGGAGGGATCGAGCAGCGCCTCGAACCCTTCGGCAACGGCATCGTCGAGCCGGATGCGGGCGGTGACGATCTTCGAGGCGGGCAGGATGCCGCTCGCGATCATGCGGATCACGCGCGGCCAGTAATGGGTCGGGTAGGCCCAGGCGCCCCGCAGGTCGACATCCTTGAACGTGACCTGAAACCAGTCGAGCGGATTGTCGTGCGGGTGAAGCCCGGTCTGGACCACCACGCCCTGCTTGCGCACCGCATCGAGGCAGGCTTTCAGCGCGTGCTCGTTCCCGACGCATTCGAGGGCGACGTCGCAGCCCGCCCCGCCCTCGGTCGCCGCACGGACGCGGGAGCCGACATCGTCGCGCTGCGGGTTGAGAACGACGATGTCGGGAAGGATGCTGCGGGCGAAGGCGAGCCGCGCGTCGTTGATGTCGGAGAGGAAGAGCGTCGTCGCGCCGGCGGCGCGGGCGGCGAGCAGGGTGAGCAGGCCGATCGGCCCGGCGCCCGTCACCAGCACCGCGCTGCCCGCGCCGACGCCGCCGCGGTCGCAGGAATAGACGGCGACGGCGGCGGGCTCGACCAGGGCGGCTTCCTCGTCGCTCAGCGCGTCGGGAATCCTCTGCACGTTGTATTCGTGCAGCATCGCTTCCTCGGCCATGCCGCCCCAGGCCCAGCTGAGGCCGGCCAGCGCCAGCTGCGGGCTGAGGTGAAACAGGCCACGGTCGGCATAATAGTCGCCGGCGCGCGGCATGATCAGGGGCTGGACGGAGACGCGGTCGCCCGGCTTCACGCTGGAGACGCCCTCGCCGATCGCGGTGACGACACCGCCGAATTCGTGCCCGAGGATTTGCGGCCCCTGGGCGCCGGTGAAGGGATGCGGTGTGGTGGGGATGAAGATCGGCCCGTAGGCGTATTCGTGCAGGTCGGTGCCGCAGATGCCGACGAAGCGGTTGCGCACGAGGACCTGACCGGGCGGCGGCTTGCGGTCAGGTGCGGCGACGTCCTCGATCCGCAGATCGCGGGCGGCATGGAATCGTAGTGCTTTCACGTCGTTCCTCCTTGCAATCTTGGCGTTGCGAACGAGTGAAAAGCAAACGGCATGCCAGCCCGGATTCGGCGGAAATGCGCGGCCGGCCGGGCAGGATGGCGCCACAGTGTGGCGCCCCTGTGTGGCGTTCCGTGGCGCTCAGTGCTGCGGGCGGAGGCGGCCGGAGATGCCGAGGCGGCGCATCCGGCGGTGCAAGGTGGTACGGTCGCAGCCCAGGCGGCGGGCGAGAGCGGAAACATTGCCGCCACAGCCATCGAGCGCGGCGCGGAGCGAAGCGGCCGCATCGTCCTCCGTTCGAACGGAGACCGGGCCAAGACCGCCGGGAAGATCCGCAACGCGGATTTCGCCTTCCTCGCACAAGGCGGTCGCCACCGCGAGGACGTTGTCGAGTTCGCGCAGATTGCCCGGCCACCGGTGGGCGCGAAGCATGGCGGCGGCATCCGGCGCGAGACGGACCGGCCGCCCCTCGCGCTGCCGCGTCGCCAGCAGACGGGCGAGCAGCCAGTCGAAATCGCCGCGGCTGCGCAGCGGTGGGAGGCTGAGCGCGGCGACGTTCAGCCGATAGAAGAGATCCTCGCGGAAGCTCCCCGCGGCGACCAATGCGCGAAGGTCGCGATGCGAGGCCGAGATCAACCGGAAACCGACCTTGCGCGGGCGGGCGGCGCCGAGGGGCTGGACCGTGCGTTCGGCAAGGACGCGCAGCAGGCGGGTCTGCAGGGAGAGCGGCATGTCGCCAATCTCGTCGAGGAACAGCGTGCCGCCATCCGCCTCCTCGATCAGGCCGCGGCGGCCGCGCGGGGCCGCTCCGGTGAACGCGCCGGGAGCGTGGCCGAACAGCTCTGATTCGGCCAGGGTTTCCGGAATCGCAGCGCAGTTGACCGCGACGAAGGGGCCTTTCGCGCCGCTCGCCTCGTGAATTGCGCGGGCGAGATATTCCTTGCCGGTGCCGGTTTCGCCGTGGATCAGCACCGGCAGGTCGGTGCGGGCAAAGCGCGCGGCACGGTCCTGAAGCGCCTTGATCTCGGGCGTCTCGCCGCCGAGGCGGCGGAGGGCGGGCGGCAGGGTTTGCCGTGCTGCGCGCGGACGGGGCGGCGGCTCGATCGCATGGGCGAAGAGCATGTTGCCGTCACGGGCGCGGAGCACGCGCTCATGGGTTGGCCGGCCGCGCATCAGGGCGGGCAGATCGTCGATCGAGAGATCGAGGAAGCGGGAGATCGGCTGGCCGATCAACTGCTCCGGGCGGCGCCAGTCGCGCCCCGCGGCGCGGGCGAGCATGCGCGCCGCGCCGTGGGTGAGGCCGGCGATGCGGCCGGAATCATCGATCGCGATGCCGCCTTCGGGGTCGACATCAAGAAACTCGGGAGAGAGGGCGAAACGCAGCACCCACTGGCGCCGGGTGCGTTCCATCAGGTTGGCGAGTTCGATGCGCCGCACGGTGGTGGTGACAAGGTGCCGGGCCAGGTTCTGGCTGGTCTTTTCCACGGGCGATTTGAGGAGCGAGATGTCGAGCACCGCGGAAAGCTGCCCCGCGGTATCGTAGATCGGCGCCGCCGTGCAGGAGAGCGGCGTGTGGGTCATGTCGAAATGGTCGGTCTGGTGGATCGTCAACGCCTCGCCGGTGGCGATGCAGGCACCGACGGCGCAGGTGCCGGCATGCGATTCGGCCCAGTCCGAGCCGAGATAGAGCCCTGCGCGGCGCAGATCGTCATCGTAGCGGGGATCGCCGAGATATTCGACGGTGACGCCAGCCCGGTCTGCGAGGAGCAGGACATAGGCCTGGTTCGCGACATTGCCATAAAGCCGCTCGAGGCCGGACCGGGCGATGGCGATCAGTCCCTCGGCCTGCTGGCGGTGCTCCTTCAGCCGTCCCTCGGGGAGGATGACGGCTTCGGCGTTCACCGCAGGATCAAGGCGGTAGTCATCGAGGCAGCGGCGCCAGGACTGGATGACATAGGGGTCGCGCATGCTGGCATTGCCCTGCCAGACGGATTCGATCTCACGCACATGGTCGGCGATGGTCATGCTTTCGACTTTTCAACGTTTCCCAAGGCATCATATGACAAAAACCGAATCCGCCTGCACGGAAATAGCACGAAATGTTCAACGTGCGGGGTCCGACGCGATCGGCCGCCTCCCGATCATCGGCGCCGAGGGCCCCGGAACCCGTTCGTCACCGGCGGCTTCCGTAGCCCGCGAGATGGGTCACGAAGCGCGCGCCCGCCTCATCTGCCGGGTCCACGAAATGCACATCGTCCGGCGCGCGGCGTGGCGTGTCGACGGTCAGGAATATCGCGGGGGCGGCGCCTTCGACCGGCCGGATCGCATGCACGACGTGACGCAGGAACATCACCATCTGGCCCGCGCGAAGCCGGCGCGGCGGCTCGTCGGCCAGGCTGAAATCGGCCTCGCCATCCAGGAGCAGGAGGTGCTCGTCGCAATTCATGTGAAAATGCCTCGGCAATGGCCGATACAAACGAAAGACACGGGAACTTGCCGATTCACTGTCCGACAGATAGGCATCGACAATCACGGAATCCGCAGCGTCGGGAAATCTCGCCTTGATTTCGTCAAGATCGAAGAAATTATGAATGTCTTTGCCCATGATTATGTTCCAGACCTGCATTTGCATTGAATTCGTGCACGTCCGAACGGATCGTCCCGGCCCGTTCCGCTCTGCCGTGTCCGCACCGGATCTGGCCCGTCCCCGCCATCGTTCAAATGAAATCTTTTGATCGACCCTTTCGGTTGCGCAGATGAACGGCCACGGGAGCGCCCATGCGCCACGACGGACGACAAGGTGCCGCGCCGTTCACGGCGCCGGGGACGGACGCGCGGCTGACGATACCGGAGCACGGCAGGCCAACCCAGCCCCGGTGACCGCGCCTGGCATCCTCATCACGAGCACCGCTCCCGCGCACCGGGCCGGGTTCGCGGCCAGGTCTCTCCCGGAGCGGAACGGCGGATCATTGCTTGCGCGGTCCCGAGAGAGCGGCACCGCGCCCATTCAGGACATGCGCCCGTTCAGAAAGCCGAGCGCCGGCAGCGGCCGCCACCCGCGGGGCAATTGCGCGCGGCTCATCGAGCGGATCGTATAGCGCGGCACTGGCAGCTCGCAGCGTTGCAGAAAGCCGAGATAGGCCCGCACCTGCTGCTCGCGCCAGATCTGGTCAGCCTGGGCGCGGGTGTGGCTGGCATGAATGTCGGCGATCCGTACAACACGGCCGATGGTGGCGATAACGGCCCAGAGCCGATCATCGCCGCGCCCCGGATCCTTTTCATAAGGTCTGACGTTATCGGGCATTTGCCGGAAAACTTGGCATGGAGACACGGTGCCCGCAAGCCGGTTCTGCGCATCCGGTAGCGCCATGGCGCGGCCCGCCCGTCCGGCGCCGTCGAGCGGCTCGCCCGGGGCGTGACCAGGACGATCGTGTCCGGCGCACTCGCGGCCACCTGAGCAGCGCCCTCGTCCAGACCGTATGCAGCGCCCGATCCTGTTGATGAATGAAGCAGGATCAGCAGACGGACCCGTGCGCCGTGTAGGAACGCACCACGCCGCCGACGATGGCGAAGGTCACGGTGCAGGTATTGTGATAGGTCTGGGGCGGAACGGCCGGGGGAATTCCGCCGATCGCCGGTCTCTGGTCCACGAAGAGCGGCCCGCCGACCCAGCCGGGGACCGAGTAGGTGATCGTCCGCTCGTAGCGATCATAGGTGATCCCGCCGCTTTCGGTGCGGCTGGCCGGCACGCCCAGCGCCGCCACCAGCGCCGATTCCGGCTTGCCGACATAGGCGCTCATCGTCCTGGCAAGGTGCGGCCCGGCGCATCCGGCGAGGCCGAGAGACCACAGCGCCATCAGACCCAGTCGCCAGCCATTCCTCACGCGCATCCCCTCACTCCCCGAGACGCTCCGGCCCATCCCTTCAAGATCGGCCGAAATCTTCCGCTTCCAAGGGGGGCGGCCGACATACCATCCCCGGTCGATGCGGCGCCCGCGCCGCTCGGGCCTACCGGTTCGCGGCGGCGCGGGCGATCTTGCCGAGGGCGGGGGGCGTCAGCGCGGGGCTGGCCAGCACATGGCGCAGGGCAGCAACGGTCGGCAGCCCGCCGCGCGGCGCCGTCACCACGACCACGAGTTGCGCATCCCGGGCCGCGAACAGGTCGTCCAGCATGTAGAGGCGGGTGACCAGCGAGCCGAGGGTAAGCCGGCCGTCGATCACGAGATCGCTCGCGGCCATGCGATGCCCGTTCTTGCTCACCGCGAGCTGCCAGTTCGGCGTGCCGGAACCCGTTGCCCGGATCAGCCCGAGATGCACTTCGCGCAGGTTGAACAGGCCGAGCCGGCGGCGCAGGTCGAAGATCGGCTCCGGCGCGGTGCCCGGCGGAAAGGCGACGATCGTCGCCCTGAACCCGTCGGGGTCGACGAAGTCGCGGCGGATGGCGCCGGCGGGCAGACCGCCGGAAGGGGTCGGAACCGCGCGCCATCCGGCCAGCCTGGCCGGCGGCACGACGACGGTCTGCCGCGCCTGCCGGTCCAGCGCGAAGGCGACGGCCGGCCCGGCGAGGCTGACCGCCAGCACGGCGAGGGCGGCAACCAGACTCGTGCCCCGCGCCGCCGGCGCCGGCGCGCCCGGCACCACCGCCGGCAGCGCGTGATCCTCGCGGAACGGCAGGCCCAGCAGGATGATCACGAACAGCACGATCGAGAAGAAGATGTAGCCGTACAGCACGTGATCGGTCGCGGCGGCCTTCGCACTGCCTTCGGCATAGCCGAGCCAGATGATGCCGAGCGCGCGGAACCCGTTCGCGATGACCGGCACGACGAGGCAGACGGCAATGAACGCCAGCCGCCGCCCGGTGGAGCGGAAGATCACCAGCGCATACAGCACGGCGAAGGCGATGGCGGCGATCAGGAAGCGCAGCCCGGCACAGGCCCGGGCGATGCGGAACGCGCCGGCGGCGATCTCGATCGTGGTGCCGTGCAGATAATGGGCGATCCCCAGCAGACTCAGGCCGGCGGCGGCGAATTCGGCGGTGAAACGCTGGAGCGGCGCGACCAGGAAACTGCCGAACGGCACGAGGAAGACCAGGTACCAGAACGGCGCGCGAAAATGCCAGTAGACCGACCGGCCGAGCACGCCGAGCAGCAGGCATTGCAGGATCCCCATCGCGGCGAGCTGGCGGCCCTCCATGATGCCGAGGCGCTGGGCGACGAACCATGCCAGCGCGAAGGGCACCGCCAGCAGCGCCGCGCGCGGCTCGGCCGCGGGCTCAAGCGCGGCGAACCCGGCGCGGCGTTCCCACAGCAGATACAGCGCGATCGGCAGGATCAGGAAGCAATGATTATACGCCGTCGACGCCCACCAGACGCCATAGGCGGCCTCGGCCTCATGCGCGAAGACGATGCCGAACCCGACGATGCCGAGGGCAAGCGCCAGCCCGGCCCGGCGCCATGAAGCGCTCACGCGAGCACCCGGTCGAGTGCTGCGAGCGCGGTCGACCAGCCGTGATTCGCGGTCACCGAAGCCCGCCCGGCCGCACCGAGCCCGGGCCACTCGCCCCGCAGGATCGCCCGCGCGCCGGAGAGCATCGCCGCCGCGTCATCGGCGACCAGCGCATCGCGCCCGGCGATCGCGGATATGCCGGTCAGGGCGGCGGTGGTGGTCAGCACGGGGCGGGCCATGGCCATGGCTTCGAGCACCTTGTTCTGGATGCCGCGGGCGATGCGCAGCGGCGCGACCGCCAGGGCGGCGTGACGGAGATAGGGGCGGATGTCGGGCACGTCGGGATGCACGTCGATGGATGGATGCGCCGCCAGCGCGCGGATCTGCGGCGCGGGATCGGCGCCGACGATGTGGAACACCGGCCCGGGCCGGTCCCGCGCCAGGTCGGGCATCACGCTCTGGGCGAACCACAGGCAGGCGTCGATGTTCGGCCGGTAGTCCATCGCGCCGGTGAACACGATGGCCGGCCGGTCGGGCGGATAGGGGTTGGGCCAGTCCTGCCCCGGATCGAAAAACCCGGTATCGACGCCGTTCGGCACCGCCTCGGTCCGCGCCCCGGTCTCCGGCGCCAGGGCGGTGAAGCGGTCGCGCTCGGCATCGGAAACCAGGAAGGTGCGGGTGAAGCGCGCCGTCGCGGCCCGTTCGAGGGCCAGCAGCGTGCGCGCCTCCCGCCGCCAGACCAGCGCGCGGATGCCGCCGGACTCCGCGCCATAGGCGGCGAATTTCTCCGAATCGAGATCCACCATGTCGAACAGCGTCGGCAGCGCTTCGGCATCGTCGAGATACGGCGCCATCGCGCTGGAGAACACTAATGCGCGCTCGATCGGATGGTTCCGGCGCGTCTGCCGCACCCAGGCGCGCAGCCGCCGGTCATGGAAATAGCCGACGCTGAGCGGCATCCCGGGCCGCAGCCGGGCGAGCGCGCGCAGCCGCGCCAGCCGCGGATCGAGCGGGATCGCCGCGACCGAGGCGAGGCCGGGCCGCAGCGTCTCGACATGCGCCATGTCCTCCTGCCGGTCGACGAAGCAGCCGAGATGGACGTCGTATTTCCGGCTGAGATGATCGAGCCAGCGGAAGGAGCGGATCTTGTCGCCCTTGTTCGGCGGATAGGGCAGCCGGTGGGCGAGAAACAGCAGATGCATCGCCCCTCACCCGAGGCCGCGGATGATCGCCGGGCCCAGCCGGTTCACCACCGGCCGCGGCAGGCGCTTCCAGAGCGCGATCATGGCGCGGTATTTCGGATTGAGCGGGTTGTTCTCCGGGATCGCGGCACCCGGCGCCAGCGCGAAGCAATAGGGCAGCGGCGCGGGCGCGAAGCCCCAGTTCTTCTTGAAGTCGAAGGCGCCGGTGCCGGCCTTGCTGCGGCCGAAATCGAACCCGCTCAGCCCCCGCTCCCGGGCGCGGCGCATCAGCGCCCAATACATGAAGTCGTGGCCGCCGACGCCCCGCGCCGCCGGCCCGCCGCCGGCGTAATAGGGCAGGATCTCGTCGCGGAACACGAAGGACAGCACGGCGCAGACCGGCCGGTCCTCGTGCCGCACGGTCAGGATCTCGACATCCCGGCCAAGACCTTCCAGCAGGGCGCGGACATAGCGGCGCGAGAAGACCGGCGTGCCGAGATGATGCACGCTCTCGGCATAGAGCGAAAAGAACGGCTCGACCGTGTGCTCGATCCGGCTGGTCAGCCCGCGCTCGATCGCCTTGCGCACCACGGCGCGCTGCTTGCGCGGGATCGCCTTCAGCAGGTCGTCCTCGCCCTCGGGCAGCGTCTTGCGGAAGGTGAAATAGAGCGGCTCGGGGGTGACGAAGCGCTGCGGGTCGAGGTCGAGCCCGCCGCGCGCGCGGAATTCGCACACCGGCGCGCCCAGCCGGCGTTGCAGCGCCAGCGCCGCCTCGGCGAGGCCCTGCAGCGCCTCGCCATCCGCCGCCAGCGGGCCGCCATAGACGGCGAAGGGCAGCGAGACCAGCGCATGGCCGAACAACAGCGTCTTCACCTCCATCAGCGGCAGCACGCCGCAGACCTGCCCGTCGCGCTCGGCGAGCAGGAAATGCGGCCGATGCCCGAAGCCGGTGGCGAGAATCCCGCCCCAGGCGAAGCGGTGAAAGAAGGTCGCGTCGGGATGGGTGTCGACGAACGCATCCCAGGCGGCGGCGTCGCGCGGTTCGGCGGGGCGGTAACGGAGCGTCATGTCAGCACGGGCGGGACGGGTCGAGAAGATCGGCATAGACCCGGTCCATCCGGTCCCAGGCGAAATCCTCCAGCAGGGCCGCGAAGCGCGTCTTCATCCGGCCGAGATTGACCCGGTGGCGAAACCGCGCGCTGAGCCGGGCCTGGGGGATGTGCGGCTGCCCGGGGTCGAGTTCCCAGGGATGGGTGTAGAAGATCTGCGGCCGCCCTTCCCGCCGGTGCAGGTGCCGCACCGCGCCGCGATAGGCGGCATAGGGCAGCAGGCGGAAATAGCCGCCGCCGGCACAGGGCCAGTTGCGCCCGAAGCCGTGAACGGTGGTGAGCGGAATTTCCCAGAGCGACGATCCCGCCGGCCGGAACGGCACGCGCGCGGCATCCGGCGTGCCGTAGAGGTCGTGCTTCACCGGGAACAGGCTGGAGGTGTAGCGATGCCCGGTCTCCTCGAGGATCTCCCACGCCCAGGGCACGTGCGGCCCGATCGAGAAGGTCGGCGCCCGATAGCCGATCACCGCGACGCCGCCGGCATCCTCCAGCGCGGCGCGGGCGCGGGCGAGGTCGGCGCGGAAGGCCTCCGGCCCGATGCGGTCGACCAGCTGGTGCCCGTAGCCGTGGCTGGCCAGCTCGTGCCCGGCCGCGACGATGCGGCGGACCAGACCCCTGTGCCGCTCGGCCACCCAGCCGAGGGTGAAGAAGGTCGCGTGCACGCCGCGCGCGGCCAGCGCCTCGAGCATCCATTCCGTATTGGCCTCGACGCGCCGCGGCCAGCGCTCCCAGCTCTCGCGGTCGATCACGTCGGCGAAGGCCTGCACCTGGAAATAATCCTCGACATCGATGGTCATGGCCCCGGTCAGGCTCATCGGAAGAACTCCGGAGAGGCCGGCGCATCGTCGGGATCGAAGCCGGCCGGCTCGACCAGGCCGGTGCGCGACCGCGCGCGCGGGGCCGGCTCGGGCGGGCTGCCGGCGGTGAGGTCGCGCTCGAGCTCGTCGGCGATCCGCTTCGCCGCCGCCGCGCCGATATGCTGCTCGCCCTCCAGTGCGGCGTTGAACAGCAGCCGGGCGCAGAGGCGGTTGATGCGGCGCGGCACGCCGTTGGTGGCGGCATGGATCGCGGCGACCGCGCCCTCGTCGAACAGGTCGTCGCGCTCGCAGCCGGCCGCGGCGAGCCGGTGCCGGATATAGGCGGCAACGTCGGCGGCCGGCAGCGGGTTCAGATGGTAGGAGGCGAGGACCCGCTGGCGCAGCTGTTCCATCTGCGGGCTGGCGAGCGTGCGGCGGAATTCCGGCTGGCCCAGCAGGATGACCTGCATCAGCGGGCGCGACCGGTCCGCGAGGTTGGAGAGCAGGCGCAGGATTTCCAGCGTCTGCGCCGGCAGGGCCTGCGCCTCGTCGATGACGATGACGGGGCGGCGCCCGCGGGCATGGTCGCCGCGCCAGCGCTCGCAGATCTGCCCGAGGAACTCGGCCTGGTCGGCGACGCGGGTGATGCCGAATTCCGCCCCGATCAGGCGGAGCAGCGACCAGCCGCTGACCGCCGGCGTCGTGATCACCGCGGGCCGGTAGGCGCTCGGGTTGAGGCGCGCGAGCAGGCGCTCCATCAGCGTGGTCTTGCCGGCGCCGACCTCGCCGGTGATCACCACGAAGCCATCCCCCTGGGAGAGGCCGAACAGCAGATGCGCCATCGCCCGGCCATGTTCGCCGCTCTCGAAGAAATAGCGCTCGTCCGGCGTCAGCCGGAACGGCATTTCCCGCAGGTTGAAATGGCTTCGAAGCAGATCCACGCTCAGAACACCTTCTGCACGCCGAAGGTGATGCTCGCCTGCACCCCGTTGCCGGCGATGCCGGGCGAAACGCCGTAGCCGTTGAGCGATGTGTTGGTGACCGCGAGCTGCAGGTCGAATTCGAGCCGGTTGGCGGTTTGATAAGTGCCGGTCAGGGCGCCGGTATAGACCGGGCTCTGGCCGAGCCCGGCCAGTGCTCCGCCCTGCGGCGTATCGAGCGTGCTGTAGTCGAAATAGGCGCTGACCGTCGCGCTCCGCGTGAGCTGATGCGAAAACGTGGCCGACGCCGACAGGCTGCGCTGCGAAAAGCCGGACGTGCCGGGCGCGTTGGCGACCAGGGTTTCGTCGCTGCGCACGAGGTTGAGCGAGAGACGGTCGCGCGACCAGCGGGTGATGGTCGCGATCGAGAACTGCCGCGTGCGGAACAGGCCCGACTGGACGCTGAGGCTGTTATTGGTCAGCAGCAGCGGCACCTGCGTGCCGGTGGCGACGATCTGCCCGCCGGCGCTCACCGTGCTGCCGGCAAGGTTGGCCGCGATGGCCTGGGCCTGGGTGGCCAGCGTTTCCGAATAACTGGCCGATAGTGTGGTGCGCGGCGTCAGTTGCAGGGTGGCGCGCAGATAGGGCGCATCGAACCCGTCGCGGTGGCGATAGGCGAGCCGGATATCGACGTCGCGGCGCGGATGCAGATGCAGGCCGATGCTCCAGACGGCATCGGCGATATGGGTCGGCGGGAAGCCCTGGTAGCGGAGATTTTCGTAGCCGCCGGAAACGACGAGAAATTCCTGCGGCAGGAAGGCGTAGCGGACCCGGTCCTCGGCCCGCATCTGGCTCGATCCGTCCAGCACGCCGGTGCCGGTGTCCTGCGAGGCGGTGACGAGGACGACATCGTCGAGATCGGGGAAGAGCGGCACCGTGGTGAACTGCGCGCTGCCCGTCTGCGAAAAGACGTCGTTCGGCACGAAATAGGGAAGCTGGCTGCCGGACAGCGCGGCGCTGTTGCCGGTCTGCCGCGTATACTGGGCCAGATACACCAGATCGAGCCGGCCCAGCCCGCGAAACCTGTAGCGGTAATGCGGGCTGACCAGGTAGCTCTGCGTGGTGGTGCGCGCGTTCGGCGCGATGGCGGCGGAACCACCGGGCGCCAGGCCGCCTTCCGTCGCCTGCTGGGTCAGGAAGGCGCTGGCACTGAGGTCGAGCCGGCCGGGAATCAGCTGGGTCTCGAAGCTGCCGTTCAGCGACTGGCTGATGCCGGAATCCCGGCTCTCGCGCGCGTAGAGTTCGAGCTGCGGCCGATAGTCGAGCGACACGCGCCCGATCGGCGCGGTGCCGACGACACGCAGGCCCGGCGTCAGGCTGGTGATGAATTCGTTGTCGAAGCCATAGGATTTCGGAAATCCGCCGACAAGCGCCTCCTCCGACAGGCCGATCGAGGGGGTGAATTCCAACCCCCTCGGCAGCGGCGCCGGGCCTTCGAGCCCGCCGGACGAGGCGAAGGGGCTCGGCAGCGCGCCGAGGCGCACCGCGGTGCCGAACGGCGCCGCGCTGGTCATCGACGAGTCCGTCACGCCGGCGGACGACGACGACGACGATGCTGAAGATGACGACGACGCGGCCGCGTCGCTCGTGGCCTGGGCGACCGCCCGCCCTTCCCGCGCGACCAGCGCCGGCACGAGCAGCAGGGCCATGCGCAGGGTGCGGGCGCGCGGGAACGATGGCGCCGACAACGCGTCAGCCCCTTCTGGCGAACAGGCCGCGCCGGCGCTTCGCCGCGCGGTTCAGCAGCAGGCTGAGCTGCGGGCAGGAATCGAGCAGGTCGAGCGACTGTTCGATTTCGGCGCGGCGCGTCTGCCCGGCCTGCACCACCAGGATCGCCTGCCCGGCGATCGCGGAGATTTCGGTGGCGTCGCTCCTGGTCAGGCAGGCCGGGGCGTCGACCACGACGATCGCGTCCTCGTAGCTGTCGGCCACCGCGCTGGCCAGGCTGCGGACATGCCGCTGGGCGGCCAGAGCGGTGCGGGCTTCGGCGTCGGCCGAACCGCCGACGGGAATGAACACCAGCCGGTCGATCGCGGTGCCGAGCGGGATCGATCCGGCGAGTTGCCTTGGCGAGTCGCCGAATTCGAGAAGGCCGGGCGATTCCGCAAGACCGAAATGCGCGGTCAGCGAGGCGCCGCCGAAATCGGCATCGACGAGCACGATGTCGCGATCCCCGCCCTCCGCCAGCAGGCCGGCGAGATTCAGCGCGGCGAAACTCTTGCCGTCGCCGTCGCGCGGGCTGGTGACGAGGACGATGTTGTTGCGGCGCACCGGGTCGTGCTGCCCCTGCGCCTGCTGGAAGTGTTCCAGCACATGGTGGCGGACGATCCGGAACTCCTCGCCAACATGACGGTGACGACGAAGGGCGACCATGCCGTTTTCCTCCAGCTGGGCCAGCGACACGACGGCAGGGCGGTGCTGGCGGCGCGGCGCGAGGGTCGAGGAGAATCGCGCGGCGCGCAGCGCGAGCGGTTCGGCCGCGGCGGATGCCTGGCGGGCCGGTTGCGATGCGGCCTGCGGCTCGTTCGGGTTGATCACCGGCATCCCCTCGGCGTCCAGCCCGGCGGCGAGGCGCTCGATCAGGCTGCGGACGGAATTCGGCGGACGTTCGTTCTGGCTCATCCGAGCCCCCCGATGATGAAGGTCGCAATGAAGAGCGCGCCGAACACGCCCAGGAGCAGCGAACCGCCGATGCCGATGCGCAGCGCCGGCATGATCACGCCGGATTGCGGCGAGATGTCGGAAATCTGGCCGATCACCGGGATGCCGAAGCCGCGCAGATCCGCCTCGGAGCGGACGCGGCCCTCGAGTTCGCCGAGCAACACGCCGACGCCGAGGCCCGCACCGATGCCGAGGACCAGCACGGCGACGAGGAACAGGCGCCGGTTCGGCCCGATGGGAAGCCGGGGCAGAACCGGCGGATTGATCACCTGCAGCTGCACCTGGTTGGCATCGATATTGGCGGCGGCGCCGATGCGCATCGCCTCGCGCCGGCTGATCAGGTCCTGATATTCCTTCTGCAGGACACCGTAATTCCGGTTGAGGTTGATGAACTTCGCCTCGACGCCGGGCGCCGAACGGGCGAGCGCGGTCAGCTTCGCATGCTCCACCTTGGCGCGCGCCAGCGCGCGGGTCGTCTCGAGGATCCTGGTCTGCGTCTGCAGGATCTCGAGATGCAGCGCCTTGTAGACCGGATTGGCGACCGGCACGCTGTAGCTGGACTTGCCGCCGCCGGCCGGCCCGTGTTCGAGCGCCTTGACCTGCCGTTCGGCCGCCTGCACGCCGGGATAGCTGTTGGTGTATTGCTGGCGCAGCCTGGCCAGGTTGGCGAGGGCCGCGGCGAGCGCGGGGTTGCCGCCGGCGGCCTGGGTTTCCGACAGCAGCGGCTTGGTCTTGGCGAGTTCGCTGGCCAGCAGCGCCTGCTCGGCCTTGGCGTCCTGCAGTTCGGTCTCCAGCTTGCGGACCCGCGCGCCCGATGCCCGCACGGCGGAAACGCCGTCGCTGCCCGGCAGCAGTTCGAGATATTTCGCCTGGAACGCCGCGCGGCGCGCTTCGAGCGATTTCAGCTGGTTGTGGAAATAGTCGATCTGCGATTGCAGGAACTTGCCGGCATTGTCGATGTCGCTCTGGTTGTGGTCCGACGCGCGCTCGACATAGATGTTCACCAGACCGGCGATGATGTTGTAGGCGCGCCGCGGATCGTGGCCGACATAGCGGATGGTGAACAGGTTGCGGCTCTGCGGCACCACGGTCACCCGCGCCCGCAGCCGGCGCACCAGCGCCTCGCGCGCACCCGGCCCCTGCGCGTGCAGCCCTTCGCGGTCGATCAGGTGCTGGAGATTGGGGGTGCTGAGCAGCGTCTGGCGGAGCAGGTTGAATTCCTGTTCGGAATTGCCGTTGATGGCGATGCCGCGCAGCAGCGGCGTCAGCACCGGGTCGGCCGCGACGTAGAGCTGCGCGCTGGCCTCGAAATTCGGCGGCAGCAGCATGACCGCCGTCCACCCGAGCGCGCAGACGAGCCACGCGGTGGCGAGCGCGTACCAGCGCTTGCGCCAGGCGGTGGCGAGCAGCCGCAGTGCGGTTTCGATGAGCTGTTCCATCGGCGGCTCAGAACAGGCTGCGCGGGATGACGACGATGTCACCCGGCTGCAGGGTGATATTCTGCTTCAGGTCGCCCTGGTTCAGCAGCGCGCCGAGGGCGACCGGGATCTTCACGTCATGCCCGCCGGTGCGGCGGATGATGAAGGCGCCGTTGGCCAGGCCGAAACGGGGCACGCCGCCGATCTCGGTCATCAGGTCAAGCATGGTCATGCCGTTGACGTACGGGATCGCGCGCGGCTTGCCGGCGCCGATGACCCTGATGTCGCTGCCGAGCGCGCCGTGAAAGCTTTTGACGATCACGGTGACGTTGGGATTCTTGACGTAGCTTTTCAGCCGCCTGGCGATGTCGTTCTGCAGTTGCAGGGGCGTCTTGCCGGCCGCGCGGATGTTCTGGACGAGCGGGATCGAGAACCGTCCGTCCGGCCGCACCGGCACCGCCGCCTCCGAGAGATCGGGCGAGCCATAGACGAACACGCTCAACACATCCCCCGGCCCGATCCGGTAGGTCGGGTTCGGAACCGCGACGGTCGGCACTTTCGGCGCCGGCGGCGCCGCGCAGCTGGCCAGTCCCAGGCTTAGCGCGGCCATGAACAGCAACGGCAGGGTTGTCTTGTGGCGAAAAATCCGCCGGTAACGATCTGAATTCATGGGCTTGCAATCTCCTTGCCGGTCAAAGATCCCGGGCGGCGCGTGAAACGGTCATCGGGGCGGTGATGAAAATTCCGGGCCGGGATCGTGCATCGTCCGACCACGCCGCGGCCGGCCAGGCCCGCGCACCCACCCGTCGCCGCGGGGCGCGGCGACACGCGCCCAGCCGGGTTCACGGCAGCTTGCGGCAGGAGACACGACGATGCTCATGCGGGCCGGTCAGCGACGGGGAACGCGATCGGCGTCCCCGACGCCAGACACGTCGATCGATACGTTCTTCAAAATGACCTCTCTCGCTGAAATACGCGCCTGACAATCAGTTAAGCGATCCCTCAGGGCATAGCATGGCGATCGTGGGAAAGCGACAGATTTATGCACATTTCTGGACTGGAATCCTATTACGGTATAAAAATCACGAGAGCGGCGAGTATGTTTAATTTAAGACAACCTTGCGTTACGAAGATCGTCCGCCGAAGACCATGAAGGATCGGCTGCGGTGCCCCTCATGTTGATGAGCGGAGCATCGTCATCGCGCCCCTCATGCGCAGGCCGCCTGTTCGACCGGCGCGCCCGCCGCCGCGCCGCGCCGTGCCAGAACGGTCTCGAAAATCCGGGCCTGGCCGAGGCTGATGCTCCGCCAGTCGTGCGCCGCGGCAAAACCCGCCGTCGCCGCGCGATCGGGCGGGGATGAGAGCAGCGTCAGGATCGCGTCGGCCAGGGCCTCCGGCGTGTTCGCCGCGGCCACGAGTCCCGCCGCCGGATCGCGCACGACCTCGGCATTTCCCGGCGCCGGCGACGCGACGGCCGGCGTGCCGCACGCCATCGACTCGAGCAGCACGTTGGCCCAGCCTTCCCGGCTCGACGCCAGCACGAGAAGATCCGCGCCGGAATAATAGGCGTGCAGATCTTCCTGCGGGATACTGCCCGCAAACCGCACCCGCCCGCCCAGCCCGAGCGACGCCGCGAGCCTGCGCAACCGCGGCTCCTCCGCGCCGCTGCCGGCGATCAGCAGGTCGTGCGAGCCGAGGCCGCGCCGATGCAGGATCGCCAGCGCGCGGATCACCCGGTCATGCCCCTTGCGCGGGATCAGGTGCCCGACCGAGAGCAGATACCGCCGTTGCTGACCGATCCGCTCGCGGGCCAGCGCGGGGTCGATCGCGACGAACCGCGCGAGGTCGACGCCGTTGCGCAACACCGTGACCGATCGCGGGTCCGCGCCCAGCGAGACCAGGCCCTCGGCCAGTGCCGCACTCACCGCGATCAGGTGATCCGCCTGCCGGATCGCGGCGCGGATCTGCCGGGCCGGCCCCCTGTGCGCCGGCCAGGCGGTGACATCCGAACCACGCGCCGTGATCACCAGCGGCAGGCCCAGGCGCCGCGCCAGACGCGCGGCGGCGACACCGTCCGGATACAGGTAATGGGCATCGATCAGCTGCGGATGAAATCCGGCCGCATGCAGGCGCTCCATGCCCCGGCACATCGCCCGGTAGAGCAGCGACGGCGTCGCGGCACCGCTGATGCCGGGAATCACCCCGTAGCGCGGATGCAGCACATCGAGCCCGAGGCGAACATCCTCGCGCGGCACGCGGCCCCATTGCCCGAACCGGCCGAAGAGCGGCGCGCGGAACGGAAAATAGGGCACCGGCGCGATCACCCGCGCCGCGCAGCCGGTATCGGCGACGAGATGACGCAGCCGCGTCTCCACGAAAATCCCGTGCGAGGGAAACATCGCATTGGGATAAAGCGTGGACACGGTGGCGATGCGCATCACGGCCGCGTCTTCGACTGCGCCCGCCGCTGCCGCCAGCCCGCGCCCGCGGCCGGGGTGACCGCGGTCGGCGTGGCCGGCTTCGCCTCGACGTAATCGAACGGGGTCGGGCGCGGCTTGCGGGACGGATCCGCCGTCCGGGGCTCGTCGAAAATCCAGACCCCGAGCCAGAGGACGGCGATCATGGCGAGGAGAAAAAACGCGGCGCTCATTGCGCGACCGCCCCGCGCGCCCGCCACCCCCGCGCGGCCGCAGGCGCCGCCTCGGCGGCGACCCGGGGCAATTCCGCGCGCAGCAGCACCAGGGCCGAGGACACGAGAATCAGCAGCATGTAGAAGTAGTCGTAATAGCCGAGCGACAGGAACGATCCGCCGACCATGAAGGCGATGATGGAAACCTCCGTCATGCGGCCGAAATCGACCAGCCAGGCCAGGGCCGGATTGCCTCGCGCCCGCCGCGCCACCCGCCGCGCCATGAACAGGCCGTTGAGGTTCAGCGCGATCCAGACGAACAGCGCCGGGAATCCCTGGTCGCCCAGGATCTCGAACCAGACGCTGTGGGTCGCCCGCTGATGCGCCATCGGAAAATAGCGATGGATGACGCCAGGCATGGCGGTGGCCTGGAATCCGCCGCCGGTTAGCGGATTGTGCAGCGCGATCCCGAACGCATCGCGCCAGACCGTCATTCTCTCATTGGCCGAATTGGAATGATGGAAATGCAGGATGGTGAACATGCGCGCCTTCCAGTCGGCGGGCATGAAGCTGATCGCGGTGGCCATCACGATTCCGAAGAGCAGGAAACTGGTCAGACGGTTTCTGCTGTTCCACCACAGCCGCGCGCCCATGGCGGTCAGCGCGATCAATCCGCCGCGCGAATAGGTCGCCACCACGGCGAACAGCGTCAGCACCATGCTCGCGAGCAGACCCGTCCGCACCGCGCGATGGGCGGCGTGCAGGCGCAGGTAGTTCATCAGCGGGATCGTCATCAGCAGCGCCACCGCGAGCTGGTTGTTGTCGCCGATGAACGTGTTGGGCGGGCCGTAGACGTGATCGTTGCCGCCGGTCAGGAATGCGAAGAGGCCACCGCGCACGCCGTAATAGCCGATCGAGATGACCATGATCCAGAGCACCGTGTGCAGCCGCCGGCGGTTGGTGACGAGGGCGCCGGCGAGCAGGGCAAAGCCGAGCGACTTGATCAGCTGGATGTAGCCATGGCTCTCCACGCTGGCCGGCACCAGGGCGAAGAGCGTGTTGAGCGTGATCAGGCCCATGAAGGCCAGGATCAGTACCTGCGTCGATGTCATCGGAAAGCGGCGCGGCTCATGCGCGACGAGACAGCCGATCACGGTCGCCAGCGCGGCACCCAGCGCCCAGGGCAGATGCGCCCCGGTGCCGAAGAGGTCCTGCTGGGGGTTCATCAGCGAGATCCAGTCGAACGCGATCACCCCGACCATGGGGCGCACCATGGCCATGCCGAGCAGGATCAGGAACGGAACGGCCAGCGCCAGGAGATGCAGCATCGCGGGATCTCAGCCCTGCCGCTCCAGTTTCGCCAGCAGCGCCGCCGCCGCGGCATGGTCGGCGAACGAGGCCTTCGGCGTGACGATCGGCTTGAGGATCGCGATCGCCTTGCCCCGCTCGCCGGTGCGGGCCAGCGCGGCGGCATCGTGATAGGCGATCGACGGGTCGGCGGGGTCTTCCCGGTGCGCCGCATCGAGCAGCGCCGCCGCCCGCGCGCGCCGCGCCTTGCCGGGCGTGCCGTGGAGAAGGATCCAGCCGAGTGTGTCGGCGGTTTGCGGCGTCGGCGCCCCGACATAGGCGCGCTCGGCCAAGGCCTCGGCGTCCGGCTTGCCGGATTTCGCCTCGATCCAGGCGAGATTGTTGAGCGCCACCGCGTCCTGCGGCGCCAGGCGCAGGGAGTGTGCGTACTCCGCCGCGGCCGCCTTCAGGTCGCCCCGGGACAGCGCGACCGATCCCCGCATGTCGCTCAGCGCCACGCTGTCGGGGAACCGGGCGCTCGCCGCCTTGAGCAGGGCCAGCGCCGCGTCGCGATGGCCGCCCTGGATGTCGGCGCGGATCGCGCCCGCCGCCAGCGCCGACGACGGATTGGCGTCATAGGCGGCCTTGAACGCGGCCGCCGCCTTCGCCCAATGATGCAGCGACAGGGCGAGATCGCCTTCCAGCGCGCCGGCCTCGGGCATGTGGTCGGGCGCGGCGGCGAGTCGCTTCGCCTCCTGCTCGGCCGCGCCGGCGCCGTGCCGCGCCAGGGCGAGGCCGACCCGGGCCTGCATGAGGGCGAGCTGGCGCGGATCACGCGCGAGCCCGGCCTCGATCACCGCTTCGGCCGCCTGCGGCTGCTTGCGCGCCATGTCGATATGCGCGAGCGCCAGCCGCGACGTCACGTCGTCCGGCGTCGCGGCCAGCAGGGATTGCAGGTTCAGGGCGGCCTGATCGAGGCGCCCCTGCGCGGCATCGAGCTTCGCGCGCAGGAGCAGGATCTGCGGCTGGCGCTGCATCGCGGCCGGAAGGGTCGAGACCAGGTTGCCGGCCTCGGTGAACTGCTTCGCCGCGAGCCGCTGCTGCAGGATCGCCGCCACGAACGCGACATTGTCGGGGGCACGGTCATGCGCGCGATCGAGCGTGGCCAGCGCGGCGTCGGGCTGGTTCATCGTCCGTTGCAGGGCGGCCAGCGCGAGCACGGGGCGCGGATCCGCGGGATGCGCCTTCACCACGGCGGTCAGGCGTTTCAGCGCCGCATCCGGCCGCTGCGTCAGCAGGTCGACCCGCGCGAGGCCGAGCTGCGCCGTCACCGAGCCGGGGCGGGCGGCGAGCAGCCGGGTCAGGTCGGCCCGCGCCGCGTCGAGATCGCCGCGGCGGAAGTCCAGTTTCGCCTGCAGCTGCGCGGCGGCGGGTGTGGCGCCCTGCTTGTCCAGCGCGGCGACCATCTGCGTTACCGTCGGGGCGTCGTTCGCCAGCAGCGCGGCCGATCCCAGCCGGATCTCGACCGAGGTGAGCACGGCGCTCGCCGATGCGGGAACCCCGGCGAGCACCGCGCGGTATCGCTGCTCGGCCGCCTTGAAGTCGCCGCGCTGCTGGGCGAGCTCGGCCAGATTGATCCCCGCCGCGAGATCCTTCGGATCCGCCTTGAGGGCCTGAAGCGCGTCCTGTTCGGCCTGATTCCACTTGTGGTCGTGGATCTCGATCGCCGTGCGCAGGTCGAGGGCCTGGGCATCCAGCTTCCCGGCCGCCGCCAGCTTGTCGAGGCTGCGGCTGGCGACGCCGTAATGACCGCTCCGCACCGCCAGCGTGGCCACCAGCAGCTGCGCGGCGCTGTCACCGGGCTGCTGCGCCGCGAACTTCTGGGCCGCGGTCAGCGCGGCGGCCGGCTGGCCGAGCGCCGCATCCGTCCTCGCGCGAAGATACAGGATGCCGGGCAGCTGCGTGGCGATGCCGCCGAGATGATCGAGCAGCGCGCTGGCGCGATGCCAGTGATGTTCGTCGACGTCGATCGTCGCCTGGAAATACGCGAGCCCGGCCGAATGGGGCAGCAGGGAAGCCGCGCGCTTGAGCTCGGCCTGCGCCGCGGGCAGCGCGCCGGCGGCCAGGTGAGCCTGGATGAGCAGCAGTTTGCCGCGGGTGTTGAGCGGGTCCGCGGCATTGGCGCGCTGCAGGATGGTTGCGGCGCGCGCCGGCTGGCCCTCCCCGATGTCCAGTTGCGCCTCGCGGCGCAGCAGGGCCGGCGCGGCCGGCGTCACCTTGAGCCGCGCGGCGATCATGCGCCGCGCCGCGGCGAGGTCGTGCCGGGCGATGGCGAGGTCGATCCGGGTCTCGTACAGGCCCGGCGCATCGGGCGCGAAACCGGCGGCGCGCGCGAGGTCGGCCTCGGCGCGGTCGAAGCGGGCGAGGACCAGGTTGGCGCGCGCCCGCCCCACGGCGATGACGGCGGCGTGGACCCCGGTGGCCGAGCCGATCGGGAAATCGTGCAGCAGGGCGATCGACCTGCCCTGGGCCACGTAGCTGCGCAGCAGCAGGGCCAGGCTGCGGTTCGGCTGGTAGCCGGCGGCGATGGCCTTGCGCGCCTCGCGCTCGGCCGAGACGGCATCGCCGAGCTGGAGCGAGACCTCGCCCAGCAGGGCGTGCGCGGCGCCGTCATGCGGATGCCGGCGGACGGCGTTCAGCAGGTCGAGCCGCGCATCGAGCAGCTTGCCGTGCGCCACGGCCGCCTGCGCCCGCTGGTAGGAGCGCGGTTGCCCGGCATGGGCGGCGGGGGCGAAGCCCGCCATCCCCGCCACGGCCAGTGACAGTGTCACCGACCGGACGGATCGCATGATCGACGCTGGTTTCATCATCGCGCGCCCCTTCTCGCGTTCATGTGCGGCATTGCGTTCAGGCCTGACCGTCGATGGCGCGGTCATGGCTCGTCGGGTCCGGACGGGTCGGCGGCGTCGGCGGCGCGGTCCGCCCTGACGTCATCGCTCAGGCCCAGGCTGTCGATCAGCGCGTACAGGGTGGGACGGCTGATGCCGAGCAGCTTCGCCGCGGCGACCATCGAGCCGTCGGCCCGGGCCAGCGCGAGCTGGACGGCTTCACGCTCCGCCTCGCGGCGCGCCGAGCGCAGGTCCGGCAGCGGCGCGAGCGCGCCGTCCGCCAGGTCGAGGTCGGCCGCCTCGATCTGCTGGCCTTCGGCCATGATGACGGCGCGGCGCACCCGGTTTTCCAGCTCGCGCACGTTGCCCGGCCAGCCATGCCGCATCAGCGCGGCGATCGCCGCTTCGGAGAAGGCGAGTCCCTGACGGTTCTGGTCCTGGGCGAAGCGCCGGAGAAAGAAGCGCGCCAGCAGGACCGCGTCGCCGCCGCGCTCGCGCAGCGGCGGGATCCTGACGCTGACGATATTCAGGCGGAACAGCAGATCGAGCCGGAACCGGCCGGCGGCGACCAGCCCGTCGAGATCCTGATGGGTCGCGGACACGATCCGCGCGTCGATCGGGATCGGGCGCCGCCCGCCCACCCGCTCGATCACGCCCTCCTGCAGGAAGCGCAGCAGCTTGACCTGCAGGGCGAGCGGCAGGTCGCCGATTTCATCGAGGAAGAGCGTGCCGCCCTGGGCCAGTTCGATCCGGCCCGGCGTCTGCTTGATGGCGCCGGTGAAGGCGCCCTTCTCGTGCCCGAACAGCTCGGACTCCAGCAGGGGCTCGGGGATCGCGCCGCAATTGATCGCGATGAAGGGGCCGTCCGCGCGGGGGCCGAGATCGTGCAGCGCCCGGGCGAGGATCTCCTTGCCGGTGCCGCTTTCGCCCAGCAGCAGGACCGGCGCGGTCGCCGGCGCGAGCTTCTCGATCGTCCGGCAGGTCTTGAGCATGGTCTCGGAGCCGGCGATGACGCGCGGCAGCGGGCTCGGCCCCACCATGTTGCTGAGGCGGCGGTTCTCCCGCTCCAGCGCGGCCAGCCGGAAGGCGCGGTCGACGATGATCCGCAGGATCTCGATATCGACCGGCTTTTCGAAGAAGTCGTGGGCGCCGCGCCCGATCGCCAGCAGCGCGTTCTCGCGGCGGCCGTTGCCGGTCGCCACGATCACCTTGATCGCCGGAAGCTCGCGGAACAGCGCATCGAGAATGGCCAGCCCCTCGCTGATGCCGTCGGGGTCGGGCGGCAGTCCGAGATCGATGATGGCCACCTCGGGCCGCGCCCGGCGCGCCTGGTCGATGGCCTGGTCGCGGTCGCCCGCGACGAGGACGGTGCGGCCGGGGAACGCCCAGCGATATTGCCGGCGCAGGCCCGGATCGTCCTCGACGATCAGCAGGCTCGGCTCGGGGACGGTGGGCTCACTCATGATCGATGCCGGCCGTTTCGAGGCGTTCCGCCGCCGGTTCGTGGACCGTCGGCAGGCGGATCGTCATGGTGGTGCCGGCCGCTTCCTCGCTCTCCACGTCGAGCGATCCGCCGGCCTGCAGGATCAGTTCGCGCGTCTGGAAGGCGCCGATCCCGAAGCCGGCGGCCTTGGTCGAGGCGAAGGGCCTGAACAGGCGCTCGCGCACGAAATGCGCGCTCATCCCGCGGCCCTGGTCGATGACCCGGATCGTCACCCGGCCGGGCTCGTGCGACAGGGCGACGATGACGGTCTGCGCCGCCGTGCCGGCCTCCAGGGCATTGTCCAGCAAATGGTTGACGATCATGTCGAACGTGATCGGGTCGATGGCGACGATCGAGTGACCGTCTCCCTCGTCGAGCACCACCCTGCCGCGATGGGCGAGCAGATGCCGCAGGCGGGCGCCGACGTCGAGCCGGCCGGCCCGGTCGGCGGCCGACGGATCGAGGCGGCGGATCATCGCGCGGATCTTGTCGACCGAATCGCGGACCGTGCCGATCAGGTCGGCCTGGAATTCCGGGTCGGCCATGTGGCGCTGGGAGTTGTCGAGCAGCAGCCCGAGCTGGTTGGCGATGTTCTTGATGTCGTGCGCGACGAAGGCGAAGCGCTTGCCGGCTTCCTCGAAGCGGCGGGCGACGGCCAGGGCTTCCGCGGCCTGCCGCTCCGCCATCACCAGCGAGATCTCGCCGGCGACCACGGTGAGCAGCGCCGCCATCTCGCGGTGCAACGGCTGCGCGACGCGCGGCCGGCCGAGCAGCACCACGCCGAGCGGGCCGCTCGCGCGCGGATCGGGCAGGGCGACGGCGAGCCAGAACGGCGCGGTCACGCCCTCGGGGTCGAGTTCGACGACCGTGCGTTCGCAGCATCGGCGGAACAGGTCGGTCCCCGCCGGAATGGCCGGGATTTCGAGCGCGGTGTTCCACCCCTCGCTGTAGCGGAGCCTGGCGGCCTGCCGGTCGTGCGTGAGCAGGATGCCGCTGGGGGAATCCGCCGTGTCGGCCAGCGCCTTGATCGCCCGCTGGGCGACGCTGACCCCGCCATCGGCGGACAGCGTCGCGATGCTGCGCAGCCATTCCTGGCGGTAGTCGTACGGCGCCGCCGCGAAATGGCGGCTGAGCGCGACCATGAGGCGGGAGCGCGCCGAGCCGGAACTCGCCACGATCGCGAGCACCAGCAGGCCGGCGAACATGATGGCCCATTCGATGACCCCGGCGAGGCCGGTGCCGTAATCGCGCACGAGTTCGGCGACGATGCCGAGCACGATCATGAACGAGCCGCCGAGGATCAGGCTGGCGGAGTAGAACGCCGCCTCCCGCGAGAGGTGCAGCCGGCGCGGCCGCCAGCGGATCGCGCGCATCGCGCCGGCGGCGAAGAGCGGCAGGACCATGACCAGCAGGGCGAGCCTCGCGCCGATCAGCGGCGGGCTGAAGCGGTGCTGCAGGATCACCGCCGCGTAGAGAAGCAGGCTGACCAGCGCGAGGCCGCCGGTGGCGACGCCGGGCAGGCTGACATGCCAGAGGATCTCGCGCTCGGCGTTGCGCATGACGTTTTCCAGCAGCACCAGCATGGCGATGGCGAAGACGACCTGGGCCTCGATGGCGATGGCCGCGCCCAGCGCCGGTGCGAGCGCCCGCGTCAGCGTCACCGCGGCGAAGACGACGACGAGCGCGGTCAGCAGGCCGCGCTGGAGGGCCGGCAGCTCGCGCAGCCTCTTGCCGCGGGAGACCGCATCGAGGATGACGACCGCGCCGGTCCAGCCGAGCAGCGCCGCCATCCAGGTGCCGGAGGCCACGGCCGAGCCGGGCGGAAGCAGGCTCGAGGCGACGGCGAAGGCGCCGGTCGCCACGGCGGCGAGCGTCATCGGCAGGCGGGTGCGGCGCCAGAGCGGCCAGGCGACCGGCGGCAGGTTCAGCCGGTCCTGCCGCGGCAGCCGGGCGAGAATCACGAAGACCGAGAGAGCGAGATAGGCCAGGCCGACGGCGATGCCGGCGGCGCCGAGTCCGGATTCGTTCACATGCCCACGCAGGCCGTCACCGTGCGCCCTTGCCAAACAATACGACCGAAACGGTTTCGATCAGAATTTTTCCATCGAGCAGGAACGACCTCTTCCTGAGGTACTCGGTGTCATAGATGTGCTTGATCCGCGCATCCTCGACCGAGGCGCCGTAAGCATAGCGCACTTGAGCGAGACCGGTAATGCCCGGTTTCACCGCGTGGCGCAAATCGTAGTCCGGGATCGACTCGCGCAGGATCGCGACGAACTCGGGGCGCTCGGGGCGCGGGCCGATGATGCTCATGTCGCCGCGCAGGACGTCGAAGAACTGGGGCAGCTCGTCGATCCGGTATTTGCGCAGGATGCGGCCGACCGCGGTGATGCGCGGATCCTCGGTCGCGGCCCAGACGGCGACGCCCGCTCCCTCGGCGTCGCGGCGCATGCTGCGGAACTTGGTGATGCGGAACGGCCGGCCGTTCAGGCCGACGCGGGTCTGGCGGTAGAAGACCGGGCCGGGACTGTCGATGGCGATGGCGAGGGCGGCGAGAAGCATGACGGGGGCGAGAAAGACCGCCATGACGAGGCTCATCGTGACGTCGAAGACCCGGCGGGAGGCGCGGGCCAGGCGCCCCTCCCGCCGGATCTGCAGGTCGGGCGCGGCAGGGGCGCGGGTGACCGGCGAGGCGAAATGCGGCAGTTCTGCAAGCTGATCGCCATAAGGCATGAAGCGGACCAGCGGAAACCGATGCTTCGGATCGACGATCATCATGCAACCTCTCAAATATGCGATAAATCTAAAAGGCGGATCGAAACGCCTAATGTGAAGCAATGTTATCCAGTGGCGCTTTATTAACTCAATTTTATCTAATAGGCAAACGAAGTTCTCAAAACGGAGATATCGACCGCGCTTGACATTATGCCACAAAAACAGTTTGTTATGTCGATTCGCATGCAAAATGTCTACAAAATATGATGGAATCCAATTAATAATTTTTCATGATTTGCATCAATTTACGCAAATAATCTTAAATTTATCTTGTTGTATCTTTTAGTTCAACGATTCGCATTTTTTAGATGACGTAAACGTAAGGCTGCCCGAATCGCGGCAGAATAGCCTCTCCCAACCCGTTTCCGGATCATCCGCCGGTCGCGACGCGGCGTGCCGCCGCGCCGGATCAGCCGGTGTCGAGGCGGAGGTCCGGGTGGAGCGGACAGGCGCGGTTGCCGGGCGGCCGCGCGAGGCGGCGGCGCGGGAGGAGCGGCGAAGGCGCGGGCGGCGGCGCGGGCCGGGCGCGGGGCCGGGGCGACAACGGGGCGCGGAGCGCAACCTTGCGGCGCAGGGCGGGTGGCGGGCGGATGCCGAGCAGATGGCAGAGCGGGCGCAGGGCGCGGCCGGTGGCCGGGCGCGATTCGATCAAGGCGGTCATGTCCGGATCGTCGAGCAGGTGGCGCAGCTGCGAGGCGGCGGCGCCGGTGCCGGGCAGGACGCGCAGCAGCCAGGCGAAGCGGCGGGGCAGTGGCGAGGGGACATGCGCGCGCGCCGGGCGCGGTTTCGCGCCGCGGCGCGGCTTTACCGCCGCCTGCGCGGACGCGGCGAAGCGGGCGACGAGGCGGTTGAGGCGGGTCGCGATCAGGATGATGAACGGGCCGCCGAGGCCGCGCGCGAGGCCCTTCGCGGCGACGAGGTCGACGAGCCCGGCGACGATGCGGGCGAGGCGCGCGGCGATGTCGTCAGTTGTGCTCATCACCCCGTTTGAAACACGAACGGGCGGGGGTGGGCAAGGCGCCTCGCGCCGGGGCGGGATAGGGCGCGGTGGGACGGGGGCGCGGCCGGGCACCCTCACGCGCCGGGCAGCACGGCGCGGGGCCTTTCGCGGAAGCGGCCGGCGGTGGCGAAGGCGAGCAGCGCCGCGGCGAGGGCGGGGATGGCGATGGCCCGGGACAGGGATTCGGCGAGGAAGCCGGACAGGGCGGCGCCGGCGAGGTAGACGCCCAGCATGCCGGACTGGCGGAGGGTGATGGGCGTGAAGGGCGAGAGGTCCGGCCGGCGGTGGCGGAGGCTGCGGCGCAGGGCGGCGCCGACGGCGCTCATCACCAGGGTCAGGGTGTTGGTGACGACGACGGTGTTGATGCCGGGGAGGTTGATTTCCTTGGCGGCGATGCTCTGCATGCCCATGGCGAAGGCGCCGGCGACGATGAGGACATAGAGGTGCGGGCCGAAGACGGGATGCCGCGCCACCGCCCAGAGGACGAGGACCGCGGCGAGGAAGGCGGCTTCGGCGCCGATGAGCAGGCGCAGCCGGAGGGCGCGGCGGAACCGGGCGGCGGCATCGTTCAGGATGGTGCCGGCGACGCTGCCGGAGCAGTAGCCGAGCAGCGCGGCGAGCGAGCGCTGGGCGGCGAGGACGTGCCCCTGCCCCAGCGCGAGGCCGAGCAGCGCGGTGTTGCCGGTCATCGCCGAGGTGAAGACGTCGTGGAATTTCAGGAAGGCGAAGATGTCCGCGCTGCCCGAGGCGAAGGCGAGGGCGGCGAGGGTGAGATCGGCCGCGGTGAGGAAGGTGGCGTTGGCGTGGTCCATGACGGGATTATCCTGGGGAGGACCCGTCATGGACCATTGCCGCGAGGGACGCGACGCTATTCCGCCGGCGCCGTCGCGGCGCTGCGGGTGACCGCGCTGACGGCGAAGAGGACGACGATGTTGGCGATCAGCGCGATGATGCCGACATTGAAGTCCTTCAGCGGGCCGGGCAGGAAGGGCAGCAGCTTGCCGACCGAGGCGTGGCTGAAGGTCAGCCAGGCGGCGACCGCCACACCGACGACGATGCCGGCCATCGCCCCCTGCCGGGTGACGCCGGAGCGGGGGAAGAGGCTCGCGATCAGGGCGGGGAACATCTGGGTGACGAAGCTGTAGCCGACCAGCAGCAGGGTCACGATGGTGGAGTTGCCGGTCAGGGTGAAATAGACCGCCACCGCCATCACCACCGGGACCAGGCATTTGGCGAGGAAGACGACCTGGTCGTCCGAGGCGTCGCGGTTGAAGGCGCCGTAGATGTTGCGCGAGAGCAGGGTGGCGGCCGTCATCGTGATCATCGAGCCGGGGACGAGGGCGGTGAGGACGCCGGCGGCGCCGACCACGCCGACCACCCAGGGCGGCAGCGTCGCGGTGACGATCTTGAAGAGGGCGAGGTTGGTCGCCGCGCCCTTGAGGCCGGGAACCTTCAGCACCGCCGCGAAGCCGACGAAATACACGAAGAGCAGGATCAGCTGGTAGAGCGGCAGCACCATCGCGTTCTTGCGGAACACCTTCTCCTCGCGCGCGGTGTAGCAGCTGGCGAAGGAATGCGGCCACATGAAGAAGCCGAGCGCGGTCAGCAGCACGGTGGAGACGAACCACCAGACCGAGGTGCCGTGCGCGGCGAAGACGAGGAAGCCGGGCTTGGCCTTGGCGATTTGCGTGAACATCGGGCCGATGCCGCCATAGAGATGCGCCGGCAGCCAGAGGCCGAGGAAGAGGACGACGGCGAGGATCATCAGGTCCTTGGCGACGGCTGTCCAGGCGGAGCCGCGCACGCCGGAGATGATGACATAGACGGTGACGACGACGGCGCCGATGAGGACCGAGATCCAGTCCGGGATCGCGCCGTAGCTGGCGGCGGTGACGATGATGCCGAGGCCGGTGAGCTGGAGGACGAGATAGGGGATCAGCGCGACGATATCGACCAGGGAGACGACGACGCCGAGCGAGGGGCTGTCGTATTTGTGGGCGAAGAAGTCGGGCTGGGAGACGAGGTGGTGCTGCTTCGCGTAGCGCCAGACCGGCGGGAGCATGAAATAGCCAATCACGTAGGCGATGGTGCCGTAGGCGAGGATGTAATAGGCCGGCGCGCCCTGGCCGTAGGCGAAGCCGGAGGCGCCGAGGAAGGTGAAGGTGGTGTAGATTTCGCCGGCGAGCAGCAGGAAGACGAGGATGGCGCCGAAGCCGCGGTTGCCGACCGTCCATTGCTCGAGGCCCATCTCGTGGCCGGTGCGGGCGACGACGCCGAGCACGAGGGCGAAGACGGCGGACAGGGCGAGAAGAACGAGGGCGATGCTCATCGGCCGGCCCCCGCGCCGTCGCGGTTGGCGGGATCGAGCGCGTAGACGAGGGCCATGACCACCGCGGTGATCAGGATCCAGACGGTGATCCAGCCGAGGGGAAAGGGCATGCCGAGGATGAGGGGATCGACCTCGTTGTGCAGCACGGGGCCGAGCAGCATCACGATGCACGGCAATGCCGCGATCCAGTGGATGGGTTTCATGGTTGCTCCCTTGTTTATTGTGCGACGGCGTCTCCGCGCGCAGTCTGGCGCAGGCGGAGGGCGCGCCGCAAGCTTTTTATCGCGAAGGCGCAGGGAGCGGCGGCGCGGGCGCGCGGGGCGCCGCGGCGGTCAGGCCTCGACGGCGTCGAGGTCGAGCGCGTAGCCGGCGGCGCGGACGGTGCGGACGAGATCGATGTCGGTCTCGGCGTTGATGGACTTGCGCAGGCGGCGGATGTGGACGTCCACCGTGCGGGGCTCGACATGGATGTCCCGCCCCCAGACGGCGTTCAGCACGTCCTCGCGCGAGAAGACGCGGCGGGGGTGGCGCATGAAGAATTCGAGCAGGCGGAATTCGGTGGGGCCGAGATGCAGGACGCGGCCGCCGCGGGTGACGCGGTGGGTGGTGGGGTCGAGCTCGAGATCGTGGAAGACCAGCGGCGCCCTGGCCGGGGCGGTGCCGCTGCGGCGCAGCAGGGCGCGGATGCGGGCGATCAGCGCCTCGGGCGAGAAGGGCTTGGTGATGTAGTCGTCGGCCCCGGTTTCGAGGCCGCGGACGGTGTCCTGGTCCTCGGCGCGGGCGGTGAGCATGATCACCGGCAGATGGCGGGTGGAGGGCTTGCGGCGGAGCTGGCGGCAGACCTCGATGCCGGACATGGTGGGCAGCATCCAGTCCAGCAGGACGAGATCGGGCATCGCCTCGTTGATGCGGCCGAGCGCCTCGCCGCCATCGCCGGCCTCGTCGACGCGGAAGCCGGACTTCTCGAGATTGTAGCGCAGCAGGGTGACCAGCGGGGCCTCGTCCTCGACCACCAGCACAAACGGCTTCGCCGCCTCGTTCATCGCGTTGTCTCTCCTCAGGAAGCGGCGCCCGCCCCGGGGCTGGCCGAAAGGTCGCCCTTGGGCCGCGCATCGGGCAGGGTCTGGCCGGTGGCGGCGTAGTAGGTCAGCTCGGCGATGTTGGTCGCGTGGTCGCCGATGCGCTCGAGATTCTTGGCGATGAAGAGAAGATGCGTGCAGGCGGTGATGTTGCGCGGATCTTCCATCATGTAGGTGATCAGCTCGCGGAAGATCGTGGTGTAGAGATCGTCGATCATCTGGTCGGCGCGCCAGACCGAGATCGCCTTCACCGGATCGGCCTCGCCGATCGCGTCGATCGTGGATTTGAGGCTTTCCTGCACGAGGCGGGCCATCTGCGAGAGGCTGGCGAGCGGCCAGGTGGAGCCGGCCTGGTTGAGCACCAGGGTGCGCTTGGCGACGTTCGCCGCATAGTCGCCGATGCGCTCGATGTCGGTGGTGACCTTCAGCGCGGCGACGACCTGGCGGAGATCGTCGGCGACGGGCTGGCGCAGGGCGAGGACGCGGACGGCGAACTGCTCGATCGCGCGTTCGTCGGCATCGACCTTCGCGTCCATCTCGACGACGCGGGCGGCGATCGCGCTGTCATGGGTGAGAAGGGCGGTGACGGCATCGGCGAGCTCGGTCTCGACCAGGCCGCCCATCGCCGCGATCATGTCGCGCAGGCGGGCGAGATCGGCCTCGAAACTGCTCAGGATGTGCTTGCTGTCTTCGGGCATGGCCGTGCTCCTCAGCCGAACCGGCCGGTGATGTATTCCTGGGTGCGCCGCTCGCGCGGGGCGGTGAACATCTGCGTCGCGTCGGAGACCTCGATGAGCTCGCCGAGATAGAAGAAGGCGACGCGGTCGGCGCAGCGGCCGGCCTGCTGCATGTTGTGGGTGACGATGACGATGGTGAAGTCGCGCTTCAGCTCGTCGATCAGCTCCTCGATGCGCAGCGTCGAGATCGGGTCGAGGGCGGAGGTCGGCTCGTCGAGCAGGAGGACCTGCGGGCTGACCGCGATGCTGCGGGCGATGCACAGGCGCTGCTGCTGGCCGCCGGAGAGCGCGTTGGCCGAGGCGTGCAGCTTGTCCTTCACCTCGTTCCACAGCGCCGCCTTGTGCAGGGCGGATTCCACCCGCTCGTCCATCGCGCTGCGCGAGAGGCGCTCGTGCAGGCGGACGCCGAAGGCGATGTTCTCGTAGATCGATTTCGGGAAGGGCGTGGGTTTCTGGAACACCATGCCGACGCGGCGGCGCAGGCGGTTGATGTCGGTCCTCGGGTCGAGGATGTTCTCGCCGTCGAGGATCACCTCGCCCTCGGCGCGCTGGCCGGGATAGAGGTCGTACATCCGGTTGAGCACGCGCAGCAGGGTGGACTTGCCGCAGCCGGAGGGGCCGATCATCGCCGTGGTCTGGCGGTCGGGGAAGTCGATCGAGACCGATTTCAGGGCCTGGGTCGCGCCGTAATAGAAGTCGAGATTGCGGATCGAGACGCGGGGTTCCATCGCCGGCTCCACGACTTCGGACTTCATGCGGGCAGCTGCGTCGGGCATCACCAAATGACCTGTTCCTCAAAACGCCGCCCGCGGCCCTTGCGGACCGCGGGACGCGCCGGCGGCATCGCCGGATGGCAGTAGCGGACTATCATGCAACCATTGTGACAGTCTCATGAAGCTTTCATGACAGCGGCCGCGGCTCAGCTCGCCGAGGGGAGCTTCGGCTGCTTCACCATCCGCAGATAGGGCTTGAGCGTGCGGAAACCCTCGGGGAAGCGCTGCTTCGCCTCCTCGTCGGAGAGCGAGGGGACGATGATCACGTCCTTGCCGTCGGTCCAGTTGACCGGGGTGGCGACCTTGTAGCCGTCGGTCAGCTGGAGGGCGTCGATCACGCGGAGGATTTCCGCGAAGTTGCGGCCCGTCGCCGGCGGGTAGGTCATGATCAGGCGGATCTTCTTCTGCGGGTCGATGATGAAGACCGAGCGGACCGTCACCGTCGGGTCGGCCGCGGGGTGGATCATGTCGTAGAGGGTGGAGACCTTGCGGTCATGATCGGCGATGACCGGGAAATTGAGCGTCTGGCCCTGGGTTTCCTCGATGTCGGCGGCCCAGCCCTTGTGGTTCTCGCCAGTGTCGACCGAGAGGCCGACGGGCTTGACGTTGCGCTTCTTCCACTCCGGCATCAGGCGCGCGGCCTCGGCCAGCTCGGTGGTGCAGACCGGGGTGAAATCCTTCGGGTGGCTGAACAGGATGCCCCAGGACGAGCCGAGATACTCGTGGAACTTCAGGCGCCCCTCGGAGCTGTCCTGTTCGAAATCCGGCGCGATCTGGCCGAGTTGAAGAGCCATGCTGGTGATCCTCCATCGCTGATGGCAAAGGGCGACGCCGCGCGGCCCGGACGGCCGGCGGCGTGCCCGACACATAGGACCGGACGCGGCGGAGCGCAAAACGCGCGGCCCTCGCCCTTTGGGGGGATGGCCAACCGCGGCGGTCAGCCGCCGGCGAGGACGCGGCCGGCGACGGCGTCGAGCCGTGCCACCAGATCGGGGTCGCGCGCGGCGGGGGCGGTGATCAGCGCGTGGTCGAGCGCGTGGTCGCAGCCGGCGGTGCAGGCGGGGCGGGCGGCGCCGAGGCCGGGGACGACGGCGCGGACCAGGGCGCGGGCGCGGTCGGCATTGCCGAGCAGCACCTTGACCACCTGCTCGACCGTGACCGCCTCGTGATCCTCGTGCCAGCAGTCGTAGTCGGTGACCATCGCGACGGTCGCGTAGCAGAGCTCGGCCTCGCGGGCGAGCTTGGCCTCGGGCATGTTGGTCATGCCGATCACCGAGCAGCCCCAGGCGCGGTAGAGATGGCTTTCCGCCTTCGTCGAGAATTGCGGGCCTTCCATCGCGAGATAGGTGCCGCCGCGGGTCACCGGCAGGTCGAGCGCGCGGGCGGAGCGTTCCAGCGCGTCGCCCAGCCGGGCGCAGACCGGCTCGGCCATCGAGACATGGGCGACGCAGCCGGCGCCGAAGAAGCTTTTCGCGCGGGCGAAGGTGCGGTCGATGAACTGGTCGACGATGACGAAATGGCCGGGCGGCAGATCCTCGCGCAGGCTGCCGACGGCGGACATCGACAGGATGTCGGTCACGCCGGCACGTTTCAGCGCGTCGATATTGGCGCGGTAGTTGAGGTCGGTCGGCGAGAGCTTGTGGCCGCGGCCGTGGCGCGGCAGGAACACCACCGACACGCCTTCGAGCGTGCCGAACATCAGCTCGTCCGACGCCTCGCCCCACGGCGTGGCGACGCGCTCCCAGCGTTTGTCCTCGATCCCCTCGATGTCATAGAGGCCGGAGCCGCCGATGACGCCGATGACCGGGCGGCGGGGTTCGGCCGCGCTCATGCGCGCCGCCGGCGGAAGACGACGGCGCCGAGCCCGCCGAGGACGAGCAGGAAGAGGATGGCGCCGAGGCCGCTGACCTTGCGGTCCTCCAGCTTGGGATCGGCGGTCCAGGCGAGGAATTCGGCGACGTCGTGCGCCATCTGCGCCGCGTCGGGCTGCTTGCCGTCGGCCAGCGTGACGGAGCCGGGCTTCAGCGCCGGGGGCATCGCGATCTGCCCGCCGGGGAAGGCGACGTTGTAATAGTGGTTCGGCAGCAGGGTCAGGTTCGGCGGGGCCTTGCGGTAGCCGAGCAGCAGCGACTGGACATAGGCGGCGCCGCGCGGATGGCCGGCCTCGAACAGCGAGAGGTCCGGCGGCAGGGCGCCGTGATTGGCGGCGATCGCGGCCTTCGCATCGGGGTAGGACCAGGTGATGGCGTCGTCCGGCGTGGCCTTGACCATATGCGGCTTGCCGTGGGCGTCGGTGCCGTCCGGCTGGCTGATCTGCGCGGTGATCGCCGCGATGTCCTTCTCGGAAAGGCCGATGCCGCCGAGATCGCGGTAGTGCACGAGGCTGAGCCCGTGGCAGCTCGCGCAGTCGGCGCGGTAGACGGCGAAGCCGGTCTGCAGCGCGGCCTGGCTGTAGCCGCCGAACAGCGAGTCGAAGCCGAAGCCGTTGCCGCTGGCGAGGGCCGGGCCGGCGGCGAGAAGCGCCCCGGCGGTGAGGCAGGTGGCAAGCAGGCGCCGCATCAGGCGGTCCTCCGCGAAAGCCGCGCCGGCACCTCGTGCGGGGTTTCCAGCATGGTGACCAGCGGCGTGATGATGAGGAAATGGGCGAAGGCGTAGATCGCGGTGATGTCGGTCACCGCGGGCCAGAGGCCGCGCGCGGGCTCGCTGGCGGCGATGCCGAGGAGGACGAGATCGACCGCGAGCAGGATCAGGAAGCCGGCATAGACCGGGCGGTAGCGGCCGCTCGCCACCGTGCCGCGATCGAGCCAGGGCAGCGCGCCGAGCAGCAGGAAGGCCGCGACGGTGAGCAGCAGGCCGCCGCCGGGCGAGCCGCCCATGCGGGCGAAGCCGTGGAAGACCAGCAGGTACCAGGGCGGGGTGACCCGCACCGGGATGGCCAGCGCCGCCGGCAGGAGCGGGGTTTTCGGCGTGCCGAGGCCGGGGGCGAAGGCGAGGATGGCGGCGAAGATCAGCGCGAAGATCAGGAAGGCGGTGAAATACTGGCCGGCCAGGGCGGAACGGGGCAGCAGGTCGCGCGGGTCGGGGGTGGCGATGCCGTCGGGGTTGGCGGGCGGCGCGGCGCGCGAGGCGACCACGGTGAGGGCGGCGATCAGCAGGACGAGGAAGCCGATCGCCTCATGCGCCATCGCGATGCGCGGGCCGGTGGCGGCATTGAGCCCGGCGCCGCCGAGAAAGGCGGGGCCGACGAGATGGCCGACCAGCGGAAGTGCCGCGAGATGCGCCTGCATGATCAGCAGCGCGCCCTGGGCGGCGGGGCTGCCGGTCATCGCGAAGCCGAGGAAGCCGACCGCCATGCAGGCGAAGAGGCGGACGATCCCGATGACCCAGGCGAGTTCGCGGCCGTTGCGGTAGGTGCCGTAGAAGGCGCCGCGGAACAGCTCGACGAACAGCACGCCGAACAGCATGGTGGTGCCGACGCGGTGCAGGTCGCGGATCAGCCAGCCATAGGGGACGTTGCGGGTGTAGTCGGCGATCGACAGCGCGGCGCCGGACAGGCTCGGCTGGTAGGCGAGGCCGAGCCAGATGCCCGAGAGCGTCAGCACCGCGAGGGCGACGCCGACCAGCGGGCCGACCGACCAGGAGAGCGGCTGGCTGGCGGGGACCAGACCATCGCTCCAGTGGCGGCGATAGACGGCGCAGAGCGGCAGGCGGGCCTCGAACCAGCCGGGTTTCGTGTCGGTGCTCATGTCAGCGCAACTGGTTCATCATGGCCGGGGCGAGCGGCGCGGGGGCTGGCCCGGAGCGGGAGGGCGCGAGGGCGGCGGCGAAGCACCAGAGCAGGACGACGAGCCCCATCACCGAAATCGTGGCAAAAATGATCCGCAGGGAATCGAGCTGCCCGCCGTCTCCCTGTCCGCCGCCATGCGCGCCGGCATCCGCTTGCGTTGCCATGAGCTGTCTCCGTGACCAACCTGTTGCCTCTGGATGACCGCAAACCGCATAAAATTCAATCCCGTCCGGCCGGCGGGAGGGGTTGCGCGCGCTGGAAGGGGGGCGGCGATGCTGTATAAGTTGGGCATGAATGATCGTTCCGCACCGAATCCGCCCGCCCCCGCCCACGAGGCGCTGAAACCGGCGGCGAGCGAGTGGTTCCGCACGCTGCGCGACCGCATCTGCGCCGCCTTCGAGGCGATCGAGGACGCGCATGGGGGAATGCTGGCGGACCGCGCGCCGGGCCGCTTCGCCCGCACGCCCTGGACGCGCGCGCCGGACGGGCAGAACCGGCTGGAGGGCGGCGGCGAGATGAGCCTGATGCGCGGCCGGGTGTTCGAGAAGGTGGGGGTGAACATCTCGGTGGTGGGCGGCGCGTTCAGCCCGGACTTCGCGAAGAACATTCCCGGCGCGGCGGAGGACCCGCGCTTCTGGGCGGCGGGGATCAGCCTGGTGGCGCACATGCACTCGCCGCGCGTGCCGGCGGCGCACATGAACACGCGGATGATCGTGACGACGAAGGGATGGTTCGGCGGCGGCGGCGATCTCACCCCGTTGCAGCCGGGGACGGCGGCGGCGAAGGAGGACGCGGCGCTGTTCCACGACGCGTTCCGGGCGGCGTGCGACAGATACGATCCCGACTACTACCCGCGCTTCAGCAAATGGTGCGACGAGTATTTCTACCTGCCGCATCGCGGCGAGACGCGGGGTGCGGGGGGAATTTTCTACGATTACCTGGAGACCGAGCCGGAGCGGCATTTTGCTTTCACCCGCGATGTCGGCCTTGCGTTCCTCGAATCCTATCCCGCGATCGTGCGGCGGCGGATGGACGAGGCGTGGACGCCGGAGGAGCGCGAGGCGCAGCTGGTGCGGCGGGGGCGGTATGTCGAGTTCAACCTGCTCTATGACCGCGGCACCACGTTCGGGCTGAAGACCGGCGGCAATACCGAGGCGATCCTGATGAGCATGCCGCCCGAGGTCAAATGGCCGTGATGGCGGCGTGAGGGCGTGGTGGTCCGGCACGGCGGGGGAGCTCGCCGCGGCGGCGCCGGAGGCGGTGATCGGCGCCCTCGCCCGCCGGCTGGTCGAGACCCATGCGCTCAACCATGAGGAGCAGATCCGCGCCTGGCGGGCGCAGCTGCCGATCCTGACCGCGGCGCTGGCCGGGTGCCCGGGCTGGCGGGTGTTGCTGGAATATCCGCTGATCCGGCTGGGGCGGCGGATCGATGCGGTTGTGCTGGGGGAGCGCGGGATTTTCGTGCTCGAATTCAAGATCGGGGCGGCGCGGTTCGCCAATGCCGACCGGTTGCAGGTGGAGGATTACGCGCTCGACCTGTTCGATTTTCACGCCGAGAGCCGGCGCCATCCGATCGTGCCGGTGCTGGTCGCCCCGGACGCGCCGGCGCGCGCGGCGACCCCGCCGCTGCTGGCCCAGCCGATCATGCCGGTGATGGAGGCGAATGCCGCATCGCTCGGCGGGCTGATCGCGGCGACCGAGGCGATGCTGCCGGCGCCGGCGGCGGCGATCGACGCGGCGGCCTGGGAGGCGGGGGCGTATCGGCCGGTGCCGACCATCGTCGAGGCGGCGACCATGCTCTATCGCCGGCACGGGGTGGAGGAGATCGCCGCGGCGCGGGCGGATGTGAGCAACCTGACGCGGACGACCGAGGCGATCGGCCGCGCGGTGGACCGGGCGCTGGCGGCGGGCGAACGGGTTGTGGTGTTCGTCACCGGGATTCCGGGCGCGGGCAAGACGCTGTGCGGGCTGAACACGGTGTTCCGCAGCGCCGCACCTGCGGCGTTCCTGACCGGCAACCTGCCGCTCGTGCATGTGCTGCGCGAGGCGCTGGCGCGGGATGCGAAGGGCCCCGGCATGTCGCTGCGGGCGGCGAACCACCGGCTGGACAGCGCGATCCAGCCGCTGCTCGGCTTTCTGCGCGACAACGTGCCGCGCGCGGCGGCGCCGCATGAGCGGGTGATCGTGTTCGACGAGGCGCAGCGGGCATGGGACGCGGCCTTCGGGCAGCGCAAGTTCCAGCTCGATGACAGCGAGGCCGGGCTGTTTCTCGACATCATGGCGCGGCACGAGGGCGGGGCGGCGATCGTGGCGCTGGTGGGCAACGGACAGGAGATCAATACCGGCGAGGCGGGGCTGGCCTCGTGGGGCGAGGCGCTGGCGCGGCGGCCGGGCTGGCGGATCGTCGGGCCGGAGGGGGTGATCGGCCATCCCGATCCGGCGCGGCGGCTGGCCGATGCGGCGCCGGCGGGGATGGAGATCGATCCGGCGCTGCATCTCGATGTCAGCGTGCGGCAGGTGCGCTCGGCCGCCGCCGCGGCGTGGATCGACGCGGTGCTGGACGGGCGGGCGGAGATGGCGGCGGGGATCGCTTCTGCCGCGGGCGGGGTGCCGTTCCGGATCACACGGTCGCTCGACGCGATGCGGGCGGCGCTGCGGGGGGCCTCGCGCGGGACGCGGCGGGCCGGGCTCGTGTGCAGCGCCGGGGCGAAGCGGCTGCGGGCGGAGGGGCTGTCGGCCGATTTTCCGCATATGGACCGGCAGGCGGTGGCGAGCTGGTTCCTCAATGCCTGGCCGGACGTGCGCGCCTCGGACGCGCTGGAGGCGCCGGCGACGCAATATGCCTGCCAGGGGCTGGAGATCGACAATGTCGGCCTGTGCTGGGGCGGCGACCTGATCCGCCCGCGCGCCGGGGATGGATGGCTGGCGCGGCGCTTTCGCGGCACGCGGTGGGAGGAGATCCGCCATAAGGAGGCAGCCTCCTGGCAGGTGAATACCTATCGGGTGCTGCTCTCCCGCGCGCGCTATGAAACGGTGATTTTTGTTCCGCCCGGCGATGCGGGGGATGCGACGCGGCCGCCGGCGGAGTTCGACCGGATCGCGGCGTTTCTGGCGGCGGCGGGCGCGGCGCCGCTGGCGGTGGATGCGCGGGCGGAGTCCCCTGCCCCGCTGCTTTTCGGCTGACGCGCCGGGGCGGGATCCGCAACCCGGTGGATGGCCGGGCGACCAGCCGGATGCGGGTGCCCGGAAACGCCCGCGTCGATCATGCCGACCCGTCATCGGGCGCGGGGACCAGCACCACGGCAGCGAGATTCACGCGGCGTTTGCCACCAGAGGTGGCGCTCGCCAAAAATTAGTTTCACATATTATTTTTATGTAACATATTCATATAATTAACTTTTTTATACTCCTTGTAAATTGTCTAATTCTTTTATACCTCTGCCCTCCAGAGAAGAGACTGAGGAGGTCATGGCAACCGGGACGCGAGGCCTCAGGCTTTCACGGGAGCATCATCCGACCGGATGGAGTCGTCCGATCGGGTGAGGATGCTGTGTTTTTCGACATGATCGAGCACGGCCTTCGATCCGGGAGGATCGGGACGTGCTCTGGACAGTCTATCGCCGGCAGTTTTCGCCCTGAAGAAATGAAATAGGCCCAAAGCTGTTCGAACAATGGATATTCCTGCAATAAATCGCGATGCTTTTGTATCGTATGCTCAGAATTTTGAGGATGTCATACTTTGGCGCGCTCTGAGACATGTGTCGCCGGGCCGCTATATCGATATCGGCGCGCAGGATCCGATCGTCGATTCGGTGAGCCTCGCCTTCTACGAGCGTGGCTGGCGCGGCGTTCATGTCGAGCCGGATCCGGCCTATGCCGAGCAGCTTCGCAAGGCGCGCCCTGACGAGACCGTCATGCAGGCTGCCGTCAATACGGCGGGCGGGACGATACCGCTGTTCGAAATTCCCGGCACCGGCCTGAGCACCGGCGTCTCCTCGATCGCCGAGACGCATCGGGAGCAAGGCTTCGACGTCCGCCGCATCGATGTGCCGGCTATCCCCTTGTCGCAGGTGCTCGGCACATTCGCGGGCGAGGAGGTGCACTGGCTCAAGATCGATGTCGAGGGCATGGAAAGCGAGGTCATCGAGAGCTGGGCGCCGTCGGACGTGCGGCCGTGGATCGTCGTCGTCGAAAGCACGTATCCGAACACCTCCACCCCGTCCTTCTCCGCCTGGGAGGATACGCTGACCGGGCTGGGATATGACCTGGTCTATCGTGACGGGCTCAATAACTTCTACCTCAGTCACGGCCACCCGGAACTTCGGGTTCACTTCGAGGTTCCCCCCAACGTGTTCGACAATTTCACACTGGGCGGGCGTGCCTCGTCGACGATATGCCATCACGTGCTTGGCGAGGCCGCTGCCGAACGCAAGGCGCTGCAGGACAGACTCGACGCGGAGGAAAGCGGCAGCGCGGCGCTTCGGCTGCGGATCACCTCGCTCCAGCAGCAGATCACCTCCCTGCATGAACAAGTCGCCTCGCTTCAGCAGCAGGTCAGCGCGGGCGAGGATGAATTGGCAAAGGCGCGGAGGAGGGCCGACCTGATCGAGACGCATCTGCGCCAGACGCTGGAGCGGGCCAGCCAGGCCGAAACGCGATCGGCCGAAATCCAGCAGGCGGCCGCGCAGATACATGCGAAATTGAACGACGCGTTGCGGCAGATCGACCATAGGGACCAGTTGCTGCTCGAGGCGCGAAGCGAGATCCGGCAGATTTATGCGAGCCGTTCGTGGCGCGTCACGAACGGCCCCCGGGTGGCCGCGGCAAGGCTGCGCTGGGTCAGGGACGGAAGCTATGCCTGGGTCACGTTGACCCCGGGCAGCCGGCCGAGACGCATCGCGCGGGGGCTCGTGCATTCCCTCTCCCACTGGGTTCGGCAGGATCCGCGGCGGCGGGCACTGGCCGTCCGGGTCCTCGGCCATATGCCGGGTGTACAGCGGAAACTTTCCGCAGCCCTCCGCTCGTCCCAAAGATCCGCGGCCTTTCCGGAAGCGGCCGAGATGTCGGCGCGGGCGCAGAAGATTCATCTCTGGATTCATTCCTGACGGCATTCACGCGAACGAAAGATTTGCATCATGCGGATTGTCCTGGACCTGCAGGGCGCACAGAGCGCCAGTCGCCTTCGCGGGATCGGCCGGTATTCGCTCAGCCTCGCGCAAGCGCTCGTGCGCAACAATGCAGGCCATGACATCATCATTGCCCTGAGCGCGCTGTTTCCCGAAACGATCCAGCCGATCCGTCGCGCCTTCGACAACCTGCTGCCGGCCGGAAATATCGTTGTCTGGGATGCGCCCGGCCCGGTCGCCGCCATTGATCCCTCGAATGCCGAACGGCGGGATCTTGCCGAACTGGTCCGCGAGGCCTTCCTGGCGTCGCTCAACCCGGACATCGTGCATGTCACCAGCCTGTTCGAAGGTTACATCGATGACGCGGTGACCAGCATCGCACGCCACGGCGCGGGCTGTCCGGTCAGCGTCACGCTCTACGACCTCATTCCGCTGCTGAACGCCGACCGCTTCCTCGACCCCGATCCCCGCTATGCGGAATACTACAGACAGAAAATCGGGTATCTGAAAAAGGCGTCGCTGCTACTGGCGATTTCCCGATCGGCCGCATCGGAGGCGGTTGATCATCTTGGGCGGGACGAGGCACAGGTCATCCCCGTCGGAACCGGCAGCGATGGCCACTTCCGCAAGACCGAGCTTCGGCCGGTCGAACGCGATGCCGTGCTGGCCAGCATGGGCCTTGATCATCCCTTTTTCCTGTATGTCAGCTCACCGGACGTTCACAAGAATCACAAGCGCCTGATCGAGGCGTTTGCCCGCCTTCCCGCAGCGGTGCGCGACACGCACCAGCTGGCTTTCATCGGTGATTTTTCGATCTTCGGCCGGCAGGACTTCGAGACCCATGCCGCGCGCAGCGGCCTCCGGCCGGGACGTCTGGTGCTTCTCGATTCGGTGTCCGACAGCGATCTCAATACGCTTTACAACCTGTCGCAGGGGTTCATCATGCCTTCATGGCATGAAGGCTTCGGCCTGCCGGCGGTCGAGGCCATGTTGTGCGGGCGCGCGACGATCGGCAGCCGGGCATCGAGCCTGCCCGAGGTGATCGGGCGCGACGACGCGCTCTTCGATCCGTTCGACGTCGATGACATGTGCCGGGTGATCCATCGGCTGGCCACGGATGATGAATGGCGCCGTGAACTCGAAGCGCACGCCAGCGTCCAGTCCCGGCTGTTCACCTGGGACAATGTGGCCCGGAAGACGTTTCAGGCGTTCGAAAGCCTGCGCCCGGCTGCCGGATCCGGCGTTGCGCCCGATCCATTGCCGCAACGCAAGCGCCGCCTTGCCTTCGTGTCCCCGCTTCCGCCGGAGCGCAGCGGCATCAGCGACTACAGCGCCGACCTGCTGCCGGCGCTTGCGCGACATTACGACATCGATCTGATTTCCAGCCAGGCGCTCGTCGGCACCGAGATAGCCGGCGGGGCTATGCCGGTGAGATCCGTCGACTGGTTTCACGATCATGCGGGCGAATTCGATCGTATCGTGTACCAGTTCGGCAACTCGCCATTGCACGCGCACATGGTTGATCTGCTCGAACAATTTCCGGGCGTCGTTGTCTTGCATGATTTCTATCTCTCGTCGCTTCAGGCCTATCGAGCCGGTCACGATCAACGAAAGCTGTTCGATGCGCTGCGGCGCGATCATGGCATTGCCGCCGCCGGCGACTGGATCGCCGGCGGGGACGGCGCGGCCGTCGAGACCTATCCGCTGAACCTGCAAATCCTGCAGGACGCGCTTGGCATCATCGTGCATAGCGAACACTCGAAGGCCCTGGCGGATCATTGGTACGGGGACTCCAGTTCTGCTGGCTGGAATGTCATCCCGCTCGTGCGGACGCCCGTTGTTGATGCGTCACGGGACAAGGCCAGAACGCAACTCGGTCTCGGGGAGGATGATCTTCTGGTATGCTCGTTCGGATTTCTGGATCCGACGAAGCTCAATCATCGCCTTCTCGACGCGTGGCTCGACAGTCCTGTCGCGTCCAGGCCGGGAGCGAGACTGGTGTTCGTGGGGGAGAATCACGGCGCGGCCTATGGCAGGGCGCTGCTCGATCGCATCGCGCAGGCCGGCGCGTGGGAGGCCGTGCAGATCACCGGCTGGGGCGATCGCCCGCTGTTTCAGACCTACCTCGCCGCCGCCGATATTGCGGTCCAGTTGCGGGCGAATACGCCTGGCGAGACCTCGGCCTCCGTGCTCGATTGCATGAATCACGGCATTCCGACCATCGTGAATGCCCGTGGCGCGATGGGGGAGCTCGACCGCTCGGCCGTCTGGATGCTCCAGGATGAGTTCGACCAGGCGGACCTAGTCGACGCCCTGAACACGCTGGCCAACGACGCCGATCGCAGGCGCGTTCTGGGAGACCGGGCAAGATCCGTCATTCGCGAGCGGCACGCGCCCGCGATCTGCGCCGCACTTTATGAACGGGCCATCGAGGACGCTTACGGACGCGCCGATCGGGGCCTTTACGGCTTGATCCGGTCATTGAAGACGCAGCCGATACCATCCGGCGAGGGCTCCCGCCTCGCGACCTCGCTGGCCAGAAACTTCCCGGCACATCCTCGTCATCCGCAATTACTGGTCGATGTATCGATTCTGGTGCATACCGATCTGCGAACCGGAATTCAGCGTGTCGTCCGGGCAATATTGCTGGAGTGGCTTACCAATCCTCCTCTTGGTTGGAAAATCGAGCCAGTTTATGCAACCGTGGATATGCTCGGCTATCGGTATGCCAGACAATTCACCAGCCGCCTTCTAGGAATCGAAAAGGTCGACTTAGAAGATGATGCTGTAGAAGCCTGGCCCGGAGACGTACTTTTTACTCTTGATTTTGCTTGGCATATTGTTGTTTTTCAACAGAAATATTTGCAGACATGGCACAATAGAGGCGTAAAAATCTGGTTCATGGTTTACGATTTGCTTCCGGTACTCATGCCACACGTTTTCCCCGACGGCAGTGGTGAAGGTCACGAACAATGGCTAACTGCCATCAGCCAATTTGACGGTATTGTCTGTATCTCGGAAGCTGTTGCGGAAGAGATGAAGACGTGGGCTAAATCGGCACTGACGCTGGACAAACTCCCGCGGATCGAGTGGATTCATCTCGGCGCCGATATTGAACGCTCGGCCCCGACGACCGGGTTTCCGGATGGCGCCGAGCGGATCCTGTCCACGATTCGCGGCCGCCCGACATTCCTGATGGTGGGCACGATCGAGCCGCGCAAGGGTCATCTCCAGACGATCGCCGCCTTCGAGCTGCTCTGGGCGAAGGGCGTCGATGTCAACCTGGTCATTGTGGGACACGAGGGCTGGAAGCTGGTACCCGATATTCAGCGGCGGACGATCCCCCGCATCGTGAGCACGCTGCGCCAGCATCCCGAGCGCGGCGAGAGGCTCTTCTGGCTCGATGGAATCAGCGACGAATATCTCGAGGCGATCTATGAAGCGAGTTCGTGCCTGATCGCCGCCAGCGAGGGTGAGGGGTTTGGCCTGCCGTTGATCGAAGCGGCGCAGCACGGACTGCCGGTGCTGGCGCGCGACATTCCGGTATTCCGCGAGGTGGCGGGCGAGCATGCCACCTATTTCTCGGGTCTCGATGCCGCAGATCTGGCGGAAGCCGTTCAGGGCTGGCTGGAGGACGCTCAGCGAGAGCGCATTCCGGACCCCACCTCGATCACCTGGCACACATGGCAGGAGGCCGCACGCAGGATTGCCCGGCATCTCGGCGTCATCACGGAAGAGTGACGGCCGCCGGACAACCGCGCCGCAGGCGCGTCAACCGCCGGCCCCGGTTGCTGTCCTGATTTCGGCTGAATTCGCCTCGGCCACGGCGGAACGACAGCGCGGCCGATGGCATCGTTCAATCGAAAGCCGCTCAAAATATTCCATTAGATCATGATATTGGAACCATTCGTGCAATTTGCATGATTTCGCACTGAATGATACGGCCGATGTGGACCCCCGAACCGAGGTTTCGATGAAGGCTGACGAACCACGCGTTGCCGTTCTGATTCCCTGTTTCAACGAGGAAGTGGCCATTTCCAGCGTGATACATGCCTTTCAGAGCGCCTTGCCCGATGCCACGATCTACGTTTTCGACAACAACTCGACCGACGATACGGCGACGATCGCCCGACAGGCCGGCGCGGTGGTGCGGCACGAGCCGCTTCAGGGCAAAGGTTACGTCGTCCGCCGCATGTTCCGCGACATCGAGGCCGATCTCTATGTGATGGCGGATGGCGACGATACCTATGATGCGGCGCTGGCGCCGGCGATGATCCGCCGCGCCCGGACCGGCCCGTTCGATCTGGTGAACTGCATACGGCGCCAGACGGACGATGCCGCCTACCGGGACGGGCACCGCTTCGGCAATCTTTTGCTCACGGGGGCGGTGCGGATGATCTTCGGCGACCGTGTCGAAGACATGCTGTCGGGATACAAGGTTCTGTCCCGGCGGTTCGTGAAGTCGTTTCCGGTGCTGTCCACGGGCTTCGACATCGAGACGGAATTGACGGTTCACGCCCTGGAACTGGCTCTCCCGATCGCGCATGTCGAAGGGGCGTATCGGCCGCGGCCCCCCGGATCGGTGAGCAAGCTCCGCACCTGGAGCGATGGCTGGCGCATCCTGCGCCTGATCGTCAGGCTGCTGCGCCATGAGAGGCCGCTGGCGTTTTTCGGCGCGCTTGCCGTGTTCGCGTTCGCGCTGGCGCTCCGGCTCGCCGCACCGCTGATCGCCACCTATCTGCACACGGGCCTGGTTCCGCGGCTACCGACCGCCGTTCTGGCGACGGGCATCGTGATTGCCGGCGCCCTGAGCCTGACGACCGGACTGATCCTGGACACCGTGACGCGAGGCCGCCGCGAGACGAGGCTGCTTGCCTATCTCCATCATGCCCCGCCGGGTGATTTGCAGACAGACGCGCCCAGGGCCTGAGCCGTCAAACAAGAGAGCACGATACATGCAAGCCCCTGCAAGCACGGCGCCAAATTCGCAGAAGAGCCGATATCTTTTTCTCGCGCCTGCCGTCATTTTCATTAACGCCGCCCTGCTATGCGGCATCTCTCTTCGGCTTGGCGCTGATCTGAACTGGGATTTGCTGAATTATCATTTTCTCAATGGCTATCTCTGGCTGAACGGCAAGATTTTTTCAGATTCGATCTGCACGGTGCAGTCTTACCTGGATCCACTATTGAATTCGTTTTACTATATCCTGATAGATCATTTTTCTCCCCTCGCGGCGAATTTGATCATTGCCAGTCTGCAATCCCTGTCCCTGTCGGCGGTATGGTTGCTCTGCTTTCGCATGACCGAACACGGTTTCGGCATGTTCCAGCGGATCATGCTTTCATCGATCGCAACACTGGCCGCATTGATCAGCCCTGTCTTCTGGTCCGAAATCGGCGGCACGATGGGCGACACGCTTCTGGATACGCCCATCATCATCGCACTCTGGTGTATCCTCGAAGGTCTCAGGGACAGAAGGCTGTTGTTTTTTGGAATTGCCGGCGCGCTCGTCGGCTTTGCCTGCGGCTTGAAATTCACCAATATGGTGTACGCCCTGGCGGTCGCCGGCGCCTTGATCCTGACGGGCATATTCGAGTCGCCATCAAAAATCCGGGGCATTCTTCTGAATGCATTTGTATTCTCGGCGTATTCGGCTGTCGCGTTTCTGGCGACCTATGGATATTTCGGCTGGCAGATGTGGTCGCACTTCCGCAATCCGATTTTTCCCTATTTCAACAACATCTTTCACTCACCCTTCATGGCGCCACGTGCAATCCATGATGGCCGTTGGTTCCCGGTGGATTTCGCGGGCTACCTGGCCCTGCCGTTCAGGCTTGCCTTTGTTCATCATCATACGACGGACAATCATCTGGTCGGGATGGAAATTCCCTTTCGTACGCTCTTCCCTGCCCTCGTCCTGATTCTGGTTCCAGCCGTTTATTTTTGGGCTTACGCAAAAAGATCATCGACGTGCCGGTTCAAACCATCCGTTATTGAGATGTATTTTTTGGCTACTTTTGTATTGCTTTCTTTTATTGTATGGGAAAAGATGTTTAGTTATTATCGATATTTTTCAGCAATTGAAACAATCGCCCCCGCTTTTTCCTTGGTTTCACTTGCCAGACTTTTGTCGTGGAGGCGCATGCGGTCCGCCTCCATTGCGGGGGCGGCTCTGTTTGTCGCCTTGATCGCCGGCGGCAGCCTATATGGGACCCACGCATTGGCCGACACCAATTGGGGCCGCGAACAATTTGGCAGAACCTATTTCGGGATCAACAAGGGAGAATTCAGGAAATATGAAAATTCGCTGCTGGTCCTTGGTACTGCACCTCTTGGATTTATGGTTCCGTATTTTCCAGATACCGATCAGGTCATCGGAATACCCGAACGGATACCATACTTGACGACTCGTTTTCAAAAAAACTATCTGAAAAAACTTTCGAAAGCAAAAGACATTTATTATTTGTCTTCGTCGCCGAATATAGAGCGACACAAATTGTTGTTGGCTGAAATGTATGGAATTCATGTCGATTTTCAGCGTTGTGAAAAATACCACACAGCGGCGCTTGCTGTTGTAATTTGTCCGGCAAGGCGTCGTACTTCCGGATTGCCTCCATTGGCTGAGGGGGCGGATTTGAAGTGAGTGGCGAAAATCTGGCAGATGCAAAAATCTACCTTGGTGGCGGCGTGTTTTTTCGCGCGCGGGCAAGCCGTGACAGCCGGGCGGTGACCTCGGGCGGGTCGAGCATGCGGCTGGCCGGTTGCGGCATTCGCCGTCGCCAGTTCGGATGTTCGGTGGTCGTGCCGGGGAGATTGGGCTGGTCCGGCAGTCCGAGCGCATCCTCCAGGGGAAGAAGCGCAAGCTCGGATGAGGCCGTGCCGATATGGGCCACCGTGGCGTCGATGACCGCTTCGGGCTCCCGATCCTGCGGCCGCGGCCCGCGGGCGCAACCGGATTGCCGGAGGGCGGACCACAGGTGACGGCGGTCCTCCGCCCGATCTGCGGCGCTTTCGCCGGCGATGCCGAGCCGCTCCCGCCAGCCGAGGTCGGTGCCGCGCCACCAGCCGGCGACGGTCGGCAGGTCGTGCGTCGTGGTCATCGCCACCGAATTGGGGCGCCAGTCGGCCGGGGGCAGGAAGCGGCGGCCCTCGCGTTCGAACCACATCACCGCCATCCCTGAAATTCCGGAGGCGGCGAGCTCGGCGCGGAAGCCTGGCGGAACGGTGCCGAGATCCTCGGCCACGATGATGCCGCGGTGGCGGACCGATTCCAGCGCCACGATCCGGCGCATGTCCGCGAACGGATAGTGAAGGTAGCACCCTTCGGCGGGGCTGGCGCCGTCGGGGACGAGCCACAGCCGGGCGAGGCCCATCGCATGGTCGATCCGCACGCCGCCGGTGAAGCGCAGCGCCGATGCCATCATGTCCCGCAGGGCGGCGAAGCCCGACCGACGCAGGCCGCGCGGCGAGACGGTGGTCAGGCCCCAGTTCTGTCCCGCACGGTTGAACGCATCCGGCGGCGCGCCGACCGAGACGCCGCGCAGCATCTCGCCCGGCCGCGCCCAGGCATCGCAGCCGGCGGGATCGGCGCCGACCGCAAGGTCGGCGATGAGGCCGATCGCCATGCCGGCGCCGCGCGCGGAGCGCTGGGCCATCTCCAGGCCCTGGCGGGCGCGGAACTGGGCGTAAAGGTGGAACGACACCTCATCGTCGAGGCGTTGGGCCGCCGCGGCGACATCGGCGCTGGCCGGATCGCGCCACGAGGCGGGCCAGCCGCGCCAGTCCCGCCCGTCGCCGCGGGCGACGCGTTCGGCGACGAGGGCTTCGAACAGTGCGTAATGCCTGATTCCCGCCGGCGCATCGTCGCGGAAGGCGCGGAATGCCGGATCCGCGCGCCCGGCGGCGAACGCCGCGCGCAGCAGCGCCTCGCGGCGGGAGAGCGCCTTGCGCCAGTCGATCAGCCCGGCCTCCGCCAGCGGCGCGCAATCGAGGGGCGCATAGGCCGGGTTCAGGGCGAAGCGGCTCGATGGCGCATAGGGGCTGTAATGATCGGGCTCGGCGGCGTGCAGGGCGTGAATGGGGCTGATCGCCAGGGCATCGGCGCCGAGGCGGCCGGCCGGCCCGGCAAGATCGGCCAGGGCGGCGAAATCGCCGTTGCCGCAATCGCCCTCGCGTCTCAGGCCGTAGAGCTGGACGGCAAGTCCCCACGCCTTGCCCTCCCGTCCGGCGGCGGCGAGCGCGTCGGCCACGGTGTGGGCGCGCCGCGGCGCGATGGCGAGCGTGCGGACGCCTGAGGCCGTCTCCAGACGGTGATAGCCCGGCGGCAGGGTGGCGGGCAGCGTGGCGTTCCCGCCGGCAGCCGTGCCGGGCGTGACATCGAGCCGACGCCCGTCCTCGAGATGGATGACCGCCGGGCCGCGGAGTGCCGGAAGCGTCAGCGCTTCGCCCGCGGTCGCGGCGAGCAGGGGCGCGGCCGCGCGGTCCTCGTCGTCGAGCCGGCGCATGGTGTCGCGGCACGCCGCGTCGGTGCTCGCTTCGAGGCCGAGGCAGCCGAGGATCGCGCGAAGCGTGGCCGGCGAGACCGTGCGCCGGACGCCCGACGCGTCCTGCCAGACCACCTGCAGGCCCGCCCGCTCGGCGAGCGCGTGCAATGCCGATCCGCTCATGCCGTTGGCGGCGCGAGCTCGGCGCCGAGGATCATCATCGACCGCGCGGCGACGGTGAGATCGGGGCCGTCCACCGGGCGGCGGGACTGCTCCGCCCGGGCGGAATCGATTTCGACGATCCAGGCGAAGGCGGGTGCGGGCAGGGTGAAGACCCTGTCATCCTCGGAGGCGTTCAGCAGCAGCAGGGTTGCCTCGCGCCGCCGTTCGCTCGCGGTGGCGCGCCGCAGCACCAGCAGGCGCGCCGCGGCATCGGACCAGGCGTGACTGTCGAGCGGGTTTCCGGCCTCGTCGAACCAGGCGGTGTCCGGCAGGTCATCCGCGATCATGCCGATACCGTGGAGAAAGACGGCGCTGCGCAGACTGGGATAGCGGCGACGCACGGCGGCCAGCGCGGTGACGAAGCCGAGCATGCCGGTGCCGGACTCGTCGTCGAGCGCGGTCCAGTCGAGCCAGGAAAGCTCGTTGTCCTGGCAATAGGCGTTGTTGTTCCCGCGCTGGGTGCGGTTGATCTCGTCTCCCGCGAGCAGCATCGGCGTGCCGTATGATGAAAACAACGTCGCCAGCAGCGCCCGGCGCACGCGATCGCGCAGGGCATTGATCGCGCCGTCCGCGGTCTCGCCCTCGACGCCCCAGTTCGAGGAGACGTTGTCTTCGGCGCCGTCTCGGTTGTCCTCGCCGTTGGCGAAATTATGCCGTTCCGAATACGAGACGAGATCGCGCAGGGTGAAGCCGTCATGCGCGGTGACGAAATTGACCGAGGCCGAGGGACGCCGGCGGCGGCGATCGAACAATTCGGGCGAGCCCATCAGCCGGCGCGCGATTTCCGGCCGCTGCCCGGGATCGCCACGCCAGAACCGCCGCGCGCCGTCCCTGAATGCCGCGTTCCATTCGGCGAAGCCGGGCGGATAATTGCCCAGCTGATAGCCGCCGGGCCCGAGGTCCCACGGCTCGGCGATCAGCTTGAGGCGGGAGAGCACGGGATCCTGCCGGATGGCATCGAAGAAGCCGGCGGAGGGATCGAAATCATCCGCTTCGCGGCCGAGCGTCGTTGCGAGATCGAATCTGAAACCGTCGATCCGGAAGCGCGTTGCCCAATGGCGCAGACTGTCGGTCACCATCTGCAGCACGCGCGGGTGGGCGATGTTGACCGTGTTTCCGCACCCCGTGTGGTTGACGCAGCGGCGTTGGTGGCCGGGCATAAGCCGGTAATAGCTGGCATTGTCGAGCCCGCGCCAGGAAAGCGTGGGGCCGGTCTCGTCCCCCTCGCAGGTATGATTGTAGACGACATCGAGGATGATCTCGATTCCGGCTTCGTGCAGGCGCCGGACGGTGGCGCGCAACTCGTCATCCGGGTTGTCGGGCTCGGCGAAATAGCGCCGCTCCGGCGCGAAGAAGGAAAGCGTCGAGTAGCCCCAGTAATTCGAGAGTCGCCGCTCGACGAGGAACCGGTCCTGCAGGATCGCGTGAACCGGGAGAAGCTCGATCGCGGTGATCCCGAGCCTGACGAGATGATCGATCATGCGCGGATCGCGCAGCGCGGCGAAGGTGCCGCGCCTGTCCTCGGGAAGGTCGGCGCGTTGCCGCGTCAGGCCGCGTATGTGCGCCTCGTAGATGACCGTCTCCGCCCAGCCCAGAAGCGGCTTGCGGTCATCGCCCCAGGTTGCGTCGTCGGTGAGGACGACGGCCTTGGGCATCGCCTGGGCCGAGTCACGGCGATCGAACGAGAGGTCGGCGCGGGTGGCACCAGGCCGGTAGCCGAACAACGTGTCGGACCAGCGGACCTCGCCGATCAGGGCGCGGGCGTAAGGATCGAGCAGCAGCTTGTTCGGGTTGAAGCGGTGGCCCAGTTCGGGCTGATAGGGACCATGGGCGCGGTATCCGTAGACGAGGCCGGGCAGGGCATCGGGCAGATAGCCGTGAAAGACCTCGTCCGTGCAGTCCGGCAGGTCGTAGCGCGCGATCTCGCGGCGGCCGCTCCTGTCGAACACGCATAGTTCGATCCGGTCGGCATTGGCCGAGAACACCGCGAAATTGACCCCGAACCCGTCCCAGGTCGCGCCCAGCGGATCGCACCGCCCCGCGGTCATGCATTTCGGCAGGCTCGCCATCAGCTCTCCGCACGCAGGATCAGCGCTGCCAGCGGCGGCAATGTCAGCGACAGCGACTGCGCGAATCCGTGGGCGGGGCGATCGTCACTGTCGATCCCGCCGAGATTGCCGAGGCCGCTGCCGCCATACTCGACGGCGTCGGTGTTCAGCACCTCGCGCCAGCGCCCCGGCAGCGGCACGCCCACACGGTATCGCTCACGCGGCACCGGCGTGAAGTTGCAGAGGACCAGGAGGGCGTTTGGGTCATTTCCCACATGCCGCAGCCAGGCAAAGACGCTTTGATCCGCGTCATCCTCGACCACCCAGCGGAAGCCATCCGGATCGAAATCCGTGCACGACAGCGAGGGCGTGTCGCGATAGAGATGGTTCAGGTCGCGCAACAGCAGGCGCAGGGCCGCGTGTTCCGGCGTTGCCGCCTCCGGCCAGTTCAATTCGGCATCGTGATTCCATTCCGCACTCTGGCCGAATTCCTGCCCCATGAACAACAGCTTCTTGCCAGGCTGGGTCCACATGAAGGCGAGGTAGAGCCGGAGGTTGGCCAGACGCTGCCAGGCGTCGCCGGGCATCTTGCCGAGCAGCGACCGCTTTCCGTGCACGACCTCGTCGTGCGAGATCGGCAGCACGAAGCGCTCGGAAAACGCGTAAACGAGGCCAAAGGTCATGTCGTGGTGGGAGAATTTCCGATGCACCGGATCATGTCCGACATACCGCAACGTGTCGTGCATCCAGCCCATGTTCCACTTGTGGGTGAAGCCGAGACCGCCCTGTTCGACCGGATGGCTCACCCCCGGCCACGCCGTCGATTCCTCGGCGATCAGCATGGCGCCGGGAACATTTTCAGCGATGGCGGCAGAAAGCTCCCGGAGGAAGGCGACGGCTTCGAGGTTCTCCCGCCCGCCATGGCGGTTCGGGATCCACTCGCCGGGCTGGCGCGAATAGTCGCGATACAGCATCGACGCGACCGCATCGACGCGGAGTCCATCGATGTGAAATGTCTCGAGCCAGAACACCGCGCTGGCAATCAGGAAATTCCTGACTTCGGTCCGGCCGAGATTGTAGATCAGCGTATTCCAGTCCTGATGGAATCCCTCTCTGGGATCTTCGTGTTCATAGAGCGCGGTTCCGTCGAACCGGACGAGCCCGTGGGCATCGGTCGGAAAATGTCCGGGCACCCAGTCGAGAATGACTCCGAGACCTGCCGCATGACAGCGATCGACGAAGTCCGCCAGCTCTTCCGGCGTGCCGAGGGCGGGGAGCGGCGCGAATTGCGACAGCGGCTGGTACCCCCACGACCCGCCGAAAGGGTGCGCCGTGAGCGGCAGGAATTCGATATGGGTAAAGCCGAGATCGCGCACATAGGGGATCAGCGTGTCGGCCAGTTCGCGCCAGAGCAAGGGGCGGCCATCCGGGTGACGGCGCCACGAGGGGGCGTGGACTTCGTAGATGGATAACGGCTTGTCAGAACGGGCTTCGCGCGCGGCACACCAGGCGCCATCCCGCCAGCGAAACGCCGGGACCGGCGCGACGATGGAGGCGGTTGCCGGCGGGCCCTCGACCTGCCGCGCGACGGGGTCCGATTTCTGCTGGACTTCGCCCGAGTGCTGGAGAATTTCATACTTGTAGAGAGTTCCGGCGGAAAGTTCCGGAATGAAGATCTCCCAGACGCCGGCATCGTGCCGGAACCGCATCGGGTGCCGGCGGCCATCCCAGCCGTTGAACGACCCGATAACGGAAACCCGCCGCGCGTTCGGCGCCCAGACCGCGAAGCGGACGCCCTCGACGCCCCCGATCGCGACGGGGATGGCGCCGAGGCATTCGGCGAGCCGCAGTTTCCGCCCCTCGGCGAGATCGCGGATTTCGTCGCGGCCGAGCAGCGGGCCGTAGCGGTAGGGATCGTCGATCTCCTGGCTGGAACCACCCCAATCGATCCTGAGCCGGTACGACGTGGCCTCGACCGGCGCGCTTTCGAAAATGCCGCCCGCATGCACGCGGGTCATCGGCAGTTCCAGACCCGTGCCGCACAGGAGCGTGACGCCGCTCGCGCCGGGCTGGAGGGTCCGGACGAACGTTCCGAGCGGCCCATGGCAGGGACCAAGCACGCTGAACGGGTCGGCATGGGTTCCGGCCGCAAGCGCGTCCAGCGTTTCGTCAGCCGATGCCGGCATCCCCGCCTCCCTCGTGCCGCTCATGAATCCGGACCAGACCGCTCAGCGGGATGTCGATCCAGCCGGGCCGGTTCGCCGCCTCGTAACAGATTTCATACGCGGCCTTCTCGATCATGAACAATGCCAGGACATCGCGCCACGCGACTTCCGTGATCCATGGCCGCGGGGCCGTCATCGCGACCGCGCGATAGGCCTCGATGAAGGCCGCGGCGGCATCGGTGCGAAAGCGCGCGATCATGGCCTGCTGACGGTCTTCGCCGCGTTCGCTGGCCGCGAAAGCCGCGCGCTCCACCGTGGCGGCCGCGTAATCGAGGGATCGCAACAGACCGGCGACATCACGCAGGGGAGAGGATTTCTTCCGCCGCTCGGCAATCGGCTTGATGGGCTCGCCTTCGAAATCGATGATGAACGCATCGCCCTGCGCCACCAGAACCTGGCCGAGATGAAAGTCGCCATGCACACGGGTCAGCAGGGTTCCGGCGCCCGCCTCGGCGAGGCGCCGCAATCGGGTTTCGATCGCCGTCCGCTCGTCGCGCAGGCGCCGGATCAGGCCTTGCGTTTCCGGCCCGGCCCGGTCGGCCATCTGTTCGACCGCGGCGACGGCGGCGTCCAGCTGGCCTTTCGCGCCCTCGGCCCATGCCGCGATCTCGGCCTCGCCGGCCCGTTCGGGCGCGAAATCGGGTCCGGTGCCGAACTGCGCGAGGACCGAGTGCATCTCCGCGAGGCGCCGTCCGATCACCGAGACGAAGGAGAGATAGCCGGAGAGCGGATCGATCCCGCCGGGGTCGCGGAGTTCGGCGTGAATCGCGCCATCGACCGCGCGCCCGAGGACATCCAGCGTCCACTGCCAGGCATCGCCCTGGTTGCGGACAAACTGCTGGACGACGATCAGTGTGCGCCGTTCGCCATCCGGATCGAGCCGCACGACTTCGCCCAGCAATGCGGGGATGTTCGCAAAGGACGCGTCGGTCAGAAAGCGGCTCATTTCGGTTTCGGGATGAATCCCGCGCTCCGTCCGCCGCAGGATCTTCATGACCGCGGCGTCGCCGACGATCAGGGAACTGTTGGATTGTTCGGCGGAAAAGCGGCGGATTTCCGCATCGTCGAGCGGCGGCAGGTCGTCGATCAGCGCGGTGGGTTCATAGCTGAGCCGGCCCGAGGCGAGCGAGATGCAGGATTTTGTCCTCAATCTGGCGATGATGTCGTGGCAGAAGCGGTCGACCGCAAATGCGTCCGTCAGATAGCCGACCCGGCGGTGCCGGCGAATGCGGGCCAAGGCGAGCTGCTGGACGATACTTGCAACCGGGCCGTCATCCCAAACCACCGCGAGCGGCAGGAGATACACATCCCCCCTCCCCTCGCCCGCGAACTCGACCTCGATTTCGCAGAGCAGGAAATCGTCCTCCGCCGTGCCGAGCATATGGGCATTGGCGATCGTCACGCTCCGGACATGCCTGTCCTTCGCGGCGAACCAGCGCCGCCGCTGGAGATAGGGCGGGAGAATTTCGGTCTCGAGACTGTGCCGGCTGTCGACGGCAACGAGGTCGGCGAGGCCGAGCCGCATGACGAGGGTGATGTAATCGGGCAGCGGCTCCGACGGCTGGATGCGCCAGAAGGGCATCGCCGCTTCGGTCGTCAGGCTGAACCAGTAGAATGCGAACGGCGGCAGGGTCAGCATGTAGGGAAGCTGGCCCACCGGCGGGAACGGCGCGCCGCCGATGAGGTCGAGCGGAATTCGGCCACCGAAGGCCGCGAGGTCGAGTTCGACCGCCTGGGCGGTGCGGGCGAGGTTGTAGACGCAGAGTATCGTTTCCTCTCCGCCGTCCTGATCGGTCCACTCCCGCACATAGGCGAGCACCTTCCGGTTGCCGGGATAGAGAAAGCGCAAGCCGCCGCGCCCGAATGCGCGATGCCGGCGGCGGACGGCGAGCATCCTGCGCATCCAGTTCAGCAGCGAATACGGATCCTTCGCCTGCGCCTCGACATTCAGCGCCTGATAGCCGTAGAGCGGATCCATGATCGGCGGCAGGACGAGGGCGGCCGGGTCCGCGCGCGAGAAGCCGCCATTGCGGTCGGGCGACCACTGCATCGGCGTTCGCACGCCATCCCGATCGCCGAGATGGATGTTGTCGCCCATGCCGATCTCGTCGCCATAGTAGATGACCGGCGTGCCGGGCATCGACAGCAGCAGGCCGTTCATCAGCTCGATGCGGCGCCGGTCCCGTTCGAGCAGGGGGGCGAGGCGGCGGCGAATGCCGAGATTGATCCGTGCCCGGCGATCGGCTGCGTAGGTTTCCCAAAGGTAATCACGTTCCTTGTCCGTAACCATTTCGAGCGTGAGCTCGTCGTGGTTGCGCAGGAACACCGCCCACTGGCAGTTTTCCGGAATCTCCGGTGTCTGGCGCATGATGTCGGAAATGGGGAAGCGGTCCTCCTGGGCGATCGCCATATACATGCGCGGCATCAGCGGGAAATGAAACGCCATGTGGCACTCATCGCCTTCGCCGAAATAGGGGCGGGCGTCCTCGGGCCATTGATTGGCTTCGGCGAGGAGCATCCGCCCGGGCGCATGGGCATCGAGCGCGGCGCGGATCTGCTTCAGGATGGCGTGGGTTTCCGGGAGGTTTTCGTTGTTCGTTCCGTCACGCTCGATCAGGTAGGGGACCGCATCGAGCCGCATGCCGTCCACGCCGAGATCGAGCCAGAAGCGCATGATGCCCAGCACTTCCTGCAGGACACGCGGATTGTCGAAATTGAGATCTGGCTGGTGACTGTAGAACCGATGCCAGTAATAGGCTCCCGCCACCGGATCCCACGTCCAGTTCGATTTCTCGGTATCGAGAAAGATGATGCGTGTGCCGTCGTATTTCCGGTCGGTGTCGGACCAGACATAGTAGTTCCGCGCCGACGAGCCCGGCCGGGCATGCCGTGCGCGCTGGAACCAGGGGTGCTGATCGGACGTGTGGTTGACGACGAGTTCGGTAATGACGCGCAAGCCGCGGCGGTGCGCCGCGTCGATGAAGCGCCGCAGGTCGCCAAGCGAGCCGTATTCGGGATGAACCGCGCGATAGGCGCTGATGTCGTATCCGTCATCGCGGCGCGGCGAGGGATAGAACGGCAGGATCCAGACGGCCGTCACGCCGAGTTCGGCGATATAATCGAGCTTTTCGGTCAAGCCGGCAAAGTCGCCGACGCCATCGTTGTTCTTGTCGAAGAACGATTTGACGTGAACCTGATAGATCACCGCGTCCTTGTACCAGAGCGGATCGAACATGTTCGCCTGGGGTCGAATGATCTGATCGGTCAATGATGTCATTTGCGAATCCTCCAGATGCTGAAGGGTAGTTCGCCCGGGTCGAAATCGACGACCTGCTGCCGCCCGTGCCAGGTGAATGCGACGCCGCGCATGAGATCTTCGAGATGCAGGGCATCCCGCCCGGAAGACCCGTAGCGTTCGAGAGGGAGGTCGATCCTGGTTGTCTGCCACTGGCGGGGATCGAAACTGATTGCGACCAGCACGATGTTCGAGCGATCGGGACTGGCCTTTTCGAAGCACAGGACGTTGTCATTATCGCAATCGATGAAGTGCACGCCGAGGTGGCTTTGCAGGGCCGGGTTCTGCCGGCGGATCCGGTTGAGCAGGGAAATTTCCGCCACGATATTTCCGGACCGCCCATAATCCCAGCTTCTGATCTGGTATTTTTCCGAATCGAGATATTCCTCCGTCCCTGGCGGCGCGGCGGCTTCGCAGAGCTCGAAGCCGTTATAGACGCCCCAGAGGCCGGACAGCGTCGCGGCGAGGGCCGCGCGGATCAGGAAGCCGGGGCGGCTGCATGTCTGCAGGAACGCGGGATTTATGTCCGGCGTGTTGACGAAGAAATGGGGACGGAAATAGTCCCGTGTCGATGACTGCGTCAGTTCGACGAGGTAATTTTTCATTTCGTCAGCGGAATTTCTCCAGGTGAAATAGGTGTAGGATTGCGAGAATCCGATCTTCGCCAGGCGGTGCATGATCTTCGGCCGGGTAAAGGCCTCGGAGAGAAAGATCACGTCGGGATGGTTCCGCCGGATATCGGCGATCAGCCACTCCCAGAACGGGAACGGCTTGGTATGCGGATTGTCGACGCGAAAGATCCGTATCCCCTCGCGGATCCAGAAGAGGACGATATCGCGCAAGGCATGCCAGAGCGCGGGTTGCGCGCCATCGGCGTAGAAATCGACATTCACGATATCCTGGTATTTCTTCGGCGGATTTTCGGCATACTTGATCGAGCCGTCCGGCCGCCAGTCGAACCATTCCGGGTGCTCGGCCAGCCATGGATGGTCCGGAGCGCACTGGATGGCGAAGTCCAGCGCGATTTCGAGGCCCTGCCCGGCCGCCGCAGAGATCAGGCGGCGAAAATCGTCGAACGAGCCGAGCTCGGGATGGATCGCGTCATGCCCACCCTCGGCGCCGCCGATGGCGTAGGGGCTTCCCGGATCGCCGGGATTGGCGACGAGCGTGTTGTTCGGCCCCTTGCGGTTCTTCCGGCCGATGGGATGGATCGGCGGGAAATACAGGACATCGAATCCCATGGCGCGGATTCGCGGCAATGCGGCGATCACGTCGTCGAAGGTGCCATGGCGATCGGCGTCGCCGCTCTGGCTGCGGGGGAAGATTTCGTACCAGCTCGCGAAACCCGCGGCGCGACGCTCGGAATCGATCGGCAAGGCGGGTTCGTGCCGTGCCAGGAAGCGACGCTCCTCGGCATCGCGCATCGCGGCGATGATGGCGGGCGCGGTCAGTTTTCCGACCTGCTCTCCGGGAGCGCAGCGTTCGAGTCCCGCTCGGCATTCGGCCAGAATGGTTCTGGCCTCTTCGCCGGCCCGCGCGATCGCGGCGTCCAGCAACTGCCGGCCTTCAACAAGCTCAAGCCGGACATCGAGGCCGGCCTCGTGTTTCTTCGCGAGCTCGTCGGCGAAGGTGCCGTAGCGATCCACCCATGCCTCGATGGTGAATTCGGCGCGGCCGATCGCGCTCAGCCCGAATTGGGCGCGCCAGCGATCGTTGCCGATGGCCGCCATCGGCGCGCGCCGCCAGGCTGGCTCGCCGGACATCCGCCAGAGCAGGTCGGCCGCGAGGCGGCCGTGGCCGTCGCAAAGGAGATCGGCCTCGACCGTCACGTCTTCACCGGCCATCCGCTTCACCGGAAAGCGCCCGCCATCGACGGCCGGCGCAATCGCCTCGATCGCGATGCGCGGCGCATCGACCGAATGGCGCGGGGATTCCGGTGAATGGTGGGCGGGCAGCGGCGAGGTCGTGAACCAGGCAAGGCCGGCGGCGTTCCATCCCTCGAGCGGGACCGGAACCGGCGCCGCGGCCCGGCCGGCCAGAAACGCATGCAGTTCGTGGCGATCGGGCTCGGCACCCGTTGGGGAGCAGGCGAGCGCCAGTCCGCGGCCATCGGCGCCGAACCGGGCGAACAGGGACGTTGCCGCGTGCGGCGGCGCGAGGCTGAAGGGCCGCCCCGCGAACACCTCGCGCTCGGTCCGACGCAAGCTGTTGAGCGCCGTCACGGCGGCGCGCTGGCGGGGCGGAATGGCGGCGTTCATCACCCAGGCCGTGCCGAGAAAGCCCGCGAGGGCGAGGCGCCAGTCCGCGACGGTTTGCGACGCCGCGAGCGGCGGCACGGCGAAGCTGGCCACGTTGCCCGCGCAGGCGATCCGTTCGAGATCGTCGGCGAGCCAGGCGGCCTCGCCATCCCACCAGCACGACGATGCGGCGATGTGATCGAATTCCCCGCCCACGAGGCCGGCGATCTGCGGCGGCGCCGCGCCGAAGGGGGCGGCGATGGCGGTCCAGCCCGGATTGCGCGCGCGCGCGTCGCGGTTCAGCCGCGCGGCCGCCGCCACCGGCATGCGGTGCGCGCCGAGCAGGCAGAGGCCGTCCAGACCGTGTTCCTGGAGCCGGAGGACCAGGTCGTTCCACCAGGCGTCCGGAACGCCATCCGCGCCGAAGCGGAACGCCAGCCCGTCGGCGGTGTAGGTGAACCAGCCGGGATGGCGCCGCACCAGCGCCGCGCCCGGCGCGACCTGATCGAGCCGGAGTTCGAGGCACATCGCGAGCCCGTGCCGCCTGGCCTCGCCCGCAAGCCGGGCGAGTGCCGGCATGGAGGGCCCGCCATCGGGCGCAATCAGCAGGGGGTCGAGCTCGGAGGCGGCGTCGCGCGACGGATCGGTGGCGAACGGCCCGCCGATCAGGATGGTATCGAACCCCAGATCCGCCGCATCGGCGATTTGCGTCGCGACATCGTCGAACGTCGCGCTCGCCAGGGGATCGATGCGGCGGATCGAGACGGGGGCGGGCGCCCGGTTCGCAGTCGTCGCGGCCGGCTCGTTCATGCGGCGCAGCTCCACTTGGCATCAGGCGAGGTTCGGTGCCCGCGGCGGCGCGATTCTGCCCGCGGGGACGGAAGCCGGCCCTCTGGTCATGTTACAGCCCTTCCGATGTGGGCCGGCAGAGGGAGCTGGTCAACCCACGAGACGGCCCGCCGTCAGATCGGCGGCGGTCGGCGTCCGGCCCAGGGGGCGGCCTGTTCGAGCTGCGCGGCGAGGCGGAACAGCGTCGCCTCGTCGCCGGAGCGGCCGATGAACTGCATGCCGATCGGCAGGCCGTCCGGCCCGTGATGCAGCGGCACCGACATTGCCGGCACGAAGGTCAGGTTGGCGAGCTGGGTGAAGGGGGTGCGTTCGAGGTTGCGGAAGGCCAGATCGTCGACCACGCCGGAGCGGATCAGCAGCCCGCCGGCGCGCGCGCGGCTGATCAGCCGGCTCAGCGCCTGGATGGCGGGCGGGGAGTCGAGCTCGCCGATCCGCGCCGGACCGAGTGCGGTGGTCGGGGTGAGGTAGAGATCGTAGGTTTCGTGGAAGGCGCCGAGGGCGCGGGCGAAGCCGTTCCACTGCTCGCGCAGCTCGGCATAGGCGCCGGCCGACATGGCGCGGCCGATCGCCGCGATGGCCCTGGTATCCGGGTGGAAATCGGACTCGCGGCAGCCGTGCCGGCGTTTCAGCGTGGACAGCATCGCGGCGACCTGGCCGTAATACATGCCCATGTAGCAGCGGGCGAGCAGGGTGCCGTCGATCGCGGGTTCGGCCTCCTCGACGATGTGGCCGAGCGACTCGAGGAGGTGCGCGGTGGCGCGGGTCGCCTCGGCGATCTCGGGGGCGACGCGGCCGCCGATCGGCGAGCGGAGCGAAAAGGCGATCCTGAGCTGGCCCGGCGCCGCGCCGAGTTCGGCGACGAAGGGCCGCGCCGGCGGGGCGATGACGAAGGGATCGCCGGGCGCCGGGCCGGCCAGGCAATCGAGCATGGCGGCGGAATCGCGGACGCTACGGGTCACGACATGGTCGGCCACCGCGCCGTCCCACACCTCGCCGGCCAGGGGGCCGGCGGTGACCCGGCCGCGCGAGGGCTTGAGCCCGAACAGGCCGCAATAGGCGGCGGGGATGCGGATCGACCCGCCGCCATCGGAGGCGCCGGCCATCGGCACGTAGCCGGCGGCGACGGCCGCACCGGCGCCGCCGGAGGAGCCGCCGGGCGTGTGCGCGGGATTCCACGGGTTGCGGGTGGCGCCGTGCAGCCGGGTTTCGGTGATCGCCTTCAGGCCGAGTTCCGGCGAGGTGGTGGTTCCGGCGATCACCAGCCCGGCGCGCAGGCAGCGCTCGACGTAATAAGCGGAACGGGCGGCGACGTTATGGCGCATCGCATGGGCGCCCATCGTCATCGGCGCGCCTTCGTAGTCGTGACCCAGATCCTTCAGCAGGAAGGGCACGCCGGCGAAGGGGCCGTTGAGGCCGGCGGCGATCTGCCGCCGGGCGCGGTCGCGCAGGTCGGCGGCGATGGCGTTGTATCGGCCATCGCACGAGTCGATTCGCGCCAGCGTCGCGTCGAGCAGTTCGTCCGGCGAGAGTTCGCCGGCGCGGATCAGCCCGGCAAGCGACGTGGCGTCATGATCGCGCAGTTCGTCAGTCGGCATCCCGCATTAAAGGGACAATTTGAGCCAGGAGGCAACTTCGCCGGCAACGCCGCGGCGGAACGCCAGCACGCAGGCGATGAAGATCGTTCCCTGGATCACCGTGACCCAGTCGCTGAAGCTGGCGAGGTAGTATTGCATCGCGACGATGATCGCCGCGCCGACCAGCGGGCCGAAGACGGTGCCGATGCCGCCGACCAGCACCATCAGGACGACGAGGCCGGATGTCACGTTGCCGACATCGGTGAGCGTCGCGATGCGGACGACCAGGGCATTCAACCCGCCGGCCACGCCGCCGAGGGCGGCGGCCAGGACGAAGATGATCCACTTGTAGTGCTCGACCTTGTAGCCGAGCGATATGGCGCGGTTCTCGTTCTCCCGGATCGCCTTCACCACCTGCCCGAAGGGCGAGTGGATCACCCGGTGCACGAAGAGGAACCCCAGGATGAACACCGCGAAGACCAGCCAGTAGATCTGCTTGTCGGCATGCAAGGGGATGCTGCCGAAGAGCGCGCCGCGCGGGATGTTCTGGATGCCGTTCTCGCCGCCGGTGAAGCCGGTGTCCTGCACGGCGAAGAAATAGACCAGCTGGGCGAGCGCCAGCGTGATCATCGCGAAATAGATGGTCTGCCGGCGGATGGCGAGCCAGCCGAACACGACGCCGATCGCGGCGGCGGTGAGGCCGCCGAGGAGAAGGCCGACCTCGGTCGAGGCGTGCATCGTCTGGATCATGTAGCCGGCGACATAGCCGCCCATGCCGAAGAACGCGGCCTGGCCGAGCGACAGCAGGCCGGTGTAGCCCATGAGCAGGTTCGCCCCCATCGCGAACAGGGCGAAGCACATCACCTGCATGACGAAGATCGGGTAGACGACGAACGGGGCGACCGCGAGAAGCGCGGCCATGAGAAGAAAGCCCACGGCCTGGGCACGGGTGAAACCGAACATCACGCCACCCTTCCGAACAGGCCGGCCGGACGGGCCAGCAGCACCACGGCCATCACCGCGAACACGACCACCGACGACGCCGCCGGGTAATAGACCTCGGTGAAGCCCTGGATGATGCCAAGACCGAAGCCGGTGAGGATGGCGCCGCCGATCGATCCCATGCCGCCGATGACGACGACGGCGAAGACGGTGTTGATCAGGTCGGTTCCCATGCCCGGGTTCACCGAATAGAGCGGCGCCGCCAGCACGCCGGCGAGCCCCGCGAGGGCGACGCCGGCGGCGAAGGTGAGCGCGATCACGCGCGGCACGTTCACGCCGAAGGCCTGCACGAGCGAGGGGTTCTCCGTCGCGGCGCGCAGCAATGCGCCGAGGCTCGTCTTCTCGATCACGAACCACACCGCGACGCAGATGACGATCGCCGCGACGACCACGAAGCCGCGATAGACCGGCAGATACATGAAGCCGAGATCCAGCGTGCCGGAGAGGATGCCCGGCGCGGAATAGGACACGCCGGAGCTGCCATAGGCGTTGGTGAACAGCCCTTCGAGCACGAGGGCGAGGCCGAAGGTCAGCAGCAGGCCATAGAGAATGTCGAGCTTGTAGGTGAAGCGGATCAGCGTGCGTTCGAGCCCGAGCCCGAACGCACCGACCATGACGGGGGCGAGCACCATCGCCGGCCAGTAGCCGATGCCGAGATAATGCAGCAGCCCCCAGGTCACGAAGGCGCCGACCATGAAGAGCGCGCCATGCGCGAAGTTGATCACGTTGAGCAGGCCGAAGATGATCGCCAGCCCGAGCGACAGCATCGCATAGAACGAGCCGTTGATGATGCCGAGCAGCAACTGCCCGAACAGCAGCGGCGCCGGCTTGCCGAGGATCATGAGCATGACGTGGATCTCTTCATGGCAGGCTGTGCCTCAGGCCTTGACCAGCGGGCAGCCTTCTGCCGCCATCGGCATGAAGGCGTCCTTCGCGGGGGTGGTCGCGAGGAGTTCGTAGTAGTCCCACGGCTCCTTGCTCTCGGAGGGCGACTTCACGCGGAACAGGTAGGCGTCGCACATGAAGCGGCCATCCTCGCGGATGTACTTCTTGCCGTAGGCGTCGTCATCGGTCGGCATCTTCTTCATCTGGGCGATGACGGCGGCGCCGTTCTTGACGTCCTTCATGTTGTTCATGGCCTCGACGGCCTTGAGGAAGTGCAGCGTGCCGGAGTAGCAGCCGGCCTGGCCCATCGAGGGGTAGTTGTTCGGCGTGCGGGGCTTCACGCGCTTCATGAAGGCGCGCGTGCGGTCGTTCAGGTTCCAGTAGAAGCTCTCGGTCAGCGTCAGGCCCTGGGCGATATCGAGACCCATGCCGTGGACGTCGTTCAGGAAGATCAGCAGACCGGCGATCCGCATCTTCTTGTTGAGGCCGAACTGGTGCGCCTGCTTGATCGAGTTGACCGTGTCCTTGCCGGCGTTGGCGAGGCCGAGCACGTCGGCGCCGGAGGACTGGGCCTGGATCAGGTAGGAGGAGAAGTCGGTCGTCTGCGGGAACGGATAGTTGATGTTGCCCAGCACCTGGCCGCCCATCTGCTTGACGACCGCCGCGGTCTGGTCATGCAGCAGGTGGCCGAACGCGTAATCGGCGGTGATGAAGAACCACTTCTTGCCGCCAGCCTTGACGATGGCGCCGCCGGTGGAGTGCGACAGCATGTAGGTGTCGTAGGTCCAGTGCACGGTCTGCGCGTTGCAGAACTTGCCGGTGATTTCGGACGACGCCGAGTTCGTGTTGATGTAGGCGCGGTTCTTGTCGTGCGCGACGCCCTCGATGGCGATGCCGATCGCCGAGTTCGGCACGTCGATCACGAGGTCGGCGCCCTCATCGTAGAAGCGGCGCGCGAGAGCGGTGCCGACGCCGGGATTTTCCTGGTGATCGCCCTTGATCACCTCGACGTCGTAGCCCTTCTGCTTGGCGCCGAAATCGGCGATCGCCTGCTCGACGCAGGCCACCGAGGTCGGGCCGCCGATGTCGCGATAGGGACCGGAGAAATCGCTGATCACCGCGATCTTGAGCTTCTTCGCCGAGGCCGCGCGCGCCCGCGCGCCCGGCAGGGTGGCGGCGGCAACACCGGCGGCGGCGCCGCCGAGAAGGTTTCTTCTGGTCAGGTCCATGGATGTTTCCTTCGTTGGGGTTCAGATACCAAGTCGCCGGTTGAGCGACTCGGCGCGGGCCGCGAGTTCATGGGCCGGGATCATGTCGACGACCTGGCCATGCTCGACGAGGTAGTGCCGGTCAGCAAGTTTGGCGGCAAAACGGAAATTCTGTTCGACAAGCAGAACGGTGAAACCGCGGCGCTTGATCTCGGCGATCATGTGGCCGATCTGCTGCACGATGACCGGCGCGAGGCCTTCGGTGGGCTCGTCGAGCAGCAGCAGCTTCGCGCCGGTGCGCAGGATCCGGGCGATCGCCAGCATCTGCTGCTCGCCGCCGGAGAGTTTCGTTCCGGGGCTCTTCGCGCGTTCGCGGAGGTTGGGAAACAGCTCGTGAATATCGGCGACACTCATGCCGCCGGGGGCGACGACCGGCGGCAGCATCAGGTTTTCCTCGACCGACAGGCCCGCGAAGATGCCGCGATCCTCCGGGCAGAAGCCGATTCCGGCCCGGCCGATCGTGTCCGGACGGGCGGCGATCAGTTCCGCGCCGCGGAAGCGGATGCTGCCGGACCGCTTCGGCACCAGGCCCATGATCGCCTTCAGCGTCGTGGATTTTCCGGCGCCGTTGCGGCCGAGCAGGGTGACGCACTCGCCCTCGCGCACCTCGAATTTCATGCCGTGCAGGACATGGCTTTCGTCGTACCAGGCGTTGAGATCGGCAACTTCAAGCATCGGCATGCTCCGAGCCGAGATAGGCGGTGATCACCGCTTCATCGGCGGAAACGCTGGCATAGTCGCCCTCGGCCAGCACCCGTCCGCGCGCCAGCACGGTGATCCGGTCCGAGAGGCCGGAAACGACCGAGAGATTGTGCTCGACCATGAGGATGGTCCGGCCGCTGCGGATCTGGCGAATGAGGGCGACGATCCGCGCCACGTCGGATTCCGTCATCCCGGCGGTCGGCTCGTCGAGCAGCATCAGCTTCGGATCGAGCGCCAGCGTCGTCGCAATCTCGAGGGCACGCTTGCGGCCGTAGGAAAGCTCGGCCGCGGGGACATCGACACTGTCCGAAAGGCCGACATCGTAGAGGAGTTCGTGCGCGCGGTCGTTGAAGACCGAAAGCGCGCGTTCGCTGCGCCAGAAATCGAAATTGCCGCCGCGCGACCGGGCCAGGGCGACGCGGACGTTCTCCAGCGCGCTCATGTGCCCGAACACCGCCGAAATCTGGAAGCTGCGGACCATGCCGCGACGCGCGACGTCCGCCGGCTTGAGCTCGGTGATGTCGCGCCCCTCGAACACGATGCGTCCGGCACTTGGCTGCAGGAATTTGGTCAGCAGGTTGAAGCAGGTGGTTTTGCCGGCCCCGTTCGGACCGATCAGGGCATGAATACTGCCCCGTTCGATCGACAGATCGACGTCCTGCACGGCCATGAAACCACGGAATGCCTTGGACAGGCCACGAGCTTCGAGAATATTGTCAGCCATTGCACAGGCGATCGCCTGCCGCCGCAACGGCGGGGGCCGAGATCAAGATGAAAGACATTTTCCCCTCGTCGGCCCCAGCGGGGCCAGTCACTAAATTGTGACGGCCTCGTGGCATATCGGCGGCATCAGTGCAAGTCCCCAATACCGCCGATCGTCATTTCAGACCTTCAGGACGAGCTTTCCAAAATTTTCGCCGGTGAAAAGTTTCAGAAGCGTTTCGGGAAAATTGTCGAGTCCGTCCACGATGTCTTCGCGGCTCTTCAGCTTGCCCTCTTTCAGCCAGCCGGCCATCGCCCGCATGCCTTCGGGATAGCGGTCGGCCCAGTCGAACACGATCATGCCCTGCATCCGCGCGCGATTGACGAGCAGCGAGAGATAGTTCGCCGGCCCGCGCACCGGCGTCGTGCTGTTGTATTGCGAGATCGCGCCGCAGATGACGATCCTCGCGCGCAGGTTGATGCGGGCCAGGCAATCGTCGAGGATCTGGCCGCCGACATTGTCGAAATAGACGTCGATGCCGTTCGGGCAGGTTTCGCGCAGACGGTCGGGCACGCTTTCGGTCTTGTAGTCGATCGCCGCATCGAACCCGAGTTCGTCGACGATGTAGCGGCATTTGTCTTCGCGGCCGGCGATGCCGACCACGCGGCAGCCCTGGATCTTCGCGATCTGCCCGACCAGCGCGCCGACGGCGCCGGCGGCGGCGGAGACCACCACCGTCTCGCCTTGCTTCGGCTCGCCGACGGCGAGAAGGCCGAAATAGGCGGTCATGCCCGGCATGCCGAGGGTGGAAATGAACAGCGGCTTCGGCGCCAGGGACGGATCGACCTTCAGGCAGTCCTTCGCGGCGAGGGTCGCGACGCTCTGCACGCCGAGCGGGCCGGTCACCACATCGCCGGCGGCGAAGCCCTCGGCGCGGCTTTCGATCACCGTGCCGATCGCGCCGGCGCGCATCACCTCGCCAAGCCCGACCGGCTTGATGTAGGACTTGCCCTCGTTCATCCAGCCGCGCATCGCGGGGTCGAGCGAGATGTATTCGACGCCGACCATGACTTCGCCGGCTTCCGGCGGGCGCGCCGGCTCGACGAGGAATTCGAAATCATCCCGCTTCGGCAGGCCGACGGGGCGGCGGATCAGACGGAACTGGCGGCTTTCGGGCTGGCTCATGTTTCGCTCCAATAAGTTTACGTATAGGGTAATCTCTGGCCGAGGGGCCGGCAAGGGGATGCGGCCTTGAAGCCCGCCGCAAAGTCTGGAATGTATCCGCTCCTTTCAGGAATGGATGACCATGCACAGCACGCCAGCCGAAGCGACCCGGGCCCTCATCGAAGCCTATTACGCCGCGTTCAATGAGGGGCGGCCGCAGGGTATGCTCGACCTGCTGAGCGAGGATGTCGCGCACGACATCAACCAGGGCCAGCGGGAGGCCGGCCGTGCCGCCTTCGCCGCCTTTCTCGATCACATGAATGTCTCGTATCGCGAGCGCCTGACCGACATCGTCGTCTTCGCCAGCGCCGACGGGCGGCGCGCCGCGGCGGAATTCGTGGTGCATGGCGAATATCTGAAGACCGATGCCGGGCTGCCCGAGGCGCGCGGCCAGCGCTACGTGCTGCCCGCGGGCGCCTTCTTCGATGTGCGCGACGGCAAGATCGCGCGCGTCACCAATTATTACAATTTGCAGGACTGGACGGCCCAGGTCGGCGGTTGATTTCGCCCGCCTTTATCGGCGCAGTGCGTCATGTCGTTGTAAAGATCGAGGCCCTGTCACCGGACTTTCATTAGGCGCGACGCGCCGGCACGCCGTAGTGAGCGCGCCATGACAGTCCCCGGCGCGATCATCCGCTATCGCAGCGTGTTCATCTCGGACATCCATCTCGGCACGCGCGGCAGCCGGGCGGATTTCCTCGCCGATTTCCTGCGGCGGACCAGCGCCGAGCACATCTACCTCGTCGGCGACATCATCGACGGCTGGCGGCTGCGCCGCGGCTGGTACTGGGACCGCCACCATGACGACGTGATCAACCTGCTGCTCCGCCATGCGCGGGCCGGCGCGAAGATCACGTATGTGCCGGGCAATCACGACGAACTCGTGCGGCGCTATCTTCATCTCGGGCTCGAAATCGCCGGCGTGCGGTTCGCCGAGGAGGCGGAGCACGTCACCGCCGCCGGCGAGCGGCTGCTGGTGATCCACGGCGACCAGTTCGACTCGGTCGTGCGCTATGCGAAGCTGCTCGCGGTTCTCGGCGACTGGGCCTATACCGGGGCGCTGGTTCTCAACCGCTGGTTCAACATCGCCCGCGCGCGGTTCGGCTACCCGTACTGGTCGCTCTCCGCCTATCTCAAGCGCCAGGTGAAGGAGGCGGTGAAGGCGATCGACCGGTTCGAGGTCGCGCTGGCCGCCGAGGCCTCGGCGCGCGGCTTCGACGGCGTGGTCTGCGGCCATATCCATCATCCGGAAATGCGCGTGGTCAACGGCGTGCGCTACATCAACGACGGCGACTGGGTGGAAAGCTGCACGGCGCTCGTCGAGCATCACGACGGAAGGCTCGAACTGCTCGACTGGGCCGCGCTCAACCGGCTCTCCTTCCTCGCTCCCCGCGGCGAGACCGCCCAGCCCGGCGCAATGGATGCGGCACCTGCCTGATCCCGCCGGAATCATGATCGTCACCGACGCCTGGCACGCCCAGGTGAACGGTGTCGTGCGGACACTCTCGATGCTGGCGGATCAGCTTGCGCGGCTCGGCCAGCGGGTGCTCGTCGTCGGGCCGGACCGGTTCCTCACGCTGCCCTGCCCGTTCTATCCCGAAATCCGCCTCGCGGTCGCGCCGGGCCGGCGGCTCGGCCGGATTGTCGACAATTTTGCCCCGGACGCGCTGCACATCGCCACCGAAGGGCCGCTCGGCGTCGCCGCCGCGCGCCTGGCCCGCCGCCGGGGCTGGCAGTTCACCACCGCCTATCATACCCGCTTTCCCGACTATCTCGCGGCGCGGACCGCCCTGCCCCGGCGGCTCTCGTATGCATGGCTCCGCCGCTTCCATCTGCACGGCGCCGGCACGATGGTGGCGACCGTTTCGCTCGCCGACGAACTCCGCGCGCGGGGGTTTTCGAACACGCTGCTCTGGTCGCGCGGCGTGGATGCCGACCTCTTCAACCCCGGCCGGGCGATCGACCTGCCCTATGAACGGCCGATCTTTCTCTCGGTCGGGCGGCTCGCGGTGGAGAAGAACCTGCCCGCCTTTCTCGATCTCGACCTGCCGGGCACGAAGCTCATCGTCGGCGATGGCCCGGCCCGGCCGGCGCTCGAACGGCGCCATGCGGGACCGCGGACGGTGTTTCTGGGCACGCGGCACGGCCCGGACCTGGCGAGCCTGTTCGCCAGCGCGGATGTTTTCGTGTTTCCGAGCCGGACGGACACGTTCGGCCTCGTCGTGCTCGAGGCGCTGGCGAGCGGCACTCCCGTCGCGGCGTTTCCGGTGGCGGGGCCGGCCGACATCATCGGGGGCGCGACGCCGCCGGTCGGTGTTCTCGATGAGGATCTGGGATCGGCGGCGCTGGCCGCCCTGAAGCTTGACCGCGCCGACTGCCGGCGCTTTGCCGAACGCCACAGCTGGGCGTCCTGTGCCGCGCTGTTCATGCGGCACCTGGTGCCGATCCGCGGGCGCGGACCGGCACCGGATTAGCCGATCAGCCGCGCACGGCCTTCGCGGCCTCGACGATCGCGGTGAAACCGGCCGGATCGTCGAACGCCATGGCGGCGAGCACCTTGCGGTCCAGCTCGATATTCGCGGCCTTGAGGGCGGCAATGAACTGGCTGTAGGTCATGCCCTGCTCGCGCACGGCCGCGTTGATGCGCTGGATCCAGAGGGCGCGGAACTCGCGCTTCTTGTTCCGGCGGTCGCGATAGGCGTAGCGGAGCGCCTTTTCGAGACGCTCGAGCGCAATCCGGTAATTGGTCGACGAACGGCCGACAAACCCCTTGGACTGCTTGAGAACCTTCTTGTGACGGGCGTGGGTCGTCACACCCCGTTTGACGCGTGCCATTGTCTATCGCTCCTCAATCCAGACCGTAGGGAGCCCACTGCTTGACGGTCTTGCCGTCCTGCTCGGGCAGCGCCATCGTGCCGCGATTGGTGCGCTTCATCTTCTGGGAGCGGTTGATCAGGCCGTGGCGCTTGTTGCCGTGGCCGGCCATCACCTTGCCGGTCGCGGTGATCTTGAACCGCTTCTTGACCGACGACTTGGTCTTCATCTTCGGCATTTCATACTCCTTCTCGTCCATACCCGACGCCTGCCGGGCGCGCGGCGTGCGGCCGGGCATGCCAAAATGGCCCGGGCTCGCGACCTGATCGCGCTGGAAGGGGGCGGTATAGGCAATCGTGCCGGGCTTGGCAACTCGCCGGCCGCACCCCCGGCCGATCGCTTGCCGCCGGACTGTCCGGCGGTTAGAAAACATGCATTGTCGAATCCGCATTTGAGGCCGCGCCGTGCCGCGGCGCACGACATTTCAGACAAGGAGATTTCCATGGCCAGATTGCCGGCCAGCGGAGCGGGACGCGCGAAGTCCAAACCCTCCGCGCCGCGCGCGGCGCCCGCGCCGACCATGCCCGCGTCGACCATTCTCGGGTTTCTCGACAGGATCGAGGATGCGACGCTGGCCGGATGGGCGGTGGATACGGCCGATATCGACCGGCCGCTGGCGCTGCGCGTGCTGATCGACGGGCAGGTCGCCGATGTGATCCAGTGCGATCTCGACCGGCCGGACCTGCGGCGGCTGAGCCTGCCGAACACGAAGGTCGGCTTCCAGTTCGCCATCCCGGCCATGCATCAGGACGGGCTTCGCCACGTCCTCACCCTGGCCACCGTGGATGGCCGCCCGGTCGGCCTGCCGGGCCGGGGCGGCTTCGTGCTGCCGGAGCTGCATTTCTGCCTCGCGCGGCAGGTGCGCGTGGACGGCGTGCTGGACGGGCTGGTGGACGGGCTGATCCAGGGCTGGGTGCTGCAGGTCGACGAGCGGACGGGGCAGAAAGCGGGCGGCGCCCGCGTCGTGGTGTCGACGAACGGCCAGCCGGTCGCCGAGCTGATGGCCGACCAGTTCCGGGCGGACGTGGCGGAGGCGCTCGGCGCCGACCCGGCCTGCGGCTTCTCGTGGTCGCCGCCGCCGGAGCTTCGGCGCAGCGGCGGAACGCTCAGCTTCGACTTCCACGTGATGCCCGGCCGCGTCGCCCTGCGCGGCAGCCCGGTCGAGCTGCGCATGCCCGGCTCGGCCGAGCGCGAGCGCATCGAAGGGCTGATCGAACAGGCGGACGACCTGTTCCGCTACGCCTACCGGCTGCGGCGCGAGCTCAAGGCGGTGCTGCCGGCCGAGGGCCATTCGCTGGCGAGCTACCGGAGCTGGGCCGCGCGCAGCCAACCCCTCGCCGAGGCCCGGATCGCCGCCCGCTACGGCGCGCGCGCCGACGCGCCGCTGGTTTCGGTGATCTGCCCGGTCTACCGGCCCGATCACGGCGCGTTCGTGACCGCGGTGGATTCCGTGCGCGCGCAGACCTACCGGAACTGGGAACTCATCCTGGTGGACGATGGCAGCGGCGATGCGCGCCTCACCGCGCTGATGAAGCGCCTCGCCGACGCCGATCCGCGCATCCGCGTGCAGATCCGCAAGGCCAATGCCGGGATCGCCGCCGCGACCAACCGCGCGATCGAGGCGGCGACGGGCGATTTCATCGCCTTCTTCGATCATGACGACGTGCTGGAACCCTGCGCGCTCGACGCGATGATGCGGGCGCAGGCCGCGACCGGGGCGCGGCTGCTCTATTCCGACGAGGACAAGATCGACCGGCGCGGCGCGTTTTCCGAGCCCAATTTCAAGCCGGACTTCAATTACCGGCTGCTGCTCGACCTGAACTATATCTGCCATCTCGCCGTCGCCGAGGCGGCGCTGGTCCGCGCCGCCGGCGGGCTCGACCCGCAGCTGGACGGCGCGCAGGACCACGACCTGCTGCTGCGCCTGGTCGAGCGGCTCGGCGCGCACGAGATCCACCACGTGCCGGAAATCCTGTATCACTGGCGGATCACCGCGCAGTCGACCGCCGGCTCCGGGGCGGCCAAGCCGAAGGCGGCGCTGGCCGGCGCCGCCGCCGTCGCCGCGCATCTGAAGCGGCGGGGCCTGGCGGCGCGGACCGAACGGCGGGGCGGGCTGACCTGCTATCGCACCAGCTTCCGCATGAGCGAGGACCCGGGCGTTTCGATCCTGATCCCATATCGCGACCATATCGGGATGACGCGCGCGTGCGTCGAGGCGATCCGGGACGTGACGCGGGGGACGCGCTACGAGATTCTTCTCCTCGACAACTGGTCGCAGGACGAGGAGGCGGAGGGCTTCGCCGTCGAGCAGGGCAACCTGCCGGACACGAGGGTGATCCGCATCGCCGAGCCGTTCAATTACTCGCGCATCAACAATCGCGGGGTGGAGGCGGCGCGGCATCCGTTCCTGCTGTTCATGAACAACGACGTGTTCGTGAGCGACCCGGAATGGCTGCGCACGATGCTGAACGAGGCGCTGGCCGATCCGGGCGTGGGCGCGGTCGGCGCGAAACTGCTCTATCCGAACGAGACCGTGCAGCATGCCGGCGTGGTTCTGGGTGTCGGCGGGATCGCCGATCACAGTTTCCGCGGACTGCCGGCCGACAAGCCGGGCTACATCGCCAATGCCATCGCCTGCCGCGAGGTTTCTGCGGTGACCGCCGCGTGCATGCTGGTCCGCCGCGAGGCGTTCGCGGCGGCTGGCGGCTTCGACGAGGACGGGCTGAGCGTGGCGTTCAACGACGTCGATCTCTGCATGAAGATCAGGCAGGCGGGATACCGCATCATCTTCAGCGCCGACACGGTCTGCGAACATCGCGAGAGCCTGAGCCGGGGCGACGATTTCGACGAGAGCAAGCTGGCGCGGTTCATGCTGGAAAACGAGACGATGCGCGAAAGATGGGACGAAGCGCTGAAACGCGACCCGTTCTACAATCCGCATTTCAGCCGCGAGGGCGGCGTGTATCGCGACCTGCGGGTGATCGACCCGGCGGACGTCCGGCGTGTTTCGCCGCCCGCGCCCGCCCGGTTCCCGGCCGCGCCGGCGGCGGCGGCACCGAAGCCCCGGCGGCGGCAAGCGGGCTGATGCCGCCTGAGGCCGGCCATCTCTGGATTCGGGCCGCCGTTTCCGGCATCTGCTAGGCATGGATTTCGAACGCAAACGGGGTGAGGCGCTCTGGAGCCAGATCGCCAACGCGCTGGCCCGCGACATTCGCGAGGGGGTCTACCCGCACGACACGAGGTTGCCGACCGAGGCGCGGCTCGCCCAGGGCTACGGCGTCAACCGCCACACCGTTCGCCGCGCGCTGGAGGAACTGGCCAAGGCGCGCATCATCCGCACCGAGCATGGACGGGGGTCGTTCGTGGCGGAGGAGGTGCTGGATTACCGGATCGGCCAGCGGCCGCGATTCTCGGAATGGGTGCGCGGCCACAACCGCACGCCGCTCGGCGATATCCTGATGCTGGAGGAAACCGCCCTCGACACCCTGCCCGAAGCCACCGCCGCCGCCGAGGCGCTGCGGCTGGCGCCGGCGCAACCGGTGATCCTGCTGGAGCGCATCGGCTCGGCGGATTCGACGCCGATCTCGCTGTCGCGGCACATTTTCCCCGCGCGGGCACTGCCGGGACTGCTGGAGGCGCTGCGGCACAGCGGGTCGATCACCGCGGCGCTGGCCGCGCTCGGGATCGCCGACTACACGCGCAAATGGACGCGCGTCTGCGCCCGCCAGCCGGATGCGCGCGAGGCGCGGCTGCTGCGCATGGCCCGCAGCGACGCCCTGCTGGCCACGGAATCCCTGAACATCGCGGAGGGCGGGGCGCCGATCGAATTCGGCCTGTCGATCTATCCGGCGCCGCGCGTGCAACTGGTGTTCGAGCCGTAGAGTATCGTTATCCGATCCAACAGGATCGGAAAGTGCTCTAGCGGCGGGGCGCCCGCCGCATCACGGCAGGCAGGGCAGGTCGCGGCAGCGGAGCAGGATGCCGAGAAACGCCGCCCCCGCCGCTTCCGGCGTGGTTTCGTTGGCGACGACGGCATCGGCCTCGACCGGGGCCGCGGCGCGGGCCAGCCGCGCGCCGATTTCGGCCGCGGTTTCGCGCCGCCGGACCGCGAGCCGCGCGGCGAGGATGGCGGGCGCCGCCGTCACCGCGACGACGAAACAGGGAAAGCGGCGCCGCGCATCGGCCACGATCGCGCGGGAGACGTTGACCACGACGATCCGCCCGGCGTCGAGATCGCCGACGATGCTTGCCGGAATGCCGTAGCTCAGGCCATGCGCCGACCAGGAGAGGGCGAAGGCGCGGCGCTGGAACTCATCGTCGGAGACCGGTTCGTGATCCTCCGCCGGATCGGGCGGCCGGGTGATGACGCGCCGGGGGAACACGATGTCCGGCGCATGCCCGAGGCGGCGCCTGGCCTCGCGCAGCACCGTGTCCTTGCCCGCGCCGGACGGGCCGACGACCAGCACGAGGCGGCCCGATCGCGGCATCAGGCGCCGAAGCGCAGGCGGCGGGCCAGACGGAACGGCGCCCCCGCGCCCTCTTCCACGAAGACGGCGATCCCGGTGACGCGCCGCGCCGCGGCCAGGGTCTCGCCGAAATGCGCGGCGGCGGCGGGGACGAGCGGATTGTCGGCGATCCGGTCGGTCAGCGTCATGTGGAAGCGGAACGCATCGAACACCAGCGGATAGCCCCACCGCTCGATATACGCGCGCTCGGCGGCGGGGCGGCCTTCGGCGCGCCGCGCCCGCGCCGCCGCGTCCTCCGGCACGCGGTGGTGATCGAGTTCGGCGACGCAGGCATCGGCGAGGTCGCGCATCGGCGGGCACGCCCCGGCGAGGCACAGGGCGAGGAAGCCGTGCAGGTTGGCGATGTCGAGGGGCGGCAGGTCGAAGGGCCGCATCCGCGCGGCCAGCGCCGCCGCATCGGCGATGAAGGCGTCGAGCCCGTGCCGCAGCGCCATCGGCGGCTTCAGCGTCGCGTGGAAGCCGTAGCGCCGTGGCGACTCCGTCATGCCCTCGAGTCCGGCGACCGGCGGCTGGGGCAGGCGCTCTCCGCTCAGCGGATCGCGGCCGAGCCAGGCGCAGCCCCGCGACCAGAGCGGATCATCCGGTTCGGGAACGTAGTAGACGGCGGCGCGGTGGGGTTCAGGCAATGCGCACGCCCTCCCGCCAGACGGACCGGACCACCGGCAGACCCTCGTAGACCCGCACCTGCACGAGATCGGCCCGCAGTCCGACGGCGAGCCGGCCGCGATCGTCGAGCCCGGCGATGTCCGCCGCCCCCGCGGTGACCAGCCCGATCGCGGCGGGCAGCGGCAGGATCTCGCGCGCGGCGAGGCAGAACACCGCTTCCAGCATGGACGCCGGCACGTAGTCCGAGGCCAGCGCATCGAGCAGGCCCTCGCGGACCAGGTCGAGCACCGCGACATTGCCGGAATGCGACCCGCCGCGCACGATGTTCGGCGCGCCGGCGATGCTGCGCATGCCGCGCGCGCGGGCGGCCCGCGCGGCGGCGAGCGAGACGGGAAATTCGGCGATCCCGATCCCTTCCTCCGCGTTGCGCGCCACATCGGCCTCGGTGTGATCGTCGTGGGAGGCGAGCGGAATGCCCCGCTGCCGCGCCTCGGCGATCACGAAGGCGCGGTTCGGGCCGTGATAGGCGTGATGATTGTCCTGCAACTCGGCGATGATGGTGTCGAGCTCGCCCTCGGCGACGCCCTCGTCGCGCCGCATCTGCCGGTAACGCTCGACATCCGCATACTGCCCGCTCAAACCGGGGCTGTGATCCATCAGCGAGATCAGCCGCACGCGATCGTCGTCGATGGCGCGGGCCAGCATGCCGGGCATTTCGGGCGCGGGGAGTTCGCAGCGCAGATGCAGGAAGTGCTCGCTCTTCAGGGCGCCGAGCGGCAACAGGGCGCGCAGGTCGACAAAGGCGTCCTCGAAGGTCTGATTGCGGGCCTTGCCGAAGCCGATATCGCCGAGGCAGAGGGCGTCGAACACCGTCGTGATGCCGGCCGCAGCGCATTGCGCGTCATGCGTCAGCAGGGCGGACCGCGACGGCCAGCGCGCGTTGTTGCGCGGCTGGGTCTGCCGTTCCAGATTGTCGGTGTGCAGGTCGATGATGCCCGGAATCAGGTAATCGCCCTCGAGGTCGACATCCGCGCCGGAGCCGCCGAATGCCGCGATCCGGCCCTGCGCGACGGACAGGCTGCCGTCGCGGATTTGGTCGGGCAGCACGAGCCTTGCATTGGTGAACGTCGTCATGCGCTTTCCTTCAGGGGTTCGAGCGACAGCGTTTCGTCCGCCACGGCGTCGCGGACGTGCCGGTCGTGGAATATCCCGAGCAGGGCCGCGCCGCGAGCCTTCGCCTCGCGCATCAGCCCGATCACGATGTCCCGGTTGGCGGCATCGAGCGAGGCGGTCGGCTCGTCGAGGAGGAGGATCGGCCACTCGCAGGCGAAGGCGCGGGCGAGGTTCACGCGCTGCTGCTCGCCGCCCGAGAAGGTCACCGGCGGCAGGGCATGCAGGGGGGTTGGAATGCCGAGCCGGTCCAGCATCGCCCCCGCCCGCGCGGCGGCGGCCTCCGCGGCGGCGCCACGGTCGAGCAGGGGCGCGGCCACGACGTCGCGCGCGGCGAGGCGCGGCATGGCGCGCAGGAACTGGGAGACATAGCCCAGCGTCTCGCGCCGGATCTCGATCACCCGCTCCGGCGGCGCATCGGCCATGTCGATCATGGCGCCGCGATGGCGGACGCGGATCGATCCGGCACTAACCCGGTAGTTTCCGTAGAGCGCGCGCAACAGGGTCGATTTTCCGGCACCCGAAGGGCCGGTCAGCGCGACGCACCGGCCGGCGCGCAGCGTCAGCCCGGCGCCGCGCAGCACCGGCAGCCGGGTTCCGTTCTGCAGGTGCAGCACGAAGGTTTTCTCAAGCCCGGCGGCGTCGAGCACGATCATGCGGGCAGCACCGAGGAGACGAGGAGCTGGGTGTATTCATGGTGCGGATCGTCCAGCACCTGATCGGTCAATCCGGTCTCGACGATGCGGCCGTGGCGCATCACCACGAGCCGGTCGGCGAGGAGGCGCGCCACGCCGATATCGTGCGTGACGAGGAGGACCGCGAGGCCGAGCCGGCGCACGAGGCCGCGCACCAGGTCGAGAATCCGCGCCTGGACGGACACGTCGAGCCCGCCGGTCGGCTCGTCCATGAAGACGAGTTCCGGCTCGGTCACCAGGGTCGCGGCGATCTGCAGGCGCTGGAGCATGCCGCCGGAGAAGGTGCGGGGCAGATCGTCGAGCCGCGCCGGATCGATCTCGACGGTTTCGAGCCAGCGCGCGGCGGTGGCGCGGATATCGCCGTAGTGCCGGGCGCCGGAGACCATCAGCCGCTCGCCGATATTGCCGCCCGCCGTGACCGAAAGCCGGAGCGCCTGCCGCGGGTCCTGCTGGACGAAGCCCCAGCGGGTGCGCTGCAGGTGCCGCAGCCGCGCCTCGCCGCGCCCGGCGATCGGCGACAGGCCCTCGCCCTCGTCATACAGCACGGTTCCCGAATCGGGCGCGATGCGGCCGCTCAGGACGTTCAGGAGGGTGGACTTGCCGGACCCGCTCTCGCCGACGATCGCCACGATCTCACGCCGGCGCAGCGACAGCGAAACATCGTCCAGCGCGGCGACCGGGCCGAACCGCTTGCGGAGGTCCCGCGCCTGCAGCAGCGTCATGGCGCCGTCTCCCGCCGCGACTCGCAGCAATCGGTATCCGAGCAGACGAACATCTTGCCGCCGCGATCGTCCGAGACGATCTCGTCGAGATAGGTCTCCCGCGCGCCGCACAGCGCGCAGGCGGCATCCGCGCGGCGGGGGTCGAAGGGATGATCCTCGAAATCCAGCGAGCGCACGGCCGTGAACGGCGGCACCGCGTAGATGCGCTTCTCGCGCCCCGCGCCGAAGAGCTGCATGGCCGGGTTCATATGCAGCTTCGGGTTGTCGAAGGCCGGAATCGGCGATGGCGACATCAGATAGCGCTCGTTCACCATGACCGGATAATCGTAGGACAGCGCGACGCGGCCATGGCGCGTGATCTCTTCGTAGAGCCTGACATGCATGGCCCCGTAATCCGCCAGCGCGTGCATCTGCGCGGCCGCGGCGCGGCTCGGTTCGAGCCGGTAGAGCGGCTCGGGTATCGGCACCTGGTAGACGATGATCTGTCCTTCCCGCAGCGGCGTCTCGGGAATCCGGTGCCTTGTCTGGATCACCGTCGCCTCGGCCGTGCGGGTCGTGGTGCGGATGCCGGCGGTGCGGGCGAAGAACCGCCGGATCGACACCGCGTTCGTCGTGTCGTCCGCCCCCTGGTCGATCACCTTGAGAACGTCGTCCGGGCCGAGGAGCGACGCCGTCAGCTGGATGCCGCCGGTGCCCCAGCCATAGGGCAGCGGCATCTCGCGGCTCGCGAAGGGAACCTGATGGCCCGGTATCGCCACGGCCTTGAGGATCGCGCGGCGGATCATGCGCTTCGTGTGCTCGTCGAGATAGGCGAAATTATAGCCCTGCATCGCCGGCCCCCGCTGCGGCCCGCATGGCGCGGATCGTTTCCAGCTCGCTCTGGAAATCCACGTGATGCGGCAATTTGAGATGTTCGACGAAGCCGGTCGCTTCGATGTTGTCACAGTGGGATACGACGAATTCGACGTCCTGCGCCGGCGATGCGGCATCCTCGCCCAGTTCGTCCGCGCGCATCGCCCGGTCGACCAGCGCCATCGCGATCGCCTTGCGGTCGGCATGGCCGAAGCAGAGCCCGTAGCCGCGCGTGAATTGCGGCGGCGCCGCCCGGCTGCCGATGAACTGGTTCACCATCTGGCACTCGGTGAGCGTGATGTCGCCGATCTCGATCGCGAAGCCGAGTTCCGGCGGCACGATGCTGACCGGCACCTCGCCGACCCGGAGTTCGCCGACGAAGGGGTGATTGTTGCCGTAGCCGCGCTGCGTCGAATAGCCGAGCGCGAGCAGGAAGCCCTCGTCGCCCCGGGCGAGGGCCTGAAGGCGCACCCCGCGCGGGGCCGGGAAGGCGACGGGTTCCATGGTCAGGTCGCCGGCAGGCCGTTCGCCGGAGCCATCCGGCTCGATCAGCGATTCCGCGCCCAGAAGATCGGTCACGCGCGGCACCGGCGCGGGCGGCGGGACAGGCTCCGCACGCGGCTCCGCGGGCGGCGGGTCAGGCGCATCCGGCGACAGATCGAGCAGGCGATGGGTGTAGTCCGTCGTCGGCCCCAGGCGCTGGCCGCCCGGCAGGTCCTTGAAAACGGCGGAGATCCGGCGCTTCAGCAGCATTGCCGCGGTGTCGACCGGCTCCGAATCGACCAGGCGCGGCAGCGTCGTGCGATAGGCGCGCAGCAGGAACGCCGCCTCGATCAGGTCGCCCTGCGCCTGGCGGATCGCCCGCGCGGCCAGTTCGCGGTCGTACAGGGCGCCCTCCGCCATCACGCGGTCGACCGCGCGGCCGAGCTGGTTGGCGATCTGGTCGAGCGCCAGAGGCGGCACCGACGGATCGCCGCGGCGCTCATCGGCCGTCCAGCGATGCGCCGCATCGATGGCCGCCTCGCCGCCCTTGACCGCCACATACATGTCAGGCCTCCTCGATGGACAGGCTGCGCGGCAGGGCAATCACGCGGTGGCCGGCGCAGAGCAGGACGTCGATGCCGCAAGGCGCGCGGCGCATCTGCGCCCGCCATTCGGCCACGAAGGCGCCATCCACCGGCAGCGGCACCGTCACCGGCGCCGCCAGGCCCGGCCCGGCCAGCCGGCAGCGGCGGCCGGCATCGAGGGCCGGAACATCGAGGATCAGGGTTGCGCCGTCTTCCGGAACCTCCTCGCTGCCCTGTCGCAGAGACGCGAGGGCCGGCCGCGCGGCGGCGACGCAGAATGCGGCATCCGCCGGCGCGGCGAGCGGCGCGCCGGTGTGGAACGCCAGCCAGTCCCGCGCGGGGGCTTGTGCCGGAAGGGCGACGCCCGTCGCGGGATCGGCGAGGGTCAGAAGAACGGCGGCGGCGGCCGGCGAAAGCCCGGCGGGCGGTTCAACCACGTGGGGCAGCGCAACGATCCGGCCCGGGGCGCCAAACGCGGTGAGCAGGGCGCGAAAACAGGCCTGTGCCGCCAGAGGCGATGCGAAACCGGGCTCAAGGCGGGTCATGGCAGATCGCCCCGCATCGTCGAGAGGGTGAAGAAGCGCACTTCCGTCGCCGCGGCGCGGGCCTCGGCCGCCGCCCGGCGCGCAGTCTGCGCCGCCGCCAGCGGCACGACGACCGCTTCATGGTAGAGCGGATGAAGCGCCTCGTCCTGCAATACCGCGTCCAGCCTGGCGATCAGTTCGACGAGATCGCGGTCACGCCCCGCCGCGTAGCCGTGGCCGATGCGGCCCGCCTCGTCGCGGATGCTGCAACGGGCGATCGTCATCTCTCCGAGATTGAATGGGGGGCCGCCGCCGCCGATCCGCCCGCGCACCATCGACATACCGATTTCCGGGCCGCGCAGCCTCACGAAGCCGGCCAAAGGCGGCACGGCGGCGAGGCAGGCCGCCAGTTCAGCACATGTCGCCCGGGCGAGGACGCCAAGCCATGCGGCGCGGGACATATCAGGCATCTCTCATAAATAGATATCTATACAAGTTGTTGGCCCAGAGCCTAGCTCCGTCCGCCCCGGTTTGTCCATCCGCCTTGTGTGACGTCCTCGCGAAACCTGCGGCCCGATACCGCCCGGACCTGCGCGCCAGCCGGCATGACCGGACGCTCCGGCATCCGGCCCTTTGCAGAGCGCATGCTGTTGAGTATACACTTTGTCCGTTGGCCCTCTGTCGGAATGGTAGACGAACGCGACTCATCGTAAATTGGGTGCCCGGGTGGAAATGCCCGGCGTAGAACCGCTCAAAGTCGGGGAAGGCTTCACTGCTAATCCCGAGCCAAGCCCGGAAACGGGAAGGTGTAGAGACTGGACGGGCGGCACCTAAACCTCCGGCGAAAGCCGGGGTATGGTGAAGGGACAGTCCAGACCACGAACCCGCATGGGGCGGCGAAAGCCGAAGTGGTACGAAAATCGCGCGCCCTTGCGGGCATCCCGGTTCGAGTCCGGGGAGGGCCACCACCTTTTTTCTCCGTCTCTTCTTCATCGCCACCTCTCGCCGGCGGCCGGCCCGTCGATCGGGCAGGGCCGATATGAACAGACCCTGTTGCCATTCTCCACGGGCTTGGCTATGAGGCGCTTCACGGTTCCCGGATAGCTCAGCTGGTAGAGCAAGCGGCTGTTAACCGCTCGGTCGTAGGTTCGAGTCCTACTCCGGGAGCCAGACTTCCCCTTCCGGTTCGAATCAGTCTACCCGCCCTCTGCTGAACGGGATGGATCGATCTCACCATGGGGTTCATTTTCGCGGTTCTCGTCATCGATTCGATCGGTTTCGGCCTCATCGCGCCGATTCTGCCCGATCTCGTCGAGAAGCTGTCCGCAACACCCGCCTCGCACGCGGCCCTCTGGGTCGGCGTGCTGAGCATGACCTTCGCGGCGACGCAGTTCTTCGCCGCCCCGGTGCTCGGCCAGCTGAGCGACCGGTTCGGCCGCCGCCGCCTCATTCTCGTTTCCCTCGCCGGGAGTGCGGCGAACTATCTGCTCCTCGCCTTCGCGCCCAACCTGCTCTGGCTGTTCGTCGGCCGGCTGATCGCCGGTGCGACGGCCGGCAACGTCTCGGCCGCCAGCGCGTATATCGCCGACATCACCCCGCCGGAACGGCGCGCCCAGCGCTTCGGCCTGATCGGCGCCGCGTTCGGGCTCGGCTTCACCACCGGGCCGGTGATCGGCGGGTTTCTCGGCGCGATCGATCTGCGGTTGCCCTTTCTGGTCTCGGCCGGGCTGGTCGCGGTGAACGTGGTCTACGGTATTTTCGTCCTGCCCGAATCGCTGCCGCCGGAGCGGCGGCGGCCGTTTCGCCTGCGGGAAGCGACACCGCTCGGCGCCATGCGGCTGCTCACCACCGTGCCGCGCCTCTGGCGCCTCGCCGCGGCGTGGAGCGTGCGATGGTTCGGCCTCGGGGCGATCCAGGCGGTTTTCGTACTCTATGCCTCGTTGCGCTTCGGCTGGGGGCCGCGCGAGAACGGCATCTTCTTCGCATGCACCGGCATCGCGTCGACGCTCGTGCAGTTCGGTCTGGTCCGCCGGGCCGTGACACTGCTTGGCGAACGCGGCGCCGCCTTTGTCGGCTTCGCCTGCAACGCGGCCGCCTACATGATCTTCGGCGTTGCGCCGACGGCTTCGTGGCTGTTCGCCGGGGTGGGGCTGATGGCGCTGGGCTCGATCGCCAATCCGGCGATCCGCAGCATGCTCTCGCGCGCAGCACCGGCGGACCAGCAGGGGCGGATGAACGGCGCGCTCTCCTCGATCGAGGGGCTGACCGCGATCGTCGCGCCGCTGACCGGGGCTGTCGTGTTCGAGGCGTTCAGCGGCGTCCTGCCGTGGCGGTTTCCGGGCGCGCCGTTCGTGATGGTGGCGGTGATGCTGGCCGGCGCCGCAATGCTGGTCTGGTCGGTGAAGCCGGTTCAGGCCGCGCCCGAAATCGCGCCCAGCCCGGCGCGCAACTGAGCCGCCATCGCCGTCCATGCCGCCATCGGATCGGCGGCGGGCGTCAGCCCCGGCGTGAAGCGCCGGTCGCGCCAGCGCCGAAGGGCATCGGCCAGCGCGCCGGCATCCGGCGGACAGAGGATCGCCTGCGGCGCGTCGCGCAGTTGCTCGGCAAGGCCGCCGACATCGGTGGCGATCACCTGGCGGCCCAGGGCGAGCGCCGCCGCCGCCACGCCGGACTGGCTCGCCTGCCGGTAGGGCAGCACCAGCGCATCCGAATCGCCGATCAGTTGCGCCAGTTCGGCCTCGGGAATCCAGCGCCGGTCGACCACGACATGCGGCATCGCGCCGAGGTGACCGAGTTCGGCGGAATCCGGGCCATCGCCCGCCACCTTGAGCATGAACCCGGGATCGGGGCCGAGATCCGCCATCGCCTGGCACAGCAGGTCGAGCCCCTTGTAGGGCAGCAGCCGGCCGAACATCAGCAGCCGCGGCCGGCCGCCATGGGCGAAGGGCGCGGCCGGCATCGCGCCGTCGCCCACCGGCATCGGCGGATGCGTGAGGGTGAGAACCCGCTGGCCGGGGCGGACCGCGCCGGCATTGTGCAACTCGTCGGTCACCGCCTGGCTGAGCGTGGCCAGCAGCCCCGCGCCGCGCAGCAGCCGCGCCTGATCCACCAGCCGGAAGCTCAGGCTTTCGCCGGGGTGCGAGACCGCGTCGTGCACGATGATCCCGTAAGGCACGCGCAGATTGGCGACCATCAGCCGGTCGAGCACCGCGGGCATGGCGCAGAGCGCCACATCCGGTGCGAGACGGTCGAGTTCCGCCCGAACGCTGCGCCCGGCGAGGGGCAGGGTGAGTAGCCGCGCCAGCGCGCCGGCGGCGCTCGAATAGGTCGGGTAGCGCCAGGCGCAGTCCGGCGCATCCGCCGCACCGAGGATTTCCGCCTCGGCCGAGAGCGACAGCACCGATTCGGTCGCCGGCAGGCGGCCGAGTGCCGCATGGAGCAGGGCGGCGAAGCGCGGCCCGGCGCCGCGCCGTCCCCATTGCCAGGTGAGAATCCTCATCGGATGCCGGAGGCGGCGAGCGCGTCGCGCACTGGCGCGTCTCCCAGCGCGCGCATCGCGGTCTCGCGCCCGCGCGCGGCGAGTGCGGCCCGCGCGGAGGGATCGTCGGCCAGTTGCCGGAGCAGCGCCGCCGCATGCCCGGTGTCCGGCTCCGCCCAGCGGCTACCCTCCAGCCGATAGGTGCCGCGCGGATCGTGCACCGGCACCAGATCGTATTTCACAAGGCCAGCGCTGTCCGCGTCCATGAAGCTCATGTTGCCGGACCAGCCGGTCGTCACCACCGGGCGGCCGAGCAGCATCGCGGTGGCCGGGATGAGGCCGAACCCCTCGGCGCGATGCAGCGACATCACGATGTCGCTCGCCGCGATGAGGCCGCGCAGGGCGGGCTCGGGAATGGTCTCGTCGATCACCCGGATGTTCGGCGCATCCGCGACCATCGCTCGGATCTCCGCGAGGTCCTCGGGATACAGCGAGGTGCCGGACAGTTTGAGCACGAGGATCCGGTCGGGGCGGTCGCCGAAGGCGGCGCGGAAGGCGCGGATGGCCCCTTCGGGGTTCTTGCGCACGCGGCTGGACGCGAGATTGAACACGACGAGCACCACCAGGGCGCCGTCGGGCAGGCCGAAATCGGCGCGCCCGCCCTCGATGCGCGGCGGCGGCAGGGCGGCGAGCGGATAGGGCACGACGCGCACGCGCCCCGGCGCCAGGGGCTCGAACGCCTCGGCGCAGAAGGCGGACGGCGCCCAGATCTCGTGGACGAATTTGGCTCCCACGTGCCAGGCGGCCGGCACCGCCGGCAGTTCCCACACGAAGAGACCGATGACCCGGCGGCCCCGCATCAGCGCGCGCGGCCAGCGGGCGAGGCCGACGGGCAGGATCGGCGCGTTCACCACCGCGAGCATCGCGGCCTCGGCGGGCGGCAGCGCGCCCGGCGCGGGGGTGACGCTGGGCAGGCCGAGCTGGAGCGTGCCGCGCCCCACGCCGATCTGGCGGAACACCGTGTCCATGATCCGGCTGGTCTCGGCGAGACCGTTCGCCCCGTCGATATCGCCGGCCACCACGATGCCCTCGCTCGCCGCCGGCGGCACGCGATCCGGCCGGCCGGCGATGAGGCCCGCCACCCGCGTCATCGCGCGGCGGCGCGTCTCGGCGGGCAGCAGCCGCCATGCGCGATGCGCCAGCCCCAGCGACGCACTCTCCATCCATCCCCCGATCATGACCGCAAAAACGGGTCGCCGAAGGGGCATATCAAATTCGGGCCGGACATGGTATCGCCGGCCGCGACCAAACTTCCGGGACGCGCGCGGGCGCGCACCGGCGATGAATCATGGATTTTCTGATGGCCGGACATTCGCAATTCAAGAACATCATGCACCGCAAGGGCGCGCAGGATGCGCGGCGCGCCAGGCAGTTCGCCAAGCTGATCCGCGAGATCACCGTCTCGGCCAAGACCGGCCTGCCCGACCCGGCAGCGAACCCGCGGCTGCGCGCGGCCTGCGCCGCCGCCCGCCAGGCGAACATGCCGCGCGACACGATCGAGCGGGCGATCAAGAAGGCGGCGGGCGGCGCCGGCGGTGACGATTACGTGGAGGTGCGCTACGAGGGTTACGGCCCGTCCGGGATCGCGATCATCGTCGAGGCGCTGACCGACAACCGCAACCGCACGGCCTCCGACGTGCGGGCGGCCTTCTCGAAACATGGCGGCGCGCTGGGCGAGACCAATTCCGTCGCCTTCATGTTCGACCGGATCGGCCTGATCCGCTATCCGACCGCGGCCGCCAGCGCGGACGACATGCTCGAAGCCGCGATCGAGGCCGGGGCGGACGACGTGCAGAGCACCGACGAGGGCCACGAGATCATCTGCGCGGTGGAAAACTTCTTCGCCGTGCGCGACGCGATGGAGCAGAAATTCGGCGAGCCCGAAGCCGCGAAGCTCGACTGGCGGCCGACCACCACCACGCCGCTCGACGAGGAGGCCGCCCGCAGCGTGATGAAGCTGATCGACGCGCTCGAGGAGAGCGACGACGTGCAGAGCGTCTACGCCAATTTCGAGATTCCCGACGACGTGATGCAGGCACTGTCCGCCTGACCGGACGGGGGGCGCGGAATCCTTTATAGTCCGTGAGCATGCCGATTCGCGCGCGCATCATCGGGATCGATCCCGGCCTTCGCTTCACCGGCTTCGGCATCATCGAGGCCGATGGCAACCGGCTGCGGCATGTCGCCGACGGGGTGATCGCGACCGACGGCGCGGCGGCGGTGGCGGAGCGGCTGCATACGCTCGACGCCGCCCTCGCCCGGCTGCTCGCGACCTATGCGCCCGACCATGCGGCGGTCGAGGAAACCTATGTCAACCGCAACGCGACCGCGACGCTCAAGCTCGGCTATGCCCGCGGCGTCGCCCTGCTCGCCCCGGCGCGGGCGGGAATCGCGGTCGCCGAATACGGCGCCAAGACGGTGAAGCGCGCCGTGGTCGGCACCGGGGCCGCGGAAAAGGACCAGGTCGCCCTCATGGTGCGCCGCCTGCTGCCGGGGGCGGCGATCACCCGCGCCGATGCGGCGGATGCACTCGCCGTCGCCATCTGCCATGCGCATCATCTCGCCACCGCCAGCCGGGTGCCGGCGGCATGATCGGGCGGCTCTGCGGCACGGCCGAGCAGATCGAGGACGGGCGCTGCCTGATCGATGTGAGCGGCGTCGGCTACGTGGTGTTCTGCTCCGCGCGCAGCCTGGCCGCCTTGCCGGCGCCGCCGGCGCGCGCGACGCTGCTCGTCGAAACCCAGGTCCGCGAGGATGCGATCACCCTGTTCGGCTTCATCGATGCCGCCGAGCGCGACTGGTTCCGCCTGCTCACCACCATTCAGGGCGTGGGCGCGAAAGTGGCGCTCAACCTGCTTTCGGCGCTGCCGCCGGACCAGCTCGCCAGCGCCATCGCCGCGAGCGACCGGGGGGCGATCACCCGTGCGCCCGGCGTCGGCCCAAAGCTTGCCGCAAGGCTGATTTCCGAGCTGCGCGAGCGGATTGCCGCAATGCCGACCGGCTCGGCCTTCATCCCGACCGGAACGGCCCCGCCCGTCGCTCCGCCGCAGGGGAAGCTGGCCGACGCGCTTTCGGCCCTGGTCAATCTCGGCTACCGCCGTGCCGAAGCAGAGGCGGCCCTTTCCGCGGTGCAGGCGGAGGCCGGCGAGGACGCGGCGCTGGATGAGCTGATCCGCGGCGGGCTGCGGCGGCTCGCCCGATGAGCGGCGCGGAAGACCGGGCGCTGCTCTCCGGCGCGCGCGATGCCGAGGACGGGCCGGAAGCCGCCCTGCGGCCGCAAACTCTCGCGGAATTCACGGGGCAGAAAGCAAGCCGAGAAAATCTTGCGATATTCATCGCCGCGGCGCGCGGCCGGGGCGAATCGCTCGACCATGTGCTGCTGCACGGCCCGCCGGGGCTGGGCAAGACCACGCTGGCGCAGATCATCGCGCGCGAGATGGGGGTTGGTTTCCGGGCGACCTCGGGGCCGATCATCCAGAAATCGGGCGATCTGGCGGCCATCCTGACCAACCTGCAACCGAGGGACGTTCTGTTCATCGACGAGATTCATCGCCTGCAGCCCTCGATCGAGGAGGTTCTCTATCCCGCGATGGAGGATTTCGTGCTCGACCTGATCATCGGCGAGGGGCCCGGGGCGCGATCGGTGCGGATCGACCTGCCGCGGTTCACGCTGATCGGCGCGACCACGCGTTCCGGCCTGCTCGCCAATCCGTTGCGCGACCGGTTCGGCATTCCGCTCCGGCTCGTCTTCTACACGCCGGAGGAACTGACCCTGATCGTCACCCGCGCCGCCACGCTGCTGGAGATGGACATCACGGCGGATGGCGCGGCGGAAATCGCCCGCCGCTCGCGCGGGACACCGCGGATCGCCGGCCGGCTGACGCGGCGGGTGCGTGACTTCGCCGCCGTCGCGGGCACGGCGAGGGTCGACCGCGCGGCGGCCGACGCGGCGCTGACGCGGCTCGACGTCGATCAGCGCGGGCTCGATGCGATGGACCGGCGCTATCTCCGCCGCATCGCCGAGCACCACAATGGCGGGCCGGTCGGTATCGAGACCCTGGCCGCGGCACTGTCCGAACCGCGCGACACGCTCGAAGACGTGATCGAGCCCTTTCTCATCCAGGAGGGGTTCGTGATCCGCACCCCGCGCGGTCGAATGCTCGGGCGCGAGGCCTGGGCGCATCTCGGCCTGCTGCCGCCCACCGCTGCTCCCGGCCAGTCGGATCTGCCGTTCGACCCATGAACGACGTCTCGAACATGCTGGAAAATGCGCTTCGCGGCGGCGAGCACCGGCTCGACGTGCGGATCTATTTCGAGGATACCGATGCGGGCGGCATCGTCTATCACGCCAATTATCTGCGTTACGCCGAGCGGGCGCGGTCGGAAGCCCTGCGTTCGCTGGGGGTGCCACACGCGGAAATGGTAGATGTCCACGACCGGATGTTCGTAGTGCACCGCGCGGAAATCGACTATGAGCGGCCCGCGCGACTCGATGATCTGATCACCGTCGTGACCCGTGTGCGGCAGGTTGCCGCCGCGCGTGTCGCGCTGGACCAGACGATCCGGCGCGACGCCATTACGCTGGTGCGAATCAGGCTGCAGCTCGCCTGCGTCGATCGGGCGAGCGGGAGAGCGGCGCGCCTGCCGGCGGAGATGCGCGCCGCCCTCGTGCGGATGCACGATGACGCTGTCGCGGGCGGCAAAACAGAAGACGGCCTGGCGGCCGTGGAAGGGGACTGAACGTGGATCAGGCTGTGAATACTGCCGGGCTCGCGGCGCCTGGCACCAACCTCTCGCTGCTGGGCATGTTCCTGCATGCGGGTTTCGTGGTGCAGGTCGTCATCGTGCTGCTGCTTGCGGCCAGCGTCTGGGTGTGGGCGATCATCATCGAGAAGTCGCTCAGCATCCGCCGCGTCAACCGCGAGGCCAACGCGTTCGAGGACAAGTTCTGGTCCGGCCGCAGCCTGGATGAGCTTTACGACCAGGAAGGCGCGGAACCGGGCCATCCGATGGCGGCCGTTTTCGGCGCCGCCATGGGCGAATGGCGCCGTTCCAGCCGGATCGCGGGCGCCGACGTGGTGCGCTCCAGCGTCGCCGAACGGATCGACCGGGCGATGGGCGTCACGACGATGCGGGAAATGGAACGCCTTGAACGCTACATGGTGTTTCTGGCCTCGATCGGCGCGGTGGCCCCGTTCGTCGGCCTGTTCGGCACGGTCTGGGGCATCATGCACTCGTTCTCGGCGATCGCGGCGATGCACAACACCAATCTCGCCGTTGTCGCGCCCGGCATCGCCGAAGCGCTGTTCGCCACCGCGATCGGCCTCGTCGCGGCCATTCCGGCCGTGCTTGCCTACAACAAGCTGTCGACCGATCTTGCCCGCCTGGCCGCGCGCCTCGAGGCCTTCGGCGCCGAGTTCAGCGCGATCCTCTCCCGCCAGGCCGAGGAGCGCACCTGACCATGGCCGGCGGTCTGCTCGATCGGAAATCCGGCGGAAGGCGCGGTCGTTACCGGCCCATGGCGGAAATCAACGTCACCCCCCTCGTCGACGTGATGCTCGTCTTGCTGATCATCTTCATGATCACGGCGCCGCTCATCACCTCCGGCGTCACCGTCAATTTGCCGCACGCCAACGCGAAGCCGGTCAATACCGACGCGACGCCGATCACCATCTCGGTGAAGGCTGATGGCTCGGTGTATCTGCAGAACTCGTCGGTCCAGCTCGACAATCTGGTTTCGACGCTGCAACAGATCGCCAAGCACAACACCGACCGCCGCATCTTCGTGCGTGGAGACACGGCAGTGCCCTACGGCACGATGCTGAAGGTGATGGCCACGATCACCAATGGCGGGTTCACCAAGGTCGCGCTGCTCGCCCAGCAGCCGACGGCCACGAAACGCTGAGCCAGCCGGAACGGGATCACCGGCAGGCGGATGGATTGAGACGGGATCGACCCATGGAACCTGAGCTTCGGCGCGGTGCGATCGTCTCGGGAATCGCTCATCTGGCGATCATTCTCCTGCTCGTCGCCGTCCTGCCGACGGAGAAGCTGAACGCCCCGCCTTCCGAGGCAGTCGATGTCACGCTGGTTGGCAACGCGGCGCCGCAGCAGGCGCTCCACAAGGGCAAGGTGGCGGCGCCGGCGGACACGAAGGTGGTCCACAAGGCCCATCTTGCCGTCCAGAAACCCAAGCCTCAGCCGAAGGTCGCGCCGCCGCCCCCGCCCCCGCCGCCGCCGCCCGCGCCCCACGCGGCGCCGAAGCTGCCGCAGCCGCCAGTGCCCCCGCCCCCGCCCCCGCCGCCAACCCCGGCACCGACACCGATTCCCACTCCGCCGCCGCCGCCGCCGCATCCGCCGCAGAAGCAGACGCCGCCGAAGCCGGCGAAGAAACTGCCGCTGCCCCCCAAGAAGACGCCGCCGGCGCCCGCGGAAAAGAGCCCGACCAGCCAGAAGCACGAGGTGAAGACCCCCGTGCCGATGAGCCAGTCCGTGCTCAACACGCTGGCGAAGCTGCGCGCGCTGCAGAAGCAGAAGAAGCCGCCGACCGCGCGCTACAATCCCGAGCGCGGCGGCGCGCCGAATGGCGGCGGGACGAAGATGAGCACGGCGAATTCCGGCCTTTCCGCCTCGCAGCGGGATGCGATCGGCAACGAGGTCCGCCCGTGCTGGGGCATCGACGCCGGCGCGCCGGGCGTGCAGAAATTCAGCGTCCTGCTACAGGTCGTGACCGATGCGGGCGGCGTCGTGCGGGAAGCCCGGGTGGCGCCCGCCGACCAGGGCAAGATGAGCGATCCGCTCTTCGCCGCCTTCGCCAACCGCGCCGTCGATGCGGTTAAGAACTATCAATGTGCCAAGCTGCCGTTGCCGTCCTATATGCTCGGCTCGGTGCACACCTTCATCTTCAGGTTCACTCCATAGCGTTCGAAGCGTTTCAGGATAGAGGTTCTTCATGACGATCCGCCGTCCGTCGCCCGCCCACCATCCGCGCGTTCCCGGAACCCTGGTCGAGCGGCTGCCGCCGCTGTCCCGCCGGTTGATGATCGGCGCCGGAGCCGCGGGGCTGCTGCTGCCCGGGCTCGCCCGCGCGCAGAATGCCGCGAACGGCCCGAGCGATGCGATCAACGTCTCCGGCGCGCATAACGCGCCCATCCCGATCGCCCTGCCGGCCTTCACCGATGCAAGCGGCAATACGTCGGATATCGGCGCCCAGATCACCCAGGTCGTCACATCGGATCTCGACCATTGCGGCTTGTTCAGCGCGATCGATCCCACCAGCTTCGTGCCGAATTCGGTGGTCAACAGCGTGCCGGTCTGGAACAACTGGAGCATTCTGGGGGCGCAGGCGCTTGTGACCGGCCAGGTGACGAGCCCGGGCGCGGGGCAGATCCGCGTCGAATACCGGCTCTGGGGCATTTCGCAGCAGAAGCAGTTGCAGGGGACGGCCTATACCACGGCATCGGGCAACTGGCGGCGGATCGCCCATATCATCGCCGATGACATCTATCAGCAGATGATCGGCGAAAAGGGCTATTTCGACACGCGGGTTGCGTTCATATCCGTCTCGGGCCCTCCGACCAGCCCGATCCGTCGCATGGCGCTGATGGATTACGACGGCGCGAATGTCCGCTTCCTCACCTCGGGCCGCAACATGGCGCTCTCGCCGCAGTTCAACCCGACGCGGCAACAACTCGCCTTCGTCAGCTTCGAGAACAATCGCCCGCAGGTCTATCTGTTCGACCTGCAGACGGGCGCGCGCACCAATATCGGCTCGTTCGGCGATATGAGCTTCGGCCCGCGTTTCAGCCCCGACGGCTCCGCGCTGCTGTTCTCGATATCGAAGGGCGGCGGCGCGATGATCGTGAAATACGACCTGGGAAGCCGGCGAATGACCCAGCTGACCGACGCGAACTCGATCAACGTCACCCCGTGCTACAGCCCGGATGGCACCAAGATCGTGTTCAACTCGGACCGCGACGGCTCCGGCGACCAGCAGCTTTTCGTCATGAATGCCGACGGATCGAACGTCCAGCGGATTTCATACGGCCATGCGCGCTATGCGGAGCCGGATTGGTCGCCGCGCGGCGATGCGATCGCCTTCACCCGCCTCGACTCGAGCGGTTTCGGCATCGGCGTGATGAAGCCGGATGGCTCGGGCGAGCGGTTGCTGTCGCAGGGCTATCTGGAAGAGGGGGCAACCTTCTGTCCCAACGGCCGGGTGATCATGTTCTACCGGCAGAGCCCGCTCAGGGTCGGGAACGTATCCCATCTCGTCACGATCGGCGTCGACGGTTTCAATGAGCGCATCACGCCGACGCCAACGAATGCCGAGGACCCGTCCTGGGGGCCGCGCCTTTCATAAACTCCGGGCGGGGGCGCCTGACCGGGTCGGATCGCCTGCTTGCGTGATATGGCAAATGGGGCCGGTTTCCCGGACAGGAGACCTCCGGACCGCATGGCGCAGGGTTCCCGGTCCGTTCAGGAAGACGGGCCTGCAATCGGGATTGGCGCGCGGCGATAGGCCGCGAGATTCCGGCCCGCCATGCCGCCGGCAATGGCGCCGGGCACGGCAATCCGTGACGCCGGGCCACCTGGCTGTGCGGTTGCGGGCAGAAGCGTCGGCGAACCGTGCAACGGCGCGAAGGCAAACGCGCCGGGTGCGAAGCGGCGAATTGCCACGGCACCCGGCGCGGGCTTCGACATCTGCGGCAGCGCCTTGCCGGCGGGCGAGGCGCCCGCGGATCCCGGCCCCCACACACGAGGCGCCGCCGATGGCTGCGCGACCGGCGCGAGAGGCGGCGTCATGGCCGTCTGCACCAGCGGCAGGCCGCTCGGTTGCCCGCCGGTCTGTCCCTGCCAACGGGCAAGAACCTGCCTCGCATAGGGTGCGCCGATCGACGGCGTCTGCGAGTGATAGGCGGCGATCGCCTGCTCCCAGGTGCCCAGTTGCGCCTTCAGCCGGGTGAGGAAATCCGCCGCATAGAAGACGTTCGCCATCGGGTCGAACGCCTGCACGAGGTTGGTGAACGCGTGGGGGTGCTGCTGGATGTTCACCTGCATGCAACCGATGTCGAGCGAGGTCACGCCCTGCTGCAGAAACGACTGCGCCGCGGCGATCGCTTCGGCCTCGGTCTGGTACATGTGGCCGGCGCCATTTGCATCGATGGTCCAGGGCCAAGGCGCCAGCTGGCCGGTCACACGATCACGGCGGCCGCTTTCGACGGTTCCGACGGCACGCAGCAGCCCGACCGGAGTGTGCTTGTCGGACTCCGCCATGATGACGGCGGCCTGACAGAGCAGCGATGGATCCACGACCGGCGCCGACGCAGGCAACTCGCCGGTCGGCAATGCGCTGGCCGGCCGAATGCCGGACAGGGCGAATACCGCAAATGATGCGACAAGGGTTTTGGTCAGGCGCCGCTGCATGCGCGCAATATCCGGCAGAACGGTTAATTTGCCGTTATTTTCGCGCGCTTCATCGACCCTGGAGCTGACACGACGTCGGCAACGGCAAGCGCCGCAAAGCTTGCGATGCTGCACTGCAAAAAAGTTCTTGCATATCCCCGCTCGGATGACTATAAAAAGCATCAGCAACACAGCGATCCGTTCGCTCTGTTTGCTTTCTTGGACGTTTCCTCCCTAAACTTGGCGGCACGCAAGTGCCGCCATTTTTTTTGATCCATCAAGAAATCGGCTCGTGCGGCTGGGGCCGTTCACTTCGGCGCTTCCATTCTCTAAAGTCGCGAACGAAGGAGTGCCCGATGCTGAATACCAGCCCCGATTTCAAGGAAAATTCCCGCCGCGCGATGCAGGACGCGGGATTGCAGAAGGCGCTCGACCGCGCCCGCAAGCCCTTCGCCCAGACCCGCGCGGCCGCGGTCGCCCGGCTGCCCGAGTTCGAGACCCTGCGCGAAACCGCGAAGGGCATCAAGAACCATACGCTCGCCCATCTCGATTTCTACCTGGAGCGTTATGCCGAGCAGGTCGAGGCCCATGGCGGGCAGGTTCACTGGTGCCGCACCGCCGAGGACGCGCGCAATGCCGTGCTCGACATCTGCCGCCGGGTGGGGGCGAAAACCGTCACCAAGGGCAAGTCGATGATCTCCGAAGAGATCGGGCTGAACGAGCACCTCGCGGAAAACGGCGTCCGCCCGGTCGAGACCGATCTCGGCGAATACATCCTGCAGATCAGGGGCGAGGCGCCGAGCCACATCATCGGCCCGGCCTTCCACCTCAACCGCGAGGACTGGGAAGCCAGCTTCCGCGCCGCCCATACCCATCTGCCAGCCGACCGCGTGTTTCACGAAAAGCGCGACATCCAGGCCGAGGCCCGCGCGGTGCTGCGCGAGCAGTTCATCGCCGCCGATGTCGGCATCACCGGCGCCAATTTCCTGATCGCGGAAACCGGCAGTTCGGTGATCGTCACCAACGAGGGCAATGGCGACCTGACGCAAACCCTGCCGCGCGTGCATATCGTGCTCGCCAGCCTGGAAAAGATCGTCCCCACCCTTGAGGACACCGTCTCGCTGCTGCGGGTTCTGGCGCGCTCGGCCACCGGACAGGAATTCTCGGTCTACACCACCTTTTCCACCGGCGCGAAACGCCCCGGCGACCCCGACGGGCCGGAGGAATATCACGTCATCCTGCTCGACAATGGCCGCTCGAACATGGTCGGCACCGAGTTCCGGGACATGCTGCGCTGCATCCGCTGCTCGGCCTGCATGAACCATTGCCCGGTCTATCTCACCGTGGGTGGCCACGCCTATGGCTCGATGTATTCCGGCCCGATGGGCAGCGTGCTGACCCCGGCCATCTTCGGCGCCGACCAGGCGCATCTGCTGCCCACCGCCTCGACCTTCTGCGGCAAGTGCGAAAGCGTCTGCCCGATGAAGATTCCGCTCACCGGCATGATGCGCCACTGGCGCGAGCGGGCCTTCGAGCGGCATCTCGCACCGGCGACCACGCGCTATGGCATTCGCGGCTGGGGGTTCGTCGCCCGGCGCCCCGGGCTCTACCGCAGCGTGTCGCGCCTCGCGGCATGGGGACTCGGGGTCATGGGGCGCAAGCGCGGCCGCTTCGGCTGGCTGCCGCTCGCCGGCGCCTGGACCGCCGCGCGGGACATGCCCGCCCCCGAGGGCGAAACCTTCTTCGCACGCTATGCACGGGAGCAGCGCAGCCGATGAAACAGGACAACCAGGCCCAGCGCGCGGCGATCCTCGGCACGATACGGCGCGGCCTCGGGCGCGGCGCGCTGCCCGCCGACCAGGCGGCGATGCTCCGCACCCGGCTCGATGCCCACCCGCGCCACACGATCCCCGCCCGCGTCGCGCTCGACCATGACGCGCTGATCGAGCTGTTCATCGCCAATGCGACCCGGGAATACGCGACCGTTCAGCGCCTTGCCGACATGGCGGACCTGCCCGCCCATATCGCGGGCTACCTGCGCGAGCAGAACCTGCCGGCGGAGTTGGTGATCGCGCCGCATCCCGATCTGGAGGCGGCGAACTGGAACGATGCCCCGCTGCTCGCCCATCGCTTCGGCCGCGCGCAGCCGAGCGACATGGTTTCGGTGCAGCGCGGTTTCGCGGCGATCGCCGAAACCGGCACGCTAATGCTGCCTTCCGGCCAGCGCTCGCCGACCACGCTCAACCTGCTGCCGGATACCGAAATCGTCGTGCTCCGCGAGTCCGACGTGGTCGGGCCGTATGAAGACGCGTTCGACCGGCTGCGCCAGGCCGGCGGCATGCCGCGCAACGTGATGCTGGTCACCGGGCCGTCGCGCTCCGCCGATATCGAACGCACGCTCGAACTCGGCGCGCATGGCCCGCGACGGCTGCACATCGTGCTGCTCGGCGGCGCAGGCGGGGATGGCGCGCAGGGCTAAACCCCTCCCGGCCGCCGATCTCGAGGTCTGGACGCGCTATCTGCGCCATGTCCGCCCGCTGCGCGGCGTGCGCGTGCCTGAGCCGCCGCCTCCGGACAAGCCCGGCAGCGTCCGGCCCGAGCCCGAGGGCGTGCGCGTCGTTGCTGCGCCGGCACCGCCCCCGGCCTTGCCGCAGCGCCGCCCGGGCGTGGCGATCGGCGTGGCGCCGCCGGGGCTCGACCGCGCGACCTGGGCGAAATTCCGCGCCGGGCGAATCGCCCCCGAACGCACGCTCGACCTGCACGGGATGACGGCGGCCGCGGCACATGTCGCCGTGAACGCGCTGATCGCGGGCGCGGTGTCGCGCGGGATGCGCTGCGTCGAGATCGTGACCGGCCACGGACGCCGGACCGGTGGCGAAGGTGTGCTGCGACGCGAAGTGCCGATCTGGCTCAACGACCAGCCCCTGCGCCCGATGATCCTGGCGGTCTGCCATCCGCATGCGGCCAATCAGGGCGCGCTGCGGGTGCTGCTGCGGCGTCTGCGGTCGTGAGGCGGGGCAGATGACGCCGTTCGGCGCCCGGCTGCGCGCGCTGCGGGCCGAACGCAAGATGACCCTGCGCGCCATGGCCGATGGGCTCGGCGTTTCGGCCGCCTACCTCTCGGCGCTGGAACACGGCCGGCGGGGCGCCCCCTCGCCGGGACTGATTCACCAGATTTGCGAACGGCTCGACCTGATCTGGGACGAGGCGCACGAACTCGCCGATCTCGCCCGCGACTCCCGCCCGCGCATCAGCCTGCACACGGGCGGGCTGACGCCGGCGCAGACGGCGCTCGCCAACCGGTTCGCCCGGCAGTTGCGCCACCTTCCGGACGAAACGGTCGCGGCGATCGACGCGCTGCTGCGTGAAACGCCGGCCAGGCCGGCGCCTTCGCTCAGACGGTCGCGATCGGAGTGACCGGCGACCCGACGGCGCCTGGCAGCCGCAGCGGCGGCGCCGTCAGCAGAAAGCGCGTCCGGCCATGCTCGCGCAGCCAGGTGGCCAGCGGCGTCAGGTGCCACAACTCGCCGAGATGGATGCCGTTCTTGAACAGGCAGTGCTCGTGCAGCGGCAGGATCGAGCAACATTCATGCCGGGCTTCCGAGGCCGGGAAGGCCTCGACCGCGTAATTGTCGGCGATCAGGACCGCGAGGCCGCTGTCGCTGATCCATCGCAGGAGCCGTTCGTCGCGGCCATCGAGTACGGCGCAGCTTTCGTGCAGCACGGCCCGGTCGGGCGAGCGGTCCATCTCGAGCACGCGCTGGGCAAAGCCGGTATGGAGGCACACCATGTCGCCGGTCTCGATCGCGATCCGGTCGGCGTCGATCACCCGCATCAACGCGTCATATCCGACCAGAACGCGGGCATCGCCGTAATGGGCGCGCAGGTCGATCATCACGCCCCTGCCCTGCACCCCGTGCGCCGCCATCCGCTCGATGCCCAGGGCGCCGGCGTGGGACGTGCTGTGCAACGCCATGTCCGACTGCACGCCCGCATCCCGGGTTTCGGTCGGGCCGACGATGTCTTCGCCGGCGCGGAAGCCGTTGTAGAAGACCTTCTCGGCCACGCCGTCGCCATCGGCGTCGAACAGGCCGCCGACATGGCTGAGCGCATCCCACTGGGTCGAGTATTGCAGATGGAGAATCGCGAGATCGTCGTTGAACACGTCGGTGCGCGCGCTTTCGGCGCCTGTGAGCGTGCAGTTGAAATTGGGTCGGTCGCCCCGCAGCGTCGGGCGCAGGACCGGCGGATGACGCCGTTCGTTCAGCAGGTTGCCACCCGGAAAATCGAGCGGCAGGCTGAGGCAGAACACGAGCCCCTCCCGGACCTCGGCCATTCCCTGGAGAACCTTTTCCCGGGTGATCAGGTTGAGCCGCCCCCGTTGATCGTCGGGTCCGAAATCGCCCCAGTTCGATCCCTCCGGCCGATGGCGCCAGCGCGGTTCCGTCATGTCATCCTCCCCTACGCGTTCCTTGCTGCCGGAGGTGACTCTCCGGCGCGGCCCATCATGCATGCCCGGACGATCCTGTCAGCACTCTTGCCGATCAGCGCACCGTGCGGCACCATCGGGCCGCAATTTGAGGAGACATCGAATATGACGATCCATAAGGGGGCCTGTTTCTGCGGTGCCGTCGAAATCGAGGTCAGCGGGGAGCCGGAAGGCATGGGCATCTGCCATTGCCGCTCCTGCCGCTCCTGGTCCGGCGGGCCGGTCAACGCGTTCAGCCTCTGGAAGCCTGAAGCCGTGACGGTCACGAAGGGTGAGGAGAACATCGCCACCTTCGCCAAGACCCCGATGAGCGAGCGCAAGTTCTGCAAGCTGTGCGGCGGCCACATCATGGCGGACCATCCGCCTCTCGGCCTGGTCGATGTGTTTTCGGCAACGATTCCGACGCTCGAGCACAAACCCGCGCTGCATGTGAACTACAGCGAAACCGTGCTGCCCATTCGTGACGGCCTGCCGAAATTTGCCGATTTTCCGGCGGAATTCGGCGGCTCCGGCAACATCATCGCCGAGTGACCGATTGCCATGGGGCCGGTGCGACCGGCCCCCTCAGTTCACGGTAGCGGATTAAAAGCGGAAGACGCGCAGGACGCTCGGCCCGCCGGAAAATTTTCCGCGCGCCATCTGGAAGCGCAGATAGAGGTAGGCGGCCACCCCGAACACAAACAGCAGCGGCAAGGTGAACACGGCCAGCCAGAACACAATGGCGGCAAATCCCAGCATCAGGCCGAACGCCGCAACGCGCAGCGCAATGACCGCCAGCGATGGATACCGCCCTGGCGGATCGCGAAATTCGCCGGAAATCGTCATATCGATGGTCGGAGCATGGTGCTGCGTCATAGCGCTAAGGTGGCGCGGCAGACGCCTTTCGGCAAGCGCAATCGGCTCACAATGACATGAAGGATTGGCAATCGTCGCAATGACGTGACCGGCAGAGACATTGGCCCATCAAGGGGCCGGCTTGTGCGCCGCGGGGGCGCCTCACCGCCGTTCCGCCCTGGCCCGCGAAATCAAGGCCTCAATACAATGCGACATATGACGGCGCTGCCGGCCTGCTTTCGGCAGGCAGACGAAACCCTGCGATCCATCCCGGCATTTCCTCCGCCCGCATCGGACGAGCGATGCCGTACCCCTGGCCGAACTCGGCGCCAAAGCGACGAGCCATGTCGATGAGTGCGGACGTTTCCAACCCTTCGACCGTCACCGGGATATCCAGCCGCCGCGCAAGTTCCACCAGCGCCTCGACCAGTTTCATGGAACGATGGTCATTCTCGGATATGCCCCGGACCAGGCCCTGATCGATCTTCACCATGTCAAAAGGAAGGTTCCGAAGCCGCATCAAACTGCCGTAACCCGCTCCCAGATCATCCAGCGCCAATTGCACTCCGGCACGATGCAGGGCTTCGATCGCCCGGAGGCCCGCATCGCCACCGCCGATTTCCTGGTCTTCCAGCAGTTCGAGCGTCAGATCTTTCGGATCGAAATCGTGCGTCTCAAGCGCCGCCCGGATCCATCCCGAACAATCGGGATTGCGGAGAGACGTCGGCGGCAGGTTCACCGAAAGATCGACCACGATGCCGAGGCTGCGATACTCTCGAACCGCCTTCATCGCCATATGCATGCCCTCGATGAAAAGCCTGTCGAGATCCTGCTGGCTCAGGATCGGCAGGAACTGGCCCGGGCTGATCAACTGCCCTCCCGGAAGTTCCAGCCGTGCCAAGGCCTCGACCTTGACCACCCGCCCCGTTCGCAGGTCGACGATCGGCTGCATGAACATCTGCAAGCCCCCGTCGAACAGACGGCTCCGCCACCTCTGGCGGTCGGCGGCAGGGAGGAGCGCCAGCGACTCATCGCGCGCCTGCTCAATGCCGCGTGCGGCGATCAGGCCGAGCGCCTCCAGGGAGTCGCGCAATACCGGCGCAGAGAACTGATTGGCTATCCGGCCGTAAAGAACCAGAATGGCACGCACGCGACCGCCGGTCTCCGTGATCGGCAGCGCCGCGGCGCTTTGAATTCCCGCCTCGGCGAGGGGCCTGTCATTTGCGTCAGTGTCACGAGCGCCAAGGAACTCCTCCGCCGCGCCATGGACCGGCTCTCCCGAAAGCCAGGCCTCGGCAATGGGATGCCCATCGAGTTCCTTGAGGCTGCGCCCGTCCAGACGCAGCCGCGGTTGCCGTTTCATGGTTGCACGATGAGCCGCGCTTTCCGCTTCGATAACGAGCAGGCCGTCGACACCTTCGGTGTATATGGCGCTGAAGGCGACGAAGGGCCAGGTTTCCATCGCGCCGATGATCGAGTCGCAGACATCGACGCCGCGCGTCTGCCCGCGCGTTTCCAAGGCCAGTGCGCCGAGTGTCCTGTGAATTTCATGGCGCAACCGCGCCGCGGCATCCTGCTGGGTCTCCATGTCGAATTCGCAACGTTGCAGGATGATATCCAGATATATCTGGCGCTGGCTGACGCGCCCCGGAATCTGCTGGCTCAGTACCGCAATGCGCTGGTAGAGGCCGCTGGTCGCACTCGTCAGCGCACTGATATCGATCCCCAGCGCGACATGCATGCGGCCGACCCGCAACGCCTCGTCCCGATGGCGCTCGCGCGTCAATTCCGGATCGAGCAACATTGCGACATGGCGCCGGAGTCCATTTTCGAGCCTTCTGGCACGTTCTGTGCCGAGCGACTGGATGATGGGGACATTCCGCGCGTCCGCCGCGAAATCGTCGAACACTCCGGCGGCCAAATCGGGGATCAGATGATTGAGAAAGCGCCATCCCCATCCGAGCATGGCATGGTATTCCGGCGAATAGGGGTCGAGATCCCGGCGCCGGATACCGTATTGGCGTTGAATTTGGCCGAAAATGGACACCTCGGCCCGGCCGAGCAACGCCGCCGCCGATCCCGTATCGGCCGGGTAAAGGGCGCTTCCGAGAGAGAGTTTCAGGGTCTCCGCAACCCCTGCCGATATGTCGAACGGCGTTTCGACAACCGCCAGCGCCGCATCGATCCGCGCATGTATCTCGCGCTCCAGGATGCCGACATGAACGAATGCGAAGGAATCCGCGCCGACACGGGCCAGAAGCCGAGCATCCGGCAGCGCCCTGAGGCGTTCGGCAAGGGCGCGCAGAATCCTGCCGCCCGCCTTCCGGCCGTGCCTGGCATTGATTTCCGTGAAGCCCTCGATATCAATCACGATGACAGCCAGTTGGCGGCCGGGGCCGAGGGCATCGCAGAGCCCGGGGATCCGTTCCTCGAACATCGCACGCGTGCTCAGACCCGTGGCCTCGTCCGTCGTTCGGACCCGCTCGATTGCCTCGGCGGCCCGCTGCTCGCGGCGGCGGCCTCGATCGACAAGCAGCACCAGAAGCGCCATAACCCCGACAAAGAGCGCCTCGACGGCCCAGCGGAGACGACCTGTCCGGACCCAATCGTCGAAGACGACATTTCGGGGCCAACCCGCGGCAATTTCCAGCGGCAGGCCCGGCACCGGCACGATGCCGGCTCGACCGCGGACGAGAGGTCTGCCGCCGGCCTTCCCGGCAATGCCCGTGTCCCGCTTGTTAAAATCGCTGAAATCGAGCCGGCCGGATCGCCAGGTGGCAAGCTCCCTGTGGTTTCTCAAATCGATCACGGAGAGCGCAAGCGGTGTGCGCAAGCGGTTCGGAAAGGCGAAAAGCCGATCGAGCCTGTAGGGTGTGCCAACGAAATACCGCGTTCGTCCGTCTGGACCCGATGCGCGATACCGCATCGTTATGGCGTAACTATGCACGCGGGAGGCAAAGCGCGGCCGCCCCAGCAGATATCCGGCATGGGCTGGCAGGGGTGTGAACCCCGATGCCATCGTGATCGGTCGCTTCGGTTGCCTGATCGTCGACCAGATGATGCGGTTACCGTCCGGCGACTGCACGTTGAACGCATAAAGGCTCGGATGCAGTGCCATGAAGCGGAAAAGAGCGTGCATCGTTCGCGGCGATGGAGATATCGTCCCGTCCGGCTGCGGGGCAAGAAGGCTGATGGCGATGAATTCCAGTTCGGTAAACTGGTTGAACAGGCGCCGCGCGATCGTGCCTGCATATTCCGTCGCGACCGTCTTTGCCTGCGCCCGGATGCCGTTCGCAACATCCTCGAATTCGAACCGCTCGAATGCGCCACAGATCAGAACGACGAGTGCGACAGCAATCCAGAGAAAGCCAACCGCGCCCCTCGACCAGGCGGCCTTGTTAGTACGCATGCATCACAAACTTCCCGATATCGGGGTTATTCTGATCGAAAAATATTAATGCGTAGTATAGGCAGGTATGCTGCCTTTTCCGGTCCCCGGTTCGGCGGCGGCGGGGATTGGTACCCGCCGAAAGGCCTGGCACCGCCGGTCATGAAATCTGCCGTTGATGTCCGCCGTCGCCCGGACCGTTCACGGTCTGGCGGCACGGCGGCCTGCCCCCCTCAATGCGTGACGTAGAGGTAGCCCGAGACGCTGAGCAGCGAGAGCACCGTGGAAGCGAGAATGACCTTCGATGTCATTCCCGCCTCCCGCCGATAGTACTCGGCCAGCATGAAAGGCCCGGTGCCGGTCGGCAATGCCGCCAGAAGGACTGCCGTATGCGAGAGAGCGGCCGGCAGTTCGAATACGAAACTGGCCAATACCCAGGTCAGCGCCGGCTGGAGGACCAGCTTGAATCCGACGAGCAGGCAGGCGGGCGCCGCATCTGGCTTCGTATCCCGCTGCTCCGCAAGGAAAAGGCCAAGCGCCACCAAAGCGCACGGTGACGCCGCGCCGCCCAGCAGTTTCAGGAACGTCTCGGCGGCGGATGGAATCGCAAGCCCGGCGATCGGCACGACGGCGCCTGCCATTGGTGCGACCAGAAGAGGATTCCGCCCGAGCGACCGCACGACTTTCAGGACCATGCGGGCCGGGCGCTGCTCCGTTTGCAGGCCGATTTCGATCAGCACGATCGCGGCTCCGAACAGGACGCAGACGGTGATCATCGTCGCGACCAGGGTCGGCCCGAGCGCATTGCGGCCGATGGCGACCGCCACCAGCGGAAACCCGATGAAGCCGACATTCGCATAGCCCGCATTGAGTCCGTCGATCACCGCATCGGCCAGATGCAATGGCCGCTTCAGGCTCACCAGGATCGTCAACGCGAAGACGGCAAGGCATCCGAGTGCGAACACGGCGATAAAGCCCGGCTGCCAGATCTCCGACAAACGGGCATGCGCGACGATATCGAACAGCAGCGCCGGCAATGCGAGATACACGACGAAGCGGTTGAGTTCGGTCGTCGCATTCGAACCGAGCACGGCGAGGCGCCGCGCCAGCCAGCCGGCGAAGATCAAGGCAAAGACCGGGATGACGATGATGAGGGTCGACAGCATGGCGGGCATGTAGACTCATCGATTGATACTGTCTAATACCGATTATCGTCCTGATTGATGCTTATTCGGTATCATGCCCGATATCCGCCAGCTGCGTTACTTCATCGCACTCGCCGAGACGCTCCATTTCGGGCGCGCAGCGGAGCGGTTGAACCTTACCCAACCGCCGCTCAGCAGGCAGATCATGGCCCTTGAGAAGGATCTTGGGGTGCGGCTCGTCGATCGGCATTCCCGCCATGTGCGCCTGACGCAAGCGGGCCTTCGCTTTGTTGCCGAGGCGCGCGAGATCGTGACCCTCTTCGATCGGGCGTGTCGCAACGCACGCCGCGCGGCCTCCGGCGAAATCGGCGAACTCTCCCTCGGCTTCATGATGCATGCCGCCCAAACCATCGTTCCGAAACTGGCCCGCCGGGTCATGACCGACCTGCCGGGCGTGGAATTGCGTTTGCGGGAGGTGATGCCGAACATATTGGTCAGCGATCTGATGGCGGGGCAACTCGACCTCGGCGTCATGTTTCCGCCGCCGCCGGTGCGCGGGCTCGAAGTCCGGCCGGTTTATCGGGAGCGGCTTTGCGTCGTCCTTCAGGCCGGGCATGAACTGGCGGCGCGGAGCCTGATCTGCCGCGACGATCTGGTAAACCTGCCGCTGATCCTCACGCCCGCCGAAACCGCGCCCGCCTTGCGCAACGTGATTGAAGAGTATTGCCACGCGGGGGGATTCAGACCGACGATCCGGGTAGAGACCCAGTTGCAGACGACAATCGTCAGCCTCGCGGCCGAAGGGATCGGCGCCGGCCTCGTGCCGGTTTCGGTGAGCAGACTGGCCCCTTCGGGCGTGCAGTTCTGTGAATTGGAGGAGGCGCCGACGATTGATCACGTCCTTGCCTGGTGTGCGGCCAACATGAATCCGAGCCTGAAACTGTTCCTGGCGATGACTTTCCCCGAATCAGGTGATCCGGCCATCCATCGTTGAGAGGCTACAATCGCCCCTGCCGGCACAAAGGCGGATGTCGCGGCATCTTCCGACCGGTTCGAATGTCGTGCGTTGTGGCCTGGACGTCCCGTCATGCCGGCAGAACGATTGCCGGACTGAAGGCGCGGCCGCGACCTGGCGCCCTGGCCTATTGTTCGCCGGGCGCCACTGCGGAATAATGTTTCGCGGCCTGTGTATCACCGAACACGGCGCCATACACGACAGCCGCGATAAAACTCGTGGAAATCACGAGCACGATGGCGATCCCGAATAACTGTCCCCGCGACAGACGCTGCATGATGGGCTGAATTATAACGTCAGTCCTTTCCGATCAGACAGTCCCCGGGCAATCACATCTTGATCATCCACGACATGCTGGCCGACAGCACCGTCGAACGGGCTTCGCCCGCCCGAAATTCCATTCCGCCAGACAGCCACAAGCGCAAATGCGCCAATGCATGTCACGGAATGCATTCCGGATACCATCAGCACTCCCGGCAGCGGACCGGACCGCTCCAGCCGCGGTCACACGTCGAGATTGGCGACCTTGAGCGCATTGCCGACGATGAATTCCCGGCGCGGTTCGACGACATCGCCCATCAGGGTCGAGAAGATCTGGTCGCTGTCCTCGGCGTCGCCAATCCGCACCTGCAGCAGGCGGCGGGTCGTGGGATCGAGCGTGGTCTGCCAGAGCTGGTCGGGATTCATCTCGCCCAGCCCCTTGAACCGCTGGATCGACAATCCCTTGCGCCCGATGCCGAACAGGGTTTCGATCAGGCTGGACGGGCCGCGGACCGGCTGCGCCGCGGTTCCGTGCGCCAGTTGCGGCGCGGTCGCGAAGCGCGCCTCGAGGCGGCCGGACCGCTCGGCGAGCCAGCGCGCATCGGATGAGCGCAGCATCGCGAGATCGATCGTGTGCCGCTCGGCAACGCCGCGCACGGTCCGCGCCATGGTGACACCCTGGGCATCCACCGCGACCATCCAGCCGCGTTCGTTCGGCAGCGAAATCGCATCGAGCCGCGCCGCGAGCACGGGCGCGAGATCGCCGGCGGCCTCGGGCGTCGCCCCGAGCAGTCCGGCGATGGCGGCCTGTTCGACATAGGCCACCGGAATATCCCGCGCGAGATCGGCGATCCGCCGCGCCGCCTCGCGCATGAACGGCAGTTCGGCCGCGAGGTCCACACCCTCGATCGCCACCTCGGCCAGCGCGCGCTCGAAGAGGTAGGCCTCCATCGCGTCGTCGTCCTTCAGGTAGCGCTCCTCGTTCCCGCGCTTGACGCGATAGAGCGGCGGCTGCGCGATATAGAGGTGCCCGCGCTCGATCAGCTCGCGCATCTGGCGGAAGAAGAAGGTGAGCAGCAGCGTGCGGATATGCGAGCCGTCGACGTCCGCGTCGGTCATGATGACGATGCGGTGATAGCGAAGCTTCGAGATGTCGAACCCGCCCTGCTCCGGCTCGGCCGGGCCGATGCCGGTGCCGAGGGCGGTGATCAGGGTGCCGATTTCCGCGGAACCCAGCATCCGGTCGAACCGCGCCCGCTCGACATTGAGGATCTTGCCCTTCAGCGGCAGGATCGCCTGGGTCTTGCGGTCGCGCCCCTGCTTGGCCGAGCCGCCCGCCGAGTCACCCTCGACGATGAAGATTTCCGACTTCGCCGGGTCGCGTTCCTGGCAGTCGGCCAGCTTGCCGGGCAGGGTCGAGATGTCGAGCACGCCCTTGCGGCGGGTGAGTTCGCGGGCCTTGCGCGCGGCCTCGCGGGCGGAGGCGGCGTCCATCACCTTCTGGGCGATCAGCCTGCCTTCCTTCGGGTGCGTCTCGAACCAGTGTTCCAGCGCATCCGCCACCGCCGCCTGCACCAGCGGCTGCACCTCGGAGGAGACGAGCTTGTCCTTGGTCTGCGACGAGAATTTCGGGTCCGGCACCTTCACCGAAAGCACCGCCGTCAGCCCCTCGCGCATGTCCTCGCCGGAGAGCGAGAGGCTGTCCTTCTTGCCGAGGCTCTCCGCGTATTTGGAAACCACGCGCGTCAGCGCCGAGCGGAAGCCGGCAAGGTGGGTGCCGCCGTCGCGCTGGACGATGTTGTTGGTGAAGCAGAGCATCGTCTCGTGATAGGTGTCGTTCCAGGCGAGCGCGAACTCGACCTTGATGCCGCCGGGCGCATCGTCCTTGAACGCGGTAACCGGCGGCGAGAACAGCTGTGTCTTCGCGCGGTCGAGCCAGGAGACGAATTCGACGAGGCCGCCCTCGTACCGGAAATGCGCCTCCTGAACGGCGCTGTGCCGCTCGTCGCGCAGGTTGATCGTCAGGCCGGAATTGAGGAAGGCAAGTTCCCGCAGCCGCCGCTCGTAGATCGCGAAATCGAACTCGGTGCGGGTGAAGGTCGCGGCCGAGGGCCTGAACGTGACCGAGGTGCCGGTGCCGTGCTCCGACGCGCCGACCACCGCGAGCGGCGCCACCGTGTCGCCGTTCTCGAAGCGGATGAGGTGCTCCTTGCCGTCCCGCCAGATGCGCACCTCCATCCATTCCGACAGCGCGTTCACCACCGCCGCGCCAACGCCGTGCAGCCCGCCGGACACCTTGTAGGAATTCTGGTTGAACTTGCCGCCGGCGTGCAACCGCGTCAGCACCACCTCGGCCGCCGAAATCCCCTCTTCGGGATGAATGTCGGTCGGGATGCCGCGGCCATTGTCGGTCACCGTCATCGAGCCGTCGCCGTTGAGCACGACATCGACCCGGTCGGCAAAGCCGGCCTGCGCCTCGTCCACCGCGTTGTCGATGATCTCGAAGCCCATGTGGTGCAGGCCGGATCCGTCATCGGTGTCGCCGATATACATGCCGGGCCGCTTGCGCACCGCATCGAGGCCGCGCAGCACGCTGATCGAGGCGGCGTCATAGACGCCATCGGGCGCGGCGGCCGGGTCTTCGGAAGCGGGTACGGCGGTCGAATCGGCGGTGCTGGTCATGCCGGTCAAGCACTCCATTGGGCGGGAAATCTGACCTCACTCATAGCAGAGCCGGCCCCGATTGCCTAATCACGCGCGGGCATGGCCGGGCGGCGCGCGGGGGCAAAAATGCCAGACGGTCTGTAAGCCGGGTTCTGTCCACACCCTCGCGGATGCTGGACGGCCATTCATCTGGGACACGCATCGCTGCGTGCCTCGCGCGACCAACCCGGGCGACGAGGCGGAATCCCTCCGCGGCCATGATCGCTCATGCCGCCGGTCGCCCCTATTCGGTCTTGCTCCCGGTGGGGTTTTCCCTGCCGCCCCCGTTGCCGGCGGCGCGGTGCGCTCTTACCGCACCTTTTCACCCTTGCCGGCAGGCCGAGGCGTACCGGCGGTATGTTTTCTGTGGCACTTTCCCTGGGGTCGCCCCCGCCGGCCGTTAGCCGGCACCGTCATTCCATGGAGCCCGGACTTTCCTCCGCGCCGCGAGCGGCACGGCGGCCGTCCAACCGTCTGGCCCGCGCTTCTTGGGCGATCGCCGGCGCCCGGTCAATGGGCGCCGAACAGGGCGCGGATCGCCGCGGCGCGGGCGCGCGTGCCGGCATCCGCCACACCATCGACCCGTTCGGGCCGGAACCGCCGCTGGAACGCGGCCACGACCGCGGCGCGGTCGAGCGCCACGTCATAGCCGATCGCGGCGAGATCGGCGGCGAGATCGTCGCCCGCGGCACCCGCCGCCGCCGACCACAGGCCGATCCCCGCGGCGGCGAGTTGCGGCCAGGGAAACAGCTCGCCAGGGTCCTGCTTGCGGTCCGGCGCGATGTCCGAATGGCCGACCACGTTCCGCGGCGGGATCGGATGGCGGCCGAGAATGCCAAGGCAAAGCTCGATGACCGCCGCGACCTGTTGCGGCGGGAACGGGACATAACCCCATTCATGGCCGGGATTGACGATCTCGATGCCGATCGACCGGTCGTTCAGCCCGCGCGCGCCGCGCCAGAAGCTGATCCCGGCATGCCAGGCGCGGTCCCGCTCGGGGACCAGCGCGTGAAGGCCGCCCGCCTCGTCGACGACATAGTGCGCCGAAACCTTCGCCGCCGGGTCGCAGAGCCGTTCGATCGCGGCCGCCGCGCTGCGCATGCCGGTATAGTGGAGCACCAGGTGATCGACCGGCATTCCCGCCGGCCGCGCGTCCCGGTTGGGCGAGATCACGCGCCGCGCTCGCGCTTGATGGCGTCCCAGGCGGCGTTGATCCGGGCGACGCGTTCGGTCGCGCGGGCGATGAACTCCGCCGGCACGCCGCGCGCGGCAAGCTGGTCCGGATGGTTCTCGCGCATCAGGGCCTTCCAGTGGGCGCGGATCGCCTCGGTGCTGGATGTGCGGGCGATGCCCAGCACCTGATACGGATCCTCACCGAGATTGCCGCCCGAAGGGTTCGCCGCCCGGGCGCGGGCCGCCTCGCCCAGGCCGAACAGCGCGCCGATCCGCGCCAGCATGTCGGCTTCGCGCGCGTTCACCGGCCCGTCCGCCCGGGCGATGGCGAACAGAGCGCCGAGCACTTGCTCGAGGGCAAGGCGGTTGTCGGCGAAGCTCTCGCCGAGCTGGCGCGCATAGGGCTCGAAGCCGGACGCATCCTCGCGCGCCTGGTCGAACAGGTGCCCGATCGTCGGGATCGCCGCATCCTCGATGCGGAACTGCCGTTTGAACGCGTCGATCTCGGCGCGGACCACCGGCCCGTCGCATTTCGCGAGCTTGGCGGCGAGAACGGTGGCGCCGATGGCGAACACCTGTTCGCGCCGGCCGAGCAGGGCGGCAAAGCGGGCGGAGTCGAGCGGCAGGGCGCGGCCGAGCCGGGCGCCGAGCGAGCCGAGATCGCCGGTATCGGCGGCATGGCCCAGCGCTGCGCCGGCCACGGCGCCGAACGGCCCGCCGACGGCGAACCCCGCGACGCCGCCGATGATCTTCCCCCACACGCTCATGCGCGCAATATCGGCCCGGTTGGCCGGCGGGTCAAAGGGGGGGTGGAGCCGGCTCAGTAGCGCCGGAACAGCGCGACCAGCCGCCCCTGGACCTTCACCCGCTCGGCCGGGAAGATGCGGATCTCGTAGCGCGGGTTGGCCGGCTCCAGCGCCGTCGAGTTGCCGCGCCGGCGCAGCCGCTTGAGCGTCACCTCGACATCGTCGATCAGCGCCACGACGATCTGCCCCGTCTCGGCGGTCTCGCCCCGGCGGATGATGGCGGTGTCGCCATCGAGGATCCCGGCATCAACCATCGAATCGCCGGCCACCTCGAGCGCGTAGTGCTCGCCCGGACCCACGAGCGAGGCGGGAATCTCGATTTCGGCCTGGTGCTCGCGCAGCGCCTCGATCGGCTGGCCGGCGGCGATCCGCCCGTAGAGCGGCAGGGTGATGGCCGCCGCCGGATCGGCCGCGCGCGCGCCCTGCAGGCGGGCGGTGAAATCGCCCCGGATCACATTGGGCGCGAAGCCCGTATCCGGCCGGTCCGCCGCGGCATCCGAGGGCAGGCGCAGCACTTCCAGCGCCCGCGCGCGGTGTTTGTGCCGGCGCAGGAACCCGCGTTCCTCCAGCGCGCCGATCAGCCGGTGAATGCCCGATTTCGACTTGAGGTCGAGCGCCTCCTTCATCTCCTCGAAACTCGGGGAGCAGCCCGTCCGGCGCAGATGCTGATCGATATAGACCAGCAGTTCGTGTTGCTTGCGGGTGAGCATCGGGCATTCTCCGGCTTCTTGCCCCGAATGCGCCGCAATGGCCGGGGCCGACAGGACGCTTTTGGGAACAAAACGCTAACATCTGTTCTTAAAGGGCCGATTCGCGCCGCGTCAAGACCTTCGTGACGCTGGCGCGACCCGGCCGAAGGTCAGACGAGAGCCCGCTGATATTGCGGCACGAGATCAACCGGCAGGCCGAAATGCTGCGCCGCGCGGATCGGCCATGCCGGGTCGGCCAGCAGGGCACGGGCGAGGAAGACGAGATCCGCCCGCTCGTTGGCGACGATCTCGGCCGCAAGCTCGGGCTCGCGGATCATGCCGACCGCGCCGGTCGCGATCCCGGCCTCGCGGCGGATGCGCTCGGCGAACGGCACCTGGTAGCCGGGGTGGATCGAGGGAATCCTCTGCTGCGGCGAAATTCCGCCGGTCGAACTGTCGATCAGGTCGACATCGCCGCGGGCGGCGAGCCAGCGGCACAGCGTCACCGCCTGGTCGGCGTCGAAACCGCCCTCGATCCAGTCGGTGCAGGACAGGCGCACGAAGAAGGGCAGGTCGTCCGGCCATTCCGCCCGCATCGCGTCGATCGCCTCCATCACGATCCGCGCGCGGTTGGCGAGATCGCCGCCATAGGCGTCGGTGCGATGGTTGCTGACCGGCGAGAGGAACTGGTGCAGCAGATAGCCATGCGCCGCGTGAAGCTCGACGATGCGGAACCCGGCGCGGCGGGCGCGGGCCGTGGTCGCGGCGAAATCGCCCACGATGGCGGCGATCTCGCCGGCGGTGAGTTCGTGCGGAGCGGGGCGATCAGGCGCGAAGGGCAGCGGACTCGGCGCCACCGGCAGCCAGCCATCCGCCGCATCGGGCGCCACGAACCCGTCGCCCTTCCAGGGCTGGGTCTGGCTTGCCTTGCGGCCGGCATGGGCGATCTGGATCGCCGGCACCGCGCCGCCGTATTCGATCAGCGCGACGAGGCGCTTCATGAAAGCCTCGTGCCCGTCATTCCAGAGGCCGAGGCAATGGGCGGTGATCCGCGCCGCGGGCGAGACATGCGTCGCCTCGGTGAAGACGATGCCGGCGCCGCCCATCGCCTTGGCGCCGAGATTCTGGATGTGCCAGTCCTGCCCGAGGCCGTCGATCGCGCTGTACTGGCACATCGGCGAGACAACGATGCGGTTGCGCGCCTCGACGCTGCGGAAGCTGACCGGCTGAAAAAGCTTGGGAATGCGCGCCACGGCAAGACCTTTCGACAATGAATGAAGACGTTTGCCCGGTGAGATGGCGCAGGGAAGGCGGGCATGCAACCGCCGGCCCTTGCCAGGCCGCGCGCCCTGCCGCCAAACCGGGCCATGGCGATTCTCTCGATCCAGTCACAGGTGCTCAACGGCGCGGTCGGCAATGCCGGCGCGGCCTTCATCCTGGCGCGGCATGGCCACGAGGTCTGGCCGCTGCCGACGGTCCTGCTGTCGCATCATCCCGGCCATGGCGGCGCCGAGGGTGGCCCGGTGAAGCCGGCGCGGCTTGCCGCCCTGCTGGATGGGCTCGCCGCGCGCGGCGCCTTCGCGCGGTGCGAGGCGGTGCTGTCCGGATATCTCGGCGCCGCGGCCGCGGTTCCCGTGGTGGGCGAGGCCGTCAGCCGGGCGCGGGCGGCGAATCCGGCGGCGCTCTATGTCTGCGATCCGGTCATCGGCGATGACGGGCGCGCCTACGTGCCGCCGCCGCTGATCGCCGCGATCCGCGAAACCCTGGTGCCGCGCGCCGATATCGCGCTGCCGAACGCCTTCGAGCTCGGCATTCTTGCCGGCACCACCCCCACGGACCGGTCCAGCGCCTTCGCCGCCATGGAGGCGCTTGGCACGAGGCTGGTCGTCCTGACCGGTTTCGCCGGCGCGGATACGGCGCCCGGCATGCTCGACATCCTCGCCATCGACCCGGATGGGCGCCGGCAGATCTCCGTGCCCCGCCTCGCCGGGCGGTTCTCCGGCGCGGGCGATGCCTTCGCCGCCCTGTTCATGGCCCATTACCTGCCGTCGCGTCGGCTTGACGCGGCCCTGACCGCCGCTGCGGCAGCAACGACGGAACTGCTCCGCATCACCGCCGCCCTCGGAACGGACGAACTCGCCATCGTCGCGGCTCAGGAGGCGTGGGTTGCGGCCGGACGCGCCGCACGGGATGATGAAAATCCGGCGAGATGAACCATTTGTGTTGATCTGGGCGAAACCGCCGACATAGTCTGGTCTGGAATGAGCCTGTCCGCCGCGCCGTCGTGCGGCGAGGGCGTCCTCGGGAGGTTTGCGATGACAACGATGGCTGCGATACTGAAACGGAAACCCACCGCGCTGATCTCGGTGCCGCCTGAGGCGCGTATCCGCGAGGTGGTCGTCGTGCTGGCGGAGAAGCGCATCGGCGCTGTGGTCGTGCAGTCGCCGAACAGCGACCTGCTCGGGATTCTCTCGGAGCGCGACGTGGTCAGAAGCCTGGCGGCGAACGGCGCCGCGACGCTGGAGATGGAGGCGAGCCAGCTGATGACCCGCGCCCCCACCACGGCGACGCCGTCGACCACGGTTTTCGAGGCGGAAAACCTGATGACCGACGGGCGTTTCCGCCATCTGCCCATCGTCGACGGGGGCAAGCTGGTCGGTGTCGTCAGTATCGGCGACGTGGTGAAGTCGCTGATCGAGACGCAGACGCACGAAGTGCGCAGCCTGCGGGAATACGTCAACGGCAGCGCCTGACCGCGCTGCCGCGCGAGGTCAGCCCGGCGGGGCGAGCGGCTGCGCCTGAACGCTGCTGTTCCCGCCATAGCCGGTATCGCTTCCCGTACCGCTCGTGTAGCCACGAGAGGAAGACATCGGCGCCGGCGCCAGTTGCTGCGGTGCCGCATTGGCCGGCCCTGGCCCGGCTTCGTTCGTGGCCGGCGCCGCCGCGCCGCCGGCCCAGGGCGGATTGCCGAGATTCACCTGCTTCGGCGTCGTGTTCGCGGCGGTGAGAGCGCCAATGCCGCCTCCAACGGCACCGCCGACGAGAACGCCGATCGGCCCGCCGATCAGGCCGAAGGTCGCGCCCGTGGCGGCCCCGCCGGCAGCCCCGCCGCTCATGCGATTGCCGGCATCCGCGCCGCACCCGGCCAGCGTCACCGTCATTGCCGCAATCAGCCCCAGCGTGGTCGCTTGCCGCCGCCTGCGCTTCCAATCCGTCATTGAATGCTCCTTCCCGCGCCGGAGCGTTTCCGGCTGTCGGACCCTACAGCGCGGAATCGTGGCGAAACAAGGTTCGGGCCGAGTCCGGACGATGATTTCGGCGTAATCCAGGACAGGCTGCAACGAGGTCACGAAGGGCGATCGCCACCGGCCATGTGCCGGAATGACGTGCTTATGGAAGTTCATCCCCGATCCTGCCTGACGGCCCGGCCAGCGCCCGAGGTTTTGGCACAATTCCTGCTAACTGCCCGATGTCACACGGATCAGCCGCATCGGATAACGGGCGGAACAAGAAGGAGCGGGTCGCCATGACGCGACGTTTATGGACGGTGGGAGCCCTCTCGCTCCCGCTTGCCGGCATCTGTTTGCCTGCAAAAGCGGCAGAATCGGGTTTGAGCGCGGGCGATACTGCCTGGATGTTGGTCAGTTCGGTCCTGGTGCTGCTGATGACCATTCCCGGCCTCGTTCTGTTCTACGGCGGCATGGTCCGCAAGAAGAACGTGCTTTCGATCATGATGCAGAGCGTCGTCATCTGCGCGGTCGTTTCCGTCCTGTGGCTCGTGGTCGGCTACAGCCTGGCCTTTTCCAACGGCAACGGCTTCGTCGGCGGGCTGGGCGATGTCCTGCTGGAAAACCTGGCGCGCGACTGGAACCTGCCCTTCACCCTCGGCACGGGGCTGCCCGACGCGGTGCATCTGCGGGTGCCGGAGAGCGTGTTCGTCATGTTCCAGCTCACCTTCGCGATCATCACCCCGGCCGTGATCACCGGCAGCTTCGCCGAGCGGATGAAGTTTTCCGCCCTGCTGATCGTGATGGCCGCATGGTCGCTGCTGGTTTACGCGCCAATCGCCCACTGGGTCTGGAGTCCCGCAGGCTGGCTCTACCGGCTCGGCATCGCCGACTACGCGGGCGGCACGGTCGTCGAGGTGAATTCCGGCATTGCCGGCCTCGTCTGCGCGCTCTATCTCGGCCGCCGCCTCGGTTTCGGACAGGACAACATGATGCCCTGGAACCTGTCCTATGCGGTGATGGGCGCCTCGCTGTTGTGGGTCGGCTGGCTGGGCTTCAATTCCGGCGGCGCCGGCGGCGCCAATCCGAATGCCGGCATGGCAGTGCTGGTCACCCAGATGGCCGCGGCGGGAGCGACCCTGTCCTGGACCGCGGTCGAATGGGCGCATCTCGGCCGTCCCACGGTGCTGGGCGCGATTTCCGGTGCCGTGGCCGGCCTTGTGGCCATCACCCCGGCGGCGGGCTTCCTGCTTCCCGGCCCGGCATTGCTGCTCGGGCTTGCGGCTGGCGTGGTCTGTTTCTGGGCCGTCACCGTCGTGAAAATCCGCCTTCGCTACGATGATTCGCTCGATGCTTTCGGTGTGCATGGTGTCGCGGGCATTCTCGGCACGCTGGCCACTGGCGTGCTCGCCTTCGGCCCGCTTTCGGGCGGCGCGGTCGAACCCGGACTGCACCAGCTGGCGATCCAGGCGCTCGGCGTGGCGGCGACGATGATCTATTGCGGCGTCGTCACCGCCGGCATCCTGTTCGCCACGCAGCGCCTGGTCGGCCTGCGTGTGACCCGTGACGAGGAACGGCAGGGCCTGGATGAGGTGCTGCACGGAGAATCGATCGCCTGACACCCCGCCCGCCGGGAAGGCGGCGCCGCGCCGGCATCCGGCATTTTGACTTGCGGCGCCGAAGCCCGCAGAAGTCGGGTCGAACCCGCCGCCGCGGGATTCCGGTGCGATACGGAGGAACGGAGCCCATGCTCGTCGTCGGCAGCGCGAATATGGATCTCGTGGTGCGGACACGGCGCGCCCCGGATGCGGGCGAAACCGTCATGGGCCTCGATTACGCGACTTATCCGGGCGGCAAGGGGGCGAACCAGGCAGTCGCCGCGCGGCGGGCGGGCGCAACGGTCGCCTTCGCCACCTGCCTCGGCCGCGACGCCCATGGCGATGCCCTCCACGCGACGCTCGCCGCGGAAGGCATCGATCTCTCCCTTCTGCGCCGCGTCGACGCGGCGAGCGGGGTCGCGCTCATCACCGTGGAGCACGGCGGGCAGAACCGCATCGTCGTCGTTCCGGGCGCGAACCAGGATCTGCGGCCGGAGCGCCTGCCCGATCCGGTGCCGGCAGGGCTGCTGCTGGCCCAGCTGGAGGTGCCCGTGGAAACCGTTCTGGCGGCGGCGCGACGAATGAGGGCCGCTGGCGGGCGGACGGTGCTCAACGCCTCGCCGGTGGACCGGCTCGATCCGGCCACGCGGGCCGATCTCCTGGCTGAAACCGACATTCTCGTGGTCAACGAAACCGAAGCGGCCGCCCTCCTGGGCGCCGATTCTCCGGATGCCGCACCGGCCGAGATGGCCCACCGCCTTGCCGCCGGACGGCAGGCGGCCATTGTCACCCTCGGCGCCGCTGGCGTGGTATGGCACGCGGGCAAGGCGGGTAGCCGGGTTGAGCCGCATCGGGTTCCGGTGGTCGATACCACCGCCTGCGGCGACGCCTTCGCCGGCGCGCTGGCTGCCTCGCTCGAGGCGGGCGGCTCGATCGAGGAGGCTGTCCGTTTCGGCAATGCGGCCGGCGCGCTGGCCGCGACACGGACCGGCGCGCAGCCCTCCCTGCCGACCCGCCAGGCCATTCTCGACCTGCTGACCCGCGACACATGAAGGAGCGCCCATGCTGCACGGTATCGATCCCATCCTCACCGCCGATCTTCTGCATGCGTTGCGGGCGATGGGCCATGGCGACACGATCGCCATCGTCGACGCGAATTTTCCCGCCGCCACCTGTGCGAGGCGCCTGGTCGCCATGCCGGGCCTCGAGGCCGGGACGGTGTTCCGGGCGGTGCTGAGCGTCCTGCCGGTCGATGATTTCATCCCCTTGCCGCTGCTGACCATGCAGGTCGTCGGCGACGCGGCGGCCGTGCCTCCGGCGGTGGCGGAGTTCCGGCAGATCGCGGCCGGGGCCGGGGTGGGCGCCGAACGCATGGGCACACTGGATCGCCATGGCTTCTACGCCGCCGCGCGGGACAGTTTCGTGATCGTCCAGACCGGCGACCGGCGGCTCTATGCCAACGTGATTGCGACCAAGGGCGTGATCAGGACCTGAACGGCGCCGCTCCAAGCCGCCGAACCGTCTCGGGATCGGGCTGTCCGTCGTACCAGCGGTCGAGATTCGCCTGGCAGATTTCGTCGCCGCACGCCAGCGCGAACAGGCTCATCGAAGAGCGGAACTTCAGCGCATCGATCGGGCCGAAGATCGCCTCCGGCGAATCGGCTTTGGCCGCCAGCACGAGCGCGGCGGCCTCGCGCAGGCGGGCGCCAAGCAGCGGATGCGCCATGTAGGCGCGGGCTTCCGCCATCGAGCCGATGCCGTAATGCGCCGCCGCCAGCGAGCGGCCGAGCCCGCGCAACTGGGGAAAGACGAACCACATCCAGTGCGTTCGTTTCCGCCCGGCCGCGAGTTCGGCGAAAACCTGCCCGATCACCGGTGCCTGGGCATCGACGAAGCGGGCGAGATCATGGGGATCGTCACCGGGCATCGAGCCGACCCTGCCGCAGGACGGACGGCTCGCGCCCGGCCGAAATCCGGCGCCGCAGCCGCGCGCGGCGCCCGCGGGTATCAGGCATTGCCGCCGCCGAGCTCCGCGCCTTCGCCGTGGGACAGCCCCGGAAGTGCGTGAACATGCGCGTCTCGGGCGCCATGCCGGGTCAGAATGTCCAGGGCGCGGCGCTCTTGCTCGGGCGTCCATGTCCGGACCCAGAGCAGAAGGCCGCCTTGTTCCAGCTGGTCCTGCAGCCGCCTGGCTCGGCTGTCGCCGACGAATTTGGCGAGCACACCGCCGATCAGCCCGCCGGTTCCGCCACCGATCGCGGAGGCGATGACCGCCGCTGCCAGCTCGCCGCCCGCGGCAACGATCGGCACCGCGGCAACGACCGCGCCGACATAGAGCAGCCCGCCGATCAGCGCGCCTTCCGCATCTCCGACGGATTCCGGCGAGACGTAGTCTCCGCGCGGTGTTTTGGGATCATCCTCCAGACCGGCAATATTCCGCCGTTCGGTCCGGGGTGTTTCGAATACCGAGGCCTCGGAGGCCAGAAGGCTGATATCGGCTCGGTCGAAGCCTGCCATCAGCAGATCGTCCACGGCGGCCTGGAACGCATCTCGTTCAGTGAAGACGCCAACCGCTTCGCGGATCGTGATGGCCGGCTCAATGGCAGACATGGTCTTTCCTTTCTGAACGATCGATGGACAAACTGGCCCGCCCCGCCGACCGTCGCTGCCGGTTCGCCCCCGACATGCGCCGCCGGGTTGCCTCAAGATCGACTTCGCGACCAGGGACGTTCATCTGTCCTCTGAAATGCTGCGGGTTTCGGTAAGAGGAGACTAGGTCAGCAGAACGGGGAACGGCCAGCCCCCTTGGAGGTGATGGCCAATCGGGTCATGTGTGGACCGTCATCTCGCCCGGCGATGGCGAACTCGGTTCGCATGCGGACGGACCGGGGACGTACATGCCTTGTCGCTGCATTGAACCAGCCGCTGCCAGGCTCGTGGTGGTGACGCCGCCGGGCTGATTTCCAGCCAGGCCCACGTCCACCGGCGATACGGCCTCACGCCGTGCATGCCCGCGACTTATCCACCTTATCCACCTTATCCACAGCCCCGTCGCGCGGCGGGCGCGCTGTCCTGCATCCATCGGCCGCGCTAGTAGCGTGTCATGGATATGACCGAGTCCGCGCTTCTCACCGTCTCCCCAAGACTGCCGCCCGCCAATCTCGAGGCCGAACAGGCCCTGCTCGGCGCCCTGCTGGCCAACAACAAGGCCTATGAGCGGGTTTCGGAGTTCCTCGCCCCCGAGCATTTCGCCGATGCGGTGCATGGGCGGATCTACGAGGCGATTGCCCGGCGGATCGAGGCCGGGCAGGTCGCCGACCCAGTCACGCTGCGCGCGACCTTCGAACATTCCGGCCTGCTCGACGATGTCGGCGGCGCGGCCTATCTCGGCCAGCTGCTCACCGCGATGGTCGGGATCATCAATGCCGGTGATTACGGCCGGATCATCTACGATGCCTGGATCCGCCGGCAGCTGATCGAGCTGGGCGAGCTCACGGTCAATCGCGGCTTCGGCTCGGATCCCGAGCTCGACGGCACCGCGCAGATCGAGGCGGCGGAGCAGGCGCTGTTCGATCTCGCCACCAAGGGCGGCAGCGAGGGCGCCGCGATGACCTTCGAGACCGCGCTGGCGATGGCGATCGACACCGCCGCCAAGGCCTTCGAGCGCGATGGCAAGGTCTCGGGCCTGACCACGGGCCTCACCGATCTCGACGCCCGGACCGGCGGGTTGCACCCGTCGGACCTGCTGATCCTCGCCGGCCGCCCCGGCATGGGCAAGACGGCGCTCGCGACGAAGATCGCCTTCGGCGCCGCCCAGGCCCTGCTCAACGAGGCCCGCGCCGAGAACCCGAACGCCGAGGCAAAGCAGTGCGTCGCGGTCTTCTCGCTTGAAATGAGCGCCGAGCAGCTCGCCACCCGCCTTCTCGCCGAGGAGGCGCGCGTCTCCTCCGACCGCATCCGCCGCGGCGAGATCGGGCAGAAGGATTTCGACAATTTCGTCGCGGTGTCGCGCCGCATCGCCCGGCTGCCGCTGATCATCGACGACACGCCGGCGATCACCCTCTCCGCGCTGCGCACCCGCTGCCGCCGGCTGCGGCGAACGCGCGGCCTCGCGCTCATCGTGGTCGACTATCTCCAGCTCATGCGCCCCGCCGCCGGCACAAGGCCGGACAACCGCGTGCTGGAAATCAGCCAGATCACCCAGGGGCTGAAGGCCATCGCCAAGGAACTCTCGGTCCCGGTCATCGCACTCTCGCAGCTCTCCCGCGCCGTGGAATCCCGCGAGGACAAGCGCCCGCAGCTCTCCGACCTTCGCGAGTCCGGCACGATCGAGCAGGACGCCGACGCGGTGATGTTCGTCTATCGCGACGAATACTACCTCCAGGCCCGGATGCCCAAGCAGATGGCGTATGATTCGGAGGACAAGTTCCAGGACGCGCTGGCCAAATGGCAGCAGGACATGGAGCATGTGCACAACCGCGCCGAGCTGATCCTCGCCAAGCAGCGCCACGGCCCGACCGGCAAGATCGACCTGTTCTTCGAGGCCGAATTCACTCGATTTGCCGACCTCGACACCCAACATGAATGACCGGTGAGCGAACGGAAGGAGTGCGCGCGATGGCGACATCAGGCGGCAATGCCTGCGCCGGCCTGCCCGAGGCCGACCTTGCGCGGATCGCGCAGGCGGCGGAGCGCTATGTCGCGGCGCACGGGCTGTTCGCCCGCCTGCTGAGCCGGATCGGCCGCGGCACCGTGGGCGCGGCGGAACGCGCGCTGAACCTGTTCCTGCCGAACAGCCGCCGGGCGATCGAGGACTACGCCTCCGAAGCTCTGTGGTCGCTGCTCGACGTCTCGCGCGCCGGACTTGCGCCGCGCCGCGCGGGGCCGGCCTCCGAACGGGTCTATCGCGGCGCCGTCGCGGCGAGCGGGGCGATCTCGGGCCTCGCCGGCGGCCCGCTCTCGCTGGCCGACATTCCGTTCACCATGGCGATGATGTTCCGCGCCATCGCCGAGATCGCCCGCAGCCATGGCGAGGACATCGACGCGTTCGAAACCCGGCGCGCCTGCCTCGAAGTGTTCGGCTTCGGCACGATCCGCGACGAGGAAGGCGAGGTCGAGGCGAGCTACTGGGCGGTGCGCGGCGCGCTGACCCATGCGCCGCTTTCGCTGTTCCTGCGCACGGTCGCCGCGCGCTTTTCCGTCATGCTGTCCGAACAGGCGATGGCGGCCCTCGTGCCGCTGGTCGGCGCCTTGTCGGGGGCAGGCGCCAATTACCTGTTCATGAGCCATTTCCAGACCATGGCCCAGGTTCACTTCACCATTCGCGACCTTGAGCGCCGGCACGATCCCGAGCGGGTGCGCGCCTGTTTCGATGCGCATGTCGCCCGCCTGCGGGAGCGCCGGCAACTGTTCCGCAACGCCGCATGAACCACCCGACCCTGACCATCGACCCCGGCGCCGTCGCCGCCAACTGGCAGGCGCTGGCCGCCCGCCACACGGGAGAGGTCGCCGGCGTGGTGAAGGCGGATGCCTACGGACTCGGCGCGGCGCTGATCGCCCCTGCCCTCGCCGCTGCCGGCTGCCGCAGCTTTTTCGTCGCCACGCTGGATGAGGCCCTTTCCCTGCGCGCCCTGTTGCCGGCGGCGCGGATCGGCGTGCTCAATGGCTGCCCGCCCGGCGAGGAGGGAACGATGCGCGCGCGGGAGCTGAGGCCGGTTCTGGGCTCGCTCGCGGCCTGCGCGCGCTGGCGCGGCGCCGCTGGCGATGACAAGGCGCCGCCTTCGTTCCTGCATCTCGATACCGGGATGAACCGGCTCGGCCTCGATCGTGACGAGGCGGCCCATCTCATCGCCCATCCGACTCTTCTCGACGGGCTGGGCCTGACGCATGTGATGACGCATCTGGTCGCCGCGGAGGAGCCGGATGCGTCGGCGAATGCCGCGCAGCGCGAGCGTTTCGCCGCTTTCGCCGCGCGGTTCCCCTGGCTGCGGACCAGCCTTGCCAACTCCTCCGGCCTGTTTCTCGGCCCTGGGTTCGGCTCCGACCTCGCGCGGCCGGGCTATGCGCTCTATGGCGGCAACCCGACACCGACGGCGGCGAATCCGATGCGCCCGGCCATCGCCCTCGCCGCCCCCATCCTGCAGATCCGCGCGATCGCTTCGGGCGAGACCGTCGGCTACAACGGCACCTGGCGGGCGGCGCGGCCCTCGCGTATCGCGACGATCGGCGTCGGCTATGCCGATGGGTTGCCGCGGTCGCTGTCGAACCGGCTGACGGCGCGCTGGCAGGGGAAGATCATCCCGGTCGCGGGCAGGCTGTCGATGGACCTGACGACGTTCGACGTCACCGATCATCCCGACATCGCGCCCGGCGACGTCATCGAGCTGATCGGCCCGGGCCATGACATCGATGCCTTCGCCGCCGAGGCCGGCACGATCGGTTACGAGATTCTGACCTCGCTCGGCCCGCGCTATCGGCGGGTCGTGAAATCGGTATAATCCGGCGCATGAATCTCGTGCTCGACCCGATTGCCGCTCTCGGCCGCCTTGCGCTCGGCTTCGTGATCATGCTCGGCGAACTTGCGCTCTTCGCCGCCGCCGGCCTGTCCGGCCTGGTGCGCCCGCCCTTCCATCTGCGCAATTTCGGCCGCGCGCTGATGGAAATCGGCTATTCGAGCCTGCCGGTCGTCGCCCTCACCGCCGTGTTCACCGGCATGGTGCTGGCGCTGCAGAGCTATGTCGGCTTTTCCCGGTTCGACAGTTCGAGCGTGATCGCGAGCGTGGTGGTGCTGTCGCTCACCCGCGAGCTCGGTCCGGTGCTGGCCGGCCTGATGGTCGCGGGGCGGGCGGGCTCGGCGATTGCCGCGGAAATGGGCACGATGCGGGTGACCGACCAGATCGACGCGCTGACCACACTCGCCACCGATCCGATGCGCTATCTCGTCACCCCGCGCCTGCTCGCCGGGGTGATCGCCCTGCCGCTGCTGGTGGTGATCGCCGACATTCTCGGCGTGGCCGGCGGCTTCCTGGTCTCCACCGTCAGGCTCGGCTTCGAGCCCAACGCCTATCTGCGCGACACCGTGAACTACCTGCACAGCAACGATGTCGTCTCCGGGCTTGTGAAGGCGGCGGTGTTCGGCTTCGTGATCGCGTTGATGGGGTGCTTTCACGGCTACCGCTCGCGCGGCGGCGCGCAGGGCGTTGGCGGTGCGACCACGGCGGCGGTGGTCTCCGCCTCGGTGCTGATCCTGGCACTGGACTATCTGATGACCCAGGCGTTCTTCTCGTGAGCGGCGGCGGGACCATCGAGCCGAAGATCCGCATCCGCGGGTTGCGCAAGAGCTTCGGCGCGAAGCGGGTGCTCGACGGTGTCGATCTCGACGTGATGCCGAAGACGAGCACCGTCGTCATCGGCGGGTCGGGCACCGGCAAGTCTGTGCTGCTGAAATGCATTCTCGGCCTGATCCCGCCGGATGAGGGCGAAATCTGGATCGATGGGGAAAACCTGCTCACCGCGCGGCCGGCGCGCGCCCGCGCGCTGCGCGACCAGATCGGGATGCTGTTCCAGAACGGCGCGCTGTTCGACAGCCGGCCAGTCTGGGAAAACGTCGCGTTCGGGCTGCTGGCACGCGGCCGCGTTACCCGCGCCGAGGCGCGCACGGTCGCAGCCCGTGTGCTCGCTCAGGTCGGCCTTGATGCCAGCGTCGGCGAGTTGTCGCCGGCCGAGCTCTCCGGTGGCATGCAGAAACGCGTTGGCCTGGCGCGGGCGATTGCCGCCGAACCGTCGATCATGTTCTTCGACGAACCGACGACGGGGCTCGACCCCATCATGGGTGCCGTGATCGATGGGTTGATCGTCGATTGCGTGAAGCGCCTCGGTTCGACATCCATCACCATCACGCACGACATGGCGAGTGCCCAGCGTATCGGCGACCGGATCGCCATGTTGCAGGACGGCAAGATCGTGTGGGAAGGCGATGCCGCCACGGTCATGAACAGCGGCAACGACATGGTGGATCAGTTCACCCACGGCCGCCGCGAAGGGCCGATCCGGATGGCCCTGCGCCGCTGACATCAATCGGCGTACCCTGCCAGCGGCGTCGCGACATGACATTGCCAGGTGATATCGCCGTTATTGAACTTGCCGCTCGGCAACTAAAAAGCCCCGGGCACAAGGCCCGGGGCTGGCTCAAATGTCCCGTCCAAAATAGACGTCAGGTGATAATCGAGCCTCCAACAAATTTCTGCAGGTTGCTGGCATTGTAGCCAACCATGGTGATCTGCGTATTGTCCGAGAGGGTGACGAGCGCGGCACCGGTGGGGTAGTTGCCGTTGTTCGCACCAGTGACACTTACAATGTTGACACCGCTGAGAATGACAATGTTGTCGGTCTTCGAATTGAAGTTCTCAAGCACGTCGTTGCCGCCGCCGCCCTGCAGCGAGGACGAGAAGAAGTAGGTGTTGGTGGCGCCAGAAACGGTCGAACCATACATCGTCGCCGAGCCGGTTGCCGCGAAGAACGCCTGACTGCCGGAACCGGCGGACGAAATGATGTCGGTCCCCGAACCCGCAGCGAAAAGGTTGTTTTGCGTGACGGAGCTCGCCATCAGGGTTTCGTTGCCCGGTCCAGCAAACAGATCGTTATTGAGCGCGGAAGTAGTAGCTCCCCCACCACCGGCGAGGAGGTAATCGTTGTTGCCCGCACCCACCAGCGAAACGCCGCCATTGCCGCCGATCAACGAGTTGTTGCCGCCTGTGCCGCCGTAGAGCAGGCCACCGGCATTGCCGCCGAACGCGGTCACCGAACCGTGGCCGCCAAGCACCGTTGCCTGCGCCGAACTGGAGTTGATAAAATCCAGCGTGCCGGCGTAGCCGGTGGGAACGCCCGCCTGAACCGAGGCTGATCCGGTGGCCAGAACCGTATCGTTTCCGGTCAGCACCTTGAAGCGGTCAAGGCCACCGCTCAGCGTGGCCTGATTATCGCCACCCGCGTAAATGGTCGTGTTGCCCCCCAGATCGTAAATCTGATTGGGGTTCGAACCCGAATTGCCGGATGGCGCCGCGCTACCATTGGTCGAGATGACGGCATTGCTCTGTGAACCGATCAGATAGGTTGACGTATACCCGTTACCGGCAACCGAAACAGTGCCCGGAACCTGAACGACAACCTCATTGGCGCTCGACGGAACTGTGACGCTGATATTGTTCGCGGTGCCGGCAGCCGACGCGCCAGTGCTGTCCGTGTTGGTGATCTCATAGATCCCACCAGAAGAACTGGAACCAGCAAACGTTGCAGTTTTCCCGGCAATCGCATCGAAGTTGACCAAAGACGACTGGCCGTTAGCAACGGCCGCGTTGACCACATCAACGATCGACTGAAGGGACGCCAAGCTCGTGCCGCTCAATCCGCTTGCGGGAACCTGAACAATTCCGCTGACATGAGTGGCGGAATTGTTCACGCCACCTATGACTGTAATATATGAACTCATACCGTAAACTCCTGAAAAACCCTTACATGAATGATTCTCAATTATCCTGAACTGGCGTGGCAGGCAAGAGAAACTTTGCCTTTTCAAAACAATTGTTTTTAGATTTAACTAACATATTAGACGGAAATTTTAGGCAATTTCTAAAAATTTGAGTTTAAAATAAAAACTTTCCGTTATCATTTCTGGAAAGTTCGATTTCGTATCATATGGAGAATTTTAGATCTCTACGCGTGTCATAATTTCATATTAGACACGTTCGTTATGGACCGTAGGAGCATGGGAGTATCTTTATTCGAAAGAAAGAATAATTTTCCCGATATGTCCGCTCTCTTCCATCAAGCGATGTGCGCGGACAACATCTCCCCAGGGCATGGCTTCGGCAATCACCGGGCGAATTTTCCCCGATTCGAGCCAAGGCCATGCGCGTTCCCGCAATGCCGCAGCAATGCCCCCCTTCTCGGCAGTGCTGCGAGGCCGCATCGTCGATCCGGTGACGGTCAGCCGGTTTATCATGATCGGCAAGAGATCGAGATTGCTGGCGATACTGCCTCCCATGAAGGCAATCTGGATCAGCCGCCCGCCACGCCTCAAGGCACGCAGATTCTGCTGGGTGTAGGGCGCTCCAACCATGTCGAGCACCACGTCGACCCCGTTGCCCGCCGTCAGTGCCTTGATCTCATGAAGGAAATCCTGCTCACGGTAATTGATTGCAGCGGTCGCGCCAAGTTCGAGGCAAGCGTTGCACTTCGCAGCCGAGCCCGCGGTGGCGTAGACGCTCGCGCCATGAGCATGGGCCATCTGGAGCGCGGCGACGCCGATTCCGGACGTCCCGCCATGAACGAGAACGGAGTCGCCGGGCGCCAGGCGACCAAGATCAAACAGATTGGCCCAGACGGTAAAATACGTCTCCGGCAACGAAGCTGCCTCGATCGCGCCGAAGCCGGCAGGCCACGGCAGGCACTGCGCCGCCGGCACCGCGACATACTCGGCGTAGGCACCGCCATTGCAGAGTGCAGTCACGCGGTCACCCATCCGCCAATTGTGAACCGCGGCGCCGCATGCCACCACGGTTCCCGCCGCCTCCAGGCCAAGAATCGGGCTTGCACCCGGCGGCGGCGGATACGCCCCCTTGCGCTGCTGCACGTCAGGCCGGTTTACGCCGGCAGCCTCCACCCGGATCAGCACCTCATCATCACGAGGCTCCGGAACCGGACCGGTCACGACATGCATCACTTCCGGCCCACCGGGGCGGTCGAACGTCACATGCTTCATGCTGTCTGGCAGGCTCATCTGCGTCTCCTCATCTCGTCCGCGCGGCCATGGACCCGTGGCGCGACAATTCCGGCGCCTATCCGCACACTTCCTTCACCTATATATATGATCCATGAACGAGCAACCGCCACGCTCCGCCCGTCCGTGAAGAGATTGCTGCCCCGTCGCGCCTTCATCGGGGGCCTCGGCGCTGCCGGACTATCGATCCGCGGCGCCCGGCCTGCGTCGATTCACGCCGCGGAAAAGCAACGCAAGCGCCTGCTGATCGGGACGCTGTTTCCCGAGACCGGTGCCCAGACGCTTCTCGGCGACGAAGCCTGGCGCGGCGTCGAACTCGCGATCGATGCGGCGCGAGCCGGGATCGACGCCGACATTGAAGTCCTCCGCGCCGATGCGGCAAACCCCGACGCGGCCATCCGCGGCATGATCCGCAAGGCCGGCAAGGCGTCCGATATCGCCATGATTCTCGGCAGCCAGTCATCGACAGCCGCCTTCGCCGCGACCGCAGCCGCCGAACTCGCCGGCATTCCCTATGTCGAGCTCGACGCGCCGGCCGACGGCATCACCCGCCGCGATTTCAAGATCCTGAGCCGCATCTGCACGACAACGACGGATTTCGCCAGTGCCGCCGAATCGGCCATCACCACGCTGCTGATCCCTGGCTGGAAGACCGGCGCCGAACGCCTGCGCCTTGCCCTCCTGTTCGATATCGGCGCCACGGACGGCTCCTTCGCCGGCGCGATGCTCGCGGCCTGCCGGCGAGCCGGGCTACCGGTCGTGCTCAGCATGGCCTACGCCACCGAAGCGGCGGATTTCGACGAGGAAGTCGCGCGGATGCGGCGCGCCGGCATCGAACTGCTGATCCATGCCGGGCGCACCGCGCATGTGCTGCTGCTCTACCAGGCCATGCAGGAGGCCGGCTGGCGGCCCCGGATGATCATCGGGGCCGGGCCTGGCTATGGCCTCGCCGAGACGGGCGCGGCGCTGGGCCCCGCGCTCGACAATACGATGGTGATCGGCAACCCGCTTTACGGAGAGGACTCGGCACCGATCGCGGCAGCCTATCAGCGGCGCTATGCCGCCCCACCGCGCGGCGGGGCGAGCCTTACCACCCATGTCGGCACCACGCTGGCGCTGGACGCGCTGCGCACCGGCAAGCCGCTGCCGGCATCGCTCACCGCCATCAGCCGCCCGCGCGGCAGCCTGGCGAATGGCTGGGGCGTCCGCTTCGACACCACGGGTCAGAACCGGGAAAGTTTCGTCACCCTCCAGCAATGGCGGGACGGCGCCCTCATCACCATCGACCCGAAAATCCCCGGCGCCGCGAAACCCGCCCTCACCCTCTGAAGGCCGCGCGGCGCCCGGCGATCACTGCCCCGGCGCGGCGGGCGGCTGGGCCGCGAAATAGGCGGCCACCGCCTTGATCTGCGACGGACTCAGCATGTCGGCAATCTTCTGCATCAGGTGCAGGTTGCTCTCGTTGCGCGCGCCTTTCTGCCAGGCCAGCAGCTGCGCCTCGAGATAGTTCGCCGGCTGGCCGGCGAGCCGCGGGAATTCCGGCTCCATGCCGCGCCCGCCGGCGCCGTGGCACGAGTCGCAGGCCGGAATCGCGTGGTCGGTGCCCGCACCGACACCGTGGATCGCCAGCGTCTCGCCGACATTGTCCTTCGGGGCGGCGGGCAGCGAGGCCGGAGCGACCACCGGCAGGCCGTGGTAATATTCGGCGATCGCCTTGCGCTCAGACGCGTTCAGCCCGCCGGCGAAGCTGCTCATCATGCCGTTGCGCCGCGTGCCATGCTTGAAGGCGTAAAGCTGCTGCTCGAGATACTTCACCGGCTGGCCGGCGAGCGCCGGAAACCCGGCGGCCGGATTGCCCATGCCGTTGTGGCCATGGCACCCCGCGCATTGCGCTGCCTGCGGCGGCGGGGCCGCCTGCGCCACGCCGATCCCGGCCAAAATCGCCACAACCGCCAGCACGCCACTGTTTCGCATCATGTCCACCCCGTCCTGAAATACCGATATAGAACGCTCTTAGACCGTCGGCGCGCCGCGTTCCATACGGCAGGCGGCCGGGACGCGGGCACTCACCGTCCTGTCAACGCGGACCAGGGAGAAATCCGTGCAGCCCGGCCCGTCGATCCGGCCGGCCATGGACCCGCCCGCGCCGCCGAGCGTGCCACGCAGCCCGACCCAGACGAAATGCGCCGGGCGCAGCAGCCATATCGTCGGCTTCAACGCGATGCTGCGGGCGGCGGCGTCGTAGCGTCCGGCCATCGTGAAGCAGCCCGGCGGGACATGCGGATTGCCCGCCAGCGCGTGGAAGAAGAACAGCGCCCGGACCCGGCCGCGCCCGGCCGGGGTGATGGTGAGATCGAGCGCCGTGGCGCCCTGCGCGCAATGATACTGCCCGGCCCAGGCGCCGGACGGCGAGACGCGGGCAGGCCGGACGTCCGCAACGGCCCCCATCGCGACCCCGACCAGCGTTGCCGCCAGCATCGCCCCCTGCGCGACACGGCGCAGGCGGATCACGAGCGCGCGCCCGCGATCGTGGCCCGGACGATCGACGGCGTGAGCACCTGCGGCAGAACCACCGGTGCGGCGTGTCCGGGCGGGTAATAGACATAGATCGGCACGCCATCCCGCCCATGCGCGGCAAGGAAGCGGGTGATCGCGGGATCGCGCCGGGTCCAGTCGCCGACCATGAGCGTCACGTGCCGTGCCGCGAAAAGGCGCTGCATCGCGCGCGGCGCCAGTGCCACCCGCTCGTTCACCTGGCAGGTGATGCACCAGGCGGCCGTCATGTCGACGAACACGGCATGGCCGTCCTTGCGCAGCGCCGCGAGCTTCGACGGGGAATAGGGCACCGCGCTGCGGGGCAGTGCGCCGGGGAGCGCGGCGGGACCTGTTGCATCGGCGGGGACGACCCGGGGCAGGAGCAGCACCGCCCCGATCACTGCGAGAACCGCGAGCCCACGGAGGAGAATGCCCGGAAAGCGTAGCAGCCAGAGAGCGAAGCCGATGAGCAGCGCGCCGGCGCCGACGATCAGCACGCCCGACGATCCGGCCTCGACCGACATCACCCAGAGCAGCCAGACGGCGGTGCCGAACATCGGGAACGCAAGGATCTGCCGCAGGATCACCATCCACGGTCCGGGCCGCGGGAGAATGCGGCCAACCGCGGGGACCGCGGCCAGCGCCACGAAGGGCAGGCCGATGCCGAGGCCGAGGGAAGCGAATATGCTCAGCCCGAGCGTGACGGGGGCGGCAAGTGCCGCCGCGAGCGCACCGCCCATGAACGGCGCCGTGCACGGCGTGGCCACCGCGACGGCGAGCAGCCCGGTTGCGAAACTGCCGAGCACGCCGCCATGGCGGGCCAGGCCGGCACCGAGATTCTCGAGTCCGGAGATCTCGAACAGGCCGGCGAAATTGAGCCCGATGGCGAAGACGAGCCAGGCCATCACGGCGATGAAGACCGGCGACTGGAACTGGAAGCCCCAGCCCAGCGCCGCGCCGCCCGCGCGCAGGGCGAGCAGCCCGCCGCCGAGCAGCAGCATCGCGGCGACGGTGCCGGCCGCATAGGCAAGCGCCTCGCGCCGGGCGAGCGGACGGTCGTCATGGCCGAGCCGGGCCAGCGCCAGCGCCTTGATCGCCAGCACCGGAAACACGCAGGGCATCAGGTTGAGGATCAGGCCCGCCAGCAGCGCGGCGCCGAGCCAGACGATCAGGGGCGTGCCGGCAAGCGGCGGCGGCGCGGCGCCCGGCGCGGCATGCAGCGTCAGCGCCTGCATCCGGCCCGAGGGATCGGTGATCTCGATCACGCCGGCGGCCGCGGTCATCGGCGGGTGCGCCGGCTTGAGCCGGAGGGTGAAGCCATCGCGCACGAAGCCAAGACGCTGCGGCGCCGCGTTGACGATCGCCGCCGGGTCATCGGGATAGAAATGCGCGCTCTTCACCACGCTCCGGCCGAGGCCGGCGCCGGTGATGGCGAGCGTGCCGTCCGGCGCGATGGTCGCGCGATAGGGCGAGGGACGCGGCAAGGCCGCGCGGGCGGCGCGGAACAGGCCTGCCTCGGCCGACGCACCACCTGCAAGGGCGAGATGGAAACGGCCGTGTTCGGGAACGCAGAGCTTGGGGTTGCAGACCAGCCATTCGGCCTTCGCGTCGATCGCCGTCACACCGGATTGAGGCAGTGTCACGGTGAAGGGCAGTAGCACCGTGCCGCTCTCGATATAGTCGCCCACGCCGCCGCCGGCGACCAGCCAGTGCGGCGGCGGAAAGGCGAATGGGCCGGCCTTCGCCCCTGCCGGCGCGACGATCGACACGGTGGGAGCCTGCCCGGCATCGCCCGGATCGGACCAGTAGATGTGCCAGTCCGGCTTCAGGTGGAACAGCAGGCCAAGCGTGATTGTCCCGGCCTTCGGCGCGTTCGCGGCGGAGACGAGCGAGACCTGCGCGCGCGGCGAGGTGACCTCGTTGCTGCGCGCCGCCCGCGCCGGGCCGGTGGCGGCAAGAGCCAGAAGGAAGGCGGCAAGAGCGGGCAGAAGGCGTTTCATCGGCTCAATATCGCATATCGGGCGGTTCGGTGCTAACCGCCCGCCTCATGGACGAACTGCCGGTTGCCGCCATCCTGCCCGATCTTCGCGCAAGCCTCGCGCGGTCGGCCAATGCCGTTCTCGTCGCCCCGCCCGGCGCGGGCAAGACCAGCCTGGTGCCGCAGGCACTATTGGGTGCGGACTGGCTGGGCGGACAAAAGATCGTGATGCTCGAACCAAGGCGGCTTGCCGCCCGCGCCGCGGCGGAGCGGATCGCGCAGCTGATCGGCGAGGCGCCAGGCGGCACGGTGGGCTATCGCACGCGGCTGGAGTCCGTGATCGGCCCGGCGACGCGGATCGAGGTGATCACCGAGGGGCTGCTGACCCGCCGGCTGCTGGCCGATCCCGGGCTCGATGGCATCGGCTGCGTGATCTTCGACGAGATTCATGAGCGCAGCCTCGAGGCCGATCTCGCCCTGGCGCTGACGCTCGACCTGCAGCGCGGCCTGAGGCCGGAGCTGCGGATCCTCGCGATGTCGGCCACCGCCGACATCGCGACCCTGACCACGCTGCTGGAGGCGCCGGTGATCGAGAGCGCGGGGCGGGTCCATCCGGTGACGATCGAATTCGCCGCGCGCGATCTTGCCGATGCGCGGGACCTGCCGGCGGCGCTGGCCCGCGCGGTGCGCGGCGCGCTGGCGGCGCATCGGGGCGACGTTCTCGCCTTCCTGCCCGGTGTTGGGGAAATCCGCCGCGCCGCCGAGGCGCTGGAGGGCGCGCCGGCCACGATCATGCCGCTCTACGGCGACCTGCCGCCGGCGGAACAGGCGCGGGTGCTGGCCCCATCGAGCCAGCGGCGCGTCATTCTCGCGACCAGCATCGCGGAAACCTCGCTCACCGTGCCGGGGGTGCGGGTGGTGGTGGATGGCGGGTTTCGCAGGGCGCCGGAATTCGATACCGGCCGGGCGCTGACCCGCCTCGTGACGCGGCGGATCAGCCGGGCGGCGTCCACCCAGCGCGCCGGCCGCGCCGGGCGCGAGGCGCCGGGGGTGGCGATCCGGCTGTGGACGGAGGCGCTGCATCGCGGTCTGCCGGAGTTCGACGCACCGGAAATCGCCGCCGCCGAGCTTTCCGGGCTGGTATTGACCTGCGCCGCCTGGGGCGCGGACGCGGCGGCGCTGCCCTTTCCCGAGCCGCCGCCGCCCGGCGCGCTGGCGCAGGCGCGCGCCCTGCTCACCGATCTCGGCGCGATCGACGCCACCGGGCGGATCAGCCAGGCCGGACGGCGGATGGCCGAACTCGGCGCCGCCCCGCGCCTCGCGGCGATGATGCTGGCCGCCGACAGCGCGGCGGAGGCGGCGCTGGCCGCCGATCTCGCAGCACTGCTCGAGGAACGCGACCCGCTGCGCGAGGCGGGCAGCGCCGATATCGCGCTGCGGCTCGACGCGATCGCCGGGCGCGGCGGCGGCGATCGCGGGGTGATCGCGCGGATCCGCCAGGCGGCGGGCACCTATCGCGGGCGGCTCGGGCTGCGGCGGGATACGCAAGCGGGCGGCGACCCCGCCGTGCTGATCGCCGCCGGCTTTCCCGACCGGATCGGCGTGCGCCGCGGCGAGCCTGGCAGTTTCCGGCTCAGCGAGGGGGGCGGCGCGAAACTCGACCCGGCCGATCCGCTGGCGCGCGCGCCGATGCTCGCCGTCGCCGCGCTGGGCGGCCGGGGCGCGCCGAAGATCGGGCTCGCGGCACCGATCAGCGCCGCGACGATCGAGGAGCGCCTCGCCGCCCGCATCGTCACCACGCGGGAGATCGGGCTCGATGGCACCGGCGGCACGGTGATGGCGCGGGAGCGGCGGCGCTTCGGCGCGCTGGTGCTCGCCGAACGCAGCACGCCGGCATCGCCCCCGGAGATCGAGGCGGCGCTGCGCGAGGCGATTCGCGAGAAGCCGGGCCTGCTCGGCTGGAGCGACGAGGCGCGGCAGTTGCAGGCCCGCGTGGCGCTGATGCGGGAGATCGAGCCGGAGGGATGGCCCGACCTGTCCGACGAGGCGTTACGGGCGGATTTCGAGACCTGGCTGTTTCCCTATCTCGCCGGGATGAGCCGGTTGAAGGAGGCGGCGGCGCTCGACCTGCTCGCCATCCTGCGCGACCATCTCGGCCATGAGCGCGTCCGCGCGCTCGACGCGGCGCTGCCCGCGCGGATCGAGGCGCCGGGCGGTGCCGTGCCGATCGACTATACCGGACCGGTGCCGGTGGCGGCAGCGCGGGCGCAGGCCTTCTATGGCAGCGACGCGACACCACGCCTCGCCGGCGGGGCGGTGAGGTTGCAGATCGCGCTGCTCTCGCCGGCCGGGCGGCCGATCGCGGTGACCGGGGATCTCGCCGATTTCTGGCGGCGGGGCTGGGCCGACGCGCGCAAGGACATGCGCGGCCGCTATCCCAAGCACGAGTGGCCGGAAGAGCCGTGGCGCGCGCCGGCCCGGCCGCGCGGGCGGCGCTGATCGGCAGGTGTGACCCGCGTCGCAGCCGTGAGTGGAACAGCATGCCATAACGGATGCGAACTGGCATTCCGACCGTCAACCGGATAGAATGTCGCCAAGATCGAGGGAGTTGATCATGCGTTTCACGGGCGTCTCCGCCGCCGCCGTCGTTGCACTGCTTGGCATGGGTGCCGCCCATGCGCAGTCCAGCGGCCCGTCGGCTCAGCAGATCATCCAGGCTCTGAAGCCGACGGGCAATGTGTCGAGCACCACGCGCGGCATCGTCCCGCTCGCGCAGGGGGCGGCGCAGGCAGCACCCGCGCCGTCGGTGGCGAAGCCGGCGGCGATGCGGATGAAGACCACCGCGCCGGCGGCGGTTTCCCATGCCGCGGCACAGACCCTGTCGATCAACCTGAACATCGATTTCGCGACGGGCTCGGCCAAGCTGACACCGCAAGCCGTCACCGAACTCGACCGTCTCGGCCGGGCGCTGACCGACAAGACGCTCGCCGCCTATCATTTCAGGGTCGTCGGCCATACCGACACGACCGGCGCGGCATCGACCAACCTCGCCCTCTCCCAGGCACGGGCGGCCGCGGTAAAGACCTATCTGATGTCGAAATTCGACATCCCGGCCACCCGCCTGCAGGCGACCGGCGTCGGCGAGGCGGACCTGTTGGTGCCGACCGGACCGAACGTGGCGAACCGGGCGAACCGCCGGGTTCAGATCATCAACACCGGCAAGTAGGCCCCTCCTGCATGGCCGGCGGCGTCTGATGGCGCGGCGGGGGTGGGATGTGCGCGCGGCGGCGTCCGGCGATCCGGACGACACCGTGCCGATGGGACAGATTCCCTCACGCGCCGCCGGCGCTCGGACCCGCCCGCCGGCGACGCGCCTTGCCGTTGCGCTGGTCGTCGCAATCGCCGCCGTAACGGGTGTCGGGATCGGTGGATGGATGGCGCTGCGCCGTCCGGATTATCCGAAGGCGGGCGAGACCGGGATTTTCAATCATGTCGGCCGGCATTTCACGATTTTCCGCTTCCGTGACGATCCGCTGATCCTCGTGATCGATTGCCCGGACCTGCGGGCCCAGGGCATGATGTTCGACCGGATCGCGGCGCTGATCGAGAAGGCCTCGACGCCGCGGAACCGCGTGCTGGGCGAGGCCGCCTTCAGGAAGGTTCTCGCGAAGGCGAACGCGACCGAGGCGACCTATTATTACGGCAATGACTATCCGGCCTGGGCCCTGCGGAAATTCTTCCGCCTCGCCCATGCCGAGGGCATCCGGCTCACCGCGGATGAGCGCCGGCTGCGGGAGATCGCGCGGCGGGAAGGGTTTCTGCGGCCCGGCGCGAACGGCGCGGTCATCTCGATTCCGCAGGCCCAGGGCAGCCGGCGCATCAGCTGGGTATCGCGGGCGGTCATCCTGCGCCACGAGCTTTCACACGGCGCCTATTTCACCATTCCCTCATACCGTCGCTTCGTGCACCGGTTCTACGACACGCAGATGACGCCGTCGGAACAGGCCGCCTTTCGCAGCTTCCTGATCCGCGATGGCTACGATCCGCACGATCGCGACCTCATCGTGAACGAGACGATCGCCTACATGGTGTTCACCCGCGACCCTGACTATTTCAACGCTCAGGCGGTCGGGCTCACCGATGCGCAACTGGCCTCGCTGCGGCAGCGATTCGTGGCGCAGATGCCTCATTTCTGGCTGCGCCCGATGGCGGACGCGCCGCTACCCGCGCATCGCTGACCCCCCTTGCCCGACCCGTCCGGAACGGGCAGTTTCCGTGTCCGAAAATCGACCGGCCAACGGGGAAGGAAAGACGGGTCCATGAACGGCGCTGAAAGTCTGGTGCATACGCTGATCGCGTGCGGCATCGATACGGTTTTTGCCAATCCCGGCACCAGCGAGATGCATTTCGTTGCGGCGCTCGACCGGATTCCCGGGATCAACTGCGTTCTCTGCCTCGACGAGACGGTGGCCTCGGGTGCCGCCGACATGTACTGGCGGACCAAGGGGCGCCCGGCGGCGACGCTGCTGCATTGCGGCCCCGGGCTCGCCAACGCGCTCGCCAACCTGCACAACGCGCGGCGCGGCCGGTCGGGCATCGTCAATATCGTTGGCGATCAGGCGACCTATCACCGCCCGCTGGACGCGCCGCTGACCGCCGACACCGAAGGCTGGGCACGGCCGGTTTCCGGGTGGGTCCGGACCGCAATGACCGCCGACGCGGTCGGACACGATGCCGCCGAGGCGGTGGCCGCTGCCCGGACCGGCACGATCGCCACGCTGATCCTGCCGGCGGACACGGCCTGGACCGAGGGCGGGGTGATCGGCACGCCGCAACCGGTGCCGCCGCGCCCCACGGCAGACGCCTCCGCCATCGACGCGGCCGCCGAGGTGCTGCGCTCGGGCGAACCTGCCCTGTTGCTGCTCGGCGGGCGGACGCTGACCGACGCGACGCTGCGGATCGCCACCGCCATCGTGCAGACGACCGGTGCCAAAATGCTGGCCGAGATGTTCAACGCGCGGATGGAACGCGGACAGGGGCGGCCGCCGATCGAGCGCATCCCGTACCAGATCGACGCCGCGGTGCACTCGCTGGAGGGAATCCGCCACCTGATCCTGGTCGAGGCCAAGCCGCCGGTCGGGTTCTTCGCCTATCCGGGCAAGAAGGGCCGGCTCTGGCCGGATGACTGCACGGTGCACACGCTGGCGGATATCGGCCAGGACGGCGTGGCCGCCTTGCAGGCGCTGGCCGAACGCATCGGCGCCGGCACGCCGGAGATCGCGGTGACGCCGCGCCCTGCGCCGGCGAAGGAGGCGATCGCGCCGGAGACGGTGGCCACCTCGATCGCCGCCCTGCTGCCGGATGACAGTGTCGTGATCGACGAGGGGATTTCCTTCGGCCGCGGCTTCTCGCGCTTCACCCATGGGGCGGCGCCGCATCTGTGGCTGCAGGTGCCGGGCGGGGCGATCGGCGGCGGCCTGCCGGGCGCCGTGGGTGCTGCGATCGGCTCCGGGCGGCGGGTGCTCGCGATCCAGGCCGACGGCTCGGCGATGTACAGCATCACCGCGCTCTGGACGATGGCGCGCTGCAATCTCGACGTGACGGTGGTGATCCTCGCCAACCGGAAATACGCGATCCTGCTGCATGAATACGCCAATGTCGGCGCCAATCCGGGACGGACGGCGATGGACATGCTCGATCTCGGCCATCCGGACATCGATTTCGTGCGCCTTGCCGAGGGGATGGGCGTCGCCGCCGCGCAAGCCGGCAGCATGGAGAAGCTCAACGAACTGATGGCGGCGAGTTTCGAGCGCAAGGGGCCGTTCCTGATCGAACTCCTGACCTGATCCGTTGATCGGCGAAACGGATCGGAATCATCGGCCTTTTCCATCGAATCGGAGGTTGACCGTTAACTTTCCTGTTGTAACTGTGGCTGCGGCCATGATGCTGCCGGAAATTTGCGGCATCTGACCGCCGGGCGGGCGGTCCGTCCTGACACAAGAAGACTTCACAGGGCGCAGCATGGCGAGTTCCACTGTTCAGCATCGGTCCAATTCCCGCTGGTGGTCGGCGCTGCGACGACGGATCGCGGCAATCACGGTGGATGCGCCGATGCATGTGCGCGCTCTGGTGCGCACCGACGAGATCTGGCTCGCGATGCTCGCGGCCGTGGTCGGCGTGCTGTCGGGGTTTTGCGTCTATCTGATGGATTTTCTCAGCCATCATTTTCATTTCTGGTTCTTCGCGCTGCCGAATCTCGACGAGGGACTGTCTCAGCAGACACATATCGACCCGCTGCGCGCCATCTTCGTGCCGATCCTCGGCGGCGCCGTGCTTGGGTCGGTCGCGTGGCTTCTCGGCAGGTACCGGATGACCAATTTCGTCGACCCGGTCGAGGCCAACGCGCTCTATGGCGGCAAGATGTCGCTCAGGGACTCGATCATCGTGGCGATGCAGACCTCGTTTTCCAACGGCGTCGGCGGCTCGGTGGGGCAGGAGGCCGGTTACGCGCAGTTCGGTGGCGGCCTGGCTTCCTGGGTAGGCCAGCATCTTCGGCTAAGGCGGAACGACCTGCGGGTGCTGGTCGGTTGCGGGGCGGGGGCTGCAATCGGCGGCGCGTTCAACGCTCCTCTCTGCGGTGCCTTCTATGGCATCGAGCTCGTCATCGGCACCTATTCGCTGCCAACGCTGACGATGGTGGTGATCTCCTCGCTGAGCGGCACGCTCGCAGTCGAACTGCTGATGAATGGCGGCGTACGGCCGCTGAACGTCGTATTGCCCACCCATACGCCGGGCTACGCCTATCCGCTGGCGGTGTTGCTCGGCATCATCGCCGGCTTTGTCGGTATCGCAATCATGCGGGCGGTCACCTCGCTGGAGGCGGTGTTCCGGCGCACCGGCGTTCCGATCTGGCTGCGTCCGATCATTGGCGGTGTCGTGGTCGGACTGCTCGGCAGCATCACGCCGAAGGTGATGGCCTCGGGCAATTCCTCCCTGCATACCCAACTCGCCGTGGTCTACCCGTTCATGCTGGCGGTGGCCCTGCTCGTGATGAAATCGACGGCCTCGGCCTTCTCCATTGCCACCGGCTTTCGCGGCGGCCTGTTCTTCGCCGCGCTGTTCATGGGGTCGCTGCTCGGCCGCGCCTATGGCGACGTCGCGGTCATGCTCCCCTTCGCGCATGGCGTGCCGATCGGCTTCTATGCCGTTGTCGGCATGGCTGCGCTCGCCACATCGATCGTCAGCGGCACGATGACCATGACCTTCCTGACGCTCGAGAGTACGAACAATTTCAGCATCACCATTGCGGTGCTGATGGCGGCAATCGCCGCATCCCTTACCGTTCGCCGGTTCTTCGGCTACTCGTTCACCACATGGCGCTTCCATTTGCGCGGCGAGACAATCCGCAGCGCGGTCGACATCGGCTGGATCCATAATCTCACCGTCGGGCGGATGATGCGCCGCAACCAGTACATCACCCAGGAGACAACCGCGATCGCGGATTTCAAGACCGAATTCCCCCTCGGTCGAACCCAGTACGTGGTCGTGCTCGACGAAAACCAGCATTATGCCGGCCTCGCCTACCCGTCCGAAGTTCATGCGCCGGACGCAGCAGCCGAGGACTCGATCCAGCATCTGGTGCGCCATCGCGACGATTTCCTGGTGCCGCAGGCAACGGTGAAGGAGGCGATCCGGGCGTTTGAGAAGGCGGAATGCGATGTCCTGGCCGTCATCGACGGCGAGGAAACACGCCAGGTCCTGGGTGTTCTCACCGAGCAATACGCCCTGCGGCGCTACAGTGAAGAACTGGACCAGCGGCGGCGGGAACTGTCCGGCGAATAAACCCGGGACTCAGGAACCGAGCATCCGCAAGACCATCAGAAGTCGGTGCAACGACCGTTGCGTTCCCAGTCGCCGTAGCGCGTGGGTTCAGGGCCTTTGGGGCCGCCGATCTCCTTGGGCCAGGGCTTTGACGCCCCAGCATCCGTGGTGACGGACGGCTTCCCGTCACCGCCCTCCTTGGGGAGACTGCCTGGTTCGACCGACTTGCTCATGGCCTGGACGTGGCCCCGGTCGCCTTGCCCGACAAGGGGGGGCTGCCATTGCTGGACTGCAGCACCGCAGCTTCGCGCAACCTTTGCTCGGCCAGGGAACGCCAGGGCGCTTGCGCCGGCGCCTCGGCTAGCGCCTTCCGGAACAGCGCGGCCGCATCCGGTGTCACATGGCCGGCGGCTTCGCTTTCGGCCTCTGCCGTTTCAGCGGCAAGTGTCGGATCGAATTTGATTGTCAATGCCACGTGCCAGGCACGCGCGGCCTGGTGGAGCTTGTTCTGGCTGACCAGCGCCTGACCGAGCAGCAGATAGCCCTGCCGAGCGTCCGGGCTACCCGGCGGCAGTTCCGCCAGCTTCTGCTTAAGCCTGTCGATCAGCGCGTTGTCCTGCCGCTCTGCCGCCGCGCGCTGGCGCATCACGCTTGCATGCGGCTCGGATGGCACCAGCGGCAGGCCGGATGGAACGAACACGACCACGGCGGCCACAGGAATGGCGGCAAGAGTGGCAATCATCAGACCGCGCGCGGCGCGGTTTGCCTCCGGTTCGGGGATCTGGTCGGCGGCGAGCAGCCGCCGCTGCACCTCCAGCCTTGCGGCCTGGTATTCCTCTTCTGGCAGCCGGCCTTCCTCGCGGTCCCGTTCGATTTCCTCAAGCTGCGCACGGTGCAGCGCCATGGCGGTCTCCCGCCGGTAGCGGATTGTGCCGCGGCGCAACCAGACCAGCACGACAGGCGCGAGCGCAACGGCGGCCAGCACCGCCATCCAGAGCCAGATCAAGACAGGAGTTCCTTCAGCCGGTCGGTCTCTTCCGGCGACAATGGGGGGGGAGCTGCCCGCCGGCGGCGGCGCGCGAAGAGCAGAACGGCCAGCCCGATCAGGGCGGCCAGGGCCGGCGAGAGCCAGAGCAGCCAGGTCTCCGGCCGGAAGGGCGGCTTGAGCAGAACGTAGATTCCATAGCGCTTGACCATGAAATCGATGATCTGGCGGTTGCTGTCTCCGGCGACGACGCGGCGGCGGATAATGGTGCGGAACTGTTTGGCCAGCCCGGCCTGCGAATTCTCGACCGTCTCGTTCTGGCAAACCAGGCAGCGCAGCTTGTTGCCGATTGCCTCCGCGCGGGCTTCCTGGGCGAAGGTGAGCTTCACGCCATCGCGCGTGATGCTGGTCGGATGGGCGCTCGCCGACGAGGACGAAGCCGGCGCAGCCAGCGCCGTGCCACAGGCGAGCACGAGTCCCGCGAACAGCAGAACGAGCCAACGCCTCATGTGAGCCTCTGCATGGCGGGCCGGAGCTGGTCATCGATGATCTCAGGCACCAGAGGCGCCGCGATATGCCACACCACCTTGCCGCCCGGCGCGATCAGGAAACTCTCCGGCACACCGTAGACGCCCCAGTTGATGGCAGTCCGCCCCGAGGGATCGGTGGCGAGACGCGCATAGGGATTGCCGTATTTTGCGAGGTAGAGGGCGATCGCCTCCGGCTTGTCCTGATAGGCGATCCCCCAGATATCGACGCCGGCCTTCGCCAGCCGGTCGAGATAGGGCGCCTCACCCGCGCAGGGCACGCACCAGGACGCGAAGAAATTCACCAGAACCGGCCGCTTCTGGGCGGCGAGCACCGGCTTGTCGAAGCCCTTCCGGCCGTTCACGCCCGGCAGGGTGAAATCCGGCACATCATGGCCAACCAGAGGATTGTCGAAGGCTTGCGGATTGTAACTGCCGGTCCTCATCCGGCGGAGCAGTTCATAGAAGCCGACGCCGCCTGCACCCACGACGAGCAGCGGCAGACCGAACAGCATGCGGCGCGAGACGCTCATCGGACAGGATCACACCGTGGCCGAGCCGGACGGCCGGCGCAGCCTGTTGCGCACCGGGGCGCCGACGCGGAAACGACGGTCGGTCAGGGAGATCGCGCCGCCAAGCGCCATGATGAGGCCTCCGAGCCAGATCTCCGGCGCCAGCGGATGGATGTTGAACCGGAACTCGCCACCACCGCTGTCGTTGTCACCGGCGAAGGTGGCAAAGAGGTTGCGCACACCGTTGGTGCTGATCGCTGCGGCCACCGTTTTCACCTTCTGGTTCGTGAAAAAGCGGGTTTCGGGATGCATCATCTCGACGAAATGGCCGTTCCGCGTCACCTCGATGGTGGCTTCCCGCGCCGCGTAGTTCGCCCCCTTGGCCGGCGCGATCGAAATCAGCTTCCAGTTGTAGCCGCCGAGATCGATCGACTGGCCGGGGTTGAGTACCCGGATCGTATGCACCTGCAGCGACATGCCAGCGATGCCAAGCACCGCGATGCCGAAGCCTAGATGCCCGAGCGAGGCGCCGATCGCGGCACGGGGAATGGTGAACAGCCGCGCGAAGGACTGGCGGAGCGGCACGCGGAACAGCCTGACCCGCTCGGCGAGATCGATCAGCGCGCCGATCATCACCCAGACCGCGCCGGCGAGGCCGAGAGCCGCCACGAAATGGCCTCGAAGGATGAACGCGCCGAAAACGATCAGCGCGACCACAGCGCCGAACCACAGCTTGGTCAGAGCCGGCAGAAGGACTGCGCGCTTCCAGGACATCATCGGCCCTACCGCCATCGCGAGGATCAGCGGTGCGGTGAGCGGCAGAACCGTCTGATCATAGAACGGCGCGCCGACCGAGATCTGCCGGTTGAAGAGCAGGTCGAGGAACGGAGGATACATCGTTCCGGTGAACACCACCGCGGCGATGATGCAGAGGAAGATGTTGTTGAGGATCAGCGCGCCCTCACGCGAGACCGGCGCAAAAACCCCGCTCGCCGCAAGCGCAGGAGCGCGGAAGGCGAAGAGCAGCAGCGAGCCGCCGATGGTCAGTGCCAGCAGTACGAGGATGAACAGGCCCTGAGCCGGCGAGGCCGAGAAGGCATGCACCGAGTTCAGCAGGCCGGAGCGGACGAGGAAGGTGCCGCAGAGGCTGAGCGAGAAGGTCGCGATCGCAAGCAGGACCGACCATGTCTTCAGCGCTTCGCGCTTCTCGACCACGATGGCCGAATGGATCAGCGCCGTGCCGGTAAGCCAGGGCAGCAGCGCGACGTTCTCGACCGGGTCCCAGAACCAGTACCCGCCCCAGCCCAGCGTGTAATAGGACCACAGCGAGCCGAAACAGATGCCGCAGGTGAGGAACAGCCAGGAAACCAGCGCCCAGGGCCGCACCCAGCGCCCCCAGGCGGCGTCCACCCGCCCCTCGATGAGGGCGGCGACGGCGAAGGCGAAGGCGATCGAGAAGCCGACATAGCCGGTGTAGAGAATCGGCGGATGAACGGCGAGGCCAGGATCCTGCAGGATCGGGTTGACGCCCGCGCCATGCAGCGGCGGCGGCCAGATCCGCGCGAACGGGTTGGAGACGGCGATGACGAACGCCATGAAGCCTGCCGAGATCAGGCCGAGCACGCCGAGCACGCGCGAGCGCAGGCTGGTCGGGATGCTGTTGCCGAACGCGCCGACGGTCGCGCCGCAGAGCGACAGGATCAGGCACCAGAGCAGGATCGACCCGTCATGGTTCCCCCAGGTGCCGGTGATCCGGTAAAGGAGCGGCGTTGTCGACGACGAGTATTCGGCAACGTTGCGAACCGTGAAATCCGACACGACCCCGGCCCACACCAGGGCGAGGAAGGAGAGGCCGAGCATCACGAACTGGCTGATCGCCAGTGCGGGCGCGGTGCGGAGGATCAATCGGTCGCGCAGCATTGGACCGGCGATACCGATGACCGATTGTGCGACGGCAATGGCCAGTGCCAGCGCGAGCGCGAAATTGCCCAGGGTGGGAATCATTCTCCGGTCTCTCCCGTCCGCTCAGCCATTGTTGGATGCCTCGATCTGCGCCGGCGACTTGTCATCCCAGGCGCCGGCATTGGGCGGCGGCCCGAATTTCGGATTCCACTTGCCGGCCTTGCGCAGCGCCATCTCGACATCGCGCGGCATGTAGTCGGCGCCATGTTTGGCCAGCACGGTAGAGGCCATGAACTCGCTGTCACCCTTGGCCATCGCGCCAATCGTGACCACGCCCTGCCCCTGACGGAACAGGCCCGGCAATACGCCGGTATAGACCACAGGGATCGAAGCGCGGCCATCGGTGATGCGGAATGTGGTGTAGGGCGCGCCGTTGCGCGTGCCCATCACCACGGTATTCGCCTGCACGATGCCGCCAAGGCGGAAGACACGGCCCGGAGGCGGATGGCGGGCGGCGACCTGCTCGGGCGACATGAAGAAGGACAGGCTGGAGCGGAAGGCGAACAGCATCAGCGCCACCGCGGTGGACAGGCCGATGCCGCAGGCGATCACGATCCAGAGGCGGCGCTTCTTGCGGCTCATCATCACACGGCACTCCCGGATTTCTCGTGCCGACGCGGCTCGACCGCGGCGAGCCTGCGCCGCGCCGAGCGATAGCGGAAGAACGAGGAGATCGAGAGAAACCCGATGATGAGGAGGGCGACGCCGTAGCTGCCGACCACGTAGGGCATCGTATGCTTGACCATGTCTTCAGTTCCCGGAGCGCTCCGCGCGTGCGAGCAGCAGGGCCCGCGTGCGGTTCTCCATGATTCCGCTCGAAATCCGCGCGAGCGACATCGCGATGAAGGCCAGATAGAAGCCGACCGTGCAGATCAGCAGCGGATAGAGCATGGTGATGTAGATCTTGGAGGGGCCGGTCAGGGTGATCGAGTTGCCCTGGTGGAGCGAATTCCACCAATAGACGCTGAACACGATGATCGGCAGGTTGATCGCGCCGACCAGGCCGAGGATCGCGGCCGCACGATAGCCGTGCTGCGGATTGTCGAACGCGCGGATCAGCGCCATGTGGCCGAGATAGAGGAAAAACAGGATCAGCACCGAGGTCAGCCGTGCATCCCACACCCAGTACGTGCCCCATTCAGGCTCGCCCCAGAGCGACCCGCTGATCAGGCAGAGCGCGGTGAAGCCGGCGCCGACCGGGCCCATCTCCTTCGCCGCGATATCGGCGAGCGGATGCCGCCATACGATCGAGAGCAGCGAGCAGATCGCCAGCGCGGCGTAACCGTTCATCGCGACCCAGGCCGCCGGGACGTGAACATACATGATGCGCGAGGCTATACCCTGCTGCCAGTCGGCCGGGGCGAAGAAGAAGCCCCAGACGAGTCCGATCGTGCAGGTCAGCAGCGCCGTCCAGCCGATCCAGGGGATGATGGGCTGCACCAGGCGCTGGAAACGGCCGGGATTGGCGAAACGATGCAGCCAGGCCCCGGTTTTCGACGTCGGAACGGCGATCGCGCCGCCTGGCACGTCTCCCGCGTATTCCGTAATTGCTGAACGGTCCATTGATAGATTGTCTAATACGAATTTGAATTTTTGACACCCCCCGCCCTCGCACGCACCCGGTTCCCGCGATCACATCTTGGCGCAGAGCGATCCGCCGCTATGCTGGGAGGCAGAGAAAACGCCAGAATGGAGCCATCCCATGCAGTTCCTCCTGATCGCCCATGACCGGGAAGACGGTCTTGCCCTGCGCAAGCAGGTGCGCCCGGAGCATCTTGCCTACCTCGAAAGCATAAAGTCGAGCATCGTCTTCGGCGGCCCGATGCTGGGGGCGGACGGCAATCCTTGCGGCTCGATGATCGTCTACGAGGCGGCGGACCGCGCGGCGGCCGAGGCGCTGGTCGCGAACGACCCCTATAGCAAGGCCGGGCTGTTCGGCGCGGTCGAGATCCAGGGCTTCCGCACGGTGGTGCGCGACGGCACGCTGACGCCGTGAACTACTGGCTGGTCAAGTCCGAGCCGGACGCGTTCTCCTGGGACCAGCAGGTGGCCAACGGCGTCGAACCCTGGACCGGCGTGCGCAACCACGCCGCCAGGAACAACCTGAAGGCGATGCGCGTGGGCGACCGCGCCTTCTTCTACCACTCCAATATCGGTCGCGAGATCGTCGGCGTGGTCGAGGTGGTGCGGGAGGCCTATCCGGACCCGACCGCCGAGTCGGGCGACTGGGTGGCCGTGGATATGAAGGCCATCGCGCCGATGCCGCATCCGGTCGGCCTTGCCGCGATCAAGGCCGATCCGGCGCTGGCGGACCTCGCACTGGTGCGCCTGTCGCGCCTGTCGGTCGGCCCGGTCAGCCCGGAGCACTGGGCGCATCTCTGCGCCATGGGCGGGTTGCGGATCTAGCGCAGCGCCCCCCTAGCCGCGCAGGAAGGGCTCGATCGCCGCGAGTACCTCGCGCGGCTTCTCGGCGTGGAGCCAGTGGCCGGCATCGGCGATCGTCTCGATGCGGGCCTGCGGGAAGCGGGCACGGATCGCCCCATGCGCTTCCAGCGGCACGTAGGACGATGTCGCCCCCGCGACGAACAGCGCCGGGCCATCGTAGCGCGCACCGGGCGCCGGATCCGCCCAGCCGACCAGATCGGTCATCGCGCCGGCGATTTCCTCAAGGCCGAGGCGCCAGCGCGGCGCCGCGCCGAGCACGAGATTGTGCAGCAGGAATCCGCGCAAGGCCGGCTCCGGCACGCTGGCGGCGAGGGCAGCGTCCGCCTCCTGCCGCGTCAGCCCCGGATGCAGCGCGAGGCCGCGCATCGCCCGGACATAGCCCAGATGCTCGTGACCATAGGCGATCGGCGCGATATCGAGCACGGCGAGGCGGGTGACGCGGCCGGGATGGGTGAGCGCCAGCGTCATCGCCGTCTTGCCGCCCATCGAGTGCCCGACCACGCCGGCCGAGGCGATGCCGAGCGACTCCATCGTCTCGGCGACATCCTCCGCCATGACCCGGTAGCGCATGTCCGCATCGTGCGGGCTGTCGCCATGGTTGCGGGCATCGAGCGTGGTGACGCGGAACTGCGCCGCGAGCCCACGGGCGATGACGCCGAGATTGCGCCCGGCGCCGAACAGCCCGTGCAGCAGAATGACATCCGGGCCTGTGCCGGTCGTTGAGGCGTGGAGAATCATTTCGGTTTGTCGATCCCTTGGCTTGGGCTAGGGTTGGCCGATGCAGGCGGAAAATCAACCCGGGGCGGATGCGGCACGGCTCGAACGGCTCGTCGCGCGGCAGGCGGAGAAGCGGCATCTCGCCGCAATCTGGGCGGCGCGGGTTGGCCTTGCCGCCGGCATGACCGTGCTCGATATCGGCGCGGGCACCGGTGCGCTCGCCCTCGAATACGCGGCTCTCGGCGCGCGCGTGCTGGCGATGGACCCGGATTCCGCATCCCTTGCCTATGCCGCCGCCGAGGCGGCGCGGCGCGGCCTTGCCCTGGAGACGATCGTGGGGCGGGCCGAGGCGCTGGCAGCGCTGCCCGCGGCGCCGGACCGGGTGATGCTGACCGATGCGCTGCATCATATGCAGGAGAAGGATGCGGCGTTGCGCGCGATCCGCACCGCGATGAAGCCCGGCGGCGCGCTGTTCATCGCCGAATACGACCCGGCGGGGCCCGGGGCGGTCGGCGCGCCGATGGCGCGGCGGATGGCAGCGGCGGAGGCGCTGACTCTCCTCGCCGCCGCCGGGTTTGCCGCCTCTGCCGCCGAGGCCGGGCCGGACGAGCACTACACGATCATCGCCGTGCCGTGACCGGCGGCATCGCGCGCGGAGGGGCGATGCTCGCCGTGGCCGCCGCCCTTGTGGCGGGATCGGCGCTTTTGCTCCTCGTGCCGCAGGCAATCGGCCCCTTGCAGGGCCTTCTGGCGCTCGGCCTGGCCGGGGCCGCGGCGCTCGCCTGGCCGGAAGGGGCGATGGCCGCCTGGCTGATCCTGGTCGCGACCACGCCCGAGATGTGGCTATCGGACATGATCGGCCATCACGAGACGATCATCGCCCTGCTCAAGGTTACGGGGCTGGCGATCATCGGGCTGGCCGCGCTGCGCCGCGGGAGCCGGTTCGACCGCTACAATCCCGGCTTCGCCTTCCTCGTCATGTTTGTCGGCGGCTTCGTGCACGGCCTTTGGCCGGGGCTGACGCCGCTCGCCTCGCTGCGCTCGCTGGTCGGCTCTGCGGCGCCGTTCGCCGCCGGCTTCATGCGGGCGGAGGCGCGGATGCGCGCGGCGATCATCCGCTGCACCATCATCGGCCCGGCGGTGACCGTGGCCTTCGGCCTGCTGCTGCACGCGGCCGGCCTGCGGGCGCTCTATGGCGTTCAGCTCGGCGCGATCCGACTGCAGGCCTCGAGCTCGCCCGCCTTTCTCGGCGGGTTCGCGATGATCGCCATCTATGCCGGGCTGGTCGCCTTCGCCGGCAGCGGCCGACGGCGGGAATGGGCGTGGATTGGCGCGAATTTCCTGATCCTGCTGGCCAGCGGCGCGCGCGCGCCGCTGGCGCTCGCCACCTTCGCCACGCTCGCCACCCTGCTTTCGGTCGAGGCGCCGGATTTCGGCATGCGAGCGCGGCTGGGCCTGCTGACGACGGGCGGCGCGGCGTTCGGCGCCGTGCTTCTTGCCGGGCCGGCGCTGCATTTCGTCCGCGTGATCGACCTTATCCATCTGGGCGATGCCGCCAGCCTGTCCAACCGCAACCTGATCTGGCCCTATTTCGAGGCGGCGCTGGCGCGCTCGCCCTGGCTCGGCTGGGGGGTGGGCGCGGGCAAGGTGATCGTGCCGCTGCATTCGCCGATCGGCCGCTTCCTCGGCACCAACGCGGCGCATGACGAATATCTGCGCATCGCCTGCGAGGGCGGCGTGCCCGGTGCGCTGCTGCTGTTCGGCCTGCTCGGCCTGTGGCTGTTTCGGGGCAGCGCTGCGCTGCCGGTGGGGCAGCGACGGCTGATCCGCCTTGTGTTTCTCGCCTTCGCAGTGCAATCTCTGACAGATAATACTTTGATCGCAACGACCAGCCTGACGTTCTTCACATGGGCGCGGGCGGTGTTCATCAATCCCGACGAAGGATCGGCCCCGGCATGACCATGCTTCCGCTTTCCCGCCGCGCGCTGCTGGCCGCGCCGGCGTTTCTCGGCCTGGCGCCTTCCTTTGCCCGCGCCGCCGGCCCGACGCCGCCGATCTGCATCGTGCTCGATTCGGGCGGCTCGCGCGTCTCGGTCATCGACATGACGACGCGCAAGGTGATCCACACCGAGCCGACGCTGCGCGAACCCGGCCACTGGGCGCTGACGCCGGACCGCAAGACGCTGCTGATCGCCGATGCTTCGGGCAATGCACTGTTCTTCTTCGACCCCGTAACCGGGCGCGAACGCGGCCACAAGCTGATCCCCGATCCCTACCAGCTCTGGTTCAGCCCGGACGGCAAATTCCTCACCGTGAACTGCCTCCGGCTCAACCATGTCGACATCTACCATGCCGACGCGCTGACCCTCGCCCACCGCTTCCGCGCCGGATCGATGCCGAGCCATCTGAGCTACACGCCGGATTCGCGCACCGTCTTCGTCTCGATGCAGGATTCCGGCACGCTGGTCGCGATCGATCTCGCCACCATGCGCGTCCGCTGGACGGCGCCGGTCGGCAAGACGCCGGCCGGGGTGATGTGGCATGACGGCGTCGTGCTGGTCGCGATCATGGGGAGCGATCATCTCGCCGTGGTCGATCCGGCGAACGGCAAGCTGCTGCGCACCGTGCTGACCGACAAGGGCGCGCACAACATCTTCCTCACGCCGGACCGCAGCGAACTCTACGTCACCAACCGCGTCGCCGGCTCGCTCACCGTGCTGGACGCGAAGAGCCTCGGCTTCAAGCGGCGGATTCCGATGCCGGGCGGGCCGGACGATCTATGCTTCGCACCGGACGGACGGCTGTGGATCGCGCTGCGCTTCGCCTCCCGCGTCGCCGTGCTCGACCCGACGAGCGGTGCTGTGGACCACATCACGGTCGGCCGCTCGCCGCACGGGATCTATCTCTCGACCCTGCTGACCGACACCGCCGCCCGCACGGCGATGCGCCTGGCCTGAGCATGCTGCCGGCCCATCCGTTCAACGATCTGGCCGGCTGGGTGGAGCAGGTGGCGGTGCTGCCGCTGCTCTACCGGTTCGGGCTGATGCAGTGGAGCGAACTCTCATTCGGCTGGACGCTGGTCGCGATCTATGGCGTGACGCAGATGCTGCTGGCCTATGCGGTCTGCGTGCCGCTGGAGCGGGCAATGCCGATCGAGCGGTGGGACAGCCGGCGGGTGGTGCTGGTCGATGTGTTCTACACCTTTCTCGCCCGCGTCGGCGTGCTGCCGGTGATGACCTTCGTGCTGTTCTACGCGGCACAGGTGCGGCTCGACGGGTTTCTCGCCGATCATGGCTATGTGCCGCCGATGCTGGAGACGATCTTCCCGCCGCTGTTCGGCCATCCGGTGATCACCTTCGCGCTCTACGCGCTGATCCTCGACTTCGCCGATTACTGGCGGCATCGGCTCTCGCACCGTTTCCGTGTCTGGTATGCGCTGCATGCGGTGCATCACGCACAGCGGCAGATGACCTTCTGGTCCGACGACCGCAACCATGTGCTCGACGAGATGATCGGCTTTCTCTGGTTCATGGCGGTCGGGCTGCTGATCGGGATTCCGCCGCTGCAATTCCCGCTGCTCGTGCTGATCCTGCGCTTTGTCGAGAGCTTCAGCCACGCCAATATCCGCCTCTCCTTCGGCCGGATCGGCGAGCGGCTGCTGGTCTCGCCGCGGTTTCACCGCGCGCATCACGGCATTCTCGCCGCCGGCGAACGCTCGATCAATTACGGGGCGGTGTTTCCGTTCTGGGACATGCTGTTCGGCACCGCCGATTTCTCGAAGGATTTCGCACCGACCGGCGACCCCGAAGCACCCGAGGCGATGGCGAGCGGCGGATGGGTTGCCCAGCAATGGTCGGGGCTGGTGCATCTGGTCCGCTCGATCTGACGCGATTTTTCGCTTCCGCCCGGCGCCGATAAGGCGTTTCCTGCGCTCGCCATGCCGACCCTGTGCCGCGACTGCGATACCATCTTCGAGGCCGCCGGCGCCTGCCCGCAATGCGAGGGGCGGCGCCTCGTCGCGCATGACGAGATCGCGACCCTCGCCATCGCCCATGTCGACTGCGACGCCTTCTATGCGAGCGTGGAGAAGCGTGACCGGCCGGAGTTGACCGACAAGCCGGTCATCGTCGGCGGCGGGACGCGCGGCGTGGTGGCGGCCTGCTGCTACATCGCCCGCCTCTCGGGCGTGCGCTCGGCGATGCCGATGTTCAAGGCCAGAAAACTCTGCCCGGACGCGGTGGTGATCGCTCCGGAGATGCGGAAATACGCGGCGGCGGCGGCCGAGATCCGCGCCCTGATGGCGACGCTGACGCCGCTGGTGCAGCCGCTCTCGATCGACGAGGCGGCGCTCGACCTCTCCGGCACCGCGGCGCTGCACAGGGCGCCGCCCGCGGTCGTGCTGAGCCGCTTCGCCCGGCAGGTCGAGGCGGAGGTGGGGGTGACGGTGTCGATCGGCCTTGCCGCCAACCGGCTGCTGGCGAAACTCGCCGCCGAGCGGGACAAGCCGCGCGGCTTCGCCGTGCTGGGAGCGGAGGCAGCGGCGGTGCTGGCGCCGGAGCCGGTCGGCATTCTCCCCGGCGTCGGCCCGGCACTGGCGCGCAAACTCGCCGGCATGGGGATCACGCGGGTCGGCCAGCTCGCCGCCCTCAACGATCGCGCCGCCCGCGCCCGGCTCGGGGAGGACGGGCCGATGCTGGCCGCGCGCGCCCGCGGCATCGATCCCCGCCCGATCGACCCCGCGCGGGCGACGAAGTCGATCAGTGCAGAGACGACCTTCGCCGAGGATATCGACGATGCGGCATCCCTCGCCCGCGTCCTGTTTCCGCTCTGCGAGAAACTCGCCCGGCGGCTGCGCGCCGAGGGCTTCGCCGCCGCCGGGCTCGTGCTCAAGCTCAAGACCGCCCGTTTCGAGACGCATACCCATGCGGTGCGGCTGACCGCTCCCACACAGCTGGCCGAAACGATCTTCGAGGCGGCGAAACCGGTCCTGATGCGCGCCGCCGGCCCGCGCTACCGGCTGATCGGGATCGGCGCCGCACGGCTCACCGATGCCGCCGAGGCCGACCGCGGAGATCTGGTCGATCAGGAAACGCCGCGCCGCGCCGCCCGCGAGGATGCCGTCGAGCGGTTGCGCGCGAAATTCGGCACCGGGATCATCCGCCGGGGCGGATGATCCGCCGGGCGCCCACGCCATGCTTGCCCGACGGCGCGAAAAGCCGATAGGCTTGCTCCGGGAGGATCGGCGGATGAAGCTGCGCGGATTCCTGGCTGGCGTTTTCGTGGCAGCGCCGCTGATTGCGGCGAGCGGGAACGCTGCGATGCCGACGCGGACGGTGAGCGAGCATGTCGGCCGGTTCGATGCGATCGTCCTGCACGGCCGTTTTCGTCTCAACTTCACCCGAGGGGAAACACGCTCGGTGAAGCTGAGCGGCGATCCCTATCTCGTGGAAAATCTGAGCGTGTCTGTGAAACGGGGCGTGCTGGACATCGATCGCCCCAGCGCGCTCGACTTGCCGAAGAACGAGACCGTGGATGTCATCATCACCGCCCCCTCGCTCGCCGCGCTTACGACGAAAGGACTCGTGCGGGCGGACGTGCGGAACCTGTCCGGCCAAACGTTCGACTTCATCAATGACGGCGCCACTGCGGCCACCCTCTCGGGCGAAGTGGGCAAATTCCGGATGATTTCACGCGGAGTCGCGTCGATCGATGCCAGCCAGCTGCGGGCGGCCAACGTGACGGTCTTGGTGCGGGGGCAGGGCAACATGAGGGTGTTCGCGCGCGAAAGCGCCAACATCACGCTGTACGGCGAGGGGAAGATCGAGGTTCTCGGTCACCCGAAAGACCATACGTTCAAGACGCTGGCTTACGGAACCGTGACGCTGCGCTGAGCAGCAGACATGAAAAAAGGCGCCGCTTTCACGGCGCCTTTTCCGAGACAGGCTGGGTTCAAGCCGCCTTCAGGTTCTCGGCGGACATCTTGCCCTCGCGGCCCTTGCGGACCTCGAATTCAAGGCGCTGGCCCTCATCGATGCGGCCCAGGCCGGCACGCTCGACGGCAGAAATATGCACGAACACGTCCTTCGACCCGTCATCCGGCTGGATGAAGCCATAGCCCTTGGTTGCGTTGAACCACTTAACAGTACCTGTCGACATCGCGACTCTCCAAACAAACGGCAGCCCACGAAATGAGGGCCAGCAAACTCTTCAACTTGGGGAGGTGTCGAAGGCGGTAACGCCGTAACGCACGCAGCAACCAGAACCGAAAAGCGCCGTGATTCTCTTATACCGGCTTTTGCGGCCGAGGGCCAGCATGTATTCATGCCGGCGGCACGTAGGAGAGTCTCTCCCTGCCCTCGCGCTTTCCGGCGCGGCCGGTGGGCTCGAAGCCCACTGCACGCAACAACGACCAGGACGGGATGTTGGCCGGATGGCATTCGGCGAAGACGATCTCTCCGTGCAATGCCCGCAGCATCGCCGTCAAAGCCTCGCGCGCATAGCCACAGCGCTGGAACGCAGGACCAATCCAGTAGCCGATCTCGATCGCGGAACCGCCGCCATCCGTCGGCCCGCGGTGCGCGCCGAGCAGGCCGATCAGCTGCCCGTCGGCGGCAAGGCGGATGCCATGAAATCCCGGGGCGGATTCGATCAACGCCCGCGCTTGCGCGGGGCCGAAGGGCGAGGAGAGAAAATCGATGCGTCCGGTAATGATCGGATGGTCGGTAACGGCCGCGAGTTCCGCAGCATCGGCGATGGCGAGCGGCGCGAGACGAAGCCGCGCGGTCACCAATCGTACAGCGACAGGCGGCGTCCCTGTCAGGCCGGTTCGATCATGCATTGCAGCGGGTGTTGGTTCTCGCGGGCGAGTTCCAGAACCTGGATCATCTTGGTTTCCGCGATCTCGTAGGTGAAAATGCCGCAAACGCCGACACCGCGGCGATGGATCCGCAACGCGATCCGTCCCGCCTCATCGGTCGTCTTGCCAAACAGCCCGACCAGCGTTGCGACCACGAATTCCATCGGCGTGTAGTCATCGTTGAACATCATCACGCGGTAAAGCGGTGGTCTCTTCGCACGAGCGCGCGCCTGCGTGGCGAAAACCGGATCCATACCGTCCTGGCCGTCAAAATCGTCCATGCCGATGGCCCCATAAATGCGATTGCGGTCGCTGTCATGCAGAACCGTCGACTTGCACCCGACCCGCGTGCAAATCTGCAAATGGCGACGGACGGACCGGAATCCGACCCGTCCGCTTATCATTCATCCGTCAGGCGGTGAAACCGCCCTTCCGCTTCAGATCGCCGCGCCGAACTTCTCGACGGCGAGAGTGACACGCGCAGTGAGCGGCGCGATGGTCTGCTCGGTGAGCTTGAGCGACGCATCGGTGATCCGGCCGGTCTCGGCGACCGCCTTTTCCATCATCGCACGGGCATAACCGGTCTGGAGATCGACGGCTTCCTTCACCGACTTCACGCCGCCGAGCGCCTTCGTCATTGCCACGGTCTCCTCGACAGAGGCCTGGGTGGTGCTGGCAATCTGCTTCGAAATGCCCTGCAGACCCGCAGTGAAGATCTGGCCGGCCTTTACCATCGCCTCGAAATTGCCCTGGCTGAACGCCATCATCTCTTCTGTCGTCTTCATCGCCTTCGCCATCTGCTCCTTGACCTTCGCCTGCTGGGCCTCGAAACCCTTCGCGGCGTTTTCCATGCCTTCCTTCATCGACGTCAGGGTCTTTTCGAACCCGGCGGCAACCTGGGCCTTGGTGGCCTCAACAGTGGCTTCGGCCGCCTGCTGCACCGTCTCGGTCGCTTTGATCTTTGTGCTCATCCTAGTTACTCCTCGTGTGTCCGTTGCAACGATGCCGATGCGCCCGCGCACCAGCCTTGGCCGTCGTTGCTTTCGTCGCAAGGGAGAAAAACGACCGCCAAATTCCTTGCACCCACGTTTTATAGTGCAGTGCAACATGGCCGATTTAAGCCTGCCGCGAGGGTAAGTCAATGCTTTTTGTGCAACGCACAATGACACTGCGGTTAAGCCTCACGGCGCCGACCGCTCCCACAAACACGGAGCGCAGGAGGATATCCCATTAACCCTTTGGCTTTTTTGTTAATTTCTATTTTTGAACTGGACAGCGCCGACATTTCATCCTATCCGTCTTATGAGGCTTCGTTCATGTTTGGGGGACCGTATGCGTTTGGCCGAATTGCAAGGCTGGATTGTGAACATCCTGCGGCGCGGCTCGGTACTCGCGGCAGGCGGCTTGATGGGCGCGGCGCTGGCCGCACCTCAAGCTGCGCAGGCTAATCTGCATCAACAGTATCGACATGTCGTGCGCATACATGAACGCCTTGGGGGCATTGCCTCTCCGGCCGCCTCGGGGCCGCTTGCGCCCGGGATTGACTGGATCGTGATGGACGCGGCAACCGGCCGCATCCTCTCCGAGCACAACGCATATAACGAGCGTTTCCCGGCCAGCCTGACCAAGTTGATGACGCTGGATCTCGCTTTCCACGCACTCAGCCACGGCCGCCTGAACGCCAATACCCCGCTTCCGGTGAGTCCAGCGGCAGCGTCAGTGCAGCCTGTGAAGCTGAATCTTGTGGCGGGGCAGACCGTAACGGTCATGCAGGCAATGCTGGGCATGACGACCCTCTCCGCCAATGACGCGGCAACGGCGCTCGGACAGTACCTCGGCGGCGGCAGCATCCGGCGCGTTGCCGCCGAGATGACAGCGCGCGCCCACGCTCTCGGCATGGAGCGGAGCGAGTTCCGCAACCCATCCGGCCTACCCAATCCGAACCAGGTGACCGACGCCTACGACATGGCGATTCTCGCCCGTCACCTGCTGCTGGACTATCCGCAATATCGCTATCTTTTCTCCGTGCCGAGCTTCCGCTTCGAAGGCCGCACGATCCCCAATATCGATGGCATGCTCAAGCGCTACAACGGCGCCATCGGCATGAAGACGGGCTATACGGACCTCGCGCGGTTCAACCTCGTCACCGCCGCGGTGCGCAACGGTCACATGCTGATTGGCGTGGAGATGCACGCCCCGTCCTGGATCGTTGCTTACAATCGCATGACCCAGCTGCTTGATGCCGGCTTCGCAGCCGAAAGCGGTGCGCCGACGACCGTCATCGCAACTGCCACGTCACCACAGCCTCGCGCCGCAATGCCTCCGCCCCCGGTGCGCCAGCCGGCCGCGGCGCCCGTGCTCGTGGCGAGCCGAAGCAGAACCGCTCCTGTTCACATGATCGTTGCGCGTTCGGTCGGCCATGTCACGCGCGACATGATCCCGGGGTGGACCGCCCAGGTTGGCGCCTATGACAGCTACATCCTCGCCAAGAGGCAGGCCCTGACCATACGCGGCGAGCGCAAGGTCGGCATCGCTAGGGTTGGCAGCGCCGTGGTGCACCGGCACCGGATCTGGCGCGCTCAGATTGCCGGCCTCGACCATAACGATGCGAATCTGGTCTGCAGCGCGATGAGACGCGCTCATCAGTCCTGCTTCATCATTCCACCGAGCAACGAAAGCCTGGCGATGCGCTGACGGAACGGGCCTGATCAGCCGGCCCGTTGCCTTTTGACAAGCGCCAGAACGGCAGGCGCCGCCAGCACCAGCACCAGCGCATTCCACAGCATGAATTCGAGGTTGAGCGGGCCGGAAATCACGGCGCTTGCCACGGCGCCGGCGACCAGCAGGACGCTGGGCAGCCAGTCGCGCCAACTGCGCATGGCCGGCCGGTCGGCCACCGCCAGTCGCCAGACGGCGATTGCGATCGGCACGGCAAAGACAGGGAACGGCGCGTCACGATAACGCGGATCGAACACGAGCCCCGCCTGGACGATGACCGCGGTCACCACGAACAGGAACCAGAGATGTTCGAAGAGGCCTTTGCCCCAGTCGCGGGGGCTAGCCTTGCCGAACAGGCTCGCGCGCAGGAGCAACACCGTTGCTGCTCCATCCAGCGGCCGCCGCCCCTTGCCGCGTGAGGCAACGCGCAGAGCGGCAAGGGCGAGCAGACCCTGTGCCGGCAGATTGATCGCGGCGCAGATCATCAGGGACTCGTCGTACAGCACGTGATGGGTGATCGCCCAGGCGTAGACGAGCGCATTGCCAAGGCCGAAAGCGAGCGCCACGCCGGAGACACCCGCCATCCCGCCGATAAGCGCGAGGATCACCGACAGCGCGATCGCGGCACCGGCATAAAGCGGCCAATGCGGCATCTCCACCACCGGACCTTCAAGGGGGAATTTCGGCCGGCGTCCTGCGGACCAGATGCCCCAGTTGGCGCCGGCGATCCCCTCGTCGTGGTATTTCCAGTGCTGGTCGAACGCCTCGATCAGGTTGTAGTCGACATGCTCGCGATCGGCGAGGCTGACGAAGCGGCGCAGAAAGATCGCCTCGTTGACCCGCGAGGGCGCGGCATCCGCCCGCCAGCGCCCCCGGCTCGGCCAGCCGGTCTCCCCCACCGAGATCGTCTTGCCCGGAAAGACGCGCTCGGCCTTGCGGATGGTCCGGCCGATCCGCGCGATCGCGGCGTTCACCCCCACCGGGTGGTTCTGCCAGTAGGGCAGCAGATGGATCATCACGACGTCGACATGCTTCGCCACCTGCGGGAATTCGAACCAGAAGCTCGCGACATCGGCATAGGCGACCGGCTGCTTCACCCGGGCGCGCACATGGTCGATATCGCGGATCAGTTCGCCCACCGAGAGGTCGCGCCTGAGCAGCACCTCGTTGCCGACGACGACGCGGGTGATCGTGTGCGGATGCGCGTTCGCCGCGGCGATCCCGGCCGCCATCTCCCGCGCATTGTCCTTCGGGTTCGGCCCGAGCCAGATCCCGGCCCAGACCTTCAGCCCCGCCCGCTTCGCCAGCGCGCCGATGTCGAAATCGCCCTCGATCGAGGAATAGGTGCGGATGCCGCGCGCGTGCCGCGCGATCAGGCGCAGGTCCTGCTCCACCTCGGCGGCCGAGGAGAAGGTTTTCGTCAGCGGCGACTGGCCGTTGCGGAACGGCGCGTAGGACACCGAGTTGAACCGCGCATCCGGCATGACGACGCCGCCGGCACGCGGCCGGTTCGGCAGATACCATGCGGCAACGCTCAGCAGGCCGAGCAGAAAGATCAGATAGGGTCTTGCGGTGCGCATGGCCCATGCGCTTACAGGAGGCTCCACCGGCAGGCCAGAGGCGGCTCATGAACATCGACGGGCTCGACGACACGACGATCGCGCGCATACTGACCACCACGCGGCGGATCGCGCTGGTCGGCGCCTCGGCCAACCCGGCCCGCCCCTCGAACGAGGTGCTCGGCGCGCTGCTCCGCCTCGGCTACGACGTCACCCCGGTCAATCCCGGCCTTGCCGGCACCAGGCTGCACGGGCGGGAGGTCGCCGCCTCGCTCGACGATGCGACGCCGCTCGACATGGTCGAGCTGTTCCGCGCCTCAGAACGGGTGCTGCCGGCGGTGCGCGACGCGATCCGGCTGGGGGCGAAGACGATCTGGATGCAACTCGGCGTGGTGAACGAGGGCGCCGCCGCCCTCGCCCGCGCCGCCGGGCTCGTCGTGGTCATGAACCGCTGCCCGCTGATCGAGCGCCCGCGTCTCGGCCTCACTCCCTGAACGACGCGGCCGGATAGCCCTGGGCGAAGAGCAGTGCGCGCAGGTCGCCATGCTCGATGCGCACCGGCGCCGCCTCGGCGAGGATCGGCTTCGCGTGATACGCCACTCCCAGCCCGGCATCGGCGATCATCGCGAGATCGTTCGCCCCGTCGCCCACCGCCAGCGTCGCCGACAGCTTCACCCCGCGCGTCGCCGCCAGCTCGTGCAGCGCCGTGCGCTTGGCGTCGCGGTCCAGCACCGGCTCGGCAACGCGGCCGATCAGCCGGGTTCCGTCATCGAGCAACTCGTTGGCGCGATGCGTGTCGAACCCGACCTCCGCCGCCACCCGGCTGGTAAACCAGGTGAACCCGCCCGAGACCAGCGCCGTCACCGCGCCATGCGCGCGCATGGTGGCCACCAGCTCTCGCGCCCCCGGCATGATCGCGGTGCGCCGCCAGGTGCGCTCGAGTGCCGCGACATCGAGCCCCTCCAGCAGGGCGACGCGCTCGCGCAGCGCATCGGCGAAATCCAGCTCCCCCGCCATCGACCGTGCGGTGATCGCGGCGACGCGCTCGCCCACCCCCGCCTCGGCGGCCAGCTCGTCGAGCGTTTCCGAGGTCACGATCGTGCTGTCCATGTCCGCGACCAGCACGGCCTTGCGCCGCCCGCGATCCCTGACGCACATCACGTCCACCGGCGCATTGTCGATCGCCGCGCGCACCAGGGCGAAGTCTGGCGGATTCATGCAGGGAATTTCGGCGGCCTCGCCTGGCGAAAGCCACACCGGCGGGCCGCCGGCGGCCAGCTCGCGCACGCGGGCCACCATCGTGTCGGTCAACGTCACCTTGTCGCGCGCCGCGACCAGCACCAGAACGAATTTCATGACCCAGTCGCCTAGAGCATGTTCCGCCCCGCCGGCAAGGCCGCTGCTGATCGTCGCCGGGCCCACCGCCTCCGGCAAGTCGGCCCTCGCCCTCGCCGCCGCGCAACGCTTCGGCGGCACGATCATCAATGCCGACGCGATGCAATGCTATGCCGACTGGCGGATCATCACAGCCCGCCCCACGCCCGCGGACGAGGCGGCGGCGCCGCACCGCCTCTACGGCGTGCGCCGGCTGGAAGAGGCGGTCGATGCCGCCTGGTGGCGCGGCCGGGCGCTGGCCGAGTTGGCAGCGGCCGAGCTGCCGATCCTGTGCGGCGGCACCGGCATGTATCTCTCGTCGCTGGTCAACGGCATCGCGCCGATCCCCGATCCGGGGCCGAACGCACGGGCGGAAGCGCGGCGGATGCTCGCGGCGGATGGACCGGCCGCGCTGCACGCCTGGCTTGCGGCGCGCGACCCGGCAACCGCAACGAAGCTGCGGCCGAGCGATCCCCAGCGCCTCGCCCGCGCCGCCGAGGTGCTGCTCGGCACCGGGCGCGGCCTCGCCGCCTGGCATGCCGCGCCGCGCGCCGGGCTCGCCGGATATCGCGTCATGCTGCTGCTGCTCGACCCGCCGCGCCCCGCGCTGCGCGAGGCGATCGCGGCGCGCTTCGAAGCGATGCTCGCCGCCGGCGCGCTGGCGGAAGTGGCCGCCGTCGCAGCCCGCGCCCCCGATCCCGCGCTGCCCGGCCTGCGCGCCCACGGTGTGCCGGAATTGCTGGCGCATCTCGCCGGCGCGATCAGCCTCGACGAGGCGGCGTCCCGCGCCATCGCCGCCACCGCAGCCTATACGAAACGCCAAGCGACCTGGTTCCGCCATCAGAAACTGGCAGATCAGCGCAACACGCATACGATCAGATCAAGATTGACTGATTCTACGCAATTTTCCGAAAGCACAGTCCGTTCGATCATTTCATTTATTAATTTATCGAGTTGACGCACCGCAGCAGACCGGGGTAGGCCTGCGTCGCGATCTGACAGGATGGGGATATGAACGCCGTGAACACCACAGTCGCTTCCGGGGCCGAAACCCTTCTCCGCGCACTGAAGGCGCAGGGGGTCGAGGTCATTTTCGGCTATCCGGGTGGCGCCGTGCTGCCGATCTATGATGCGATCTTCCAGCAGAACGCGATCCGCCACATCCTTGTCCGCCATGAACAGGCGGCGGTTCACGCAGCGGAAGGCTATGCCCGCTCGACCGGCAAGGTCGGTGTGGTGCTCGTCACCTCCGGGCCGGGGGCGACCAACGCCGTCACCGGGCTGGTGGACGCACTGATGGACAGCATTCCCGTTGTCTGCCTGACCGGCCAGGTGCCGACCCATCTGATCGGCAACGACGCGTTCCAGGAAGCCGACACGACGGGTATCACCCGGCAGGCCACCAAGCACAACTATCTCGTCAAGCGCTCGGATGATCTCGCCCGCATCGTGCATGAGGCATTCCACGTTGCGCGGACGGGGCGGCCAGGCCCCGTGCTGATCGACTTGCCGAAAGACATCCTGATCAACCCGGCGCCATATACCGAGGCGCCCGAAGGCCCGCACCGCTCCTATCGCCCGCGCACCGCCCCCGATCTCACCCTGATCGCCGAAGCGGTGAGCGCGCTCAAGGGGGCAAAGCGGCCGATCATCTATACCGGCGGCGGGCTGATCAATTCCGGTCCGGAATCGGCCGAACTGATCGTTCAACTCGCAAAGCTCACCGGCGCGCCGGTTACCTCGACGCTGATGGGGCTCGGCGCCTTCCCGGCCTCGAACCCGGCCTTTCTCGGCATGCTCGGCATGCATGGCACCTACGAGGCCAACCTCGCCATGCATGGCTGCGACGTGATGCTGAACATCGGCGCCCGGTTCGACGACCGCGTGACCGGGCGGCTCAACGCCTTCGCGCCGCACTCGAAGAAAATCCATATCGATATCGATCCGTCGAACATCAACAAGAACGTGGTGGTCGACATCGCCATCGCCGCCGACGCGACCGAGGCGCTGCGCGCCCTCATCGCCGCCTGGAAGCAGGACAATTCCCGGCAGGACACGGCAGCGCTGGCCGAATGGTGGCGCATGATCGAAACGTGGCGCGAGAAGGACTCGCTGCGCTTCACCCAGAGCTTCGAGAAAGGCGCGATCATCAAGCCGCAGCATGCCATCCGCCGGCTGTGGGAAAAGACCCAGGGCCGCGAAACCTATGTCACGACCGAGGTGGGCCAGCACCAGATGTGGGCGGCCCAGCATTTCCGCTTCGACAAGCCGAACCGCTGGATGACCTCGGGCGGCCTCGGCACGATGGGCTACGGCCTGCCGGCGGCGATGGGCGTGCAGATCGCCCATCCCGACGCGCTGGTGATCGACATCGCCGGCGAAGCCAGCATCCTGATGAACATCCAGGAGATGGGCACGCTCGCGCAATACCGCCTGCCGGTGAAGGTGTTCATCCTCAACAACGAATACATGGGCATGGTGCGCCAGTGGCAGGAGCTGCTGCATGGTGGCCGCTATTCCGAGAGTTATTCGGCGGCCCTGCCCGATTTCGTGCGCCTCGCCGAGAGCTTTCACGCCGTGGGCCTGCGCGCCGAGAGCATCGACGATCTGGACCGGGTGATCGACGAGATGCTGGCGACCGACCGGCCGGTGATCGCGGACATCCATGTCGACCGTGCGGAGAACTGCTTCCCGATGATTCCTTCGGGCGCTGCGCACAACGAGATGCTGCTCGGGCCGGAACACGAGTCCAGCGCAGCCGGCATCACCGATGAGGGGCTCGTGCTCGTCTGAGCCCCGCCATCATCGCCGAGACCCGAGATCCCGAACCTGAAAGAGCCGACATGAACGCCATCGTCCAGGAAACCATGCGCGCCGCCACGATTTCCGTGCTGGTGGAAAACGAATCAGGCGTTCTCGCGCGCGTCATCGGCCTGTTTTCCGGCCGCGGCTACAATATCGACAGCCTCACGGTCGCCCCCGTCGAGGACGACCGGCGCAAGAGCCGCATCACCATCGTCACCTCCGGCACCGAACTGGTGATCCAGCAGATCAAGGCGCAACTCGACCGGCTGGTGCCTGTCTACCGCGTGTCCGACTTGTCCGCCGAAGGGCCGCACATCGCCCGCGAACTCGCACTCATCAAGGTGATCGGCACTGGCGAGAAGCGGCTCGAAGCGCTGCGTCTTGCCGATGCATTCCGCGCAAGGGTGATCGACGCGACAACCGAAAGCTTCATCTTCGAACTCACCGGCGCCACCGACAAGCTCGATGCGTTTCTCGAGCTGATGCGCCCGCTCGGCCTCGCCGAGGTGTCGCGCACCGGCGTCGCCGCCATCGCCCGCGGCACCCGCACGATCTGACGGCATCCTGCCTCCGCGCCGGACTTCATGGCGCGGGATCCGGCGCAGGATTGTTGGCTGTGAACTATGCGATATTTGGCCGGCCGAGGCGGCGGCCTGGTGAACGACTTTCTATGGAGGCGACAGAGGTTGTGGCCGACGCCTGAGAGGATGGCGTTGATGGCATCCCCGTGACGCCGAGCAGGAAATTCCGTCCGAGATGGCCATCGGTCTTCATGTGGCCGATGACCGGCTCGATGGCAGCGTGCCTGCGCAATTCGTGGCGGATGGCGGGCGTGGTGCCGCGTTTCCGGCGGGCGACATCGCCTGACCGAACCGGAGGTCCATCTTTCATCAGGCTTCGGGCAACTGCGCCGTGTCGGTGATGACAAGGCTTTCGTGAAGCAGGGAAAGAAATGCGGCCACCGGGGTTCCCGGGCCGGCGACGGGCAGGTGGGCGACGACCAGTTCCCAGCAGAGTTCGGGTGATGAGAGACGCGCCATCCCGATGTCCGGATCACGCGCCACAACGACCGTCTCCGGCAGGAGGGCAATGCCTAGGCCGAGACTGACCAGTTTCAGCATCGTGTCGAGATCGCTGACTTCGAACGCGGTATGGCGGCCGATGCCGGCGTCACCAAAGCGGCCGTCGACCAGCCTGCGGGTACCCCAGCCCGTTTCGAAGTCGACAAACGGAAAATCCTTTATCGCCTCGAGGGTGACGCCGGTCAGTCCCTCCAGCGGATGACCGCGGGGACAGGCGAGCACAACCTCGTCACACGCGATCATCGTTGTGACGAGATCGGTCAAATGCGTACCCACCGGGAAGAACGCGGCATCGATGCCGCCGGCCCGTGTCCGGTCCGCAAGGGCTGACGAGCTGCCCTGAATGAGCCGGATTTCGATGCCGGGATGCCGCTGGTGAAACCGCGCCAGAAGCAATGGCAGGTCGAGAAATGCGGGCAGGCTCTGCACTGTGCCGATTTTCAGCGTTCCCCGCTTCAGGCCCTGCACTTCGGCAACGGCGCTACGCGCATCCCGCACCGCCTCGATCGCCAATCGCGCTTTTTCAAGGAAGATCTCGCCCGCACCGGTCAGCCGCACGTCACGGGTGCTGCGCACGAAAAGGGGCGCATCGAGTTCCCTCTCGAGTGCCCGGATCGACGTCGAGAGCGCCGATTGCACGATGTTCACGCGACGTGCGGCGCGCGTGAACTGCCGCTCCTCGGCTAGCGCGACAAAATGATGCAGCTGTCTGAGCTCCATGCGCCATCTCTCCATCTATCCGAGAGAAGATTCGGATCAATAAGTTTTATTTGAACGATATTCAACGCTCTCCATCTCCCGGGCGCCAGGATGGAGATTTGGAGATGGATGCATATACGACGCTGCCAAGGATCAGGCTCGGCCTGACCGATATGGAGATTACCCGCGTCGGCTTCGGCGCATGGGCCATCGGCGGGGCTGACTGGGCCGTAGGATGGGGGGCTCAGGATGACCGCGATTCGATCGCGGCAATCCGGCATGCCGTTTCGCGAGGCGTGAACTGGATCGATACCGCAGCGATCTACGGGCTCGGCCATTCCGAAGAGGTCGTCTCGCGTGCGCTGGCGGAGATGCCACAAGCCGAACGCCCCTATGTGTTCACCAAATGCGGCCTGGTATGGGACGAGACCGATCGCCACGCCATGCCGCGGCAGGTCGGCTCGCCGCAAAGCATCCGGCGCGAAGTCGATGCATCGCTGCGGCGCCTCGGCATCGAACGAATTGACCTTTATCAGGTGCACTGGCCAGCGAAAGACGGCACACCACTGGCAGATTACTGGCAGACGATGCTGGACCTCAAGGCTGAAGGGAAAGTCAGGGCCGTTGGCCTGTCAAATCACAGTGCCGAGCAACTTGCGGTGGCTGAGCGGCTTGGCCATGTCGACACGTTGCAGCCCCCCTTCTCGGCAATCCGGCGCGATGCCGCGGAGCGCGAGTTGCCCTGGTGTCACGCGCACGGCACCGGCGTCATCGTCTATAGCCCGATGCAGGCAGGGCTGCTGACCGGGCGGTTCTCGGTCGAACGCGCAAAATCGCTTCCGGCGGATGACTGGCGCTCGCGCAATGACGAATTCATTGGCGACAAGCTGGCCCGCAACCTCCGTCTCGTCGACGCGCTGCGTCCTGTTGCAGAACGGCACGGTGTCTCGGTCCCGGCCGCCGCCGTTGCGTGGACGCTCGCCTGGCCGGGCGTATCCGGCGCCATTGTCGGCGCGCGCAATGCGTCGCAGGTAGACGGCTGGATTGCCGCCGCCAGCCTGCGGCTCGACAACGATGACATGACGGCCATCGCGACCGCGATAGAGACGAGCGGCGCGGGAACCGGACCCGCCCGGCCGGCGGGAGCGTGAGGTGGAGATGGCCTTGCATCCACCGCTGCGGCTGCTCGGCATTGTCGGCAGCCTGCGGCGCAACGCCCATTCGCGCGCCGTCCTCCTTGGAGTGAGGAGTGTCCTTGACGCTCGTGTCAGCCTGTCGCTCGTCGGGGTCGACCTCCCGCTCTACAACCAGGACCTGGACGACGACAAACCGCCCCGCGCCGTTCATGACTTCCGGAAGCAAATCGCGGAGAGCGACGCTCTTGTCGTTTCGACCCCGGAGTACAATCACGGCATGCCGGGCGCATTGAAAAACGCCCTTGACTGGGCATCACGACCGCATGGCAATTCTGTGCTGAAGGGCAAGCCCTTTATTGTGGTGTCATCATCACCTGCATTTACGGGCGGGGTCAGGGCACAGGCCCAGGTGAACGAAACGATGCTTGCGGTGCAGGCCCTGCCGGTTCCGGGACCGCAGATCGTCATCGGTGCGGTCGACGGTAAAGTATCCAATGGCCTCCTGGTCGACGGCACCAGCCTCGGCTTCATCACCGCCGCAATCGAAAACCTCCTAGCACCACGCGCGACAGATAACCTGGCCGAGAACATGGTTTCACTTGCGTGACGAAGCCGCTATCAGATCCAGCCTGCACTCATCAATATCAACGAAGAACGACCAATCCAACCTCACAAAAAGCGACAAAATCGACAATATACATTCATGATTTATAAAATATTTGAGGACGATATGAACAAAAACATCCCCTGAACAAGCAAAAGAGACTCCGATGAGACGACAATATCTTGTCCATGCGCCGATCAGGCGCAAAATGATCGCGCTCTACGCCGTTCTGATCACCGGCGCGATTATGGCGGGACTGCAAGCGGCCTCGGCCGCTCCCCCCGGCGGCGAGTTTCCATCGAAGGTGCCGGTTCCCGCCGACAACCCGATGACCCCCCGGAAGATCCATCTTGGCAAGCAGTTGTATTTCGATCCGCGGCTGTCATTGTCGGGCGACGTGTCCTGCGACACCTGCCACAACGTCGCGGGAAATGGCAGCGATGGACTGCCGCTCTCCTTCGGTGTTCTGGGCCGCGTCGACCGGCCAAGACACGCGCCGACCGTGTTCAATTCCGCGTTCAATACGGTCCAGTTCTGGGACGGACGCGCAAAGAGCCTTGAAGATCAGGCGAAGGGGCCATTGCTCAATCCGATCGAGATGGGCATGCCGAGTTCCGGAGCCATCGTGAAGCGCCTGGCTGGGATTCCCGGTTACAGGCGGGAATTTGCCCGTGTTTTCGGCGGCAAGACGCCGATCACCTTCGAACACGTCGTTCAGGCGATCGCCACATACGAACGGACCCTGGTGACGCCCGACAGCCCATACGATCGGTATCTGAAGGGCGACAAGAACGCGCTCGACAAGTCGGCGAAGCAGGGAATGCACGAGGTCTCCGATCTCGGCTGTGCGAGCTGCCACGCCGGCGCGATGTTCGATAATCCGGGCCTGCCCATGGGAACCGGTTGGTTCAGGAAATTCCCCATGATCCCGACAAACCCGACCTGCGCCACCTATGTGCGGGAGTACCATCTCGCCGACGATCCCGGACGGTTTGACGTCACGCACAAGCAAAGCGACGAGCACGTCTTCAAGGTTCCGAGCCTGCGCAACGTCGCCGTCCTTGCGCCATATTTCCAGAACGGGTCCGTGGGGTCGCTGCGAACCGCCGTTCGGGTGATGGCCGCATGTCAGTTGGGCAAGACGCTGACCGGGCTGCAGACGACGAACATCGTCGCGTTCCTAAACAGCCTGACCGGAAAGTTTCCGGTCGAGACCATGCCACGCCTGCCGGAAACACCCGACAGCACATCACTGATGCAGGTTGCCAAGCTCCAGCAAAATCGGCGCCAGCTCAACTGAAGTTGACCCGCAAACGGACAAGGGAGCTTCTTCCAGGAGGCTCCCTTTCTGCGAATATTTCGTGGTGGCCTGCACAGCGGTGGTCGGAGGTGTATCGCGCCGGTCGCACCGTGATCACGCGATGCGGAAGAAGTCGCCCGTCTCAGGCAAGGTTGTGGAAGGCGGCAATCGTCTCGATGATATCGGTGCCGGTCACGTCGAGATGGGTGCATAGCCGTAGCCTGGTCGCCCCCATCACAGAAACCATGATCCCTTGCGCGCGAAGCGCCGCCGCCCAGTCCCCGGGAGTGCGGCCTGAAGCCGCGACATCGACATAGACCAGATTCGTCTCCGGCGGTTCGACGTTGAGACCGCCGATCGCCGCGAGCCCTGCTGCAAGGTCGCGGGCATTCGCGTGGTCCTCGGCCAGCCGGTCCACGTTATGATCGAGCGCATACAGGCAGGCCGCGGCGCAGATTCCGGCCTGCCGGAGCGCACCGCCCAGACGCTGCTTCCACCGCCAGGCGCGATCGATCAGGTCGGCTGAACCGGCCAGAACGGCACCGAGGGGGGCGCCAAGCCCTTTCGTGAAGTCGATCCACACGGTGTCGAACGGCGCCGCGTAGGCGGCGGCGGAGATTCCGCTCGCGACCACCGCGTTCATCAGGCGCGCGCCATCCATGTGCGTTGCCATTCCGGCCGCGCGGGCAATGCCGACGAGATCACGAAGAGTGGCCAAGGGCCAGATCGTGCCGCCGCCGAGATTGGCCGTCTGCTCGATTTCCAGCAGCACCTGCGGCGCGGCATAGCGGGAAGGCATCGTCAGCGCGGCGCGAAGATCGTCGGCCGAGAACATGCCCCGTGCGCCCCGCAGGCCGAGTACGCGCGCCCCCGCCAGCGCCCAGGGGGCTCCGCCCTCAGCCTCGATGATATGCGCGGTCTCGTGCGCGATGATCTCGTCGCCGGGACGGCAATGGGTAAGGATGGCCACCGAATTGCACATCGCCCCGGAGGGCAGGAACATTGCCGCCTCCTTCCCCAGCATGGCGGCCACACGCTCGCAGAGCGCATTCACGGACGGATCAAGACCGAGTTGCTCGTCGCCGACTCCGGCGCCGAGCATCGCCTCGCGCATCGCCGGCGACGGTCTGGTCTGGGTATCAGAATAGAGATTGATGCGCACCGGCGGCAACGAAGGATCGGGCCGGAGCGGGCCGTACATCCTAGCCCTCGGCGGGTGCCGCGAGATCGGCGCCGGACTGCGGCGTGCCGTAAACATCGCGCGCGCGCTTCAGAAATGCCGCGACCATCCGGCGCACCGCCTCGGCGAACACCGCACCGATGGCCTTCTGCAGGATCAGGCTGCGAAATTCGAAATCGACATAGAAATCGATCATGGTGCCGCGCTCGTCCGGCAGGAACCGCCACTCGTTGCGCAGGTAGCGGAAGGGGCCGTTCTCGTAGCGGACATGGATATGCTCGGGCGCGTTCAGCATCACGCGGGAGGTGAAACTCTCGCGGAACGGACCGAACCCGATGGTTAGGTCCGCCAGCATTTCATCGCCGCGCTGCGAGCGGACGCGCGCGCCGATGCACCAGGGCAGGAATTGCGGATATTTCCCCACATCGGCCACGAGATCGAACATCTGGCCGGGCTGGTAGAGGACCAGTTTCCGCTCGGTGTAGCGCGGCATGTCAGGCCGCGTGCCGGGCGGCCCGGGCTTCGCGCAGGGCGGCGAAATCGGCATCCGCGTGATAGGAGGAGCGGGTCAGCGGCGTCGCCGACACCATCAGGAACCCCTTGGCGCGGGCCATGGCGGCAAGATCGGCGAACTCGTCGGGGGTGACGAACCGGTCGACCGCGGCGTGTTTCACCGTCGGCTGGAGATACTGGCCGATGGTGAGGAAATCGACATCGGCGATGCGCAGGTCGTCCATCACCTGGCCGACCTCGCCGCGGTCCTCGCCGAGCCCGGCCATCAGGCCGGATTTGGTGAAGATGCTTGGGTCGAGCTGCTTCACCCGGTCGAGCAGGCGGAGCGACTGGTAATAGCGCGCGCCGGGGCGGATCGAGGGGTAGAGCCGCGGCACGGTTTCGAGATTGTGGTTGAACACGTCCGGCCTGGCAGCGACGACCACCTCCAGCGCACCGGGCTTGCGCAGGAAGTCCGGGGTGAGGATCTCGATCGTGGTGGAGGGTGCGGCGGCGCGGATCGCGCCGATCACCGCCGCGAAATGCGCCGCCCCGCCATCATCGAGATCGTCGCGGTCGACCGAGGTGATCACCACATGCTGCAAGCCGAGCCGGGCCACGGCTTCGGCCACGCGGGCCGGTTCGTCGGCGGCGAGCGGCGCCGGCTGGCCGGTGGTGACGTTGCAGAAGGCGCAGGCGCGGGTGCAGATTTCACCCATGATCATCATGGTCGCGTGGCGCTGCGACCAGCACTCGCCGATATTCGGGCAGGCCGCCTCCTCGCAGACCGTCACCAGCTTGGCCTCGCGCATCAGCGCGCGGGTTTCGTGATAGACGGGATGGTTCGGCGCCTTCACCCGGATCCAGGCGGGTTTCCGCTGGATCGGGTTATCCGGCCTGTGCTGCTTTTCCGGATGGCGGAGCTTGCCGCCCCCCGAATTCCGGTGATCGATCTCGACGCGCATGACGGATCAGAAGTGGATGACCTGTCCATACGCGTCAAGCACCGATTCGTGCATCGCTTCACTGATCGTGGGGTGGGGGAAGACGGTGTGCATCAGTTCGGCCTCGGTGGTTTCGAGCTGCCGGGCGACCACGTAGCCCTGGATCATCTCGGTCACCTCGGCGCCAGCCATGTGCGCGCCGAGGAGCTCGCCGGTCTCGGCGTCGAAGACGGTCTTGATCATGCCTTCGGGTTCGCCCATGGCGATCGCCTTGCCGTTCCCGATAAAGGGGAAGCGGCCGATTTTCACCTTGCGGCCGGCTTCCTTCGCCTTTGCTTCGGTCATGCCGACCGAGGCGACCTGCGGGCGGCAATAGGTGCAGCCGGGGATGTTCCAGGTCTCGAACGGATGCGGCTTCAGCCCCGCGATATGCTCGATGCAGACCACGCCCTCGTGGCTGGCCTTGTGGGCGAGCCAGGGCGGGCCGGTCAGATCGCCGATCGCGTAGACGCCCTCGACGCCGGTGCGCCCGAAACCATCGACCACCACATGCGTGCGCTCGACCTTCACGCCGGCCTGCTCAAGGCCGAGATTTTCGACATTGCCGACGATGCCGACCGCGGAGATCACCCGCTCGGCGGTGATCTTCTGCGCCTTTCCGCCGGCCTCGATCGTGACGGTCACGCTGTCCCTGCCCTTCTCGACGCCCTTCACGCTCGCCCCGACGAGCAGCTTCATGCCCTGCTTCTCGAACTGCTTGTGCATGAAGGCGGAGATTTCCTCGTCCTCCACCGGCAGGATGCGCGGCAGCGCCTCGACCACCGTCACCTCGGCGCCCATGTTGCGGTAGAAGCTCGCGAACTCGATGCCGATCGCGCCGGAGCCGATCACCACGAGGGATTTCGGCATGATGTCCGGCACCATCGCCTCGCGATACGACCATATGAACCGGCCATCCGGCTCGATGCCGGGCAGGACGCGGGCGCGCGCGCCGGTCGCGAGGATGATGTGCTTCGCCTTCAGCGTGGCGACCGGCTTGCCGTCCTTCTCGACCGCGAGCGTGCCCTTGCCGGCGAGCCGGCCGGTGCCGTCGAACACCGTCACCTTGTTCTTCTTCAGAAGATGGGCGACGCCCGAGGAAAGCTGCTTTGCCACGCCGCGCGAGCGCTTCACCACCTTGTCGAGATCGAACTTCACGTTCTCGGCGGAGAAACCGTATTCGGGCAAGGTGTGGAGCAGGTGGTTGATCTCGGAGGAACGAAGCAGCGCCTTGGTCGGAATGCAGCCCCAGTTGAGGCAGATGCCGCCGAGATTTTCGCGCTCGACCAGGGCGACCTTCAGCTTGAGCTGCGCGCCGCGGATCGCGGTCACGTAGCCGCCGGGGCCGCCGCCCACCACCACCACGTCGAAACTCTGATCGGTCATTGTTCTGCTCCTATGCGGCAAGGGCGGCGAGGGCCTCGCCCTTCAGACGGTAGCGCGTCCATTCATCGAGCGGGACGGCGCCGAGGGATTGATAGAAATCGATGGCGGGGCGGTTCCAGTCCAGCACCGACCATTCGAGCCGGGCGCAGCCGAGCCGGACCGCCTCGCGCGCGAGATGGCGCAGCAGGGCGCGGCCGATGCCCCGGCCCCGCGCCGCGGGCAGGACGAACAGGTCTTCGAGATAGAGCCCGGCCCGGCCGGTCCAGGTCGAGAAGCTGGTGAAGAACAGGGCGAAACCGGCGACCGCGCCATCGGCCTCGGCCAGCACGGCGCGGGCGAGAGGCTGCGGGCCGAACAGCGCCTCGTGCAGCATCGGCGCGGTCATCTCCACCTCGTGGGGCGCCTTTTCATAAAGGGCGAGCGCGTGAACGAGATCGAGCAGCGCGGCGATGTCGGCCGGTGCCGCAGGGCGAAGCGTTGCCGCCGCCCCTGAAGCGACACCGGCCGAATGGTCGCTCAAAGCATCAGCCCCAGCGGCCGTTCGACGATGGACTTGAACGCCGCGAGGAATTCGGCGCCGACCGCGCCATCCACCACGCGATGGTCGCAGGACAGGGTGACGGTCATCATCGTGGCGATGGCGATCTGCTCACCCTTCACCACGGGCCGCTTCTCGCCGGCGCCGATGGCGAGAATGCCGCCCTGCGGCGGGTTGATGATCGCCGAGAACGAGCTGATGCCATACATGCCGAGATTGGAGATCGAGAACGATCCGCCCTGGAATTCGTCCGGCTTCAGCTTGCCGGCCTTTGCCCGCGCGGCGAGGTCCTTCATCTCGTTGCTGATCGCGGCCAGGCCTTTCTGGTCCGCCTTGCGGATGATCGGCGTGATCAGCCCGTCCGGAATCGCGACGGCCACCGAGATGTCCACGTCGTGATAGCGGATCATCGCCTCCTCGGTGAACGAGGCGTTGGCCGCCGGAACGCGGCGCAGGGCGACGGCGACCGCCTTGATGATCAGGTCGTTGACCGAAAGCTTGAACGCGCCCGGCCCCTCCTTGGGGGATTGCGCGTTCAGCTCGGCGCGCAGCTTGAGCAGCGCGTCGAGCTCGACATCCATCGACAGATAGAAATGCGGAATGGTCTGTTTCGCGGCCTGCAACCGCTTCGCGATCACCTTGCGCATCGAGGAATGCGGGATCGCGTCATGCGGCGCGGTGATCGGCGCGGCCGGGGCCGCGGCGGCTTGCGCCGGTGGGGCGGCAGCTGGCGCTTTCGGCGCCGGTGCCGCGGCTTCCGGGCCACTGCCGCGGGCGGCGTCGATATCCGCCTTGACGATCCGCCCGTTCGGGCCGGAGCCCTTGAGCGTGGCGAGGTCGATCCCCGCCTGCTGCGCCATGCGGCGGGCGAGCGGCGAAGCGAAGACGCGCGGGCCATGCCCGGTCGTCTCCGCCGCCGGCGCTGCCGCAGCCGGGGCAGGTGCCGCCACCGGTTCCGGCGCGGCGGCGGGCTTTGGCGCCGGGGCAGCGGGCGCGCTGTCCGGCACGGCTTCGCCCGGTTCGACGAGAATGGCGATCGGCGCGTTCACCGCGACATTCTCCGATCCGGCAGCGACCAGGATCTTGCCGAGAACGCCCTCGTCGACCGCCTCGACCTCCATCGTCGCCTTGTCGGTCTCGATCTCGGCGATGACGTCGCCGGCCTTGATCGTCTCGCCTTCCTTCTTGAGCCAGCGCGCCAGCGTGCCTTCCGTCATGGTGGGCGAGAGTGCTGGCATCAGGATGTTCGTGGCCATGTTCGCGCCTCCCTCAGAACAGTTTCTTGACGGCGCCGACGACCCAGTCCGGCTGGGGCAGCGCAAGCTTTTCCAGATTGGCGGCATAGGGCATCGGCACGTCGAGCCCGGCGACGCGGGTCGGCGGCGCGTCCAGCCAGTCGAACGCATGTTCGGTGATCTGCATCGCGATCTCGGCGCCGATGCCGGCAAAGGGCCAGCCCTCCTCGACCGAGACGACGCGGTTGGTCTTCTTCACCGAATTCACGATGGTCTCGATGTCGAGCGGGCGGATCGTGCGCAGGTTGATCACCTCCGCCGAAATCCCCTGCTGGTCCAGCGCCTCGGCGGCCTTCAGCGCGACATCGACCATCAGCGAGAAGGCGACGATGGTGACATCCTCGCCCGCGCGCTCGACCTTGGCCTTGCCGATCGGCAGGATGAAGTCATCGTCGGTCGGGCATTGGTGCTTGTGGCCGTAGAGAATCTCGTTCTCGAGGAAGATGACCGGGTTCGGATCGCGGATCGCCGCGCGCAGCAAGCCCTTCGCATCCGCCGCCGACCACGGGGCGACCACCTTGAGACCCGGGCAATGCGCATACCACGAGGCGTAGCACTGGCTGTGCTGGGCCGCGACGCGGGCGGCAGCGCCGTTCGGCCCGCGGAAGACGATGGGGCAGCCCATCTGCCCGCCGGACATGTAGAGCGTCTTCGCCGCCGAATTGATGATCTGGTCGATCGCCTGCATGGCGAAGTTGAACGTCATGAACTCGACGATCGGCTTGAGGCCGGACATCGCCGCCCCCACCGCCATGCCGGTGAAACCGTGCTCGGTGATCGGCGTGTCGATCACCCGCTTCGCGCCGAACTCGTCCAGCAGGCCCTGGCTGATCTTGTACGCGCCCTGATACTGGGCAACCTCCTCGCCCATCAGGAACACGTCGGCATCGCGCCGCATCTCGGCGGCCATCGCATCGCGCAGCGCCTCGCGGACGGTGATTTCCTGCGTCGGGCCCCAATCCTTCTCGGCGGCCGGCGCCACCTCGGCAGGCGGCGCCTTCGGCGCGGCGGCGGGCTGGTGCGCGGGCGCGGGCGCAGCCTGCGGCGCCGGCGCGGCGGCGGAAGGGGACTCCGCCTTTTCGCCATGCGCGCCGAGCACCGCGATCGGCGTGTTCACCGCGACGTTTTCAGTCCCCTCATCGACCAGGATTCGCAGCAGCTCGCCCTCGTCGACCGCCTCGACCTCCATCGTCGCCTTGTCGGTCTCGATCTCGGCGAGAACATCGCCGGCCTTGACCCGGTCGCCGACCTTCTTGAGCCATTTGGCCAGCTTGCCCTCGGTCATCGTCGGCGAGAGCGCGGGCATCAGAACGTCCGTGGTCATGCTCAGCCCTCCACCAGCACATCGGTCCAGAGTTCGGATTCATCGGGTTCGGGGCTCTGCTGCGCGAAATCGGCCGCGTCCTGCACCCGCTTCTTGATGTCGTCGTCGATCGCCTTGAACATCTCGTCGCTCACCCCCATCGCCTCCAGCGCCTTGCGGGCGAGATCGATGCAATCGTGCTCGGTCCGCATCTTCTGCACCTCCTCGCGGGTGCGGTATTTCGCGGGGTCGGACATCGAGTGGCCGCGATAGCGATAGGTCTTCATCTCCAGCAGGAACGGCCCGTTCCCCGCCCGGCAATGCGCGACCGCCTGCTCGCCCGCTTCCTTGACGGCCTGAACGTCCATCCCGTCCACCTGCAGGCCCGGAATGCTCCAGGGCGCGCCGTTCAGGCTGAGATCGCGCGAGGCCGACGCGCGCTCGACGCTGGTGCCCATGCCATAGCGGTTGTTCTCGATGATGAAGATCACCGGCAGCTTCATCAGCGCCGCGAGGTTGAAGCTCTCGAACACCTGGCCCTGGTTCGAGGCGCCCTCGCCGAAATAAGTCAGGCAGACGCGGTCATTGCCGCGATAGTGATTGGCGAACGCAAGGCCGGTGCCGAGCGAGACCTGCGCGCCGACGATGCCGTGCCCGCCGAAGAAGCCCTTCTCCTTCGAGAACATGTGCATCGAGCCGCCCTTGCCCTTGGAATAGCCGCCGGCCCGGCCGGTCAGCTCGGCCATGACGCCTTTCGGGTCCATGTCGCAGGCGATCATGTGGCCGTGATCGCGATAGGAGGTGATGACCTGGTCGCCCGGCTCGATCGCCAGCTGCATGCCGGTCACCACCGCTTCCTGCCCGATATAGAGATGGCAGAACCCGCCGATCAGCCCCATGCCGTAGAGCTGGCCGGCCTTTTCCTCGAAACGGCGGATCAGCAGCATCTTTTCGTAGGCGGCCAGAAGCTCGTCCCTGTCCATGGATTGCTGTTTCTGGCTGCTGCGCTTGCGTGAGGCTGGCTGGGCTTTCCCGCCCGTCGATCTTGTACGGCTGGCCACGATGATCCCCCTCCGTCGGTTGATCTCTTTCCAATGCGTCGGAACGGGGGCACGACGCAAGCGGGAAAACAAAAAAACAATGATGGTGCAATGCAATATTCATGTTAACCAAAAATTGGTTAAGGCCCTGATCAGCACGACGAAAGCCCTATTTCGTGCCAGGATTCGCCGGAATCTCGGGAAACCCGCCTTGCTCCAGACGCGGCTTCAGGAGTGGGGACGGCCCGGCGCCGCAGGCGTTGGTGCCGCAGGCGCGGACGACGCCGGGGCCGGGGCCGGATGGAGCGGCACGGCGAGATCGTCGGGATCAGCAAGATTGAGCACGGCTCGCGCCTGTTCGTTGAGCATGTCCGGCGCGATAGCGTGATGATGCAGGGCATCGACCCGGGCCTGCCAGCGGTCGCGCCGGGCCGTCACATCGGTCAATGACTGCCGGTCCTTCACAAGAACGGCTTGGTCGTGGCGCTGGGCGATGATCCCGCGCGAACCATTGATGGCATTGAAAACGAAATACGCCGTCACCACGAGGAAGAGAACGGGCAGCACCAACGCTCTCAAGCGCCGTTTCACGGCTGGCTCCATGCTTCGGAAAACGTCTTCGGATGTGTCACGCCCCTGCATGCCCGGCCCATGGGGGGTTTCGCAAGTGCTTTTGGCATGCGGACGCCGGGTGAAACTTTTGTAAGCCACAATTCGCACCGAAAGCCGCCCTTTCGATGCCATCATGGGGTCGTCTGTATCGGACCAACGACGAATGCAGGAGATTTGAAGATGTCGGAACGCAGCAGAAAAGCGACAGGCCGAATCGGCCGGGTTGCCTCGGTCCTGCTCGCCGCCGGAATTGGCCTAGTGGCAACGGGGGCAACCGCCTTCGCCGACCCACCCTGGGGACACGATCACTGGGAGCACCATGGCTGGCATCACGGATGGCGCCATGACGATGACGATGGAGGCTGGCACCGCGGCTATGTCTACGGCTATGCGCCTCCGCCGGCGTATTATCCGCCGCCGCCCGTCTACTATGCCCCGCCGCCGCCGGTCTACGTCGGCCCGCCCAGCGTCTCCTTCGGGGTAAACATCCCTCTCGGTCACTGAACCATGATCGCCTCAAGCCCGGCCTTCAGCAACGCCAGAAGGTCGGGCAGGGCGAGAGCGATGCAACCATCGGTCGGCGCATAATCCGGGCGCGCCACATGCAGGAAGATCGCCGACCCAGAACCGCGGACCACCGGGTTGTCGTTCCAGCCGAGCACGCCGACCAGATCGTAGACGGCGTCGGCGCGCCAGAGACGTTCATGCCGGCCCTCATGCGGCAGGCGGACCATCCGGTTGTAGTCAGGATGCTGGGGGTCGTCGCACCAGCCATCGTCGGGAGACAGGGGCTCGCGCGGCACCGCGCACACCGGCGGTGAGATCCGATCGGCGCGGTACAGCACGCGCCGGAGCACGAGGAGGCCGGCTGGCGTCGTGCCGTCTCCTTCGCGCTTCCTGTCAGAGACGCCCCCTTTGCCGATGGCGACGCGGAATGTCAGCCCGGCGGCCGCCAGCGTAATCGGCCCCCCTTCGCGTAATAGCGCCGTCCGCGCGTTGCCTGTCGACGTCACTGGCGCATCTAGTCCAGCAGGTGGCCGAACCGGCGGGCCTTGGTCGCAAGATAAAGGTCGTTGACGCCGTTCGGCGCGATCACATGCGGCACCCGCTCGACGACATCCACGCCACACGCGGCGAGGCCGGCCGTCTTTTCGGGATTGTTCGTCAGCAAGCGGATGTGGTCGAGCCCCAATGCCGCCAGCATCGCGGCAGCGATGTGGAAGTTGCGTTCGTCCGCCCCCCAGCCAAGCGCCCGGTTGGCATCGACGGTATCGAGACCGCGATCCTGCAACGTATAAGCGCGCAACTTGTTGATCAGCCCGATTCCGCGCCCCTCTTGCGCGAGATAGAGGACGACACCGCCGCCTTCCTGCGCCATGCGACGAATGGCCCCCTTGAGCTGGGGGCCGCAGTCGCAGCGCAGCGAGCCCAGCAGATCGCCGGTGAAACATTCGGAATGGATCCTCACCAGCGGCGCGGCCTGCGCCGACGGGTCGCCGACCAGGATCGCCATGTGCTCGATACCCTGATCGAGTGCGCGAAACGCCACGAGTCGAGCGTCCGGCGCGTCGTCCAGCGGCACCGCGACTTCCGCCACGCGGTGAAGGGTTGCCGCGACATTCCGATTGTAAGCCAGCAGGTCGGCGGCAGGCACCGCCAGCAGGCCGCCACCAAGAGGCAGCGACGCCCAGCCCGGACGGACCGGCGCCGTGATCATCGCCGGCAACAGCCGCGCCTGCTTGCCCAGCGCCAGCGCCGCCTCGGCCAGAGGTGGCGGCGCAACACGGCGGAAGCCTGGCATGATCTGCTCAAGGGTTGGATCCGCAAGGCGGCGGAGTGTGGCGACATCGATCAGCGGGCGGGTCAGGCCGAGCGCAATCGCCGGGAGAGTCTCATCAAGCGGTTCCTGTAACACGGCGGCCGCCCGCGACGGGGCCAGCAACAGCATGGCGCCGGAACTTCCCAGGCGGTCGATGAGGTGGAGCCCTTCGGCACCCACTGTCTCGGCCGGGACGACGATCAGCGGATGCTGCCCGGCCAGCACGACCGGCACGCCCCGCCGCGCGTCGCCGACGGCTCTATGCACCGCGCGGGTGCGCACCGGATCAAGCGGTGGCAAGGTTCCGGACGCGTCGGCGTTCGTGCTCTTCTGACCCTGGACTGGCAATGAGTTCATGGTCGTACAGATATAAGATGGAACCCGTCTGTTGCGCCATATCGCCGGCCATTTTCCGACATTGCACGAAGATTGCCGCGTTTTCACGCGCATGTGAGCGAGATCATGGAAGATTTATAATGAAAGGTCTGCGAATCGGACCTTTTGAACTATAGGAAAGAGCGGCAAACTCCCTGGTGCGGCAGCAGTGCCGGGCTTGGAACGGAGAATTCGAGGAAATGGGATACATGGCGAACGTTCACCCGATCCTGGTCGTCGATGATGATCTGGCATTGCGTTCGACGCTCTGCGAGCAATTGCGGGCTGAGGACGAGTTCGCGCCGAGCGAGGCCGGCTCGATTGTTGAAGCCGAACGAATGATTGCTTCGGCCGAGCAACGGTTTGATGCCATCATCCTTGACGTAAGCCTGCCCGACGGCGACGGACGCAGCTTCTGCGCACGGTTGCGTGAGGAGGGAATCAAGGTTCCGATCATCATGCTGACCGGGTCCGCGGCTGAGCAGGATGTGGTGCGAGGGCTCGATTCAGGGGCGAACGACTATGTCGCCAAGCCTTTCCGCCTCGCTGAGCTGATGGCCCGGCTGCGCGCTCATCTCCGCAACTTTGAAAGCAGCGAGGACGCAGTCCTCCAGATCGGGCCGTACACATTCCGCCCCGCGATGAAGTTGCTGCACGAACCCTCACAGAACAGACGGATTCGCCTGACCGACAAGGAGGCTGCAATCCTGAAATTCCTCTACCGCGCGGGCGGGAAATCGGTTGGCAGACAGGTCCTGCTGAACGAGGTGTGGGGCTACAACGCCGCTGTCACCACTCATACCCTGGAGACGCATGTCTACCGGCTGCGCCAGAAGATCGAGCCCGAGCCAGCCCATGCCCGACTGCTGATCACCGAGGGCGGTGGATACCGCCTCAACCAACCGGTGAGCGACGCGGCGTGACGTTGTAGCCGGTTTGAACTATATAAGAACAGGTTGTCTCCGTAGCTCAGCCGGATAGAGCACAGGATTCCTAATCCTGGGGCCGTGGGTTCGAATCCCGCCGGGGACGCCACGCTTCACAACTCATTGAATGTGCTGATGTCACTTAATATCGCCCCACACATGTGACACACGTTTGTGCCACCTGTGGAAAGCCATCACGGCGTTGTGTTCCTACATCGAGAAACGACGTCTGACCTATTATTTCGGCTGCGTTTGCTGGTCGGAATCGGTGATCTGCGCGAGTCATATCGAGGTTCGCCTGGCTGCCGGCAGGCGCGCGGTAATCGAAGGGAAAGGGGCGTCCTCATCCGTGGCCGGAGGATCCCAGCATGGGAAGCCAGAGCGCAAGCGCGGCGAGCGTGACCAGCAGTACCGGCGGGGTAATCAGCAGGCCGACACGCATGTATTGCCCCCAGCCGATCCGCACGCCCTTGCCGGCGAGTACGTGCAGCCAGAGCAGCGTCGCCAGGCTGCCGATCGGGGTGAGCTTGGGGCCGAGATCGCAGCCGATGACATTTGCATAGACCATCGCATCGCGGATGGCGGTGGGGGGATGGACATGGGAGATCGCCAGCGCGCCGACCAGCACGCTCGGCATGTTGTTCATCACTGAGGAAAGTAGGGCGGCGAGAATGCCGGTGCCGAGCGACGCAACCCAGATGCCATGCGCGGCGAAGATCCGCAGCAGTGAGGCGAGCTGGTCAGTCAGCCCGGCGTTGCGCAGCCCGTAGACGACCAGATACATGCCGAGGCTGAAGATCACCACTTGCCACGGCGCGCCGCGCAGCACACGCCCGATATCGATCACGCGGCCGCCGCCACCAGGCCAGCGCGCGGCGAGGGCCAGCATCGCGATCGCGCCGGCGATTGTCACATAGGAAACCGGTACGCCGAGCGGCGCGGTGACGAAATAGGCCACGAACAGGAGGGCGAGCACCGGCCAGGCAGCGCGGAAGACGACATGGTCGCGGATTGCGTGCGCTGGAGCTTCGAGGTCGTCCACATCATAATGCCGGCTGGCGACGGTGCCGTAGCGCAGCATCAGCACGCCGAGGGTCGCCGCGAGGGCGACGAGATCGACCGGTACCATCACCAGGGCGTAGCGAGTGAAGCCGATGCCGAAGAAATTGGCGCTGACGATGTTGACGAGGTTGGAGATGACCAGCGGCAGGCTCGTCGTGTCGGCGACGAAGCCTGTCGCGATGATGAAGGCGAGCGCCGCGGCGGGGGGAAATTCGAGGCTGGCGAGAATGGCCATGACGATCGGCGTCAGCAGCAGTGCGGCGCCGTCATTGGCGAAGACCGCGGCGATCGCGAAGCCGAACAGCACAACCAGCGGCAGCAGCAGGCGTCCGCGCCCACGGCCCCAGCGCGCGACATGCAGCGCCGCCCAACGGAAGAAACCGGCCTCGTCCAGCAGCAGCGAAACGACGATCAGCGCGACGAAGGTGAAGGTCGCGTTCCAGACGATGTGCCAGACGGTGGGGATATTCCGCCAGTGGACGATGCCGAGGGCGAGATCGACCGCCGCCCCGGCCATCGCGCTCCAGCCAATGCCGAGGCCGCGAGGCTGCCAGATGACGAGCGCGAGTGTGGCGATGAAGATCGCGAAGGCGAGCATGGAGGGTCTTCCGGGTGACGGGCGGGTGGGTCAGGGCAGGCGGCGGCCGGCGTCGTCGACCACCTGCTGCCCGTCTTCCTTGGTGAAGGCGCCCTGCTGGGGAGTGGGCAGGATGTCGAGCACGGTTTCGGAGGGGCGGCAGAGGCGGACGGCGCGCTCGGTGACGACGATCGGCCGGTTGATGAGGATCGGGTGGGCCATCATCGCGTCGAGCAGTGCATTGTCGGTCAGCGTTTCATCATCGAGACCGAGCTCGGCATAGGGCGTGCCCTTCTCGCGTAGCACGGCGCGAACGGGCACGCCCATCCGCGCGATCAGGCCGCGCAACTCCTCGCGCGAGGGCGGGGTTTTCAGATATTCGATCACCACCGGCTCGAGCCCCGCATTGCGGATCAGGCCGAGGACGTTGCGCGACGTGCCGCAGGCAGGGTTGTGGTAGATCGTGACGGTCATGTGTCTGATCCTTGTTTTGTTGCGGACCGCCCCGGTTCACAGGCCGGCGCGGGGGCGGCCGCGTGGCCGCAGCAATTGCGCACGAGATAGGCGACCAAGCCGTTCATGGCGGTGAAATCGGCAGCGTATATCACATGGCGGCTGGCGCGCCGCTGGGTGATCAGCCCGGCGCGGGTCAGGGCCTGGATATGGAATGTGAGGGATGACGCCGCGAGGCCGAGCCGCTCGGCGATCTCGCCCGCCGGCAGGCCAGCCGGTCCTGCCTCGACCAGGAAGCGATAGGCGGCGAGACGGTGCTCGTGCGCCAGAGCGGCAAGCGCCGCGACGGTCCAGGATGCGTCGATTGCCGGCGGTCCGTTCATCGTCATTTCCGGAATTATCGAATTATCATATTGATAAGGTGATGGCGCCGTCGGCGTCAAGGGACGGCGAAACGCTGGCCCGAGACTGCTCATTGACGATGCGACGCATGCCTTGGCCGCACGATTGACTGAACCATCAGCGACGTCGAGAAACGGTGATATATATTTTAGGCGATCGTTAAATAATTGGTTGCATTCTTTTGGATGCTTAATTTGTATCTCGCGAAAGCATCTACTTGAGGATGTATCAATAATGGCGACGCGATAATGGGGCTGATAAAAGCGCGCCTCAGAGACACAAGCTCATGTGCAGGCTGTCGACAGGGGCAATTCGACAGGCCGCTCGCCATGGCATTTCAGCCAATCATCGATGTCGCGGCACGATCAGTGTTCGCCTATGAGGCTTTGGTGCGCGGCCCCGCCGGAGAGTCGGCTGGGAGTATATTGGAAACCATCGGCCAGTCGGAACTCTATGCTTTTGACCAAGCATGTCGAGTGACGGCGATTGAAACCGCCGCCGCTCTTGGGCTCGGCGATAGTTCTTGCGATCTCTCGATCAATTTTCTGCCCAATGCAGTCTATGAGCCCCGAGCGTGCATTCGCACGACTCTGCAAGCTGCCGCCCGGACCAGATTTCCAACCAGAAAGCTTATCTTCGAGATTAACGAGGGAGAATTGTTGAGCGCGCCCGATCATTTGGCCGATATCGTGGCGGAATACGCAGCTATGGGCTTCCGCACGGCGATTGATGATTTTGGGTCGGGATATTCCAATCTCAATCTACTCGCCAAATTCCGCCCGGATCTGGTGAAGCTCGATATGGAACTGATCCGCGGCATCGAGTCAGACAAGAGGCGCAGGAGCATCGTCAGCCATTGCGCTGCGATGTGCCGGGAAATGGGGATCACCGTCGTTGCCGAAGGCATCGAAACGCTTGGCGAATGCTCGGCGTTGAACGATCTCGGGATTACGCTCATGCAAGGCTATCTTTTCGCGAAGCCAGGCTTTCGCAGCTTGCCAACACCTACGTGGGCGAACTGATCGCAGCGATCACCCATCTCATTGTTGGATTTTTCAGCAATCATGCCAAGGTGGGATTTTTTGCTGACCTGTCATGAAGTAATGCATCAAAATCCGAGATTTTCGAATGCAATCACAACAATAACGCCCAGTACCCAGATTTATCGCATATTTCATCCGCATCTAAACGGTTCGACCAAATCACTGAAATCGATCAGTTTATACTGATTCATTTCCACAATTCCCATACAATGATCCCTACTGCGCCCATACAAGTTCAGCCGTTCCCCTTAACAAGGCGCTGAAGAGTCCCCGCCTCGAGGCCGGCTGCAGAACATGATGCACCAACGCCACTGCGAGGACGGAGGTGGCAATGCGCCGATCGGACGAGGTGACGTGATCGCTGTTGATCTACGTCGATCTTGAGGAGCGCATCCCGGCGCGGCATCCGCTGCGACCGATGACCCGCCCCACGCCGCAACCGCAATGCCGAAGCCGATTTCCGCGGCGAACGACACTCCAGCGCGACCCGTGCTTCGACGATCGATCCCGACGCCCGCCTGTTCAAGACGTCACCCGGCGCAGGGGCCATGCTGTGCTTCATTGGGGCATAGCCTGATGGAGAACCGCTCCAGCCTGATCGTGCAGGCCGACCTGACGCAGGGCGGTGGCCACGCCGCATGTCGGGCCGCACAGCAGATGCTTCACAGGCATTCGTCCGGATCGACCCGGCGCCTGACGCGGCCGGCTGACAGCGGCTACGACAGCGCCGACTTCACCGCTGATCTGCGCCAGATGGTGGTCACGCCGCATGCCGCCCGGAAGTCTCGGCGCTCCGCCATCGATGGCAGAACCACCCGGCACCCGGGCTAGCGAAATCGCAGTGACGCCGGACGAAGATCGAGGCCCCCTTCGGCTGGACCAAGACAGTCGGCGGCATGGCGCAGACCATGTATGCGGCATCAAGCACGTGCGGGCCCGCTTCACTTTGGCGATGGTGGCCTGCAATCTGCCAAGGCTGCCGAAACCGCTCGGTACCTGAGCCGGAAGAAAGCACTCGAACCGCACCCGAGTGGAAAATGCCTCACCAGGCCGAACCCACCTAGGACGGCGTTCCTCTCACAGACCTCTTGCAGCAGCCCGTTAGGTCGAGAGTGGCAAGACGAGCGACCGGCCACCGTTGACCGCCGCCTTCGGGGCTTATCGCCCGACTGGCGCTAAGCTCTGTTGAATTCTGTTGAGAGGTCCCGCTGATCTCGGACGAGAAACACGCCGAATGTGGTCTGCTAGCCTGCCGCTGATCAACAAAGAGCTTTTCCCAATCTCTGCCTCAACACTCCGCGCTCATGCTGCGGCTTCCCGGCTCATCCGGAATGTCCAACCCTGCCATGCAAGCCGATCGGGTTGCCCTCGCGTTCAAATCACTGAGACATCAGAGCCGTCTCGCCGCCATAGCAGCTTGTAGCCGCGATTAAGCAGGAAAAATCGGGGCGCAAAATCAGGAAAATTGATTGGACCGGGCCAGACCATCCTCTAAATCATAGATTTGTTTGGAAAATCTGGTGGGTGCGACAGGGATTGAACCTGTGACCCCCGCCGTGTGAAGGCGATGCTCTCCCGCTGAGCTACGCACCCGGTCGGCATGTCTCTAGCGGCGCGGCGCGGCGAAGGCAAGAGGCCAGGCGGTCGGCCCGGCTCAGCCCCGCGCCGCCGGCGCCGAGGGGCGGACGGCTGCGAAGGCGATTCCGAGGAAAAATGTCAGGCAGGCAACGCTGAAGCCATTCAGCGTCGCGAGCGAGGCGGCAACGGACGCCGGGTAGGTCGCGATCGGCGGCATCGGTGCGAGGCGCAGCGCGGCATAGGCAAGGAAGGGCAGCGCGGCGAGGGCGAACATCGTCCGCCGTTCGGCCTGGTGAAAGCCGAGAGTCGCCAGCATCACGCACGGAATGAGGAACAGCGCCACCCCGGAGGAGAAGCCGAGCACATGAGTGCACCATGCGGTGTTCAGTGTTCCCACCGTGCAGAGCAAAGCCCGCGCGGCATAGCCGCTGCGCCGGGCGAGCAGCGGCACCGCGAGCCAGAAGGGCAGCGAGGCTAGGGTCAGCAGGACAAAGGGGCCAGTATTCCGCCCGAGCACGGCCCATAGATAGAGCGGATAGAACGGCGTGTTGCTCGCCAGCACGAGGGCGATGGTATTGCAGGTCGCGGTCAGCCCGTCCTCATGCGCAACGAAGCCGGCAAGGGCGCGGGCGGCGGCACGCATCAGACCGGGCGCAGCCGGTAATGGCTGACCCCCCAGGACTCGCCACCAGCGTGCCCGAACAGCCCTTCGGTGGCGAGGAAGAACAGCCGCCAGCGCCGCTTCCACACACCCGCCTCCGTGCCATAGACGCTGCGCAGGATCGCGCCGATCGGCCCGGCATTGCGGTCGTAATTCTCAAGCCAGCACCGCGCGGTGCGGGCATAGTGCGTGCCGTTCCAGCGCCAGTCGGCCTCGACCGCGAACAGGTCGGAAAACTGGCCGATCAGCCCGTGGCTCGGCATGATGCCGCCGGTGAAGAAATGCTGCGCGATCCAGTCCGCCGGATCGTCATGATCGAAGCGGTAGGCGCCGGAGCGATGCGAGAAGACATGCAGGAACAGCGCCCCGCCCGGGGCGAGCCAGTGACGGATGCGCCCGAGCAGGCCCTGCCAGTTGGACATGTGCTCGAACATCTCGACCGAGACGACGCGGTCGAATCTCCGCTCCGGGGTGAATTCGTTCATGTCCGCGGTGATGACGCGCAGATTGGCAAGGCCAAGGCGGGCGGCCTCGGCCTCGATATGCGCGCGCTGCGAGGCGGAGTTCGACACAGCGGTGATGGACGCCGCAGGGTAGCGCTCCGCCATGAACAGGCTGAGCGAGCCCCAGCCGCAGCCAAGCTCGAGAATGGACTGGCCATCGGCAAGCGCGGCGTGGTCACAGGTGCGTTCCAGCGCGTCGATTTCGGCCTGCCCGAGCGACACCGTGGGCGAAGCGAAGAAGCAGCAGGAATATTTACGCCGCTCTCCCAGCACATGGCCGAAGAACGCCGCCGGCACCTCGTAGTGCTGTGCATTTGCCGCATCGGTGTGCAGGGCGATCGGCAGGCGGGCCATCTCGCGCGCGAAGGCGCGCTCGGCATCCGCCGTCAGCACCGCGAGCTTGCGGTCGGTCCGGCCGACCAGCCCGGCGATGCCGCGGCGGGTCAGCGCGTCGGGGATCGGCAGGCGCTCGGCCATTCCGGCCATGGTGGCGGCAAGGTTCATGCGTTCACTCCGAAGCTGGGTTCAGGCCGTTGTTGATACGGCGCCGGGCGGCATGCGGATGCACGGCACTCAGCCGCGCCGCCGCGGCGGCCACGGCACGATCGGGCTGACCCGGGCCTGGTAATCGCGATAGGCGTCGCCGCGCGAGGCCAGCATCTCGCGTTCGAGCGGCGGCACGCCCGAAACCTTCGCCAGCAGCCAATACATGAACAGCGGCGCGGCTAGGCCGGCAAGGCCCGGCCACCACGGCCCGGCGAGCCCAATCAGCGGATAGGCGAGCCAGACCAGGATCTCGAAGAAATAGTTCGGATGGCGCGACCACGCCCACAGGCCGCGGGCGCAGACCTTGCCGCGATTGGCGGGATCGGCGCGGAAGGCGTGCATCTGCCTATCCGCCAGCCCTTCGCCGGCGACCGATCCGGCAAACACGGCAAGCCCGGCCAGCGTCAGGCCGGGGGCGAGCGGGTAAGGGTTGCTCGCCGCGAGTGTCACCGCCAGCGCCAGCAGCCAGGCGACCGCGGCCTGGATCATCAGCAAGCCGAACATCCGCCGCTCGAACCGCGCGCCCCATTCGGCGCGGAACCGGGCATAGCGCGCATCCTCGTGGCGGATGGCGGCGGTGCGGCGCAGGATGTAGCCGCCGAGCCGCCCGGCCCAGACCAGCACCAGCGCCGCCACCAGCAGCCGCCGCGCCGGAGCCGCCGTGCCGAGCGGGACCAGAGCGCCGACCGCCCCGGCAATGCCGGTGCCGAAGGTCCAGAACACGTCGACCCAGCCGGAATTGCGGGTCGCGCGCTGCGCCGCCCAGGCGCCCGCCATCACCAGCATGAGAAAGAGCAGAAGCGTCAGCGCGAGTGCTGGATATGCCATGAGCAAGACATTCATCCGCCCCGCACTTCGTCAAGGGCCGGGCTGCGCGGCCGGCGCCGAATCGCTATATGACGCGACAGACAGAAGGAGCCACGCCATGTCGCGCATCGACGAAACCCGTCCATTCGTTCCCGTCGCCATCGCGGTGATGACCATCTCGGACACGCGGACGGCGGAGACCGACACGTCGGGCGACGCGCTGGCCGCGCGGGTGATCGCCGCCGGCCACAGCCTCGCCGCGCGCACCATCCTGCGCGACGACGCCGACCTCATTGCCGCCCAGCTGCGCGCCTGGATCGCCGATCCGGCGATCGACGTGGTGATCACCTCGGGCGGCACCGGCATCACCGGGCGGGATGTGACACCGGAGGCCTTCTCCCGCGTGCTGGAGAAGGAAATCGAAGGCTTCGGCGAGCTGTTCCGCATGCTGAGCTACCAGAAGATCGGCACCTCGACGATCCAGTCCCGCGCGATCGGCGGGGTGGCGGGCGGCACCTATCTCTTCGCCCTGCCCGGCTCGACCGGCGCGGTGAAGGATGGCTGGGACGACATTCTCGTCTTCCAGCTCGATTCCCGCCACCGCCCGTGCAACCTCGTCGAGCTGATGCCGCGGTTGCAGGAACACCTGACCGCCTGAGCGCCCGCCCCGCGCCCGCCGGTCAGATCGGCGGCGGGCCGGATTTCATCCGCTCCATCGCGAAGCGCGAGCTGACATTGCGCAGCGGCACGGCGGCGATCAGCCGGCGGTAGAACGCGTCGTAGGACGGGATGTCCGGCGCCATGACGTGCAGCAGGTAGTCGACATCCCCGCTCATCCGCCAGGCGCCGACGATCTCGGGCATGGTCGCGACGACCTCGGCGAAGCGGGCGATCCAGCCATCCGAGTGATCCGCCGTCTCGATCGAGACGAAGACCGAAACCGGATAGCCCAGCCGCTCGGGCGAGAGTGCGACCACCCGCCCCTGAATCACGCCCGCCTCCTCCATCCGCTTGATCCGCTTCCAGCAGGGCGTGGCCGAAAGCCCGACCTCCTTCGCCATGATGGCGAGCGGCACGGTGGCGTCGCGCGCGAGCAGGCGGAGGATCGCGCGGTCGATATTGTCGAGCGTGATGGCGGCGGCCGGCGCGACGGCAGCGGCCGCCTGGCTGGTCCGGGCTTTGTCAGCCATTCCAAATTATCCTTCAAATTTAGACTCGTTTTTCATATGACCCGAATAATTCAGAAAATCAAACTTATTTTAGGCCGAAAACGCTGTTTTAGGAGAAATTTGTTTTCCTGCTCCGGCCGCGTTCCTATACTCCGGGCGTGCAGGAGACACCATGATCCCGATCGCGCTCGACCCTCGTCTGACCTCGCTCGCCGTCGCCGGCAACGGCACGCTGGCGCTGCGCCGCTATCGCGCGCTGCGGGCGGCCGGGGCCGAGGGCGCGCTGCTGTTCTCCGACGATCCCAGCGCCGAGGCTGTCGAGGCGGCGGGTGCGAACCTGCGCCTCGCCCTGCCGGACGACGCGGCGCTGGCGGCGCTGCACGTGCTCTGGATCGTCGATCTCCCGGCCGAGGCGGCGGAAGCGCTGGCGACGCGGGCGCGGGCGGCGCGCGTGCTCGTCAATGTCGAGGACGTGCCGCCCTTCTGCGATTTCCACTCGGTCGCCGAAATCCGCCGCGGCGACCTGCTGCTCACGATTTCCACCGCCGGCGCCGCCCCCGGGCTTGCCGGCGTGCTGCGGCGCGATCTCGAAACCCGGTTCGGCCCGGAATGGGCCGAACGCGTCGCACATGTCCGCGCGCTGCGCCGCGCCTGGCAGCAGGAGGGCGTGAAAATGCCCGAGGCCGCACGGCGGATCGCCACTCTCGTCGAGGAAGAAGGCTGGCTCGCATGATCCGACATCCCGCATTCGCCCCCGGCAGCGTCTGGCTGGCGGGCGCCGGCCCCGGCGACCCCGCGCTGCTGACGCTGGCGGCGCTGCACGCGATCGAGACCGCCGACGTGATCCTGCACGACGCGCTGGTGCCGGCGGAAATCCTCGCCCTCGCCCCGGCGGCGACGCGGCTGGTGCCGGCGGGCAAGCGGGCCGGCGGCATCCACACGCCGCAGCTCTCGATCAACGAGGACCTGATCGCCCTCGCCCGGCAGGACCTGCGGGTGCTGCGCCTGAAGGGGGGCGATCCGTTCGTGTTCGGCCGCGGCGGCGAGGAGTGCCTCGCCCTCGCCGCGGCGAGCATCCCCTTCCGCGTCATCCCCGGCATTTCCGCCGGCATCGGCGCCGCGAGTGCGGCGCATATGCCGATCACCCATCGCGGTGTCGCCCGCAGCGTGGTCTTCGCCACCGGCGAGGCGGGGCCGGCCGGCGGCGAGGTGGATTTCGCGGCACTCGGCCGCGCCGCCGATACGCTGGTGCTCTACATGGCGCGGCAGAATATCGGCCGGATCGCCGCCGCCCTGATCGCCGGCGGCCGCAGCCCGACCGACCCGCTCGCCTTCCTGCTCGACGCGACGACGCCGCGCGAGCGCGTCGTCCACACCACGATCGGCGCCGCCGCCGCCATCGCCGCCACCCTGCCGCCGGCCGCCACACTGGTGATCGTCGGTCCCGTCGCCGGAATCGGTGCGATGATCGCGCCGCACCGCCCGGAAGCCGAACCCTCGATCCGCTCCGCACAAGGTTGACATCATGACCCGCATCGCCGCCCTGCCCCATTCCGCCCCCTTCGCCCCCGAGGACATCGCCGTTCTCGACAAGGTGATCGGCCGCGCCTCCAGCACGCAGCGCGCCTGGCTCGCCGGCTTCCTCGCCGGGATCGACGCCGCGAAGGGCGACGCCGCCGCCCCCGCCGCACCGCCGGCGGCGAAGACCAAACTCACCATCCTGTTCGCCACCGAATCCGGCAATGCCGAGGCGCTGGCCAATGCCGCGAAGAAGGACGCGCAGAAGCGCGGCTTCGCCCCCCGGGTGCTGGACATGGCGGACATCGCCCCCGCCGCGCTGGCCGAGGCCGAGAACCTGCTGGTCATCGCCTCGACCTGGGGCGAGGGCGAGGCGCCGCAGCGCGCCGCCCCGTTCATGCGCGCCCTGCTGGCCGAGGACGCGCCGGCGCTGAAGGGCGTCACCTTCGCCGTGCTCGCCCTCGGCGATTCCTCCTACGCGCAGTTCTGCGAGACCGGCCGGCAGATCGACGCGCGGCTTGAGGCGCTCGGCGCCCGCCGCATCGCCCCCCGGCTCGATTGCGATCTCGACTACGAGGCCCCGGCCGCGACGTTCATCGACAGCCTGTTCACCGCGCTCGCCCCGCAGGCCGATGCCGGCTCGGTCATCCATGTCGATTTCCACCGCGCCGAAGGGGTGGAGATCAGCAAGGCCAACCCGTTCGAGGCGGAGGTTGCGGCGCTGCACCCGATCACCTCGTCGCGCTCGGAGAGCGAGACGCTGCATCTCGAACTCGACCTCACCGGCTCCGGCCTGAGCTACGAGCCGGGCGACACGCTGGGCATCGCGCCGACCAACGCGCCTTCGCTCGCCGATGCGATCCTCGGCGCGACCGGCCTTGCCGGCGACGCCGCGGCGCGCGAGGCGCTGATCCGCGAGCGCGACATCACCACCCTGACCCCGAAGCTGATTGCCGATTATGCCGCGCTGACCGGCGAGGCGAAGCTCGCCGCCCTCGCCGCCGACGAGGCGGCGCGCACCGCCTTCATCGCCGGGCGCCAGCCGCTCGACCTGTTCGAGGCGTTTCCGCACCGTCTCGATGCCGGCCAGCTCGCCGGCCTGCTGCGCAAGCTGCCGCCGCGCTACTACTCCATCGCCTCCTCGCAGAAGCTCGTGGGCGATGCGGCGCATCTCGCCATCGCCAAGGTCGCCTATGAAAGTGCCGGCCGGACGCGGCTCGGCGTCGCCTCCGGCATGGTCGCCGAGCGGCTGCGCGAGGGCGACACGCTGCCCATCCACATCAAGGCGAACCCGCATTTCCGCCTGCCCGAAGATTCTTCCGCGCCGATCGTGATGATCGGCGCCGGCACCGGCATCGCCCCCTACCGCGCCTTCCTGCAGGAGCGCGAGGCGACCGGCGCGTCCGGCCGGACCTGGCTGATCTTCGGCCATCGCCGCTTCACCCACGACTTCCTCTACCAGCTCGAAATCCAGGACTGGCTGAAGAGCGGCGTGCTGAACGAGATCGACCTCGCCTTCTCGCGCGACCAGCCCGAGAAGCGCTACGTGCAGCACGTGCTGTGGGAGCGGCGCGCGGCGCTGCAAGCCCAGCTCGCCGAGGGCGCGACGCTCTATCTCTGCGGCGACGCCAAGGCGATGGCCCGCGATGTCGACGCCACACTCGCGCACATCCTCGGCGGCGATGACGCCGCGAAGGGCCAGGCAGCACTCGATGCGCTGATCGCCGCCGGCCGCTACAAGAAGGACGTCTACTGATGAGCGAACCCGTCTCCGACCGCGCGCGTGCGACGCTGGACATGCTGCGCGCCGCACTGCACGCCCATCACGGCAGGATCGCGCTGGTCTCCTCCTTCGGCACCGAATCGGCCGTGCTGCTCGACATGGCGGCAAGGATCGACCGCGCCCTGCCGGTGATCTTCCTTGAAACCGGCAAGCTGTTTCCCGACACGATCGCCTATCGCAACGCGCTGGTCGCCCGGCTGCGGCTGCACGATGTCCGCACCATCCGGCCGGACCCCGCGCATCTCGCCGCGCTCGATCCGGATGGCGCGCTGTTCGGGCGCGACCCCGATCTCTGCTGCACCATCCGCAAGACCATGCCGCTGGATGCCGCCCTCGACGGGTTCGAGGCGTGGATTTCCGGCCGCAAGCGCACCCAGTCCGACCAGCGGGCGCGCATCCTGCCGATCGAGACCGGGCCGGACGGGCGGACCATCGTCAACCCGCTGCATGACTGGGAGCGCGCCGATATCGACGCCTATTTCGCCGCCCGGCGCCTGCCGCGCCACCCGCTGGAGGCGGAGGGCTTCCCCTCGATCGGCTGTGCCACCTGCACCCGCCGCGTGCGCCCCGGCGAGCCGCCGCGCGCCGGCCGCTGGAGCGGCACCAGCAAGACCGAATGCGGCATCTTCCTCGACCGCGCCGGCCAGGCCGCCTGACCCGACAACGCTAACCGAAAGATTGCACCATGGCGGATCGTGACGTCATTCAACTCTCCCGCAACGAGGACATCAAGGCGCGGAGCGACTTTCTCCGCGGCACGCTGATCGAGGAATTCGGCCAGCAGGCGCTCGGCGGCCTCACCGAGGATGGCGGCCAGCTCGTCAAGTTCCACGGCATGTATGTCCAGGACGACCGCGACCTGCGCCCCGAGCGGGCGAAGCGCAAGCTCGACCGCGCCTACATGTTCATGGCCCGGCTGCGGATTCCCGCCGGCGTGCTGACGCCGCGCCAGTATCTCGCACTCGACCGCATCGCCGACGAGCGGGCCAACGGCACCATCCGCGTGACCACGCGGCAGACGGTGCAGTTCCACGGCATCATCAAGTCGAACGTGCGCGCCGCGCTGCGGGCGATCGACGCCGCCCTGCTCGACACGATCGCGGCCTGCGGCGATGTGAACCGCAACGTGATCTCCACCGCCAACCCCTATCTCTCCCGCGCCCATGCCGAGGCGGCGGAAGCGGCGCGGGTGCTCTCGGCGCATTTCCTGCCGCGCACCGGCGCCTGGCGCGAGGTGTTCATCGGCGACGAGCGGGTGCTCGGCGGCGAGCCCGAGGCTGAGCCGATCTACGGCGCGACCTACCTGCCGCGCAAGTTCAAGATCGCCATCGCCGTGCCACCCTCGAACGATGTCGACGTCTTCGCCCACGATCTCTCCTACATCGCCATCGTCGAGAACGGGGTGATCGCCGGGTATAACGTCGTGGTCGGCGGCGGCATGGGGGCGACGCATGGCGAGCCGGAGACCTATCCGCGGGTGGGCGACGTGATCGGCTATTGCCCGGCGCATCTGCTGGTCGAGTCCGCCGAGGCGGTGCTGACCACCCAGCGCGATTTCGGCGACCGCACCAACCGCAAGCACGCCCGGCTGAAATACACGATCGACACGCACGGGCTCGACTGGTTCCGCGCCGAGGTCAACCGCCGGATGAGCGCCCCGCTGGAACCCGCCCGCCCCTTCGCCTTCGCCGGCAATCACGACCAGCTCGGCTGGACCACCGACGCCGAGGGCCACCACCACCTCACCCTGCACATCGTCAACGGCCGCATCGCCGACCGCGACGATGCGCGGCTGAAATCCGCCCTCGCCGCCATCGCCGCCCTGCCCGGCTTCATCGATACCGGCGCGATCGTGATGACCACCAACCAGAACATCATCATCGCTCGCGCGAACGATGCCGAGCGCGCCGCGATCGACGCGATCCTGGCGGAACATGCGGTCGGTCAGGACGTGTCGCGCCTCGCCGAAGGGGCGATGGCCTGCGTCGCCCTGCCCACCTGCGGCCTCGCTCTGGCCGAGAGCGAGCGCTACCTGCCGACGCTGGTCGCGAAGATCGACGGGATTCTCGCGGATCACGGCCTTGCGGAGCAAAAGATCACCATCCGCATGACCGGCTGCCCCAATGGCTGCGCCCGGCCCTACATCGCGGAGATTGGCCTGGTCGGCCGCAACCCCGGCAAATACAACCTGATGCTCGGCGGCGCTGCCGACGGCTCGCGGCTCAACACGGTCTACCGCGAGAATGTCGGCGAGGCGGAAATCCTCGCCTCCCTCGCGCCGGTCATCGCCGCCTATGCGAAGGACCGCCAGCCGGGCGAAGGGTTCGGCGACTACACGCGGCGCGCCGGCATCGTCTGACAGCGCCGCACGATAAAGAAGGCCCGGCCGGATAGTGGTGTCCGGCCGGGCCGACCCGAGAGCGGCACGAACTGTGTCGCGATTATTTTACCGGACAAACGCCATTCTTGTCGGGCGTGCCGGCCGGATGCGCCGGAATAGAAAGCTTCACTGTCCCGAAATGGCTGCCCGGATTGGTTGGGAAAGCCGTCTTTCCAGCCGGGAAGCAGTTTGATGCCAACAGATAGGCCATCACGTCGGCATATTCGCCGGGTTTGAGTGAGCCCGGATCGTTGAACGGCATGTTCTGGGTCACGATCGTATTGAGGATCGAGACCGAGTAGCCGTTGGTGTGCGCCGTCGTGAGGAATTCCTTGCCGGCGATGGCCGGTGCGGCAACGCCCTGCAGATTGGCGCCGTGGCAGCTCGCGCAATGCGTCGAATACACCGTCTTGCCTGCCGTAGCTTGCGCCATCGTGTAGGAGACGGCGCCGTCGCCGCCCGTGTCCGCGACCCTGATGAGCCGGGCCGCCGGCGCTTTGGTCACCTGGACCGAGGCATGCTGCACCGACGCATGGGTAGCGGCATGATGTTTCACATCGGCGGCACAGAGATGATGCACCATCGCGGCGGCCGGAGTGTATAGCACGAGCATCGAACCTTCCTTCTTCACGATCGAACTGCCGGCGGTGGCGATCGGGCCACCGTCGAGCTTGACGGCATGCCATACCAGCCAGCCATGCCACAGCCCGTAGCCTGCCACATGCGGAGCGGCACAGCCATTCTCTGTCGGCGCACCAGCCGGCACACCGAGTTCGGTATTGGCGATGGCCCCGCGCATGCCGCCGAACACGTCGAACGTTCCAGAACGCCCCTCGGCGATTTCCATGGTCTGGAGCGCCTGAGAGACATCGTTCTGATACGCGCCAAGGCCATGCGCCTTGGCCGCGTCGCCGAGATTCGCCACCGCAGACTGGAGGTTCACAAGAACCCCGTGTAGCGCCGGCACGAAGGGCGGCGTCGCCCGACGATCGAGCAGGTGATTGACCTCGCCGATCGCCCCGACGGGATCGCCGGCGGCGGGATCGAAGGCGCTATCCCCGCGGCCGACCAGAAGATTGATCGCCCGGTGCGCCGCCTGGACATAGCGGGCGGGACCGTTGGTGGCGTCGTTCTCGGCATCCATGATTGCCGCGACCGCGGCTCGGATATTCGACAGCGCCGCCTCGGCCCGTGCATGGTCCGAGGCGGGTGTCGCAGCGAGGCCGGAAGGCACCGCGAGGGCGGCAAGAACCGCCCCCGCAGCCAGAAAACGCAGAAGACCGCCTTTCGCCATCACTTCGACAGCGCGAACATAGTCAGCATGGTTCCCTTGTTGGTCTTCGGCATGTTGGGCAGTTCCTGGTTGCCCGCCTGACCGGATGCAACCGCGACGTATTCGGTCTTGCCCTGGGTGAAGGCGACCGGCGGCGCGATGATCGGGGAGCCGGTATCGTAGCTCCACAGCTTCTTGCCGGACGTCGCGTCATAGGCATCGAAATCGCCGTTCTCGAGGCCGGTGAAGACGAGGCCGGTCGAGGTCGAGAGAGCGCCGCCCGCCATCGGCAGTTTCGAGGGGTTACGCCACGCGAAGACGCCGGTATTCACGTCGATCGCGTTGAACTGCCCGGTGTTCGGCCCGACGAATTTCGGGAACGCGCCGCCGAGATAGAACTGCCCGGCGATGTAGACCACGTTCTTCGTCGCCCGCCAGAAGCCGCACTCGTTCGAGCTTGGCAGGTAGATCATGTTGGTCTTCGGGTCGTAGCTGCCGCCGTTGTATTCGACGCCGCCATTGGTGTTCGGGCAGGCCACGTTGCCCTTCAGGCTTGGCTCCGTGTTCTGGTTGTACTGCATGCTGACGGCGAGGTGGTTCACCAGCTTGCCGGTCTGCGAGTTCAGCAGCCAGAAATTGCCGGCCTTGTCGCCGTCGGCCACGAGCGGCATCTCCTTGCCGTCCACCTTCCCGGTGAACAGGATCGGCGGCATCACCGGATCCCAGTCATGCGTGTCATGCGGGATGAACTGGTGGGCCCAGACCATCTTCGGCTTCGCGCCGGAGATGTTGATGGCGAGCAGGCTGTCGGAATAGAGGTTGGAACCCTTGCGCGCCGGGCCGTTGAAGTCCGGCTGCGGGTTGCCGGCATTGGCATAGAGGATGCCGGTCTTCGGGTCGAGCGCCATCATCGTCCACACGGCGCCGCCGCCGCGCTTCCAGGAGTCGCCGCTCCAGGTCTTGTTACCCTTCTGGCCCGGGCCCGGAATGGTTTCATACTTCCATTCGACCGCGCCATTGGCAGGGTTGATCGCCTGGATCGTGCCGATTCCACCCCAGTCGCCGTTCGAGATGCCGAGCAGCAGCACCGTCTTGCCGGTCTTCGGGTTGGTGTAGGGCAGCGGCTGCATCGTGTAGAACGAGTTCGCGGTGTCGGACACTTCCACCTTGTCGAACACCTTCTTGCCGGTGGTCGCGTTCAGCGCGATCAGGTGGCCGTCGAGCGTCGCAAGATAAACCTTGCCATCAAGCAGCGTGACACCACGATTGGCAGCGAAGGAAATGACGTGGGGATTGTCGGAGAACTGCCATTTCAGCTTTCCGGTCTTCACATCGATCGCGTAAACATGGTCGTGGGCGGAGGTGATATAGGCGGTGCCGTTCCAGACCACCGGCGCGGCCTCGATCGGCCCATTGTCCGAGATATGGAACGTCCAGACCGGCTTCAGCTGCGCAACGTTGGCCGGCGTGATCTGGCCGATATCGACATAACGGTTGTTGTCGTAATTCTTGGCACCGAGAATCCAGGTCGAGTTGCTGCTCGCCGTGCTGGTGTAATCCTTCGGCGTCGGCGTCGTGTTCGAGACGGCACCGGCATGGGCAATTCCCGCGATGCCAACGGCCATGGCCGCGGCCGCAACGCCGCCGGCGAGGCGGGCAAGGCCAGAGCGTGACTTCATTTGGTCGGTTCTCATGAACGTCTCCCCAGTTCGAAGTGAAGCTGCCTCAAGGGTACGAGGACACCATCGCACGCCCGTGGCTGCCTGATAACGCTATCATAGTCGCCAGAAGGATCAAGCTTTCGTGTGTGGCCCCAGGCGCGATGTTCCCAAACGGAGCAACATGACCAGCATGGACTGCCTTGGCTCGGCTGGCACAGGCGATATAGTCGGCTCATGATCAATCTGCTCGACCACCTCGCCGCCGCGCTTGGCCCCGGAGGGGTCATCATCGCCCCTGAAGACATCGCCCCCTTCGGCACGGACTGGCGCGGCCTCGTCAGCAACATGCCCCGCGCGGTTCTGCGGCCGCGCGACACGGCGGGTGTTGCGGCCGCGCTGCGACTTTGCGCGGCGGCCGGCGTTCCTGTCGTGCCCCAGGGCGGCAACACGTCGATGGTCGCAGGCGCCGTGCCGTCGCGGGACGGGGCGGAACTCGTGCTTTCGCTCTCGCGGATGAATGCCGTGCGCGCCATCGATGCCGCGGGGCTCACCATGGAAGTGGAGGCCGGGGTCACGCTCCGTGCGGCCCAGGACGCGGCGCGCGACGCAGGTGCCCTGCTGCCGCTTTCGATCGGCTCGGAAGGGTCCGCGCAGATCGGCGGTGTCATCTCGACCAACGCCGGCGGCAACAACACCCTGCGTTTCGGCAACGCCCGCGATCTCGTACTGGGGCTGGAGGTGGTACTGGCTGACGGCACGATCTGGAACGGACTGCGCCGGTTGCGAAAGGACAATACCGGCTATGCGCTGCGCCAGCTTTTCGCCGGCGCCGAAGGAACGCTCGGCATCGTCACCGCCGCCGTGCTGCGCCTCGCGCGGGCACCGCGCCAACGGCAGACCTGTTTCTGCGCGATCCCCAGCGTCGAGGCCGCGCTCGACCTGTTTGCCCGGTTCCGCGACGAAGACGAAGCCGCGCTCTACGCATTCGAATACATCTCCGGCGCCGCCATGGCCGTGAACCAGTCATACATGCCGGACTTCCGGCTCCCGCTCGAAACGGCTTCACCGCACTATGTGCTGCTCGAACTGGCGACGACCCGCAGACGCGATCCGCTGCGGGAGACGATGGAAGCCGTGCTGGCAGACGCGCTTGAAGCCGGTGTGATCACCGATGCAGCGATCGCCGAATCCGAGGCACAGCGGGCGGCGTTCTGGGCTATCCGCGAGCATCTTTCGGAGTCGCAGCGTCGGGCCGGCGCCTCGGTGAAGAACGATGTTTCAGTCCCGGTCGCGGCAGTACCGAGCCTGCTTGCACGCGCCGCAGCGATGCTCGGCGCCCGCCATCCCGGCGCCCGCATGGTTGCATTCGGACATATCGGCGATGGCAACATCCACCTGAACGCCCTGCAGCCCGAGGATGGCGACGCTGCAGCCTTCGCCGCGCGCGGCGAGGACCTGATGGAGGATGTGAACGCCATCGTCATGGAACTCGGCGGCAGCTTTTCCGCCGAGCATGGCATCGGACAAATCAAAACCCACGCCTTCGGGCAACTGCGGTCAGCGGCCGAGCGGGAGATCATGCACAGGATCCGCGCAGCGCTCGATCCGGCCGCAACGCTCAACCCCGGGAAACTGTTCTGACCGCGAGAGCGGTCAGAACCGGTAACGTGCCCGCATCCCGATCACGAAGTTGCGCCCCGGCGCCGGCTCGTAATAGGCGGCATTGCTCGCGGCGATCACGACCGCACCCACATAGGTCCGGTTGAAGAGATTGTTGATGCGAGCGAATTCATTGAACCGGATCGGCCCAAGGTTCTGCCGGAACCCCCCGGCGATGCCAGCGGTGAAGTAGCCCGCCGCGTAGGCCGAGTTCTGCGAGTCGACATACATCCGGCTCTGCCACTGAGCATTCGCCTGGGCATAGAATCCGGTCGACGGATCATGCCAGTCCAGTTCGCCGTAGATCCGCTGATCCGGCACGCCGGGCAATGACCTGCCGGCGAACTGGTTGGCAAGGAAGTGCGCCTTCAGCAGCGAATAGGAGCCGTAGAGCTCGACATGGTGAGGCAGATACGTATCGAGGCTGACGTCGACGCCGTTGCGCGCCGTCTGCCCCTGGTTCGAATAAGCGGTACGTCCGTCCTTCGAGGAAGACACCTCGATCTCGTTGTTGGTGTGAATGTGGAACACCGCGAGCTGGAGATAGGTATCCGCACCGATCAGGCTCTTGATCCCCGCCTCGAAGTTCTGGCTGGTCGTGGGGCGCAGGGCGGAATTGAACCCCGCGAGGCCGTTGGGCAGGTAAGCGAGCTGGTCGAGCGTCGGCGTTTCGAAACCCTCACCATAGTCGGCGTAGAGATTGGTGGTCGGCGTCAGGTGATAGGTGGCGCCAGCAACGAAGCTCGTGTTTCCATAGCTGACCGATCCCGAGTCGTTGGTCAGCGTGCTGGTCACGTAATTGTCGGTCACGCTGTAATAATCGTTGCTGTGCCGAAGACCGACGACCAAAGTCGTGCGCTTGGCAACGTGGGCGTTCACCTGCGCGTATTCGGCGACATTGCGGGCGACATCCTGCTCGTTGCGACGCAATGCGCCGATTGAGCCGAACTCGTTGACATAGCCCTTGCGGTGCTGCTGTTCGTAGCCGAAATCCACACCGGTGATGAGTGTGACCGGAACGCCGGCAACCTCGTCCCTGTGGGTCCAGGACGCGTCGATGCCACCGGATTTTCGGGCAAGATCCACCACGCCGCCGCCGGAAGCCGCGTAGCTGCCGGTAAAGGGCAGGAATTGCAGCACTGAGTGGGTCGCCTCGTAAACCACCACGCGGATGCTGTTCTGTGCGTTGAAGCGGTGTTTGAAGACGAGGCCGAACTGCAGGTGGCGCAGCACCTTGCGGGTCCCGAACGCATCGGCACCGGTGCCGGCCTGGCGCGGATTGGCATGATACTGCGCAGCAGTCAGGCCGCCCGGGTCTTCCGAATACGGTTCGTTCAGGCCGTCGATCAGCAGCGTGTAGCTGGTATTCGGGCTGACCTGCACACGGAATTTGCCATAAAACTGCTGGCGCCGCGCGGCACTATGCTGGCGGTATCCGCCAGTATAGAAATCCGACGCGTTCATCATGTAGTTGAACGAACCGTCAGATCCCCAGCGTGCGGTGCCGCCATAGGTCGCGCCGACGCGCCATCCGCCATAGGACGTCGCAATCACGCTGCCACCGACCGTGGGGCGGGTCGGGCCGTTCTTGCTGAAGACCTGGATCACTCCACCCGAGGCATTGCCGTACAGGACGGAGAACGGGCCGGTCAGAACCTCGATCCGGCTGATGTCGCCAAGGTCGATCACCTCGGAGTCGGTCGTTCCGTCCGGACCGGTCAGTGGCATTCCGTCGACGAGGATGCGGATATTCCGCACGCCAAACGGTGTCTGCGCGCCGAAGCCGCGCGAGGTGATGCGCAATCCCTGCGCATAGTCCTGCCGGTTCTGCACGTCGATGCCGGGCACGCGATTCAGCGTCTCGCTGAGGTTCTCTTCCGCGTTGGCGAAACTGACCTGCCTACCGGAGATACTATATATCGAAACCGGAACGTTGAAACTCGCCTCCCGGGTACGGGTCGCGCTGACCACGATCTTGTGGATCGCGATCTCGCCCGGCGAGGGAACGATCAGGGGTTTCGCGTTCTGTCCGAACGCCGGAGTGGCGAACGCCGTGCCCCCGAGAAGGGACACGGCGAGCAGGCTGAGCCGTCTCGACATCAGTAGACGACGACGCTGCGGATACTCTCGCCCTTGCGCATCAGTTCGAAGCCTTCGTTGATCTGCTCGAAGGGCAGCACATGGGTGATCAGGTCGTCGATGTTGATCTTGCCGTTCATGTACCAGTCGACGATCTTCGGCACGTCGGTGCGGCCGCGCGCGCCGCCGAAGGCGGTGCCGCGCCAGTTGCGACCGGTCACCAGCTGGAACGGCCGGGTCGAGATCTCCTGCCCCGCGCCGGCCACCCCGATGATGATCGAGGTGCCCCAGCCGCGATGGCAGCATTCCAGCGCCTGGCGCATCACCTTCACATTGCCGATGCACTCGAAGGAGTAATCGGCGCCGCCATCGGTCAGGTTGACGAGGTAGGGCACGAGATCCTCGCCGATCTCGGCCGGGTTGACGAAATGCGTCATGCCGAATTTCTCGGCCATCGGCTTGCGGCCGTTGTTGAGATCGACGCCGACGATCATGTTCGCACCGGCGAGGCGCGCCCCCTGAATCACGTTCAGGCCGATCCCGCCGAGACCGAAGACGACCACGTTATCGCCCGGCTGCACCTTGGCGGTGTTGATCACCGCGCCGATGCCGGTGGTCACCCCGCAGCCGATATAGCAGATCTTGTCGAAGGGCGCGTCCTCGCGCACCTTCGCCACCGCGATTTCCGGCAGCACGGTGTAGTTGGCGAAGGTCGAGCAGCCCATGTAGTGCATCACCGGCTCGCCGTCGCAGGAGAAGCGCGAGGTGCCGTCCGGCATTACGCCCTTGCCCTGGGTCGCACGGATCGCGGTGCAGAGATTGGTCTTGCGCGAGAGGCAGGATTTGCACTGCCGGCATTCCGGCGTGTAGAGCGGAATCACGTGATCGCCCTTCTTCACGCTGGTCACGCCGGGACCGACATCGACCACGATACCAGCACCCTCGTGCCCGAGGATGGCCGGAAAGAGGCCTTCGGGGTCCGCGCCCGACAGCGTGTATTCATCCGTGTGGCAGATGCCGGTGGCCTTGACTTCCACCAGCACCTCGCCCGCCTTCGGCCCATCCAGCCTGACCGTGCCGAGCTCCAGTTTTTCGCCGGCCTTCCACGCAATCGCGGCGCGAACATCCATCGTTGTTATCCTCCTTGACGCGTCAGGCCGCGAGCTTGCCGTTGGCTTTCGCGACATGGGTCGCGATGGCATCCATCAGCGGCGGCGAAAGGCAGTCATACGGCTCAAGGCCGAGTTCTTTCAAGCGGGCGCGGATGGCGCCCATCTCGGAGGGCGGCGTGCCCTGCTCGATCACCGAGGAGACGAAGGCGGCGAATTCGGGCGCCGACCAGCCCTGATCCGACGACAGCTCGGTATGCACGAAGTCGAGCCCGTAGAAAGGATGGTCCTTGTTCTCGATGCGGCCGAACATGTGCACGCCGCATTCGCGGCAGGCATGGCGCTGGATGACCGCGTTGTGATCGACGATGTGCAGCTTGTTGCCATTCTCGACGACGTGAACCTTGTCCCGCGGCACCACCGCGACGATCGAGAACTTCGCACCCGCCGGCTTCCAGCATTTGGAGCAGCCGCAGGCGTGGTTATGGGCGGTCTGCGAGTCGACGCGCACCACCACCTGATGGCTCGGGCAGTGGCAGCGCAGCGTGCCGCCGGCGAAGGTTGACGAGCCCGGCTTTACGCCGTGGTCGATGGAAGGGTGCAGTGCAATGGCCATGTTTCGAACTCCCTTGTGACTATGTCTGGTGGCGGAACAGCGCGACGCCCTGCCCCGTCATTGTTTCGGCGTGCCGGTGCCGACAGCGCCGACAGCGCGGGCCTTGACGTATTGGTAGATCACGTGGATCTGGTGCGGGGTGAAGAAGCCGGCCCAGCTCGGCATGCCCTTCGCCTTGCGCCCCGTCATCGCCACATTGGTGAAGCCGGCCTCGGTCATGCCGTTGTTGAGCGAGGCGCGCAGGTTGGGCGCGTAGGAACCGCCCACGGCATCCTCGCCATGGCAGCGGAAGCAGTAGGAATTGAACAGCTCGTAGCCGCGGAAGACGTCCTTGGTGACCTTGTCGGTGCCGGGCTGAAAGATCGGGAAATCGACCTTCACCTTCTTGCCCTTCACCGTATAGGTGTAGGTCTTCCCGCTCGATGCCGGTGCGCTGGCGGCCTTGGCGCTCTTGAGGCTCAGGATCCAGGAGACGATTTCCTTGGTCTGCGCATCCGAAAGTTTCGGATGCGGCGGCATCGGGATCTTGCCCCAGGTGCCGACATGCCCCTTGCGGATCGCGTTTACCAGCGTGTCTTCAGCGCCGGACTGGCCGGCGAACTTCTTGGCAACGGCATCGAAGGCCGGACCGACGACCTTCTGGTTTATGGCGTGACAGGAGAAGCAGTCGCTGCCTTTGGCAATCTGCTCGCCCTTGGGCATCGAGCCGGAACCGCTGGCGGCGAGAGCCACGGCGCCGAGCAGCCCGGCCGCGAGAACGCCGGTCGCAGTGGCGCCAATGAAGGTAGTAATCGAACTCTTGGTCATGCCTCACTCTTTCTCGTGCTACGGTTCGTCACTGGGACTGTTAGTTGTTCGAGTAGTTGAAGTGCCTGGGGTTGGGCAGCAGGCGCACATTGAACTTGGCAAGGGTCGCGCCGATCTCGCTCTTGTGGGTCGCGATCACCTTGTCGAGCGCGGCACGCAGTGCCTTGTCACCTTTCCGCACGCCCATTGACATCGAATACGTGTAATTCACCTGCGGCAGACCGGGCGCATATTCCTCCGAGGGCACCCGGCGCATCTGCAGGCCGGGGAAATCCTTCATGAAGGCGCCGATCGCCGGTTCCCAGGTCACCATGACACCGACCTTGCCATCCTGAACCGCCTGCAGAAGCTGCCGCGGCGAGGCGTTCGGATTGCTCGCGACATGGAAGGCGACGGCATTCTCCATCAGCCCAAGCATCTTGATCGCCGTCTCGGGCGTCGTGCCGGCCTCGAAGCCGATCTTGATCGCGTGCATCGAAACCGATCGCATCGAGCGGATATGCAAATGCTTGCCCTTGCGGGTCACGAACACATACGAAGAGCGATAATACGGCTTGGTCGCCATTTCCTCGTTGTCGCCCGTCGGCAGGTTCATGACGACATCGCATTTGTGCGCATCGAGATTGAGAGCGAGGAAGTTCGAGAAGCCGCCATGCATCCGGTAACTGGCCCAGGTGTATTCGAGCTTCCGGCCCATCGCCTTGGCGATGAGTTCGGCGATCTTGTTCTCGAATCCCTGCCCCGCCCGGTTCGAGTAGGGCAGGTAGTTGGGATCGGCGCACACGCGCAGCACGTGGCTGTTGTTGGAGGGCTGAGCGGTTGTGCTGGCCGCTGCGACGCCATTTGGCGCGGCGGCGAAGAAGGCGGCACAGCCCGCGAACATGATCCAGCGGGTCATTGACGATTTCATGGGTTTCACTCCGTCAGCATGACCGACCGCGGGGGCCGGTACCTGTAGTCGCCGGGCGTCCACCGGAGGCGGACTGGAAGAAAAAAGCTCCAGCCCGGGCAGGGGAGCAACCCGGGCTGGATGGTCACGACGCGACTCAGTTCGCGCTGGCCACTTTCGAGGGCAGCGAGAACACCATCAGCGTGCCGCCAAGGTTCGTATAGTCGGTCAGGGTCGCGTTCAGACCCACGGCACCAAGGCCGGCCGACGATTTGTGCAGGTTGTCCGCCATGCCGATCGCGGCCCAGCCACCCACACCGCTCAGCACCGCGACATACTGCTTGCCGTCATGCATGTAGGTGATCGGGTTGCCGATGATGCCGGACGGCGTCTTGAACTGGTAGAGGATCTTGCCGGTCTTGATGTCGACCGCGCGGAACATCCCCTTCAACGTGCCGTAGAACGCGACATTGCCCGCCGTGGTCAGCGCACCGCCCCAATCCTGGAACATGTCGTGAATCTGCCACTCGGTCTTGCCGGTCATCGGGTTGTAGGCAATGAACCGGCCGCGATAGCCACCCGGTCCCGGGATCATGTTCACGATGGCGCCGACGAACGGGAAGCCCGCCTTGTACTTCACGTTGAACGCCTGGTAGCTCATGCACAGGTGGTTCAGCGGAGCGTAGAACAGGCCCGTCTTCGGATCGTAGGAGACGGGCTGTTCGTCCTTGTCACCCTGCGACGACGGGCAGATGTCCTTCACGTCCTTGCCCGCTTCGGTCATCTTCGCCGGGTCGACGATCGGCTCGTTGGTCTTCGGGTTGATGCCGGTCGCCCAGTTCACCGACGGATCGTATTTGTGGATCGCGATCGGGCTGCCGTTCTCACGGTTCATGACATAGCTGAAGCCGTTGCGGTCGAAATGCACCAGCGCCGGGACTTCCTTGCCGTGATACTTGACGTTGACGAGAACCATCTCGTTCACGCCGTCATAGTCCCAGCCGTCATGCGGGGTCATCTGGTAGACCCACTTGACCTTGCCGGTCTCGGGGTTGCGGGCCCAGATGGTCATCGACCAGCGGTTCTTGCCCGGGCGCTGGCTCGGGTTCCAGGTGCCGGGGTTGCCCGACCCGTAATAGATCAGGTTGAGCTTCGGATCGTAGGAATACCAGCCCCAGGTCGTGCCGCCGCCGACCTTCCACTCGTCACCCTTCCAGGTCTTGATGCTCGAATGCGGGCCGACGGGCTTGCCGGTCGCGCCGTTGATCGTCGTCGCCGGATCGATCAGCGTGTCCTTGGAAGGTCCCTCGCTGTAGCCGCGCCAGACCATCTTGCCGGTGTGGATGTTGTAGGCGGTGATGTAGCCGCGGACACCGTATTCACCGCCGGCGATACCGACGATCACGTTGTTGCCGACAACCATCGGCGCGCCGGTCATGGTCTGGCCGTCCTTCGGATGGCCATTGTCGGCAGACCAGACGACCTTGCCGGTCTTCGCGTTGAGCGCATAGAGCCGGGCGTCCAGCGCATCGACGAAGATCATGCCATCGCCATAGGCCGGGCCGCGATTCACGACGTCGCAGCAGGCAACCGGCGGCGCGTTGGAATCACGTGGCGGCGTATATTTCCACGCGATCTGGTCCGGATGGTTCAGGTTCACTGCATATACGTAGTTCGGATACGACGTCTCGTAATACATCATGTCGCCGATGACGATCGGCTGGCCCTCGAGACCGCGATCCGTGCCGGTCGACATCGTCCAGGCGACCTGCAGGTTTTTGACGTTCTTCGAGTTGATCTGGTCAAGCGTGCTGTAGCGCCAGTTGTTGTAGGTGCCGGTCGGCATCACCCAGTCATTGGGGTTCTTCTGCATCTGCAGCAGCGACTCGTTGGCGCTACCCGACGTGGCCGCCTGCGCGGACAGCACAAGCGCCCCTGCCCCGAGAATGCCGAAACTGGCCGCCAGCAGCGACCGCTTCAGCGATTTTGTCCCAAGTCTTGTCATTACGCTCCCTCCAAATGCGCGCCGGGGCCCCGCGGGCATCGGCGACGGACGTTTGACGCGTACCGGATTGCCCGGCTGGGACCATCACCAGCAATTCCCGTGCCAGACGAAGCTAGGAGCCAAAGCCAGCGATTATCCTTGAGTCGCGGAACAGACTTGTCACGACACAAGCAAATCGGGGTGACAATCTGTAATTTGTGTGGAACACTCTGCCCCGCCAGACTGTTGCAATTCAATCCGGCGTTCAGACCGGCAATGGCACAGGCCGTAAAATTCGGTCAGGGGAGTGGCCGCAAGATGACCGACGCAAGTCATGACATGATGTACGCGGCGGCGACGTCCGCCGCAAAATCAAGCCGTGCGGCAAGCGGTTCCGCCGGACGCGAGGACTACATCGAAGCCGCCTGGCGGCGATGCCGAGACGATTACAGGCTGAATCCCGAAGCACCGCCGGCAGCCGTTCATGTGGGCGGCGCGGCGCTGCGGCAGATCCGCGAGGAACATGCGTTGTTCGAGCGCCTCGGCCGGGTCGAGATGCACAGGCTGCTTGGCCAGATCAGCCAGCAGGTCGCCCAGTCCGCCACGGCATCGCGCTACGTTCTGATGCTGACCGATGCCGACGGCACCGTGCTCGACGTGTTCACCGATGCGGCGAATGCCGAGCGGGCGCGTGCCGCAAACATGATGCCTGGCTACATGTGGGACGAGCAGCACGCCGGCGTGAACGGTCCGGGGACGTCGCTGCACGACCGGCGTTCACGCGTTGTGCATCGCGAGGAACATTACTTCACCCGCAACAGCCGGATGACCTGTTCGGCAGCGCCGATCTGGGGCGCGAACGGCAGGCTGCTGGGCGCGATCGACGCGACATGCCTTGATTGTGATGACAGCCGCGCCGCCCAGGTGCCGACGATCGCACTCGTCAGCATGTCGGCGCGCATCATCGAGCAACTGCATTTCACCAACAGTTTCCGTGACTGCATGATCATGCGCTTCCATGAGCGCCCCGAACTCGTCGGCCTGCCGTATGATTCCCTCCTGGCGGTTGATTCGGACGGACTGATCCGCGCGGTTGACAATTCCGTGCCCTCGATGCTGGGCGCCGCCGGATACAATACGCTGGTCGGTCGCAGCGTGGCCGAAGTCTTCGACATTTCGCTGGACCGTCTGCTGGAGCATGCCGAAACCCAGCCCTTCGCCATCTGGCCGATCGCGCACGGAAACGACAGGCACGGCTATGCCAGCGTCTGGCCGGCGAAACAGACCCGCGCCCGCGCCCGCGCCGTCGTCAGCGCGCGCAATGCGCTGGTGGAGCGCGCACCGCTGCGGCCGCCGGCCGAGATGCGGCAACGCAAGCCTGAGCCGCGGGAACTCGTGGCGCTGGCCGGCGCCGACCGGGCCATGGCGCACAACGTGTGGCGCGCCGAGCGCGTCATGAACCGGGACATCAACATCCTGCTCCTCGGCGAGACCGGCACCGGGAAGGATACCTTCGCCCGCGCGATTCACCGCGCGAGCAATCGCCATGCCGCGCCGTTCGTCGCAATGAGCTGCGCGGCAATTCCCGAGCAGCTCATCGAAAGCGAACTGTTCGGCTACGAAACCGGCGCTTTCACCGGCGCGCGGCCGGGCGGCATGCGCGGCAAGGCGGTGGCCGCGCATGGCGGCACGCTGTTCCTCGACGAAATCGGCGACATGCCGCTTTCCATTCAGGCCCGCCTGCTGCGGCTGCTGGAAGAAAAGGAGATCGTGCCGCTCGGCAGTTCCACGCCGACTCCGGTGGACATCAAGGTCATCAGCGCGACCCATCGCGACCTTGAAGCGATGGTGGCGCGCGGCGAGTTCCGCATGGACCTCTATTACCGGCTCAACGGCCTGTCGCTGACGATGCCCGCCTTGCGGCAACGCTCTGACCGGCAGGACCTGATCGAGACACTCTGCGCCGAGGAAAGTGAGGGCGCATCGATCTCCATTACCCCCGCCGCGATGCAGGCGCTGATCGAGCACGACTGGCCCGGCAATATCCGCGAACTGCGCAACACGCTGCGTACCGCCCTGGCTTTCGCCGAAGCCGGGCGCATCGAGGTGCATCACCTCCCGCACATGATCGTCCGCACCATGCCCGCGCACGGCCCAGTCCCGCCGCAGCCCCTGGCAGAGGAAGATCCCGAGCGCGAACGGATCGTCGCGGCACTCGAACGGCATCACTGGCGTATCGCCGCCACGGCATCCAGCCTCGGCATCAGCCGCAACACGCTCTACCGGAAGCTGCACCGCTACGGCCTGATGAACGAACCGCATTGACTCGCCGGCCCGTCGCCTATCTCGCCGGGCCGGACCTGTTCCTGCCCGACGCGCACGCCCATGCCGCGCGAAAGGTCGCGATCGCCGCCGGCCACGGCATCGATGCGCTCGTCCCGCTGGATGCGCCGGCACCCGAACGCCAGCCGGGCGAGGCGCTGTGGCGGGCGATCTTCCGGCAGGATGTCGGGATGATGGAGGCCAGCGACATCATCATCGCCCATCTCACCCCCTTCCGTGGCGCCTCCGCCGATGCCGGGACGCTGGTCGAGCTGGGCTGGTTCCTCGGCCGCCGCCGGCCCTGCTTCGGCTATTCGAACGCGTCCACGCCCTTCGCCGCGCGCAGCCGCCGCCAAATCGCCGCCCTGCCCGATCCCGTTAGCGATATTGCGGTCGAGGATTTCGGCCTGGGCGACAACCTGATGGTAGTCGGCGCGCTGGAGGGCGGGCTCGTCACCCCGCCGGAGGGCCAGGACCTGCCCTTCGACTCGCTCGCGATGTTCGAACGCTGTGTTGCGCGGGCGGCAGCGTTTCTTGCGGGCAGGTCGCCGCCAGGCTGAGCATCGCCGGCGCCGGCGCGACCAGCCGGCGATGCAGCAGCCGGGCAAGGCCGCGCCCCACCAGCATGCTGTGAAAATACTGGCAGGGCTGTGCGAGGTGATCCTCGCTGTTGTAGAAATCGGCGCGCGGATACCGGCTGTGATTGGCGAGTTCGAGAAACCGCCCGCCATGCTGCCGATAGACCCCGCCGATCGCGCTTATATCCGCCTGCGGCAGCCTGACATCGCGGAAATCGGTCGGCAGCCCGCCGATCACGATCACCCCCCGCGCCGCCGCGGCGGCGACGAACTGGCCGATCAGCACCGTGCCATACCCGTCCCGGATCGCCCGCGCCGACGGCTCGACCCGATGCAGCCCGGCGAGGAAGGCGCGGTCGGCGGTCGCAAGGCTGGTGCCGATCTCGTCGCCCTCCGCATCCTCCTCGCGGGCGAGGCGGGCGCGCAGATGGCCGAGCCCCGCCGCCCGCGCCGCCATCTCCGCCAGCGCCTCCAGCCCGTCCGGCATGGTGTTGTCGAAGGCGGCGCCAAGTATCCGCCCCGGCGGCATTTGCCACAGCAGCGCCCGGTCGTGGCGGAAGAGCATGGCGCCATCGACATCCATCCGGTTCGCCGCGCGGCTGATGTCGTATTGCTGCACCTCCATCGGCAGATAGACGATGTCGCCGCGATGCAGCAGCTTCAGCCAGCGGAGGAACAGATCATCGAGCCCGATGCCGACGGCGATGCCGCCATTCTCGCAAGGCAGCGCCAGCATCGCGCCGATCACCCGGCAGGAATGCGAATAGGGCCCGTTCGACCCGGCGAGGATCACCAGCTTCGGCGAAGGCAGCGCCGCGCCGCGGGCGAGCTTCTCGCGCATCTCCAGCCGCAGCAGGCCGAGCGAGAGCGGGCGGTCGAGCACGAAGGCAAAGGCGGCGAAATACAGCGCGAGCGAGGCGATGGCGCAGAGAACAAGCCGGCGCATCAGAACTGGAAATAGATGAAAGGCCGCGCATAGGGCGCGAAAATCAGCGCCTGCGCGGTGAAGGCGAACCCGGCGATCAGCGCAAGGCCGCGCCCGCGCCCCCCGAGCGTATGGATGTCGCGCGCCCCCAGCATGATCCCCCAGGCCAGCGCGATCAGCGCGCTCCCCTGCACCACGCTCATCGTCCGCGCCGCGCCGAGCCAGGGCAGCACCGCGACCGGCCTGGCAATCGCGCCGAGCGCGGGGATCGCGGCGATGATCTGGTTTGGCAGCAGCATTCCGCCAGCGCCGACAAGCCCGCGCAGCACGATCCGGCAGGCGGAGAGGCTTTCGGCGCGGAACGGCACCCAGGCCAGCAGCACGGCAAGCAGCGTCAGCCCCTGCGCCACCAACCGCGGCAGGCGCGTTCCAAACCGCCGCCACTGGTGATGGATCACGAGATACAGCCCGTGCAGCCCGCCCCACAGCATGAACGACCACGCCGCGCCATGCCACAGCCCGCCGAGCAGCATGGTGATCATCAGGTTGAGATTGCGGCGCGCCTCGCCGCGCCGGTTGCCGCCGAGCGGAATGTAGAGATAGTCGCGCAGGAAGAACGAGAGCGTGATGTTCCACCGCCGCCAGAAGTCCGAGATGTCGCCTGCCTGATAGGGGCTGCGGAAATTCAGCGGAAAGCCGATGCCGATCATCCGCGCCAGCCCGATCGCCATGTCCGAATAGCCCGAGAAGTCGAAATAGATCTGCGCGCCATAGGCGAGCAGCGCCACCCACGCCTCGATCAGCGACAGCGAATGCCCTGCGGCGGCGGCGGCGAAGCCCGGATCGGCGAAACGGGCGAGACTGTCCGCCAGCACCAGCTTCTTGCCGAGGCCGAGGAGAAAGATCTCGATGCCGCAAGCGAGATCCTCCTGCCGCACCCTGCCGCGATGGCGGGCGAATTGCGGGATGATCTCCCCTGGCCGGACGATCGGCCCGGCGATCAGATGCGCGAAGAAGGCAACGAAACAGGCATAGTCGAGAAAGCCGCACTCCGGCACCTCGCCGCGCGCGGTATCGACCAGATACATCACCTGCTGGAAGGTGAAGAAGCTGATGCCGAGCGGCAGCAGGATGCAAAGCGCCGGCGCGGGCAGGCCGAGCAGCGCCGCCCCGCTCGCCGCCAGCAGCCCGGCATACTTGAACCAGCCCAGCAGCAGCAGGTTCGCCGCCAACCCGCCGACGAGCCAGCCTCGCTTCCGGCGCGACCGCCGCATCGCACCCGCCACCAGATAATTGCCGAGGATCGATCCGGCCAGCAGCGGCAGCAGCACCGGCTTCCACCACCCATAGAACACGAGGCTCGCCAGCAGCAGCACGCCGAGCGCCGCCCGCGCCCCGGCAATCCGCCCGGCCAGGGCGAAGCCGGCGAGAAAGACCGGCAGAAACCCGAAGACGAAAAGAGCCGAGTTGAAAAGCACGAACAAATACCCGCTTAGGTTGAAATCACCTTGCCACGCGGCGCGGGCGATTTCCACCCCGAATTGGCCCCGGCGGCACCGGATGCTATAGGCCGCGCGAGACCGGCCCCTTCGGGCCGTCCCCACGCCGCGCCGGAACCCGCATCGACATGACCGACGACCTGCCGCCCCACCCCGCTTTGCTGCCCGCGGGCTTCACCGACCTGCTGCCGCCGGACGCCGAGGCCGAGGCAAGGCTGACCGAAACGCTGACGGCGAGCTTCGGCGCGCATGGCTATCAGCGGGTCAAGCCGCCGCTGGTCGAGTTCGAGACCACGCTGCTCGCCGGCAGCGGCGCCGCCGTGGCCGAGCAGACCTTCCGGCTGATGGACCCTGAATCGCAGCGCATGATGGGCGTGCGCGCCGACACCACGCCGCAGATCGCCCGCATCGCCACCACGCGGCTCGCCGCCGCCGCCAGGCCGCTGCGCCTGGCCTATGCCGGGCAATGCCTGCTGGTGCGCGGCTCGCAGCTCGCCCCCGAGCGCCAGGTCGCACAGGCCGGCATCGAGCTGATCGGGCCGGACGTGCCGGAGGCCGACGCCGAAATCATCGTCACCGCCGCCGCCGCCCTCGCCGCCACCGGCATCGGCGAGGTCAGCGTCGATCTGACCATGCCGCCGCTGATCCCCGCCCTGCTGGGCGACACTTCGGCCCATGCCGCCCTCGTCCGCGCGCTCGACCGCAAGGACGCCGCCGAGATCGCCGCCCATGGCGGCGCGCTGGCCCCCACCCTCCTCGCCCTGCTGGAGGCCGCCGGCACCGCCGAGACCGCGATCGGCCGCCTCGCCGCGATCGACCTGCCCGCCCCGGTCCGCGCCCTGGCGGACCGGCTGAGCGCGACCGTCGCCGCCATCCGCGCCCTGATGCCTGCCCTGCGGCTGACCATCGACCCGGTCGAGTTCCGCGGCTATCGCTACCACACCGGCGTCGCGCTCACGATCTTCGCGCCCGGCCGCCAGGCCGAGTTCGGCCGCGGCGGGCGCTATCTCTGCGACAATGGCGAATCGGCGACCGGCATCACCCTCTATCCCGACACGATCCTCGCCGTCGCCCCGCGCCCGGCCTTGCGCCCGCGCCTGTTCCTGCCCGCCTTCACGCCGGCCGAGGCCGGTGCCCGCGCCCGCGCCGAGGGCTTCGCCACCATTCGCGGCCTCGCCGCCGCGGCGGATGACGCCGACGAGGCACGCCGCCTGTCCTGTTCCCATCTCTGGCGCGACGGACGCGCCGTTCCGATCGAAGGATAACGCCATGGCAAATGTCACCATCATCGGCGCGCAATGGGGCGACGAGGGCAAGGGAAAGGTGGTCGACTGGCTGGCCTCCCGCGCCGATGTCGTGGTCCGCTTCCAGGGCGGGCACAATGCCGGGCACACGCTCGTGGTCGGCAACCAGACCTACAAGCTCTCGCTGCTCCCCTCCGGCCTCGTGCGCGGCAAGCTCGGCGTGATCGGCAACGGCGTGGTGGTCGACCCGGTGGCCCTGCTCGCCGAAATCGGCCGGGTGCGCGAGCAGGGGCTGAACGTCACCCCCGAAACGCTGCGCATCGCCGACAATGCGCCGCTGATCCTGCCGCTGCACGCCGCCCTCGATGCCGCGCGCGAGGCCGCCCGCGGCGCGCGCCGCATCGGCACCACCGGCCGCGGCATCGGCCCCGCCTATGAGGACAAGGTCGCCCGCCGCGCCATCCGCATCTGCGACCTCGCCGAACCCGAAACGCTCGACTGGCGGCTCGACGAGCTGCTGCTGCACCACAACACGCTGCTCGCCGGCCTCGGCGCGCCCACGTTCGGCAAGGCCGAGCTGATGGACCAGCTCCTCGCCCTCGCGCCGCAGATCCTGCCCTTCGCCGAACCGGTCTGGGAACGCCTGGCCGAGGCGAAGAAATCCGGCGCGCGCATCCTCTTCGAGGGCGCGCAGGCGGTGATGCTCGATGTCGATCACGGCACCTACCCGTTCGTCACCTCGTCCAACACCGTCTCCGGCCAGATCGCCGCCGGCGCCGGCGTCGGGCCGGACGCCGCGGGCCGCGTTCTCGGCATCGCCAAGGCCTATTCCACCCGCGTCGGCTCCGGCCCCTTCCCGACCGAGCAGGACAACGAGACCGGCCGCCTGCTCGGCGAGCGCGGGCATGAATTCGGCACCGTCACCGGCCGCGCCCGCCGCTGCGGCTGGTTCGACGCCGCGCTGGTCCGCCAGGCGGTCAAGGTTGGTGGCATCCAGGGCCTCGCGCTGACCAAGCTCGACGTGCTCGACGGCATGACGACGCTGCAAATCGGCGTCGGCTACCGCATCGGCGGCGAAACCCTGCCCCATCTGCCACCCGGCGCCGCGGCGCAGGCCAAGGCCGAACCGGTCTATGAAACCATCGAGGGCTGGTCCGGCTCGACCCGCGGCGCCCGCTCCTATGCCGACCTGCCGGCGCAGGCGATCAAGTATGTCCGCCGCATCGAGGAACTGGTCGAATGCCCGGTCACCCTGCTCTCCACCAGCCCCGAGCGGGACGACACCATCCTGATGCAGGACCCCTTCGCCGACTGAGGCCTTCCAGCTCCGCCGTGCCGGAACGGCAGGTCATGGTCCCTGTGGCGTCGCGACGGCGAGGACACCGATGATGACGCCGCCCGTCGCGATCAGGCGGACACCCTCAGGCATGTGCAGCAGGTTGAGCATCGTGACGAGCAGCCCGAGCAGCATGGCCGAGCCCCAGAGGCCGGGCGGGGCCGGGTCGCCGCCGGCGATCGAGGTGCCGCCGATCACGACAACGGCGATCGACATCAGGAGATATTCGCGCGCCATGTCGAGCGAGGCGCCGCCGGAATAGGCGGCGAGCAGGATGCCGGCGATGGCGGCGAGCAGGCCGGAGGCGAGATAGACCAGCGAGAGCGCACCTCCAACCCGAAAGCCGGCGAGCGAGGCCGCCCGGCGGTTCTGCCCGAGAGCGAGCACCGCCCGACCCGCACGCGTGCGCTGGAGCCCGACCGCGCAGGCGGCGGTGAGCAGGATGAACAGCACCGTCATCGCGGAGACGCCCAGCACGCGGCCGGACGTGAACGCCGCGAGCAGCGGCGAGGGCTGCGTCACCGCGTGGCTGGAATAGGCGATGGCGGCAGACTGGTAGATGAAGCCGGAGGCGAGCGTGCCGACCATCGGCGGGATGCGCAGCAGGCGGATCAGCGCCAGATTGAAAAGCCCGGCACCGAGGCCGACGAGCAGGCCGAGGGCGAGGCCGGAAAGCAGCCCGGCATTGCTGCCGTGCATCGCGCCGGTCGCGAGATAGCCGGCGAGCGTCATCACGCCGGGGATCGACAGGTCGATATTGCCCGGGCCGGCGGTGATCACCAGCATCTGCCCGAGCCCGGCGATGACGAAGAATGTGGCGAATTGCAGCGCGATCGAGAAGGTCTGGAAACTGCCGGCGCCGGCGGCGATGACCACGATCGCGAGGTAGACGACCGCCGCCGCGAGATAGGACCAGATCCAGCGCGGAGCGTTCGCGAAGCGTTGTCCCATCCGCCGCTCCTATGCCGACCGCGCCACGGCGCGCAGGCCGAGCACCACGATCAGGATGCCGCCCTCCACGCTGAGCTGCCAGCTCGTCGAGATGTTCACGAAGGACAGCACCGAGCCTGTGAGCAGCATGATCAGCGTGCCGGTGACGGTGCCGACCGGCGAGACGTCGCCGCCCACGAACTCGCCGCCGCCGACGATCACCGCCGCGATCGAGGTCAGCGTGTATTGCGCGCCCACCGTCGCGTCGCCGGAGGTGTTGATGCCATCCAGCAGCAGGCCGGCGATCACGCCACAGGCCCCGGCGATGCCGTAGAGCAGCATCCGCCCGCGGGCGAGCGACCAGCCGGCCTGCTCGACCGCCTTCGCATTGCCGCCGATGCCGCGCAGGACGGCGCCGCGCGCGGTTCGCATCAGCAGCAAATGGCCGAGGAGCGCGGCGCCGGCGAGCACGAGGATCGGCAGCGGCACCAGCGGCGGCGAGAGGTTGACGAAGCCGGCGATGAGGGACGGCGCGCCGCCGCCGGGCGAGGGCAGCAGCAGCAGCGCGCAGCCGAGCCAGATGAACGAGGCGCCCAGCGTCACCACGATCGAGGGCAGCCGGCGAACATGGATCAGCCCCCCCATCAGCGCGTAGGCGCCGATCGCCGCGGCGAGGGCGAGGAGGCCGGCGGCGGGGGCGCGGACCAGCAGCGTCGCCGCGATACAGGATGTGAGCGAGATGAACGGGCCGATGCCGAGATCGATGTCATTGATGGCGATGACGCACATCTGCGCCATGCTGGCGAAGACCGCCGGCATCGCGAGATCGAGCAGCAGGCCGATGCCGAAATAGCTCAAGATCGCCGGCCGTATCCAGAAGATGATGCCGAACATCGCGGCGAGGGCGGCGACGGGCAGGGCGATCTTGAAGCGCGGCAGGGCGGCTGCGAGGGCGGGTTGGCCGGCGGGCATCGCGGACGGGTCAGCCGGCACGGGCGAAGCCGCCCCCGGGCGGCGCCGAGGCAAAGGAGGCACGGATCACCCGGTCTTCCGAATAGGCGTCGCGGTCGATCGCATCGGTGATCCGGCCGCGGCTGAAGACATAGACCCGGTCGCATTCGGCAAGCTCGGCGTTCTCGGTGGTGTACCAGAGGATGGCATGGCCGCCGGCGGCGTGCGCGCGCATCCGCGCGTAAAGCTCGCGCTTGGTGCCGACATCGACACCGCGCGTCGGATCGTCGAGCAGGAGGATATCGGCCCCGGAGGCCAGCGCGCGGGCAACCAGCACCTTCTGCTGGTTGCCGCCGGACAGGCGGGTCGCGAGATGGGAGACGGTGGGCGTGCGGATCGCCAGGCTCCGCGCCCACGCCTCGGCAAGGGCGCGTTCGGCGGCGGGATCGATCAGGCCGAAGCGGGAGAGCCGGCCGAGCGCGCCGGCGGAGATGTTGCGCATCACCGACCAGAGCGGAAAGATCCCCTCGCTGGCGCGGTCCCCGCTGACATGGGCGATGCTGCCATTGACGGCGAGGCCGCGCTCGCGGTGGCGGGCGGCGGCGAAGACCCGGTGCAGGAACGCCCGCTGGCCATGACCGGCGAGGCCGGCAAGACCGACGATTTCGCCGGCATGAACGCGCAGCGGCAGCGACTCGCCGTCCTGCCCCGCGGCCTCGACGCGCGGCACGCCGGCGCTGCGCGCGCCGCCGGCGTCGCGCCCGGCGGGAGCGCGCACCTCGCCCATCATCGCGACAAGCCGGTCTTCGTCGAGCCCGGAGGCGGGCGCCGTGCCGACGATGCCGCCATCGCGCAGCACGACGATATCGTCGGCATAGGCCAGGATCTCGGCGAGGCGATGGGAGATGAAGACGCAGGCGATGCCGCGGGCGCGGGCGGCGCGCGTGAAGTCGAGGAGCTGGGTTGCGGCATGGCCGGCGAGCGAGGCCGTCGCCTCGTCGAGGATGACGAGGCGGACCTTCTCCTCGGTCTCGCTGAAGGCGCGGGCGATTTCCACCATCTGCCGCTCGCCGATCGACAGCGAACTGACCTGGCGGTCCGGGTCGATTCCGTGGCCGGGAAAGATCGCGTCGAGCGAGGCGCGGATCAGGTGCCGGGCGCGCCCGCGCCAGCCGGCGCCGCGCAGGCTCCGATGCATGATCCCGACATTCTCGAAGACGGTGAGGTTGGGGCAGAGCGAGAGTTCCTGGAACACGCAACGTATGCCGAGCGCATGCGCGGCACGGACGCCATAGGCGGGGATGGGCGCGCCGGCCACCGCGATCGCGCCGGAGGATGGCGGCAGGGTGCCGGCGATGATCTGCATCAGCGTGGATTTTCCCGCGCCGTTATGGCCGACGATGCCGAGCATCCGCCCGGCATCGATGTCCAGATCCACCCCTTGCAGGGCCCGCACGCTGCCGAAGTCGCGGGCGATCGCCGCGAGCCGGATCAGGGGGGCGGCGGCTGCGGTCAGTGCAGCGTCTCCGGGCCGGGCGAGGCCGGCGGCGCCGTGTGATGGAGATTCGCCGCGATCAGGCGTTCCGTCCATGTCTGGCTGTAGAGCGGTGTCGCGACAGCGCCCTGCGGCAGCACCTTGAGCCAGCTCTGCAACTGGTTGGCGTGGATCTGCAGCAGCGGGACGTTCACCACTTTCGGCACCTTCGCGCCGGCGAGGATCTGCTGGGCAACCCAGAGGGCGATGGACGACACGCCGGGCGCCGAGGAGAGCGAGATCGTGTGGTATCCGCCCGGCTTCTTGTCCAGCTTCGCCCAGAGCGAAAGCTCGACCTGGCGGTTGCCGAAAATGATCAGCGGCGTTCCCCGCCCGGCGGCCATGAAGGCTTCGTAGGTGCCGTAGCCATCGCCGCCCTGGGTGACGACGGCCTCGATATGCGGCAACGAGGGCAGCACGCCGGCGACGGCCTTCTGCGCGATGCTCTGCGTCCAGTCGCCGTGGACGGAGCCGACGATCTTCATCTTCGGATATTTCCTGAACGTCTCGACGATCCCCTTGTGGATATCGGTATCGACAGAGGTTCCGGCGATGCCGCGAACTTCCAGCACATTGCCCTTGCCGTGCAGGGATTTCGCGACGAAGCGGGCTTCGATCTGCCCCATGTGAACGTAGTTGTAGGCGACCTTGTAGGCGCAGGGGGCGGTGACGAGACTGTCGAACGCGACGACGACGATGCCGGCGTGGCAGGCCTTGGCGATGACGCCGTTCAGCGCCGTGGGCGAGGCGGCGTCGATGACGATGGCCTTCCAGCCTTCGAGGATCAGATCCTCGATCTGGGATTCCTGCTGGGAGGCGGAATTGTCGGCGTTGACGATCTTGGTTTTCGCGACGATGCCGCCGGAGATGGCCTGGTGGCTGGCTTCCTTCCACATCTTGAGCATCTGCTGGCGCCAGCTGTTGCCGGCGTAGGAATTGCTGAGGGCGATGCCGTCATGGGCGGTGGATTTCGCCATGGCGCGAGGGATGGCGAGGCCGGTGACGAGGGTAGCGGTCGAAGCCAGAGCCAGGGCGAAGCCGAGAGGGTTTCCAGTCCGCCGGGTCATGATCGTTTCCTTTCCCCATCGGCGCCGCCCTCATTGCTGCGGGCGATCATCGGCCAGGGCGAACGCCGGATTTCTGTTTCTTGTCGGATCTCGACCTTAACACCACGAACCGGGTGACCAAAGCGATGTTTGCATCCCGGTCGCGGACCGGCGGTACAATTATTCCGGATCGGGCCGATCGGGAAATCAGCCGGCCGCCGGATCTTGCGAACTGCGCTTGTGAGCCATGAGGGCCATCAGCCGGCGGTCGCGCCAGGCCGAACGCTCGGCAAGCTGGTCGGCCGGGAGCGCGACCCGCCGCTGGCGCTCGACCTCGGCGATCAGCGCGTCGTCCCAGCCGAGATCGACGCCGCGCGAGCCCGCGATGGTTTCGTACATCGTCCGGAAGCGCCGCGCGTAGTCGGCGACGCCGCCGGGCGCGTTCAGGTCGATCGTCTCGAACGGACCCATGAAGCTCCAGCGCAGGCCGAGCCCGGCGGAGACGGTGCGATCGACGTCCTCGACCGACATGATCCCGTCCGCCACGAGCTTCCAGGCCTCGGCGAGGAGAAGCCCCTGCAGGCGGTTGAGCGCGAAGCCCTCGATTTCCCGCGTCAGTTCGACGGGTTCCTGGCCCACGCTTTCCATCAGCGCGCGCACGCGCTGCACCGTTGCCGCCGCCGTCCACGGCGCGGGAACAAGTTCGACGACCGGAATGAGATAGGGCGGGTTGACCGGATGGGCGATCAGGCATCGCTCGCGGCAGCCGACATGATCGGTGAAGGCGGACGCCGGAATGCCGGACGATGAGCTGCCGATCAGCGTTTCGGGGCCCACCACCGCGTCCAGCGCCGCGAAGATCTGGCGTTTCTGCTCGACCGTTTCGAAGACGCTCTCCTGGATGTAGGCGGCATCGGCGACGGCATCGGCGAGCGACGCCGCCACGCGGACGCGCTGGCCGGCCGCCGCAGCATCCTCGATCAGGCCGACCTCTTCGAGGGTTTTCAGCCGGTCGCCGATCAGGCCGATGGCGCGGTCCGCGCCGCCCTCGACCGCATCGTACACGGCAACGTCATGTCCCGCGCGGGCGAACACGATGGCCCAGGCCGAGCCGACGAGGCCGGCACCCACAACCGCAATCTTCATTCCACTCTCCAATTCAGCCGATTATGTCGCAGCCAGGCCCGTCGCTCAGAACGCGACCCGGTCGGCGCCCTTGAGGGACAGGATCTGCCGCGCTTCGTCCGGCGTCGCGATCTCGAGGCCGAGTCCCTCGAGGATCTGCCGGACCTTGCGCACCTGCTGGGCGTTGGATTCCGCGAGCTGGCCGGGGCCGATCCAGAGCGAGTCCTCCAGCCCGACGCGGACATTGGCGCCCATCGCCGCGGCCTGCGCGGCGATCGGCATCTGGTTGCGTCCCGCCCCCAGGACCGACCAGCGATACTGGTCGCCGAACAGCCGGTCGGCCGTCCGCTTCATGTGCATCACGTCCTCAGGATGCGGGCCGATACCGCCGAGAATGCCGAACACCGTCTGGATGAACAGCGGCGGCTTCACCAGGCCGCGCCCGAGGAAATGCGCGAGATTGTAGAGATGCGCCGTATCGTAGCACTCGAATTCGAAGCGCGTGCCTGCCTCGCCGAGCGTGCGGAGCACGAATTCGATATCGCGGAACGTATTGCGGAAAACCAGGTCGCGCGAAGCCTCGAGCGCCTCCCGCTCCCACGGATGCTTGAAGTCCTTGAACCGGTCGAGCATCGGGAACAGGCCGAAATTCATCGACCCCATGTTCAGCGAGGCAACCTCCGGCCGGAACGTCGCGGCCGGCTGCACCCGCTCCTCGACCGTCATGTAGGGCGCGCCGCCCGTGGTCAGGTTGATGACGGCGTTGGTCCGCTGCTTCACCCGTGGCAGGAAGCGCCCGAATGCCTCAGGCGACTGATCGGGCCTGCCGGTTTCCGGATCACGCGCATGCAGATGCAGGATTGCCGCCCCCGCCTCCGCGGCAGCGACCGCCGAATCGGCGATCTCCTCCGGCGTCACCGGCAGATGCGGCGACATGCTCGGCGTGTGTATGGCGCCGGTGATGGCGCACGTGATGATGACCTTCCGCCCCGTTGCGCCCGATAGGCTCATGACCGACCTCCCTGTCCACCGTGTCTTACCAAGCAATCCCGTCAGCCGGCAAACCTCGCCGGACGCGCGACCGTTGGTGCGCCCGCTTCGACAAGACGAAGGCGGCGGCCGGGCCTATCCACCGGCCTGCCGCAGGAAATCGACAAACGCCTTGAGCGGCGCCGGCAACAGGCGCCGGCCTGAATAATAGAGAAACGGGCCGGAAAACGCCTGCCACCACGGTTCCAGGACCGGCTCGAGCATGAAGCTGTCGAGATGCGGCCGCAGCCAGTCCTCGAAGAGATAGATGATTCCGGCACCGGCAAGGGCCGCCGAAATCGCAAGATCGGCGGCGGTTCCGGAACTGACCAGCAAGGGGCCGGCCGGATCGATCTTCACGATCTCGCCGTCGCGCTCGAACTCCCAGGGTGGCATCGCGCCGCTGCGGAACCGGCCCCGTATGCAGGCATGGGCGAGCAGGTCGCGCGGGTGCGCCGGCCGGCCCCGCCGGTCGAGATAGGCGGGGGCGGCGGCCGTCGCGAAACGCTGGACGCGCGGGCCGATCGGCACGGCGATCATGTCCTGTTCCAGCCGCTCGTCATAGCGGATCCCGGCGTCGCACCCCGCCGCGACAAAGTCGACGAAATCATCCTCGGCAACGATCTCCACCCGGATCTCCGGGAACGTGGCGAGAAAGGGCGGAAGAATGGAAGGCAGGACCAGCCGGGCCGCGCTGACGGGGACATTGAGCCTCAGTGTTCCGGCGGGTCGGGCACGGAAGACGTTCACCACATCGAGCGCGTCCTCCACCTCCCGCAATGCCGGGCCGAGCCGTTCGATGAGCTGCGCCCCCGCCTCGGTCGGCACGACGCTTCGTGTGGTCCGGTGCAGCAGCCGCACGCCGAGCGTGGCCTCGAGCCGGCGCACCGATTCGCTCAGGGCCGACGCGCTGGCGCCGCTGACGCGCGCGCCTTCGCGGAAGCCACCGGCACGCGCCACGGTCATGAAGGCGTTCAAGGCGTCGAGATCAGGTCCGATTGTTCATGTTCCCGCACAAGCCGTATGGATTGTAGCGGATTATCATGCGGATGGTCAGTCGCCAGCTGTGATCCATCCACAGCATGGAGAAGATCATGTCCAGCATAGACCCGTCCGGCACCTTCACCCTCGGCGACCGGCCCGTCAGGCGCCTCGGCTACGGCGCGATGCAGCTCGCGGGGCCGGGCGTTTTCGGCCCGCCCCGGGACCCCGAGGCTGCCCGCACGGTATTGCGCGAAGCCGTGGCCGCCGGGGTCAATCACATCGACACCGCCGATTTCTACGGCCCGCACGTCACCAACCAGCTGATCCGCGAGGCGCTGCATCCCTACGCTGACGACCTCGTCATCGTCACCAAGGTTGCCGCGCGCCGCGGCGATGACGGCTCCTGGCTGCCGGCCCTTGCGCCCGCGGAACTGACCCGGGCCGTTCACGACAATCTCCGCAATCTCGGCCTCGAACGGCTGGAGGTCGTCAATTTCCGCAGCATGCACGCCGTGCACGGCCCGGCCGAGGGCTCGATCGAAGAACCGGTCTCCGTCCTCGCCGAACTGCAGCGGCAGGGGCTGATCCGCCATGTCGGGCTGAGCAACGTGACGCCCGGACAGATCGCGGAAGCCCGCCGGATCACCGACATCGTCTGCGTCCAGAACCACTACAACCTGGCGCATCGCGACGACGACGCCCTGATCGACGCGCTGGCGCAAGAGCGGATCGCCTATGTGCCGTATTTCCCGCTCGGCGGCTTCACGCCCCTGCAGTCATCGAAACTCTCCTCGGTGGCCGGACGCCTCGGCGTGCCGCCGATGCAGGTGGCGCTGGCCTGGCTGCTCCGGCGGTCTTCGAACATCCTGCTGATCCCGGGCACGGCATCGGCGGATCACCTGCGGCAGAACCTGGCCGCCGCGGGCCTCGATCTGTCGGCGGCCGACTGCGCCGAACTGAACGACATCCAGGGCGCCGAACCGGCATGACCTGATCGCCCCGCGTCCCCGTCGCCCGCGGCGGGCCGGCGAAAGCCAACCGCCGCCGCTCGCCTCTGCCATGCGACCGGAGCATGACGGTTGCGGCGCGCCCGTCGGTTGTTCCGCGGGGCGCGAAGCACCACCCAATCTTTCGAGATCCGGGGGGAGTGTCGCCATGCATATCCGCAATCCGATCGAATGGGCGCTGTCGGCGCCGGGGCACGCCGTGGAGGAAATTGGCGCCGCCGATGGCGAGACCTACTGGGCCGAGGCGAAGACGCTTCCGGTGAACATCCGCCGGATCGGCATCGAGGATCTGGCCGTGGCGCTGCGCCGCGGGTTCGAGGATTTCGAAGCCGACCGAACCGATATCGTCGTCCTCGCCCTCGTCTTCCCGATTGCCGGTCTCTTCCTCAGCGCCGTCGTCGCGAACGGACATCTCCTGCCGCTCGTCGTGCCCCTGGTGGCCGGCTTTGCCCTGATCGGGCCGCTGGCGTCGGTCTGGCTGATGGAATTGAGCCGCCTGCGCGAAACCGGCCGCACGCCGAGGGTGATCGAGGCCGCCGGCATTCTGCGTTCGCCGCAGATCGGCGCGATCCTGGCGATGGGCGGCCTGCAGATCCTCCTCCTGCTCCTGTGGCTCGGGGCGGCGGAATTCATCTACATCCGGACCCTCGGGGCGGCCGAACCGCGGTCCTTCGCGGCTTTCGTGGCGGCGGCACTGACCACGCCCGCCGGCTGGGCGATGATGGCCGCCGGGCTTTGCACTGGCTTCGTGTTTGCGGTCGCGGCGCTGGCCATCGGCGTCACGTCCTTCCCTCTGCTGCTCGACCGACCCGCCGACATGCCCGCGGCGCTCGGGATATCGATCCGGGCGCTGCGGCGGAATCCGGCAATTCTCGGCCTGTGGGGACTGATCGTCCTGGTCGGCCTCGCACTGGGCGCCGTTCCCGGATTGCTCGGCATCGCCATCGTCCTGCCCATCCTCGGGCATTCCACCTGGCATCTCTACCGGCGCATCATCGACTGAGCGGCGGCGGCCAGGAACGTGCGTAGCGCCGGCGTCACCAGGCCAGACCGGCGGCCCATAGGGGCGAACATCAGTCGTCGAGCCATTCGGTGGCGGTGGCGCAAACCGCGCGGGTCAGTGTCTCCAGCGCCCTGGCGTGCAGACGGGCCACGGTCCAGTACAGCTTCACGTCGATCCGCAGGCCGGGCGGCAATTCGGTCAGACGCCCGGCGGCGAGATGCGGCTCGGCCAGCGGCGCCGGGTGCAACCCCCAGGCCAGCCCGGCGATGCAGAGATCCAGAAAGGCATGTGTCGAGGGAATCCAGTGCGTCGGCGCGGCAAGCTCGACGCCGTGCGCCTCCGACGCCCAACGCGCCTGCCACGCGTCCCGCCGGTCGAACCGCATATGCGGTGCCCGCATGAGCGTGTCCCGGTTCACGCCCCCGGCAAAATGCCGCGCCATGAAATCCGGGCTGGCGCAGGAGACATAGGGCAGCGCGCCGAGCAGGATCGTCCGGCAGCCCTGCACGGGTTCGGGATCGGCCGTCACCGCGGCCAGCACCTCGCCCGAGCGCAGCCGGTCGGCCGTATGGGCCTCGTCATCCAGCGCGAGGTCGAGCAGGATCCCCGCGCCGCGCCCGAACGCGGCGGCCGCCTGAGGAAACCAGGTTGCCAGGCTGTCCGCATTCACGGCCACTTTCAGCGTGAGCGGCGAGACCGCCCCCGTCAGGGCGAGGGCCGGCGCCAGATCGTCCTCGAGAAGCCTGACCCGATCGAGATGCGCGCAAAGGGCACGGCCCATATCGGTGGGAACACAGGGTTGCCCGCGGACGATCAGAACCGAGCCGAGCCGTTCCTCAAGGCCGCGCACGCGCTGGGAAACCGCCGAAGCGGTGATTCCCAGCGCGTGCGCCGCGCGTTCGAAGCTGCCCTCGCGGATCACCGCGCCGACGGCGGCCAGGGCGGAATAATCAAGCATCTCTGAAGTATCGCTTAATCGACCTTAGAAAAACAAGCTGTCCTAATGTGCGGGCCAGCCTCATAGATCCACGCATGACAAATCTTCTCCCCCCGTTCCTCACCGGGTTCGCGTCCTCCGCGGCACTCATCGTCGCGATCGGCGCCCAGAATCTCTTCGTGCTGCGGCAGGGGCTGCGGCACGAGCATGTCGGCCCGATCGTGCTGTTCTGCGGCGTCGCGGATGCCGTCCTGATCGTGGCCGGCGTGAGCGGCGTGGGCGCCTTTCTGGGCGCCGCGCCCCAGTTCACGGCATTGCTCGCCCTCGGCGGCGCGGCGTTCCTCGCCTCGTACGGCCTGATCGCATTGCGCCGGATGCTGGTTCCCGCCGCGGTCACGATGGCCGAAAACGGCAGCCTCACCCTACGCCGCGCCCTCGCCGCCACGGCGGGGTTCACGTTCCTGAACCCGCATGTCTACCTGGATACGGTGCTGCTGCTCGGCACGATCGGATCGGCGCAGCCCGCCCCCCTGCGTCCGATTTTCGTCCTTGGCGCCGTCTGCGCCAGTTTCTCCTGGTTCACGGCGCTGGGCTACGGCGCGCGCATCCTGAAGCCCGTCTTCGCAAGGCCCGCCGCATGGCGCGTGCTGGATGCCCTGGTCGGCATCACGATGCTGGCGCTTGCCGCATCGCTGATCGTCCGCGTGGTTCTGGGGTCGGCGCCCTGATGTCGTCCCCCTGACCGCGAGATACCGAGGGCCGCCGATCCAGCGCCGCGCGACGCGCCGCCGCCGGTCGGAGACGCGCCAACCACCTCAGCGCGGGCGCAGGCGAATCGGGCCTCAGCCGATCAGAGCAGGCCGCGCGCGGCGAGGCTGCGCATCAGGTCGAGCGTGCCGAAGCTCCAGGGCGCGCAATCCGGGCAGGGCCGCACGCGGTTGCGCAGCCGCCCCAGCCGGGCGGAGGCGATGGTGACGAGATCGCCGTCCTTGTGGGTGAAGCCCTCGCCCGGCCGGTCGCGGTCCTGGATCGGCGCGAACATCGTCCCCAGCATCAGCACGAACCCGTCCGGATACTGGTGGTGCGCCCCGGCGGCGGCCTCGACCAGATCCGCCGGATCGCGGCTGATCTCGGTCATCGAGCTCATCCCCTCGAGGCGGAACCCGTCCGCCCCCTCGACCGTGAGGTCGAGCCGCGCGCGGCGGACATCGTCGAGCGTGAAGCCCGCGTCGAACAGCCGCACGAAGGGGCCGAGGCCGCAGCTCGCGTTGTTGTCCTTCGCCTTGCCGAGCAGCAGCGCCGAGCGGCCCTCGAAATCGCGCAGGTTGACGTCGTTGCCGAGCGTCGCTCCCACGATCCGCCCGGCCGGCGAGACCGCGACGACGATCTCCGGCTCGGGATTGTTCCAGCTCGAACCGGGATGGATGCCGACATGCGCGCCGAAGCCCACCGCGCTCATCGGCTGGCCCTTGGTGAAGATCTCGGCATCCGGGCCGATGCCGACCTCGAGATATTGCGACCACAGGCCGCGCTCGATCAGCGCCGCCTTCACCGCCATCGCCTGTTCCGAGCCGGGGCGCAGGGCACGCAGGTCGGCGCCGATCAGCCGGTCGAGATCGGCGCGGATCTGCGTCGCCTTCTCCGGCGCGCCGCGCGCCTGTTCCTCGATCACCCGCTCCAGCAGGCTGACCACGAAGGTGACGCCCGAAGCCTTGACCGCCTGCAGGTCGACCGGCGCGAGCAGCCAGGGGCGCGACGGATCGCGCGTCGCCTCGTCGCTGTTGGCGAGAATCTCGTCCACGCGCCCGATCGTCTGCCCCGCCGCCGCGCGGGCGTGCCCGGCCGGGTCGTCGAGGGCGAACAGCGCGGAGGACGTCGGCACCGCGCGGCTGGTGATGTCGATCAGCTCGGCGCCGCGCAGCGCCACCACCACCGGCCCCACGCCGGGCAGCCAGGCGCGGCCGACCAGGGCCGCGCGGTCGGCATCCTCGGGCAACGCGTCGTCCACACGGATCGGGTCTGTCATCTGCGGTCTCCCCCTGTCATTGGCCGGTCAGGCTCCGCCGAGCATAGAGCGCCACGGCGGTGGCGCAACGCGACGGCGGGAATGGGCGCCCTGCGCGGCGCGCCCGGTCAGGCCGGGCCGAGCGCCTCGATCGCGGCGGCGATGGCGAAGATCCACCGGTCCGTCTCCGCCACGCCGCAGACCATCAGCCCCACCGGGGCCGCGCCGGGCGCATTGAGCGGCAGCGAGATCGCGCAGCCATCGATCATGTTGATCAGCGTCGGGTTGCGCAGCACCCGCAGATTGGCCGCGGTGAAGGCCGCGTCGTCGTCGAGATCGGCGATGCGCGGCGGCAGGATGGCGACGGTCGGCATCAGCAGCGCGTCATGCGGGGCGAGCCGCGCCCGCGCCCGCGCCACCAGATCGGCGCGGCCGGCCAGCAGGTCGATGTAATCCGCCGCCGAAAGTTCCGCCCCCCGGCGCAGCCGCACCAGCACGCGCGGATCATACGCCTCGGCACCGCGCGCCAGCAGCGGGCGATGCCAGGCATGGCTCTCCGCCGCGGTCAGCCCGCCGCGCGCGTTCAGCTTCGCGACCTCGGCGAATTCCGGCATGGCGATGGTCTCGATCCGCGCCCCCGCCGCGGACAGGCGGCGCAGCGCCGCGTCGAACCCGGCGGCGACCTCGTCATCCAGCGTATCGAGCGCGACGTCGCGCGGCACCGCGAGCCGCAGCCCGGCCAGTTCCGCCGGCGCCGGCGGGGCTTCCGGCGTGCCGGCCATGATCGAATCGAGCAGCGCGCAGCAGCCCACCGAGCGCGCCAGCGGCCCGACCGAGTCGAGCGAGGACGAAAGCGGCACCACGCCCTCGCGCGGAATCCGCCGCGCCGTCGGCTTGAAGCCGACGAGATCGTTGAACACCGCCGGAATCCGGCACGAGCCGCCGGTGTCGGTGCCGATGCCGGCATGCGCCATCCCCGCCGCCACCGCGACCGCCGAGCCCGAGGACGAGCCGCCCGGAATCCGCCGCTCCTCGCGCCGCCAGCGCGCCGGCGGCGTGCCGTAATGCGGGTTGGTGCCGATGCCGGAATAGGCGAACTCGGTCATGTTGGTGCGGCCGATCGGCACGAAGCCCATCCGCCGCAGCCGGGCGATCGCGGGCGCGTCCTGCGCCGCCGGCCCGCATCCCGCCAGCACCTTCGAGCCGGCGCGGGTCTCCTGCCCCGCCATGTCGAACAGGTCCTTCACCGCGATCGGGATGCCGGCCCAGGGCGAGGGCGCCATGCCGGCGCGGCGCATCGCGTCGAACCCCGCGGCCGCCGCCCGCGCGCCCGCCGCATCGACCGAGATGAAGGTCAGCGCCCCGTCCCCCGCCGGATCGGCGATCGCGGCGAGGCAGTCCTCGACCAGTGCTGCGGCGGTGGTGCGCCCCGCTTCAAGGTCGCGGGCAAGACGGTCGAGCGTGGGCAGGCGGGACTCTCTGTCGGTCATCGGGATCGGCTCTCCTGTGCGGCGTCGGCGCAAGTCTCGCCGCGCGGCGCGAAGCTGTCGAGACCCGGCAGGCGACCGGCGCGGCACGCCAGCGCACGGATCTGTGATTTGCAGCGCCCCCTGCCTATATTGGCGGCACGGGCTGGCGCTTTTTCCCACCACCACCGGCCCGCGGAGGTCCCTAATGAAGGGGTTGAAGATCTTTCGCACCATCCTGCTGGCGGCGGCCCTGTTCGCGGGGGCCGGGCTGTCCCTCGCCCCGGCGCGGGCGGCATCGCCCACGCCGCAGCAGATCCAGGCGCTGATCGCCGGCGGCCATCCCGACGCCGCACTGGCCGATCTGCGCGGCGCGCTGCGCGCCCATCCGCAGAGCGGCGTCGCCTGGTACCTGAAGGCCGAGGCGGAGGACGCGACCGGCCGCATCGCCGCCGCGCGCGCCTCGCTCGCGCGCGCCGAAGCCTATGCGCCCGGCCTGCCCTTCGCCGATCCGGGCCGCGTCGCCGCGCTGAAGGCGCATCTCGCCGCCGCCCCGGCCGCGCCGCGCAGCGGCGTGCACGTCCATCCCGCGGTGCTGGTGATCGGCGGGCTCGTGGTGCTGTTCCTGCTGGTGCGCTGGTTCGGCCATAACCGCCGCGCGATGCAGGCACCCTGGCCCGGCGCGCCCGGCTACGGCCCCGGCGGCATGCCACCGAACGGTGCCCCGCCCTATGGCGCTCCCGGTGGCGGGATGGGCGGCGGCTTCGGCGGCGGCGGGCTCGGCAGCTCGCTGATGACCGGTCTCGCCGCCGGCGCCGGCTTCGCCGCCGGCGAGCGTATCATCGACGGACTGGCCGGCGGCAGCCACGCGGGCACGCCGATGATCGATCCCTCCGGCGGCGACCCCGGTGCCCCGCCGCCCGACCGCGATGACGGCCTGCTCGGCAATCCCGGCTGGGACAGCGGCGATGCCGGCGGCGGCAACGATTTCGATCCCGACAACAACTGGTAGGCCGGCGCGCCTGAACGCGCGGCGTCAATGGCCCGGCATCCCCCGATGCCGGGCCTTTCGTTTCAGCGCCCCTGCGAGGCGAGCAGGGCGAGATACTCCCACACCATCGTCGCCCCGGCCAGGGCGGTGATCTCGCTCACGTCATAGGCCGGCGCGACCTCGACGAGATCCATGCCCACGAAATCGATCCCGCCGAGCCGGCGCAGCAGCGCCTGCGCCTGCCACGATGCCAGCCCGCCGATTTCCGGCGTGCCGGTGCCCGGCGCGAAGGCGGGATCGAGACAGTCGATGTCGAAGCTGAGATAGGTCGCCCCCGTCCCCGCCACCGCGCGGATCCGTTCGGCGACGCGGTCCACCCCCTGCTCATGCACGTCCTGCGCCGAGAGGATCGTCACCCCCTGCGCCAGCGTCCAGTCATGCGCCTCGTTGAGCAGCGGCGAGCGAATGCCGATCTGGATCATCCGGCGCGGATCGACCAGCCCCTCGTTCAGCGCGTGATAGAACACCGAGCCATGGCTGTAGACCTGGCCGAAATTCTCGGCCCAGGTGTCGGCATGGGCATCGAAATGCACGAGCCCGACCGGCCCGCCGCGCGCCTTCGCCAGCGCGCGCAGCAACGGCAGGGTGATGCCGTGCTCGCCGCCCAGCGCCACCAGATGGCCGATCTGCGCCGCCTGCGCCTCGATCAGCGCGAGGCTGCCCGGCAGATCGCCGAGGGCGATGGCGAAATCCCCGGCATCGGCAAGGTCCATGTCATCGACCATGACGCGGTAGTGCGGATGGTGGTTGCCCGCCAGCATGCGCGAGGCGACGCGGATCGCCGCCGGGCCGGACCGCGTGCCCGCGCGGTTGGTCACGCCGACATCGAGCGGAATGCCGGCCACCACATGGGCCGCGTCGCGCGCGCGGCGATCGAGCCCGAGAAAGGTGGGAAATGTCGCGAAAGTCGGCGCGTCGGCGCCCTGAAACTGTGTCATGGGCGCAGACTAGCAGTCGGTTCGCGGCCTAGTCGAGCCGCGGTTCGATCCGCCGCGGCGGCACGCCGCGCGGCGCCGGACTACGGGGGCGGGGGGCTTCGCGGCCGAGGGGTTCACGCGCCGGCGCCTCGCGCGGCGGGGCCGGGCGGGGCGGCTCGGGCATCGGCGGTGGCGGCGCGGCGGCGGCCGGACGCCGGACCGCCGGGCGGTCATACCCCGCGGCGCTGCGCGGCAACGGGTCGTAAAGCCCGTCATCCACGGTCACGCCGCGCAGCGGTTCCGGCAGCCGCATCGTCAGGATGCGCAGTTCCTCCTGCACCTGATCGAGCTGTTCCTCGATCGCCTCCAGGCGGGATTTCACGCCGAACACCGAGAACGGCATCGCCAGCATCGCCAGCGCATAGAGCAGGCCGACGAGCAGCAGCACCAGCCCGAGCCAGGCAGGCATCCAGGCCGGGAAGGAGAACGGCAATGTCATGAGCGCTATTTACCGGTGCGGGACACCGCACGGCAAGCCTTGCCTTCCCCATGGCCGCGCGGACATAAGACGGAAAGGAAAAACGGGAGGATTCATGGCGTCGGATCTGGACATCGCACGCGCTTCACGCCTGCGCCCGATCGGCGAGATTGCCGCCGCCGCCGGCATACCGGCCGAGGCGCTGATCCCCTATGGCCGCTACAAGGGCAAGGTGGATGGCGGCTTCATCCGCTCGCTCGAAGACCGGCCGGACGGCGCGCTGGTGCTCGTCGTCGGCATCAGCCCGACGCCCGCCGGCGAGGGCAAGACGACGACCTCGATCGGCCTCGGCGATGCGCTGCGCGCCGCCGGCGCAAAGGCGATGATCGCCCTGCGCGAGCCCTCGCTCGGCCCGTGCTTCGGCCAGAAGGGCGGGGCCACCGGCGGCGGCCGCGCCCAGGTCGCGCCGATGGAGGAGATCAACCTTCATTTCACCGGCGATTTCCACGCCATCACCAGCGCCAACAACCTGCTCGCCGCGATGCTCGACAACCATGTCTACTGGGGCAACGAGCTTGGCATCGACCCGCGCCGGATCGCCTTCCGCCGCGCCATCGACATGAACGACCGCGCCCTGCGCCAGACGGTTCTCGGCCTGGGCGACGGGGCGAACGGCGCCGCCCGCGAGCAGAAATTCGACATCACCGTCGCCTCCGAGGTGATGGCGATCTTCTGCCTCGCCCGCGATCTCGACGACCTGCAACGCCGCCTCGCCCGCATCGTCGTCGCCGAGCGGCGCGACGGCTCGCCCGTCACCCCGGCCGATCTCAAGGCCGTCGGCGCCATGGCCGCCCTGCTGCGCGACGCGCTGCAACCCAACCTGGTGCAGACGCTGGAAGGCACGCCGGCACTGGTCCATGGCGGGCCCTTCGCCAACATCGCCCATGGCTGCAACTCGGTCATCGCCACCCGCACCGCGCTCAAGCTGGCCGACATCGTGGTGACCGAGGCCGGGTTCGGCGCCGATCTCGGCGGCGAGAAATTCCTCGACATCAAGTGCCGGCAGGCCGGGCTCGCGCCCTCCTGCGCCGTCGTCGTCGCGACGATCCGGGCGCTGAAGATGCATGCCGGGGTGGCCAAGGCCGATCTCGGCGCCGAGAATCCCGGCGCGGTCGCGCGCGGTGCCGCCAATCTGCGCCGCCACGTCGCCGCCATGCGCGCCTTCGGCCTGCCGGTGATCGTCGCGATCAACGGCTTCGTCACCGATACCGGGGCCGAGCGCGAGGCCCTGCGCGCAGCACTCGACGAGGATGGCGGCGCGCGGATCTGCTTCTGCACCCATTGGGCCGATGGCAGCGCCGGCGCCACCGACCTCGCGCAGGCGGTGATCGAGACGATCGCGGCGAAATCCGCCCGCTTCGCCCCGCTCTACCCGGACGACATGAAGCTGCCGCACAAGCTGCGCACCATCGCCCAGCGCATCTACGGCGCCGACGACATCGAGCTCTCGCCGCTGGCGGCCAAACGCCTCGCCCGGTTCGAGGCGCAGGGATACGACCACCTGCCGGTCTGCGTCGCCAAGACGCAGTACAGCTTCACCGCCGATCCGGCCCGCCGCGGCGCGCCCACCGGCTTCACCGTGCCGATCCGCGATGCCCGCCTCTCCGCCGGCGCCGGCTTCGTGGTCGCCCTCGCCGGCGATGTCATGACCATGCCCGGCCTGCCGCGCATCCCCGCCGCCGAGGCGATCGGGCTCGACCCCGATGGCGCGATCCATGGCCTGTTCTGAGCGTAGGGCCCCCATGAACACGCCGAACGCGCCCCAACCCACCCCGCCGGCGGCCGCGCGCAAGCCGGTCCGCATCGAACAGCTCGGCCGGGTGCGGACCGATGACTATGCCTGGCTGCGCGATGCCAACTGGCAGGCGGTGCTGCGCGACCCCGCCGCCCTCGATCCCGAGATCCGCGCCCATCTCGTTGCCGAGAACGCCTATACCGATGCCGTGCTCGCCGGCACCAAAGACCTCCAGACGACGCTGCTCGCCGAAATGAAGGGCCGGATCAAGGACGACGACTCGACCGTGCCCGCGCCGCACGGCCCCTACGCCTATTACCGCCGCTTCGATCCGGGCGCCGAGCATCCGGTCATCGCCCGCACGCCCCGCGCCGGCGGCGCCGAACAAGTGCTGCTCGACCTGCCAGCGCGCGCGAAGGGCCATGCCTTCTTCTCCGCCCCGGCGGTCGCGCACAGCGACGACCACCGCCTGCTCGCGTGGGCGGAAGACACCCAAGGGTCGGAAGTCTACCGCATCCATGTCCGCGAGATCGAAACCGGCGCCGAGCCCGCCCCGCCGATCGAATCCTGCAGCGGCGATTTCACCTTTTCCCCCTGCGCGCGCTTCATCTTCTGGGTCTTCCGCGACGATCACGGCCGGCCGACCAAGGTGTTCCGCCGCGCCCTCGCCGATGGCGGCGACACGCTGGTCTACGCCGAGCCCGATCCCGGCTTCTTTCTCGGCGTCGAGACCAGCCTGTCCGGCGGCTCGATCCTCGTCTCCGCCGGCAACCAGGACACCAGCGAGGTCTGGCGCATCCCCGGCGACGACCCGACCGCGCCGCCCGCGCTCATCGCCCCGCGCGAGCCCGGCCTGCGCTACGATGTCGATGATGCCGGCGACCGGCTGATCATCCGCACCAATGCCGACGGCGCGGTGGATTTCAAGCTGGTCGAGGCGCCGCTCGATGCCCGGGGCCGTGCGCACTGGCGCGACCTCGTGCCGCACCGGCCGGGCCGCTACCTCGTCGGCGCCTTCGCGCTGAAACACCACATCGTCCGGCTCGAACGGATCGAGGCGAACACCCGCATCATCGTCGCCCCGCGCGATGGCGGCGCCGAGTGGGAGATCGCGCAGGACGAGCCGGCCTATGTGCTGCGCGCCGAATCCGGCCTCGAATACGACACCGCGACGATCCGCTACGTCTATTCCTCGCCCACCACCCCGCGCCAGACCTTCGACTACGATCTGGCCACCCGCACGGCGATCCTGCGCAAGACCCAGGACATTCCCTCCGGCCACGACCCCGCGCGCTACGAAACACGGCGCATCGACGCCATGGCGGCCGATGGCGCGTCGATCCCGGTGACGGTGCTGATGCGCCGCGGCCAGGCGCTGGACGGCGCGGCCCCGCTGCTGCTCTACGGCTACGGCGCCTATGGCATCCCGATGGAGCCGTGGTTCCGCACCTCGATCCTCTCGCTGGTCGATCGCGGCTGGATCTTCGCCATCGCCCATGTCCGCGGCGGCACCGAGAAGGGCTGGAACTGGTTCCTCGGCGGCCGCGCCGCGCACAAGATGAACAGCTTCACCGATTTCATCGCCGCCGCCGAGGCGCTGATCGGCGGCGGCTATGCGCGGGCGGGGAACATCGTCGCCCAGGGCGGCTCGGCCGGCGGGCTGCTGGTCGGCGCCGCCTTCACCATGCGGCCGGATCTCTGGGCCGGGGTGATCGCCGAAGTGCCCTTCGTCGACGTGCTGAACACGATCTCGGATGACACGCTCCCCCTCACCCCGCCGGAATGGCCGGAATGGGGCAACCCGATCACCGATCCCGCCGCCTATGACACGATCGCCGCCTATTCGCCCTATGACAACCTGGCGGCGCGCGCCTACCCGCCGATCCTGTGCACCGGCGGCCTGTCCGACCCGCGGGTGACCTACTGGGAGCCGGCGAAATTCGTCGCCCGGCTGCGCGCGCTTGCCACCGGCCCCGCGCCGGCACTGCTCAGGATCGACATGGAAGCCGGCCATGCCGGCGCCGCCGGCCGGTTCGACGCGCTGAAACAGACCGCGCTGACCTACGCCTTCGCGCTCTGGTCGGTCGGCGCCGCCTGATTCAGAGCATCATCTGATCAGATGGAGTCATCTGATCGGATAAAGATGCTCTGTTTATCAATGTGGTAGAGCACTACATCCGATCCGGATGGATCGGAAAGTGCTCTACAGCATCATCTGATCGGCTACTGCTCCAGCCGCCAGACCGGCTCCTTCAGCTTCTCGATGAACGCCTCGTGCGCGGCCAGCTCCGCCGCACTCGCGACGACCGGGCGCGGCGTGCGCGGCCCCTCGCTGCGATATTCGACGAGGCGGATCGTGCTCTCGGCGGCAAGGTCGAGCCCGCGCTGCCGCCCGCCGGTCAGCTCGACATAAACCTCCGCGAGCAGCTTGCAGTCGAGCAGCGCGTTATGGGTGGTGCGGGCGGAGAAATCGATGTCGAAGCGCCGGCACAGCGCGTCGAGCGAGTTCGGCATCCCCGGAAAGCGCTGCTTGGCCAGCGCCAGCGTGTCGATCATCCTCGCCCTGTCGAGGGCGGCGCGGCCGATGCGGGCGAACTCGGCGTCGAGAAAGCCGAAATCGAACGGCGCGTTATGCGCGACCAGCGGATCCTCAGCGAAGAACTCCAGCAATTCGGCGGCGATCTCGGCGAATTTCGGCTTGCCGGCGACATCGGCGCTGGTCATGCCATGCACCCGGCTCGCCTCGGCGGGAATGTCGCGTTCGGGGTCGATCAGCGTGTGGAACACCTTGCCGGTCGGCAGGTCGTTCCACAGCTCGATCGCCGCGACCTCGATCACCCGGTCGCCGCCAAGCGGCTCCAACCCCGTCGTTTCCGTATCGAACAGCACCGCGCGCGACATCGCCGTTTTCCCCCCCTTTTTGCTCTAGCCGGCGAACACCACCGTCTTGCTGCCGCTGATGAACACCCGCCGCTCCAGATGGCCGAGCACGGCGCGCGCCAGCACCCGGCGCTCGATGTCGCGCCCCTTGCGCACCAGCGCCTCCGGCGTGTCGCCATGCGAAATGCGCTCGACATCCTGCTCGATGATCGGCCCCTCGTCGAGCGCGGTGGTGACATAATGCGCCGTCGCGCCGATCAGCTTCACCCCGCGCGCATAGGCCTGGTGATAGGGCTTCGCACCCTTGAAGCCGGGCAGGAAGGAATGGTGGATGTTGATGCAGCGCCCGGCCAGCTTCGCCACCAGCCCGTCCGACAGCACCTGCATGTAGCGCGCCAGGATGGCGAGTTCCGCGCCGCTCTCGCGCATCAGCCGCCACACCTCGGCCTCCTGTTCCATCTTGGTATCCGGCGCGATCGGCAGATGATGGAAGGGAATCCCGTCGAGATCGAGATGGGCGTAGCTCTCGCGCGGATGGTTGGCGATCACGCCGACAATGTCCATCGGCAGTTCGCCGATCCGCTGCCGATAGACCAGGTCGACCAGGCAGTGATCGAACCGCGAGACGAGGATCATCGTCCGCATCCGGTGCCCGCTTGGGGTGATCTCCCAGTCCATCCCGAACTCGCGCCCGACCGCGGCGAACTCCGCCTCCAGCCCGGAGGAAGGCGCGTCGCCCACCGGGGCAAACACCACGCGCATGAAGAAGCGCCCGCTCGCCCGGTCGTCGAATTGCTGCGCCTCGCGGATGTCCTGCCCGTGCGCGTGCAGGAAATGGCCGACGGCGCCGACAATGCCGGGCCGGTTGCGGCAGGAAAGGGTCAGGATGGAGCTCATGCGGTTCGGTCTCTCCGGAGTGCGGTGGTCGCCGCCGGGCCGCCCTTGGCGCCGGCACGCTGCTTCCCTATCAACATGGGCGCAGCACGCAAGCAGCGCGGAGGAAAACGCCCATGGCCGCCACCATCACCTATGTCTTCACGAGCCATTCCCCCTGGACCTATCTCGGCCACGCCGCCTTTCTCGACATCGCCCGCCGCCACGGCGCGACGGTGGAGTATCGCCCGGTGCCGCTCGGCGCGATCTTCGCCGAAACCGGCGGCCAGCCGCTGGCCAAGCGCCACCCGGTCCGCCAGCGCTACCGTCTGGTCGAGCTGCAACGCTGGCGCGCCCGCCGCGGCCTCCCGCTCAATTTGCACCCGCAATTCTTCCCGGTGGACCCGGCGCTGGCGGATCGCCTGGCCATCGCCATCGCGGAAGCCGGCGGCGACCCCGACCCGTTCCTCCGCCGCGTCTTCGCCGCGGTCTGGGCGGAGGAGCGCAACCTCGCCGATCCTGAAACCATCGCCGACCTCGCCGCCGCGTCCGGCATCGCGCCCGAACTCCAGGCCCGCGCCGGCGCGCCCGAGATCGCCGCCGCCTATCAGCGCAACCGCGAGATGGCCGAGGCCGCCGGCGTGTTCGGCGCGCCCTCCTACATCCTGAATGGCGAGCTGTTCTGGGGCCAGGACCGGCTCGACCTGCTGGACGACGCGCTGGCCACCGGCCGCCCGCCCTATACGGCCTGATCCGCCGGGGCCCTCACCTACCACGGCACCGCCTCGCCGCGATGGTCGAAAAACCCGCCGCTCTCGGCTGGGGTAAGCCGGTCGATCACCGCCAGCAGCCGCGCCGCCGCCACCTCCGGCGCCTGCACGTCGAGCCCGGCGGCGGCGAACGGGGCGGAAAGCCCCGTCGCCACCGTGCCCGGATGCAGGGCGACGCAGATCGCCGCCGGCGACCGCCGCGCCAGCTCCACCGCGGCCGTCCGCACGAACTGGTTCAGCGCCGCCTTCGACGCGCGATAGCCATACCACCCGCCGAGCCGGTTATCGCCGATGCTGCCGACCCGGGCCGACAGCGTGGCGAACACCGCCCGCCCCTCGCGCGGCAAGGCGGGCAGCAGATGCTTCATCAGCAGCGCCGGGCCGATCGCGTTCAGCGCGAAGCTGCGGGCGAGGCGGCACGCATCCAGCTCGCGCAAGCTCTTCTCCGGCATCTGTGCTTCATCGTGCAGGAAGCCGGTGGCATCGATCGCAAGGCGAATGGCCCCCCGCGCCGCCACCGCCCGCACCGCTTCGGCAATGCTGGCCTCATCGAGCAGGTCGAAGCGCGGCGCGCTGCCCCGCCCGAGCCCGATCACCGCGGCGAAACGCCGATCGCCCGCAAGGGCCGCCACCAGCGCGCCGCCAATGCCGCCGCCCGCGCCGAACACCACCGCCACATCATCCCGTCCCGTTGCGTCCATCGCATCCCTCCGCCCTGTCGCGGATATGGCGCGGAACCGCCGGCGCGAAACCGCCCCTTGCCGCCGGCGCCGCTTCATGATCGAAACAGCTCATGATCCTTTCCGGCCACGCACGCCTCGCCGGGGTGATCGGCTATCCGGTCGCCCATTCCCGCTCGCCCCGCCTGCACGGCACCTGGCTCGAACGCCACGGGATCGACGGCGCCTATCTCCCGCTCGCCATCGCCCCGGACGATTTCGCCGCCTGCGTCGCCGCGCTGGCGAAAATGGGCTTCGCCGGCGCCAACGTGACGATCCCGCACAAGGAAGCCGCCTTCGCCGTGTGCGACCGCGTGGCCGACAGCGCGCGGCGCGCCGGGGCGGTGAACACGCTCGTCTTCACGCCCACGGGGATCGAGGGCGCGAATACCGACGGGTCGGGCTTTCTCGCCAATCTGCGCGCCCATGGCGTGAACCCCGCCGCCGGCCCGGCGCTGGTGCTCGGCGCCGGGGGGGCGGCGCGGGCCATCGCTACCGCGCTGCAGGATGCGGGGGCGGTGGTCACGCTGTGCAACCGCTCGCCGGAGCGCGCGGTGGCGCTCGCGCGGGATTTCGGCCTCGTCCACATCCCCTGGGAGGCGCGGTCGGCGGCGCTGGCGGACCACGCGCTGGTGGTCAACACCACCTCGCTCGGCATGGCCGGGCATAATCCGCTCGAACTCGATCTCGCCCGCGCCGCTCCCGGCATGGCGGTGGCGGACATCGTCTATGTCCCGCTGGAAACACCGCTGCTGGCGGCGGCGCGGGCGCGCGGCCTCGTCGCGGTCGAGGGGCTCGGGATGCTGCTGCACCAGGCGGTGCCGGGCTTCGCCGCCTGGTTCGGCGTCACCCCGGTGGTGGACGATGCGCTCTACCGCGCCGTCGCGGCCGACCTGATGGGATGAAGATCATCGGCCTCACCGGCGGAATCGGCATGGGGAAATCCACCGTCGCTTCACTCTTCCGCCGCCGCCACGTGCCGGTGTTCGATGCCGATGCCACGGTCCGCGCGCTGCAGGCGCCGGGCGGGGCGGCGCTTGCGCCCATCGCGGCGGCGTTTCCCGGCGTGGTGCGCGCCGGCGTGCTCGACCGCGCCGCCCTGCGCGCGCATGTGCTGGCCGATCCCGCCGCGCGGCGCCGTCTGGAAGCGATCATGCACCGCATGGTGCGCGCGGCGGAGACAAAATTCCTCGCCGCCGCCCGCAGGCGCGGCGCCCGCGCCGTGCTGCTCGACATTCCGCTGCTGTTCGAAACCGGCGGCGAGGCGCGGGTCGATCTCGCACTCACCGTCTCCGCGCCGCGCGCGGTGCAGATCGCGCGGGTGCTGCGCCGCGGCCTGCCCCACGCCGAGATCGAGCGGATCATCGCCCTGCAAATGCCGGATGCCGAAAAACGCCGCCGCGCCGATGCGGTGATCGCCACCGGCCTGTCCCGCCACCACACAGTGCGGCGCGTCCGCCAGCTCATGGCGACGCATGTGTTTCGCCCCGCGCCGCCAGCCCGCCGCCCCAGGCGGTTCCGCCAGCCGTTCAGCCGGCGGCGGCGATGACCTCGCGCAGCTGCGGATAGATCTCGTTCGCCCAGCGCGAGCCCGAGAACACGCCGTAATGGCCGACGCCGAGCTGGAGATGGTTGCGCTTCTGCGCCGGTTTCAGCCCGGTGCAGAGATCGAGCGCCGCGACCGACTGGCCGGGCGGGCAGATATCGTCCCGCTCGCCCTCGACGGTGAAGACCGATGTCTTGCGGATCGCCGCCGGGCGCACCGTCTGGCCGCGCCAGCTCAGCTGGCCGCGCGGCAGATCGTGCCGCTGGAACACGCGCTCGACGGTTTCGAGATAGAATTCCGCCGTCAGGTCCATCACCGACTGGTATTCGTCGTAGAACTTGCGATGCGCCGCCTCGCTCGCGTCATCCTCGGTGACGATGGCGCGGAACTGGCGCAGATGCGCGCCGATATGCCGGTCGAGATTCATCGACACGAAGGAGGCGAGCTGCACGAAACCGGGATAGACCGCCCGCCCTGCCCCGGCGAAGCGGCGCGGCACGGTGGTGATCAGGTTGCTGCGGAACCAGGCGATGTCGCGGGTCTTGGCGAGATCGTTGACCTTCGAGGGGTTGCGCCTGGTATCGATCGGCCCGCCCATCAGCGTCATGCTGCGCGGCGCCGCCGGATCGCCGGCCTCGGCCATCAGCGCGGTCGCGGCGAACACCGCCACCGCCGGCTGGCACACGGCGACGACATGCGCCCCCGGCCCGATTTCGCGCAGGAAGTCCATGATATGCGCCACATATTCATCGAAGCCGAAGCGCCCCGCGCTCACCGGAATGTCGCGCGCGTTCTTCCAGTCGGTGATGAAGACGTCGTGATCCTGCAGCATGACCTCGACGGTGTTGCGCAGCAGGGTCGCGAAATGGCCCGAAAGCGGCGCCGCGATCAGCACGCGCGGGCCGGGTGAGGCAGTCTCCTTGCGGAAATGCAGCAGGTCGCCGAAGGGCGTTCCGCTCACCACCGTCTCGGTCACGGGAATGTCCCGCCCGCCGGCGCGCACGCTGGCGATGCCGAACTCCGGCCGGCTGTGGGAAATGCCGCTATTGCCGAAAATCTCCAGTGCGGCGCGCGTCGCAACCGGCAGGGTCGGGATTCCCGCCGGCGGCGTCAGCAGGTCGATCAGCGGCGCCATCGCGCGCGCCGCCATCCGGAACGGGGCCAGAAGATCGTCCTGCGTCTGGTAAAGGTCATACATCATGGGCGCAAACCGCCTTTCTCGTCACGCCAGTCTGGCGCCGAAAAGTTCAAGGTTCCGTAAACGGATTCGGGACTGCGGACGCAGCTCACCCCGCCATTCGGCATAAATCTGCCCTGCATCCGCCGGAGTCCCCCTGCCGCTCCCGGGCCGATTCGCGTGGCACGGGCATCGTGTTACATTCCTTTTACAATATGGGTGAAGTCTCGCCAAAAAGAAAGCGCTGTCATGCGCGGCCGCGCAGACGGTGCAGCGCCCGCCGCAGCGGGAAGAGGGCCCGCCACATCGTGCTGCGCTCGATCGTCTCGGCATGCCGCCGCGCCGCCGCCGCGGCACCACTCGCCTCGGCCAGCCGCCCCTCCAGCGCGGCCATTTCCCGGCGAAGCCGGCCGATTTCGCGGTTCAGCGCCACCCTGTCCAGCCGTTCGAGCGTCGAATCCCGCCCGCCCGGCCCCACCCTCACCTTTGCCGGGTCGGCAACGCGGGCATGCGCGGCCCGGGCCGAAGCGGCATCCACGCTCGCCGGAAGAAGCGGGGCGAGCGCGCGGTAGAGATAGTCCGCGTCCTCGACGAGGCGCGGGAACGAAACCATCACCACCTTCACCTCCGCCGCGACGAGCCGCTCCAGCAGATGGTGGAAGCCGAGGGCGAGCACCCGCGCCTGGTCGAGCGGATGCAGCGAATAGACGATCCCGCCCGGCGTCCGCCCGCGATGCGCCCAGGGCCGTTCCATCACCGCCGGCCAGTCGGGCTCGGCCGCCATGTCGCGCAATTCGAGAATGGTCCGGCTCGCCGCCACGTCCATCAGGTCGCGCATCGGCACGATCACGCCATCCAGCACGATGCCCGGATCGGCCAGCAACTGGTCGATGAACTCGGACACCCAGGGCGATTTCACGACATAGGGCATGTCCGCATCCAGCGCGGGCAGCGGCAGGTTTTCCGCGCCGGCATTGGCCTCCTCGTCCCAGGCCGCATGCTCGCCGAAGCGGGAGAAATGCGTCTCCATCCCCAGCGCGTCGAACCAGCGGACGAGGAAGGACGTGCCGCTCCGCCCGGTCCCGGTGATCAGCAGATGATGCTTCGGCGAGTTCGTTGCGTTCATGCGCATGATCGTGCCGGGACGGGCGCGCCGGATCAAGCCGCGCCGCGCGGCGATGGCGGCAATGCCGTGCTCCCTGTCGCCAGAGCGGCGGATGTGCGGTAGATGCCGCCATCATGGCCTATAGCGTGAAGGAAATCTTCCCCACCCTGCAGGGCGAGGGGCGCAATGCGGGCCGCGCCGCGGTGTTCTGCCGCTTCGCCGGCTGCAACCTGTGGTCCGGCCGGGAGGAGGACCGCGCCAGTGCGACCTGCCGCTTCTGCGACACCGATTTCGTCGGCACCGACGGACCGGGCGGCGGCCGCTTCGCCGATGCCGCCGGTCTCGCCCGCGCCATCCAGGCCGCCTGGTCCGCCGCCTGCACCCGCGACGCCCTCGTCGTCTTCACCGGCGGCGAACCGCTGCTCCAGCTCGATGCGCCGCTGATCGAAGCGGTGCATGACGCCGGCTTCGAAATCGCGGTCGAGACCAACGGCACGATCGAACCGCCGCCGGGCATCGACTGGCTCTGCGTCAGCCCCAAGGAAGGGGCCGAGCTGGTGGTGCGCCAGGGGTCGGAGCTCAAGCTGGTCTATCCCCAGAAGGAGGCGACACCCGAGCGCTTCGCCGGGCTCGATTTCGCGCATTTCCTGCTCCAGCCGATGGACGGGCCGGATCGCGCGGCCAACACGCGCGCCGCCATCGAATACTGCCTCACCCATCCGCAATGGCGTCTGTCGATGCAGACCCACAAATATCTCGGCATCCCCTGACCATGCACGAAATCACCAAGGAATTCCGCTTCGAGGCGGCCCACACGCTGCAACGCCAGATCGCCGCCGAGGCGAGCCGCCGCATCCACGGCCATTCCTACCGCGCCACCGTCACCCTGCGCGGCGCGCCGGATGCGAGCGGCATGCTGATGGATTTCGGCAGGCTCGGCCAGCACCTCGCCGCGATCCGCGAGGCGCTCGACCACCGCTTCCTCGACGAGGTGGAGGGCCTCGGCCCGGCAACGCTGGAAAACCTCGCCCGCTTCATCTGGACGCGGCTCGCGACATCCTGCCCGGGCCTCGCCCGCGTCGCCGTCTTCCGCGATTCCGAAGGCGAATCCTGCGCCTACAGCGAATAGGGACACAGGCTTGAGCCGGCTGCACCGCTACGCCACCACCCTGCGCTGGACCGGCAACCGCGGCACCGGCACCAGCGCCTACGCCGCCTATGGCCGCGACCACGAGGTGGAAGCCGACGGCCGGCCGGACCTCGCGCTGACATCCGATCCCGCCTTCCGCGGCGATCCCGCGCGCTGGAACCCCGAACTGCTGCTGCTCGCCTCGCTCTCCTCCTGCCACCAGCTCTGGTATCTGCATCTCTGCGCCGAGGCCGGGATCGCCGTGCTGGCCTACGAGGATCGCGCCGAGGCGGTGATGGAGGAGGAAGCCTCCGGCGCCGGCCGGTTCGTCGAGGCCATCCTGCGCCCCGTCGTCACCATCGCGCCAGGCAACGACGCCGCCCGCGCCGCCGCCCTGCACCGCGACGCCGGAGCAAAATGCTTCATCGCCCGGTCGATGAACTTCCCGGTCCGCCACGAACCCGAGATCCGCACCGCATGACCGAAACCAACGCCTATGGCCAGATCGTCGGCGCGCCCGTCCCCGGCTGGACGCCGCGCCCGCTTCCCGACGCCGCCGGTTTCGAGGGGCGCTATTGCCGGCTGGAACGGCTCGACCCCGCACGCCACGGCGCCGGCCTCATCGCCGGATTCCGCGCCGCACCGGACGACCGGGACTGGACCTGGTGGCGCACCGCCCGCCCGGCGGACGAGTCCGCCTTCCGCGACTACGTCGAGGCCAACGCCACAACCCCCGGCCGCGTCGCCTATGCCATCATCGAGGCGGCAAGCGGCCAGCCCGCCGGCCACGCCGCCTTCATGAACATCGCCGCGGCCAACGGCGCGCTGGAGATCGGCTCGATCAACTTCACGCCGCTGCTCCGGCGCCACCGCGCCGGCACCGAGGCACTGTTCCTGATGCTCCGCCACGCCTTCGACGACCTTGGCTACCGGCGCGTCGAATGGCAGTGCAACAGCCTGAACCTGCCCTCCCGCGCCGCCGCCCTGCGTCTCGGCTTCACCTTCGAGGGCATCTTCCGCCAGAACGCCGTCACCCAGGGCCGCAACCGCGACACCGCCTGGTTCTCCATCCTCGATTCCGAATGGCCCGACCGGCGCGCCGCCCTCGATGCGTGGCTCGCGCCGGACAACTTCGACGATGCCGGCCGCCAGCGCCGCAAGCTCTCCGCCTTTCGGACATGAAACTACGCTAACCGATTGATTTCGATCATGGACAGTCCTCCGGAACCAGTCCAGACTGCCTCCCGCTTCCGATTGTCGGACGCCTGATCCACAGGGAGGATTTCAGCATGTCACGAATTGCACTCGTCACCGGCGGCACGCGCGGTATCGGCGCCGCCATCAGCGTCGCGCTGAAGGCGGCCGGCCGCACCGTCGTCGCCACCTATGCCGGCAACCAGACCGCGGCCGAGAATTTCACGGCCGTCCACGGCATCGAGACGGTGAAATTCGACGTCGGCGATTTCGAGCAGACCATCGAGGCGATCGGCCGCGTCACCAGCCGCCTCGGCCCGATCGAGATTCTCGTCAACAATGCCGGCATCACCCGCGACGCCACCCTCGCCCGCATGACCCGCGACATGTGGGATGCGGTGATCGACACCAATCTCGGCTCCTGCTTCAATCTCTGCAAGGCGACCTTCGACGGGATGAAGGAGCGCAAGTTCGGCCGCATCGTGAACATCGGCTCGATCAACGGCCAGGCCGGCCAGTACGGCCAGGTGAACTACGCCGCCGCGAAATCCGGCATCCACGGCTTCACCAAGGCGCTGGCGCAGGAAGGTGCCCGCTTCGGCATCACCGTCAATGCCATCGCCCCCGGCTATGTGGATACCGACATGGTGCGCGCCGTGCCGCCGGAAGTGCTGGAAAAGATCATCGCGAAAATCCCGGTCGGCCGCCTCGGCCATGCCGAGGACATCGCCCGCGGCGTGGTCTTCCTCACCGCCGACGAGGCCGATTTCATCACCGGCTCGACCCTGTCGATCAACGGCGGCCAGCACATGTACTAACGCTCTGCTCCGGCCCCGGTTTTTCCGCCGGGGCCGGATCTGAATGCGGTCCTATCGTCCGGGACGGAACTATTTCTTCCGGTCGAGGAAGCGGGAAATCCCCTCCCGCGCCGCCGCGTCCTGCATGTTGCAGGCCATCGCCTCGCCCGCCACATCATAGGCCTCGGCGATGCCGAGCTCGATCTGCCGGTAGAACTGCGCCTTGCCGATGGCGAGGGCGGCGCGCGGCTTGGCGAGAATCTGCTCCACCCGCCGCGCGACCGCGTCGTCCAGCTCGGCATCCGGCACCGCCTCGTTGATCAGGAAGCGCCGCGCCGCCTCGGCGGCATCGATCATCCCGCCGGTGAACAGCATCTCCAGCGCGGCCTTGCGCGGCACCGCGCGGGCGAGGGCGACGCTCGGCGTCGAGCAGAACAGGCCGAGATTGATGCCCGAAACCGCGAAGCGCGCGCTCGCCGCCGCCACCGCGAGGTCGCAGCTCGCGACGAGCTGGCAACCCGCCGCCGTCGCCACCCCCTGCACCCGCGCGATCACCGGCACCGGCAGCCGCTGCAAGCCGAGCATCACCCGGGTGCAGCGGGCGAAGAGGTCGCGATGCGCGTCCGCCTCCTCGCGCGCGATCATCTCCCGCAAATCGTGCCCGGCGCAGAAGGCGCGGCCATTCGCCGCCAGCACCACCACCCGCGCGCCCGCATCCGCCGCGATCTCGCCGATCGCCGCATCGAGCGCGGCGAGCAGCTCGTCGGACAGCGCGTTGAAGCTCGCCGGCCGGTTGAGCGTGAGCGTGACCACGCCCCGCGAATCCCGCCCGATCAGCAACGGCGCGGCCAGCGTGCCGGAACCATGCGTATCCATCTCTGCTCCTTATCCGTGAATTCAGGTCGCCGCCGCCTGCGCCACCTTCTCGGCCAGCCGCGGCGGCGCTTCCGACAGATGCTCGAAACTGTGGACGAAACTGCCGAGCCCCGCGGTCTGCGACCGCAGCTCGACCGCCAGCCCGTGCAGTTCCGCCGCCGGCAGCAGCGCCTCGGTATCGTCCCAGCCAGGCCAGCCCGCGCGCTCGGCATAGCCCAGGATCTGGCCGCGCCGGCCGGTCAGCAGCCGCTGCACCCCGGCGGTGAAGCCGTTCGGCGCGCTCACCGTGATCCGGTGGATCGGCTCCAGCAGCACCGGTTCGGCCTTCGCCAGGCCTTCCGCCATGCCCGCCCGCGTCGCCGAGCGGAACGCCATGTCGGAACTGTCCACCGCGTGGAACCCGCCATCGACCAGCGTCACCGCGATATCCACCACCGGATAGCCGAACGGCCCGCGGCGGGTCGCTTCCTCGGCGGCGTCGGCCACCGCCGCGATATACTGTTTCGGCACCGCACCGCCGACGATGCGGTCGTTGAAGGCGAACCCCTCGCCACGCCCGCGCGGCTCGATTTCCAGTTTCACATCGGCGAACTGGCCATGCCCGCCGGTCTGCCGCTTCAGCCGCGCGTGCTCGCGCACCGGCCGGCGGATCGTCTCGCGGAAGGGCACGCGCGGCCGCGCCGTCCGCACCGCGACGCCGGAGAGCCGCTCCAGCCGCTCCACCGCGCTGCCGACGTGAATTTCACCAAGCCCGGCGAGGCGCGTTTCGCCGGTTTCACCATCGCGCGTGAGCCGCAGCGCCGGGTCTTCCTCCAGCAGCTTTTCCAGCCCGCCGGCGAGCTTCACGTCGTCCTTCCGCTCCGCCGCGGCGATCGCGACCTCATGCAGCGGCGGCGGCGGCGCGGGGAACGCCAGTGCCGGCGCCGCCTCGCCCAGCGTGCCGCCGGTCGCCACCCCTTCGAGCCGGCCGAGTGCCACGACGTCGCCGGCCCCGGCCTCGGCCACGCGCTGCAATTCACCCTCGGCGAAGCGCATCATCCCGCCGATCCGCACGCCGCCATAGCTCGCCCCGTCGCGCAGCGCCCCGCGCCAGACCCGGGCGAAGGACAGCTTGCCCGCCGCCCCGCGCCAGCTCGTGCGGAACACCTGCGCCAAGGCCGGCCCTTCGGGTGCGATTCCATGCCGCGCCGCCGTCGCGCCCACATCCGGCGCGTCATGCCGCAACGCCTTCCACAGCCGCAGCACGCCATGCGCATGCTCGGCCACGCCGAACATGACCCCCGCCAGGCTGCGCGCCTCCATGTCCTTGCGGAAATGGCTGTAAAGCTCGGCGGGCGTGGGTGTCGCCCCTTCGATCACCTGTTCGAGCAGTTCGTCATCCCGGTCCGCGAGGCTGTCGATCAGCGCGTCATGCGCCGCCTGCTCGGTCTCGGCCACGGCCGCCGGCAGCCCGATCCGCTCGGACGCCGCATCCGGCCGGTAGCGGAACGCCCGTTCCGAGAGCAGGTCGACATAGCCGATGACCCGTTCGCCCTCGCGTATGGGCATCTGCCGCGGCACGAGCTGCACCGCGGTTTCCGCCTGCATCGCCGCCACCAGCGCCTCGGCCGGCGCGCTCAGCGCATCCACCTTGTTGACGAAGACGAGGAAAGGCACGCCGGAGTCCTCCAGCATGCGGAACACCGGCCGCAGCGCGATCGCCCGCGCCGGGTCGGGTTCGGCCACCACGACGGCGAGATCCGCCACCGCGAGCGCCGCCGCCGCCTCGTGCACGAACTCCACCGATCCAGGACAATCCAGCAACGCCCATCGCTCGCCGAGGAAATCGCAATGGGCCGGCCGCATCTCGTGGGAGGAACTTCGCTCGCGCCCGCCGCGCCTTGCCTCGCCACCGCCGGCCATCTCGACCAGCGCGGCGCTCAGCGTGCTCTTGCCGCTTCCCTGCGGACCAACCAGGGCGACGGCGCGCGGCCCGTGCGGGGCCGCTCCGTGGGCGGGGTCTTCCATGTCCTTGTCCTCCCGGCGCCGCCCACTATTCGCCCTTTTCGCCGGAATTCAAACCGGAATTTTTCTCCTCGCCATAGATATGCTCATAGAGTGCCGGATAATTCCGCTTCAGTCTGTTGGCCGCGTAACCGATCTGTTTCGAATCGGCCGGCTGGCGCAATTCCGCGTCGGTCGCCAGTTCCCACTCGCCGGGGCGCGACCGCGGATCGAGCCACCGCCATCTCGAAAACCCGCGCAGCCAGCGGAACAGCACGGCGACCATCGCCGCCATGACGATCATCTGCACGATCAGCCCGATGCGGGCGAACGCGCTCGGCGTGGTGAGCGCGATCGCCAGGGACGCCAGGAACGTCGCGCCATAGGCCGCATACGTCCCGAGCCGCAGCCAGCGGAACAGCGCCAGCATCCGCACCTTGCCGCGCCCCATCCCGCCCATGACGATGCGCATGGCCGCCACCGCGACAATGGCGAACGGCCAGACCACGTAGAGCATGAACGGCCCGACGAACCCGGCGCCCCAGATCAGCTGCGCAAGGAAGATCAGGATCAGCGCGGGCATGAAGCCCAGCACGGTCACGCCCGTCACCGCCATCGGCATCAGCGCCGCCACCGGCGGCGGCCGCGGCCGGTCCCCCGGCCCGCCGCCGCTCATCGCACCGCCAGTCGCGAACGGCGACCGCTCCGATGCGACGCGATGATGGCCGCGCGGCGTGGCATCAATAGCCGAGCGCGCAGCCGTCCTTGCGCGGGTCGGACCCGCCGATCAGCACGCCGCGCCCGCGATCGATCCAGATCGCCTGGCCGCCGCCATGCGGCCGCGCATCCGGCCGGTCGTCGCGCACCACCTTGTGGCCGCGCGCGACCAGGCCTTCGAGGGTCGCCGCCGGCACCGACCGCTCGACCTCGACCTGCCCGCCGAAGGGGAAGACGCGGGCGAGATCGAGCGCCTCCTGCACGTCGAGCCCGTACTGGCGCATGTTGGTCACCAGCCAGGACTGGCCCATCGGCTGGTAATGCCCGCCCATCACGCCGAACGGCATCACCGCCTCGCCGCCCTGGGTCGCCATGCCGGGGATGATCGTGTGCATCGGCCGCTTGCCCGGGGCGATGCAGTTCGGATGGCCGCGCTGGATGCGGAAGCCCATGCCGCGATTGTGCAGCACCACGCCGGTATCCCCGGCGAGAATGCCCGAGCCGAAGCTCTCGTAGGTCGAGTTGATGAACGAACAGGCATTGCCGTCCTCGTCCACCACGCAGAGATAGACCGTGTCGCGATGCAGCGGCAGCGCCGTCTCGCCGGCGCGCGGCAGGTCCACCATCGCCCGGTCGTCGCGGATCAGCGCCCGCAGCCCGCCGAGATAGTCATCGCTCAGCAGATGCGCGACCGGCACCTCCGCCTGGTCCGGGTCGGCCAGCAGCGCGTCGCGATCGCGATAGACGAGGCGCGCCGCCTCGATGTGCCGGTGCAGCCGGATCGGCCCCATCGGCCCGTCCGGCGCCGGGCCGAACCCTTCGAGAATGCCGAGCAGCATCAGCGCCAGCAGGCCCGAGCCGTTCGGCGGGCATTCCCAGATCGTCAGCCCGTCGAAATCGCGCCTGATCGGGGTGACGAATTTCGCCGCGGTGCGGCCGGCGGCGAAATCCGCCTCGGCATGCACGCCGCCGCGCGCCCGCAGCTCGGCCACGATCGCGGCGGCGACCGGCCCCTCGTAGAACGCCTTCGCCCCGTCCTTGGCGATCGCCCTGAGCGTGCGGGCAAGCTCGGGCTGGCGGAACATCGTGCCTGCGACCGGCGCGGCACCGCCCGGCAGCAGCGCGGCGGCGCCGCTGCGGCGCAGCTTGCCCTCGGCAATCTTCCAGTCGAAGGCGACGCGCGGATGCACCGGATGCCCCTCCTCGGCATAGCGGATCGCCGGCGCCAGCGCCGCATCGAGCCCGCGCCGCCCATGCGCCGCGAGCAGCGTCTCCCAGGCGGAGACGGCGCCCGGCACGGTGACGGCATGGGCCGAGATGTTGTCGAACTGGGCGATTCCCTGGGACTCGAAATAGTCGATCGTCGCGCCGGCGGGGGCGCGGCCGGAGCCGTTCAGCGCGATCACCTCGGGGCTGCCGGCCTTCTTGTAGAGGCAGAAGCAGTCGCCGCCGATGCCGGTCGATTGCGGCTCGATCACGCCGAGCACCGCCGCCGCCGTCACCGCCGCATCGAGCGCGTTGCCGCCCGCCCGCAAGGCGTCGAGCGCGGCGAGGGTCGCCGCCGGCATCGAGGTCGCCGCCATCGCCCGCCCCGCGTAAACCGCGCTGCGGCCCGGAAAATCGAAATCGCGCATTCTCTGGACACTCCTGTAACGATCTGCCGAATCAAATCGCACTCCGCCGCCGGATTGACAATGCGCCCGCGCTGGCCAATGCAGCCTCATGGCCGAGAACCCGCCCCCGACGATCACCTATGACGATTTCGCCCGTGTGGACATCCGCGTCGGCACCATCGTCGATGCCAAGCCTTTCCCCGAGGCCCGCAAGCCCGCCATCCGCCTGTGGATCGATTTCGGCGGCGCGCTCGGCGTCAAGCGCTCCTCGGCGCAGATCACCGTGCATTACGCGCCGGACCGGCTGATCGGCCGGCAGGTCTGCGCCGTGGTCAATTTCCCGCCCCGCCAGATCGGCCCCTTCATGTCCGAGGTGCTCACCCTCGGCATGCCGGACGAGAATGGCGAGGTCGTGCTGATCCGCCCCGATTTCACCGTGCCCGACGGAGGACGCCTGTTCTGATGGCCACGCATTACTACACCGTCTCGTGGGACCAGCTTCACCGCGACTCCAAGGCGCTGGCCTGGCGGCTCAACGCGCTGGCGCCGTTCGATGGCATCGTCGCGATCACCCGCGGCGGGCTCATCCCGGCCGCCATCGTCGCCCGCGAGCTGGAATGCCGCCTGATCGAGACCGTCAGCATCGTCACCTATGACGAGGAGCGGATCGGCAAGCCCACCATCACCAAGCCGCCCACCGCCGCAGGCGACGGCGCGGGCTTCCTGATCATCGACGATCTGGTCGATACCGGCACCACCGCGCGCGAGGTGCGCCAGCTTCTCCCCCGCGCCCATTTCGCCACCGTCTACGCCAAGCCGGCCGGCAAGGCGCTGGTCGACACCTTCATCACCGAGGTCTCGCAGGATACCTGGATCCTGTTCCCCTGGGACACCGAGCCGCAATTCGTCGCCCCCATCGCCCGCGCCGGCACGCCGCCGCGCGGGGCCTAGTGTCCCGCCCCTGAAATTCGTGGGTGAATTTCAGGGGCAAGCAGGCCGCTGAACGATTGTTTTTTACTGTCCACTTTGAATCTGGTGGATCGGGCCGATGATGAATCGGCCCGGCTCTCCGTCCATCGCCTGCGGGTGAATTCGTATGGGTGAGGGCCTCGAGCCGGCGGGACCGTGCGTGACCGCCGGCAGGTTCCCGGCCCGGCGCACTCCGAGGCCGCGGCCCGGCGGCGCCAGGCGGGAGCCGGTTCGTCAGGCCAGCGGCCCCGTCGACGCGGAGCCATTCGCCCTGTCGCGCAGCCGCGCCGCCGCCGCCCGCGCCGGGCCGACCATTCCGCGCGCCAGCGCGACGCTCTGGCCGATATAGGACGAAGGGTCGAGCGCGTCCCTGACCATCGCGGCATCGACGCGCCCGGCCGCATCGGGGGCGGCGGCGATCAGCGTCGCAAGATCCCCGCCGGTTTCCACCGCTTCGGCAATCGCATGATGGACGATATCGTGCGCCACGGTTCGGCCGAGCAGCGGCGCCAGCGCCATCATCGCATTCTCGGAGGCCATGAACGCGCCCGACATCGCGAGGTTGCGCCCGATCGCCGCCGGCCGCAGCCGGATCGCCGCCAGCAGTTCATCCATCTGCGCCGCCAGTTCGTAGGCCAGCGGGCAGGCCTGGTCGATCAGCGCCGAGAGCATCTGGTTGTTCGCGCCATCGCCCTCGAAACTCGGCTGCATCGCCTCCAGCGCCAGCGGCACCTGCGCGCGCACCCGCGCCGAAAGCGCGATCACATGCACCGCGATCTTCGAGTTCACCTTGTGCGGCATGGTCGACGAGCCAATCACCTCCTCGCCGAGATCCTCGATGACCTCGCCGAACTCGTCCGACATCATCACGTAGAGATCCCGTGCGATCTTGCCGCAGGTCGCCGCGAACATCCCGAGGAGCAGGACGTATTCGGCGAAGGTGTCGAGCCCGGCGCGCGAGGGGATCTCGTGCCAGCCGAGCCCGAGCCGCGCCGCGAGCCGGCGGTTCAGCTCGGGCCCGGCCTCGCCCACCGCATGCATCGCTCCCACCGCGCCGCCCCATTGCGCGCGGAAGACGCGCGGCGCCGCCTCGCGGAACCGCTCCTCATGGCGGAGAAATTCCTCGATCCAGCCCCCTGCCTTGAAGCCGAAGGTGATCGGCAAGGCGTGGCGGATATTGGTGCGGGCCACCGTCACCGTCCCGGCCTCGGCCTCGGCGAAGCCGGCGAGCCGGTCGAGGATCGCGGCGAGCCGGCGCATCAGTGCCGCGTGCGCCCGGCGCATCAGCAGGACCCGGCCGGTCTGCACCACGTTCTGCGTCGTCGCCCCCCAGTGAACGAAGCCGCCGGCCTCGCCCGCGCAAGCGCGCGAGAGCAGCCGCACCAGCGAGACCACCGGCGCGCGCGTCTTGGCGATATCCGCCGCCAGCGCCGCCTCGCCGATCGTCTCCAGCCGCGCCCGCGCGGCGATCTCGCGCGCCGCCTCCGCCGGGATCATGCCGAGCTCCGCCTGCGTCGCGGCGAGTGCGGACTCGACATCGAGCCAGGACTGCCAGACCGACTGGCGGCTGAACAGCGCCGCGATCTCGGCCGGCGCGGGTGGGGGGACGTTCTCGGTCATGGGCATATTCCTGTGGGCGGGGATCAGAGAACCTGGTCGAGAAACTGTTGCAGCCGCGCGGTCCCGGGATGATCGAACAGGCGGTCCGGCGCGCCCGTCTCGACGATCCGGCCGCGATCCATGAAGACCACCTCGCCGGCCACCTCGCGGGCGAAGCGCATCTCGTGGGTCACCACCAGCATCGTCATTCCCGACAGCGCGAGATCGCGCATCACGTTGAGAATGCCCTTGACCAGCTCGGGATCGAGTGCGGAGGTCGCCTCGTCGAACAGCATCACCGCCGGCTCCATCGCCAGGGCGCGCGCGATGGCGACCCGCTGCTGCTGCCCGCCCGAAAGCTCCGCCGGCCGCCGCCGCTCCAGCCCCTCGAGCCCGACCGCGCGGAGCTGCGCGACCGCCCGCGCCTCCGCCTCTTCCCGCGCCATCCGCCGCACCCGGCGCAGCGCCAGCGTCACGTTGTCCATCACGTCGAGATGGCTGAACAGGTGGAAATGCTGGAACACCATGCCGACCCGTGCCCGCATCGCGTCGACATCCGTGCCCGGCCCGGTGATGTCCACGCCGTCGATCATCACGCGCCCCTCGTCCGGCCGCGCCAGCAGGTTCGTGCAGCGCAGCAGCGTCGACTTGCCCGACCCCGACGGCCCGATGATGCAGGTTGTGCTCCCGCGGCGGACATCGAGAGAGATCTCACTCAACACCTCGGTCGCGCCATAACGCTTGGTCACCTGCTCGAACCGCACGGCAACCCCGTTCGCCGCGTCAGACATCGGCGCGCCCTCCCTGCCGCTCGCCGCGCAGCCGCCGCTCCCACGCATTCACCGCGTAGGTCATCGGCACCGTCAGCGCGAGATACAGGATCCCGGCCGCGGTGAGCGGCGAGAGATTGGCGTTGTTGATCGCCGAATCCTGCGCGATCGAGAAGATCTCCCGCTGCGACGAGGTCAGCCCCAGCAGGAACACCAGCGCCGTGCCCTTGATCACCAGGATGAACTGCCCGGTCAGCGGCGGCAGCACCCGGCGGATGCCCTGCGGCAGGATGATGTCGCGCATCGTCTGCCACCTGGTCATGCCCAGCGTGCGCGCCGCCTCGATCTGCCCGCGCTCGACGCTCTGCAGCCCGGCACGGAAGATCTCCGCCATGTAGGCCCCCTCGATCAGCCCGATCGAAAGCGCGGCGTAGGCATAGGTATCGTTGCCGAACAGGCTGAGCCCCGCGATCGGCAGCCCCTGGCCGATCAGGTAGATCGTCAGGATGTGCGGCAGCCCCCGCAAGATATCGACATAGACGCGGCAGGCGAGCCGCACCACGGCCGGCCGCGCGAGCAGTCCGGTCGCGATCGCGAGCCCCACCACCATCCCGATCAGCGAGGCCAGCACGGCGAGCAGGATCGTGTTCGGCAGGCCGACGCGCAGCAGCGTCGGCATCACATGCGCGATCATGTGCGCGTCGAAGAACGTCTGCTGAATCCGCGCCAGCCCCCGGAACATCGGCGCGTCCCGCGCTCAGGCCTTCGCCGGCGGCTGGTGCGGCATGCCCGGATAATCCTTGTAGAGCTGATCCGGAATGCGCACCGCCGGCGGATTCCACTTCACGAACAGCTTCGTGTAGGTGCCATCCTTCATCAGTTCGCCGATCGCCCTGTCCATCGCCTTGAGCAGCTTCGGATTGCCCTTCGCCACGGGATATTCGGCAACGCCCGTGGTCACGGTCTGCGACGCGACGAGACCGGGATGCTTCTTCACCAGCGCGTTCGCCGTCGCGAGCCCGGTGAAGAGTCCGTTCACCTGGCCCGCGATCAGCGCATTCAGGCTGGCGGCGATGTTCGGGAACTCCCGCACCTTCACCCCCGGCGCGATGTGGCGCAGCAGCGGGATCAGCGCGCTGCCCTGGGTGATCGCCACCGTCTTGCCGGACGCGCCGTCCACTTTCCCGATCGCCGCCCCGCTCCGGCTCACCAGCCGCGCCTGGCCGTAGCCGATCGGCGTGGTGAAGGCGACCGCCTTCTGCCGCGCCGGCGTCACCAGCGTCGCGAAAGCCGCCGTGTCGTAGATGTGGTTCCGCACGCCCGGCAGCATGCTGGCGAAACTCGTCGCGACGAACCTCACCTTCAGCCCGAGCTTCGCCGCGATCGCCTCCTCGAACTCCACCAGAAAGCCGGTCGGCTTGCCGTCGGCGATGAAGGAGACCGGCTTGTCGTCGGTCCGGTAGGCGACGGTGAGCACCCCCCTCGTGATCGTCGGCGGCGGCGCGGCGGCGAGGGCCGGCACTGCCATCCCCGCCGCGAGCCCGGCCACCATGGCCGCGAGACCCAGTGCGTTTCTGCGTGTGGTCATCTGGTTTCCTCCTCCTGATTGTTCCGCGCCGCGCCGAGCACGGCGTCGCGCGCCGCCGCCGCGGCGAACAGGGCGCCAGGGTCGTGCCCCACGCCCTCGATCTCGATAAGCCGGTGCCGCAGGGCTGCACCCTGCCGCGCCGCGAGATGAGCGATATAGTTGCGCCCGCGCGCCAGCCGGTGCGGCCCCTGCGCCAGCGCCGGCGGCGTGCGGTCGAGCATCCGGTGCTCCGGGTCGCAGTCGCGCCGCCCGAGCAGATAGACCACGTCGCGCCGGGCATAGCGCGCCTCGATCGCCGCATCGTCGAGCGGCCCGCCATAGGCAGGCCGCCCCGCGAGCCCGTATTTCCACGGCCCCGCCGCCGGCCCGAACCAGACATACGAGGCCGGGTTGGCGACGACGTAGCGCACCGCGTCGCCGAGCGGCGAGAGCACCGCATGCCGGTGCGCGAGCTGGCCGCCGGCCGAATGTCCCGCGATCACGATCTCGCTCACCAGCGGATACGCCGTGCGATCGGAAAAATGCCCGATCAGCGCATCGAGGACCGAAAACGCATCGAGCCCGGCCGGCGCCACCGCCGCCCCGCCCTCGATCCAGATCCGGTCGGGCCAGCGCGCGAGCCGCGCCGCATCCTCCACCCCCGCCAGATCCGCTGCGATCGGGAATTGCGGCACCGCCAGCGCCAGCGTGCCGAGCCGGTCGCCAAACGCATCTGTCGCGATATCGGCATATTCGATGCAGTCCCGCCGCGCGCCGTGCAGGACGATCAGCGCCTGCCGCGCGGCCGCCCCCTCCGCGCCGCGGAACACCGCCGGTACGCTGAAACCGCTCGCGCCGGGCGCGAACCGCTCCGGTGCGAGCATCGCCCGCTTCACCGCGATGCCGAGACGTTCCTCCATGCCTTCGTGATACCGCACCGCCCGGCGCGGCCAATCAGCGATTCCGGTCAAATCGATAAGGAGCTCTTATCGACAAGCCGGCGGGCGAGGCGAAGCGTGGCGCGCAGGGCGGGCGCGGTATCGCTGCGGCGGTAGATGAGGATGAGGTCGGTGACGATGCGTTCGCGCAGCGGTCGGTAGGCAACGCCCGGCACCACGAAACGCGCCATCGTTTCCGGCACCATCGCGACGCCGATGCCGGTGCCGACAAGGCAGAGCATGGTGGCGATTTGCGGCACGGTCTGCACGGTGCGCGGCGCAAAGCCGGCGGCGGCGCAGGCTTCGGCGGTGAGGCGGCGGAGGCCGCCGCTCGGTTGTTCGATGTACTGGATGAAGGGATGTTCGGCGAAGGCGGCGAGCGGCAGCAGCCCGGCATCGCGGCGGGTGCTGGTTTCGGCGACAGCGATCATCATGCGTTCGCGCGCGAGGGTGAGGGTCGCGAGGGCGGGGTCGAGGGTCGGCAGCGGCGAGCGGACAATCCCGAGATCGAGGCGGGTTGCGGCGAGGTGCTGGACCTGGATCGTGCCGGAGACCTGGTCGATGCGGAGCGCGATTTCCGGTCTGGTGGTGTCGATCGCGCGGATCAGGGCGGCGAAGAGAGGGTGGAAGGCGGCGGAACCGACATAGCCGGCGGCGATGGCGCGGCGATGGCGGCGGGCGATCGCGGCGCCGGCGCGTTCGGCGCGGTCGGCCTGGGTGACGATCGCCCGCGCCTCGGGCAGCAGGCCGAGCGCGGCGGCGCTGGGCCGGATGTTGCGGCCGGCGCGATCGAAGAGCGACAGGCCGAGCGCGGTCTCGATCGCGCGGATGAGCTGGCTGAGGGCCGGCTGGCTGATGCCGAGGCGTTCGGCGGCATGGCCGAAATGACCCGCATCCGCCGCGGCGACAAAGGCGCGCCAGTGGCGCAGTTCGACCTGCATCGGCGTTTCCGGCCCCGCGTGAAGACAACGGGAACAGCGTATGCGCCGGGGCGGGTGCTGGCAAACCCGGCTCGGGGCGCACGGTCAGGCGGGCCCGCTACCTGCCCTGGTGTCCTGCCCCTGAAATTCGTGGGTCAATTCCAGGGACAAGCAGGCCGCCAAACCGTCGTTTTTTCTGGTGTCCCGAATCTGAAATCCATCAGGATCGGAACGTGCTCTAGCGGCCGAAGCGGCGGTCGCGGCGCTGGAAGGCGCGGATCGCCCGCAGGTAGTCGATCCGCCGGAAGGCGGGCCAGGTGGCGTCGCAGAAATGCAGCTCGCTGTGCACGCTCTGCCAGAGCATGAAGCCGGAGAGGCGGATCTCGCCGCTGGTGCGGATGATCAGGTCGGGGTCCGGCATCCCGCCGAGATAGAGATGCCGGCGGATCGCCTCCGGGCTCACCGCGGCGGCGGCGGCGGCGCAGTCCATGCCGGCCCCGGCGCATTCGGCGAGCAGGGCGCGCACCGCATCGGCGATCTCCTCGCGCCCGCCATAGCCGATCGCGAGCGTGACCGTCATGCCGTCATTGCCGCTGGTGGCGTCCTCGGCGGCGTCGATCGCGGCGAGCAGGGCGGGGGGCAGGATGTCGCGCCGGCCGATCGCGGCGAGGCGGACGCCGCGGCTGCGGATGTGCGGATCGGCGACGAGAGCGCGCATCTTGGCCTCGACGGCGCCGAGAATGCCGCCGACCTCCGCCTCCGGCCGGCCGAGGTTGGCCGGCGAGAAGACCCAGAGCGTGATCATCGGAATGCCGAGCTCGGCGCTCCAGGCGAGGATCTCGTCGAGCTTGGCGGCGCCGAGGCGGTAGATCTCGCCCGGGTCGCTCAGCCCGGCGAGGCGGGCGTGGCGGCGGTTACCATCGAGGATGATGCCGACATGGCGCGGCAGCGGCCCCGCCGCCACCTCGCGGGCGAGCCGCCTCTCGTACAGGCGATAGACCAGGCGCCACACAACGCGCCTTGCGGCCTCGGACAGTCTGGGGCGGCGGGATGCGGCCGCGCGCGGCGCGCCGGCCTGTTCGGCGAACATGCCGTCTTGTGGCCCCCGCGCCGCCGCAATGCAAGCCGCCGTCTGCGGCTATTCGGCGGCGATCGCCCCCGGCCCGGCGCGGCGGTGGCGCAGGCAGATATGGCCGACCGCCAGCGCCACAGCGACGGTGAGCATCGCCGCGACGGCCGGCGTGCCGAACCCGAGGCCGCTGCTGCTCACCGGCTTGTCGAACCAGTCCGCGAAGGAGGCGCCCATCGGCCGGGTCAGGATATAGGCGGTCCAGAACGCCGCGACCTCGTTCAGCCCGAACAGCCGCCGGGCGAGGCCGGGCACCGCGAACAGGGCGGTGAACAGGATGGCGGAGTTCAGGTAGCCGAGGCCGAAGGTCGATGCCGTGAGGTCGCCGGCGGCGGTGCCGAGGGCGAAGGTGGCGATCACGGTCGCCCAGTAGAACGCCTCGCGCCGCGGGGTGGCGACGGTGTGGATCGACAGCGTGCGTTCCGACAGGCTCCAGGCGCCGAGGATCACCACGAGGCTCGCGGCGAACATCCCGGTCGATACCGGATAGGGCACGCCGAGGACGACATGGATGACATCCGCCACCATCGTGCCGAAGATGCTGACCATCACGACCAGCAGCCAGTAGATCGCCGGCACGTAGCGCCGGGTCGCGAATTGCAGGGCGAGGGCGGCGAGAAAGCCGAGCCCGCCGCCGATCACCGCGAGATAGGGATTGGTGTGGAAGACCAGGAAGTCGGAAGTGGCCTCGCCCATCGCGGTGGAGAGGATCTTCGCGACCCAGAACGCCAGCGTGATCTGCGGCACCTTGGCGCCGTAATAGCGCCGCTTGTCCATGCGCATGAAAGTCCTGGCCCAGCCCACTGCCGATGGTCTCCCCTTCCCCGTTGCCGACCCGTCCGGAATGGCGGCCCCGCCGCATGACTGCAACCCCGCGCCGCGGAATGTGAACGCCCGCCGGCGGATTGACTTTTCCGCCGGGGACGGGAAGCTGCCGCGCGGCGCGAACCCAAGCCGGGGACCGCCGCCGCCGGACCGCATCTCTGCGCCGGCGCAACCAGCAGCCTGGGAACGACCATGACCGAGACGCAGACGAGACCGCGATACAGGGGTGTGTTCCCCGTGGTGCCGACGATTTTCGACGAGTCGGGGCGGCTCGATCTCGACGGCCAGTGCCGCGCCGTGGATTTCATGATCGATGCCGGCTCGGACGGGCTGTGCCTGCTCGCCAATTTCTCCGAGCAGTTCGTCCTCGGCGATGACGAGCGCGAGATCCTGATGAAGCGGATGCTCGAACACGTCGCCGGCCGCGTGCCGGTGATCGTGACCACAAGCCATTTCAGCACCGATATCTGCATCGAGCGCAGCCGCCGCGCCGAGGCGATGGGGGCGGCGATGGTCATGGTGATGCCGCCCTATCACGGTGCGACGATCCGCGTCGGCGCCGCCGGGCTGTGGGATTTCTTCCGCCGCCTGTCGGATGCGATCGGCATCCCGGTGATGATCCAGGACGCCCCCGTGGCCGGCACGCCGCTGCCGGCCGAGCTGCTCGCGCAGATGGCGCGCGAGATCGCGCAGATCGCCTATTTCAAGATCGAGACGCCGCAGGCGGCGGCCAAGCTGCGCAGCCTGATCGAGCTCGGCGGCGCCGCGATCGAGGGGCCGTGGGACGGCGAGGAGGCGATCACCCTGCTCGCCGATCTCGACGCGGGGGCCACCGGCGCGATGACCGGCGGCGGCTATCCCGACCTGATCGGCCCCATCGTGCACGCCTATCTCGCCGGCCGGCGCGACGAGGCGGTGGCCGGCTACGAGCGCATCCTGCCGCTGATCAACTACGAGAACCGCCAGTGCGGGCTGATCGCCGCGAAGGCGCTGATGCGCGAAGGCGGGGTGATCCGCAGCGAGGCGGTGCGCCATCCCCTCGCGCCGCTCCATCCGGCGACGCGCGACGGGCTGCTGGAAATCGCCAGGCGGCTCGATCCGCTGGTCCTGCGCTGGGGCTGAGGGCCGCGCTCTCCGGCAACCGGCTGGCAACCTTGTGAACCCGCCGGCATTGACTTGGCGCGCCGGCCCGCTCACTGCCTCGGCTCGTTTTCCCGCGATCCGCACGGGGCGATTTGCACGAAGACATTGCATGGCACGGCACGAACGGAGGTATCGCGGTTGATCGGGCCCGCCGGCCATGCGCCCGGCCCGCGGCATCGCGGACTTTTGCCCGCGCTGCGGCGGGTCGCCCCGCTGCTCGCCCTGGCGCTGGCGGGCTGCGCGCACGTCCGGCCCGCGCCGATCGACCCCGCCGCCGCCGCCGCCGCGCTGACCGCCCGCCGGCTCGACCAGCCCGGCCTCGTGCGGTTTCTCGACGCGATGGGCGAGCCTCCGCACGGGCGTTTCGGCCTGCGGGCGCTGACGCTGGTCGCCGTCTACGAGCGGCCGGACCTCAGGATCCGCACCACGGAAGCCGACGTGGCGGCCGGGCAGGTCGTGCGCGCGCGCCAGCTTCCCAACCCGACGCTGTCGCTCTCGCCGACCTTCAACGCCACCCAACCGGTGCCCTCGCCGATCAAGGTCGGGCCGGTGATCCAGTTCCTGGTCGCGAATTTCGGCGCGCGGCAGGCCGGGATCGCGGCGGCGCGGGCGCGCGAGGCCGCCGCGCGCGATGTCATCGCCGCCGCTGCCTGGCGGGAGCGGTCGGCGGTGCGCGATGCGCTGCTGACCTTGTGGCTGGACCGGCGCGCGGCGCGGCTGCAACGCCTCGCGGCCCGCGAGGCCGGGCAGGCGCAGGCGCTGATCGCCCAGCGCGCCACGGCGGGCATGCTGGCCGAGACCGTTCTCGCCCGCGCCGAGGCGGCGGCCGATCGCGCGCGCTTCGCCGCGGCGGAGGCGGCGGGCCGGATCGGCGCCGACCGCGCCCGCCTCGCCGCCGCGATCGGCATGCCGGCGGCGGCGCTGCGGGGGGTGTCGCTGTCCTTCGCCGCCTTCGCCCATCCATCGGCCCCGGCGCCGGACCGCTGGCCCGCCCTGGTCCGCGCGGCGCTCACGGCGCGGCCGCAGGTCGCCGCCGCCCTCGCCCGCTACCGCGCCGCCGACGATGCCCTGCGCCAGGCGGTGGACAGCCAGTTCCCCGGCATCTCGATCGGCCCCGGCTATCATTACGACCAGGGCGACAGCAAGTTCATCCTCTCGCTCTCGCTGCCGCTGCCGGTGCTCAACCAGCACCAGGGGCAGATCGCCATCGCCCGGGCGCAGCGCCGCCTCGCCGCCGCGAGGTTCGAGCGGGCGCAGGCGCGCGTGCTGGCGCAGATCGACGCGGCGGCGGCGGCCTGGCGGGGCAGCCGGGACACGCTGCTGGCGGCGCGGCGGCTCGATGCGATCGCGGCGCGGCGCGCGGCGCAGGCGGCGCAGGCCTACCGGCTCGGCGCCACCGGCCGGCTGCGCCTGGTCGAGGCCGAGGGGCAGGCGATCCTCGCCCGCGAACAATTGCTGACCGCCGAGGGCCAGCGTCTGCGAGCGCTCGCCGCCCTGGCCGACGCGCTGCATCATCGGGTTTTCAGGGAGGTGTCCGCATGAGGCGGCGTGTCGCGGGAATGGCAATGGCGGCGTTCCTGGTGCTGGGCGCCGGCGCGGCGCGGGCGGCGGGCGGCGTGACCGTCGACGCGGCGACGCTGCGCAGCGGGCTGATCGTCACCGCGGTGCCCGCCCTGCACACCGAGACGCCGATGATCGCGGCCTATGGGCGGGTGATCGACCCGACGCCGGTCTTCACCCTGCGGAGCCGGATCGTCGCGGCGCGGGCGGCGGATACCCTCGCCGCCGCCACCCTGGCCCGCACGCGCCGCCTCTATCACGCCGCGGGCAATGTCTCGGAGGCGAGCGTCCAGCAGGCCGAGGCGGGGGCGACGAGCGCGCGGGCGCGGCTCGCGGCGCTGCGGTCGGCGGCGGCGGCCCGCTTCGGCGCCGCGCTCGGCGCCGCGATCGCCGGGAACGGCGCGCCGTTCCGCGCCATCGAAGCCGGCGGGTCGCTCGTCTCGGTGGTGCAGGGCGGCGCGGCGCTGAACCACCTGCCCGCCGCCGCGACGGCGCGGCTGGCGAATGGCGGGACGGCGGCGCTCCATGCCATCGGCCCGGCGGGGCAGCTGCCGCCGGGGCTGCTCGGCCAGGCGTTCCTGTTCACCGGACCGGCCCTGCCCGTCGGCACGCCGCTCGCGGTGTCGCTGCCGGCGGGGCGGACGATCGCCGGATATGACGTGCCGGTCTCGGCGCTGGTCTGGCACCATGACCGCGCCTTCGCCTTCGTGCGGACGGCGCCGCGCGTCTTCACCGCCGTTCCGCTCGGCGGCACCGGCTCGCTGCGGCGGGGCGATGCGCCGGGCACGCGCTTCGTGCCCGCCACGGCGCTGCCGCGCGATCCCGCCATCGTCGTGCGCGGGGCCGGGCTGCTGAACTCGATGCTGGCGCGGACCGCCGGCGCCGCCGGCGGGACCTGAGACCGGCCCATGCTGTTGTCCGCCATCGTCCGTGCCGCGCTGCGCTACCGGCTCGTCGTCGTGCTGCTGGTGGGCGGGCTCGCGGCGATCCAGATCGCGCGGCTGCCCGGCGCCCGCTACGACGTATTTCCCGAATTCACCGCGCCGACGGTGGTGATCGAGACCGCCACACCCGGCTTCAGCGCGTTGCAGACCGAACAGCTTGTCACCGACCGGCTGGAGCGCCGCCTCACCGGCCTGCCCGGCCTCGCGCGGATGCGCTCGACCTCGGAGGCCGGGCTGTCGGTGGTGCATCTGGTGTTCCACGGCGGCACCGATCCCTTCGGCGACCGCCAGCGCGTCGCCGGGCGGCTGGCCGAACTCGGCGGCGCGCTGCCGGCGGGGATCGTGCCCCGGCTCGCGCCGATGCAGTCCTCCACCGGCACGGCGCTGGAAATCGGGCTCTACCCCACCGGGCACATGTCGCTGGAGCGGCTGACGGCGATCGCCGAGACCGAGGTGCGGCCGGCGCTGCTGGCGGTGCCGGGGGTGGCGAATATCGTGATGTTCGGCGCGCGGCCCCCGCAATTCGACGTCGCCGTGCGGCCGCGCCGCCTGCTGGCCACCGGCTTCACCCTGGCGGCGGTGGCGCGGGCGGCGCATGCGGCGAGCGCCGTGCTCGGCGCCGGGTTCATCGACAGCGGCGCCCAGCGCCTCGTCCTCGCGCCGGAGGGGCAGGCGCGCAACGCCGCGGCGCTGGCGGCAAGCTGGCTCGGCGCGCGCGATGGCGTGCCGGTGAGCCTCGGCGATGTCGCCCATGTGCGGATCGCCGCGCCGCCGCGGTTCGGCGCGGCGCTGATCCATGACCGGCAGGGGCTGCTGCTGCTGGTCTCCTCGCTCTATGGCGCCAACACGCTGAAGGTCGCCAACCAGGCGGCGCACGTGATCGCGCGGCTGACGCCGGGGCTGCGGGCGGAGGGGGTCGGCGTCGATCCGCGCGCCTTCACGCCGGCGGCGTTCATCCGCGTCGCGCTGCTCGATCTCGGCCATGTGCTGCTGATCGGCGCGGCGCTGATCCTGCTCGTGCTGCTCGTCGCGCTGCGGGACTGGCGGGCGGCGCTGATTTCCTTCGTCGCCATTCCGGTGTCGCTGCTGGCGGCGGTCGGGGTGATCACGGCGCTCGGCATCACCCTCAACACCATGGCGCTGGCCGGCCTCGCGATCGCGCTCGGCGAACTGGTCGACGACGCGGTGGTCGATGTCGAGAACATCACCCGCCGCCTGCGGGAGAACCGCGCCGCCGCCGCCCCGGCGCCGAGGCTGCTGGTGATCCTCCGCGCCTCGCTGGAGGTGCGCAGCGCGATCGTGTTCGCGAGCGCCGCCGTCGTCGTCGCGTTCACCCCGGTGATCGCGCTCGGCGGCGTGGCGGGACGGCTGTTCGCGCCGCTCGGCATCGCCTATATCGCCGCGATCGCGGCCTCGCTCATGGTGGCGCTGGTGGTGACGCCGGCGCTCGCGGCGCTGCTGCTCGGGCGCGGCGATGACGGGCGGGCGCACACGCCGCCGATCGTGCTGCTGCAACCGGCCTACCGGCGGGCGCTGGCCGGCCTCGAACGCTGGGGGCGGCTCGCCGCCGTGCTGGCGGTGGCCGTGGCGGCGGTGGCGGCGGTCAGCGCGCCGCTGCTCCAGGCGCGCTTCCTGCCGCGCTTCCGCGAGAATGACGTGATCGTCCACTACCTGGCCGCGCCCGGCATGTCGATCGACGCGATGCTGGCGATCGGCCGGCAGGTGGTCGGCACGATCGAGCACCTGCCCGAGGTCGCCAGCGCGGTGATGCATATCGGCCGGGCCTCGATGAGCAACGGCCATGCCGGGGTGAACAAGGCCGAAATCGACATCACGCTCAGCCGGACCGGGAACCGCCACGCCGCGCGCTCGACACAGCGGATTCTCGCCGCGGTCGACGGCATCCAGGGGCTGACCTGGTGGAGCCATACCTTCCTGAGCGAGCGGATCGACGAGAGCCTGGCCGGGGTGACGGCGCCGGTGACGGTATCCGTCTACGGGCCGAACCTCGCCCGGATCGACGTCGCGGCGCAGCGCATCGCCGCCGCGGCGCGGCACCTGCCGGGGGTGCGCGCGGCATCGCTCGCCGCGACCCAGGCGGAGCCCACCCTGTCGGTGACGCTCGATCGCGCGGCGATGCTGCGCTATGGCGTGACGGCGCGCGCGGCGCTCGCGGCGCTGCGGATCGCCTATGCCGGCACGGTGGTCGGCCATGTGTATCGCGGCACGCTGGTCGAGCCGGTGGTGGTGACGCTGCCGAAGGCGCTGCGCCGCGAGCCGGCCTCGGTGGGCGACCTGCCGGTGGCGGCGTCCGGCGGGATGGTGGTGCCGTTGCGGCGGATCGCGCAAATCGGCCAGACCCGCGGCCCGGCGCAGATCCTGCACGATGACGGCCGGCGGGTGCAGGTCGTCACCGTGCAGACCGCGCACGGGCGGTCCGCGGCGGTGGTCGCGGCGCTGCGCCGGCGCATCGCCGGGCTTGGGCTCGGGGCCGGAATTTATGTGCAGTATGGCGGCACCGCGATCGCGGGCGGGGCGGCGCGGCGCTCGCTCGTCGTGCATGCGGGGATGGCGCTGGGCGTCATCCTCGCGCTCATCGCGCTGGCGCTGCGCGACGCGCGGGCGGTGGCGCTGATCGTCGGCATCCTGCCGGTCGCCTTTGCCGGCGGCGTCGCGGCGGTGTGGATCTTCCTCGCCGGTCATCTCGGCCTCGGCGCGATGGTGGGGCTGGCGACGCTGTTCGGCCTGACGCTGCGCAACGGGCTGCTGCTGCTGATCCACATGCGCCGGCTGGTGCTGGAGCACGGGATGGACTGGTCGGCGGCGACGGCGCGCGCGGCGGCGGCCGACCGGCTGCCGGCCATTGTGATCACCGCGAGCGTGACGGCCCTCGGGCTGCTGCCGCTGGCGATCGCCGCCGGCTCCCCCGGCGATGCGATCGAGGGGCCGATGGCGATCGTCATTCTCGGCGGGCTGCTGACGGCGACGCTGCTCTCGCTGTTCGTCCTGCCGGTGCTGGCGCCGCGCCTCGCCCGATTCCGCCCGCCGGCGGATGACGGCCTCGGCTGACGGCAGGGCGCGCCGGCCTCAGGCGCCGGTCACCCGCCAGATCACGTCGCCGACATCGTCGGCCACGAGCAGGCCGCCATCCGGGCCGAGCGCGACGCCGACCGGCCTTCCATAGGACTCGCGTTCGTCCGCCGAGAGGAAGCCGCTCAGGATGTCGCGCGGCGGGCCGGCGGGGCGGCCATCGGCGAAGGGGATGAAGACGACCTTGTAGCCGCTCAGCGTGCTGCGGTTCCACGAGCCGTGCTGGCCGATCGCCATGCCTTCGGGAAAGCCGGGCAGCGCGCCGGCGGGCAGCCAGCAGAGGCCGAGCGAGGCGGTGTGGCCGCCGAGCGCGTAATCCGGCGTGAGGGCGCGGGCGACGAGGGCGGGGTCCTGCTTCACCCGGTCGTCCACCGTCTGGCCCCAGTAGCAATAGGGCCAGCCGTAGAAGCCGCCCTCGCGCACGGTGGTGAGATAGTCGGGCGGGGTTTCGTCGCCGATGCCGTCGCGCTCGTTGACCACCGTCCAGAGCGCGCCGGCGCGCGGCTCCCAGGCGAGGCCGACCGGGTTGCGCAGGCCGGCGGCGAAGATGCGGCTGGCGCCGCTGGCAAGGTCGATCTCGTGGATGGCGGCGCGGCCTTCCTCCACCGCCATGCCGGCCTCGGCGATGTTGGTGAGCGAGCCGACGCCGACATAGAGTTTCGCGCCGTCCGGGCTCGGCAGCAGGCTGCGGGTCCAGTGGCCGCCGGGGTTGAAGCGGGTGAGCCGCCGCCCCGGCGCGGCGATGCGCTCCGCGCCGTTCGTGTAGGGGAAGGCCATCACGCCATCGGTATTGCCGACATAGAAGGTGTCGCCGACCAGGGCCATGCCGAAGGGCTGGTTGAGATTTTCCATGAAGGCGTTGCGGATTTCGGCGACGCCGTCGCCATCCGCGTCGCGCAGGCGGGTGATGCGGTTGGCGCTCGGCCCCATCGCGGCGGCGCGCTTCATCGTGCTGATCATCGCGTAGTCGAAGATCGAGGAGGGCGGGCGCGGCACCTCGCACGCCTCGGCGATCAGCACGTCGCCGCCGGGGAGCGCGCAGATCCAGCGCGGGTGCTGCAGGCCGGTGGCGAAGGCGTTGACCTTCAGGCCGGGAGCGGCCACCGGCGTGCGCCCCGCAGGCCAGCCGCGCGCCGTCGGCATCTTCAGGGTCGGGATGCTGCCCTGCGATTTCGCCGGCGGGATGGCCGGCGCGGTGCCCCAGGCGGGCTGGCGGGGCGCGTCCGACCGGCGGGCGAGAACGGCGGCGCCGCCGACCAGGGCGACGATCTGCGCGAAGATATCGGAAACGCTCACTTCATGCTTCTCCATGGATTTCAGGGCGGTGCGTCCGGCCGGGCGGACCGGAAACTGCCCTGTGCGAACAGTCACATCGTTTCGTTGTCGTGATGTTATATTGTTCGTCCATTTTCGCCGCATGACAAGTATCCGGCGATTGGGCCGGACATGGGCGGGCCGCCTGGCGCGGATCAGCGACCGGGCGGGGCGCGGTTGCGGCGGGGCGGCGGCGCGCAGGCGGCGGGCGGGCGGAACCGGCGCGGCAGCGGTGCCAGCGCCGGGACGCGGCGGCTCGGGCGGGGGGCTGCGGCGTCGCGGCCGGATTGGCGCGGCGGGCGCGGCGGGAGGCGGAGCGGCGCGGGGAGTTTCACGCCGAGGCAGCGGCAGAGCGGGCGGAGGATGCGGCCGAGGCGCGGTTCCTCGCCGATGCGGCGCTGCAATTCGGGATCGGCGAGCAGGGCGCGGAGCTGGCCGGCGGCGGCGATGGCCTCGGGGACCGGAGCGAGAAGCCAGGCGGTGCGGCGCGGCAAGGCCAGCCTTGCGCGATCCACCGGCCGGCGTGGCCGGCGGCTCGCGGGACGCGGACGCGGGGCCGGAACCTGGTTATCGCAGAGGCGGCGCAAAAATGTGGCGTAGCGGCGCAGGCGGGTCCAGAGCAGGATGGTGAGGGCGCCGCTCCCGGGGCCGAAGGCGCCGGCAGCCCCGCGCCGGGCGACGGCGTCGCACAGCGTGTCGATCAGGGCGCGGAAGCGGCGGGCGACATCCATGAACGGAACAAGAACACACTCGCGCCGGGGTGGGCAAGAATTTTGCTCCGTTTTTGCTTCTTCTGCTCCGCTCCCGTGCCGCAGGGGCGGATCACACCGGCGTCATCCGATTATTTGCTCCGCATTTGCATATCTTGACATCTTTTGGTGATTATTCTCGTTGCACTTTATGGAGATTCGACGCCGACCGCCTATTTTATTTGCTTGCTTCTGCCGGTGCGTTCGCCTCTGGCACGCCGGTTGCAGGAGCAAAGCCGAGCTAGGGTTCCGGCCGGATCAAAAATCCGGCGCTGGTCCGAGAGCTTCAGCCGCGCGGGAGACATCCGCGCGGTCCACGGCGGGACAAAAGCCCGGGAGAGACTTTGGTGCGTGGGTGTGCATCGGTTTCTCCGTTCGCCCCCTCGCGCCGATCGATGCGATCGACGGTGAGGAGAAGACCGATGCTGACACGCAAGCAATTCATCAAGACGGGAGCCGGGGCGGCGACGGCGGCGGCGGTGTTGCCGGGCCTGCCTGTGGCGCGGGCCGGCGGAGCGAAAAAATTCAAGCTGGCCTGGACGATCTATGTCGGCTGGATGCCCTGGCCCTGGGCGGCGGACAAGGGGATCGTGAAGAAGTGGGCGGACAAGTACGGGATCGAGATCGAGGTGATCGAGGTCGCGGATTATCCGACCTCGATCAACCAGTACACCGCCGGCGCGTTCGACGCGCTGACGATCACCAACATGGACACGCTGGCGGTGCCGGCGGTGGGCGGGGTGGATTCGACCTCGATCATCACCGGGGATTACTCTAACGGCAACGATGCCGTGATTCTCAAGGACAAGACGAAGTTCACCGACCTGAAGGGGCAGAAGGTGAACCTCGTGCAGTATTCGGTGTCGCAATACCTGTTCGACCGGGGGCTGGAAAAGCACCACATGAGCGAGCGGGACGTGCGCATCGTCAACACCTCCGACGCTGACATGGCGGCAGCGTGGATGACAAAGGCGGTGACCGCGGTGGTGACGTGGAACCCGATCGTGCAGGAGATCATGAAGAATGCCGATGCGCACGAGGTGTTCACCTCGGCGCAGATTCCGGGCGAGATTCTCGACCTGTGCATCGTGCGGACCGATGTGCTGAAGGCGCATCCGGAATTCGCGAAGGCGCTGACCGGGGCGTGGTACGAGACGCTGGGGATCATGCTGTCGGACAGCGCGGAGGGCAAGGCGGCGCGGACGGCGATGGCGAAACTTTCGGGCACCGACCTCGAGGGTTTCGATGCGCAGCTGAAGACGACGCATCTGTTCGCCGACCCGGCGGGGGCGGCCGCGTTCACCCGCTCGGCGCAGCTGGTGAAGACGATGGAATATGTCCGCACCTTCCTGTTCCGCCACGGGCTGATGGGCCAGGGCGCGACCTCGCCCAACGTGGTGGGGATCGCGTTTCCGGACGGGAAGATCCTCGGCGACAAGCGGAACGTCAAGTTCCGCTACACGTCGGACTTCATGCGGATGGCGGCGGCGAAAAAGCTCTGAGCCGGGCGATGCGCGTCATCAACCGCCATCCCCGGCCCGGCAGCGGACGGGTGCTGATGCTGCTGCCGTTCCTGCTGGTCGGGCTTGGCTACATCGTCGTCTCGACGATGCGGCACGAGGTCAATCCATCTGACAAGGTGTTGCCGACGCTGGCGCAGATGGCGGCGGGGATGCGGGAGATGGCGCTCACGCGCGACATGGCGACCGGGCAGTATCCGCTGCTCGCGGATACGCTGGCGAGCCTGCGGCGAATCCTGTCGGGGCTGGCGATCGCCACCGCGATCAGCTTCGGGCTCGGCATTCTCGTCGGCATGGTGCCGTATCTTCGCAAGCTGCTGCTGCCGTTCATCACCGCCTTCTCGATGGTGCCGCCGCTCGCGGTGCTGCCGATCCTGTTCATCATCGCCGGGATCGGCGAGACGGCGAAGGTGGCGCTGATCGTGATCGGCACGGCGCCCTATATCGTGCGCGACCTGGTGCTGCGGGTGGAGGAGCTGCCGCGCGCGCAGATGATCAAGGCGCAGACGCTGGGGGCGTCGTCCTGGCAGATCGCGCTCCGGGTGGTGGTGCCGCAGATGGCGCCGCGGCTGATCGACAGCCTGCGGCTCTCGCTCGGGCCGGCCTGGCTGTACCTGATCTCGGCCGAGGCGATCGCGGCCCAGGACGGGCTCGGCTACCGGATCTTCCTGGTGCGGCGCTATTTCGCGATGGACATCATCATTCCCTATGTCCTGTGGATCACGCTGCTGGCGGTGGTGTTCGACGCGGCGTTGCGGCTCGCGCAGGCGAAGGCGTTCCCGTGGTTCGCCGGGGCGGCGCGGTCGTGAGCGGGGCGGCGGCGCGGCTGATCGAGGTGCGCGATGTCTGGCAGGTGTATGGCGCGCGGATCGTGCTGGAGCGGATCAGCCTCGGGATCGAGGCGGGGAGTTTCGTGACGGTCGTGGGACCGACGGGGTGCGGCAAGACGACGTTCCTGCGCATGCTGATGAGCGAGGAGACGCCGAGCCACGGCACGATCCGGCTGGCGGGGGCGGCGCTGCCGGGCGAGCCGACGGCGGACCGCGGCGTGGTGTTCCAGCGCTATTCGGTGTTTCCGCATCTGAGCGTGCTCGGCAACGTGGTGCTGCCGCTGGAGATCGCGGCGGCACCGCTGCTCGGGCGGCTGTTCGGCGCGGCGCGGCGGCGGGCGGAGGCGCGGGCGCGGACGCTGCTGGAGGAGGTGGGGCTCGGGCATGCGGCGTCGCTCTATCCCGCGCAACTGTCGGGCGGGATGCAGCAGCGGCTGGCGCTGGCGCAGGCGCTGATCCTGAAGCCGCGCGTGCTGTTGCTGGATGAGCCGTTCAGCGCGCTCGATCCGGGCACGCGGGCGGATATTCACGGGCTGATGCGGCGGCTCTGGGAGGAGACGCGGATGACCGTGGTGATGGTGACGCACGACATCAGCGAGGCGTTCCGGCTGGGCACGCGGGTGCTGGTGTTCGAGCGGCCGGAGCCGGACGATCCGGCGCGGGGGGCGCGGATCACCCATGACATTCCCGTGCGGCGCCGGGCGCCGCGCAACGGGCCGGGGGACGACCCCACGGCCGGGACGATCGCCCGCGAGGACGGCCTCGCTAGAGCATCATCCGATCAGATGGAATCATCTGATCGGATAAAGATGCTCTAATTATCAACAAGATAGAGCACTACATCCGATCCGGAAGGATCGGAAAGTGCTCTAACATCGCGTGAGGGCATGATGGACAATCTAGATACGATGACGCCGGAGCAGTATCGCGCGCGCTACGAGGCGTTGCAGGCGGGGGCGCGGGCGAGGGCGGCGGCGATGCCGGATCTCGGCGCGCCGCCGGCGATCGGCGCTGGCGACGTGATTTCGCGGGAGGTGATTCCGCCGGGGTGGTATGTGGCACTCCGGCTGCGGCGGGGCGAGGCGCTGCATGTGGAGAACCCGCGCGGCACGCCGGGGGCTTCGGTTTTCCTGTGGAACGCCGACGATGTTTCGGAACGGTTCAATGCCGGGGATACGGCGAAGCTGCAATGGACGACGCTGATCGGCGGCGGGCGGGTGCTGTTTTCGGACATGGGGCGGGTGATGGCCTCGGTGATTTCGGACAGCGGCGCGGGGCATGATCCGATCCTCGGGCCGTCGACGCCGGAGACGGCGGGCGGGGCGCGCAACGGGCGCGACAACCTGCGCAGCGCCGCGGCGAAGTTCGGGCTCGGGCGGCGGGATGTCGGGCCGTGCCTGACGCTGTTCGCGAAGATGCGGGTGGACGAAGCGGGGCGGCCGGCGCTGGCGGGCGCGCCGCCGCCGGGGGCGTTCGTGACGCTGCGGGCGGAGATGAACCTGCTCGTCGCGCTGTCGAACACGCCGCATCCGTTGGCGACATCGCAGGCGGCGAGCGGGGAGATCGGGATCGTGCGGTATCGCGCGGCGGCGGCGGGGGCGGACGATCCGTGCCGGTGGGCGACGGAGGAGGCCGCGCGCGGCTTCGGGAACAATGACCGCTATTTCGCGTGAGGGCATGATGGAACACCATTTCGACGCGGCGATCCTCGATGTCGTGGTGCCGGCGCGCGCGCCGTTCTCGGCCACGCTGAAGGCGGGGCAGGTGCTGCGGATCATCGACCTGGAAGGCCAGCAGGCGGTGGATGCGCTGTTCTATAGCGCCGCCGATCCGGGCGAGCGCTATTCGGCGCAGGACACGCTGGCCGCACAGGCGCGGGCCGGCGGGCGGTATGACCTTTCGGCCGGGTCGGTGCTGCGCTCGAACGAGGGGCGGGCGATGGCGACGATCATCGCCGATACCTGCGGGTTTCACGACACCAGCGCGGGGGCGTGCTCGTGCGAGAGCAATACCGTGCGGTTCGGGTACGCCACACGGTTCATGCACGCGTGCCGGGAGAATTTCCTGACGGAGCTCGCGAAATACGGGATGGACAAGCGCGATCTCGTTTCGAATGTGAACTTTTTCATGAACGTGCCGATCCGGCCGGATGGGGAGCTGACGGTGGATGACGGGGTGTCGGCGCCGGGCGGGTATGTCGAGCTGCGGGCGGAGATGGATCTGCTGGTGCTGATTTCGAACTGCCCGCAGGTGAACAACCCGTGCAACGGGTTCCGGCCGACGCCGATCCGCTGCGTGGTGTGGGAACCATGAGGCGGGAGGCCGGGTTTTCCAGGGTTCTCATCGCCAACCGGGGGGCGATCCTGGCACGGATCGGCCGGACGCTGAAGCGGATGGGGATCGAGTCCGTCGCGGTGCATTCGCCGGCTGACCGGTTCACCGCGCCGGTGCTGGCGGCGGATCATGCCGTGGCGCTGGCGGGGAACGCGGCTTCGGAGAGTTATCTCGATGTCGGGGCGATCGTGGACGCGTGCCGGGCGAGCGGGGCGGAGGCGGTGCATCCGGGCTACGGGTTCCTCGCCGAGCGGGCGGATTTCGCCGAGGCGCTGGCGGATGCGGGAATCGTGTTCATCGGGCCGCGCCCGGAGCAGATGCGGGCGTTCGGGCTGAAGCACACGGCGCGGGCGCTGGCGCGGGACGCGGGCGTGCCGCTGCTGCCGGGCTCGGGGCTGCTCGGCTCGGTGGAGGCGGCGGCCGAGGCGGCGGCCGCGATCGGCTATCCGGTGATGCTGAAGAGCACGGCGGGCGGCGGCGGGATCGGCATGGCGCCCTGCGCCGACGAGGCGGAGCTGCGGGCGCGCTTCGCCGGAATCAGCCGGCTGGCGCAGGCGAATTTCGGCGAGGCGGCGCTGTATCTGGAGAAGTTCGTGACCGCGGCGCGGCATGTCGAGGTGCAGATCTTCGGCGACGGCGCGGGCGGGGTGATCGCACTCGGGGCGCGGGATTGTTCGTTGCAACGGCGCAACCAGAAAGTCGTGGAGGAGACGCCGCCGCCGGGAATTCCCGCGCCGGTGCTGGCGGCGATGGAGGACGCGGCGTGCGGCCTCGCGCGGTCGGTGCGGTATCTCTCGGCCGGGACGGTGGAGTTCATCTACGACGCGGCGGCGCAGACATTCTATTTCCTGGAGGTGAACACGCGGCTGCAGGTCGAGCACGGGGTGACCGAGGAGGTGTTCGGCATCGATCTGGTGGAGTGGATGGTCCGTGCCGCCGCCGGCGGGTTCGCGCTGCCGGCGGGGCTGACCCCGCGCGGGGCGGCGGTGCAGGCGCGGCTCTATGCGGAGGACCCGGCGGAAGGGTTCCGGCCCTCGACCGGGCGGATCACCGCGCTGCGCTATGGCGCCGGCGCGCGGGTGGACGGGTGGATCGCGCCGGGGAGCGAGGTGACGCCGTTCTACGATCCGATGCTGGCGAAGCTGATCGGGCGCGGGGCGGACCGGGCGGCGGCGATCGCGGCGCTGCGGGCGGCGCTGGCGGCGACGGTGGTGACCGGGATCGAGACCAACCGCGCCTATCTGCTGGCGGCGCTGGACGATGCGGATTTCCGCGCCGGGACGATGACGACGGCGACGCTGGGGCGGCTGGACTGGCGGGGCGAAGGGATCGCGGTGCTGGAGCCGGGGGCGCAATCGTCGTTGCAGAGCCTGCCGGGGCGGCTTGGCGCCTGGGAGGTGGGGATTCCGCCGAGCGGGCCGATGGATGCGCGGAGTGCCGCGCGGGCGAATGCGCTGCTCGGCAATCCGCCGGGGACTTCGGTGCTGGAATGCACGCTGAGCGGGCCGGTGCTGCGCTTCCGCGGCGATGCCGAGATCGCGCTCGCCGGGGCGCGGATGGCGGCGACGCTCGATGGCGCGAGGGTGCCGCATGACGCGGTGGTCGCGGTGCGGGCGGGGCAGGTTCTGGCGCTGGGCGCGATCGAGGGGCCGGGGCAGCGCTGCTATCTCGCGGTGGGCGGCGGGTTCATGGCGGCGGAATTCCTCGGCTCGACCGCGACCTTCGCGCTGGGCGGGTTCGGCGGGCATGGCACCGGCTGCCTGAACGCGGGGGATGTGCTGCATTTCGCCGGGCTGGCGCGTGGCGAAGCGGCGGCGCCGGAGGCGGCGGAACTGACCGCGCGCTGGGAGATCGCGCTGCGCCACGGGCCGCACGGGGCGCCGGATTTCTTCACCGAGGCGGATATCGAGACCCTGTTCTCGGCCTCCTACGAGGTGCACCACAACTCGGCGCGGACCGGGGTGCGGCTGGTCGGGCCGAAGCCGGACTGGGCGCGGGCGGATGGCGGCGAGGCGGGGCTGCATCCCTCCAACATCCATGACGTGCCCTATGCGGTGGGGGCGGTGGATTTCACCGGGGACATGCCGATCCTGCTCGGGCCGGACGGGCCCTCGCTCGGCGGGTTCGTCTGCCCCGGCGTGGTGGCGTCGGGCGATCTGTGGAAGCTCGGGCAGGTGCGGCCGGGGGATGTGGTGCATTTCACCCGCGCCGACGCCGACCCGGCGGTGCTGCACCGGTCGGAGACGATGGTGGTGCGGCGGCAGGGGGATGCGAACCTGCTGGTCGAGTTCGGCGCGATGACGCTGGATTTCGCGCTGCGGCTGCGGGCGCATGCGTTGCAGGCGGCGCTGCGGCTGGCGGGGCTGAAGGGGATCGTCGATCTCACGCCGGGAATCCGCTCGTTGCAGGTGCATTTCGACCCGGACGCGGTGCGGGCGCAGGTGCTGCTGGAGGCGATCCGCGCGATCGAGCCGGATTTGCCCGATCCGGCGGCGATGACGGTGCCCTCGCGCATCGTGCATCTGCCGCTGTCCTGGAAGGACGGGCAGGTGATGCTGGCGATGCGGAAATATCAGGAGACGGTGCGGCCGGACGCGCCCTGGTGCCCGGACAATGTGGAGTTCATCCGGCGGATCAACGGGCTCGAGTCCGAGGACGCGGTGCGGCGGATCGTGTTCGACGCCGATTATCTCGTGATGGGGCTGGGCGATGTGTATCTCGGCGCGCCGGTGGCGACCCCGATCGACCCGCGGCACCGGCTGGTGACGACGAAATACAACCCGGCGCGGACCTGGACGCCGGAGAACGCGGTGGGGATCGGCGGGGCGTATCTCTGCGTCTATGGCATGGAGGGGCCGGGCGGCTACCAGCTGTTTGGCCGCACCGTGCAGATGTGGAACAGCCATCCCGGCGGGCGGGCGCCGTTCGGCGACACGCCCTGGCTGCTGCGGCATTTCGACGTGCTGCGGTTCTACCCCGTGGACGCGCGGGACCTGGCCGAGGCGCGGGCGGCGTTTCCGCACGGGCGCTATCCGCTGCGGATCGAGGAGACGACATTCTCGCTCGCGGCGCAGCAGGCGCTGATGGCGGCGGAGGCGGAGAGCATCGCCGCCTTCCGGGCGCGGCAGGGGGCGGCCTTCGCCGCCGAGCGCGAGGCCTGGCGGGCGATGGGGCTCGACGCCGCCCCGGCCGAGGAGCTGACGCCGCCGCCGGCGGCGGCGGCGCTGGCGGCGGGGATGCGCGCCCTGCCCGCCCCGGTGCCGGGCAGCGTGTGGCAGGTGCTGCGCGGGACGGGCGAGCGCGTCGCCGCCGGGGAGACGGTGATGATCGTCGAATCGATGAAGATGGAGGTCCGGGTGACGGCGCCGGCGGCGGGGGTTCTCGCCGCGATCGAGACCGCGCCGGGACAGGTGGTGCGGGCCGGGCAGCGCCTCGCCGTGATCGCGCCGGAGGATGCGGCATGATTCCCGATCTGCTCGATATCGCGACGCTGCGGGCGGGGTTCGCCGCCGGGGCGTTCACGCCGGGGGAGCTGGTGGATGCGGTCTATGACCGGATCGAGGCGTATCGCGATCCGGCGGTGTTCATCGCGCTGCGGCCGCGCGCGGCGGCGCGGGACGAGGCGATGGCGGCCGACCCCTCGCTGCCGCTCGCCGGGCTGCCCTTCGCGGTGAAGGACAATATCGACGTCGCCGGGATGCCGACCACGGCGGGATGCCCGGCCTTCGCCTACATGCCGGCGCGGGACGCGGCGGTGGTCGCGCGGCTGCGGGCGGCGGGGGCGGTGCCGATCGGCAAGACCAATCTCGACCAGTTCGCGACCGGGCTGAACGGCACGCGCTCGCCCCATGGCGCGCCGCGCTGCGTGTTCGACGCGCTGTATGTCTCGGGCGGGTCGTCCTCCGGCTCGGCGGTCGCGGTGGCGGCGGGGCTCGCGGTGTTTTCGCTCGGCACCGACACGGCGGGATCGGGGCGGGTGCCGGCTTCGTTCAACAATCTGGTCGGGCTGAAGCCGACGCGGGGATTGCTGCCGGCGAGCGGCGTGGTGCCGGCGTGCCGGAGCCTCGACTGCGTGTCGGTCTTCGCCAATGCGGCGGCGGATGCGGCGACGGTGCTGGCGGCGGCGCAGGGGGTGGATGCGGAGGATCCGTATTCGCGGGCGCCGGAGACGGTGGCGCTGCCGGCGCGGCCGCGTGTCGGCATCCTGGGGGCGGCGGAGCGCGAGGGCGGCAACGAGGCGGGGTATGCGGCGCTCTATGCGCGGAGCTGCGCGGTGGCGGCGGGGCTCGGCTGGACGCTGGTGGAGATCGACGACGCGCCGTTCCGCGCCGCGGCTTCGCTGCTCTACGAGGATGCGTTCGTGGCCGAGCGGCTTTCGGCGCTGCGGGGTTTTTTCGCGCAATCGCCGGAGGCGTTCGACCCGGCGGTGCGGGCGATCCTGGAGCGGGCGCGCGGGTTCGACGCGGCGGACCTGTTCGACGCGCAAGCGCGGCTGATGGGGCTGCGGCGGCAGGCCGGGGCGGAGCTGGCGAAGGTGGACGCGCTGCTGCTGCCGACCGCGCCGGAGATTTTCACCGTGGCGGCGATGCTTGAGGCGCCGATCGCGCTTAACGCGGCGCTTGGGCGCTATACCAATTTCGTCAACCTGCTGGACATGGCGGCGGTGGCGGTGCCGGCGGGGTTCCGCGCCGACGGGCTGCCGTTCGGCGTGTCGCTGGTCGGGCCGGCCTTCAGCGACGCCGCGCTGCTGGCGCTGGGCGACGCGCTGCACCGGGCCGGGTCGCCGGGATGCGGGGTGTCGCGGCGGGCGGCGCCGGGGGCGCTGGCGATGCCGGCGGCGGCGCGGATCTCGATCGTCGTCGCCGGGGCGCATCTTTCGGGCATGGCGCTGAACCACGAGCTGACCGCGCTGGGGGCGCGGCTGGAGGAGGCGACGACGACGGCGGCGGACTACCGGCTTTACGCGCTGGCGACGGCGCCGGCGAAGCCGGGGCTGGTGCGGGCGCCGGGCTTCGCGGGGGCGGGCATCGCGGTGGAGCGGTGGTCGCTGTCGCCGGCGGAGTTCGGGCGGTTCGTGGCCGGCGTGCCGGGGCCGATGACGATCGGCCAGGTGACGCTGGCGGACGGGCGGCGGTTTGCCGGCTTCCTGTGCGAGCCGGCGGCGCTGGAGGGGGCGCGCGAGATTACCGGGTTCGGCGGCTGGCGCGCCTATCTGGCGGCGGCCTGACGCGCTAGAGCATCATCCGATCAGATGGAGTCATCTGACCGGATAAAGATGCTCGGGTTATCAGTATGATAGAGCACGACATCCGATCCGAAAGGATCGGAAAGTGCTCTAGCGTCCCGAATCTGAAATCCATCGGATTTCAGATTCAAAGTGGACACTGGGAAAAAACAATAGTTTGGTGGCCTGCTTGTCCCTGAAATTCACCCACGAATTTCAGGGGCAGGACACTAGAGCATCATCCGATCAGATGGAGTCATCTGATCGGATAAAGATGCTCTGTTTATCAATATGATAGAGCACTACATCCGATCCGAAAGGATCGGAAAGTGCTCTAGGCGGTTGCCAGAGTCGAAACGGCGCGTCCGATGCGGGCGGAAGGCAGGACATTGATAATTCGATTCGGAATGACATCGAACGATTCGCCGTGGCGGCCGGAATCCGGTTAATATGTTGTTTATATGTCCATAATACTTTGCATCAACAAAAATCAGAAAGGCAGGAATAGATATCGGATTCGAAATGAGCTTTTTCCAGAAGTCGAAATGGCTGATCCTTGGTGTGCTGTCCGGGTGCGTGGCGGCGCTGGCGGTCGTTCTGCTGGTGAAATACGCGTATGACGATCCGCATCCGTTCAGTAGCCGGCGCGAGGTGTACGACCGGATGAGCGTTTCATATTTCCACAAGATTCGACAGTATGGGAAACTCGACGCGGGGCAGATCCTGCATATCGCGAAAAATCAGGACGTGCGGGACCATAATTTCGTGATGCAATTCGACCCGCATGACATCAACGCCTATCACGTCGAGATCTCGAACGTTCCGCGCCGCGTGTGCCGCTACATGGTCGACATGTCCTATAGCTCGAACATCATCAAGAACATCTATATCGACAATAAAGTGGTGGATCTGGTCCAGGACCAGCCTATCGGCGGGCGGTTCCTGATGGTGAACGGCAAGGCGGTCACGGCCAGCCAGGATGCCTATGCGCGCAGCCTCTGCGCGAGGCGAAGCGGCGCGTTGCGGATCGGGCTCAGCGTGGTTGTCCACCGAAACAGGTATTGAGGGCGGGAGGCGACCCGATCAGGCCAGGCGGCCTGACCGGGTTTGCGTGTCAGTGTCAGTGTTCGAGGTCCGACTGCGTGGTGTCGGCGGTCGTCAGGATCGCGTAGATCGCCGCGATGGCGTAGACCATCACGAGAAGCCCGATATAGACATAGGCACGGTGAATCCCGGCGCTGCGCAGGATGAGGCCGGCGACGATGGGGATCAGGCCGCCGCCATAGACCTGCGAGATCTGATAGCCGAGGCTGGCGCCCGATGCGCGATACCGCGTCGGGAAGTTCTCGGTGTAGAAGGCCGGGATGGCGCCATAGCCGAAGCCGAAGACGAAGCCGAAACCGATGACTTCCGCGACGACCGCGAGGAAGAAGCTGTGCATGTTGATGAGGTAGAAATACGGGATCGCGAAGACGAGAAACACGACGGCCGAGATCAGCAGCACGGTGCGACGGCTCACGCGGTCGGCCATGCGCGCGCCGATATACATGAAGACGAACATGAAGGCGGCCGCGATCAGCCCGACGGTTTCGGCCTGCGTGGCGGTGAAGCCGACGGCTTTCATGTAGCTCGTGCCGAAGACGAACGACAGGAAGAAGGCGCCGCTGAACATCGCGTTCACGAGCGACGTGCGCAGGATGCGCAGGGGCATCTCGCGCCACACCCGGCTCGCCGGCAGGTCGAGCACCGCGTGTCTGGCGCGGTGGCGCTCGAAGACGAAGCTGTCCTCGGTCCGCGACCGGATCACGATGCCGACGATGGCGACGAGGAAGCCGATGAAGAAGAAGATGCGCCAGCCCCAGGCGATGAATTCGGCATGCGTCATCATCGACTTCACGAGGATGACGGACCCGAAGCCGAGCAGCAGCCCGATCGGGATCGCGAAGCCGACCCAGGCGCCCCAGAAGGCGCGATGCCGCGACTTCGCCGCCTGCTCGACGACCCAGGTCGAGGCGGTGCCGAACTCGGCGCCGAAGCTGATGCCCTGGGCGAGGCGGAAGATGATCAGCAGCGCCGGCGCGACCGCGCCGATCGAATCATAGGTCGGCGTCAGGCCGATCAGCAGCGTGCTGACGCCCATCAGGACCAGGGCGTAGACCATCGCGTCCTTGCGGCCGCGGCGGTCGGCGATGTTGCCGAAGATGAAGGCGCCGAGCGGCCGGATGACGATGCCAAGACCGTAGACGCCGATCGCCGCGGCGATGGCCGCCAGCCCCGGCAGCTTGAAGAAGATGCCGCCCCAGACCGTGGCGGCAATGACGCCGGTGACCAGGAAGTCATACTGCTCGATGACCGACCCGATGATGCTGGCCAGCGCGACCTTGCGGATCTGATGTTCCGTTGGCTCGTCTGTCGTGTGATTCATGATGTCTGTGTTCTCCCGGAGCCCGTTCTGGGTCTGCCCTGTCGATTATTGTGTTTCAAGGTCCGGTCGGCAGACCGACACTCGCGCGGAGTGGCTTTACTTCTGCGTCCCGGCGGTTTCGGCCTCGAATTCGGCCGCGTGGCGCACGAGCGCAACCAGTCGCCAGATCCCGTGCACGAACTTTCCGTATGGCATTGTGACAAAAAAGCCAAGAACCACGCCGAGATGGATGCAGAGCAGGATCCCGGCAAACGATGTCGCGCGGAGGACGAGCAGAGCCAGACCCGTCAGGCCGAGCAGGAACAGGGTGACGATGAAGGCGACATCCATGCCGCGGCTCGCGGGATCGGCGAAGGCGGGCGGGCGCCGCCTCTTCTCCAGCAGCAATCCGGGCGCGCCGGCGACGAGGCCGATGCCGCCGAGCGCCCCGAGGATCACGGGAAGCGAGGTCGGCGGATAGGGGGCCTCGAGATCGAACCCGTAGCTGTAGAGGGTCGCCACGCAGGTCGAGGCGAAGCAGAGCAGGAAGCCGTAGAACACGAAATGGTGAAACAGCCGGCGGTGGTCGCGCGGGGCCTGCTGGGCATCCGGGCAACCGGCGCCGCCGCCATCGAGATAGCGGAGCCTCATCGCATCGTGCAGCGCGCCGGCCAGCGCGCGGGGGCCGATATGCGGCGCGGGGCCCGCGGCGCGCCAGAATTGGCGGATGCCGGCGGCGATCGTGAAGATCGCGTAGAGGGCCGCGAGGCCGAACACCGCGACCATCGCGCCATGCGACATCAGCCGGTAGAACGCGCCGGGCGCCGAGAGCGGGCCGCCGGCGCCCGAAAGTGCTGGCATGATGGCGGCGAGGAAGCCGATGACGCAGAGCAGGATGACGGCGGCGTTCACGATGCCGCCGCGATCGAACGCGCCGCCGGCCAGGCGCGGCCAGGCATGCGCCGCGTAGGATTCCCGGCGCGCCGCGGCCATCGTCCGCGGCACGTTGACGGCGAATTCGTGCGGCGGCGCGAACTGGCAATCGTCGAGGCAGGCGCCGCAGCCGTGGCAGAGGCTGGCGAGATGCGCGAGCGTGCCGGGGCTGAACTCCCGGTGCCGCTCCATCGCCGGGAACACGGCGCAGAGCCCTTCGCAGTAACGGCACGAATTGCAGATGGTCATGATCCGCGCGGCCTCGGCCAAAGCGGGGGTGCCGCGAGTGTCAGTTCCGTCCATGGCGCGCCGCCTCCCGACCGGCGATTCGTCCGAACACGCTGCCGATGGTCATGCCGATTCCCGCCGCGTAGCCCCGGCCCAGCACGTTGCCGGCCATGATCTCGCCCGCGGCGAACATGTTCACCGCCGGCCTGCCGTCATTCATGCGGATCCGCGCGTCGCGGCCGACCCTGACGCCGAGATAGGTGAAGGTGATGCCCGGACGCACCGGGTAGGCATAGAACGGTGGTTGCTCGATCCGCCGCGCCCAGTGCGATTTCGGCGGCGACAGCCCCTCGGTATGGCAGTCATCGAGCACGGTATGGTCGAAATGCCCCTCGCGCACCGCGTCGTTGAAGGCCGCGAGCGTGGCTTCGAAGCGCTGCGGATCGAGCTCGAGCCGGGTGGCGAGGGTATGCAGGTCGTCCGCCTGCACGGGCGGGTAAAGCGAGGGCATGAACAGGGGGAGCGAGCGGGAATCGAAGACGATATAGGCGATCTGCCCGGGCTGGGCGGCGACGAGGCGGCCCCAGATGGCGTATCGCCGGGGCCAGAAATCCTCGCCCTCGTCGTAGAAGCGCTCGGCGTTGGCGTTGAGCACCACGCCGAAGACGACGCAGTCGAGCCGGGTGATGATGCCGCCGTCGAAGCGCGGGGCCCGCGCGTCGATCGCGACGGCGTGGCATTGCGTCGGGTCGCCGACCGGCTCGGCGCCGGCATCGAGCAGCAGGCGCAGGATGTCCCCGCGATTGTAGGGCGTGCCGCGGATCAGGAAATTGTCGGCGGCGGCGCCCCAGGATTCCTTCAGCCAGTCGATATTGGCCTCGAACCCGCCGGCCGCTGCCACAAGGGTGCGGGCCTTCACCGGCACGACGGCGCCGCCATGCCGGACCAGGGCTTCGCGGAACACGCCGTCCTGAATGTCGAAGCCGATGACTTCCGCCTCGTAGATGACCCGCACGCCGAGGCTTTCGGCGGTGCGGTAGAGCGATTTCAGCATGGCGCGGCCGCCGCCGAGGAAGAAGGAATTGGTGCGGCCCAGGCTGAGCGTGCCGCCGAGCGAAGGCTGGAACCTGACGCCCTGGCGGGCGATCCAGGTCAGCATGTCCTTGGATTCGGCGATCATGAAGCGGGCGAGATCCTCATCGGTCTCGCCGCCGGTCACGCGGAGAAGGTCCTGCCAGAATTCCTCCTCGGTATAGGGGCCGGTGAGGAAATCCGTGGCGCTGTCGTGCGCGCAACGCATGTTCCGCGTGTGCCGCGTGTTCCCCCCGCGGTAGAATTCGGGGGCCGCTTCGAGCACCAGCACCGAGGCGCCTTCGCGCCGGGCACTGATCGCCGCGCACAGGGCGGCGTTGCCGCCGCCGATCACCAGCGTGTCGACCGTCGCGGGAAAGACCGTTTCAGACCTCATGCCCGTGCTGAGTAGAGGCCGGGCGGGGTCAAGTCAAGATTGTATACAATTGAATGCAATGTCGCCGGCGGGGTGCGGCCATGCGGCGGCGTTCGGCGGGAGCACCATCCGCATGGGCCGACAGGTCAGACGCTCATTGCGCGGATTCCCCTCAGGCGCGGCGGCGGTTGCGGCGTGATATCAGGCACAGACCGAGCAGACCCGTGCCGAGGAGAACAAGAGAGCCTGGCTCGGGGACCGCGGTTGGGTCCTTCACCAGGGTGAACCGGGCTTCGACCGTGTGGAGTTGGAGTCCTATAAAGGAATCCGTAAGCAGGCTGATATCAAGCTCGCCATCGTTGTTCGGTCCGAAGTTGAGCTTGAGAAGTGGATTCGTAAATTGGATTGAGTTGTTTTTGATATAGTCAAAATAATATCCAAAAAATAAATACTGTCTGTTGACTATCGCCGTCCCGCTACCGTTTGCACCAAACGAAGGAGGCGGTTGCGTAAAGTCGAATGCGACGGAAAAGCTCTGCGTCCCTGTCGCCTGCCGGGTTGGGTTCAGTGTAAACAGATTGTCGGTCACCGACTGTCCAACATCGAGTGGAGACAGCGTAAACGGCGATCCGAGGTCGATTGCTGAATTGCTGGTCGCGCTGAGGCCACTACTTGTTGTAACCGCATACGTCCCGCCAAAGGTGATGGGACTCGCATGGGCGGTGGCAGCCCATGCGCCACCGAAGACCATGGCACCAACAACAATTTTAAAAATCCGCTTCATGGCGATGCAACTTTCTGTTCAATGCAAGACATTCCAGTCAGCCTCAACAAAGCAATTTCGATGCCAAAAAATATGTCGATAAAAATCAGGGTTTTATAAATTCGCAATCGTAATTGTGTAAGAATTGCTGACAGACCTGGCGCCTCGGGCGGCCATATGCCCGCGGAGACAGGGGGCCTTGCGCGATCCGGGATGGAGGCAGCGGCGGCTGAAAGTGTCCGGTTTCGGCCATTGCCGCGAAGGGCAGGATATCGGCCGGATATTGGGTATCCGGCGATTGCGAACCCGAAGGAATTCGGTGATTTCAGTGGTATCCCGTACCGGATTCGAACCGGTGTTGCCGCCGTGAAAGGGCGGTGTCCTAGGCCTCTAGACGAACGGGACCGAGTGCGCCGCTAGATAGTCGACTTCGCGCCGGGCATCAAGCGCCACGACGCGGTTTTCCGGTCGCGCCCTGGCGCGCCCGCGCGGCCTCGCGCCGGCCGGTGCGGCAGGCGTCGGAACAGAATTTGACGGCGTCCCAATCCCGCGCCCATTTCCGCCGCCAGGCGAACGGCCGGCCGCAGGCGGCGCAGGTCTTCTGTGGCAGGTCGGCCTTGCGCACCGCGCCGGCCTCAGTGCCGCGGCGCCGCCGTGCCGGCGATCCGCCCCGTGCGCGGATCGACGAAGACCACCGCGCCGCCCTGCCCGTCATGCAGCCATATCGCCACCATGCCGCCCGCCGCCGCGACGCCGGCGATCGCGCTGCCCGCACCGCCCGGCAGTTCGGTCGCGAAAGGCGGCGCGGCGGTGCGCGGCGCGACCGCCGGCGGAGGCGCGGCCGCGTGCTCCGGCGCCACAATCCGCTTGACCACCACGCCGATGACCAGGGCGGTGCCCAGCACGACCAGTATGCCAAGCCCGATGACGAGCGCTTTCAGCCCCCGCAGATTCTGCGCGCCAGCCTCGCGTGCCGGCCTTGGCCGGATTGGTGTATCCTGCATCCGTGAACTCCGAACCCAACTCCGATTCCCATGCAACCCCGCCCGCCGGCATGGCGCCGCCCGACGCCCCATCCTACGGGAGCGGGCCGTTCCGCGCCACGGAGGCCGATGGCGGCGAGCGGCTGGACCGGTTTCTCGCCTCCCGCCTGAGCGAGATGTCGCGCTCGCGGCTGAAGGCGCTGATCGAGGCGGGGACCGTCACGTGCGATGGCGCCGTGATCAGGCTGCCATCGGCCGCGGTGCGGCCCGGCGCGATCTACACCGTGGCGCTGCCGCCCGCCATCCCGGCGGCGCCGCAGGGCCAGGCGCTCGACCTCACCGTATTGTATGAGGACTCCGACCTGATCGTGATCGACAAGCCGGCGGGCCTCGTCGTCCATCCCGCGCCGGGCAATCCGGACGGCACGCTGGTCAACGCGCTCATCGCCCATTGCGGCGACAGCCTGGCCGGAATCGGCGGCGAGCGGCGCCCCGGCATCGTCCACCGGCTCGACAAGGACACCTCCGGCGTGATGGTCGCCGCCAAGACCGAACTCGCCCTCAACGCGCTCTCCGCCGCCTTCGCCGCGCGCGATCTCGACCGCGAATATCTCGCCCTGTGCTGGGGGGCGCCGCAGCCCGCCGAAGGCGAGATCGAGGGCCCGATCGGCCGCGACCCGCGCGACCGCAAGCGGATGGCCGTCGTCGCCCGCGGCGGCAAGCCGGCGCTGACGTATTACCGCACGCTGCGCCGCTTCGGCCTGGGCGCGACGCTCCTCGCCTGCCGGCTGGCGACGGGCCGGACCCACCAGATCCGCGTGCATCTCGCCAGCCGCGGCCATCCGCTGGTGGGCGATCCCGTCTATCTGCGTCGCCGGCCGGCCGCGGCATCGCAGATGCAGCAACCTCAACGCGATTTTCTTCTGGACTTTCCGCGCCAGGCGCTACATGCTGCCACGCTTGGGTTCGCCCACCCGCGCAGCGGCGCGAAGCTGCGGTTCGAGGCCGCGCCTCCGGCCGATCTTGCAACATTGCTGTCACATCTGGGTGCTATTACTCCCCCGACATGACTGCAATACTGGACTGGTATGGTCCTTTTTGTTGACAATCCGCCGATCAGCGTGGTAGACAGGTCACAGTCAAGAGCGGAGTCAAGTGGATCCGCGATCTTTCCCGCCCGTTACCGCCTTTTCAGGGGTTCTCGCGGGACCGTGATACGGCAAGATCGCTGACCTGTGTATACTCCGCAGTGAAGGGACCGGCATCACAAGGGTCTGGATTTTCCACATCCGAATTCATGTCCGGCCCGTAGAGAAGACGAAAGGAGCTACCCATGGCCTCTGGAGTCAGTACGATGGCCCCGAGCGAAGGCAACCTCGCCCGGTATCTGCAGGAAATCCGCAAGTTCCCGATGCTCTCCCCGGAGGAAGAGGACCGGCTCGCCCGCGCCTGGCGGGACAATGAAGACCAGGCGGCCGCCCACAAGCTCGTCACCTCGCATCTGCGTCTCGTGGCCAAGATCGCCATGGGCTATCGCGGGTATGGCCTGCCGCTCGGCGAACTCATCTCCGAAGGCAATGTCGGCATGATGCAGGCGGTCAAGCGGTTCGACCCGGAACGCGGCTTCCGCCTCGCCACCTACGCGATGTGGTGGATCCGCGCCGCCATCCAGGAATACATCCTGCATTCCTGGTCGCTGGTGAAGATGGGCACGACCGCCGCGCAGAAGAAGCTGTTCTTCAACCTGCGCCGCCTCAAGGGGCAGATGCAGGCGATCGAGGATGGCGACATGCAGCCCGAACAGGTGGAAAAGATCGCCCGCGTGCTCGGCGTTCCCGAGCAGGACGTGGTGAGCATGAACCGCCGGCTGACCGCGCCCGACCACAGCCTCAACGCGCCGATCCGCATGGATGGCGAGGGCGAGTGGCAGGACTGGCTCGTCGACGATGCCGACAGCCAGGAAGAGGCGATCGGCGATCATGAGGAGATGACCGGCCGCCGCGCGCTTCTCGCCACCGCGCTGAAGACGCTGAACGACCGCGAGCGGCACATCCTCATCCAGCGCCGCCTGAAGGACGACCCGACGACGCTCGAGGACCTCTCGCAGCAATACAACATCTCGCGCGAGCGGGTCCGCCAGATCGAGGTGCGCGCCTTCGAGAAGCTGCAGAAGTCGATGAAGGCGCAGGTGGCGGAACAGCGCGCCGAGCAGCGCCAGGCGCTGGCCGATCGCGCCGTCGCCTGATCCATAAAGCGGTTTTCCAGCCCCTGCGCCCGCCCCGGGCGCAGGGTTTTTTCTGCCCGAAGCTCAGGCGGCGACCCGCCAGACCTCGCCGTGCTCCTCCGCCTGCGCCTCGGCGCGCAGCTTGAGCAGATGGGCGAGAACGTTGCGTTCGGCGGCGATCTTCAGCATCGGGTCCTGCTTCGCGTAGAGCCGGGCGGCGATGTCCGTCACCGTCGCCGGTCCGGCGCGCAGCGCCTCCAGAATCGCCGCCTCGCGCCGCAGCCGGTGCGCCAGCATCTCCCGCACCAGCTCGCGCGGCCGCTCCAGCGCCGGGCCATGCCCCGGCAGGTAGAGCACCTCGGTCCGGCCGAGCAGGCGTTCCAGGCTCGCGTAATAGGCCTTCATGTCGCCATCCGGCGGGTTCACGATCGACGACGACCACGACATCACGTGATCGGCGCTGAACAGGATCTCGCCCACCCCCGGCACCTGAAAGGCGAAGGCCAGGTGGTCGCTGGCATGGCCGGGCGTGTGCAGCGCCGTCAGCCCCGCGACGACATCCCCCTCGCCGATCGGCCGGTCCGGCCGGAACATCGCGGTCGCCGGGCGATGGAAGCCGTAGGTCGGCGCGCCGGTGGCCGATTGCAGCCCGGCCGTAGCACCCAGATGGTCGCGATGCGTGTGCGACAGCACGATGCGCCGTATCGGCACGCCCGCCGCCGCCTCGATCACGTCGCCGACATGGATCGGGTCGTCGGGGCCCGGATCGAGCACGGTCAGCCCGTCCTCGCCCTCGATCAGCCAGGTGTTGGTGCCATGATAGGTCATCACCCCGGGATTGCGGGCCACCACGCGGCGAATGCCGGGCAGCACCTGATGCGGAACGCCGCGGCGCGGCTCCGCCTCGGTCAGGAACGGCACGCGCTCACCGGGCCCGGCGCCCGTCCTCCGGTTTCAACTCTGCGGAAATTGTCCATGCGCCGAGCTTAGACCGGCGCCGCGGCCCTTGACCAGCGCCGCGCCGCCCCCTTGACGCGGCGCGCCACACCCGATGATCTCGCCGCGCACGCCCGCGCCGGCAAGGCGGCGGGATCGGATCATCACACGGGAGGAGACGCGCATGCCGCAACACGATCTGGAAGCCCTCTGGGAAGCGCATTGCCGCTACGAATTCGAGACCCGCGACGTCGATGCCACCATGGCCACGATGGTCGCCGACCCCTATGTCAACCACATCCCGACCATGACCGGCGGCGTCGGCCATGACCACCTCAAGCGCTTCTACAAATACCATTTCATCGGCGCCAACCCGCCGGATACCGAAATGGTGCCGGTCAGCCGCACCGTGGGCGCCAGCAGCATCGTCGACGAGATGATCTTCCGCTTCACCCACACCTCGGAAATCGACTGGATGCTGCCCGGCATCCCGCCGACCGGCCGGCGCGTCGAGATCCCGCTCGTCGCGATCGTCCGGTTCGAGGGCGACAAGCTGGTTCACGAACACATCTACTGGGACCAGGCCTCGGTGCTCGTGCAACTCGGCCTGCTCGACCCGGCGGGGCTGCCGGTCGCCGGCGCCGAGACCGCGCGAAAGGTGCTGGACAAGACGCTGCCGAGCAACACGCTGATGAAGGCCTGGGCCTCCAGCGAGGGCCGCCCGATCTGAGCGGCCCGCCCGGGGCGCCTCAGTGCAGCAGGCGGGAGCCGGAAAGCCGGCCCAGCTGTTCACGCCTGAGCCGGGCGACGATGTGGCACAGATCGCTGAAGCTCTCGATCGCCGCCATGCGGTCGAAGCCGATGACGATGCCGAACTCGTCCTCGGCCTCGACGATCAGGCTCAGCGTCGTGATCGAATCCCAGGCGCGCACCGTGCGTGTCGATGCGCGCGCGATCTCGGTCGGCGCGAGATCGGGGAAAAGGCGCGCGAAGATCATCCCGACACGCGCCGAAACATCGTCAGCCTGATCTGCCATTCGCACGTGCATCTCCCTCTCCGATCGCGCCGCAAGCCGGCCGGCGCGATGTGCCAGCCCCCGTCAGCCGCGGGAAGCGGCAGGCCGGCGCCGCGACGTTCACATTCGTTCGCGCCGCCGGCGAACCGCGCCGGCAGGACGTCGATGCCACGAACATGGAAAACTTGAATGTGATGGGCATCATAGCCACCGACCGAAGCGGACCGACGACGTGCCGCGAGCCTGGCCAGCTTGCGCCGGCGGCCCGTCAGAACAGTTCGATCTCCCCCGCGGCGGGCAGCGGCACGACATCCTTGGCGCCGCTGAGCCGCTCGGCCAGGGTGCCCAGCACGACGGCGCGCGCCGCCCGCGAAGGATCGACCAGCCAGGTCTCCGGCAGGCCCCGGCGCAGATGCTCCATGAAGGTGCGCAACCCCTGCAGCCTCTGGGTGAGGATGTCGAGCATCTGGGCTTCCTGCCGGCACAGGCTGCTCTCCGGCGAGGCGACGAGCGCCGGGCTGAGGACCTCCTGCATCCGTTCGGCATAGGCGCCGAGATCGACCAGTTCGGCCTCGATGATCGCGAACAGCTCGTTCATCGTCATGCCGGTCGGAATGTCATTCATCGTCTCGTCCGGGAGGGCGTGGCTGATGTCGGATGCGGCCATGGCGGGGGGATTCCGTTCAGAACAGTTCGACCGCCCCGCTCGGCGGCGGCGCTCTCAGGGTGCGCAGGTCGGGCTCGGCCCTCAGCAGGGCGGGCTGGTCGGCGGCCAGGAGCGTCTGCCGCGCCCTGCCGGAGACCGGCCAGAACTGGATCCGCCGCCCCCGCTCCCCGCGCAGGCTGCCGCCGACGATTTCGATTCCCTCGGCGGCGAGGAACCGCTCGGCGAAATCGGCGTTGAGCCGGCCGATATCGGTCAGCCCCTTCATCAGGCAGGCCCCGCCGAACAGCTTCGCCTTCAGCCGGTCGCGGCGGGCGCCGTGGCGAAGCAGGTCGTTGATCAGGAGTTCCATCGCATAGGCGCCATAGCGCATCGCGGCGCCGCCGCCGCCGGCCTGCGCATGGGCATCGCCGGGCAGGAGGAAATGATTCATCCCGCCCACGGACGCGCCCGGATCCCAGAGGCAGGCGGCGACGCACGATCCGAGAATCGTGCACAGGACGGCTTCCGGATCGTGTTCGACCCGATGCTCGCCCTGCACGATGTTGATGCGGCGAGCATAGTCCGGTGATGCGGCGGCAACCGGCGTCACGTCAGCGTCCCGAGCACGGCTTCGATCTTCTCCTTCAGGGACTCGGTGGTGAAGGGCTTGATCAGGTAATTGTTCACGCCGTGCTCGACGGCGGTCATCACCATCTGCTTGTCCGCGCGGCCGGTGAGCATGATGAAGGCGGTCTTGCTGATCGGCCCGTGCGCGCGCACCGCCCGCAGCAGGCTGAGCCCGTTGAATTTGGGCATGTTGTAGTCCGAGATCACGAGGTGGATCGGCGTCTTGCGCGTCAGCAGCAGCTTCAGCGCCTCCTCGCCATCCTCGGCCTCGACGATTTCGCCGATTCCGAGCGCTTCGAGCCCGACCCGCGCGAGGCTGCGTATTGTCTGCTGATCGTCGACGACAAGAACGGTCAACGAGCTGGCCAAAGGCATCAGACTGCCTCCCTGTAAGTAAGATTCGTGCTCTTGATGATCTGGTCGGCGATCGCCGGCAGCGGCAACTGCCGCTCCACCGCGCCGATCTCGAACGCCGCCTTCGGCATGCCGTAGACGATCGACGAGGCCTCGTCCTGCCCGATCGTCTCGGCACCGCTCTGGCGCATGGCGGCCAGCCCCTCGGCGCCATCCCGGCCCATTCCGGTGAGGATGACCCCCAGGGCCCGCCCCTTCATGACGCGGGCGAACGAGCCGAACAGAACGTCCACCGAGGGGCGGTGGCCGCTGACCCGCTCGCCCTGATGGAGCCGGCAATGCAGCCGGCCGGACCCCGCGACGCCGGCGATTTCGAGATGGGCGTCACCCGGCGCGACATAGACATGGCCCGGCTGCACCACCGCCCCGTTCTCGGCCTCCGCCACGACCGGCGCGCAGAGCCGGTTCAGCCGGTCGGCGAAGCTGCGGGTGAAGGAGGGCGGCATGTGCTGCACCACCAGCGTGGGCGGGCAACTCGCCGGAAAGCGGGACAGCACCTCGATCAGCGCCTCGACGCCGCCGGTCGACGCGCCGATCGCGACGAGCCTTCCGTCGGACCTGAACCCGCCGGCCGACGAGACCGCCGCCGGCCGCGCCGGCGCCGCCTCGCGCGGCCGCAGCCGCAGCCGCGTCTTGGCCGCCGCCTTCACCTTCTCGCCCAGCATGTCGAAATCGTGCCGGTCACCCAGGGACGGCTTCGGCACGCAGTCGAACGCGCCGGCCTCGAGCGCCTGCAGCGTCACCTGCGCGCCTTCCGAGGTCAGGCTGGACACCATGATCACCGGCGTCGGCCGCAGCCGCATGATCTTTTCCAGGAAGTCGAGCCCGTTCATGTTGGGCATCTCGACATCGAGGGTGATCACATCCGGATTGAGTTCCTTGATCGCGCTGCGCGCCTCGTAGGGATCGCCCGCCTCGCCGACCACCTCGATCTCCGGGTCGCGCCGGAGCGAGGCGGAAATCACGCCGCGCATCGTCGCCGAATCATCCACGATCAGAACGCGAACCGTCATCCTCTCATCTCCCGGGCACCGGCAAGCCGGTATGTGGTGATGCCATCGTTGCCGAGAGCGCGTTCGGCCGGGCCGCTCACGCGCTCGGAATGGCCGATATAGAGCGCCCCGCCCTCCTCGAGCAGCGGCACCATTCGGGCCCATACCTGTTTTTGCGTTTCGTCGTCGAAATAGATCACCACGTTGCGGCAGAAGATCGCGTTGAAGCGGCCGCGCATCGGCCAGGTGCCGATGAGGTTCAGGGGCCGGAACGCGACGAGCGACCGCGCGGCCTCGGCAATGCGGAACTTGGGCGAATTGTTGTTCGCCGGCTCGAACCAGCGCTCGCGCAATTCGGGCGGCACCGCGGCGATCTCGCTCGCCTCATAGAGGCCGGCCCGGCCGGTCGCCAGCATTGTGCGGTCGATATCGGTGGCCAGGATCCTGATGTCGAACCGCGGCGCCTCCGGCAGCAGGGCCAGCACGGTCAGCGCGATCGAATAGGGCTCCTGCCCGCTCGAACAGGCCGCCGACCACAGCCGCACGCGGCCACCGCTGCGCGCATGGGCCATCAGCGGCGGCAGGATCCGGCTGCGCAGATGCTCGAAATGATGGGGCTCGCGGAAGAACCGCGTCACGTTGGTGGTCAGCGCGCCCAGCATTTCCTGCCGCTCGGCGCCGCCCTGCTGGCTCTCCACCAGTTCGCAATATTCCGCAAAACTGCCGAGGCCGAGCGTGCGCAGGCGTTTCGCCAGCCGGGAATAGACGAGCGTTGCCTTCGATTCGGGCAGCGCGATGCCGGCCTCCTCGCGCATGATCCGGGCGATGGTGCGGAAATCCTCGCGCGTGAGCACGTATTCCGCCCCGTCGATGAGGCCGTCTCCCTCCCGTCGCGGTCGGGGGCGCAGATTCATGCGGCTTCCCGCTCCACCGCCGGCAGCACATGATCGAGCGAGATCAGGCTGATCATCCGCCCGTCCACCGGCATCAGCCCGCGCACGAAGCTCTTGACCACGTCCGAGGCGATGTCCGGCGTCGGCTGGATCGCGTTGTCGTTCATCGTCAGGATGTCGGACACGGCATCGACGAGCAGGCCGACCATCTGGCGATTGATCTGCACGACGATGATCACGTGCCGGGCCGACGGCTCCGAGCGCGGCAATCCGAGCCGGACCGCGAAATCGACGATCGGCAGCACCGCGCCGCGCAGGTTGATCACCCCGCAGATATAGCCCGGCGCCTGCGGCAGCACGGTCGCCGCGGTCCAGCCGCGGATCTCGCGCACGGCCATGATGTCGACACAGAACTCCTGGACGCCGACACGGAAGGCAATCAGTTCGCGGGCTCCCGACCCGCCGGTCATGACATCATTCATCGCTCAACTCGCTGGCATGAGGGTCGGCTCGACGCGACATGCGTCGGCCCGCAGATTGTCGCTCCTCGTCACGGAGACGATGGCATCGACGTCGAGAATCAGGGCGACGCGGCCATCGCCCATCACGGTCGCCGCCGCGATGCCGGGAACCGCCTGGTAGTTCGCCTCCAGGCTCTTGATGACGACCTGGCGCTGGCCCTGGATTCCATCGACCACGAGAACGGCGCGCACGCCCCCCTCGCCCTCGACCAGCAGCGCCACGCTCTTCTCCGGTTCGGCCGGCACCGGGCGATAGCCCAGCGCGGCGCCGACATCGACGAGCGGAATATAGCCACCCCGCATCCCGATCACCCGGACATCGACCCCGAGCATGTGCACCTGCTCGGCGCGGGGCTGCAGCGTCTCGACGATCGCGCTGAGCGGAACGATCAGCGTATGGCCATCCACACTGACCACCATGCCATCCAGCACCGCCAGCGTGAGCGGCAGGCTGAGCGTGAAGGTCGAGCCCTGGCCCGGCCGCGAGGCGATCGAAATGCGCCCGCCCAGCGCCTGCACCGAGCGCCGCACCACGTCCATGCCGACGCCGCGCCCGGAAATGTCGGAAATCTCGCTCGCCGTCGAAAATCCCGGCATGAAGATCAGGTTGTCGGTTTCCTCGTCGGTCAGCTGCGCGTCGGGCGAAATCAGCCCGTTCTCGATCGCCTTGGCCCGCACCCGCTCGCGGTTGATGCCCGCGCCGTCATCCTCGACCTCGATGACGATCCGGCCGGAGCGATGCAGCGCCGTGAGCTTCACCACGCCTTCGGCCGGCTTCCCGGCGGCAAGCCGCGCTTCGGTCGATTCCAGGCCGTGGTCGATCGCATTGCGGATCATGTGGGTGAGCGGGTCGATGATCCGCTCGATCACCGTCTTGTCGACCTCGGTGCCCTCGCCGTCGGTCAGCAGGCGCACCTGCTTGCCGGTCATCGCCGCGACTTCCCGCACGAGGCGCGGCATGCGCTGGAACACCGAGCGCACCGGCTGGGCGCGGATCGCCATCACGCTGTCCTGGATTTCGCGCGTGAGCTGCTCCAGCTCGTCGAGCGCCGTCACCACGGCCGAGGCGCGGGCCAGCCCGGCCTCGAACACCCGCTGCGAGAGCATCGCCTCGTTGATGACCAGCTCGCCGACCAGATCGATCAGCCGGTCCACCCGGTCGAGATCGACACGGATCGTGGCGCCGACGCCGTGCGACGCCTCGCTCCGCGCCGCCGGCGCCTCGGCCGCGGCCTGGGGCGGATGGTCACGTTCGGCCGAAGCCGCCGCCGGCGCCGCTGCTTCCGCCGCGGGTTCCGGCGCCGCGACGCTCGCCGCCGCATTGCGCAGCAACGCGAGGATTTCGTCATCCGACGGCTGGTCGGCCGGCCGGGCCGGCGGCTCCGGCACCGCCGCGCCCTCGGGCTGGCGCCGCTCGATCACCAGTTCGCAATCGTCCTCGACGAATTCGAAGACGGCGCGGACCGCCTCCTCGGAGCAATCCGCATCGAGCGCGATCGTCCAGGTGAGATAGGCGCCCTCGGGATCGAGCGCGGCAAGATCCGGCAGGCACTCGGGGTCGACCGTCACCCGCGTCGGGCCGAGGCGGCCGAGTTCGCGCAGCAGCAGCGCGGTCTCGTTGGCTTTCGCGTAGAGATCGGCGAACGGCTTGAAGCGGATCATCCAGCCTGGCGCCGCCGGCCTTTCCTCCGCGGCGTCGATCGCCACCGGCACCGCCGCGAACGCGATATCGCCGAAATCGTCGTCGGCTTCGTCGGCCGCGGCGCCGGATCCACCGGTCAGCTGGCGCAATTCGCCCTCGATCCCGGCGATGCGCGCCTGATCGGTGCTGCCGCCGTCGCGCGCCGCCCGCACCAGGTCGGCCAGCGCATCGGCGGCGCGCAGCAGGAGCCGCATCGCCTCCGGCGCGGGGTCGAGCCGCCCGGAGCGGATCAGATCCAGTGCCGTCTCGAACACATGGGCGAAATGCACCAGGTCTTCGAGGCCGAACGCACCCGCGCCGCCCTTGATCGAGTGAACGGCCCGGAAGACGGCGTTCACCGTCTCGGAATCGGTCTCGCCGGCTTCCATCCGCATGAGGCCGGATTCAAGCTCGGCAAGCTGCTCCTCGCATTCCTGGAAAAACGTTTCCCGGATTTCGGCCATCGGATCCATCGATCCACCTCCCGTCATGCGGCAACCCGGCGGATTGCGTCCACAAGCTTCACCGGGTCGAACGGCTTGACGATCCACCCCGTCGCGCCCGCCGCCTTGGCGCGGGCCTTCTTTTCCGGATCAACCTCGGTGGTCAGCACCAGCATCGGCGTCGACCGCCATGATGCGTCCCGCCGCACCGCCTCGATGAAACCGAAGCCGTCGAGCCGCGGCATGTTGATGTCGGTCACGATGACATCCGGCGTCTCGGCCTGCAGCACTTCGAGCCCATGCACGCCGTCCTCGGCCTGGACCACGCGAAAGCCCGCCTCGACCAGCGACATGCGCAGCATGTCCCGCATGGTGCGCGAATCATCCACGGTCAGAATCGTCTTGGTCACGCGGAAATGTCCTCCTGAAATTGAAACGCGGCGGGCCCGACACCGAAAAGGTCGAGCGATGCGACCATCTGGTCCGACATCGGCCCGATGCGGAACGCGTGCCCGTCCGCCTCCCAGGTGGCCCGCGCCGAGAGCAGGACCTGGAGGCACTGGCCGCCAAGCCGCTCGACCGCGCCGGCATCGATCCGAAGATCGCCGCCGCGACGGGCCAGCAACGCCTGCGCCAGCGGCGACGCCGCCTTGAGGTCGAGAATGGGATCGAGCATCAGCTGTTCCGTGGTGTCGGTCGTGGTTGACATGTCGTTCAAAAATCCTCCCAGCCGTCATCGCCGGCAGCGGCCGTCACGGCGGCGGACGGCGCCGGCGCACGCGGGGTGACCGGCCGCGCCGGCGCGGCGGCGCGCATCGTTGCCGACGTCTCAAGTCTGGAGCCGGTGCCCGCGACCCCGCGCCGGCGACCGGGGGCGGCACCCGGCGCCGCGACCGGGGCGCCGATCTGGAACCGGCCGATCATCGCGGCGAGTTCGTTGGTTTCCTGCAGCAGGTTGTGGCTCGCGGCGGTGGATTGCTGGACCATGGCGGCATTCTGCTGCGTGGTCTGGTCCATCTGGCCGACGGCGGCATTCACCTGCACCAGGCCGGTCGACTGCTCCTGCGCCGAGGCGGCGATTTCGCCGACGACGCCGTTGATCTCGCCGATCTGGGCAACGATCCGCTCCAGCGCCCGGCCGGTCTGCCCGACCAGGTCGACCCCCGCGACCACCTGCTGGTTCGATGTCGAGATCAGCGTCTTGATCTCCTTGGCCGCGTCGGCCGAACGCTGCGCCAGCGCGCGCACCTCGGAGGCGACCACGGCGAAGCCGCGCCCCGCCTCGCCGGCCCGCGCCGCCTCGACACCCGCGTTCAGCGCCAGCAGGTTGGTCTGGAAGGCGATCTCGTCGATCACGCCGATGATGTTGCCGATCTGCTTCGACGACGCCTCGATCTCGCCCATCGCCTGCACGGCCTGGGACACCACGGCGCCGCCGCGCTCGGCATCCTGCGTCGCGGTGCCGACCACATTCCTTGCGTGGATCGCCGCCTCCGCGGTCTTGCGCACCGTCGCGGTGATCTCGTCGAGGGCGGCGACCGTCTCCTCGAGGGTGGCGGCCTGCTGCTCGGTGCGGCGGGAGAGATCGTCGGCCCCGCTGGAAATCTGACCGGTGCCGGCGCCGATGGCCGCGGCATTGGTCGCGATCAGCCGCATCGCCTCCTGCAGGCGGTCCATCGCGGCGTTGAAGTCGGTCCGCAACGTCTCGAATTCCGGCGCGAACGGCTCCATCAGCCGCTCGGTGAGCACGCCGGCGGCGAGCCTTTCGAGCGCGCCGCCGAGGCTGCGGATCATGCGGTCGAGCCGCTCGCGGACCTCGGCCTCGCGCAGCCGCTCCGCGCGGCTCCGCTCGGCCTCGCGGTCGGCCATCGCCCGCACCTCGCCCTCGGCGCGCTGCCGGGCCAGCTCCGCCTCGCGGAAACGGTCGATCACCCGGGTCAGCCGGCCGACGCAATCGCGATACCCGGTGAAGCGCACGGGCGCGCCGTAATTGCCGGCGACCATCGACTCCATCCGCTCGATCGTGGCGGTGAACGGGTCGGTGATCACCCGCCAGGTGACGTAGCCGCCGACGATCGACCACAGCAGGGTCACGGCGCCGACCACCACGGGCAGCCCTTCCGGCCCGCCGTTGCCGGCCCAGATCACGGCCAGGAAGCCGGCGAGGATCAGAAAGGTCTCCGACCCGAAGGCGACGGCGAGCTTGGTCCGGATCGGCGCGACCTCGCGGAACCAGGTGATCATCGCCCGCCTCCGGACAGGCGCGGCTGCGGCGCGAGCGCTTCCGGCGTGGCGCCGGAGCCTCTTCGTCGATGCCGGCCGCACGGCAGGAACTGGCGGTCAAGATCGGTCATGCAATACGACTCCGCACTGGGCACGCCTCCGCGTTTCCGAAACGGCTTCCGGATGCCGGCGGCGAATGTCGCGGCGCGCGCAGTACCGACCCTGTTGGCCCCGCAAACGCGCTTCCTCGCACACCGGCGCGGCTGAAGCCCGCCCCGGCAGCGACCCTATGAGCGAAAGATTATGGGATCGTTAATCCGGCGAACCGTTGCGGCATTTTTTGCCGCCGGCACCGCGCGGCCCGTTCAGCCGGAGGCGAGTTCCCGCGACCGGGCGGTGGCGGCGGCGATCGCCCGGCGCATCGCGTCCGGCCAGGCCGCATCGTCCATCAGCACGGCGAGCGCGCGCTCGGTGGTGCCCTTCGGGCTGGTGACGGCGCGGCGGAGCGCATCCGCCGGCTGGTCGCTCGCCGCGAGCAGCGCGGCCGAGCCGATCACCGTCTGGCGGGCGAGGCGGCGGGCGAGATCCGCCGGAATGCCCTGTTCGAGGGCGGCCGCCTCCAGCAGTTCGACCAGCAGGAAGACGTAGGCCGGTCCGCCGCCGGAGACCGCCGTGACCGGATCGAGCAGCGCCTCGTCGTCCACCATCGCGACGTCGCCGACCGCGCCGAGCAGCGCCTCGGCCAGCGCGCGGCGCGCGGGCGCCACACCCGCGCCGGCCACCGCCACCGTGATGCCCTGGCGCACGGCGGCCGGCGTGTTCGGCATGGCGCGCACGATGGCGCCGCCCGGAAAGCGGCCGGCCAGCCAGTTGATCGTGATTCCCGCCATGATCGAGACGATGACGGCCTCGCCGGCGAACCGCGCCAGCCCGTCCACCGCCGCTTCCGCCATCTGCGGCTTGACCGCGAGGATCACCGCGCCCGGCGCGAAACCGGCCGGGACCGCCCCGATGGAGGGCACGACCTCGACCCCGTCACCCGCCAGCGCCTGCGCCTCGGCGCCCGGATCGATGACGACGACGCGGGAGACGCCGCGCTCGCGCCAGCCGGCGAGCATGGCCGAGCCCATCTTGCCGCCGCCCAGAAGCAGCAGCGGCGGCAGCACCGCGTCGGTCATGCCTCGCCCGCGCACTCCAGCATGGCCGCGGCCAGCGCCTCGTCCGGCGTCTTGCCGCCCCACAGCACGAACTGGAAGGCGGGGAAGAACCGCTCGCACTCCGACACCGCGATATCCACCATGTCCTCGACGCTTTCGGCCGAGGCGCCGCCGGCGCCGCGCAGCAGCACCGAATGGCGGAACACCGGCATGCCGTCGTCATGGTCCATGCCGAAATGGCCGATCCAGAGCTTCTCGTTCGCCCGGGCCAGCAGCTCGTACAGCGCGCCGCGCCGGCGTTCCGGCGCCTTGAGGTCGAAGGTGCAGGAGAAATGCATCACCGAGATCTCGTGCGACCACGAGAAATAAAGCCCGTAGTCGCACCAGCGCCCGGGCGCCTCGGCCGCCATTTCGCTGTCGCTCCGGCGGTCGAACGCCCAGTCGTTGGCGGCGACGACCTGCTCGACGATATCCAGCGGATTGCTGACGGTTTCGGGGGATTCAGTGGCCAGGGAGGTCATAGAGGATCTCCTCCTTGAGTGCGGGAGCCAAGCCGGAGGCGGCGAGCCGGTTGCCGACCGGCGGATGACCGCTCCGAATCGGAGTGTACCGTAAGTTCATGTGGCGCCGCAATCGAACTCTACAATCCCACGATAAACAAACGATAAAACCCGCCGTGAGGGGCGGGTTTCATGCAGTTCTCGCTATGAGTGCGGCGAGGATCAGGCCGATTTCGCCTCGCGCCGGGCCGCCGCCTTCGCCACGCGGCGCTTCAGGGTGCGCGCCTCGTCGGTCAGCTTGCGGTTCGGCGTGTCCAGCAGGAACGCGTCCAGCCCGCCCTTCTGCTCGATCGTCGCGAGGCCGCGCGGCGTCACGCGCAGCTTGACCGAATGGCCCAGTGCGTCGGACTGCAGCGCGCTGTCCTGCAGGTTCGGCAGGAACCGGCGGCGCGACTTGTTGTTCGCGTGGCTCACATTGTTGCCGGAGAGCACGCTTTTGCCGGTGATGTCGCAGCGACGGGTCATGACGAAAACCTCGATCCAGAAAGCCGGCGTGCCGGCCAGAAGCGGAGACGGAACACGAAAACACGTCCCGCGCCATGGACCCCACGGCGCGGCGTTGCGGCTATATCGCCAAATCCGGCGTCCGGGTCAAGCGCCGGCCGGGCCAGCTATTCGGTATAGATCATTTTCCGGGTCATGCCGCCATCGGCGACGAACTCGGCGCCGGTGCAGAACCCCGAGTCCGGCCCGAGCAGGAAGGCGGCGAGCGCCGCGATGTCCGCCACGGTGCCGACGCGCCCGGCAGGGTGCTGCGCGTGGTCGGACGGGGCGATCGGGTATTTCCCGGTATCGATCCAGCCGGGGCTGATGCAGTTCACCCGCACATCCGGCCCGAGCGAGACGGCAAGCGCATGGCTGAGCGCCACGATCCCGCCCTTCGCCGCGGCGTAGCTCTCGGTGTCCGGCTCGGACATGTGCGCCCGCGTCGAGGCGATGGTGACGATGGCGCCCCTCGCCGCCCGCAGCATCGCCTCCGCCCCGCGCACGAGGAGAAAGATGCTGGTCAGGTGGGTGTCGATCACCGCGCGCCATTCGGCGAGGCCGAGCGCGCCGATCGGCTTGCGGATCATGAACCCGGCATTGCAGACCAGCCCGTCGAGCCGGCCCTCATGCGCCGCGACGCCCTCGATCAGCCGGGCGACATCCGCCTCGTCGGCGACGTCGCAGCGCACGAGGCGCACCCCGTCGGGCGGTGTCAGGCCCTCGATATCGCGATCGGCCGCGACCACGCGCCAGCCAAGCACAGCGAGATGCGCGCCGATCGCGGCCCCGATGCCGCGCCCGCCGCCGGAGACCAGCGCCACCCGCCCCGTCATCGCAAGTGCCCCGTCGCGCCGCCCGTCACGCCGCGCCCGCGACCTTCGACTTGAGCTGCCCGCAGGCGGCGAGGATGTCCTGCCCGCGCGGGGTGCGCACGGGGGCGGCATAGCCGGCATCCATCACGATGTTGGCGAAGCGGCGGATGGCGTTGCCGCTGGAGGTTTCATAGGTCGAGCCCGGCCAGGGGTTGAACGGGATCAGGTTCACCTTGGCCGGGATGCCGTCGATCAGCTCGACCAGGCGGCGGGCATCGGCCTCGCTGTCGTTGATGCCCTTGAGCATCACGTATTCGAAGGTGATCCGCCGCGCGTTCGAGGCGCCGGGATAGCGCCGGCAGGCGGCGATCAGCTCGGCGATGTTGTATTTGCGGTTGAGCGGCACGATCACGTCGCGCACGTCGTCGGTCACGGCGTGCAGCGACACCGCGAGATTGACGCCGAGTTCCGCCCCCGCCCGGTCCATCATCGGCACGACTCCGGAGGTCGAGAGCGTGATCCGCCGGCGCGACAGGCCGATGCCCTCGCCGTCCATCACGATCTTCATCGCCTTGGCGACGTTCTCGTAATTGTAGAGCGGCTCGCCCATGCCCATCAGCACGATGGTGGAGAGCAGCCGCGGCGTCTCGCCCTTCGGGCTCGGCCATTCGCCATAGGCGTCGCGCATCGCCATGAACTGGCCGACGATCTCGGCGGCGGAGAGGTTGCGCGTCAGCCGCTGGGTGCCGGTGTGGCAGAACCGGCAGGACAGCGTGCAGCCGACCTGCGAGGACAGGCACACGGCACCTCGATCCTCGGTGACATCGGGGATGTAGACGGTCTCGACCGCCTCGTGGTCGCGGAAGCGGAACAGCATCTTGCGCGTCTCGTCGGCGCTGAGATGGTCCGCCGCCACTTCGGGCCGGCCGATGGCGAACCGTTCGGCGAGCTTCGCGCGCAGGGGCTTGGCGATATTCGCCATCGCGGCGAAATCGGTCACCCCCTGGTGGTAGATCCAGTGCCAGAGCTGCTTGGCGCGGAAGGGCTGCTCGCCGATCTCGGCCATCGCCGCGGCGAGTTCCTCGCGCGAGAGGCCGACGAGGTCGCGCCGCCCGTCCGCCAGCTCGTTCGAGGGCGGGGCGAACAGCGCGGCCTTGGCGAGGATGCGCGCCCGCGCCGCCTCGTCCAGCCCGTCCGTCGCCGGCGCGTCCGCGCGCATCGCCGCCGTCACCCGGTCAGGACTTCGCCTTGTGCCCGGCCGGCGGGCAGGCCTTGACGATCGCCTTGTAGGCATCTCCGAACCCGTCGAGGCTGAACGTGTCGCTCACCGCCTTCGCCCCCTTGCCCGTGCTCGCCACGGCCGAGGCGCCGCCGAGGAACGCCTTCACCGTCGCCGGGCCCTTGAGCGCGTAGGCCATGTTGTCCTTGGTGAAGAATTTCAGCGCGGCGCCGCCGACCTTGACCGTCACGTCCTGCTTCTTGGCGTAGGTGACGCCCTGGCTGAGCGAGATCTCGTCGCGGAACGTCGCGCGTTCGGCCACGGTGAGCATCGCCGGCGCGGTCTTCGACCCCTTTTCCGGCTTGGCCGTGGCGAAGGCGTAGCAGACCATGTCCGGGCCGGTGCCGTAGGTCGCCGCCGTCCAGGCCTTGAACGTGCCGAGCGGCTTCGGCTGGTCGGCGGCCCTGGCCGCGAGGGGCGCGACGAGCGGCAGGGCGATCGCGGCGCCGAAAAGGTATGCGGTGGATTTTTTCATGAGCACGAGCCTTACGCCGGCACCCGGCCGGCCGCAAGCGGCGAGACGCGGCCGGCGGGCCGCGAACGGCCCGGCCGGCCGAAGCACGCCGGTCAGTGATGGTCGTAGCGGATGCCGATATCGACCTGGCGCAGCGCCTCGTTCACCGCCCGGAGCGCTGCGATGCGATGCCCGCCCTTGTCGCGGTCGGCGATCTGCAACTGGTGGCGCGCGGCGAGCAGCGCCCGGCGCGCCTGCATCATGTGCCCCTGATATTCGGCCTGGGCGACACCGCCGGCAAGACCGCCGGCGATCAGCGCGCCGCCCAGGATCGCCGCGAATTGCTTGCGCGAAATGTTCATCACGTCGGAACTCCCCATGGTTGACGAGAGTGCTACAAGGGGCGACGAAGATGACCGGATCGCGGCGGTCCTGTGACATTCCGGTGAATTCTTGCCGGTGCGTTCTGGCCGGTGAACGCCGGCCAGTGAGCCCGGGCGCCGCGCCGGCCCCGACACCACGGAGGTTCCAGAGGGATGCGCCACCGCCGCACCGCCGCCACGACCCGCCTCGCGGCCCTGCTGCTCGCCTGCGGCGCCCTCGCCGGCTGCGCCGGCGGCGGCCAGACCGCCTATTACCGCAAGAACCCGCACGCGCTGATGCGCCAGGTGGTCCGCTGCGAGAACAATGGCGGCGCGCTGGCCAACACCCCGCATTGCCGCGAGGTGCTGCGCATCAACAACAGCCTATTCTGAGACGCCGCCGAAGCGCGCGATCAGCGACGAGGTGTCCCAGCGCCGCCCGCCCATCTGCTGCACATCGGCATAGAACTGGTCGACCAGCGCGGTGAGCGGCAGCCGCGCCCCGGTTTCCTTCGCCTGGGCGAGGCAGATGCCGAGGTCCTTGCGCATCCAGTCCACCGCGAAGCCGAAATCGAATTTTTTCTCCGTCATCGTCTTCCAGCGGTTTTCCATCTGCCAGCTCTGCGCAGCACCTTTCGAGATCGCGCCGATCACCTTCGCCGCGTCGAGCCCGGCGGCCTCGGCGAAATGCAGCCCCTCGGCGAGGCCCTGGACGACGCCGGCGATGCAGATCTGGTTGACCATCTTGGCGAGCTGCCCGGCCCCGTGCGGCCCGATATGGCTGATATTCGCGCCGTAGCAGCCGACCACCGGCTTCGCCCGCTCGAAATCCGCCGCCTCGCCACCCATCATCACCGTGAGCTTGCCGTTCTCCGCCCCGGCCTGGCCGCCGGACACCGGCCCGTCCATCACGCCGAAACGCCCGCCGGCGGCCTCCGCCAGATCGCGCGCCACCGTGGCCGAGGCCGTGGTGTGGTCGACGAACAGCGCGCCCTCCTTCATGCCGGCGAAGGCGCCGTCCGGCCCGATCGTCACCGAGCGGAGATCGTCGTCGTTGCCGACGCAGCAGAACACGAAATCGGCCCCCGCCGCCGCCTCGCGCGGGGTCGGCGCCGCCGTGCCCTTGTGCTGCCTGGTCCAGGCCTCGGCCTTGGCGTGGGTACGGTTGTAGACCGTCACCTCATGCCCGCCGGCGGCCAGATGCCCCGCCATCGGATAGCCCATCACCCCAAGCCCGATGAACGCCACCTTCGCCATTTTTCTGCTCCTTCCCTGAAATTCCGTTCAGCCGGCGGCGCCCGCCGCGATCAGCCGGTCGATCTCGGCGGCCGGATAGCCCAGCTCCGCCAGCACGTCCCGCGTGTCCGCGCCGGGCGCCGGCACGTCGCGCCGCGCCGTGCTGCGCGCCCCGTCCATGCTGATCGGCAGGCCCGGCAGGCCGATTTTCCGCCCGTCCGGCAGGCTGACCTCGACCAGCCCGCCCGACTCCCGCAGGTGCGGATCGGCGAACAGGTCCGCCGGCTTCGCGATCGGCGCGAAGGGCAGGCCCAGCCGTTCGCAGCGCGCGACCAGATCCGCCGCGCTGAACCGCGCGAAGGCGGCGGCGATCACCGGCAGGGTGCGCGGGCGCGCCGCCCGCCGCTCGGCCTGCGTCGCCAGCCCCGGATCGTCGGCCAGCGCGGCCAGCCCGAACTCGGCGCACAGCACCTTCCACTGCGTGTCGGTGACGACGCCGATGAAGATCTGCTGCCCGTCCTTCGTGTTGAAGATGTCATAGACCGGCCAGGCCACGTCGCGCGCGCTCATCGGCGCCGGCTCGACGCCGGTGATGGCCGCCTGCGCCATGTGCTGCGCCATCAGCATCGCGACGCTCTCGAACAGGCCGGACTGCACGTGCTGGCCGCGCCCGGTCCGCTCCCGCTCGGCGAGGGCGGCGAGCACCGCGATGGCGCCGTAGCTGCCGCCCATGATGTCGATCACCGAGGCGCCGGCCCGCAGCGGCTGGCCGATCGGCCCGGTCATGTAGGCGAGGCCGCCCATCATCTGCACCACCTCGTCGAGCGCGGTGCGGTGTTCGTACGGCCCGGGCAGGAAGCCCTTGAGCGAGCAGTAGATGAGCCGCGGGTTTTGCGCCGCGCAGGCCGCGTAGCCGAGGCCGAGCCGCTCCAGCGCGCCGGGGCGGAAATTCTCGGTCAGCACGTCGGCCCGCGCCACCAGGTCCCGCGCCACTTCGAGCCCCTCGGGCGATTTCAGGTCGAGCATGACGCTGCGCTTGTTGCGGCTCGCCATGGTGAAGAAGCCGATTCCCGAGCCGGTCAGCCGGCGGGTGTTGTCGCCGTCCGGCATCGGCTCGATCTTCACCACGTCGGCGCCGAGATCGCCGAGGATCAGCCCGGTCGTCGGCCCCATCACCATGTGCGCGAACTCGACGACGCGCAGCCCCGCCAGCGGTGTGCCGCTCATGCCGCGCCCCTCACGCCGCCTGGCGATAGGTGCGCGGAATGCCCGCCTTCGCGACCTGGCCGTGCATCGGCTCGGCCGGCAGCCCCTCGTGCAGCAGGCGCCGCGCGGCGATCAGCGCCGCAAGGTCGATGCCGGTGCCGAAGCCCATGCTCTCCAGCATGAACACGAGATCCTCGGTGACGATGTTGCCCGACGCCCCGGGCGCGAACGGGCAGCCGCCGAGCCCGGCGAGGGCGGCGTCGAAATCCCGTATCCCGACCTCGAGCCCGGCCAGCGCGTTGGCGAGGCCGAGGCCCATCGTGTCGTGCAGGTGCAGCCCGCGCAGCGCCGGGCCGATCTCGCGCCGCACCGCCCGCACGACCGACTTGATCTGCGCGGGGTTGGCGTAGCCCACCGTGTCGGCGAGGCCGATCTGCTCCACCCCCGTCTCCGCGAGTGCGGCGGCGATGCGCACCACCTCGCGCTCGGGCACCACGCCGTCGATCGAGCAGCCGAAGGCGGTCGAGCAGGCGACCTCGATTTCCGCCGGATTGCCCGCGCTTTCCATCCACTCGACGATCTGGCCGACCACCGCCACCTGCTCGTCCGGCGCGCGGTTCAGGTTGGCGCGCGAATGCCCCTCGCTCACCGAGACCGGAATGCTGACCCGGTGCGCCCCGGCCGCCACCGCCGCCTGCGCCCCGCGCAGGTTCGGCGCCAGCGCGACGACGACGAGGCCCGGAATCTCCTTCGCGAAGCGGACCACCGCCTCGGTATCCGCCATCTGCGGGATGAGCTTCGCCGGCACGAAACTGCCGACCTCGATCTCCTTCACCCCGGCCTTCGCCAGGGCGGCGATCCAGTCGCATTTCGCCCCGGTCTCCATTCTCGACTTCGCCATCTGCAGCCCGTCGCGCGGGCCGACCTCGCAGATCATCACATGCTCGCTCATGGCCGCAATCTGCGCCCACAGCACCGCCGGGACAAGCCCCGCGCCGCCGGGTTTGGCAGGGCGCGCCGGCAATGCTACGAACCCGCGCGATGACCGCCGTGACCCCATCGCCGAAGGCCGCCGAGGCCGCCACCAACGGGCTCGTGCTCGCCCTGCCCAAGGGCCGCATCCTGAAGGAATGCGCGCCGCTGCTCGCCGCCGCCGGCATCGCGCCCGAGCCGGACTATGCCGACGAGAGCAGCCGGCGGCTGCGCTTCCACACCGCGATCCCCGAGCTCGACGTGATCCGCGTGCGCAGTTTCGACGTCGCCACCTTCGTCGCCTTCGGCGCCGCCGAGATCGGCATCTGCGGCGCCGACGTGCTGATGGAGTTCGACTATCCGGAAATCTACGCGCCGCTCGATCTCGGCATCGGCGCCTGCCGCATCGCCGTCGCCGAGCCGGCGGACGCGGCCGGGCGCACCGATTTCGGCCGCCTCTCGCGCGTGCGCGTCGCCAGCAAATACCCCAACATCACCCGCCGGCATTTCGCCGCGCGCGGCATCCAGGCCGAGATCGTGGCGCTGAACGGCGCGATGGAGCTGGCCCCCGGCCTCGGCCTGTCGCGCCTGATCGTCGACCTGGTGCAGACCGGCTCGACGCTGAAGGCCAACGGCCTGGTCGAGACCGAGACCATCGCCCATGTCACCTCGCGGCTGATCGTCAACCGCACCGCGCTGAAGACAAGGCCGGAGGAAATCGCCCACTGGATCGCCCGCTTCCGCGACGCGCTGGCCGCCGCATGATCCGCCGTCTCCACACCGCCGAACCGGGCTTCGCCGCCGCCCTCGCCGCCCTGGCCAGCGACCGCGCCAGCGCCACCGACGTCGCCGCCCCGGTCGCCGCGATCATCGCCCGGGTGCGCGCCGAGGGCGACGCCGCGCTGATCGACCTCACCCGCCGCTACGACCGCTTTCCCCTCACGCCCGAAACCCTGCGGGTGAGTGCCGCCGAGATCGACGCCGCCTGCGCCCGCGTCGGCGCCGAACAGCTTGAGGCGATCGACCTCGCCGCGACCCGGATCGAGGCGTTCCACCGCGCCCAGCTGCCGCGGGACATCGCCTTCACCGACGCCGCCGGCGCGCGGCTCGGCCTGCGCTGGGGGCCGCTCGACGCCGTCGGGCTCTACGTGCCGGGGGGCAAGGCGTCCTACCCCTCCTCGGTGCTGATGAACGCGATTCCCGCCCGGGTCGCCGGCGTCGGGCGGATCGCGATGTGCGTGCCGACGCCGGACGGGCAGATGAACGACCTCGTCCTCGCCGCCGCGCGGCGCGCCGGGGTGGCGGAGATCTACCGCGTCGGCGGCGCGCAGGCCGTCGCCGCCCTCGCCTACGGCACCGCCACCATCGCCCCGGTCGATCGCATCGTCGGGCCGGGCAACGCCTTCGTCGCCGAGGCGAAGCGGCAGGTGTTCGGGCAGGTCGGCATCGACTCCATCGCCGGCCCCTCGGAAGTGCTGATCATCGCCGATGCCGGGCAGGACCCGTGGCGCGTCGCCCTCGACATGATCGCCCAGGCCGAGCATGACGAGGCGGCGCAGTCGCTCCTCGTCACCGACGATGCGGCGCTGGCCGAGGCCGTCGCCGCCGAACTCGCCCGCGCGCTGGAAACCCTGCCCCGCGCCTCGATCGCCGCCGCCTCGCTCGCCGCCCATGGCGCGATCATCATCGCCCGCGATCTCGACGAGGCCGCCGAGATCGCCAACCGCGTCGCCCCGGAGCATCTCCAGGTGATGACCGCCGATCCGGACGCCGTCTTCGCCCGCATCCGCCATGCCGGCGCCGCCTTTCTCGGCGCCGACGCGCCGACCGCGATCGGCGACTACGTCGCCGGGCCCAACCATGTGCTGCCGACCGGCGGCACGGCGCGGTTCTCCTCCGGCCTGTCGGTGTTCGACTTCCTCAAGCGCACCACCTTCGTCGCCCTCGATCCGGCGGCGATGGCGTCCATCGGACCCGCCGCGGCGACGCTGGCGGTGGCCGAGAGCCTCGACGGCCACGCCCGTTCCATCCGCGCAAGGCTGACCCGCAACCGGGCGGAAAACTTGACCTGAACGCGCCATCGGCTCATTTGAACCGCATGTTGCAATTTTTTATCGAGGTTTGATGTCAAAAGAAGACATGATCGAGTTCAGCGGCACCGTCGCGGAGCTGCTCCCGAACGCGATGTTCCGGGTGAAACTCGACAACGACCATATCATTCTCGCCCATACGAGCGGCAAGATGCGCAAGAACCGCATCCGCGTGCTGGCCGGTGACCGCGTCAACGTTGAAATGACGCCCTATGATCTGACCAAGGGCCGGATCACCTTCCGCTTCAAGTAAGCCGGACCGCCGCATGGCCGACCTGATCCTGGCCTCGTCGAGCCCCCGCAGGCTCGACCTGTTGCGTCAGCTCGGCATCGTCCCCGACGCGGTGATGTCCCCCGATATCGACGAAACCCCGCACAAGGCGGAACCGCCCCGGCTCTACGCCGCGCGCATGGCGGCGGAGAAGCTCGCTTCCGTCACCGCGCCGGGCGCCTTCGTCATCGCCGCCGATACCGTCGTCGCCCTCGGCCGCCGCATCCTGCCGAAAACCGAAACCGAGGCCGAGGCGCGCCGCTGCCTCGACCTGCTCGCCGGCCGCCGCCACCGGGTGCATTCCGCCGTCGCCGCGCGCGGGCCGGACGGGCGCATCGCCGCGCGCAACGTGATGACCACCGTCGGCTTCGCCCGGCTCGACCGCGACGCCGCCGAGGCCTATCTCGCCAGCGGCGAATGGCGCGGCAAGGCGGGCGGCTACGCGATCCAGGGCCGGGCGGCGGGGTTCGTCGATTTTCTCGCCGGCTCGCATTCCGGCGTGGTCGGCCTGCCCCTGCACGAAACGCTGAACCTGCTGCGCGGCCTCGGCTGGCGGGCATGAGCGCCGTCATCCGCGCCGGGCTGCGCGGCGGCACGGTGCATCTCGCGCTGACCGAATCCGGCACTCTCGCCGGCTACACGCGCTGGCGGCCCGACGCGCCGGATGGCGTCGGCGATCTCCGCTCCGGCCGGATCACCGCCCGCGCCCCGGCACTTGGCGGCGCGTTCGTCGATCTCGGCGACGGATCGGGCTTCCTGCCCGACAGCGCGGGCGGCAAGAGCCTCGCCGAGGGCGATGCCGTCGCGGTCCGCATCACCCGCGCGCCGCAGGGCGGCAAGGGCCCGCGCCTCGCGCTGGCGGAAGGTGTAGCACCCGGCGCGAAGCCCGGCCTGCTCGCCCGCGGCCCCGGCCCGATCGCCGAGTTCCGCGCCCTGCATCCGGCCGCGCCGATCCTCGCCGATGACTGGGAACTCGTCGCCCTGCTGCGCGCGGCGCATGAAGGGGTCGCGCACGATCCGGCCAGCCTCGCCCCGGTGGCGGAGGAGATCGCCGCACTCGCCGAGCCGGTCTTTCCGCTGCCGCAGGGCGCGCGCGGCACGGTCTGCCCGACGCCGGCGCTCACCGCGATCGACATCGATGCCGGCGCGGCCACCGCCGAGCGGGGCGACAAGCATGGCGCGCAGTTGCGGCTCAACCGCGCCATCATTCCCGAACTCGCCCGGCAGATCCGGCTGCGCAACCTCGCCGGCGCGATCCTGGTCGATTTCGCCGGAATGAAACCCGCCGCCCGGCCGAAACTGGCCCCCGACCTTGCCGCCGCCCTCGCGCGCGATCCGCTCCGCCCGCGCCTGCTCGGCTTCTCGGCACTCGGCTTCGCCGAGATCAGCCGCCCCCGCATCCGCCCGCCGCTGCACGAGTTGCCGCCATGACCGACGAACCGGCTCCCGACCGCCGCCCCCGCCGCAAACCCGCCGGCGCCTGCCCGATCTGCGGCCGGAAGGCGCAGGAGGCGCACCGCCCGTTCTGCTCGGCGCGGTGCCGCGCGATCGATCTCGGCCGCTGGTTCGGCGAGGATTACAGGTTGCCGAGCGACGAGGCGCCGTTGACCGATTCCGAATAGGTCTCGAGCCGGGCGAGCGCGGCCGCCACGTCCGGCACCACCTCGATCAGCTCGCGCGCCGACGGCCGGGCGAAACCGTCCTCGATCACGCCGTCGATCAGCGCCGCCACCCGGCTCGCCCAGCCGCGGATGTCGATCAGCAGGATCGGCTTGGTGTGGCGGCCGAGCTGCTTCCAGGTGAGGATCTCCATCAGCTCGTCCAGCGTGCCGAGCCCGCCGGGCAGCACGACGAACGCGTCCGCCCGGGCGAACATGCGCCGCTTGCGGGTATGCATCGTGTCGGTGACGATCAGTTCGGTCAGGCCGGGAAACTCGACCTCACGGGCGCGCAGGAAATCGGGGATGATGCCGGTCACCGCCCCGCCGGCGCCGAGCGCGGCCCCGGCGGTCGCCCCCATCAGCCCGACATTGCCGCCACCGAACACCAGGGTCATGCCCCGCGCGGCCAGCCCCTCGCCGAGGGCGCGCGCCGCCGCGAGATAGTCGGGCGCCGCCCCCGGGGACGAGCCGCAAAATACCGTGACCGAAATGTGACTCATATTCCAGAATTACCTGCCGAACCTTTCGAGACGGCCGTCCTCGTGGCAGGATAATGCAGGATAGGCAAGCGATCGGCATCAAGAGTTCTTTACATGTCAACCAACCAGACCCCCAGCGGCGAGAGCCAGGGCGAACGGACGCGCGCTCCCGGCTGGCTGCCCGGTGCGGCGATCGGCGCGCTCGGCCTCTGCGCCGTGATCGGCCTCGCCGTGCTCGGCAACCGCCGCGACATCGAACCGACCCGGCCGGTCGCGCCGCCGCCGAACGCCACCGTCCATCCCGCCGCGTCGCCGGCCAGGCCCGCCGGCACCCCGAGCTTCGACACGGTGCGCGTCGATGCCGGCGGCAACGCGGTGATCGCCGGCCACGCCGCGCCCGGCGCCACCGTCACCATCACCGCCAACGGCAAGACGATCGGCACGGTGAAGGCGGATTCCTCCGGCAGCTTCGCCTTCGTCACCTCCCGCCCGCTGCCCGCCGGCGGCCAGCAGCTCGCCCTTTCCGCCACCGGCCCCGGCGGCCAGACCCTGGCCAGCAACCGCGACGTCACCGTCTCGGTGCCCGCCGCGCCGAACGAGGGGCCGCTCGCGGTGCTCGCCGGCAAGAGCGGCGAGCCCTCGAAGGTGCTGAGCGGCCAGGGCCCGGCGCCGGGCACGCTCGGCATCGGCTCGGTCGACTACGACGGCAAGGGCCACGCGCTGATCGCCGGCACGGCGAAGCCCGGCGCGCAAGTCTCGCTCTCGCTCGACGGCGCTCCGCTCGGCACCGCGACCGCCGGCCCGGATGGCCGCTGGACGCTGAAGGTCGAGCACATGCCGGCGAAGCCCGGCACCTTCAGCCTCACGGCGCATGACGCGAAGGGGGCCGTCATCGGCGAGATGAAGACCGCCTACGCCCCGCGCCCGGTCGGCCCGGTCGCGCCGCACCATGTCGTGATCGAGCGCGGCGACTGCCTGTGGCTGATCGCCCGGCGCGTCTATGGCCGCGGCGTCGACTATTCGCTGATCTACAAGGCGAACGAGGCGAGCATCCGCGATCCCAACCTGGTCTATCCCGGCCAGCGCTTCGTGCTGCCGCCCGCATCCGGCGCCGCGCCGGCGCCGGCGGCCGCAACGGCCCGGCCCGCGCCGCCCGCCGCCCGGCCCGCGCCGCCGCCGGCCAGCGCCGGCACGAGCTGATCCCGCCCCTGGGCGAAGGGCGTTCTTGCCAGTCCTCGCCCCGCTCGCCATAACCCGCGCATGGACATCATCGACTCCGTGCGCGCCGCCCTGGTGCCGCCGCACCGCGCCGGCCGGCCGTTCATCGCCGCCGGCCTCGTCGTCTTCCTGATCGGCCTCGCCACCGCCGGCTGGCTGGCCTGGCTCGGCGCGCTGTTCGCGCTGTTCTGCCTGTTCTTCTTCCGCGACCCCGCGCGCGTGCCGCCCGCCCGGCCCGATGCCCTGCTCGCCCCGGCGGATGGCCGCGTCGTCATCATCGACGAGGCGCTGCCGCCGCCCGAGCTCGGCCTGCCGGCGGTGATGATGCCGCGCATCGCCACCTTCCTCTCGGTGCTCGACGTGCATGTGAACCGCGTGCCGATGGCCGGCATCGTCACCCGCATCTCCTACCGCCACGGCAAGTTCGTGAACGCGGCGGCGAAGGAGGCCGAGGAGAACGAGCGCAACGCCCTCGCCATCCGCCTCGATTCCGGCGCCGAGATCGCGGTGGTGCAGATCGCCGGGCTGATCGCGCGGCGCATCCTGTGCGACGTGCACGAGGGCGACCGGGTGGAAACCGGCGCGCGCTTCGGCATCATCCGCTTCGGCAGCCGCACCGATCTCTATCTGCCGCCCGGCACGGTGCCGCTGGTCGCGGTCGGCCAGCGCATGGTCGGCGGCGAGACGGTGATGGGCCTGCTGCCCCCCGCCGCGCCGCAAGGCGGGTCATGAGCGGGGCGGAAAAGCCGCCGCTCTTCGCCCTGCCCCGGCGCCGCCCGCCGCGCCGCCCCCGCCTGCGCGGCATGAGCTTCAACCGCATGCTGCCGAACCTGCTGACCCTGTTCGGCCTCTGCGTCGGCTTCAGCGCGATCCGCTTCGCGCTCGAGCAGCGCTTCGGCGGCGCGGTGATCGCCATCGCCGTCGCCGGCGTGATCGACGGGCTGGACGGCCGGCTCGCCCGCCTGCTCAAGGCCACCTCCCGCTTCGGCGCGGAATTCGACAGCCTGTCCGACTTCCTCTGCTTCGGCGCGGCGCCGGCGCTGGTGCTCTATCTCTGGTCGCTCAGCGCCTGGGGCGCGTTCGGCTACCTGCCGCCGCTGATGTTCACCGCCTGCATGGCGCTGCGCCTCGCCCGATTCAACGCGGCGATCGACGAGATCCCGCACGAGGCCGATGGCCACCTGCCCGCCTTTCGCTTCGCCGGCAACTTCTTCACCGGCGTGCCCGCCCCGGCGGGGGCGGCGATCGCGCTGCTGCCGATCTATCTCGGCCTCGAGGCGGCGCGGCACGGCGGCGCCGGCCTCGCCACCCTCGCCCGCGCGCCGGCGCTCAGCGCCGCGGTGCTGGTCGGCACCGCGCTGCTCTGCATCTCGACGCTGCCGGTCTGGAACTTCAAGAACTTCAAGGTGCCGCCGCACTACGTCATCGGCATCCTGCTCGGCGTGATCGTCGCCGCCGCGGTGCTGATGGCCGATCCCTGGCTCGGCCTCTCGCTGCTCGTCGTCGCCTACCTGGCGATGCTGCCGTTCAGCCGCCGCAGCTTCAAGCGCCTGCAGGCCGAGGCCGAGGCGCGCTGGCGCCAGGGGGCCGAACGCGGCTCGGAATAGCGCGCGGCGCTCACTCCGGCGCGGCGAAGCGGGCGAGGCGCACGGCGGTATGGCCGCGGCTGGTGCGCAGGCTCGGCATGATCAGCAGGCAGTCGTCGTGCGGGGTGCGGATCTCCGCCGCGCCGTCGCGCGCGAGCAGCGTGTCCCGCCGGCGGATCACCTCGCCGCCGCGGAACGGCCGCACGAAGGCGAAGCGGCCGGTATTGGCGGTCACCACCCGCGAGACCTCGGCGAAGCGCGGCGGCGCGCCCGGCGGCACCGGCCCGATCATGCCGGCGCGGGCGAGCGCGGCATCCACGCTCGCGCGCATCTGCCGCACCGTGTCCTCCTGCCAGTGCTGCCCGGCCTCGACCAGCACGGCCGCGGCATCGCCCGCCTCGGCGAGGAAGCGCGGATGGTCGATCAGCCGGCGCCCGCCGGCATGGCCGCCATCGGCCACCACCAGCGCCGGCGTGCCCATCGCCATCGCCAGCGCCCGGCTGCGCGCGCCCTGGCCGCACAGGACCAGCGGGTCCGAGGGCCAGAGCATCGAATGCAGGTCGATCACCCAGTCCGCCTCGGCGATCAGCGGCCAGATCGCGCGGGCACGGTCGAGCTCGGCGGAGCGGCGCGGGCCTTCCAGCGCCGCCGGGTCCCACACCCGGTTCAGGTCCTCGTCGACGAAGCGCGAGGCGACCGGGTTCTCCGGATCGAAGCGGCGATAGGCGGCGAGGTTGACGAAGCCGAGCGTGAGCCGCCCGCAGGCCGGGCGCGGCCCCTCGCGCAGCAGGGCGTCGAGCACCGCGGCGCCGGCGATCTCGTTGCCGTGCATCAGCGCCAGCACCATCACATGCGGCCCGGAGCGCGGGGCGGCGAAGGTGATGAACCCCTCGATGCCGGTATTGCCCGGCAGCCAGGGCGCAAGGTCGGGCGCCGCGAGCCGCACCTCGAAGCGCGGCAGCGATGCCGTGTCGCTCCCGGCCGCGCTCATCACGGCGGCGCCGCCGGTCCGGCGCGGTCGTGGCGGACTTTCATTCGGCGCGAACTTGCCATGGCGCCACTCTACCCAGAGATGAAAAACCTGCAACCGTGCGACATGTGTTGACGAAATGTCCGGCTGGCACGAAAACGCCGCGATGCAAGCCGCGCCGACTCTCATGGCCGCAACCCAAGCCATCGCCGACGGACAGGCCGCTCCGGTCACCGCCCGCGTCCTGTGCACCGACCTCGCCGGTCTCCGCTCCCAGGCCCTGGGCCTCGCGGAAGCCGCCGGATTCCGGACCGATTTCCGCGTCATCGCGCCGAAGCGGCCGTGGACCCTGTTCTCGCCGATGCTCTGGCCCGATCCGCGCTGCGCGATCGACGCGGCGGCCCTCGCCCCGCCGGAGGGCGACCTGATGCTCGGCGCCGGCGGGGCCGCCGCCCGCGTGCTGGCGACGCTGCGCCGGCCGGACCTGCCGGCCGTGATCATCCAGCACCCGCGCATGGACACCGGCCGGTTCGACGCCGTGGTGGTCGCGAAGCACGACGGGCTGACCGGCCCGAACGTCATCGTCACCCGCACCGCGCTGCACCGGGTCACGCCCGAGCGCCTCGCCCTCGAACGCGCGTTGTGGGCGCCGCATTTCGCCGGGCTGCCGCGCCCGCTCGTCGCCGTGCTGGTCGGCGGCTCGAACGGCCGCTACCGGCTCGACACCGCGGCGGCGCGCACCCTCGCCGAGCAGCTCGCCGGGATGATGGACCGCGACCGCGTCGGGCTGATGCTCACCCCCTCGCGCCGCACCGAGCCCGCCGCTCGCGCCATCCTCGATGAGGCGCTGCGCCCGCGCGGCGCCTGGATCTGGGACATGCAGGGCGAGAACCCCTATTTCGGCATGCTCGCCGTCGCCGACGCGATCGTGGTGACGGGGGATTCCGTCTCGATGGTCTCCGAGGCGGTGGCCACCGACGCGCCGGTGATGATCGCCCGCCTGCCCGGCAAATCCACCCGCATCGGCGCCTTCATGGACGACATGGTCGCCTGCGGCCGCGCCCGGAACTTCGATGGCCGGCTGCAGACCTGGGCCACCGCGGCGCTGAACGACACGCCGATGGCCGCCGCCGAGCTGCGCCGGATGCTGGGAGTCTGACTTCGATGCTCGAGATCGACACGTTCGACAATGTCCGCGGCGGCAACGCGGTCTACAAGGCGCTGGCGCACCCGCTGGCCGCCGCGGCGCTGGAGCGCCTGGCCGCGCGCCTGGCCGCCGCCGGCCCGGTCGCGGTCTACGATCCCGAGCGCATTTTTGCGCCGCTGCGCGCCCTGGCGCCGGCGTTTCCGGTCGATGCCGTCTACGTGCACGACACGCTGGCGATCGGCGAGCGCCGCGGCGGCCTCGCCACGAGGCCGCTGACCGACCTCGTCGCCGCCGCACCCGCCACCGTGCTGATCGCCGCCTTCGACGCGCACCGCCTGGCCGACCGGCTGGCCACCCTGCTGCCCGGCGCCGACATCCTCACCCTCGACGAGGTGCGCCTGCCCGACCGGCTGCTGACCAACCGCCGCCGCTATCTCGACCCGCTGAACTTCGCCACCAATTTCGCCTTCTTCCGCGACGACGACGCGATGACGACCAGCCTCGTCACCGCGAATTACTGGCACGGCTACGGCGCGACCGGCGTGCGCCTGTGGTGCCGCCTGTTCGACGCCGCCGGCGCGGTGCTCGCCGAGTTCGAGCGCGCGCTGCCTGATCACGCCGGCAGCGTCCGCATCGACAGCGCCGAGGTGCGGCGCGCGCACGGGCTCGGGCCGTTCACCGGCCAGCTCTTCATCCACGCCATCGGCGTCGCCGGTCACGATGTGGTGAAATACGCGCTCGACACCCATGCCGCCGGCAACGGGGCGAGCCTGTCCTGCACGCACGACGCCAATGCCTGGCCCTCCGAGCGCTTCGCCGGCCTGCCCGCCCCGCGCGAGGACGAGACGGTGGTCCTCTGGGTGCAGAACAGCCACGCCGTGCCGATCCCCGCCGGGGCGATCAGCCTCGACCGGATGGGCGCCGAGGCGCCGGTGGCGCTGCCCGAGCCGATCGCCCCGTTCGCGACCCGCGCCATCGACGTCGCCGAACTGCTGCCCGGGCTGCGCTGGCCGGCGCAGATCGAGCTGCGCGCCGGCCGCCACGTGGTGCGCCCGCGCTACGAGGTGGTGCGCGCCGGGCGCACCCGCATCGCCCACATGAATGTCGAGCGCGCCGACCTGCGCCCCGATCCGGCGATCCGCAGCCTCTCGCCGCTGCTCGGCCGCGGTTTTCTGCTCCCCTTCCCGATCCTGCCGCGGGAGCGGTTCCGCTCGGTCGCGCTGCCGACGCCGATGGCCCACACCCAGGCTGACCTGCCGCTCCGGCTCGACGTCTTCGCGCCGGACGGACGCAAGGTGGCCGAGCACCGGCCCGGCACGCTCCCGCGCGACCATGCCTGCGCCATCGATCTCGACGAGGTGCTGCCGGAGGGCGCGCTGCCGGAAGGCGGGCATGGCGAGCTGGTCTACGACTTCGCCGGGGGCGGCGAGGCCGATGGCTGGCTGCACGGCCTGTTCCGCTACGAGGCGCGGGACGGCTCGCACGCCGCCGAAACCAGCTTCGGCGCGCATGTGTTCAACACGCTGATGACCTGGAAGGGCGAGCCGCAATCCTATTCCGGCCCGCCGCCCGGCCTGTCGACCCGGCTGTTCCTCGATCTCGGCAGCGCGACGCGGCCGAGCTTCTGCGTGCTGACCTACCCCGCCTCCGCCGCCTGGCATCCGCACTCGGCCACCGTGCTGATGCTGCACGACGCCGAGGGCCGCGTGCTGGCCGAGCAGAAACTGGCCATCGCCTGCTCGGGTTCGGCCATCGTCGAGCCCTGGCGGATCTTCGGCGCCGAGGTGCTGGCGCGCGCCGCCGGCGGCTATGTCATCATCCGCGACGCGACCTGCCGGCTGTTCGGCTATCACGGCAAGCACGACGGCGCCGGCCTCGGCCATGGCGCGTTTTCGTTCGATCACATGTTCGGGTTCTGAATTCAGCGCAATCCCGCGCCGCCGCCCTCGCAACGATCGCGGTTTTGGCGTAAGGGGTTGATCATGCAGGCAAGACGGACCTTCCGGCGCATCGCGGTCATCGTTGTCGCGATCGTCATTCTGGCACCGCTCGCGGTCATCGGCCTATTCCTCGCGAGCTTCGATCCCAACAGCTACAAGCCGCAGGTGATCGCCGCGGCGGAACGGGCGCTGCACCGGCCCGTCAGCATCGACGGGCGGTTGCGCATGAGCCTCTCGCTGGTGCCGACGATCTCGGCCACCGGCATCACCATCGCCAATCCGCCCGGCTACCAGAACACCAATCTCGCCACCCTGCGGCGGATCGAGGCGAAGGTCGCGCTGCTGCCGCTGCTGCGCCACCAGCTCAACATCCTCGATCTCGTGCTGGTCGATCCGGTGATCAACCTCGAATACGGGCCGACCGGCACGCCCGACTGGCTGATCGGCCAGGGCGCCCCGGCACCCGCCGGCACCGGGTCAGGCACCGGGTCCGCATCCGGCCCGGCGGCCGGCGTCGCCCTGCAATCGGTCTCGATCGAGAACGGCACGATCACCTACCACCCGCCGATGGCGCTGGTCCCGCTCAACGCCGGCCAGCCCGCCGCGCTGGCGACGCCGCAGCCCACCGTCCTGCACATCGCCCGCTTCACCGGCCGCGCCGCCTCGCTCGACGCGCCGCTGCAGCTGGCGATCGACGCGCAGTACAACGGCACCCCCTTCACCGTGGCCGGCACCACCGGGCCGGTCTCGCGGCTGACCGGCAGCGTCGCCGGCGGCGCGCCCTGGCCGGTGGACCTGACCGTGAGCGGCCAGGGGGCGAACCTGCGCGTGACCGGGCAGATCGCCCATCCGCGCGAGGCCAGCGGCTACGCGCTGCACCTGCACGCCACGGCACCCGACCTCGCCCCGCTCGCCGCCTACCTGCCCGCCGCCGACCGCGGCGACCTGCCGCCGCTGCAACAGGTCGACCTGCGGGCGGATCTCGGCCCGCCCGCCGGCGGGACCCTGCCCTCGGTCACCAATGTCAGCCTCACCGCCGGCAAGTCGGACCTGACCGCCTGGCGCAAGGGCCTGTCGCTCCGCTCGATGAACATCACCCTGCCCGCGCTCGACCAGGCGGTGGACGTCGCGCTGGCCGGCCAGTACCAGGGCCGGCAGGTCGGGCTCGAAGGCAAGGCCGGCCCGGTCGGCCCCGTGATCGAGGCGGCCCTCGGCGCACCCGCCCCGGCCCACGCCGTGCCCACCGAGCGCTTCACCATGAACGTCGCCGGCCGGGTCGGCAACGCGCTGTTCAACGCCGCGGGCGGCATGGCGACCCCCTCGAAGCTCGCCGGCGTCGCGATGAAGCTGAGCGCGACGATCCCCGACCTCGCGAAACTCTCCGACCTCGTCGGCACGCCGCTGCCGGCCTGGACCGATATCGGCGTCTCCGGCCTGCTCACCGATCCGGGCGGCCAGGGGCTTGCAAACACGGTCGCGCTGAACAGCCTCGCGATCAGCTCCGCCCAGGCGCAGCTCGGCGGCGCCTTCAGCCTGCGGCTTGGCCCGAAGCCCGACCTGCAGGCGGTGATCCACGCCTCGCGGATCGACCTGACGGCGCTGCTCAAGGCGATGCCGAAGCCGGCGGCGGCCACGCCCGGCACGGCCGGCGCCGGCGGTGCCGCGCCGCCGCAGGCCAGCCCGCAGCCGAAACCGGCGGCGGCGGTCGCGCCGTCGAACCCGCATCTGATCCCCGATACGCCGCTGCCCTTCAACCTGCTCCGCGCGGCGGACGGCAATGTCGAGCTGACGGTGGACAAGCTCACCTATGCCGGCGCCGATTACCGCGCGCTGACGGCGCACGCGCTGCTGCGCAACGGCGTGCTCACGGTCCGCCCGATCAGCGGCGAGCTGCCCGGCGGCCCGGTCTCCGGCACGCTGATGGTCGATGCCGCGGCAAATCCGCCGAGCGTGCGCCTCATCGAACAGGCGCCGGCCTTCCGCCTCGGCCCGCTGCTCCGCCTGCTCGGCCAGCCCGGCTCGGCCTCGGCGACGGTGCAGCTCTACGCCGATCTCGGCGGCGCCGGCTCCACCGCGCATGACATCGCCTCGACCCTGAACGGCTCGCTCGGCGTCTCGACGGTGAACGGCGAGATCGACGGCGCGCTGCTCGACCGGCTGCTGACCGCCGCCGGCCTGCCCGCCGGCGTCGCCGGCGCCCAGGGCCCGGTGCAGCTGCGCTGCTTCGCCACGCGGATCGACGCCCATGCCGGCCTCGCCAGCATCCGCGCGCTGACGCTCGATTCCAGCCGGCTGTTCATGACCGGCGGCGGCACCGTCAACCTCGCGACCGAGGGGCTCAACGTCGTGCTCCGGCCGCAGACCGATCTCGGCGGCGGCGCCACGCCGATCCCCTTCGCGGTCACCGGCACGCTGGCGCATCCGGCCACCGGCATCGCCCCGCCCGGCGACTATGCCCAGGCGATCGCCGCCGCCGGCCAGAAGATGGGCGGCGGGCAGACCCTGTTCGGCCAGATCACCCGCCAGCTCGGCCTGGCGCCGCGCTCCGCCGCGCCGCAGAGCTGCGCCTCGGCCCTGGCTCTCGCGCGGATGGGCCATCCCGGCCCGGCGCCGACCACCGCCGGCCTCGCCACGGGCGGCGGCAACGGCGGCGGCACCGGCAGCGGCAGCGGCCAGGCCCCCGGCGCGGTGAGCGGGCCGCAGAACCTGCTCCAGTCGCTGTTCCACTGACGGCGCGGCGATGAAGCGCATCTGGAGCGCCGTCGCCGTGCAGGCGCTGGAGACGGGCTTCGGCATCACGCTCGATGGCAGGCCGGTGCGCCTGCCCGGCGGCGCCCCGCTCGCCGTGCCGGCCGAGGCCCTCGCCCGCGCCATCGCCGCCGAGTGGGACGCGCCGGACAAGGATCAGGACATCCGCCCCGACGACCTGCCGCTCACCCGCCTCGCCGGCACCGCCGTCGAGCGCATCGCGCCGGACACGGCGCCGGTGCGCGCCGGCCTGCTCGCCTATGGACGCAGCGACCTGCTCTGCTACCGCGCCACCGGGCCGGACGGGCTGGTGGCCGAACAGGCGCGGCTCTGGCAGCCCTGGCTCGACTGGGCCGGCGCCACGCTCGGCGCGCGCCTCGCCGTCACCGCCGGCATCACCGCGATCGACCAGCCGCCGGAGGCGATCGCCGGCCTCGATGCGGCGCTCGCCACCCACGATGCCTGGAGCCTCGCCGGGCTCGGCGTCACCGTCCCCGCCCTCGGCAGCCTCGTGCTCGGCCTCGCCGTCGCAGCGGGCGCGATCGCGCCGGCGGCGGCGCATGACTGCGCGACGCTCGACGAACGCTGGCAGGAACGGCTCTGGGGCGAGGACGCCGAGGCCGCCGCCCGCCGCGCGCGGATCGGCGGGGAGATTGCCAGCGCCGCCCGGTTCGTTAATCTCGCCCGGTCATGATCGCGAAGCATCTGATCCTGTCGGGCCGCGTCCAGGGTGTCGGGTTCCGCGACTGGATGGTGACGCGCGCCCGCCGCCTGGCCCTGGCCGGCTGGGTCCGCAACCGGGCGGACGGCACGCTCGAGGCGCTGGTCGCCGGGGATGCGCCGGCGGTCGAGGAATTGCTGCGCGCCTGCCGCCGCGGCCCGCCGCTCGCCGATGTCACCGACATCGTCGAGACCTTCGCCGAGCCGCCCGCCGAACCCGGCTTCGTCAAGCGCGCGACCGGCTAGGCGGCGCGATGACCGGCCCGGCCCCGCCATCTCGCCAGCGCGCGGCCGAGCCGGGCGGAACCCTGCCGCGCGCCGGCGTGCTCGCCCTCGCCGCCGGGGCGATCGGCGGGCTCGTGCTCTGCGCCCTGCTCGCCGCGCCCTTCGCCGGCGCGCTGACCTGGGCGCTGACCCTCGCCATCCTGTTCACCCCGCTGCAGCGCCGGCTCGAACGGCTGGTGCGCCATCCGGGTGCCGCCGCGATCATCACGGTGGGCATCGCCGCCATCGTCGTCGCCGCCCCCGCGGTGCTGGTGATCGAGCGGCTGGTGCGCGAGGCGGCGGCGAGTGCCGCCTATGTGCAGCAGCACCTCGCCGCCGGCACGCTCGCGGTGCCGCCGCAGGTGGACTGGCTCGCCAGGCAGATCGACCTGCAGGCGATGATCACCCGGGCCAGCGGCCTGCTCAGCACGGTCGGCGCCTCGTTCCTGCGCGGCTCGCTGGCGCAGGCGGTCGAGATCGTGCTGACCTTCTACATCCTGTTCTTCTTCCTGCGCGACCGCGCGCGGGCCGATGCCGCGCTGCGCGCCGTGCTGCCGCTGACCGGGCCGGAGACCGACCGGCTGTTCAGCCGCACCGCCGATACGGTCTATGCCGTGATCTACGGCACGGTGATGGTCTCGACCCTGCAGGGCCTGCTCGGCGGGCTGATGTTCTGGGGCCTCGGCCTCGCCGCGCCGTTGCTCTGGGGCGTGGTGATGGGGATGCTCTCGCTGGTGCCGGTGCTCGGCGCCTTCATCGTCTGGATTCCCGAGGCGGTGCTGCTGGCGCTGAACGGCCACGAGGAGAAGGCGATCATCCTCTCGCTCTGGGGGGCGCTGGTGGTCGGCACGATCGACAACGTGGTCCGCCCCGTGCTGGTCGGCAACCGGCTGCAACTGCACACGGTGCCGTCCTTCATCGCGATCATCGGCGGGCTGATCCTGTTCGGCCCGCCGGGTTTCGTGCTCGGCCCGCTGATCGTCAGCGCGACGCTCGTGCTGTTCGAGGCGCTGCGGGCGCGCGCGGAAGGCGGCGCCGGCCCGTCCTGACCGGCGCCGCCGCGCTCAGCGCCCGCGGCCGCCGCCGCTCATTCCGCCGCCCATGCCGCCGCCGACGCCGCCCATCCCCGAGCGGTTCTGCATCTGGTCCTGATACTGGTTCTGGTTCTGATTCTCGTACTGGTTCTGGACGCGGTTCTGCTCGCCGTTGCCATTGCCGTTGCCGTTGCGCATCTGCGCGCGCTCGTTCTCGCGGTCGCGCTCGCGAAGGCGGTCGCGCTCGCGCTCGCGCAGCCGCTCGGTCTCGGCGTCGGCCCGCTGGTGCAGCCGGTCCTGCTGGCGCTCGCGCAGGCGCTGCTGGTCGAGCAGGCGCTGCTGGTCCTGCGTGCGAAGCTGATCCTGGGTGCGGGTCTGGTCCTGGGTGCGGGTCTGGTCCTGGGCGAAGGCGCGGCCGGCGCCCAGCGCGGCGAGGCCGGCGGCGGCGAATGCCAGCACGGCGCGGCGGTGACGAAGGGTGGACATGGCGGATGATCTCCTCTGCCTGTGCGATGCACCGGCGCGCCCCGTGGCGCGCCAACGGGCTCAGGCTAGGAGCGGGCGTGGTTGCCCCCCTTGATCCAGCGCAAGCATCGCCCTGCCCGTTCGGACGATGCCCGTCCGGCCGGATCAGCCCCGGGTCTTGAGATAGCGGCTGAAGGCGTTCAGCGCGATGTCCGACACGTGGTGCTCGATGCCCTCGGCATCGGCCTCGGCGGTCTCGGGCGGCACGCCGACCGCCTTGAGCAGGGCGACCACCAGCCGGTGCCGGGTGCGCACGCGCTCGGCCAGCGCCTGGCCCGCCTCGGTGAGGAAGACGCCGCGATAGGGTTTCGCCGTGGCCAGCCCCTCGCGCTTGAGCCGGGCGATGGTCTTCACCGCCGTCGGGTGCGAGACGCCGAGGCGGCGGGCGATGTCGATCGGCCGCGCCTCGCCATTGATCGCGATGAGGTCGGCGATCAGCTCGACATAGTCTTCCAGCACGGCGCTCGCCTGCGCCGTGCGCGCCTTGCCGAACCGGCGCGCCTGGGTGGGCTCGGCGGGCAGGTCGTCGGGCGGGGGGTTCACGGCAGCTGGCATCTCGGTCTCCGCATCGGCCCTGCATAGCCGGCCCGGCGGGGAAACGCCAACCGCGCGCGGTCAGTGCAGTTTCGGCAGCCAGAGCGCGACGATGCCGAGTGCGGGCAGCACCGCGCAGATCTGGTAGACGGTGGTGATGCTGGTCCAGTCCGCCACCACGCCGAGGCCGGCGGCGCCGAGCCCGGCGATGCCGAAGGCGAGGCCGAAGAACAGGCCGGAGACGGCGCCGACCCGGCCCGGCACCAGCTCGTTCGCGTAGACCACGATCGAGGCGAAGGCGGAGGACAGGATCAGCCCGATGATGACCGAGAGCACCACCGTCATCGTCTCGCCGACATAGGGCAGCGCGAGGGTGAAGGGCAGCACGCCGAGGATGGAGCCGATGATCACGGTGCGGCGGCCCACCCTGTCGCCGATCGGCCCGCCGATCATGATTCCCGCCGCCGCCGAGGCGAGGAAGATGAACAGGTCGATCTGCGCCGCCTGCACCTTCAGGCCGAAGCGGTGCATCAGGTAGAAAATGTAATAGGAGTTGATGCTCGAGAGGTAGACGAATTTCGACATCATCAGCACGCCGAGCAGGGCGAGCGGGACCAGCACCTTGCGCGTGTCGAGGTCGGCGGCGGTGAGCGCCGTCCGCTGCCGGGGGCGGGCGTGGCCGCTGGCGCGGAACCAGTGGCCGAGCGCGGTGAGGAGCGCCATGCCGCAGAGGGCGGCGATGGCGAACCAGGCCATGCTCGCCCGCCCGCGCGGCAGGATGAAGAAGGCGGCGAGCAGCGGGCCGAGGGACTGGCCGAAATTGCCGCCGACCTGGAAGATCGCCTGGGCGAGGCCGTGCCGGCCGCCGGAGGCGACGCGGGCGATGCGCGCCGATTCGGGATGGAAGATCGACGAGCCCATGCCGAGCAGGCAGGCGCCGGCCAGCAGGATGTCGTAGCTCGGCGCCCAGGCGATGGTGACGATGCCGGACATCGACAGCGCCATGCCGACCGGCAGCGAGTAGGGCATCGGCCGCGCATCGGTATAGAGGCCGACGAGCGGTTGCAGCAGCGAGCCGGTGGCCTGGTAGACCAGGGTGATCAGGCCGATCTGCGCGAAGTTCAGGTGAAAGCCGCCCTTGAGCAGCGGGTAGACCGCCGGCAGCAGGACCTGCAGCATGTCGTTCAGCAGGTGGCAGATGCTGACGCCGACGAGCACGGCCATGGCGGTGCGGCCGGTGGCCTGGGGGCGGGTCTGGACGGTGGCGCTCACGTGTGGGTCTCCCGGACGGGGAGCGGTTATGCCATGAAAATGCGCGCGAGGCCTCTCGCCCGGCGCAATCATGCCATGCTAGCGGAGGGACATGGTCAAGTTCCGTTTCGCACCCTCCCCCACCGGTCATCTGCACGCGGGCAATGCGAGGCTCGCGGTGGTCAACGCCCTCGCCGCGCGGGCGATGGGCGGGACGCTGCTGCTGCGCATCGACGATACCGACCGCGAGCGCTCGAAGCCGGAATACGAGGCGGGGATCGAGCAGGATCTGCGCTGGCTCGGCATCGGCTGGGACGAGATGGCGCGGCAGTCCGACCGGATGGACCGCTACGCGGCGGCGGCGGAGCGGCTGAAGGCGGCGGGGCTGCTCTATCCGTGTTTCGAGTCGGAGGAGGAACTCGCGGCGAAGCGGGCGCTGCGGGCGAAGCGGCATCTGCCGCCGGTGTATGACCGGGCGATGCTGAGCCTGACGGCCGAGCAGCGCGCGGCGGCGGAGGCGGGCGGCAAGCGGCCCTATTTCCGGTTCAAGCTGTCGGACGGGGCGGTGGCGTGGAACGACCTGGTGCTGGGGCGGCGGGAGGTGGCGCTCGGCACCGTGTCCGACCCGGTGCTGATCCGCGCCGACGGCACGCCGCTCTATACGTTCACCTCGGTGGTGGACGATCTGGAGCTGGGGGTGACGCATGTGGTCCGCGGCGAGGATCATGTGACCAATACGGCGGTGCAGATCGACCTGATGCGCGCGCTGGAGCCGCGGCGGGCGGTGCCGGCGTTCGGGCATCTGCCGCTGATTTCGGACGTGACGGGCGAAAAACTGTCGAAGCGGGCGGGGAGCGTTTCGGTGCGGCAGTTCCGGCGCGACGGGATCGAGGCGATGGCGCTGGTCTCTTACCTCGCGAGGCTGGGCAGCCGGCGCGACCCGGAGCCGCTGACGCTGGAGGAGCTGGCGGGGACGTTCGACCTTGGCGATTTCTCGCGCGGGGCGCCGCGCTTCGATCCGAAGCAGTTGCTGGCGCTGAACCGGCGGGTGCTGCATGGGCTGCCTTTCGAGGCGGTGGCCGAGCGCCTGCCCGAGGGGTGCGGAGCAGAATTCTGGATGGCGGTGCGGGGGAACCTGGACCTGCTGTCGGAGGCGCGGCTGTGGTGGGAGGTGGTGAGCGGCGAGATCGAGACGCCGTCGCTGCCGGAGGCGGCTTCGCTGCTGCGCGCCGCGTTGGAGGCGTTGCCGCCGGAGCCGTGGGACGAGACGACCTGGAAGGGATGGACCGGGGCGGTGGCGGCGGCGAGCGGGGCGCGGGGCAAGGCGCTGTATCTGCCGTTGCGGCTGGCGCTGACCGGGGAGAGCCACGGGCCGGAGCTGGCGGCGCTGCTGCCGCTGATCGGCCGGGCGCGGGCGGCGGCGCGATTGGAACGCGCCGCGGGGTAATCGGCGCGCGCGGATGCGTCCGGCGGCGGGGGCCGTCGGGGAGTGAAAAAACAGATTACGTGTGGGGTCAGGCGGGCGCGGGCGGGGCGCGCGGGCGGCGGAGCGGATACGTGCCGGGCTGGGCCGGGCGGTGCGGCCGGGTCGGCGGGTCGGCGGCGACCGGGGCGCCGGGTGCGCGGGGGCGGCGGGCGCGAGATTGCGGTGCTTCGGGGAGCAAAATCCCGAGGGTGCGGCAGAGCGGGCGGAGGATGCGGCCGAGCCGGGGTTCGGCGGCGATGAGGGCGCGGGTTTCGGGTTCGGCGAGGAAGGCGCGGAGTTGCGAGGCGGCGGCGGTGGCTTCGGGCACCGGGGCGAGCAGCCAGCCCCGGCGGCGCGGCAGGTCCGGCGCGCCGCGGGCGCGGGCCGGGCGCGCGGGGGTTTTGCGCGGGCGCGGACGCGGCGGCGGTGCGCCGGCGGCGAGGCGGGCAAAGCGGGCGATGGCGCGTTGCAGGCGGGACCAGAGCAGGACGGTCAGGGCGTGGGGATCGGCGAAGGCGGTGCCGCGCCGGCCTTGCCGCGCCGCTTCACCAGCGAACGCCCCGGCAGCACCGCGCCTGGCGACTGCGGCGCAGAGGGCGTGAAGGATCGCGGCGAAGCGGGCGGCCAGGTTCATGCCGAGCAAAAGACCATGGACGGGCGGGGGTGGGCAATCGTTTTCCACGCGCATCGGTTGTGTGACCGGGGACACTTGGCGGCTTCTCAAATCTCGATTACGATTCCAACATGATTTGTTTTTTGCAGTTCCTTTCCACTATTATTTATATTTAAATTAAATCACAGAATAAATATATTAGTGTTGATTTTGATCTTATTGTTCAGAGTTCATCAATAATATATTTTTTAATATATTAAATTCTAAATTACTTAAGTAAAAATATATATTATAATTTTTAAAATTAAAAACCAAATAATAAGATAAAAACATGACGCTGCAAATCGCTCGACTCTTCGAGGTGTCTCGATAACTGCATTATAGACTTGTCAATATAACGGAAGTTGAGTAAAAATACTGTAATCCGCCAGATGTATGGAATCTGGCGGCGGCATAGGAGCGGAAAAATTATGACAGATAAAAAACGTATAAATCTGAAGCCGCATCTGGCTTTCGACAAATCCAGCGCTGTGCAGCCGATCGTTACGTCTGACATATATATGCTTTCGGGCAATCCCTCTAATACGGTCTGCTATATTGGAGCACATGGGGTTGCATTGGCCAATAATTCTTTTCAGGTCCCGGAAGGTATAACTTTGATGTTTACGCAGCCCCACAGCTACTCGATGAGCATGCCAATGTCTTTTCTGCGGCATAATCAGCCCGTGGTGGACCGGAGCGGCTGGGGCCAGGTGACGTATGTTGGGGGAGATCAATGCCCCAATTACGCGTTAACGAAATGGCATGGGCGGCATTCGGGCTATGCCAGCAAGACCGAGTGGGAACAAGCCGGAGAGGATTACCAGGGGTGGCAATCCTTAGTGTCGCTGAACAATAACCTCACCCTCGCATTTCCGCGGAACCGCTGGTACAAACAGGGGTTAACGCTGGAGCATATGATCAAAACCATAAAGCGAAAACTACCAAAAATCACAACCATCTGGGGCTTGTTCTGCCGGTATGATGGTTCGGATGAATGGACTTATAACGCCCAAACCGGTGTCTGGACGCTGAAGGCAATCGATAAAAATAATGTGCCGAGAAATTATGAATGGGATTTTGTTAACAATAAGCCGGTTGAGGTCTTTTAGTCCTAGCATTTGGTGAATTGGGTTAATGATGAATCGGTCTGGCTCAAAAGGGGGCAGATCAGATGCCGCAGATGTCGCCGCTGAGCGGGTCGAGGCCGAAGGATTTCTGGACGAGGCCGGGCACGGCGGCGAAGTCCGCGGCGCGGGCGTTCATGCGGCGGACGAGTTCGTCGGCCGGCAGGGGCGAGGAAATCCGGACGGAGAGGATGGCGCGCATGGGGCTCCCGTGCGGTTCGCGGGGCCTCAGGTGAGGCCGGGGAGCAGGATCTTCAGGCCGGCGGTGACCATGCCGACGGCGATGGCGGCGAGGATCATGCCCATCAGGCGGGTCATGACCACGCGCATCCGGGCGGAGAGCAGCCGGCCGATCGAGGCGGCGAAGTAGAGCACGACGATCAGCACCGCGAGCAGCAGCGCGGTGATCAGGCCGAAGGCGACGTATTCCGGCACACCGCGGGCCTGCCCGGCATAGATGATCAGGGTGGCGATGGTGCCGGGGCCGACCACGAGGGGGAAGGTCAGCGGGTAGAAGGCGATGCCGCCCTCGGCGTCGTCCGCCGCATCGGCGGCGGAGTCGGCGGATTTCTCGTGGTCGCCGCGCTCGTGCGCGGTGATCGGGTGGCCGTTCAGCATCGAGAAGGCGATGCCGAGCAGAACGAGGCCGCCGGCGACGCGGAAGGCGTCGATCGAAATGCCGAAGAAGCCGATGATCGCGTTGCCGGCGACGGCGATGACGAGGCACATCACCGTGCTGTAGGTGCCGATCTGCAGGGCGATCGAGCGCTGTTCGGCGACGGTGCGGTCCGCCGTCATCGACAGGAAGATCGGCAGGGTGACGAAGGGGTTCATGATGGCGAAGAACGCCCCCAGGAACCGCGCGGCGAAGGCCAGATCCATGTTTTTGCTCCGCTCTCCGGTGCCGCCCCGGCGACCGGGGCCGGCTTCAGGTGGGGGCGGCGGGCGCCGATGTCAGCGGCGGATGACGGGATGGTGAGAGGGACGGCGTCATTCGGGGAGCTCGACGGGGGCGAGGGCGGCGAAGGATTCGGCGGGGCCGGGATTCGCCGCCGGTGCCGCGCCGCCGAGATGGCGGACGATGCCGCCGACGGCGTTGAGCGCGGTCTGCACCGCCCCCTCGGCCCAGGCCGGGGTGAAGGAGATTTCGTCGCCGGCGAGGAAGAGGCCGCGCTGCTCGGGCGGCAGGTCGTCCTGCATGAAGTGGCAGTACATGCGGCGATTGTAGCGGTAATGGCCGGGGAGCGCGCCCTTGAAGGCGCCGAGGAAGCCGGGGTCGGCCTCCCATGAGATGGTGACGGGGTCGCCGATGATGCGGGCGGGCAGGTCGACATCCGGGTAGATGGCGGAGAGGGCGCGGAGCATGAGGGCGACGCGGCGCTCCGGCGGCAGGGGAAGGACCTTCAGCGCATCGCTCATCCAGGAATAGGAGAGGCAGATGACGGCCGGGCGGTCGGGCCCGTTGTCGAACAGGTAGGTGCCGCGGGTCAGACGGTCCGACAGGGTGCAGGACATGCGGTAGCGGTTGGTGACGGGGTCGCGGTCGCGCCAGAAGGGGCGGTCGACCATCACGAAGGTTTTCGAGGACTGCATGTAGCGGGTGCGGTCGAGCGCCATCCACAGTTTCTGGGAGAACAGGCGCTCGTCGGTCTCGATCGCGGTGGTGAGCAGCCAGGTCTGGCAGGTGGAGAGGACGGCGGCGTAGCGGCGCTCGTGGCCCCAGCGGTCGGTGACGGCGATGGCGCCGTCGGGCGCGCGGGCGAGGCGGGCGACGCCGGGGCGCGGCGCGCCGTTGTGCAGCGCGGACAGCGTGGTGCCGGCCGGCCAGTGGACGAGGCGCGACGGCGCGTGGGTCCAGAGGCGGCGGGGCAGCTGCTCGACGCCGCCGATGACGAGGCGCTGGTCGTCCTCGAGCTCGGTGAGGACGACGCGGAGGATTTCGAGCATGGAATTCGGGAAGTCGGAATCCCAGCCGCCGGTGCCGAAGCCGACCTGGCCGAAGACCTCGCGGTGGTGGAAGGACAGGCGGGCGAAGGCGGGGCTGGAGGCGACGAAATCGTAGAAGGTGCGTTCGTCCCAGGCGGCGACGATGGGGTTCCACAGCGATTTCAGGGCGGCGACGTCGCGCGCGCGGAGGGCCGCCTGCAGGGCGGCGAAGCCGGATTGCTGCTCCAGCGCCTCGGCCCAGGCGGATTGCACCTCGGCGAAGAAGGGCGGCAGCGGGCCGGTGCCCTCGATATAGGTCGTGGTGCCCTCGAGGTCGATCACGGTGCTCGGCGAGGCCGGCGAGAGCGGGTTCGGGAAGGGCGCGGTGTCGAGCCCGACGAGGTCGAGATAGTGGTAGAAGCCGCGCGACGAGGTGGGGAAGCGCATGCCGCCGAGCTCGGCGATGACATCCTCGGCGCCGGCGAAACGCTCGGAACGGAGGCGGCCGCCGAGACGGCCCTGCTCGTAGAGGACGGGGCGGAGGCCGAGCTTCATCAGCTCGTAGGCGGCGACGATGCCGGCGATGCCGGCGCCGATGATCGCGACCTCGGCGCCGTGCGCGGCTTCGGGCAGCGCGCCGAGGCCGGCGGGGTGGGACAGCCAGTCGTCATAGGCGAAGGGGAAATCGGGGCCGAAACAGGTAACGGCGGGTGCGGTCGTGCGCGGCTGGCTCATGGACTCCTCTTCCCTCGCGGTGATCGGGCCGGTTGTCGCGCAGAACGGGCGCGGGGTGAAGCCGGGGGCGATTTTTGCCGCAGCGCACAAAAAGCCTTGCCCTCGCGGCGAGGTGACCATAGGGTCCGGGGGTCAAAAAAAGTTACAAAGGGGGTACAGGGCGGTGCAGACATTCAGGCGGCTGCTGGTGGCGAACCGGTCGGAGATCGCGATCCGGGTGTTCCGGGCGGCGACCGAGCTCGGGATTACCACGATCGGCGTCTATGCCGAGCAGGACAAGCTCTCGCTGCACCGCTTCAAGGCGGACGAGGCCTATCTGATCGGCGAGGGGATGGGGCCGATCGAGGCGTATCTGTCGATCGAGGAGGTGCTGCGCGTCGCCGAGGAGGCGAAGGCGGACGCGATCCATCCGGGCTACGGGTTCCTGTCGGAAAATCCGGAGTTCGCCGAGGCCTGCGCGGCGCGGGGGATCGCGTTCATCGGGCCGGCGCCGCGGACGATGCGCACGCTGGGCAACAAGGTGGCGGCCAGGCAGCTCGCGGAGAGCGTCGGCGTGCCGGTGATGCCGGCCTCCGCACCGCTGCCGCGGGATGCGGCGGAGATCGGGCGGATCGCCGCGGAGATCGGCTATCCGGTGATGCTCAAGGCCTCCTGGGGCGGCGGCGGGCGCGGGATGCGGCCGATCGAGGGCGCGGAGGGGCTGGCCGAGCAGGTGGAGACGGCGCGGCGCGAGGCGCTGGCGGCGTTCGGCAATGACGAGGTGTATTTCGAGAAGCTGGTGCGGCGGGCGCGGCATGTCGAGGTGCAGATCCTCGGCGATTCGCACGGCAATCTCGTGCACCTGTTCGAGCGGGACTGCACGATCCAGCGGCGGCACCAGAAGGTGATCGAGCGGGCGCCGGCGCCGTATCTCGACGCCGCGACGCGCGAGGGGCTGTGCGCGGCGGCGCTGGCGATCGGCCGGGCGACCGATTACCGCAACGCCGGGACGGTGGAGTTCCTGCTCGACCGCGAGACCGGGCGGTTCTATTTCATCGAGGTCAATCCGCGCATCCAGGTGGAGCACACGGTGACCGAGGTGGTGACCGGGCTCGATATCGTGAAGGCGCAGATCCGCATCGCCGAGGGCGGGCGGATCGGGCGGCCGGACGAGACCGGGATTCCGGCGCAGGAGGCCATCGTGCTCGACGGGCACGCGCTGCAATGCCGGATCACCACGGAAAACCCGGAGAACAATTTCATTCCGGATTACGGACGGATTTCCGCCTATCGCGGGGCGTTTGGCTTCGGCATCCGCCTCGATGGCGGGACGGCCTATTCGGGCGCGGTGGTGACACGCTTCTACGACGCGCTGCTGGAGAAGGTGACGGCCTGGGCGCCGACGCCGGAGGAGGCGATCGCGCGGATGGTGCGGGCGATCCGCGAGTATCGCATCCGCGGGGTGAGCACCAACCTGCCCTTCCTGGAGGCGCTGCTGACGCATCCCGCGTTCCGCGCCGGGGATTACACCACGCGGTTCATCGACACCACGCCGGAGCTGTTCGCCCTGCCCCGCCGGCGCGACCGGGCGACGCGGCTGCTGCGCTACATCGCCGACGTGACGGTGAACGGGCACCCGGAGACGCGGGGGCGGCGGCGGCCGGCGGCGAGCGCGCGGCGGCCGGAGGTGCCGCGGCTGGCGGCGGCGCCAATCGAGGGGACGAAGCAGGTGCTGGAGCGGCTCGGCCCCGAGGGGTTCGCGCAATGGATGCGCGAGCAGACCCGGGTGCTGGTGACCGACACGACGATGCGCGACGCCCACCAGTCGCTGCTGGCGACGCGGATGCGCAGTTACGACATCGTCGCCGCCTCGCCCGCCTATGCCGCCGGGCTGCCGGGGCTGTTCTCGCTGGAATGCTGGGGCGGGGCGACCTTCGACGTCGCCATGCGGTTCCTGACCGAGAGCCCGTGGGAGCGGCTGCGCGAGATCCGCGAAGCGGTGCCGAACATCCTGTTGCAGATGCTGCTGCGCGGGGCGAACGGGGTGGGCTACACCAACTATCCCGACAACGTGGTGCGGCATTTCGTGCGGCGCGCGGCGGCGGGCGGGATCGACCTGTTCCGGATCTTCGACTGCCTGAACTGGGTGGAGAACATGCGCGTCGCCATCGACGCGGTGCGCGAGAGCGGGCGGCTCGCCGAGGGGGCGATCTGCTACACCGGCGACATTCTCGACCCGGAGCGGGCGAAGTATTCGCTGAACTACTATGTGGGGCTGGCGAAGGAGCTGGAGGCGGCGGGCTGCCACATCCTCGCGATCAAGGACATGGCGGGGGTGCTGAAACCCTCGGCGGCGGGCGTGCTGGTGCGGGCGCTGAAGGAGGCGGTGGGGCTGCCGATCCACCTGCACACGCATGACACGTCGGGGATTTCGGCGGCGACGGTGCTGGCCGCGGTGGAGGCCGGGGTGGACGCGGTGGACGCGGCGATGGACCCGATGTCCGGCCTGACCTCGCAGCCCTGCCTCGGCTCGCTGGTGGAGGCGTGGCGGCATACCGGGCGCGACGCCGGGCTCGACCCGGTGGCGATCCGCCAGCTCTCGTTCTACTGGGAGGCGGTGCGGGCGCAGTATGCGGCGTTCGAGAGCGACCTGCAGTCCGGCGCGTCGGAAGTGTATCTGCACGAGATGCCGGGCGGGCAGTTCACCAACCTGCGCGAGCAGGCGGCCTCGATGGGGCTGGCCGAGCGCTGGCACGAGATCGCCCGCGCCTATCGCGACGTGAACATGATGTTCGGCGACATCGTGAAGGTGACGCCGTCGTCGAAAGTGGTGGGCGACATGGCGCTGATGATGGTCAGCCAGGGCCTGTCGGTGGGCGACGTGCTCGACCCGACGCGGGAGATCGCGTTTCCGGCCTCGACCATCGAGATGCTGCGCGGCGATCTCGGCCAGCCGCCGGGCGGATGGCCGGAGGCGTTGCAGGCGAAGGCGCTGCGCGACGAGGCGGCCTATACGGTCCGCCCCGGCTCGCTGCTGCCGCCGGCCGATCTCGACGCGATGCGCACCGAGGCGGAGAAGCGCTGCGGCGCCAAGATCGACGAGGACGAGCTCGCCGCCTATGCGATGTATCCCGACGTGTATGCCGCCTATCGCAAGGCGCGGGGGCATTACGGGCCGGTGGCGGTGCTGCCGACGCCGGTGTTCTTCTACGGGATGGAGCCGGGCGAGGACATCGCCGTGGATATCGAGCCGGGCAAGCGGCTGGTGATCCGGCTGCAGACGCTGACCGAGACCGACGATGACGGCGATGTGCGGGTGTTCTTCGAGCTGAACGGCCAGCCACGCATGGTCAAGGTGCCGAACCGGGCGGCGACGCCGACCCGCGCGCACCGGCGCAAGGCGCAGGACCAGGCAGAGGGCGAGATCGGCGCGCCGATGCCCGGCGTGATCGCCAGCGTGCTGGTGGCCGAGGGCCAGGCGGTGACGCAGGGCGAGGCGCTGGTCGCGATCGAGGCGATGAAGATGCAGACGCGGATTTCCGCACCGCGCGACGGGCGGGTGAAGGCGCTGCACGTCAAGCCGGGGGACGCGGTGGACGCGAAGGACCTGCTGGTCGAGATCGGGTAGTTCCCTCAGACGGTCAGCAGCGCGTCCAGCGGCGCGAAGACGGTGGCCGGGGCGTAGTGGCGGCTTATGTAGCCGAGCGCGTCGGCATCCTCGCCGCCCTGGGCGAGGGCGGCGAGGATGGTGGCGCCGAAATTCGCCGCCGTGTCGGCCACGTGAACCGGCAGCACGTCATCCGGCGCGAGGCCGGCGCGGGCCTCCTGGGTGGCGACCGTCCAGAGTCCGTGGCGGGCATAGTCGAGCAGCTTGACCTTGAGGCCGGAGCCGGTGCGCAGCGGGGCGATGGCGAGGGCGGCCTCGTGCAGCACCGGCGCGAGGTCGGGCACGCGGCCGAGGCGGCGGATGCCGGCCGGCAGGCGGCCGAGGGCGGCGCCGCAATCGCCCGCGAGATCGAGACGCAGGCGTGGCCGCGCGCCGCGCAGCCCGGGCCAGACATCGCGCAGGAACCAGCGCAGCCCGTCGAGATTCGGCAGGTTGTCGGAGCCGACGAAGACCAGCCGGTCGGGCGCGCGGGCGATGCCGGGCGGGCGGGGCTGCGGGGTTGCCGGCATCGGCACGGTGAGGACGCGGCGCGAGGGGCACATGCGGCGGAGCAGGGCGGCTTCCTCGGGCTGGATCGCGACCAGGGTGCCGGCGCGGGCGAGCAGCGCGGCCTCGTCGTCGCGGCCGAGTTCGGCGGGGGCGACGCGGTAGCCGGCGAGGCGAAGTGCGGCGTGGCGGCGGTGGAACAGGTCGTGCGTCAGCAGCACCGAGGGGATGCCGGCGAGGGCCGGTTCGTCGAGCAGGCGGGCGCGGAAGATGGTGTCGATCAGGATCGCGTCGGGCCTGGCGGCGGCGAGGCGCGCGGCGATCCAGCCGGCTTCCGCCGGGGTGATGGCGGCGCCGAGCACGACATCGTTGGCGCGGCGGCGCGGGACGGCGGCGGGGGCGAGGCGGCGCATCAGGGCGGCGGCGGCGGCGCGCGGCTCGGCGGCGAGGAGGGTGCGGCCGAGGCGCACGAGGCGCGGGCCGGACACGGCGCCGGCGCCGGGCGGCAGGCGCATCACCGGCCAGGGCAGGCGCGGCCGGGTGAGATAGAGATCGACCGTGTGCCCGGCCTCGCGCAGATGGGCGATCAGCGCGTGATTGTAGGCGAGATGGCCGGCGGCACCCGCGCGCGGCCACTCGTCGGTGACGAAGCCGAAGCGGCGGCGGCCTTCACGCGGCATGGCCGCAACCTCCCGGTCGGCGCGGGAGAGTCACGCCCCGCCGCAAGCGGTCAGGCGCCGGTCCTGGCGATCCCGTTCTGGTCGAACAGCGTCTGCAGCTCGCCGGACTGGAACATCTCGGTCACGATGTCGCAGCCGCCGACGAACTCGCCCTTGACGTAGAGCTGCGGGATCGTCGGCCAGTTGGAGAACTGCTTGATGCCGTCGCGCAGCTCGGGGTCCTCGAGCACGTTCGCGGTCTTGAAGGGCACGCCCATGTGGGTGAGGATCTGCACCACGCGGGCGGAGAAGCCGCATTGCGGGAACATCGCCGTGCCCTTCATGAAGAGCATGACGGGGTTTTCCTCGACGGCGGTCTTGATGCTGGCGAAGGCCGGATTTTCGGTGGCCTGGCTCATGGGATGTCTCCTGGGGAAAAAGGGCGCCGGGCGTTACTCGGGCGCCGAGGTCTGCAGCGCGAGGGCGTGCAGCACGCCGCCCATCCGCCCTTGCAGGGCGGCATAGACGAGCTGGTGCTGGCGCACCCGCGAGAGGCCGCGGAACTGCTCGCTGACGACGGTGGCGGCATAGTGCTCGCCATCGCCGGCGAGGTCTTCCACGGTAATCCGCGCGTCCGGCAGGGCGGACTTGATCATGTCCTCGATTTCGGCGGCCGACATGGCCATGGGGAGTGTCCTCGTCGTTCAGGCGAACCAGCGCGCGAAGAAGGCTTCGTGCGCGGCACGGATTTCCGACAGTGATATGGCGATGCCGTCCGGGCCTGTCAAATGATCGCCACCGCTGCGGCCGAGGGGGCGGGCGGGGATGCCGGCGGCGGCGGCTTCGGCGATCAGGGCGGCGCCATCCGCCGTCGCCGCGACGTAGCGGGCCTGGTCCTCGCCGAACCAGAACGCGTGCGGGGCGATGCCCTCGGGGATCGCGGCCAGCGCGATGCCGGTGTTGCCGGCGAGGGCCATTTCGGCGAGGGCGACGAGCAGGCCGCCATCCGACACGTCGTGGCAGGCGGCGATGGCGCCGGCATGGATCTGGCGCCGGACGAAATCGCCGTTGCGCTTCTCGGCGGCAAGGTCGAGCGCGGGCGGCGCGCCGTCCTCGCGGCGGAGGATTTCGCGGAGGAAGAGCGAGGCGCCGAGTTCGCCGCTCGTCTCGCCGATCAGCACGAGGTCGAGGCCGGGGGCGAGGGCGATGCCGGTGGCGGCGGCGCCGTCGTCGATGACGCCGAGGCCGCCGATCGCCGGGGTGGGCAGGATCGCGGTGCCCTCGGTCTCGTTGTAGAGCGAGACGTTGCCGGAGACGATCGGATAGTCGAGCGCGCGGCAGGCTTCGCCCATGCCGCGGATGGCGGCGACGATCTGGCCCATGATCGCGGGCTTTTCCGGGTTGCCGAAATTCAGGTTGTCGGTCACCGCGAGGGGGGTGGCGCCGGTCGCGGTGATGTTGCGCCAGGATTCGACGACGGCCTGCGCGCCGCCGGTCTCGGGGTCGGCGACGCAGTAGCGCGGCGTGCAGTCGGTGGTCAGTGCCAGGGCGCGGCGGCTGCCCTCGATGCGGACGATGGCGGCGTCGGCCTGGCCGGGGCGGCGCAGCGTCTGCCCGCCGACGGTGCCGTCATACTGGTTCCAGATCCAGGCGCGGGAGGCGAGGTCGGGGCAGCCGATGAGGGCGAGCAGGGCGGCGCCGGGCGGGAGCGGGCTTTCGACCGGGCCGAGCGGGGCGGGTTTCGCCGGTTCCACCCAGGGGCGCTCGTAGAGCGGGGCCTGGTCGGCCAGGGGGGCGAGCTCGATATCGGCCTCGGTGCGGCCCTGGTGCTTCACCACGATGCGGCCGCTGTCGGTGATGCGGCCGATGACGGCGAAGTCGAGCTCCCATTTCTCGAAGATGGCGCGGGCCATGTCTTCGCGGCCGGGCTTGAGGACGATGAGCATGCGCTCCTGGCTCTCGGAGAGCATCATCTCGTAGGCGGACATGCCGGCCTCGCGCTGGGGGACGGAATCGAGATCGAGCTCGATGCCGACGCCGCCCTTCCCCGCCATCTCGACCGAGGAGGAGGTGAGGCCGGCGGCGCCCATGTCCTGGATCGCGACGATGGCGTCGGTCGCCATCAGTTCGAGGCAGGCCTCGATCAGCAGCTTCTCGATGAAGGGATCGCCGACCTGCACGGTGGGGCGCTTTTCCTCGGCGTCGGCGCCGAATTCGGCGGAGGCCATGGTGGCGCCGTGGATGCCGTCGCGCCCCGTCTTCGAGCCGACATAGACGACCGGGTTGCCGATGCCGGCGGCCGCCGAGAGGAAGATGCGGTCCTGATCGGCGATGCCGACGGTCATCGCGTTGACCAGCGGGTTGCCGTTGTAGGAGGGGTGGAAATTGGTCTCGCCGCCGACGGTGGGCACGCCGACGCAGTTGCCGTAGCCGCCAATGCCGCGGACCACGCCATCGACCACCCGCTTCGTCACCGGCAGCGACGGATCGCCGAAGCGCAGCGCGTTGAGGTTGGCGACGGGGCGGGCCCCCATGGTGAAGACGTCGCGCAGGATGCCGCCGACGCCGGTCGCCGCGCCCTGGTAGGGCTCGATGAAGCTCGGGTGGTTGTGGCTCTCCATCTTGAAGATCGCCGCCCTGCCCTCGCCGATATCGACGACGCCGGCATTCTCGCCGGGGCCGTGGATGACCCAGGGGGCGGTGGTCGGCAGCGTTTTCAGCCAGATGCGGGAGGATTTGTAGGAGCAGTGCTCGGACCACATGACCGAGAAGATGCCGAGCTCGGTGAGCGTCGGCACCCGGCCCATGATGGCGAGGACGCGGTCGTATTCCTCGGCGGCCAGACCGAAGGAGCGGGCCAGCGCGGCGTCGATCACGGTGGGGTTCATGCCGCCCTCCCGATGGCGTTGAGACTGTCGAACAGGGGTTTGCCGTCGGTGCCGCCGGTGGCCGGGTCGACCAGGTTTTCCGGGTGCGGCATCAGGCCGAGAATGCGCAGGCCGGGCGCGTAGATGCCGGCGATGTTGCGGGCGGAGCCGTTGAGATTGGCGGCCTCGGTCGCCGCGCCGGTCGCATCGACATAGCGGAAGGCGACCAGCCCCTCGCCTTCCAGGCGGTCGAGCGTTTCGGGATCGGCGATGTAGTTGCCGTCGCCATGCGCCATCGGGGCGCGGAAGACGGCGCCTTTTTCGTATCGGCCGGCGAAGACGGTGTCGTTGCGCTCGACGCGGAGGCGGCAGTCCATCGAGAGGAAGCGCAGCCCGGCATTGCGCAGCAGCGCGCCGGGGAGGAGCTGCGCCTCGGTGAGGATCTGGAAGCCGTTGCAGACGCCGAGCACGTAGCCGCCGCGCTTCGCGTGCTCGACCACGGCGCGCATCACCGGGGACTGCGCCGCCATCGCGCCGCAGCGCAGGTAGTCGCCATAGGAGAAGCCGCCGGGGATCACCACGAGGTCGAGCCCGGCGAGGTCGGTCTCGCGGTGCCAGACGAGGCGCGGCCTGGCGCCGAGGCTCGCCTCCAGCGCGATGGCGATGTCGCGTTCGCGGTTGATGCCGGGGAAGAGGATGATGCCTGCGCGCATGGTTCGTGCTCCGTCTTGCCGCGTCTTGCCCGTCCCCGCCGGGGGATGCAACCGGGGCGGCGCGGGTTCAGCCCTGCGCCGGCGCCATCTGCCCGGCCCCGCCCCAGCACCACCAGCCGTCGCGGGCGAGGCCGGCGGCGGCGCGGCGGGCGGCGGCGGCATCGGGGAACAGGCCGAAACAGGTGGCCCCCGAGCCGCTCATCCGCGCCAGCAGGCAGGACTCGGCGGCCGCGATCGCGGCGAGGACATCGGCGATGACGGGGGCGAGGGCGATGGCGGGGGCTTGCAGGTCGTTGCCGAGGCGGGCGAGGTCGGCGGCCATGCGCCCGGCGGTCGGCCAGGCCGAGGGCAGGTCGGCTTGCGGGGAAAATTCGCCGGCGCGGGCGCGGAAGATCGCCGGGGTGGAGACCGCGACGCCGGGATTGACCAGCACGAGGCCGAATTGCGGCAGGGCGGGCGCGGGGGCGAGGATTTCGCCGATGCCGGACATCCGCGCCGGGCGGCGGGCGAGGCAGACCGGGACGTCGGCGCCGAGGGCGAGGGCGAGATCGGGCGGGATGGGAAGGTTCCAGCGCGCCGCGAGCAGGCGCAGCGCCGCCGCGGCATCCGCCGAGCCGCCGCCGATGCCGGAGGCGACGGGCAGGGTCTTGACGAGGCGGAAGGCGGCCTCCGGCGCGCGGCCGGCATGGGCGGCGAAGCGGGCGGCGGCGCGGAGGACGAGATTGTCCCCCTCGCCCGACAGCGCCGGCGCAAAAGGGCCGTCGACGGCGAGGGACAGGCCGGCGGCGGGGGCGAGCGACAGCGTGTCGCCCACGGGCGGGAAGACCACCAGGCTGTCGAGCAGGTGGTAGCCATCGGCGCGGCGGCCGGTGACGTGCAGATGGAGGTTCACCTTCGCGCAGGCGAAGCCGGGCGCGCAGGCGAAGCCGGGGGAAGCGTCGGTCATGTCCGGTCTCTCAGCGGGCGGCGGCGGCCTTCAGCCGTGCCTCGATCCGCGCGCGCTGCTTCGCGTCGGGGTGCAGGGAGAGCGCGCGCTCCCACTGGTGCTCGGCGGCGAGGCGGTGGCCGGCGGCGGCGAAGATGTCGGCGAGGTGGGCGTTCACCTCGGCATCGTCCGGGGCGAGATGGACGGCGTGGATCTGCGTCTTCATCGCCTCGGCGATCTTGCCCTCGCGCAGGAGGACGTAGCCGAGACTGTCGACGATGGCGCCCTCGTTGGGATCGACGGTGAGGGCCTGGCGGAGCATCCGCTCGGCCTCGGCGAGGTGCTCGCCGCGCAGCGCCCAGGAATAGGCGAGGTAGATGAGCACGTAGGGCTGGCCGGGTGCGAGGGCGAGCGCCTCGCGCAGGTCGGACTGGGCGGCCTTCCACTGCTTCGCGTGGTCCTCGGCGATGGCGCGGGCGTAGAACAGCGCCCAGGCCGAGGCGGGCAGCGGCATGCCGGCGCGGCCGATCGCCGCGGTGGAGAGGCGGATGGCGGCGGCATTGTCGCCGGCGGCGCGCTCGATGTCGGCGGCGAGGGCGAGCGGCTCGGTGGCGCGCGGATGCGCCTTCGCCAGGGCGGCGAGCGCGGGCAGCAGCGACTTGCCCTTGCCGAGGCCGATCAGGATGCCGGTGCGTTGCAGCAGGGCGGGGGCGTAGAGCGGATCGTCCGGCGCGATGCCGGCGAGCAGGGCGGCGGCGGCCTCGGGGCGCTTGTCCTGCATCGCATCGGTCGCGGCGAGCATGCGGGCGGCGGTGAGGTCGGGCCGCAGATCGAGCGCGAAGCGGAGCAGGATGCGGCGCAGCAGCGGGTCCTGCCGGCCGCCGACGGTGCCGGCGAGGGTGAGATAGGCCTCGGCGATGCCCTGGCGGGGGGTGTCGACGACCGGGCGGCGGGCGGCGCGTTCGAGCGCCGGCAGGGCGATGCGCAGCTCGGGATGGGAGGCGACCAGTTGCAGCAACAGGGCGCGGGCGTGGCCGGGATGGCCGGCGCGGTCGGCGAAGCTGGCCAGGGCGAGGGCGAGACGCAGGTTGGGCTGGCCGATGCCGAGCGTGGCGAGGGCGTAGAAGCGGGCGGCCTGGGCCTCGCGCCCGGCCATGTCGGCGATCAGCGCGGCGTTGAGCCGGTAGATCGGCGCGAAGGGGCCGGGGTGCGCGGCGGCGCGGTCGAGCCGGCCGATCGCCGCGCCGTATTCGGCGTCGCCGGCCTCGCACCAGGCGAGCAGGACCGGGCGGATCAGGCCGGTGAGCCCCTCGGCCGGCAGCGCGGCGAAACGGGTGGCGGCCTGCTTCCAGTCCCCCGCCTTCGCCGCGGCGTCGCCCAGCGTCATGACCGCGAGCGGATCGCCGGGCAGGCGGGCGGCGAGGCGCGCGGCGTCGGCCTTGCCGGCGAGCAGGGCGCTGAGGAAGCTCTGGCCGGCGAGGCGGGCATTGTCCGGGTCGGCGGCGAGGGCGGCGGCGAAGTAATGCGCGGCGGCCGCGTTGTCGCCGGTCTGGGCGGCATAGGCGCCGGCCATGGCGGCGCCATAGGGCGCGGAGACCGGCGGCAGCGCGGCGGCGGCCGGCGCGGCGGCGGCGAGGCACAGGGCGAGCGCGCCGAGGGCGCGGCGCGGCGCGCGGCGGAGGGCCGCGATGGGAAGCCTTCTCATGCGGCCTTCCTACTCCCGATCCGGCGCGCGGTCACGCCCGCCGGGCGGCCGGCTTGTCGTCGGGGATGGCGGGGACTACAAAAACGTGAAGAGGGGCCGGAACCGGCCCGCAACGACGAGACGTCCACGCATGACCAGCCACCGCCCCGACCCGACCGGCGCCCTGTTCGTCAACGAGGATGCCCGCATCAGGGTGAGCATCCGGGCGATCTTCCTCGAGGACCAGTCCCGTCCGGAGGAGCGGCATTTCGTCTGGGCGTATCAGGTGCGGATCGAGAATGTCGGCCAGGTGACGGCGCAGCTCATGATGCGGACCTGGACGATCACCGACGGCAACGGCCATGTCCAGCACGTTCACGGCCCCGGCGTGGTCGGCGAGCAGCCGGTGCTCGACCCTGGCGACGCCTTCGAATACACCTCCGGCACGCCGCTGGAGACGCCCTCGGGCTTCATGACCGGGATCTTCCACATGGTGGCGGTGGACAGCGGCGAGGAATTCGACGTGCCGACGCCGGGCTTCAGCCTCGACAGCCCGCACGCGGACCAGCGGCGGCACTGAGCCCGCCGGCGGGTTGCCAGTTTCGCACCCCCGACCATATCAGCGTCGAGGCGGGTGGCCGGGCGACGGCCGGATCCGCGCAGGACATGGAGACACGCACGTGGACATTCGCACGCCGCCGGACCAGCTCGACACCACCCTGGAGGACGGCCGCCCCAGCCGCGAGGACGCGGAGGCGGCGATCCGCACGCTGATCCGCTGGGCCGGGGACGACGCCGACCGCGAGGGGGTGCGGGACACGCCGGCCCGCGTCGCCCGCGCCTACGAGGATTTCTTCCGCGGCTATGGCGAGGACCCGGAGGCCATTCTCTCCCGCACCTTCGAGGAAACCGAGGGCTATGACGAGATGGTGCTGCTGCGCGACATCCGCGTGGAATCGCATTGCGAGCACCACATGGTGCCGATCATCGGGGTCGCCCATGTCGCCTACCTGCCGAACCGGCGGGTGGTGGGGATCAGCAAGCTCGCCCGCGTGGTGGACGCCTATGCGCGGCGGCTGCAGATCCAGGAGAAGCTGACGGCGCAGATCGCCAACACGATCAACGAGGTGCTGCAGCCGCGCGGCGTCGCCGTGGTGATCGAGGCGGGGCACGAATGCATGTCGACCCGCGGGGTGCACAAGCCCGGCGTGTCGATGGTGACGAGCCGGATGCTCGGCGCGTTCCGCGACGACCCCTCGACGCGGCGGGAGTTCCTCGCGATGATCCAGGGACGGCGCTGCACCGGCTTCGAGACCTGACCCCGTCGCGCCGCCGCAGGGGCGGCGCGCTAATCTGATCCTGTCGCGGCGCCGCCGGGCGGCGCGCGCTCAGTGGCCGAGGGTTGCCATCTGCTCGGGGACGTGGCGGGCGCCGGCGGCGGCGCCGGGCGGGACCGCGCGGGCGAGCCGGCCGAGATCCTCGGCGGAGAGCGGCACGTCGAGCGCGCGGATGTTCTCGTCGAACTCGGCGAGGCCGGTCGGGCCGGGAATCGGCACCACGTCGCTGCCCTGGGCGAGCAGGAAGGCGAGCGCGAGCTGGGCCGGGGTGCAGCGCAGGCGGTGCGCCATGTCCTCGACGATGCGGACGAGGGCGACGTTGCGGTCGAAATTCCCGGCGAAGAAGCGCGGCTGGTTGCGCCGGACGTCGCCTTCGGGCAGGTCGTCCGGCTCGTGCAGGGTGCCGGTGAGCAGGCCGCGGGCGAGCGGCGAGGCGGCGATGAAGCCGATGTTGAGCTCGCGCAGGCAGGCCAGCGTGCCGGCCTCGGGGTCGCGGGTGAGGAGCGAGTATTCGCTCTCGACCGCGGCGAGCCGGTGGGTGGCGTGGGCGCGGCGGATCGAGTCGGGCGACGCCTCGGACAGGCCGAGGAAGCGCACCTTGCCCTCGGCGACGAGGCGGGACATCTCGCCCACCGAATCCTCGACCGGGATGGCGGGATCGACGCGGTGGAGGATCAGCAGGTCGATCACCGGGGTGGCGAGGCGGCGGAGGCTGGCCTCGACGCCGGCGCGCAGATGGGCGGGCGAGCCGTCGATGCCGAGAAAGGCGCCGTCGGCGCCGCGGCGGATACCGGACTTGGTGGCGAGGACGACACGGTCGCGCACCGGGGCGAGGGCGCGGCCGACCAGGCGCTCGTTGGCGCCGAGGCCATAGACATCGGCGGTGTCGAAGAAGGTGACGCCGCGATCGACCGCGTGGCGGAGCAGCGCCTCGGCGGCGGCGGAATCGGGTGCCGCGGCGGACTCGGTCAGCCCCATGCAGCCGAAGCCCATGGCCGAGACCACCAGCGATCTGCCCAGCCTGCGTTCGTTCATCGCCTGTCCCCGAGGGTTGCGGCCGCCGCGGCGCTCCGGTGAGAGTGTGGGGAGAGCGGACCGGCTTGGCAAGCGGAAACGCGCTCAGCGCGAGGCGGGCACCAGGCGCGCCGGATGGCGGAGGACGCGCACGCGGGCGCCGCGCCGCAGGGTGGGCGGACCCGGCTCGACCACCGAGACCACGCTGCCATCGGCGAGGCGGACGATGTATTCGGCGGCCGGCGCGGCGGAGGGGGCGGTATCGACGCCCAGCGCGCCGAGCACGATGCGGCGGGCGCCGGGCGCGACCGGGCGGACCGCGACCACCGTGCCGGCGAGGCCGGCGGCGCGCGGCGGCGGCGCGGGCGGCGGCGGCGCGGCGCAGCCGGCGAGCAGGAGAAAAAGGCCGATCGCACGGGCGGGTGGCGGGAGACGGGTCATCGCGGGATCTCCGATGCGCGGATGCGCGGTGATTTGCAGAATCATGTTGCCTTGAAATCGCCGATAAGTTAAGCGGTTATGAGACGAATTTCATGTGCCGGGCGAGGCTGCCGGCGCAACGGAGCGGCTGGCCGCCCCAACCCCCCCGGGCGGATGCCACGCGCCGCGCCGAACTGCGATGGGAGACACGTGTTGAACGCTGCGTTCCACCCCGCCCCGCTCCGCGCGAGCCGTCCGCGATGACCGCGAAGCTGCGACACGCCTGGCGATTCGCCGGACTCTCCGCCCTCGCCCTGCTGGCCGCCTGTTCGACCCGGCAGGCCAATCTGAGCCCTAGCCAGCTCGCGGCGCGCTACGCCGCCAACGCGCCGGCCGATTACCGCCCGCCGGGACCGCCCGGCGACCCGTGGGGGCCGTATATCGAGCAGGCCTCGGCGCGGTTCGACGTGCCGGCGAAATGGATCCGCGCGGTGATGCATGTCGAGTCGGGCGGGCACGAATACATGAACGGGCATCTCACCGTCTCCAGCGCCGGGGCGATGGGGCTGATGCAGCTGGAGCCCGAGACCTACCAGGAGATGGCGGCGCGCTACGGGCTGGGGCCGGACCCGTTCAACCCGCTCGACAACATCATGGCGGGGACGGCGTATATCCACCAGATGTACGAGATCTACGGCTCGCCGGGCTTCCTCGCCGCGTATAACGCGGGGCCGGGGCGGCTCGACGACTATCTCGACTACCGCCAGCCGCTGCCGGCGCAGACGCGGCACTATGTGGCGATGATCGCGCCGCAGATCGCCGGCGTGTATCCGGCCGGGCCGTCCGAGGCGGAGGCGGTGGCGATGAACCAGCTGCCGACGCGGATTCCGGCGGGCATCCGCCCGGCGGACGATGGCGGCGAGACCTCGCGGCTGAACCAGGCGCAGATCGCGATGCGGCAGACGGCGCCGACGCTGCCCGCGCCATCGCCCTCGCCGGCGCCGGTGCGCGTGGCCGCGCTCGCGCCGCCCGCCGCGGTGGAGCCGCAGGCCGTGCCGGTGGCGGTGGCCACGCGGTCCATGCCGCCGGTGCGCCGGCCGCACGGGTTCGGCGGGTTCTCGCTGATTCCCTCGGCCGAGGCGGCGACGCCGGTGATGGACGGGCCGCCGGTGACCCGGCAGGCGACGCCTTCCATCCGCACCGCGAGCGCGCTGGCGCCGCGCGCGGTGGCGGCGCCGCGCCCGGCGACGATGCGCCTCGCGGCGGCGCGGGCGCCGGTTGCCGCAGCACCGCAGCCGACGCGGCAGCTCGGCGGCGGGCGCTGGAGCATCCAGGTCGGCGCCTACGACACCCCGGCGCACGCCAAGGCGGCGCTCGGCATCGCCGAGCTGAGCGCGGTGGCCATGCTGATGAAGGGGCAGCCGGTGGTCGAGCCGATCTCGACCGCGCGGGGCCGGTTCTACCGGGCGCGGTTCGTCAACCTGCCGCACAGCGCCGCGGTGAGCGCCTGCCGGCAGTTGCAGGGCGGGCCGACCGGCTGCGCGGTGCTGTCGCCCGACGCGGGTTAACCGCGTCCGACAGATCGAGGGATAACCGCGTCCGGCACGACGCGGGGTGAGGCGCCCTCACCCGTTCGCGGGTGGCCGCGCCGGCGCCGGAGCAAAAACTCAGCGGCGGGCGGCGGCGGCGATCAGGGTGTTTTCGAGCAGGCAGGCGATGGTCATCGGCCCGACGCCGCCGGGGACCGGGGTGATCGCGCCGGCGACGGCGGCGGCCTCCGCGTAGGCGACGTCGCCGACCAGCCCGCCCGCCGCCGTGCGGTTGATGCCGACATCGATGACCGTGGCGCCGGGGGAGACCCAGTCGCCCCTCACCATTTCGGCGCGGCCGACCGCGGCGATCAGGATTTCGGCGCGGCGGCATTCGGCGGCGAGGTCGCGCGTGCGGGAATGGGCGATGGTGACGGTGGCGTCGGCGGCGAGCAGCAGGGCGGCCATCGGGCGGCCGACGATGTTGGAGCGGCCGAGCACGAGGGCGCGGGCGCCGCGCGGGGCGATGCCGGCGGCGGCGAGCAGCTTCATCACGCCGCGCGGGGTGCAGGGCACGAGGAAGGGCGTGCCGAGCGCGAGGGCGGCGACGTTGTCGGGGTGGAAGCCGTCGACATCCTTGGCCGGGTCGATCGCGCGGATCACCGCCTGCGGGTCGATGCCGGCCGGCAGGGGCAGCTGGACGAGGATGCCGTCGACCGCGGGATCATGGTTGAGGCGGGCGATCAGGGCGAGCAGCTCGGCCTGGCTCGCGCTCGCGGGCAGGCGGATGGTCTCGCTGGCGAAGCCGGCCGCCTTCGCGGCGCGCTCCTTGTTGCGGACATAGACCTGGCTCGCCGGGTCCTCGCCGACGAGGACGACGGCGAGGCCGGGCGCGTAGGGCAAGGTGGCGGCGCGGGCGGCCACCTCGGCGCGCAGGGCGGCGGCGACCGCCTTGCCGTCGATGACGCGGGCCGCCATCGGGGCGCTCACTGGTAGCCCATCGCGGCGAGGTGGCCGTAGAGCCCGCCGAGGAAGATCTGCAGCGCGCGCAGCAGCAGGAAGCCGACGATGAAGGAAATGTCGATGCCGCCGATCGCGGGGATGAAGCGACGGAACGGCGCGAGGAAGGGCTCGGTGGCGCGGAAGAGGAAATCCTCGATCCGGTAGACGATGTGGTTGCGGGTGTCGAGCACGCCGAACGCCATGAGCCAGCTGAAGATCGCCGCCGCGATCATGATGTAGATGTAGATCTGGATGGCCTCGTCGAGGAACCAGAAAACCGCTCCGAGCATCGTAACCCTCCTTGGCTGGTGCCCGGGTTAGCGAAGCACGGCGTTTCGCGCAACGTGACAAGGCGGACGAGGTGGCTTGACTTCCGGCTCAGGGTGCGCGATTGGCCGCGCAGGGATGGGGCTGTAGCTCAGTTGGGAGAGCGCCTCGTTCGCAATGAGGAGGTCAGGGGTTCGATTCCCCTCAGCTCCACCATCCCGTTTCTTTCCCCAGGTTGATTGGTGCGCATGACGAAGACAGGGGGCGATCCGACCCGCGATGCGGCGTTCGCGCTGCTGTCCGCCGTGCTGGACCGGCGCGCGCCGCTGGACGCGGCGCTGGCCGGGCTCGCGGACATCGCACCGCGCGACCGGGCGGCGGCGCACCGGATCGCGGCCGCGGTGCTGCGGCGGCTCGGCAGCCTCGACGCCATTCTCGAACCCCATCTGCGGCGCGCGCCGCCGGCGCCGGTGCGGCATATCCTGCGGATCGGCGCGGCACAGCTCGCGCTGCTCGGCGCGCCGGCGCACGCGGCGGTGAGCACGGCGGTGGGGCTCGCGCATGCGCGCGGGCTCGGCAAGTTCGCGGGGCTGGTGAACGCGGTGCTGCGCAAGGTGAGCGCCGACGGGGCGGCGGCGCTGGAGGCGCTCGATTCGCCGCGGCTGGACACGCCGGCCTGGCTCTGGGCCTCGTGGGGGGCGGCGGCGCGGGCGATCGCCACCACGCACCAGGGCGAGGCGCCGCTCGATCTCACGCTGAAGGACGGGGCGGCGGTGCCGGAGGGCGGCGAGCGGCTGCCGACCGGATCGGTGCGGCTGCCGGCGGGCACCGACGTGACCCAGCTTTACGGCTATGCCGCCGGCACGCTCTGGGTGCAGGACGCGGCGGCCGCCCTGCCCGCCCGGCTGCTCGGCGACGTGGCCGGGCGGCGGGTGCTCGATCTCTGCGCGGCGCCGGGCGGCAAGACCGCGCAGCTCGCCGCCGCCGGCGCGGCGGTGACCGCGCTCGACCGCGACGCGCGCCGGCTGGCGCGGCTGCGGGAGAATCTCGACCGGCTCGGCCTCGCGGCGGAGACGGTGGCGGCGGACGCGCTGGACTGGCGGCCGGCGCAACGCTTCGACGCGATCCTGCTGGATGCGCCGTGCTCGGCGACCGGGACGATCCGCCGGCACCCGGAGATCCTGCATCTGCGGCGGCCGCGCGACATCGAGACCTGCGCCGCATTGCAGGACCGGCTGCTCGACGCCGCGGCGGCGATGCTCGCGCCGGGCGGGACGCTGGTCTACGCCGTCTGCTCGCTGCAACCGGAGGAAGGCGCCCGGCGCATCGAGGCGGCGTGCGGGCGGCTCGGGCTGCGGCGCGCGCCGCTCGGCGCGGCGGAATTGCCGGGGCTGGCCGAGGCGGTGACGCCGGCGGGCGACCTTGCCACCCATCCCGGAATGTGGGCGGAGCGCGGCGGCATGGACGGGTTTTTCGCGGCAAGGTTGCAAGGCTGAGTCTGTCAGCCTGACTACCAGCGCAGGTTGCTTTTTCGCCCGGCGAAGTTTCTTCATTTGTTAACGCGGCGGCCAGACGCGCGTCATGATCCGGCATGTGTTGCGGAGCAACATGTCGTTGCCTCGGAAAATCTCAATTTTTGATTTTTGAGACAGATGAGACATGATAACGGACCCATCAGGAGGCCTGACAAAAAAAGTTATTATTCGTCACGTTTTTTTTGTCAAATCCCTTAACGGCGGCTGGCGCGACTCCCGGCACGTCTTTATGTTGACACCATGGCACCGAAGAAACAGACGCCCCCGGAATCGGTCGGGCAACGAATCCGCGCCTTGCGCCTTGCGAACAATCTCACCCAGGACGAGTTTGCCGCGCAGCTCGGCGTGTCGCGCTCGGCGATCGCGCAGTGGGAAACCGACCGGGCCGGGCAGGTCCGGGAAAATCTCGAACGGATTTCGAAGGTGCTCGGCACCTCGATCGCCTATCTGGTCTCGGGGGAGACCGGGTCGCTGCAGGGCGACGAGCTGGCGCTGATGCGGCTTTACCGCGCCTGTGCTGCGGAGGACCGGCAGATCCTGCTGCGCACCGCGAAGCGGCTCGCCCGCGGCTGAGACCGGCGTGGCGCGCGGCCGGGCCGATCTCGCCCTCGTCGCGCGCGGGCATTTCGCGAGCCGGGCGCGGGCGCAGGAGGCGATCCGGCGCGGCCTGGTGAGCGCGGGCGGACGGACGATCGGCAAGCCGGGCGAACTGGTGGGCGACGACGAGGCGCTGAGCGTGGCCGATGCCGGCGCCGCCTGGGTCTCGCGCGGGGCGCTGAAGCTGATCGCCGCCCTCGATCATTTCGGATTGTCACCGGAAAACCGGACCTGCCTCGATATCGGCGCCTCGACCGGCGGGTTCACCGAGGTGCTGCTCGCGCGCGGCGCGGCGCTGGTGCACGCGGTGGATGTGGGCCACGGGCAGATGGCCCCTGCCCTGCGCGACGATGCGCGGGTGCGTCTGCATGAGGGGGTGAACGCGCGCGACCTGTCGGCCGCGGGGATACCGGGCGGACTCGGTGCGGTTGTGTGCGACGTGAGCTTCATCGGGCTGCGCAAGGTGCTGCCGGCGGGCCTCGCGCTGTGCGGGAAGGACGCCTTCGCGGTGGCGCTGATCAAGCCGCAATTCGAGGCGGGGCCGGAGGCGGTCGGCAAGGGCGGGATCGTGCGCGACCCTGCCGTGCATGAACGGGTGTGCGGCGAGATCGGCGACTGGTTCGCGCAGATTCCCGGCTGGCGGGGGCTCGGCATCATCCCCAGCCCGATCGAGGGCGGGGATGGCAACCGTGAATTCCTGATTGCAGCCATGAAGGACGCGCGCTGAAGCGGCGCACGGTTTTGCTTGCGGCGGCGCGAAAAGCCGGATACATGCCGCCTCGGGTCACGCCCCCCCACCGGGGCGCTTATCTTCTGCAAGGGAGACCATCGATGGCAGACGCCGCCGCGGCCGCGCACGCGAAGCCGCAACACCGCCCCCACAATCCGAATTTTTCCTCCGGCCCCTGCGCCAAGCGGCCCGGCTTCACGCTCGAAGCGCTTTCCGGCGCGATGCTCGGCCGCAGCCACCGCGCCAAGGAGCCGAAGGCGAAGCTCGCCGAGGTGATCGCCCGCTCGCGCGACATTCTCGGCCTGCCGTCCGACTGGCGGCTCGGCATCGTTCCCGCCTCGGACACCGGCGCCGTCGAGATGGCGCTGTGGTCGATGCTCGGCGCCCGGCCGGTCGACGTGCTGGCGTTCGAGAGTTTCTCCGAGGCCTGGGCGACCGATGTGCTCAAGCAGCTCAAGCTCGCCGACGCGCGGGTGCTGAGCGCGCCCTATGGACAGATTCCCGATCTTGCCGCCGTCGATTTCAGCCATGACGTGGTGCTGGCCTGGAACGGCACGACCTCGGGCGCGCGGATGCCGAACGGCGACTGGATTCCGGCGGATCGTGAAGGGCTGGTGATCGCGGACGCGACCTCGGCCGCGTTCGCGATGGACCTGCCCTTTGAAAAACTCGATGTGGTGACCTGGTCCTGGCAGAAGGCGCTGGGCGGCGAGGCGGCGCACGGGATGCTGGCGCTTTCGCCGCGCGCGGTGGAGCGGCTGCTGACCTACAAACCGGAGCGGCCGCTGCCGAAGATTTTCCGCCTGACCTCGGGCGGCAAGCTGATCGAGGGGATTTTCGCCGGCGAGACGATCAACACCCCGTCGATGCTGGCGGTGGAGGACGCGCTGGACGGGCTGCGCTGGGCCGAGGGCATCGGCGGGCTCAAGGCCATGATTGCGCGTTCGGAACGGAATCTCGCGGCGATCGCGCGCTGGGCCGAGGGCAATGCGCGGGTGGAGTTCCTCGCCGCCGATCCGGCGATCCGCTCCTGCACGTCGATCTGCCTCGTCATCGCCGCGCCGTGGTTCGCCGCCCTCGATGCCGAGGCGCAGGCGAAGGCGGCGAAGCGGGTCGCCGCGCTGCTGGAGGCCGAAGGTGTCGCCCATGACATCGGCGCCTATCGCGACGCGCCGCCGGGGCTGCGGATCTGGGGCGGTGCGACCGTCGAGACCGCCGACATCGAGGCGCTGCTGCCCTGGATCGACTGGGCGATCGACGCCGTTCATTCCGACATTTCCGCGAAGGCCTGAGACATGCCCAAGGTTCTGATCAGCGACAAGCTCTCTCCCGCCGCCATCGACATCTTCAAGCGGCGCGGCATCGACGTGACGGTGAAGACCGGGCTCGCCCCGGCGGAACTGCGCGAGATCATCGGCGAATTCGACGGGCTCGCCATCCGCTCGGCGACCAAGGTGACGCGCGAGCTGCTGGACGCGGCGACCAACCTGAAGGTGATCGGCCGCGCGGGCATCGGCGTCGACAACGTGGACGTGAAATCGGCCACCGCGCGCGGCGTGGTGGTGATGAACACGCCCTATGGCAACGCCATCACCACCGCCGAGCACGCGATCGGCCTGATGTTCGCGCTGGCGCGGGAACTGCCGGAGGCCTCGGCCTCGACCAAGGCGGGGAAGTGGGAGAAGAACCGGTTCATGGGCGTCGAGCTGACCGGCAAGACGCTCGGCCTGATCGGGGCGGGGAATATCGGCTCGATCGTCGCCGACCGCGCGCTCGGGCTGAAGATGCGCGTGCTGGCCTATGACCCCTACCTGACCGAGGCGCGGGCGACGACGCTCGGCGTCGAGAAGGCGGATCTGGACACGGTGCTGGCGCGGGCGGATTTCATCACCCTGCACACGCCGCTGACCGAGCAGACGCGCAACATCCTCTCGCGCGAAAGCATCGCCAGGACCAAGCCGGGTGTGCGCATCATCAACTGCGCGCGCGGCGGGCTGGTGGACGAGGCGGCGCTGTACGACGCGCTGAAATCGGGCCATGTGGCGGGCGCCGCACTCGACGTGTTCGAGGTCGAGCCGGCGAAGGAAAGCCCGCTCTTCGCGCTGCCGAACGTGGTCTGCACCCCGCATCTGGGGGCGGCGACGACCGAGGCGCAGGAGAACGTGGCGTTGCAGGTGGCCGAGCAGATCAGCGATTTCCTGCTGACCGGGGCGGTGACGAACGCGATCAACATGGCCTCGGTCTCGGCCGAGGACGCGCCGAGGCTCAAGCCCTACATGGAGCTTTGCCAGCTGCTCGGCAGTTTCGCGGGGCAGCTGACCGAGGCGCGGCAGGGCGTGATCCGCAAGGTCGGCATCGAATACGAGGGCGCGGCCGCGCATGTGAACCAGCGCCCGCTCTCGGCGGCGCTGTTCGCCGGGCTGCTCGCGCCGATGATGGAAGGTGTCAACATGGTCAACGCGCCGGTCTTCGCGCGGGACCACGGGATCGAGCTGGCGGAGACGGTGTTCGACCGCGACTGCGAATACCAGACGCTGATCCGCGTTTCGGTGACGACGGACGAGCAGACGCGCACCGTGTCGGGCACGCTGTTCGGCGGGGCGAAGCCGCGGCTGGTCGAGGTGAAGGGCATCAAGGTCGAGGCGGATTTCGGCCGGCACATGCTCTATGTGACCAACCGCGACAAGCCGGGATTCATCGCCCAGTGCAGCGCCATTCTCGCCGAGAAGGGCATCAACATCGCCACCTTCCATCTCGGCCGGACCGAGAAGGGCGGCGATGCGGTGTGCCTGATCTCGATCGACGAGACCCTGCCGGACGACGCGCTCGCCGCGATCCGCGCGCTGCCGCAGGTGATGCAGGCGACGCAGATTTCGTTCTGATACCGATATATTAACAACGCCGGAGGCTCCCGCAAAACCGGCTGGCGGAACGGGGTCGCGCAATTGACGGCGCGGCCCCGTCTCCATTATTGAGAGGCAGGACAGGAGTCTTGCCGTTCCTGCGCGAAGCGGGGTTGCGGCGGCGGCGTCCGCGCCGATCTCTCTCCTGTCGTCCGCGCCCGAATCCATCCGCGCCACACAAAGAGGAACCGCATGCGCCGATCGCTTCATGCCACGGCCTGCCGCGCCGCCGGCTTCGTGACCGTCCTTGCCCTCGGCATCGCCGGGGCGCGGGCCGCTGCGCCGCCGCCGCCGGTGGTCAGCGTCGTCGTCGTGAAGCCGCAGAAGGTCTACCAGCAGGACAGCTTCATCGGGCGGATCCAGGCGGCGCATATCGTCAATCTCGTGCCGCGGGTGACCGGGTATCTGGAGAAGCGCCTGTTCCGCCAGGGGGCGGAGGTGAAGAAGGGGCAGCTGCTCTACGTGATCGAGCCGGGGCCGTACCAGGCGGCGTTCGACCAGGCGAAGGCGAATGTCGCCGACGCGCAGGCGACGCTCGACAACGCGGAGCTGACGCTGGAGCGCGCGGCGCGGCTGCTGCACACGCCGGCCGGACAGCAATCGACCTACGACGACGACAAGGCGGCGGCGGAAAGTGCCGCGGCGAAGCTGCAGGCCGCCGAGGCGGCGCGCGAGACCGCGGCGATCAACCTCGCCTATACCCAGATCCGCGCGCCGCTCGACGGGCGGATCGGCGCGAGCACGGTGAATATCGGCAATGTCGTCGGGCCGAATACGGGAACGCTCGCCACCGTGGTGAGCCAGAACCCGATGAACATCGTCTTCTCGATGCCGACGCGCGATGCGATCCGGCTGCGCCAGCGGCTGGTGACGCAGGGCGGGCTCGCCGGCGTGGTGCTGCGGGTGAAGCTGCCGGACGGGCGGATGGACCGGCAGGAGGGCACGCTGGACTTCACCAGCAACCAGATCAGCCAGTCGACCGACAGCCTCGCGATGCAGGGGACGATTCCGAACCCGGTGATCAAGGGGCTCGGCAATGCGCGCACCAGCGACCGCGAGCTGACCAGCGGCGAGTTCGTCACCGTGATCGTGCGCAGCCGCACGCCGGAGGACAAGATCGTGCTGCCGCGCGACGCGGTGCTGGCCGACCAGGTGGGCGACTATGTGCTGACCGTCGGCAAGGACGGCAAGGTGGCGCGCGCCGACGTCAAGCTCGCCTCGACCACGCCGGCGACCGCGACGATCGCGAGCGGGCTGGCCATCGGGACGAAGGTGATCGTCGATGGCGTGGAGAAGGTGCATCCCGGGGTGAAGGCGAACGCGAAGGTGATTGCCTCGCCGGTCGCACAGGGCTGAGGCCGTGATCCCCTCCTTCTTCATCGACCGGCCGCGCTTCGCGATGGTGATCGCGATCGTGATCACCATCGCCGGCATCATCGCGATGACGCGGATTCCGGTGGCGCAGTTCCCCTCGATCGTGCCGCCGGCGGTGCAGGTGACCGCGACCTATCCGGGCGCCTCGGCGCAGGTGGTGAACGACACCGTGGCCGAGCCGATCGAGCAGCAGATCAACGGGCTGAGCGACGAGATCTATTACTCCTCGACCACGGCGAATGACGGCTCCTACAACCTGACCGTCACCTTCAAGCTCGGCAGCAACCCGGACATCGACACCGTCAATGTCACCAACGCGGTGCAGCAGGCGCTGACCCAGCTGCCGGCCGAGGTGCAGAAGGAAGGGCTGACGGTGCGCAAGCGCTCCGCCTCGGTGCTGGAGTTCATGTTCTTCTACAGCCCGGACAACAAGCTCACGCCGCTGCAGATCTCGAACTACGTGAAGATCAACGTGCTCAACCCGCTCGGCCGCGTGCCGGGGGTGGGCCAGGCGTTCATGTTCGGCGAGCAGGACTATTCGATGCGGGTGATCTTCAGCACCGCCCGCCTCGCCCAGCTCGGGCTGACGCCGGCGGACCTGATCAGCGCGATCCAGGATCAGAACACCCAGGCGCCGGTCGGCACGATCGGGCTGATGCCGATCGCCGGCAAGCAGCAATACCAGCTCTCGGTGCAGACCGAGGGGCGGCTGACATCGGCCCGGCAGTTCGGTAACATCGTCATCCGCGGCAACAGGGACGGCTCGCTGCTGCGGCTGAAGGACGTGGCGAAGATCCGCCTCGGGCCGCAGAGCGAGAACCAGGTCGACCGGATCAACGGGCATCCCGGTGTCGCCATCGGCGTGTTCCTCTCGCCGGGGGCGAACGCGGTGGCGACCTCGGGGCGGGTGTCGGCGGAGATCGCCCGGCTCTCGAAGCGGTTTCCGGCGAGCCTCGCGAGCAAGACGGTCTACAATTCCAGCAGCTTCGTCTCGGACACGATCAGCGAGGTGATCAAGACGCTGGCCGAGGCGTTCGCGCTGGTCGTGCTCGTGGTGTTCTTCTTCCTCGGCTCGTGGCGGGCGGCGCTGGTGCCGACGATCGTCGTGCCGATCGCGCTGCTCGGCAGCTTCGCATGCATGCTCGCCCTCGGCTATTCGGCGAACACGGTGACGCTGCTGGCGCTGGTGGTGGCGACCGGACTCGTGGTGGATGACGCCATCGTCGTCGTCGAGAATATCGAGCGGGTGATGGCGGAGCGGCCGGAGCTGTCGCCGCGCGAGGCGGCGAAGGTGGCGATGGCGCAGATCCAGGCGCCGATCATCGCGATCATGCTGGTGCTGCTCTCGGTGTTCGTGCCGACGGCGTTCATCCCCGGCCTGTCGGGCCTGCTGTTCACCCAGTTCGCGGTGGCGATCAGCACGGCGATGCTGATCTCGGCGCTGAACGCGCTCACACTGTCGCCGGCACTCTGCGCCATCCTGCTGCGCCGGGGCGAGCACGGGCACGGCATCATGGCGCGCGTCCTCGATTTCATCGAACGGACGCGGGCGGGCTACAGCCGGCTGATCGGCCGGCTGGTCGCGCGCTCGGTGCTGGGGCTGATGGTGATCGTGGCCTTCGGGGTGGCGGCGTTCCTGCTCGCGCGGATCACGCCGGGCGGGTTCCTGCCGGACGAGGACCAGGGCGCGCTGTTCATCCAGGCGACGCTGCCGCCCGGCGCCTCGCTGCAGCGGACCGACGCGATGGGGCAGAAGCTGGCGAAGATGATCCACACCCTGCCGCAGGTGCAGGACGTGATCGCCATCAACGGCTACTCGATCCTCGACTCGGCGACCGAGCCGAACGCGCTGTTCATGGTGGCGCACCTGAAGCCGTTCGCGCAGCGGCCGGGGCCGAAGAATTCGGTGCAGGCGGTGATCCGCAAGATCTTCGCGATGGGCTCGCAGGTGCAGGGGGCGAACATCGTCGCCTTCAACCTGCCGCCGATCATCGGGCTGTCGACCAATGGCGGCTTCACCTACGAGCTTGAGAACGTCGCCGGCGCGAGCCAGCAGAAATTCAATTCGGTGCTCAAGGGGCTGATCGTCGCGGCGAATTCGGACCCGAAGCTCGCGCATGTGTTCAGCACCTACGCGGCGAACAACCCCTCGGTCTATCTCGATATCGACCGCGCCAAGGCGCAGGCGCTCGGCGTGCCGATCTCCTCGATCTTCCAGGCGCTGCAGGCCTCGCTCGGCGGGTTCTACGTCAACCAGTTCAACATGTTCGGCCAGGTCTGGCAGGTGAACATCCAGGCCGCCTCGGCCGACCGCGACACGCGTGCCGCGATCTGGCGGATCTATGTGCGCAGCGATTCGGGCAAGATGGTCTCGCTGCGCTCGCTGGCGACGGCGCATACGCGGCTCGGCCCGCAGATCGTCAGCCGCTACAACGACTCGCTGGCCGCACCGGTGTTCGGCTCGCCGGCGCCGGGGGTGTCGTCCGGGGCGGCGCTGGCGGCGATGGACCGGATTTCCGCCCGCGTGCTGCCGGCCGGCTTCTCGTATGACTGGACCAGCACCGCCTATCTGCAGCAGCAGGCCAAGGGCCAGGCGGCCTATGTGTTCATCCTGTCGCTGATCTTCGCCTACCTGTTCCTGGTGGCGCTGTACGAGAGCTGGATCATTCCGGTGCCGGTGCTGCTCTCGGTCGTGGTCGGCGTGTTCGGGGCGATGCTCGGCATCGTGCTCGGCGGGCTGACGATCGACCTCTATGCCGAGATCGGGCTCGTCGTGCTGATCGCGCTGGCGGCGAAGAACGGCATCCTCATCGTCGAGTTCGCCAAGGAGCGGCGCGAGGAGGGCATGGGCATCCGCGAGGCGGCGGTGCTGGGTGCGCGGATGCGGTTCCGCGCGGTGATGATGACCTCGATCGCCTTCATCTTCGGGCTGCTGCCGCTGGTGGTGGCGACCGGGGCGGCGCAGATCACCAGGCGGTCGCTGGGCACGCCGGTCTTCGCCGGGATGATCTTCGCCAGCGGCATCGGCATCTTCGTGATCCCGCTGCTGTACGTGACGTTCGAGACGCTGCGGATGCGCGTCTCGCGCCGGGCGCGCGAGCGGCAGAAGGAAATCGCCGTCACCGGGGACGACTAGGCGGCGCGGGCGGGCTTTGCCGGGTCACATCTGGCGGGCTTTACCGGGTTATGTTTGGCGGGCTTTACCGCCCGCGCCGGCGCGCATAAGCAGCGTTCATGGCAACGCTTGATCCCGAGGACTGGTCCGAGCTCCGCGCGCTGGGGCACCGGATGATCGACGACATGTTCGACCGGCTGGAAGGGCTCGGCGCGGCGCCGGTCTGGCAACCGATGCCGGACGCGGTGCGCGCGGGGTTCCGCGCCCCGGTGCCGCGCGAGGGGAGCGGCGCCGCCCGCGCCTATGACGCGTTCGCGGCGCGGATCGCGCCCTATGCCTCGGGCAATACGAGCCCGCGCTTCATGGGCTGGGTGCAGGGCGGCGGCAACGCGGTGGGGATGCTGGCGGAACTGCTGGCCGGCGGGCTCAACGAGAATTGCGGCGGGCGGGACCATGTCGGGCTCGAAGTCGAACGGCAGGTGGTGGCGTGGGCGGCGGAGCTGCTCGGCCTGCCGGCGGCGACCGGCGGGCTGATGGTGACCGGATCGTCGATCGCGAATTTCATCGCCCTGCTCTGCGCGCGGCGGGCGCATTGCGGCGCGGCGGTGCGGCAGGACGGGCTCGGCGGGCGGCGCCTTACCGGCTACGCGCAGGCGGGGGTGCATCGGTGCGTGCCGGGCGCGTTCGACATGGCCGGGCTCGGCGGCGCGGCGCTGCGGCGGGTGGCGCTCGGCGCCGACCGGCGGATCGACCTCGCGGCGCTGGAGGCGGCGATCGCCGCCGACCGGGCGGCGGGGGCGGAGCCGTTCATGATCGTCGGCACCGCGGGATCGGTCGATGTGGGGGCGATCGACGATCTGGCCGCCCTCGCCGCGATCGCCCGGCGGGAGGGGATGTGGTTTCACGTCGACGCCGCGTTCGGGGCGCTGGCGGCGGCCTCGCCGGCGAGGCGGGAGCTGGTCGCGGGGATCGGCGAGGCGGATTCGGTGGCGTTCGACTTCCACAAATGGGCGCAGGTGCAATACGATTCCGGTTGCATCCTGGTGCGCGACCGGCAGCTGATGCTGGATGCCTTCGCGCAGGATGCCTCGTATCTGACGACGACGGCGCGGGGGCTTTCGGGCGGCGCGCCCTGGCCGTGCGACATGGGGCCGGATCTCTCGCGCGGGTTCCGGGCGCTGAAGGTGTGGATGACGATCGAGGCCTATGGCACCGCGGCGCTGGGCGGCATCGTCGATGATTGCTGCGCGCTGGCGGCGCGGCTCGCGGCCTCGGTGGATGCGGCGCCGCGGCTTGCGCGCCTCGCGCCGGTGCCGCTCAACATCGTGTGTTTCCGCTACGATGACGGTGGCGCGGAGCTGGACGCGCTGAACGCCGCGATCGCCGCCGACATCCAGGAGAGCGGGCGCTACGTGATCTCGACCACGACGATCGACGGGGTGCGGGCGCTGCGGGCGGCGATCGTCAATCACCGGACGAGGGCGGCGGATATCGACGGGCTGGCGGCGGCGGTGAGTGCCGCGGGGGACGCCCGCAGGCGCGAACCGATCGGTTGAACCGATCAAACGGATCGGTCAGGGACGATGGCCTGAAGCGGTGCGGGGCGTCATAAATCCGGGCGGAGAACTGCCATGCCCGAAGACAGGATTGCCTATCACGCGCCGGTCGGCGACGAGGTCGCCCACACCACCTGTTACATGTGCGCCTGCCGCTGCGGCATCAAGGTGCATCTCAGGGACGGGAAGCTGCGCTACATCGAGGGCAACCGCGACCATCCGATCAATCGCGGCGTGCTGTGCGCGAAGGGATCGGCGGGGATCATGTCGGTCACCTCGCCGGCGCGGCTGCGCTCGCCGCTGAAGCGGGTCGGCCCGCGCGGGGCGGGCGAATTCGAGGCCATCGGCTGGGACGAGGCGATGGCGATCGTGACGGCGCGGCTCGCGGGCATCCGCGCCAGCGATCCGCACCGCCTCGCCTTCTTCACCGGGCGCGACCAGTCGCAATCGCTGACCGGGCATTTCGCGCGGATGTTCGGCACGATGAATTTCGCCGCCCATGGCGGGTTCTGCTCGGTCAACATGGCGGCCGCCGGACTCTATTCGGTGGGCGGCGCGTTCTGGGAATTCGGCGAGCCGGACTGGAACCATGCGAAGCTGTTCCTGCTGTTCGGCGTGGCGGAGGACCACGATTCCAACCCGATCAAGCTCGGCCTCGCCAAGCTGAAGGAGCGGGGGGCGAAGATCGTTTCGATCAACCCGGTGCGGACCGGGTATTCGGCGATCGCCGACGAGTTCGTCGGCATCACGCCGGGGACCGACGGGCTGTTCATCATGGCGCTGATCCACTGCCTGCTGGCGGAGGGGGCGGTCGATACCGAATTCCTGGTCCGCTACACCAACGCGCATCACCTGGTGATCGACGCGCCGGGCGCGGCCGATCACGGGCTGTTCGCGCGCGGCGCGGATGGCGCGGCGCTGGCCTTCGACCGCAAGGCGGGCGCGCTGGCGCGGGCGGATGCGACCGGCACCGACCCCGCGCTGCTCGGGACGTTCACGCTGCCCGACGGGCGGCGGGCGCGGCCGTCGTTTGCGATTCTGGCGGAGCGTTATTCGGCGGCGGAGTACGCGCCGGAGGCGGTGGAAGCGCGCTGCGGCATCGCCGCGGCGACGATCCGCCGGCTGGCCGCCGAGATCGCCGAGATCGCCTTCCGCCAGCCGGTCGTCATCGAGCAGGCCTGGACCGACACCGACGGGCGGCGGCACGAGACGATGACCGGGCGGCCGGTGGCGATGCACGCGATGCGCGGGATTTCGGCGCATTCCAACGGGTTTCACACCTGCCGGGCGCTGCATGTGCTGCAGATGCTGATCGGCGCCGTCGATACGCCGGGGTCGTGGCGCTACAAGTCGCCGCACCCGAAGCCGATTCCGCCCGGACCGGGCCCGGCGGGACGGGCGCATGACGGGCGCGGCGCGCTGACCGGCAACGTGCTCGGCTTTCCGACCTCGCCGGACGACCTGCTGGTGGATGACGCGGGCGAGCCGCTGCGGCTCGACCGGGCGTTCTCGTGGGAGGCGCCGCTCGGCATTCACGGCATGATGCACATGGCGATCGCCGAGGCGCATGCGGCCGGGCGGGCGCGGGTGGACACGCTGTTCCTCTACATGGCGAACATGGCGTGGAACTCGGCGATGAATCCCGGCGAGACGACGCGGATGCTGACCGACCGCGACGAGGACGGCGAGTATCGGATTCCGTTCGTGATCGTCGCGGATGCGTTCGAATCCGAAACGGTCGCCTATGCCGACCTGGTGCTGCCGGACACGACCTATCTGGAACGCTATGACTGCATTTCGCTGCTCGACCGGCCGATCGGCTCGGCGCACGGGCCGGCGGATGCGATCCGCGTGCCGGTGCTGAAGCCGGACCGCGACGTGCGGCCGTTCCAGGACGTGCTGATCGACCTTGCCGGACGGCTCGGCCTGCCGGATTTCGCCGAGGCGCCGGGCAAGCCGCTCTACAGCTCCTATGCCGATTACATGGTGCGCCACCAGCGCAAGCCGGGCGTGGGGCCGCTGGCCGGATTCCGCGGGGCGGACGGCAACGCCTTCGGCCGGGGCGAGCCGAACCCCGAGCAGATTTCACGCTACATCGCCAACAAGGGGTTCGCGCGGTACGACCTGCCGCTGGAGCAGCTTTACTACAAGCACGCGAACCGGGCCTATCTGACGGGTGCCAAGGACATGGGGCTGATCGACGACGACAGCCAGATCGTTCTCAATCTCTACAGCGAGCATTTGCAGAAATTCCGCCTCGCCGCCGAGGGGCACGGGGCGGTGCAGCCGCCGGAGCGGCTGCGCGCGCGCATCGCCCGGTTCATGGACCCGCTGCCGATCTGGTACGAACCGATCGAGCAGACCATGACGGATATGAAACAGTTTCCGATCCACGCGATCACGCAGCGGCCGATGTCGATGTATCATTCGTGGGGATCGCACAATGCGTGGCTGCGGCAGATCCATTCGGAAAACCGGCTCTACGTGCATCGCGACCTCGCCGCCGCACAGGGGCTGGAGGATGACGATTGGGTCGAGGTGGTTTCGCGCACCGGGCGGCTGAAATGCCAGATCCGCATCATGGACGGGGTGAACCCGCACACGGTGTGGACGTGGAACGCGATCGGCCGGCGGAGCGGGGCGGTGGCGCTGGCGCAGGACGCGCCGGAGGCGGTGCGCGGCTTCCTGCTCAACCACGTGATCTCGGAATATCTGCCGGCGGGGGATGACGGGGCGCGGCTGTCGAATTCCGACCCGGTGACCGGGCAGGCGGCGTGGTTCGACCTTACCGTGAGGCTTGAGAAATGCGAGCCGGAGACGATCGCGGAAACCCAGCCGCGGATGGCGCCGGTGGCGTTGACGACGAAGGGAGCCGCGCGATGACATCGCTGCCGCAGAGTCAGCCGGGCGCCAGGCGGCTCGGCCTCGTGATCGATCTCGACACCTGTGTCGGCTGCCACGCCTGCGCGGTGAACTGCAAGGAATGGAACACCGAGGGGCACCACGCGCCGCTGCCGGATTACGATCCGCATGGCGCGGACCCGGACGGGGTGTGGTTCAACCGAATCCATTCCTACGAGGCGAAGGGCAGCGGCGGGTGCGGCAAGACGGTGAATTTCCCGCGCTCGTGCCTGCATTGCGAAAATCCGCTCTGCGTCACCGTCTGCCCGACCGGCGCCTCGTACAAGCGGGCCGAGGACGGGATCGTGCTGGTGAACACGGATATCTGCATCGGCTGCAAGCTGTGTTCCTGGGCCTGCCCCTATGGCGCGCGGGAATTCGACGAGCATGACGGGGTGATGAAGAAATGCACGCTCTGCATCGACCGGATCTATAACGAGTCGCTGCCCGAGGCGGAGCGCGAGCCGGCCTGTGTGGCGACCTGCCCGTCGCGGGCGCGGCATTTCGGCGATCTCGCCGATCCCGGGAGCCGGGTGTCGAAACTGGTGGCGGAGCGCGGCGGCGTCGACCTGATGGCGGAGCTGGGCTACCGGCCGACCAACAAGTATCTGCCGCCGCGGCAGACGCGCATCGAGACGCGGCCGGTGGAGATGCCGGCATCGGCGCCGGGCGGGCTGGGCGGCGCGCTGCTCGCCCTCGTGGACAAGGTGCTTTCGCGATGACCCCGGCAAGTTCGGTCCTGCTGCTGACCACCCTCACCGGCTTCGGCTACGGGCTGCTGGCCTGGCTCGGGATTTTCTGCGCCGCCGGGGCGCTGCCGGAGAGCCCGTGGTTCGGGCCGGTGGCGGTGGTGATCGCGCTCGGCTTCGCCGGCGCGGGGCTGGTCGCCTCGACGCTGCATCTCGGGCGGAAGGAACGCGCCTGGCGGGCGTTCAGCCAGTGGCGGTCGTCCTGGCTGTCGCGCGAGGGGGTGGCGGCGGTGGCGACCAACGCGCCGGCGCTGGGCTTCGCGGCGTCATGGGCGGCGCTGGGCGCGGCCGCGCCGCTGACGATCGCCCTCGGGCTGGTGGCGGCGGCGATGGCGCTGGGGACGGTGTTCTGCACCGCGATGATCTATGCCTGCCTGAAGCCGATCCGCCAGTGGCACAACCGCTTCACCGCACCGCTCTACCTGCTGTTCGCCGCGTTCTCCGGCGCGCTGCTGCTGGCGGCCCTGCTCGGGGTGTGGACCGGGACGGCTACGGCCGCCGCGGCGCTGGCGGTGGTGTTCGCGATCGGCGCGGGCGTGGCGAAGGCGGCCTACTGGCGCTTCATCGACGCGCAGGGGCCGCTCGCGACGCTCGCCTCGGCGACCGGGCTCGCCGAACTCGGCACGGTGCGCGCCCTCGACCGGCCGCATTTCACCGAGAACTACGTGCTGCGGGAGATGGGCTACCAGATCGCCCGGCGGCACGCCGCACGGCTGCGGCGGATCGTGCTGGTCCTCGCCTTCGCCGCACCCGCGGTGCTGGCCGCCCTCGCGCTGGCGGGCGCGATGCCGGCGGTGGCGGCGCCGCTGGCCGCCCTGCTCGCCGGCATCGGCCTGTTTGCCGAGCGCTGGCTGTTCTTCGCCGAGGCCACGCATGTCTCGGCCATCTATTACGGCCGCGCCGTCTGATCGCTGCCGGCGACGCCCTGGCGGATGAAGTCGGCGAGGCCCGGCTCTTCCGGCAGGGTTGACGGCGCCTCGCCATAGCGGGCGGCAAGCAGGCCGCGGCAGAGCGCGCCGTTGAACTCGGCGTTCAGCCCGACGCGGCGGATGTGGCGCAGATAGACGCTCAGCGTTTCATGCATGATCCGCTCGCCGGCGCTGGTGACGAAGGCGAGATCCTCGCCGCCGGCAAGCGGGCGGCGGGCGAGGTAGCGGGCGCGCAGGGCAGGCCCCTCCCCGTCCAGCGCCAGGCGTTCGAGACCCTCGACCGTGAGATCGAGGAAGGCTTGCGCATCGTGGCCGGCGGCGAGCAGGTGGCGGAGCAGCGCCTCCTGCCGGCGCTCGAAGGATTTCAGGCCGAAATGCCGGCGGATGCCGGCGAGGTTCTCGCCCGCCTCCTGCGGGAAGGCATCGGCGAAATCCTTGCCCTCGGCGACGCCGTTGTTGATCTCGTCGATGAACATGTGCTCGTCGAGCCGGACATCGGCGCGCGTGACCCAGGGCAGGGCGGCGACGGCATCGCGCATGTCGGCGGCCATGAGGTAGGAGAAATTGGCGGCGCACCAGTAGGTGGGCAGGCGGAAGCCGACGCTGACGGCGCCGTCCTCGGCGATGTCGATGCCGGTGACGAAGCCGAGCTCGACCACGCTCTCGTCAAGTTCCGGATCGGTCACCTGATCGAGAGCGGCGCGCACCTCGTCGGTGCGCGCCTTGAGCATGGACATCACGCGGCCACCGGCGCCATCCGGCCGAGCTTGGCCTTCTGGGCGGCGATGTCGACCCCGTAGAGCCGGGCGGCGTTTTCGCCGAGGATCTTCTTCTTGCCCTCGAGCGTGAGCTGCTTGCCGGTCTCCTTCACCAGCTCGTCGGGGATCTCGAAGCTCATGAAGCGCTCGACCAGCCAGCGCGGCGTCCAGATCCCGTAGTCGGAGCCGAAGAGGATCTTGTCCTCGCCGAGCCAGAACAGCAGTTCGGACATCACCTTGGCGAAATAGCCGGGGCGCGAGTGGATGAAGGGCAGCACCACGGCGAGGCCGCCATAGACGTTGCTCTCCTGCACCGCGATCCAGCAGAAATCGTCGAGGCGCGGCAGGCCGCAATGCTCGACGATGAAGTTGAGGTTGGGGAAGTCGGTGGCGCAATGGTCGATGTCGGCGACGTCGAAGGCGTCGCGGTCGAGCGGGATGATGGTCGGGCCCTTGTGGACGTGGATGTTCTTGATCCCGAGCTTCTCGCAGCGTTCGAGATACTTGTAGGCGGCGGGATCGGAGAGCTTGTAGCCGCGGCTGTCGCCCTTCCATTCGGCGGTGTAGAGCTTCACCCCCTTGATCTTGTGGATCTCGGCCATGGCTTCGAGGGCTTCGAGCCCGCCCTCGCCGTCGCGCGGGTCGAAGGCGCCGTTGAGGATGAAGCGGTCGGGGTAGCGGGTTTTCAGCGCCGCGTTCTGTTCGAGCGTGTTGAAGCCGGTCTTGTAGAAATCCTTGAGGTAGGTGGGCTGGAAGATCGCCATGTCGTCCGGCCCGTCGATGAACAGGTCCTGCACCATCTGCTCGGCGCCGTATTTGGCGAATTTCTCCGGCGTCCAGAGCTGCTCCGGCGGGGAGAGCGAGGCGTGGTAGCCATAAAAGCAGTCGATGAATTGCTTGCCGTGAATGTTCCTGATGTTCTCGGGGCTGGCATCCCAGAGATGGACGTGGCCGTCGATGATGAAGATCTCTTCGCCGTCTTTCGTGGTGTACACTGGATCCGTTTCCTTCCTTCGGATTTGACGTGGTGAGCGGTGGTTTTTTTTTCGCTTCGTTCAGGGAATCAGCACGGCGCGGCCGCGGACCTTGCCGTGATGCAGGTCGTGCAGGGCGGCATTGGCCTCGTCCAGCCGGTATTCGCGGGTGGCGAGGGTGACCTTGCCCTGGTCGGCCAGCGCCATCAGCTCGATCAGCTCGGGATAGGTGCCGACGAGATTGCCGACGATGGTCTTTTCCGAGGTGATCATGTCGATGGTGGGGATGTCGATCTTCCCGCCATAGCCGACGATGTAATAGTAGCCGCCGTCGCGCGTCATCGCGAGGCCTTTCGCCACGGCGTCGCCCTCGCCGACGAAGTCGATCACCGCCTCGGCGCCCTTGCCGCCGGTCAGGCGCATCACCTCGTCGAGCTCGGAGCCGTCCGCCTTCACCGCGAAATCGGCGCCGCATTCCTGGGCGAGCTGCAGCGCCATGTCGGCGCGGTCGACGATGATGATCCGGGCGGCGCACATCGCGCGCAGCACCTGGATGCCGATATGGCCGAGGCCGCCGGCGCCGATCACCACCGCGAACTGGCCGGGCAGCAGGTGGCGCGAGGCCTTCTTCGCGGCGCGGTAGGCGGTGAGCCCGGCATCGGTATGCGGGGCGACGTCCTTCGGCGCGAGCGATTTCGGCAGCTTGATGATCGAGCGCGCGCCGGTGCGCAGCAGCTCGGCATAGCCGCCATTGCAGTTGATGCCGGGGAATTCGCTTTCCTCGGCGTGCATGTCGTCGCCACGGCGGCAGGCGAGGCAGTGGCCGGAGGTGATCAGCGGATGGCAGATCACCGGGTCGCCCTTCTTCAGGTGGGTGACGGCGGAACCGACCTCCTCGATCCAGCCGGCGTTCTCGTGGCCCATGATGTGCGGGAACTTGAGATCGACCTTCGAGCGCCAGACGCCCTCGATGATGTGCAGGTCGGTCCGGCAGACGCCGGCGCCGCCGATGCGGACGATGACGTCGGTCGGGTTGCGGATCTGCGGTTCGGGCACGTCCTCGTAGGTGACGAAGTCGGGTGCGGTGAGCTTTTCGTCGTATCCGTGCAGCACGGCGGCTTTCATGGCGCGGTTCCCCCTGGTTCCTTGGTGAGGGGGATGCTGCATCGATCGTGCCAGCGCGCGGAGCGGCGGGATTCCGCGGGCTTCGCCAAAGGGACGAGGCCGTTCATGTTCCATTCCGCAACAGCGACGGAAAACAAGTGTTCCGTTGCGGCCCGTGCCCGTATAACCTCCATATTGGAAAAGGGTCCGCTGAAGACCAGTTGAAGCACCCGGCGGGTTGCCCGACGCGGCCCGGATGGCAAAAGGCTATCGGAGGAAACATGCTGGCGCATCGTGCCACCGACTCCCGTCTTGCGCAGGCGCGCTCGCTGCTCGAGCTGGGGCGCGCCATTCCGGCAGGGTTGCTGGCCGCGCCCATCGCCGCGAGCTGGCGGCGCTGCCTCGATGCCGGGCTGGACCCGCATCATCCGCCGAATGTCGGGCGGATCGAGCAGCACGAGCTCGAACGCCACCGCGCGGCGCACGAAACCGCAAGGCGCCTCGCCCGCGCCGAGATGCAGGCGCTGCACCGCCAGCTCGGGCGGGACAGTTTCGTGCTCGCCTTCGCCGACCCGGACGGGGTGCTGATCGACTCGCTGGTGAGCGAGGGGCGGCGCGGCGACATCGAGGCCTTCGGCATCGTGCCGGGGACGGTGTGGGAGGAATCGCTGGTCGGCACCAACGCGCTGGGGACGGCGAGCGCCTCGCGGCAGCGGATCGCGGTGCGCGGGGCGGAACATTTCTTCACCCATCACCAGCGGCTGAGCTGCATCGCCGCACCCATCTTCCTGCCCGACCGCACGCTCGCGGGCGTGCTGGACGCGACCTGCTTCAGCGAGGCCTATGCGCCGAACGCGCGCGCCATCGTCGCCCTCGCCGCGGCGGAGATCGAGGCGCGGCTGTTCCGCGCCCGCCTCGCCGGCAAGCGGCTGCTCGCCATCCACGGAAGGGCCGAGTTTCTCGACACCGCCTATGCCGGGCTGCTCGCGCTCGACGCCGCCGACCGGGTGGTGGCGGCGAACGACCAGGCGCGGTTCATCCTCGCCGGGCTGCCGGAGCCGATCGGCGCGACCTTCGGCGCGCTGTTCGCGCCGGCCGAGCTGCGGCCGGGGGCGGCGGGCACGCTGACCGACCGCGCCGGGCGGCTGTTCCACGCCAGGCTCGACCAGCCGGAGACGGCGCGGCCGCGCAAGATCGCCCCCACGCAGGGCGTGCCGGCGGCGGACGCGCCGGTGGCCGAGGACCCGGCGGCGCGGGCGGCGCTCGACATGGCGGCGCGGGCGGCGGCGCGCGGCATGCCGGTACTGATCCGCGGGGCGACCGGCACGGGCAAGGAGGTGGCGGCGCGCTACGCGCATCGCGCCTCGGGGCGGAGCGGGCGATTCGTCGCGGTGAACTGCGCGGCGATTCCGCCGGACCTGATCGCCGCCGAGCTGTTCGGCCATGTCGAGGGCGCGTTCACCGGCGCGCGGCGCGGCGGGGCGGCGGGCCTCGCGGTGGAGGCGGATGGGGGGACGCTGTTCCTCGACGAGATCGGCGACCTGCCGCTGCCGCTGCAGGCCGCGCTGCTGCGCTTCCTCGACGATTTCTCGGTGCGGCCGGTGGGCGGCGGGATGCCGCGCCTGGTCGACGTGCTGCTGCTGACGGCGACCAATGTCGATCTCGGCGAGGCGGTGGCCGCGGGACGGTTCCGGGCGGACCTGTATTACCGGCTGGCGATCGCCGAGATCACCCTGCCGGCGCTGCGCGAGCGCAGCGACATCCGCCCGCTCGCGGCGCACCTGCTCGAACAGGTGGCGCCGGGCACGCGGCTTGAGCCAGCGGCGGCGTCACGCCTCGCGCGGCACGATTTTCCCGGCAATGTCAGGGAGTTGCGCAACGTGCTGGCGCGCGCCGCGCTGACCGGCGAGAAGGTGATCGGCGAGGAGACGATCGCCGCCCTGCTGCCGGCGGAGACGGCCGCGCCGGCCGCCGCCGGACAGTCGGTGCTGCGCGACGTTCAGGCGAGGCGGATCGAGGCGGCGCTGCGCGCGGCCGGCGGCAATATCAGCCGCGCGGCGCGCGCGCTCGGCGTGTCACGCAACACGATTTACCGCGCGATCGGACGAACGCCCCCGACCGCCGCCGGCTGAGCGGCCGCGGCCCTGCGGCTTGCCGCCGGCCTTGGCGTGGGCGGGCTTGCCGTGATGGGCGTTGCCGCCGCCATGACCGTGGCCTTGACCGTGGTGGCCGCCGCCGTGACCGCCGCCGTGGCCGTGGCCGGCATGCGCGGCCTTGGGCGGGCCGTTGCGCTTGGGCATCTGGCCCTGGCGGGCGACCTGGTTGCGGGCGCGGAGGAGATGCGGCGGCGCGAGGCCGCGCACCGGCTGGGCGCCGCCGGGGACGAGATGGCGGCCGATCAGCGTCTCGATATCGCGCAGATAGGGCAGCTCGGAGGGCTCGACCAGCGAGATCGCCACACCCTCGGCGCCGGCACGGGCGGTGCGGCCGATGCGGTGGACGTAGGATTCCGGCACGTTCGGCAGCTCGAAATTCACCACATGCGAGACGTTGTCGACATCGATGCCGCGGGCGGCGATGTCGGTCGCGACGAGGACGCGGATGCGGCCGGAGCGGAACTGGTCGAGCGCGCGCTCGCGCTGGCCCTGGCTCTTGTTGCCGTGGATCGCGGCGGCGCCGATGCCGGCATCCTCGAGATGGCGGGTGACCTTGTCGGCGCCGTGCTTGGTGCGGGTGAAGACGATGGCGCGCTCGACGGCGACGTCGGCCAGCAGCCAGGCGAGCTTGTCCTTCTTCTCCTCGGGGGCGAGGAGGAGCACCTGCTGGTCGATCCGGTCGACCGGCTTCGATTCGACGCTGACCGCGACCTCGCGCGGGTCACGCAGGAATTCGCCGGCCAGCGCGCGGATCGGCTTCGGCATGGTGGCCGAGAACATCACCGCCTGGCGCTGGCGGGGCAGCTTCGCCATGATCTGGCGGATCGCCGGGATGAAGCCGAGATCGAGCATCTGGTCGGCCTCGTCGAGCACCACGGTTTCCACCGCATCGAGGCGGATGACGCCGGCGGCGACATGGTCGAGCAGGCGGCCGGGGGTGGCGACCAGCAGGTCGACCCCGGATTCCATGCGGCGGGCCTGCGGGCCGGGCTTGGCGCCGCCGATGACGACGGCGACCGAGGGACGGGTGAACTTGCCGTAGGTGCGGGCGGCATCGGCGATCTGGGTGGCGAGCTCGCGGGTGGGGGCGAGGACCAGGGCGCGGCAGGCGCGCGGCGCCGGGCGGGCGCGGTTCGCCGCGATCCGGTGCAGGATCGGCAGCACGAAGGCGGCCGTCTTGCCGGTGCCGGTCTGGGCGATGCCGACGAGGTCGTGGCCTTCGAGCATCACCGGGATCGAACGGGCCTGGATCGGGGTGGGGGTTTCATAGGACTGCTCGCTGATGGCGCGCAGCAGGGGCTCGGCGAGGCCGAGGGTGGTAAAATCGGTCAAGACAGCGCTTTCGTCGCGGCTCCTTCGATGCGAGGGAGCGGCACAAGGGTGGCAGGAAGCTTCGTAGACGAGCCGCCCAGAGGGTGCGCGCCCCGCATGGAACGCGCCTGCCGGCGGATGGCGGCGCCAGGGCGCGGCCGGCCGGTGAACAGAGCCGGCGGCCATCGGGCCGCATCTACGAGCGCTGTTCGTCAGCGCGGGATATAGGCGCTCAGCCGCCGGGTTGGCAAGGGCGGTCAGTGATGCCAGCCGCCATGCCAGCCTTCGTCGTCATCGCCATGCCACCAGCCGCCGCCGATCGTGACGCCGCCATAGACCACCGGCGGCGGGGCATAGGGATAGGTGTAGTAGCCGCCGCCATAGCCGGCGCCGTAGCTCGACGGATAATAGACGCATCCGCCGAGGGCGAGCGCCGCGCCGGCCGCCACGGCCGCGAGCAGCATCCTGCGCAAATTCGGTCTCATCGTCGTTCCTTGCATCGTCTTTCGCATATTGTGCCGATCGGTATGGCGGCCATGGGGCCAATTCGTGCCAAAATTGTAACTTGATGAGGAACCGCTTTTTTCCGGGCACGATCGGACCAAACTTGCGCCACAGGGGTCCGCGACCGGCGGGATGCGACTTCGGACCGGCGGGATGCGACTTCAGGAGGTCATGATGCGCAGGCAGTTCGCGACGTTGTTTCATATTGCATGGCTGCTCGCCGCCCTGCTCGCCGGGACGACGGCGACGGCGCGGGCCCAGGCGAACGGCGCGCCGCCCGCCCGCGTCGGCCAGATCGCGCGGATCGAGGGGGCGGTGTCGTTCGCCCGGGCCGGCGGCGAATGGGAGCCGGCGACGCCGAACTATCCGCTGATCGGCGGCGATACGCTCTATGCGGAGCCGGGGGCGGAAGCGGCGCTGACCTTCGGCTGGAGCCGGATCACCCTGGCGGGCGGGACCGAATTCGGGATCGCGGCGCTCGGCGAGGACAGCGCGACGCTGGATGTGCCACGCGGCGAGGCGTTTCTCGATCTGCGCTACCTGGTGCCGGGCGAGACCTGGCGCATCCGCACGCCGCGCGGGGTGGTGACGATCAGCCAGGACGGGCGCTACGCGATCAGCGCCGGGGACGCGGCGGCGCCGACGCGGATCGGCGTGATCGACGGCGCGGCGGAGGTGACGGGCGATGGCGGGTCGCTCCGGCTCGGGCCGGGGGAGACGGCGCGCCTCGCCGGCGCGACACCGGTGCGGGCGATGCGCGGACCGCTCGAGACCGACCCGTTCATCGAGCGGATGCTGGCGGAAGCCGCGCCGCCCGCCCCGCCCGGCGCGCCGGCGGTGGTGACCGGCATGACCGGGGCGGGCCTGCTCGCCGCCTATGGCAGCTGGGGTGACGTGCCGGATTATGGCGCGATCTGGTATCCGCGGGTCGGGCCCGGCTGGGCGCCGTACCGGCACGGGCACTGGGCCTATGTGCCGCCCTGGGGCTGGACCTGGATCGACGACGCGCCCTGGGGCTTCGCGCCGTTCCATTACGGCCGCTGGCTGCACAGGCATGGACGCTGGGGCTGGCTGCCCGCGCCGGTGCCGGTGCCGCCGCGCGCCCCGCCGGTCTACGCGCCGGCGCTGGTCGCGTTCTTCAACGTGGCGCCGGGGATTTCGGTGGGGGTGGGGCTGAATGGCGGCGCGGTCGGCTGGGTGCCGCTGGCGCCGGGCGAGCCCTTTCTGCCGTGGTACAGCTGCCCGCCCGCCTATGTGGAACGGCTGAACCGGTTCGACGTGCGGGACCCGGCGCGGTATCGCGACCCGCGCGCGCCGGGCTTCGCGGCGGAGCGCCATCCGGCGCGGCTGGCGAACCGGATGGCGGCGACGCTGATCGGGCCCGAGGCGCTGCGGCGGGGCGACGCGGTGGGGCGGTTCGGACATCCGGCGCCGGAACGCGCGCTGGCGGCGGCGCGGCCGATGCTGCCGGGCCGGACGGCGCCGGCCTATGGCGGTTTCCTGCGGATGCCGCTGGAGCCGGCGCGGCCGGCGCCTGCCCCCGCGCGGCCGGCGATGGCGCCGGCACCGGGACGGCCTGGCGTGCCGGCGGCGCCGGGGGTGCCGGGCTCGCCGCCCCGGGCGATGCCGGCGCCGGGCATCGCCGTGCCGAGCTACAGGCCGGCGCCGCGCGCGCCGGAGCAAAACCGGTTCCAGCCGCAGCGACCGCAGATGCAACCGCGCCCACCCGCGCCCGCCGCGCCGCAGCGCCGGGCGCCGCAGCCAAACCGGTTCCAGCCGCAGCGACCGCAGATGCAGCCGCGTCCGCCCGCGCCCGCCGCGCCGCAGCGCCGGGCGCCGGAGCAAAACCGGTTCCAGCCGCAGCGACCGCAGATGCAGCCGCGTCCGCCCGCGCCCGCCGCGCCGCAGCGCCGGGCGCCGGAGCCAAACCGGTTCCAGCCGCAGCGACCGCAGATGCAGCCGCGACCGCCCGCGCCCGCCGCGCCGCAGCGCCGGGCGCCGGAGCCAAACCGGTTCCAGCCGCAGCAGCCCCAGACGCGCCCGCAGATGCAGCCGCGCCCGCCCGCCGCGCCGCCGCGCCGGATGCCCGAGCAAAACCGGTTCCAGCCGCAGCGCCCGCAAGCACGCCCGCAGCCACAGTCGCGCCCGCCCTCGCCCACCGCGCCGCAGCGCCGGGCGCCGGAGCAAAACCGGAACCGGCAGGAGGGCGCGTCATGATGCGCTATCGGGTGCCGGGCCGGTTGTGGTAGGGTCGGATCATGGCCAGCCGGATCGATGACAGGACTGCCTGGGCCGCGCGCCGCCGCCGGCGGCTGCGGATGGCGGAGGACGTGCTGCTGCTGCCGCTGGCGCTGCTGGTCGAGTTTCTCGATCGGGTGGTGTGGAAGGGCACGAAGGCGCTGCTCGACCTGATCTCGCGGGCGCCGCCGATCGCCCGGCTGCGGCGGTTCCTGCAGGACCTGCCGCCGGTGATCGTGCTGTTCCTGTTCCTGATCCCGGAGGCGATCGACCATCTGAGCGGCTTGTGGGCGACGGTGCTGCTGGTGAAGGGCAACTGGCTGGCAGCGACGGTCGTTGCCGTGTTCATCAAGGGATTCGCGCTGCTGCTGGCCATCTGGATCTATCAGGCCTGCGAGCAGAGCCTGCTGTCGGTGCGCTGGTTCGCGCGGTTCCATCATGCCGTGCTGGAGGCGAAGGCCTGGGTGCTGCGGCGGACCGAGCCGGTGCGGCTGCGGCTGCGGCAGGCGTTGCGCAGCGTGCTGGCGCGGACGGGCAACCGGCGCCTGGCCCGGCGGTTTTCCGCCTGGCGCTGGCGCCTCGCGCGGATGGCGGGGCTGGCCCGCCGATGACGCAAGCCGGATGAGCCGCCTCGCCCGCGCCCATCTTGCCGCCGCCGATCCGGTGCTCGGCGCGCTGATCCGCGAGGTCGGGCGCTGCACGCTGGCGCCGGAGCGGGCGCGCGAGCCCTATGAGGCGCTGATTTCGGCGGTGGCGCACCAGCAGCTGCACGCCCGCGCCGCCGAGGCGATGCTGGGGCGGCTGCGCGCGCTGACCGAGGCGCCGGTGCCGGCGCCGGGGCACCTGCTCTCGCTGTCGGACGAGGCGCTGCGGGGCTGCGGGTTCTCGGCCGCGAAGGCGGCGGCGCTGCGCGACATCGCGCGGCGGACGCTGGATGGCACGGTGCCGACCAGGCGGGCCGCGGCGCGGATGAGCGATGCGGCGCTGATCGAGCGGCTCTGCACCCTGCGCGGGATCGGCCGCTGGACGGTGGAGATGCTGCTGATCTTCACGCTCGGCCGGCCGGACGTGTTTCCGGTGGACGATTTCGGCGTGCGCGAGGGCTACCGGCTGATCCACGGGCTGGAGGCGCAGCCGAAGCCGCGCGCCTTCTCCGCGATCGGCGAGGCCTATGCGCCGTATCGCAGCACGGCGGCCTGGTATCTCTGGCGGGCCGCCGACCGGGCGAAGACGATCAAGTACCAGGCCTGACCTTCACCCGCGCCACGAGGTCGATCAGCGCGGAGGGGCCGGAATGGCCGGGGCCTTCGTCGAGCACCGCGTCGTAGCTGTCGAGCCGCTCGATCTCGAGGCCGGCGAAGGCCTCGCGGAGCATCGCCTCGGTGTAGCAATGCGCGGGGTCGGACGGGCCGCCGGTGCGGTTGGCGACCTGTTCGGGCCGGTAGCCCTCGAGCAGCAGCAGGCCGCCGGGGCGCAGGGCGCGGACGAGCCGGCCGAAAAACGCCGGACGCTCGGCCGGGGGGACGAACTGCACGAAGATCGCCACCACCGCGTCGTAGGCGTGCTCGGGCCAGGACCAGCGCAGCAGGTCGGCCTGTTCGAAGGCGATGGCGACGCCGCGTTCGGCGGCGAGCTTGCGGGCGCGGGAGAGCGCGGTGGGCGAGACCTCGACGGCATGGACATCGGCGCCGTTGCCGGCGAGGAAGACGCTGTTGCGGCCCTCGCCGTCGGCGACCGAGAGCACCTTCGCGCCCGGCGCGATCAGCCCGGCATTGGCGGCGAGGAAGGCGTTCGGCGCGGTGCCGAAGATGTAGCCGCCCGCGGCGGCGTAGCGGGCTTCCCATTTCTGCTCGGGGGTCGGTTCGCTCATGCGGTGGTTTCCCTTGCGTGGTGTGGACGGTGCTTGCCACGGACGGCGCAAACCGCTAAGCGGGCCCGTCACGCGGCCGGTCGGCATCGGCCAGGATCAGGAGAGTTGCGATGAAAGCCGATATCCATCCGGATTATCACGAGATCAACATCATCATGACCGATGGCACCGAGTACAAGACCCGCTCGTGCTACGGCAAGCCCGGCGACACGCTGCGGCTCGATATCGACCCGAAGTCGCACCCGGCCTGGACCGGGCAGCAGCGCGTGCTCGACACCGGAGGCCAGGTGGCGAAGTTCAATAAGCGCTTCGCCGGGATCGGCGCCCGCAAGAAGTAAGCGTCCCCGCCGCGGCAGACCTGCAACGCGCCCCGCCGCCTTCGGCCGGGCGCGTTTTCGCATGCGCGCGGGTCTTGAAGCGGCGGCGGCGAATACCTTTATCCTCGGACAGGAAGGATGCCTTCGGGGTTCTTCCGGCACTGCGGGCTGGTCCGTCGGACAGCCCGGTTCACTGGACCTTGCTTGACCGAGGAGGTTACTCATGACGCTCGATTTTTCCCCGCTTTTCCGCACCGCCATCGGCTTCGACCGGCTGCAGCAGCTGCTTGACAGCGTGCCGGACGGCAACGCCACCGCCTATCCCCCCTACAATATCGAGAAACTCGGCCCCGAGGACTACCGCCTGACCATGGCGGTGGCCGGATTCCGCGCCGAGGACCTGGACATGACGGTGAAGGACAACACGCTCATCATCACCGGACGGATCGCCGAGGGGGCGAGCAAGGGCGAGGTGCTCTATCGCGGCATCGCCTCGCGCGCGTTCGAACGGCGCTTCGTGCTGGCCGACCACATGGTGGTCGATGGCGCGGCGCTGGAGAACGGGCTGCTGCACGTGGCGCTGAAGCGCGTGATTCCCGAGGCGCTGAAGCCGCGGAAGATCGCCATCGGCACCGGCGCGCCGGCGGCCACGCCCGTGATCGAACAGGACAAGGCGGCCGCCTGACCTCGCCGCCATCCCCGACACCCCGCGCCGCAGGGCGCGGGGTTTTTCATGGGCGCCCCCGGCGGCGCGCATGGACAGGGGCGGCGGAAGCGGCGATGATCAAGCCATGCTGTTCGACCTCACCAAACTGAAACCGGAGGACCAGTACAAGCTGCTGGCCTCGACCGTGGTGCCGCGGCCGATCGCCTGGGTGGTGACGCTGAATCCCGAGGGCCGGCTGAACGCCGCGCCGTTCTCGTTCTTCAACGTCTTCGGCGCCGGGCCGCCGATCCTGTGCCTCGGCATCGGCGCGCGGCGGCCGGGCGACCCCAAGGATACCGGCGAGAACATCCGCCTGACCGGGGAATTCGTGGTCAATCTCGTCGCGCACGAGAACGCCGAGGCGATGAACGTGACCGCGATCGAGTTCGGCCCGGAGGTGGACGAGCTGGCCGAGGCGCGGCTGACCACCCTGCCCTCGGAGAAGATCCGCCCGCCGCGCATCGCCGAGAGCCCGGTGGCGATGGAGTGCACGCTGCATTCGATGATCGAGTTCGGGCCGGACCGCGCGCTGGTGATCGGCCAGGTGCAGGCGATGCATGTGCGCGACGACGCGGTGCTGAACCCGGAGCGCTGCCATATCGACACGCCGAAGCTCGACCTGATCGGCCGGATGCATGGCGGCGGCTGGTACGCGCGGACCACGGAGCGGTTCGACATGCCGCGGATTCCGGTCGGGAACTGGCCGCGCGACTGACCGGATGGCGATGACCGACGCCCCGATCGCGCTGACCATGGGCGACCCGGCCGGGATCGGCGGGGAGATCGCCGCCGCCGCCTGGCGCGACGCGCGGGAGCGGCTGCTTCCGTTCGCGCTCATCGGCGATGCGGACTGGGCGGCGGGATTCGGCGTGCCGGTGGCGCGGATCGGGCGGATCGGCGAGGCCGCTTCCCGGTTCGGCGCGGCGCTGCCGGTGCTGGACGTGAAGCTCGCGGCGCCGGCGATTCCGGGGCGGCCCGACCCGCGCAACGCCGCCGCGGTGACCGGGGCGATCGAGACCGCGACGCGGCTGGCGCTGGCCGGCGAGGCGGCGGCGGTGGTGACCTGCCCGATCGCCAAGTCGGTTCTGTATCAGGCGGGATTTCCGCATCCCGGCCATACCGAGTTCCTCGGCGCGCTGACCGGCGTGGCAGCTCCGGTGATGATGCTGGCCTGCCCCGGCCTGCGGGTGGTGCCGGTGACGGTGCATGTGTCGCTGCGGCGGGCGATCGAGACGCTGGAGACCGGCGCCATCGTCGCCGCCGGGCGGAGGCTGGCGGCGGCGCTGACGCGGGATTTCGGGGTGGCGGCGCCGCGCATCGCGGTGGCGGGGCTCAACCCGCATGCCGGCGAGGCGGGGGCGATGGGCGACGAGGAGCTGACCATCATCGCGCCGGCGATCGCGGCATTGCGGCACGCGGGCATCGACGCGTTCGGGCCGCTGCCGCCGGACACGATGTTCACCCCGGCGGCGCGGGCGGGTTACGACGCGGCGCTTTGCATGTATCATGACCAGGCCCTTATCCCGCTCAAGACGATCGACATGGAGAACGGCGTGAACGTCACCCTCGGCCTGCCCATCATCCGCACCTCGCCCGACCACGGCACCGCCTTCGACATCGCGGGGACGGGGAAAGCGCGGGCGGAAAGCCTGATCGCGGCGCTGCGGCTGGCCGGCGAGATGGCGGGGCGGCGATGAGCGCCCTGCGGCTCGGCGTCAATCTCGACCATGTGGCGACGCTGCGGAACGCCCGCGGCATCGCGACCCCCGACCCGATCCGCGCCGCGCGGATCGCCATCGAGGCGGGGGCGGACGGGATCACGCTGCATCTGCGCGAGGACCGGCGGCATATCCGCGACGCCGATATCCACGCCGCGCGGGCGCTTTCGGTGCCGCTCAACATGGAGATGGCGGCGACCGACGAGATGGTCGGCATCGCCTGCGGGCTGAAGCCGCATGCGAGCTGCCTGGTGCCGGAGCGGCGGCAGGAGGTGACGACCGAGGGCGGGCTGGACGCCGCCGGAACCGCCGAGTCGCTGGCCCCGCGCATCGCGGCGCTGCGGGCGGCGGGAATCCGCGTCTCGCTCTTCGTCGATCCCGATCCGGTGCAGCTGGAAGCCGCGGCACGGTTGGGCGCGCCGGTGGTCGAGCTGCATACCGGCGCCTATGCCGAGGGGCGGGCGGGCGAGCTCGACCGGCTGCGCGCCGCGGCGGCGCGGGCGGCGGCGCTCGGGCTGGAAGTGCATGCCGGGCACGGGCTGAACTATGACAATGTCGGCCCGATCGCGGCGCTGCCGGAGGTGCGGGAGCTGAATATCGGCCACTTCATCGTCGGCGAGGCGGTGTTCGTCGGCCTGGCCGAGGCGATCCGCCGGATGCGCGCGATCATGGACGCGGCGCGACGGCGTACGCAGCGTTAACTTGCCATTGACCCGGCGCGCCGCCAAAAGACCGGCGATGCTTTCCTTGCTGACCCCGACCCGGCTGGACCGCTACGTGTTCCGCCAGCTCCTCATCGGGCTGGCGGTTTCCACGCTCGGGCTCGTCGCGCTGGTGTGGCTGACGCAGTCGCTGCGCTTCATCCAGCTGATCATCCAGCACGGGCTGTCGCCGGTGGTGTTCCTGCACCTGACCGGGCTGCTGGTGCCGAGCTTCGTCGCGGTGATCCTGCCGATCACCTGCTTCATCGTGATCCTGTTCGTCTATGCGCGGCTCGCCGCCGACCGGGAGCTGACGGTGATGCGGGCGAGCGGCATGTCGGACGCCGCGATCGCGCGGCCGGCGCTGGCGCTGGCGATGCTGACGATGCTGGCCTGCTGGGGGCTGAACGTGTGGCTGGTGCCCTCGACCCTGGCGCGGTTCACCCATTTCGAGTCGATCATCCGCAACCAGGTCGCCGCCTTCCTGCTCGAACCCGGGGTGTTCACGCCGATTCCCGGGCATATCACCGTTTACGTGCAGCGGCGGGACCACGACCAGGTGCTGCACGGCATCGTCATCCAGGACGCGCGGCAGAAGGGCGAGCCGGCGACGATCCTCGCGCGGAGCGGGCGGCTGATCGACGGGCCGGACGGACCCGAGGTGCTGCTGCTCGACGGCTCGCGCGAGCAGGTGGACCCGAAGACCGGGCGCCTCAATATCCTGAGTTTCCGGCGCAATCTCATCAGCCTCGCCAAGCCGACCGGTGTGACGCGGAAGCTCGCGCCGAAGACCTCGGAGGCGACGATGACGCAGCTGTTCCACGCCGGCGCCGCGCATGTTCCCCCGCCGGTGCAGCGGCGCTGGCGCGAGGAGGCGTGGCGCCGGATCGCCTCGCCCTTCGCCGTGCTGTCCTATGCGGTGATCGCGCTGCTCAGCGTGCTGCGCAGCCCGTTCCGCCGGCAGGGCGGGGCGGCGGCGCTGGTGGCGGCGGTGTTCATCGTGATGGGGCTGGTGGCGCTGGAACTCGGCACCGAGAACCTGGCGGCCCGGCAGAACGGGCTGATCCCGCTGATCTTCGCGGTGACGCTGGGGCCGGCGCTGGTCGGGCTCGCGCTGCTGCTGCGCGGGCGGCGGCGGCGGGCGCGGACGGTGCCGGCATGATCCGCCTGCGGGCCTGGCGGCCGCCGCTGACCCTTTCGCTCTATATCGGCCGGCGCTTCCTCGGCGCCGTGGTGGCGATGCAGGCCGGGCTGACCGCGATCGGCGCGCTGTTCGACTTCCTCGACCTGCTGCGCCAGTCGGCCGACAAGCCGCAGGCGACGTTCTGGCGGATGCTGGCGCTGGAGGTGCTGCGGGTGCCCTGGCTCGGCATGCAGATCCTGCCCTTCGCCGTGCTGCTCGGCGGGATCTTCGCGTTCTGGCGGCTGACCCGGAGCTCGGAACTCGTGGTGGCGCGGGCGACCGGCACCTCGGTCTGGCAGTTCCTCGCCGTGCCGGTGGCGGGGGCCGCGCTGATCGGCGTGCTCGCCACCACGGCGGGCAGCCCGATCTCGGCGATCATGTTCGCCCGGGCGGAGGTGCTGTATTCGACCTATCTCGGCGTGGATTCGGGGCCGCTCTCGCTACAGGGCGGGCAGCTCTGGCTGCGCCAGGCGGACGATGCGGGGGGCAAGGGCGGCATCGCGATCCTGCACGCCGACGCGGTTCACCTGCACGGCAAGGTGCTGACGACGGGGCATATCACCGTGTTGCGGCTGACCGCGCAGACTACGCTGCAGGAACGCATCGAGGCCGCGCGGGGCCAGCTGGAGCCGGGCGGCTGGCGGCTGGAGAGCGCGCGAATCCTGACGCCGGACGGAGAGCCGCGGGCGGTGAGCGCGCTGCGGATTCCGACGACGCTGACGGTGGGCCGCGTGCAGGAGAGTTTCGCGAGCCCCAGCGCGCTGTCGTTCTGGGCGCTGCCGGGCTTCATCCGGCTGCTGCGGCGCTCGGGCTTTTCGGCGACCCAGCACGAGCTGGCGTTCCAGAGCCTGCTCGCCCTGCCGCTGCTCTGCGCGACGATGGTGCTGGTGGCGGCGGGATTCTCGATGCGGCCGTCGCGCCGGGGCGGGGCGATCCAGATGATCGGGGCTGGCGTCGGCTGCGGGTTCCTGCTGTTCATGCTTTCTGAGGTGGCGGCACAGCTCGGCAAGTCGGGCGCGCTGCCGGTGGGGCTCGCGGCCTGGGCGCCGGCCGCGGCCGGGCTGATGCTGGCGCTTGCCTTGTTGCTTCATCTGGAGGATGGCTGAAGCATGAACGACGCCCAGCAACGCCGCCACGCGCGGCTCCGCCGACGGATCGGGATCGGGATCGCCGGCGCGATGCTGGCGGCCCCGCTGGCGCGCGCGCAGATGGGCGCGCTGGTCGCCGGACCGGAAACGCCGGTCTCGAATTCCGCGCCGGTCACCTTCCTGGCCGACCGCGTTTCGTACGATCACGGCACCGGCGTGGTCACCGCGAGCGGCCATGTCGAGGCCTGGCAGAACGGCCATCTGCTGCAGGCGGACCGCATCGTCATCGACCGGCGCAACGACACGGCGGTGGCCAGCGGGCATGTCGTGATGATCGAGCCGGACGGCGCGGTGGTCTTCGCGCGGCACGCCACGCTCTCGCAGGGGATGAAGAACGCCGTGCTGCACGACGTGGCCACGATTCTCGCCGAGAACGGGCGAATGGTGGCGAACGGCGCGCGGCGCTATGGCGGGGTGATCGAGGAGCTCTCGAAGCCGATCTATTCCACCTGCAATCTCTGCAAGAGCAACCCGAAGGCAGCACCGCTGTGGCAGATCCGCGCGCGCCAGGCGGTGGAGGACCTGCAGCACCGGGTGATCGAGTATCACGACGCGCAGCTCGAGATCTACGGCGTGCCGGTGTTCTGGCTGCCCTATCTCTCGCAGCCCGATCCCTCGGTGAAGCGGCAGAGCGGCCTGCTGATTCCCGGCTTCGGCGGCTCGACCCATATCGGCAGCTTCGTCGCGATTCCGTATTTCTGGGACATCAGCAAGAGCCAGGACCTGACGATCGTCCCGATCATCGCGACCAAGGCGGGGCCGGTGCTCGACCTGAAATACCGCCAGGCGTTCAACGACGGCAAGCTGAACATCAACGTCTCGGGCGGGCGCGACCGCTATGCCGACAAGGGCGGGATTTCGGATTCGATCTTCTCCTCGGGCACGTTCGACCTCAATCGCAACTGGCGCGCCGGGTTCAGCTACAACCACACCTCGACCGCGCAGTATCTGAACGATTTCCGCTACCTGCCGAACGAGGCGTTTCTCGCCTCGAACGCCTGGCTCGAAGGGTTCGGGCGCGGCTCCTATGCGAAGATCGAGGCGGAGACCTATCAGGGCCTGGTCGCCTCGATCAGCCAGAACCGGCTGCCGATCGTGCTGCCCTATGCCCGCTACAGCTATGCCGGCGCGGCGGATTCCTGGGGCGGGCGGTTCTCGCTGACGGCGAACGCGTTCAACATCTTCCGCCAGTCCGGCACGCAGACGCGGCGGGTCGCGGTGATCGCGAATTACGACCTGCCGCGGCAGGGGCCGGACGGGCTGCTGGTGGATGCGCGGCTGCGGCTGATCACCGCCGGATATTCGGCCGACAAGCTCAACCAGCAGCCGAACTATTCGCCGATCACCACCTCGCAGACGGCGCGGGCCATCCCGATCGGCGCGGTGTCCTTCGCCTGGCCGCTGGAGCGCGACGCCGGACGCTGGGGCACGCAGGTGATCGAGCCGCGGGTGCAGCTCGTGGCGGCGCCGGTCTACGGGCTCGGGCAGACCCGCACGATTCCGAACGAGGACAGTCTCGACTTCCAGTTCTCCGACGCGAACCTGTTCAGCCTGCAACGCTTCGGCGGCATCGACCGCTTCGCCGGCGGCGCGCGGGTGGACTATGCGCTGCAGGGCGCGTGGTACCTGCCGGGCGGCGCCTATGCGAGCGGGCTGGTCGGCCAGTCCTATTCCTTCGAGACCTCGAAGCTCTACCCGCCGGACAGCGGGCTGGGCGGGCATGAATCGGACGTGGTGGGCCGGGCGACCGTCGCGCCGGCGCCCTGGTTCAGCCTGACCTATCGCACGCGGCTGTCGCACCGGGACCTGTCGACCCAGATGATCGACAGCTACGCGACCTTCGGGCCGAAGAGCTTCAACGTCTCGGCCGGGTATTTCTACAGCACCACCAACTCCTATTACCTGTTCACCCAGCCCGGCCCGCCGCCGCCGCAATATTTCCAGGCCCAGCGCGAGGTGACGCTCGGCGTGTCGACCACGCTGGTGCCGCACTGGTCGCTCACGGCGGGGGTGCAGCGCAACCTCGCCACCGGGCAGTTCGACAACGCCTCCATCGGGGCGGTATGGCAGAACGAATGCACCGCGGTGAACATCGACTTCTACCGCAACTTCACCTCCTACAATTACGATCACGGCACGACGACGCTGCTGATCACCGTCACGCTCAAGACACTCGGGAACATCGGATTCAGCGCCCTATGAAATCGTTCGTCTCTTACGCGGCCCTGATCGGCCTTGCCGCGGGCCTGCTCGCACCCGGCGCGCCGGCGCGCGCGCAGACGGCCAGCATCGCCGCCGTGGTGAACGGCACGGTGATCACCAATGCCGATGTCGCGGCGCGCACCCGGCTGTTCGCGCTCTCCGCCGGGCTGCCGACCACATCGGCGACGCTGCAGCGGCTGAAACCGCAGATCACCCGCGAGCTGATCGACCAGTCGCTGCAGCTGCAGGCGATCGAGCGGAACAAGGTGGTGGTGCCGGAGGCGAAGATCGCCGCCGCGCTGAAGCGGGTGAACGAGGCCAATCACCTGCCGCCCGGCTCGCTGCAGAAGAAACTCGCCGCCGCCGGCATTCCGCTCTCGACGCTGGTGAGCCAGTTCCGCACCCAGATCGGCTGGACCGACGTGCTGCGCAAGAAGCTCGGCCCCGACCTGCGCCCGACCGCGGCCGACATCGCCGCCGAGGAGGCGGCGATGAAGAAGGAGATCGGCAAGACGCAGTACCACATCGCCGAAATCTTCATCCCCGTCGAAAATCCGGCGGATGTGGCGAATGCCCGGCGTTTCGCGGATGTGGTGATCAGGCAGCTGCGCGCGGGCGCGCCCTTCCCGGTGGTGGCGGCCCAGTTCAGCCAGAGCCAGAGCGCGCTGACCGGCGGCGACCGCGGATGGGTGCAGCCCGACCTGCTCGACCCCGCGGTGCGCCGCATCGTCGAGAAGATGCCGGTCGGGGCGATCAGCGACCCGGTGCGGGTGGCGGGCGGCTTCGAGATCGTCAACCAGCTCGGCATCCGCCAGTTCGGCGTCGGGCAGCGGACGACGCTGTCGATCCGCCAGGTGTTCCTGCCCTTCACGAAGCCCTTCGCCGGCGGCCAGCCGGATGCGCAGCAGCTTGGCGTGCTGCAGCATGCCAACGCGCTGCGCGGCACGCTGCATTCCTGCGCCGAGGTGGAGGCCGCGAACGCGGCGGCGGGCAGCGTGCAGAAGTCCAATCCGGGGCCGGTCGACCTGACCACCGTGCGGCCGGCTGCGTTCCGCAAGCTGCTGTCCTCGCTGCCGCTCGGCCAGCCGAGCGAGCCGCTGGTGTCGAGCAGCGGCATCGCCATCGTCATGGTCTGCAAGCGGGAGACCAGCAAGATCGGCCTGCCGGGGAAGAAGGCGATCGAGGAGATGCTGATCAACCGCCGGGTGTCGCTGGAGGCGCAGCGGCTGATGGACACGCTGCACCGCGACGCCGAGATCCGGATTTTCGCCACCCCGTGACACAGGGAGCGCCGCCGCTGCGCGAGGTGATCGCGCGGCACGGGCTGTCGGCGAAGCGCGCGCTGGGGCAGCATTTCCTGCTCGACCCCGACCTGCTCGCGCGGATCGCGCGGCTGGCCGGGCCGCTGGACGGTGTCAACGTTATTGAGGTGGGGCCGGGGCCGGGCGGGCTGACGCGCGCGCTGCTGGCGAGCGACGCGGCGGGGGTGACCGCCATCGAACTCGATCCGCGGGCGGTCGGCGCGGTTGCGGAACTCGCGGCGGCGGACCCGGGGCGGCTGCGGGTGTTGGAGGGCGATGCGCTCGATCTCGACCTTGCGGCGCTGGTGCCGGCGCCGCGCGCGATCGTCGCCAACCTGCCCTACAATGCCGGCACCGCGATGCTGCTGCGCTGGCTGCATCAGGCGGCGTGCTTCCGCTCGATGACGCTGATGTTCCAGCGTGAGGTGGCGGAGCGGATCGTCGCGGCCCCTGGCAGCCCGGCCTATGGACGGCTGGCGGTGCTCGCGGCGCTCACCGTGCGCGGCGCGATCGTGCTGACGCTGCCGCCCGGCGCGTTTTCACCACCGCCCAAGGTGGACTCGGCCGTGGTCAGGCTGGTGCCGCACGAGGACCAGCTCCAGCCGGCGCTGCTCGCGAAGGTGGAGCGGGTGACGGCGGCGGCGTTCGGGCAGCGGCGGAAGATGCTGCGGGGGTCGCTGAAGGCGCTGGGCGGCGCGACGCTGGCGGAAGCGGCGGGGATCGACCCGTCGCGCCGGGCGGAGACGCTCGCGCCCGCGGAATTTCTCTCGCTCGCCCGGCTGCTGCCGGACTGACGCCGGGACGGCTCAGCGCAGGGTGCGGTTCGGCGCGGTCAGGCGGATCTTGTGGACCACCGGCGCCTCGGCCACCTCGGTCCCGCCATTGCTGGCGTAGACGACATTGGACGGCGCCTGGTTGTAGATGAAGCCGTAGGTCGGATAGACCGTGCCGAACGAGCCGTTGCCGAGCGCGACCTTGACCTCGGACCAGTTGTTGTTCGGCGATACGTCGATGACCGGGACGTTGCGGCTCACGGTATCAGGGATCCAGTTGGCCTGGTCGACCAGGATTTCGCGGCTGTTGATCACCTTGGCAACGACGGCGACATGGCCGAGCGGCATGCGGCCGGTCGGGCGGAAGTTGAGCACGGCGCCATCCTCGGGGCGGTAGCCGCGGGCGTAGCGGCCGGCCGCCTCGGCCCACCAGAGGAAGGCATCGCCCTTGATGTCGATATGCGAGATTTCGCGCGCATAGGGCACGCACCAGAGATAGCTGGTGCGGCGGACGAGATGGCGCGGATAGCGATAACGCCGGACGGCCGGGCGGCGCTCGACGACGTGGCGGACGACGACGTGATGTTCCACGCGCGGATGCTCGACGTGACGGTAGACCACATGGCGCACCGGGGCGCGGTGCTCGACGATGTGGCGCGCGACGACGTGATGATCGACGACATGGCGGACGGGGGCGCGGTGGACCGGCTCATGCCGGTAGACGACATGGTGGATGGGGGCGTGGCGCACCGGTTCGTGGTGGTAGACGACGTGGCGCACGGGCGATTTCACCCGGTGGACGACGCGCGCGGGAGCGGTATGTTCCGTCTTTGCATGGCCGACATGCGCGAGAAGGAAGGCAACGAAAACGCCGCCGCAAATCCGTGATGTTTCCTTCAATCGCGTAACGCCTGCCCACATGCCCCGTTCGCCTTCTTGTTCCGCGCGCCCCTTCCGGACACAAAAAAACCACAATCCAATCAAGCCAATGCCGGATTTTGCTCAGTCAGCGCAGTAACCGGACCGAGCTTTTTGCCGACTCGGGTCTTTGTTTCAAGCCACGAATGGCTTGCATTCCTGTTACGGGGGGACTGCGGTGAACGCAACCCTCGGACTGGGCAAAAATGTCACGCGCGAGGAAAATTTAATGTTTCGCGGCGACATGGGGCGGACGTTACGACGAACTTCCTAACGCCGGATGAAGATCGAGATTTCATCCGGCGCGAATGGCGGAAAATGTTTACGCGGCCGGGGTCAGCGGCAGGCGACGACCATGATCTCGACCAGGTAGCGCGGATCGGCGAGCTTCGCCTCGACGCAGGCGCGGACCGGCGCGCCGCCTTCCGGCAGCCAGGCCGACCAGACGGCGTTCATCGCGCCGCGGTCGTCGATCGATTTCAGCCAGATCTGCGCCTGCAGAAGGCGCGTGTTGTCGGTCCCATGCTGTTCGAGCAGCGCGTCGATCTGGGCGAGAACATCACGGGTCTGGGCGGTGATGTCGCCGGCCGGGTCCGCCGCGACCACGCCCTGGGTGTAGACGAAGCCATGATATTCGACGGCTTTCGAGAGGATTTCGTTCGCTTCGGTGCGGATGATGCGGCTCATGAGGGTCTCCGGGACGGAATGGCGGCAGCCGGCGGCGGCCGTGCGCTGTTCTATCTGCGCGGCCGCGTGGGGCGCAAGCCACGGCGATGACGCTGGACAAGCCGGCGGGTGGATCGGTAGTATTCAACCTTGGCGAGTATCTGAGATGGAGTTTTTCTCCTTTTGCTTGAAAAACTATTCCGCGCGATGCGCCGGCACGGCGGCGAGCCATTCCCGGAAGCGGCCCCGCTTCCGGGGCGGCGCGGGATGGCGGAGCGCGGCGGGTTCGACCACGCGCCGGCGGCCGATGCGCCCTTCTCCAGCACCGGGCCGCAGGGCCATCGCGGCCGGATGCGCGAGAAGCTGCTCGGCCGCGGCGCCGAGGCGCTGGCCGATTACGAGCTGCTGGAAATGCTGCTCTTCCTCGCCTTCAAGAAGGGCGACACCAAGCCGCTCGCCAAGGCGCTGATCAACCGGTTCGGCTCCTATGCCGCCGTGCTCGCCGCCGAGCCGGACGCGCTGTTCGCGACACCGGGGCTCGGGCAGCACAGCGTGGCGGCGATCAAGCTCGTGCAGGCCTCGGCCATCCGCCTTGCCCGCGCGGAGCTGGCGGACGCGCCGGTGCTGAACAACTGGGAGCGGCTGATCGATCACCTCACCATCGCGATGGCGCGCGAGCCGGTGGAGCAGTTCCGCGTGATCTATCTCGACAACCGCAACCGGCTGCTCGCCGACGAGGTGGCCTCGCGCGGGACGGTGAACCATACCCAGGTCTATGTGCGCGAGGTGGTGCGGCGGGCGATCGAGACACGGGCGACGGCGCTCATCCTCGTTCACAACCACCCGAGCGGCGACCCCTCCCCCTCGCGCGACGACGTCGAGATGACGCGGGAGGTGCAGCGCGCCGTCGCCCTGCTCGACATCACGCTGCATGACCATGTCATCATCGGCAAGGCGGGGTGGCTGAGCTTCCGCCGCGAGGGATTCCTCTCCGGGGCGGCGGCGTGAGCATCACCCGCATCCAGAGCTTCGCCTTCGCCGGGATCGAGGCGCAGCCGGTCGAGGTGCAGGTGCAGATCGCCGCCGGGCTGCCGGTGTTTCTCGTCGTCGGGCTGGCCGACAAGGCGGTGGCGGAATCGCGGGAGCGGGTGCGCGCGGCGCTGACCGCGATGGGACTCGCGCTGCCGGCGAAGCGCATCCTCGTGAACCTTGCCCCGGCGGACCTGCAGAAGGAGGGCAGCCATTTCGACCTGCCGATCGCGCTCGGCGTGCTGACCGCGATGGACGTGCTGCCGGCGGAGGAGATGGCGCGGTTCGCGGCGATCGGCGAGCTGTCGCTCGACGGGCGGCTGGCGCCGGTGGCCGGGGTGTTGCCGGCGGCGATTGCCGCGGGGGCGCGCGATCTCGGCCTGATCTGCCCCGCGGCGCAGGGGCCGGAAGCGGGCTGGGCCGGCGAGATCGGTGTGCTGGCGCCGGCCGACCTGCTCGCGCTGATCAACCATTTCCGCGGCGAGGCGCTGCTGGAGCCGCCGCCGCGCGGGCGGTTCCAGGCACCTTCGCGCCAGCCGGACCTCGCCGATGTGCGGGGGATGGACGGGGCGCGGCGCGCCCTCGAGATCGCCGCGGCGGGGCAGCACAACCTGCTGATGATCGGCGCGCCGGGGGGCGGAAAGTCGATGCTGGCGGCGCGGCTGCCTGGGCTGCTGCCCGATCTGACGCCGCGCGAGGCGCTGGAGGTCAGCATGGTTCACTCGGTCGCCGGGCTGCTGAGCGAGGGGCGGCTGGTGACGCGGCCGCCGTTTCGCGAGCCGCACCACTCGGCGAGCATGGCGGCGATCGCCGGCGGCGGCAACCGGGCGCGGCCGGGCGAGATTTCGCTGGCGCATCGGGGCGTGCTGTTCCTCGACGAGTTTCCGGAATTTCCGCGCGCGGCACTGGAGGCGCTGCGCCAGCCGCTGGAGACCGGGCGGACCACGGTGGCGCGGGCGGCGGCGCATGTCACCTATCCGGCGCGGTTCCAGCTGGTCGCGGCGATGAATCCGTGCCGCTGCGGCCACCTGTTCGATGCCGCCCGCGCCTGCGGCCGCGCGCCGCGCTGCGGGGAGGACTATCAGGGGCGGATCAGCGGACCGCTGCTCGACCGCATCGATCTCGTGGTGGAGATCGCGCCGGCGAGTCCGGCGGAGCTGATGCGCGCACCGCCGGGCGAGCGGAGCGAGACCGTGGCCGCGCGGGTGGCGGCATGCCGGGCGATCCAGCGCGCGCGGCAGGGCGAGGGCGTGGGCAACGCGGACCTCGCCGGCGACGCGATCGCGCTCGATGAAGGGGCGCGGGCGCTGGCGGAACAGGCGGCGGACCGGCTGCACCTCTCGGCGCGGGGGCTGACGCGCATCCTGCGGGTGGCCCGGACCATCGCCGACCTGGCCGGCGTGGACGTGGTGCGGCGGGAGCATGTCGCCGAGGCGATCGCCTATCGGCATCGCCAGCCCGGCCGGGCGGCGCCGGCGCGGCGGCTGGCGGCACAGGCGGGGGACTGAGCGGTTTCGGATCCGGACGGATCGGATGCGATGATCCTCTCCGATGACTAACCAAGCATCCTCATCCGAACGGATGATTTCGTCTGCCCGGATGGTGCTCCAACGACGATGGGCAGGGCCGGGCCGACGCATCGCACGGTCCGGGGGACTGCGTTACCCGAGTGTATGAGCTGGCACCAACAATAAACTTGCACCGGCAACATTCGATGGATTAAAGAAGGTTAACTGCGGCGATTTACTGTATTTATCTTTAGATATAATATAATTTTTGAGGTGTTTCATCATGTCCGGACAGGAAACTTTCACATATACCTTTACCGACGGTTCATATACAGACACGGTCAACGTGACGATCTCGACAACGATCGCCACGATCACCAACCCCATGAATATCGGTGTCGTTAGCGGCGAGGGGTATCCCGTCTTGTCGATCAGCGGGACCTGGGAAGGCAACACAATCACCGGGATGGTCGGAAACAGCGGGCAAGTTCAGTTGCTCCACGGCGTACTTTTCGACAACGCGATTTTCCCGGGCACGACGTCCGGCGGCGGCTACGGCCCCGGCGGAGGTAATGGCAATACGCAGGGACTCGATGTACACGGGCTGGAATTCAGTGTTTCCGGCGGTATCGAACAGACTGACGTAAATGTCTTTACGCAGCAGGGTGTATTCTATGACATACAAGATCCGAATGATAACCAAATCCAAATTACGTTCGATGGCGTGACGCCCTCCTTGTCGTCGCTTGGTTCGAATGCCTGTTTTGCCGAGGGCACCCGGATTGCGACGACGCGCGGTGACGTCCCGGTGGAGGAACTGGCGAAGGGAGACGCCGTCCTCCTGCATGGCGGCGGGACGGCGCCCGTGGTGTGGATCGGACATCGCACGATCGAACCGGGTCGCCATGCGAGGCCCAACGCGGTGCAGCCGGTGCTGATCGGCGCTCATGCGATTGCGGATAACGTGCCGGCGCGCGACCTCGTCGTTTCGCCGGATCACGCCTTCTATTTCAACGGCGCGCTCATCCCGGCGAAAGCGCTCGTCAACGGCATGACGATCCGGCAGGTCGAGCGGCGCAGCGTCACCTATTACCATGTCGAACTGCCGGCGCACGCGATCCTGCTGGCCGAGAACATGCCGGCGGAAAGCTACCTTGAGACCGGCAACCGCCAGGCCTTCGAAAATGGCGGTGCCGCCATCGCCCTGCATCCGGAGTTCGCGCAGCCGCTGCGCGAGGCGGCAAGCTGCGCCCCCTTCGCCGAGCATGGCGCGATCGTCGAGCAGGTCCGGACGCAGATCCTCGAGCGCGCGGGACTCGAGACGACGGACGACGCGCAGCTTCGCGTCGAGTACCGCGCCGACGGCGCGGCGATCATCACGTCGCGCAGCGCGGTTCCCGCCGAGGTGACGCCCGATCCGCGCGACCGCCGCCGGCTCGGCGTCAAGATCGGCGGTTTGATGGCGGGCGACGAACCGGTGGCGCTCGATCACCCGGCACTGGCCGAAGGGTGGCACGGCGTGGAAGCCGATGGCCGCTGGACCGATGGCGCGGCGCTGGTGCCGGCGAGCTTGCTCAAGGGCCGCGTTCTGACCGTGACGCCGCTGAAAGCCGGTCTGCGCTATCCGGTGATGCAGCAGGCGGCAGAGACCAGGCTGACGGCCTGACCGCATCCCGCCCCTCGCCCGGAACGGGGTAAGGGGCGGGCTGAGCGTCGGCCCCGTGGTCCGGGTGCGCGGATGTCAGGATGCGCTGGCGGAAAACGCCGCGCGGAGGGCGCTGAGCCGGGCGGCGCCCATCGAGAGCTTGCGGATGCCGGCCTCGACCAGGAGGCGGGCGGTCGACGGATCGCCGGCGGCTTCGCCGCAGACGGAAACGGGGACCGCCCCGGCATCGCGGCAGACCCGGGCGCAGAGGCCGATGACCGCCGGATGGCCGGCATCGGCGAAGCCGGGGAGATCCTTGTGGCCGCGATCGGCGGCGAGGACGTATTGCGTGAGATCGTTGGTGCCGATCGAAAAGAAGTCGCTCGCCGCCAGCAGGTCCGGCACGGTGAGGGCGGCGGCGGGCACCTCGATCATCGCGCCGAGCGGCGGCGGCTCGCAGCCGACATCGCGCGCGGCGGCGGCGAGCAGGTCGCGTATAGCGCGCAACTCGGCGGCGAAGGTGACCATCGGGACCATGATCCGCAGGTCGTGCCCGGCGCCGGCGCGCAGCAGGGCGCGCAGATGGGCGGCGCAGAAATCCGGCCGGCGGAGCAGCGCGCGCACGCCGCGCACGCCGAGGGCGGGGTTTTCCTCCGACGCCAGGGCGAGGAAGGGCACCGGCTTGTCCGCCCCGGCATCGAGCAGGCGGACCACGACCGGACGGCCCCGGAACGGCGCGATCATCGCGCCGACGCGGGCTTCCTGCTCGTCCTCGCCCGGCATGTCGGCGCGGCCGAGGAAGAGCATCTCGGTGCGGGCGAGGCCGACGCCGAAGGCGCCGGCGCGGGCGGCGGCGGCGGCATCGGCGGGGCCGGCGACATTCGCCCAGAATTCGAGCGCCTCGCCGCCGGGAAGGATGACGGAGGCCGGGCCCGGCGCGAGGAGGTCGGCGGCGCGGAAGCGGGCTTCGGTCGCGGCGTCGGGCTCGGCGACGAATTCGCCGGTCGCGCCGTCGAAGGCGGCGCGGGACGGCGGCGGATCGAGCGCGACGCCGCCCAGGGCGGGAATGCCGGCGGCGCGGAGCAGGATCGCGGCGTGGCTGGTGGGGCCGCCGCGCCGGTCGAGCACGCCGAGGATGGTGGGCGGCAGGCTCGCGGCCTCGGCGGCGGTGAGTTCGTCCACCACGATGATCGCGGGCTTGGCCGGCAGGTCGAGGCCGAAGCCGCCGAGCAGTTCGCGGAGCACGGCATCGCCGGCCTCGCGCAGGTCGCGCGCGCGGGCGCGGAGATAGGGGTCGTCGAGCGCCTCGTGGCTGGCGGCGGCGGCGGCGATGGCGTCGCGCCAGGCGGCGGCCTCGTGGCGGCCATCCGCCTCGATCGCGGCGCGGGCGGGGCCGATCAGCGCCGGGTCGGCGAGCAGGGCGGCCTGGGCGGCGAGGATCGGGTTGCCGGCGAGCGCGGCGCGGGCGGCGGCCAGCGCTTCATCGAGCCGGGCCAGCGCCGCAGCGCGGTCCGCCACCGTGGTTTCGGGCACCGCCGGCCGGGCGCGGCCGACGGCGACGACCGGGCCGGCGGCGCGGCCGGGGGACATCGGCACGAATCCGCCGGATGACGCTTTCGACGGGGTTTCGGCGTGGGGTTCCGCCGGGCGCTCGGCGAGGATGGCGGCGAGGGCGGCGGCGGCGGGTTCGGCCTCGGGGCCGGAGGCCTCGATCGTCACCTCCGCGCCGCCCTTCGCGCCGAGCGCCATCAGCGCGGTCGGGCTGTCGAGCGGGGCGACGCGGCCGTTGTGGCGGAGGCGCAGCGTGGCGTCGAACCGGGCGGCGGCCTCGACACAGCGCGCGGCGGGGCGGAGATGCAGGCCGTTCGGATCGGCCAGCGTGACCGCGCGGGTGAGCGTGGCGGCTGGCGACGGCGGCGCGGCGTGTTCTTGGGTGCCGAGCGCATCCTGTTTCGGCGCGAGCCCGGCCAGCGCCTCGGCGGCGACGCGGTCGGCGGCCTGCCCGGCGGCGGCCGCCACACCCGCCGCCAGCGCGCCCTCGACGAACGGGGCCGGGGCGAGGTGAAGCCGGGCGCGCAGGGCATCGTCCGCGAGGTCGCGCGCCATTTCGGCGCTGAGCACGGCGCTGCCGAGATCCATCAGCACGACGATGCCCTCGCAGCCGGCCAGTTCCTCGCAGGCGGCGAGGATGGCGAGCGGGTCGGTGCCGAGTTCGGCATGGTCCGGCCCGGCGCCGGCGGCGATGGCGAGGGCGAGGCGGTCGCCGGTCATCTGCCGGACGAGTTCGGCGGTGGCGCGGGCCAGCGCCGCGCTGTGGGAGACGAGCAGGAGGCCGGTTGCCATGACGCCGCGCGCCGGGGCCGCTCAGCCGGCGGCTTCGGCGAGGGCGGCGAGCAGCATCGCCGACGAGGTCGCCCCCGGATCGACATGGCCGATCGCGCGTTCGCCGAGATAGGAGGCGCGGCCCTTGCGGGCGACCAGCGGGGCGGTGGCCTCGGCGCCCTCCCGCGCGGCGGCGGCCGAGCGGGCGAGCGCCTCGGGCAGGCTGGCCGCCGCTTCGAGGGCGGCGACGGCGGGGGTGAGCGCGTCGATCATCGTCTTGTCGCCGGGGGCCGCCTTGCCGCGGGCGACCACGCCGGCGACGCCAGCGGCAAGCACACCGTGCCAGCCGGCGGCGTCGAGCGTGGCGCGGCCGGCGGCGGCCTTGGCCATCTCGACGAAGAGGGTGCCGTAGAGCGGGCCGGAGGCGCCGCCGACGGTGCCGATCAGCGTCATGCCGACGCTGCGGAACAGCGCCGCCGGATCGGCGGGCGTGCCGAGCTTCGCCATGACGGCCTTGAAGCCGCGGGCGAGGTTGGCGCCGTGATCGCCATCGCCGATCGCGGCGTCGAGATCGGAGAGGTAGCCCTGCTGCGCCTCGATCGCGGCGGCGGCGCGGCCGAGCCAGGCGGTGAGGAGCGGAACGTCGAGCTGGTCGGCCATGCGCAATCCCCCCTGCCCGCCTCAGGCGCCCCAGCGCAGCGCCGGGGTGACGACCGGCGCGTCCCAATGACGGATCATGTCGTCGGTCAGGCGCAGCAGGGTGATCGAGGTGCCGGCCATCTCGAGGCTGGTCATGTAGGGGCCGACCAGCGAGCGCGCGACCGTCAGCCCGTGGCGTCGGGCGATCTCCGCGGCCTTGCGGTAGAGGATGTAGAGCTCGACCAGCGGCGTGCCGCCGAGGCCGTTGACGAAGAGCAGCACCTTGTCGCCCTGGCGGAACGGCAGGTCGGCGAGGATGGGTTCCATCAGCATTTCGGCCACACGGTCGGCCGGTTCGATGGGGATGCGCTTGCGGCCGGGCTCGCCATGGATGCCGATGCCGTATTCCATCTCGCCCTCGCCGAGGGTGAAGCTCGGCTTGCCGGCATGCGGCACGGTGCAGGGGCTGAGCGCGACGCCCATCGAGCGGGCGGCGCCGTTCACCTCGCGGCAGAGGGCGGCGACGCTGGCGAGGTCGGCGCCGGCCTCGGCGGCACCGCCGCAGATCTTCTCGGCGAGGATCGTGGCGCCGACGCCGCGGCGGCCGGCGGTGTAGAGACTGTCCTGCACCGCCACATCGTCATCGATCACGACGGCGGCGACGTCGAGCCCCTCCTCCTTCGCGAGGTCGGCGGCCATCTCGAAGTTCAGCACGTCGCCGGTGTAGTTCTTCACGATGTGCAGCACGCCGGCGCCGCCATCGACCGCCCTGGTGGCGGCGAGCATCTGGTCCGGCGTCGGGCTGGTGAAGACCGCGCCGGGGCAGGCGGCATCGAGCATGCCGCGGCCGACGAAACCGCCATGCATCGGCTCGTGACCGGAGCCACCGCCGGAGAGCAGCGCCACCTTGCCGCGCACCGGGGCATCGGCGCGGGTGATGAAATCGGGATCGGTGTGGACGCGGATCAGATCGGGATGCGCGGCGGCCATGCCGGCCAGCGCCTCGGCCACCACGTTTTCCGGCGCGTTGATGAATTTTTTCATGAAATCGTCCCCCGTATTGGCATTCTTGATGGAAAGGCGCGGCTGGCGGGCCCCGGAGAACGCGGACGAAGAACCGGATACGGGACCGGCGCGCCCCATCGGCGATGGGGGCGCGCCGGCAACGTTAGTCGAGGCGTCGGGCGATGGCGAGTCCCGGCCGGGACCCGGTCAGACCATGTCGGCGGTCAGCGCGTCCTCCGGAATGGCGCCGCGCAGCAGGCAGGGGGCGGCGAAGAGCGCGCGGCTGGCGGCACCCCGCAGCGTCATCGCCGCGACGATCACCCAGAGGGCGGCGAGGCTCGCCGTCATCGCCACGGCGGCGATGTGGAACAGGGCGAGGTGGGTCTGCCCGGCGAGGGCGAAGGTGGTGGCGGCGTAGACGCCGAGCGGGAAGGTGAAGCCCCACCAGCCGAGATTGAACGGAATGCCGCCGCGCAGGTAGCGCAGGGTTGCGAGCACCGCGAAGGCGAGCCACCAGACGCCGTAACCCCAGAGGATGACGCCGCCGATCAGGCCAATGCCGCGCGCCGCGTCGGCGAGCCCCGGCAGGCCGAGCGGGGCGAGCGCGCCCTGCGCATCGGCGCCGAGCAGGAGCAGGCCGAGCGCGCCGGTGCCGATCGGCCCCAAAGTGAGCCAGGACGAGGGCGCCATGTCGCGATGCGGCAGGCGGTGCAGCACGAGGCGGAGCAGCAGGACCGCGACGATGCCGAGCGCGACCGGCACCGAATAGGCCCAGAGGGCGTAGGACAGGATGTCGACCAGCAGGGCGAGATGCGGGTTGCCGAGATGCGGGACGATCTGCGCGCCGCTCGCCGCCGCGACCTCGGCGGCGACGACCGGCAGCAGCCAGACCGCCGTCATCCTCTCGATCGCGTGGTCCTGGCGGATGACCATCAGGAAGGGCACGCCGATGCCGATGACGAGCGACAGCGCCACATCCGCCCACCAGAGCGCGGTGGCGATGCCGACCGCTTCCGGCCCGAGCGGGGCGAGGCCGAAGGCGATGAAACCGTTGATGATGGTGGCGAGGCCCATCGGGATGGTGCCGAGGAACATCGACATCACCGAATGGCCGAAGATGCGCGCGGCCTCCCGCGGGTAGAGCAGCCAGCGCGCGGCGTAGAGCAGGGTGAAGAGGGCGAACAGCGCGATGTTCAGCAGCCAGAGCGCCATCGCCGGGCGATGCAGGCCGGGCAGCTGGTTGAGGTCGAGCGCGAGGATGCCGGTGCCCATCGTCGCGGCGAACCAGTTCGGCGTGAACTGGCGCACGATGGCGAGCAGGTCGGTGCGGCGGGCGTGAATGAAACGGGCGAAGCCTTGGGTGAGCATGGAAGCCTCCAGATGAATGCCGGGGGACGGAGCGGAGCCCGCGCGCCGGCGTTGCGTCTTTAATGGGGCCTTGGCGGATGATCTTCTATACAGATTGGATTGATTGAATTGATCGTATGAAGTGAACATTTGCGCGCTCCCCTCGCCGAAAGGCGGAGCGCGATTGCGCCGAACGGATGATCGCGGCTTGAGCGGGATCATCGGCATGTCGCGCGCCGGCGGGCAGGCTGGGGGCCGTCCCGCAACCGGGAGGCCGGATCATGGACCGCCAGCTGCTCGACTTCACCCGCCGGGCCCTCGCCGCCGGCGCGGCGCGCGCGGAGATTGCCGCGGCCCTGCGCGCGGCCGGCTGGCAGGACGCCGATATCGGCGAGGCGCTGCACGCCTTCGCCGAGGTTCCGTTTCCGGTGCCGGTGCCGCGGGCGCAGCCCTATCTCTCGGCGCGCGAGGTGTTCGTCTACCTGGTGGTGTTCGTGGCGCTCTATACCGCCGCCTACAATGCGGGCGCCCTCGCCTTTCACCTGATCGACCACGCCTTTCCCCGGCGGATCGGCAGCCGGATTTATGTAAGCGCCACGCTGCTGCGGGACATCAGGTGGAACATCTCGGCGATCCTGGTCGCCTACCCGGTCTTCGTCGTGCTGTTCCGCCGGATCAACCGGGCGATCGCGCGGGACCCGGCGCGGCGGGGATCGCGGCCGCGCCAGTGGCTGACCTACCTCACGCTGTTCATCACCGCGCTATGGCTGGCCGGCGACGTGATGGCGCTGATCTACAACGCGCTGGGCGGCGAACTGGCGGTGGCGACCCTGCTGAAGCTCGCGACGGTGGCGGTGATCGCCGGCGGCATGTTCGGCTATTTCCTGCGCGACGCGCGTGAGGCGGCGGCGCCATGAGGCCGGGCGGCGCCAGCCTGTTCGCGGGCAGCCTCGGACTCGCCGCGCTGTTGCTGGTGATCGCGGGGTTTCTCGTGATCGGCTCGCCGGAGCATATCCGCCGGCAGCAGGCCGACCAGATGCGCAGCCTGCAACTCGGGATACTGTCGGGCGAGATCGCCGCCTACCGGCGCGGCCACGGCGCGCTGCCGCAACGGCTCGAGGAGCTGGAGCCATCCCCCGGCTATGGCGCGGTGCCGCTGACCGATCCGGAGGGCATCCCCTTCGAATACAGCGTGACCGGGACCGACAGCTACGAACTCTGCGCGCATTTCGCGCTCTCGACGCTGGACGAGCGGGCCAGCCAGGAGGCGGGGTTCCAGCATCCGGTCTTCGGCCGGCACGCCAGCGGGCGGCAATGCTTCAGCCTGCATGCGACGGCGGCGGGCCAGAAGTGAGGCGGCGCTACAGCGCGTCGAAGTCGACGGTGACGCGCGGCGTAAGCGGACGGGATTGGCAGGTGAGGATGAAGCCGGCAGCGGTTTCCCACGGCTCCAGCGCGTAGTTCACGGCCATGTCGGCCTCGCCATCGGCGAGGCGGGCGCGGCAGGTGGAGCACATGCCGCCCTTGCAGGCGAAGGGCATGTCGAGCCCGGCGCGGAGCGCGGCGTCGAGGATCGTCTCGCCCTCGGCCACCGGCACCTCGCGGCGCTTGCCGTCGAGGATGATGGCGGCGCGATGGGCGGACGGGGCGCCGGGCGCGACCGGCGGGCGCGGACGGCCGCCTTCGGCGGAGACGAAACGCTCGGTGTGAAGGCGCGCGGGGGGCAGGCCGAATTCGGCGAGGACGCCGGCGACGTCGTCGATCATCGTGGCGGGTCCGCAGACATGGGCATGGGCGATCTCGGCCGGCGGCACCATGGCGGGCAGCAGGCGGCGCACGCGCGCGCCGTCGAGCCGCCCGTTCAGCACGGGAAGATCCTGTTCCTCGCGCGACAGCACGTGCAGCACCGAGACGCGGCCGAGATGGCGGTCCTTCAGCGCGGCCAGCTCGGCGCGGAACAGCGCGTCGGCGCCGGTGCGGTTGCCGTAGAAGAAGTGAAAGCGGCTCGCGGGCGAGGCGGCCAGCACGGCGCGGGCGACCGGCAGCACCGGGGTGATGCCGGACCCGGCGCAGAAGGCGACATGCAGGCCGGCGGGATCGGCCAGGGCGGCGGCGCCGAAGCGGCCGGTCGGCGTCATCACGTCGATCGGGTCGCCCGGCCGCAGCGCCTCGTTCACCCAGGTGGAGAAGCGCCCGCCATCGACACGCCGGACCGCGATGCGCATCTCGCCATCCTCCGGCACCGTGCAGATCGAATAGGAGCGGCGCAGTTCCTCGCCCGCGATCGTCGCGCGCAGGGTGAGATACTGGCCGGGGGCGAAGCGGTAGGCGCCGGCGAGCGCCGGCGGCACCGCGAAGGACAGCGAGACGGTGTCCGCCGTTTCGCGCCGGAGATCGGCCACGCGGAGGCGGTGGAATTTCGGCGCGGCGGCGGGTTCGGTCAGTGGCATTTGAAATGCTCGAAGGGCTCGCGGCAGGCGCGGCAGCGCCAGAGCGCCTTGCAGGCGGTAGCGCCGAAGGGGGCGAGCTCCTCGGTTTCGGCGCTGCCGCATCGCGGGCAGGGCAGCGGCAAGGCGGCGAAGCGCGGGCGGCGCGCGGCGGCTTCCGGCGGCGGGGCGATGCCGTATTCGCGCAGCGCGCGCCGCGCCGCGGCGGTCATGAAATCGGTCGTCCAGGCGGGCGAGAGCACGGTATTCACGCGCGGCCGGCCGAAACCGGCGGCCTCGACGGCGCGGATGATTCCGGCGGCGATCTCGGCCATCGCCGGGCAGCCGGAATAGGTCGGCGTGATGTCGATCTCCGCCGTGCCGCCGACGATGCGGACATCGCGGAGAATGCCGAGATCGGCGATGGTGAGCACCGGCAGTTCGGGATCGGGCACGGCGCCGGCGACGCGGCGCAGGCGGGCGAGGGACGGCTCGGGCGCGCTCACCACGAGGCTCCGGGATAGCTGCGCTGGAGATGCTGCATTTCGGCGAGCAGCCGGCCGAGATGCTCGGAATGCCGGCCCTGGCGGCCGCCCTTCTGCATCCAGCCGGACTCGGGCAGGGCGAGCGTGGCCTCGGCGAGGATCTCGGCGAGGGCGGCGCGCCAGGGGTCGCGCAGGGCGGCCGGATCGGGGGCGATGCCCGCCTCGACCAGCGCGGCCTCGTCCGGCTCGGCCGCGAACATCTCGCCGGTGAACGGCCAGAGCGCCTCGACCGCCGCCGCGGCACGGGCATGGCTTTCCGCCGTGCCGTCGCCCAGGCGGATCAGCCATTCCGCCGCGTGGCGCAGGTGGTAGGCGGTTTCCTTTTCGGCCCGCGCGGCGAGGGCGGCCAGCGTGGGATCGGCCGAGCCGGCGAGCGCCCGCCACCAGAGATCGGCGAAGGCGGAGAAAAACACCTGGCGCGCGATGGTGACCGCGAAATCGCCGTTCGGCTGTTCGACCAGCAGCAGGTTGCCGAAGGCGCGCTCGGGCCGGAGATAGGCGAAATCGTCCTCGTCGTGGCCGGCCGCCTCGACATCGGCGGCGTAGGCGTAGAGCGCGCGGGCCTGGCCGATGAGGTCGAGCGCGATGTTCGCCAGCGCCATCTCCTCCTCCATGCTGGGCGCGCGGCCGCACCATTCGGACAGGCGATGGCCGAGGATCAGCGCGTCGTCCGCCCGGCGGAGCAGGAAACGGACCAGCGGGGTCTCGCGGACGGTGATGGAGGTGGTGGACATCGGGCTCTCCGGGCGCGGCGTGCCGGCCGTCACATGTGGCCGACCTCGTCGGGCACCTCGTAGAAGGTCGGGTGGCGGTAGATCTTCGAGTCGGCGGGCTCGAACAGCATGCCGGCCTCGGCCGGGTCCGAGGCGGTGATGGCGGCGGAGGGCACCACCCAGATCGACAGGCCCTCGCCGCGGCGGGTGAAGAGATCGCGCGCGGCCTGGAGCGCCAGGGTGGCGTCGGCCGCGTGCAGCGAGCCGGCGTGGCGATGGGCGAGGCCGTTGCGGCTGCGGATGAAGACTTCCCAGAGCGGCGTCGGCGTTTCCGGCATCGTCCCGTCCTCAGGCGGCTTCCGCGCGGGCGCGGCGGGCGGCGAAGGCGAGGGCGGCCTCGCGCACCCAGGCGCCATCCTCATGCGCCTGGCGGCGGGCGGCGAGGCGCTCGCGGTTGCACGGGCCGTTGCCGGCGATGACCTGGCGGAACTCCTCCCAGTCGATCGCGCCGTGCTCCCAATGGCCGGTGGCTTCATCGTAGCGCAGCGCGGGATCGGGGATCGACAGGCCGAGGACGTGCGCCTGCGGCACCGTGGCGTCGACGAACTTGCGGCGCAGTTCGTCGTTCGAGAAGCGCTTGATCTTCCAGCGCATCGAGCTGTCGGAATGGGCGCTGGCGGCATCCGGCGGGCCGAACATCATCAGGCTCGGCCACCACCAGCGGTTCAGCGCGTCCTGCGCCATCTCGCGCTGCTCCGCCGTGCCGCGCGCGAGGGTGAGCATGATCTCGTAGCCCTGGCGCTGGTGGAAGGATTCCTCCTTGCAGACGCGGATCATGGCGCGCGCGTAGGGCCCGTAGGAACAGCGGCAGAGCGGGATCTGGTTCATGATCGCGGCGCCGTCGACCAGCCAGCCGATCGCGCCGATATCGGCCCAGCTCAGCGTCGGGTAGTTGAAGATCGAGGAATATTTCGCGCGGCCGGCGAGAAGCTGGTCGACCAGTTCCTCGCGCGTGGCGCCGAGGGTTTCGGCGGCGGCGTAGAGATAGAGCCCGTGGCCGCATTCGTCCTGCACCTTGGCGAGCAGGGCGGCCTTGCGGCGCAGCGTGGGGGCGCGGGTGATCCAGTTGCCCTCGGGCTGCATGCCGATGATCTCGGAATGGGCGTGCTGGGAGATCTGCCGCGTCAGCGTGCGCCGGTAGGCGGCGGGCATGAAATCGTTCGGCTCGATCCGTTCATCGGCGTCGATCCGCGCCTGGAAGCGGGCGAGCCTGTCGGCATCCTCGGGCGCGGCGGACGCGGATTCGGAAGGCTGGTTCAGGGCCTGGGTATACATCGGGACGTCCTCGGTCAGCGCCTTTCGGCGCGTTTCGGGGATATATATCACATAATTTTCAGGCTCAAGAATATTCTGTGATATGTCGTCCCGATCTCCGGTTCAGGCCGCGGGGTCGAGCACCGCCTCGGGCGTGCGCGCGCCGGTCATGTAGGCGACGGCGTCGGACATCGAATGCGTCTTCGGGTCGATCACGCAGAGCCGGCGGCCGAGACGATGGATGTGGACGCGGTCCGCCACCTCGAAGACATGCGGCATGTTGTGGCTGATCAGGATGATGGGGATGCCGCGGGCCTTCACGTCGAGGATGAGTTCGAGCACGCGGCGGGATTCCTTGACGCCGAGGGCGGCGGTCGGCTCGTCGAGGATGATGACCTTGGAGCCGAAGGCGGCGGCGCGGGCGACGGCGACGCCCTGGCGCTGGCCGCCGGAGAGGGTTTCCACCGCCTGGTTGATGTTCTGGATCGTCATCAGCCCGAGATCGGAGAGTTTCTGGCGGGCGATGCGCTGCATCTCGGCATGGTCGAGCTTGCGGAAGACCTTGCCGAGCAGGCCCGGCTTGCGCAGTTCGCGGCCCATGAACATGTTGTCGGCGATCGACAGGCCGGGCGCCATCGCGAGCGTCTGGTAGACGGTCTCGATGCCGGCGGCGCGGGCGGCGATCGGCGAGGCAAAGCGCACCGGCCGGCCCTCGAGTTGGATCTCGCCCTCGTCGACCTGGATGGCGCCGGAAAGCGCCTTGATCAGCGAGGACTTGCCGGCGCCGTTGTCGCCGATGACGGCGAGGATCTCGCCCGGATGAAGGTCGAAATCGCAATGGTCGAGCGCCGTGACCCGGCCATACCGCTTGACGAGGCCACGCGCCTTGAGAACGGGTTCCATCACACCGCCGCCTTTCTGATCCACTGGTCCACCGCGACCGCGACGATGATCAGCGCGCCGATCATCAGGTAGGTCCATTGCGGGTCGGTGCCATACATGTTGAGCCCGAGGGTGAAGACGCCGACGATCATGGCGCCGAAGATCATGCCGAGGATCGAGCCGCGGCCGCCGAACAGCGAGATGCCGCCGATCACCACCGCGGTGATGCTGTTGATGTTCTCGAACTGGCCGGAATTCGGCGAGATCGCGCCGATGCGGCCGATCAGCGCCCAGCCGGCGATGGCGCAGACGAGGCCGGAGAGCGTGTAGACGCCGATCAGCATCCGCCGCACGTTCACCCCCGCCAGGGCCGCGGCATCGGGATCGTCGCCCACGGCGTAGACGTGCCGCCCCCAGGCGGTGTGCCGCAGCACATAGGCGAAGAGCAGGACGAGGCCGATCATCAGCACGACGCCATAGGTGAAGGTGGCGCCGTTGGCGCCGCCGATCACGAAGGTGTTGCCGAGATACTGCAGCAACGGCGCCTTCAGCGAGATCTGCGCCGCGCCGATCGTCTGGTTGCCGGAATAGAGGTAGTTCGCCGCCAGCACGATCTGCCACATGCCGAGGGTGACGATGAAGGGCGGCAGCTTCATGCGGGCGACCAGCACGCCGTTGCACCAGCCGACCGCGGCGCCGAAGGCGAAGCCACAGAGAATCGAGACCTCGGCGGGCAGGCCGTAACTGAAGGAACACTGGCCCATCAGCACCGAGGACAGCACCATGATGGCGCCGACCGAAAGATCGATCCCGGCGGTGAGCACGACGAGCGCCTGGGCGACACCGACGATGCCGGTGATGGTCACCTGCTGGAGGATCAGCGTCAGCGCATAGGCCGAGAAGAACCGGTGGCCGACCAGGATGCCGAAGCCGAGCAGGGAGACCAGCAGCACGATGAGCGGCGCGAGCCAGGGGGTTTCGTGCAGCAGCTGCTGCAGCCGCTCCAGCGGCGTCTTGCGGTGGCTGAATTCGGCGACCGCCTCCGATCCGGCGGTCACGATGGCCGCCTCGAAGGTGATCTCGGTGCGCTCGTTGCTCGACATGGCGTCTGCTCCATGACCGCGCCGGGAGCGCCGGCGCGGCAGTCGAAGAGGGCGGGCGGCGCCATGCACCGCCCGGGATCACGCAAGGGGCTCAGTTGCCCCAGCAGAGTTTGGCGCCCTGCGCCGGCGTGATCGAGGGAACGCCGGGAACCGGATGCGCGGTGATCAGGTTGGTGCCGGTGTTGAAGAAATCCTTGCCGGCGCTGGCCTGCGGCTTCTTGCCCGTCTTGGCGAAGGTGACGATCGCCTTGACGCCGAGGGCCGCCATCTTCAGCGGATATTGCTGCGAGTCGGCGGCGATGATGCCCTGCTTCACGCCGTCGACGCCGGTGCAGCTGCCATCGATCGCGACGATGGTGACCTTGCCCGCCTTGCCGACCGATTTCAGCGCCTGGTAGGCGCCGAAGGCCGCCGGCTCGTTGATGGCGTAGACGAGGTTGATGTTCGGGTTGCGGGCGAGCAGCGTTTCCATGCCCTTCTGGCCGCCCTCTTCCGATCCGCCGGTCTCGACATGGCCGACGATGCGCGGGTCGGGCACGTTGAACGTTTCCGGATTCTTGATCTTGTCACCGAAGCCGGCGAGGAAGCCGTGGTCGCGCTCGACATCGACGGTGGGGTGCGAGATCGACAGGTCGAGCATCGCGATCTTCGCGTCCTTCGCCTTGGCGCCGAGATGCTTGCGGGCCCAGCGGCCGATCAGCTCGCCGGCCTCGAAATTGTCGGTGGCGAAGGTCATGTCGGCGGCGCTGGTCGGGCTCAGCGCGGTATCCAGCGCGATCACCAGCAGCCCGGCCTTGCGCGCCTTCTCGACGGTGGGAACGATCGCCTTGGTGTCGGACGGGGTGATCAGGATGCCCTTGGCATGATCGGCGATGCAGCTCTCGATGGCGGCGACCTGGGACTGGTTGTCGCCGTCGTACTTGCCGGCATAGGTCTTGAGATCGACGCCGAGCTTCTTCGCTTCCGCCAGCGCGCCCTTGCGCATGGTGACGAAATAGGGGTTGGAGTCGGTCTTGGTGATGAGGCAGGCGCGGATCGGCGCGGCCTGGGCGGTGGCGGCGAAGCCGGCGATCGCGCCGACCGCGGCCAGCGCGATCGCCGCCTTCTGCGTGAAGCTCTTCCTGTTGGTCATTCTGGTCTCCTTTTTTTCTCAGCGTGGCCCGGCGCGGTCGGCCGGCGGGGTCCGGTCATCGGCCGGATGGCGGCCAAGGCGATGGGCGCGCCACGATGCCGCCGGCGCGATGCGTCGACACTCGCGGCGATCCCGCGAACGGACATGCAGGGATGCGGGCTGGCAGGGCGGGGTGCGCCGTCAATCGTTCCTCCTCGGTCTTGTTTTTGTCTTCCTGTCTTCGGACGTGAAAAGATTCCGGAAACAGAAAACGTTTTCATGGTCGTTTTAGGTTGTCACGCCGCCGCGATCAAGAAATTTCTGCTGGCTCAAATAAAATTTTTGCTGCTCCGCCCAACGGCCAGAATCGCGATGACCAGAGATCGCACCGGAAACAGCAAAAGTTGGAAAACGATTTCAGGCTTTTGCGCGCGAAGCCGCCGGGTTGCGGGAGATCGCGCGCGAGGCGTCAATGAGCGGTGCCGGGCGGGTCAGGTCGACCAGTTGCGCGCGAAATCGCCGTAGAGCGACAGGCCGCCGCAGGCATAGAGCGTCTGGCCGGTGACGTAGCTCGCCTCGTCCGACAGCAGGAAGGCGGCGACCGCGGCGATTTCCGCGGCCTCGGCCGGGCGGCCCATCGGGATGTGCGCCTCGACCACGCGCCGGCGCTCGGGATCGCCGGTCCAGCCGGCGTTCATCGGCGTGACCGTGGCGCCGGGACCGACCGCGTTCACCCGCACGCCGCGCCCGGCGAATTCGAGCGCGAGCGTGCGGGTGAGGTTGCCGATGCCGCCCTTCGCCGCCGAATAGGACAGGAAGCCGGGCTTTGGCACGATTTCGTGAACCGAGGAGATATTCAGGATCGCGCCCGACCCGCGCTGCGCCATATGGCCGATGACCCGCGAGGAGAGATGGGCGACGGCCAGCAGGTCGACCGCGATGACGCGGTCGAACCGGTCCATGTCGAGCGCGTCGCTCGGCTGTTCGACCTGGATGCCGGCATTGTTGACGAGGAGCGAAAGATGGCCGGCTCGCGCGATGGCGCGCGCCGCGACCGCCTCCATCGCGGCGCGGTCGGCGACATCCGCCGCCTCGGCGTGATGGCTGGCCCCGGGGCCGGCGCGGCGGAGTTCGGCGAGCGTGTCCGCCGCCGCATCGTCGCCGGGCAGATGGGTGAAGGTGACCGACGCCCCCTCCGCCGCAAGGCGCAACGCGATCGCCCGGCCGATGCCGGACGCCCCGCCGGTGACGAGGGCGAAGCGGCCCGCGAAACGCGCGGCCTGCCCTTGTGCCGAATCTGCCTTTGTCATGCCGACGTCCTCCCGCGCATGAGTGGTGTCCGGCGACGTTAGTCCGCGCCCCGCACGCCGACCACCCCCGGCGGGCCGGTTCGGATAAACGATTTATATTCGCAATGTTTCAGATGTCCTCCAACAAAGTCGCGAGGCGTCGCGGGGGCACGATTTCGCTGATTGCGTTTTTATTGAGGGTCAACTAAATATAAACGGCAATCTTCTCAGGGAGGAAGCCGATGACAAAGAAGATAGAAGATCAGGTCAGTGACATTGTCGCGTCCCGCCTGCCGCGCCGCGCGGTTGCGCAGGGGGTGACGTTCGGCGCGGCGGCGGCGATGCTCGCCGCGGGGGCCCGCACCGCCGAGGCCGCCGGCAAGGATCCGTTTCCGACGCACAAGCGCTGGAAGTTCGTGTTCGTCAATCACGTCACCACCAACCCGTTCTTCGTGCCGACCCAGTACGGCATCCATGACGCCTGCCGCCTGCTCGGCTGCGAGTGGCAGTGGACCGGATCGCAGACCTCGAACGTGGCGCACATGGTGAACGCGATGGATGCGGCCATCGCCGGCAAGGCCGATGCGATCGCGGTGCCACTGGTCGACCCGACCGCGTTCAACAAGCCGACGGAACGCGCGCTGGAGGCGGGAATCGCCGTGTTCTCCTACAATGCCGACGCACCCGCCGGCTCGGGGAACAAGCGCCTCGCCTATATCGGCCAGGACCTGTTCCTCGCCGGCTACCAGATGGGCGAGAAGATCGTGAAGCTCGTCGGCTCCGGCGAGGTCGCGCTGTTCATCGCAACACCCGGCCAGCTCAACATCCAGCCGCGCATCGACGGCGCCGCGGCCGCGATCAAGAAGCTCGGCAAGAACATCACCTATCATGAAATCGCGACCGGGCCGACGGTGAACGAGGAACTCTCGAAGATCCGCGCCTATTATCTCGGTCACCAGCACGTGAAGGGCATGTTCGCGGTGGATGCCGGCTCGACCCAGGGCGTCGGCGAGGTGATGAAGCAGTTCGGCCTCGCCAAGAAGGGCGTGCATGGCGGCGGCTTCGACCTGCTGCCGAAGACGCTCGACCTGATCAACAGCGGCGATCTCGACTTCACCATCGACCAGCAGCCCTACCTGCAGGGCTTCTACACGGTCATGGAGATGTTCATGTTCCTCGCCTCCGGCGGACTGGTCGGGCCGGCCGAGATCAACACCGGCCTGAAATTCGTGACCAAGGGGGCGGTGAAGCCGTATCTCGACACGCATACGAGGTACGAGGGCAGCTCGTCGAAGGCGCAGATCGTGCCGCGCCACGGGCCGATCGCGGGCTGATGCCGCGCCGGCGCGGCGGGCGGCCGGCGTCCCGCGGGATGCGGCCGGCACCGCGCCGGACCTCCACCCTTCACCCATAAGGCCGGCCTGCGCGCGGGGCGGCGCCTGAGATCAGGGGAACGGCATGAGCCAGTCCAAAAGTTTGCGCCGACACGGCTCCCGCCTGTTCGCGCTGCGCGAGGCGAGCATTCTCGTCGTCGCCATCCTGCTGTTCGCGTATTTCGCGATCAGCAACGACAATTTCCTCTCCGGCCCGAACCTGCAGACGCTGTCGCAGTTCATTGCCCCGGCCGCCATCATCGCCTGCGGCGAGATCATGCTGCTGATCTGCGGCGAGATCGATCTGTCGGTCGGCCAGGTCTTCGCGCTCGCCCCGTTCATCATGGCGTTCAGCGTGAAGGCGGGGCTCGGCCTGTTCGTCGGCATCGTGCTCGCGCTGCTGGTTTCCGCCGTGGTCGGGCTGATCAACGGCGGCATCACGGTGCTGCTGCGCGTGCCCTCCTTCGTCACCACGCTCGGCACGCTGTTCCTGATCAACGGCTTCACCCTGACCATCTCGCGCGGCTATCCGGTGAACACGCCGGGCGGCACGGCGATCGCCAACATCTTCGGCGCGGCCGGCTACAGCGAATTCCTCTGGGCGCTGCTGATCGTGGTGATCATGCACATGGTGCTGCGCCACCGGCGCTGGGGGCTGCACACGATCGCGGTGGGCGGCAACCTGACCGGGGCGACCGAGGCGGGCATCAACGCCGCGCGGATCAAGGTGGGCAACTTCGTGCTCACCAGCGTGCTCGGCGGCATCACCGGCCTGCTGGAAGCGTTCCGCATCGGCTCGACCGATCCGCTCGCCGGCGGCACCAACGTGATGTTCCTCGCCGTCGCCTCGGGCGTGATCGGCGGCACCAGCCTCGCCGGCGGCTCGGGCACGATCATCGGCGGGCTGCTCGGCGCCACCGTGCTCGGCGTGCTGCAGGACGGCTTCACCCTCGCCGGCATCAACGCCTTCACCTTCGACATGATCATCGGCGCCGCCATCCTGATCGCGATGGTCGCCAATATCCGGGTCCAGGGCATGCGCAAGGGAGGACGGCGATGAGCGCCACCGTGAACGGAGCGGCGCCGGACGCGCTGCGGGCCGAGAACATCGTCAAGTCGTTCGGCGCGGTGACGGCGCTGTCGGGCGTGTCGCTGCACGTGAAGCGCGGCGAGGTGCTCGGCATTCTCGGCGACAACGGCGCCGGGAAGTCGACCCTGATGAAGATCATCACCGGCTTTCACAAGCCGACCGCCGGCCAGCTCTACGTGCAGGGCGAGGCGGTGGATCTCGCCTCGGTGGATCATGCGCGGGCCCTCGGCATCGAGTGCGTGTATCAGGACCTCGCCCTGGTCAACACACTGCCGATCTATCACAACATGTTCCTGAACCGCGAGCTCAGGACCCCGCTCGGCATGCTCGACCACAAGACGATGCGCCGGCGCGCGGCGGAGGCGCTCGAGGATATCGGCGTCAACATCCCCTCGGTCGACGAGGAGGTGGAGATGCTCTCGGGCGGGCAGCGGCAGGCGATCGCGATCGCCCGCGCGGTCTATACCGATGCCAAGATCCTGCTGCTCGACGAGCCGCTCGCCGCGATGGGCGCGCGCGAGGCCGGGCTGATCATCGACCTGATCCAGCGCCAGCGCGCCCGCGGCGACATCTCGATCATCATGATCATGCACAACTATGCCCAGACCCTGGAGATTGCCGATCGCGTCATGCTGATGCAGCATGGCGAGGTGACGTTCTCGGGGGCGGCGCGCGACACCTCGGTGGAGGAACTGCTCGAGATCGTGCGGCGCGAATACCGCGCGGCAAGGGCGCGCTGACGCCCTGAGCCGGCGACGATACATCACGACGGAAGAAGGATCATCATGACCGCACACGCCAACGCAATCTATCCGAGCCTCAAGGACCGGGCGGTGTTCATCACCGGCGGCGGCGGTGGCATCGGCGCCTCCGTCGTCCAGCATTTCGCCGAGCAGGGCAGCCGCATCGTCTTCGTCGACATCGACGCGGCGGGCGGCCAGCGCGTGGTCGAGCAGGTGATGGCGAAGGGTCATGCCGCGCCGCATTTCTTCCAGTGCGACCTGCGCGACATCGAGGCCCTCAAGGCCACGATCGCGAAAGGGGCGGAAGCGGTCGGCCCGTTCACCGTGCTGGTGAACAACGCCGCCCATGACGAGCGCCACCCGACGATGGACGTGACGGTGGAATATTGGGAGGACCGGCTGCAGGTGAACCTGCGGCACCAGTTCTTCGCCGCCCAGGCGATCATCCCGATGATGAAGGCCGCCGGCGGCGGCGCCATCGTCAATTTCGGCTCCAGCAGCTGGCACAAGGGCCAGGGCGGCATGCCGGCCTACGTGACCGCCAAGGCCGGCATCGAGGCGCTGACGCGCAGCCTCGCGCGGGATTTCGGGCCGGACAACATCCGCGTGAACTGCGTGGTGCCGGGCTGGATCATGACCGAACGGCAGATCGAGAAATGGCTGACGCCGGAAGGCGAGGAAACGCTGATGAAGCAGCAGTGCCTCAAGCAGAAGCTGACGCCCGCCGATGTCGCGCGGATGGTGCTCTGGCTCGCCGCCGACGACAGCCGGATGGTGACCAGCCACAATTTCTTCGTCGACGCCGGGTGGATCTGAGCGGCACGGGCGGATGACCGGCCGCCGATGATCGGGCTCGACTGGGGGACGACGCGGCTGCGCGCCTTCCGCATCGCGGAGGATGGCGTGGTCCGCGACGTGCGGCGTGCCGATCGCGGCGTGCTGAGCGTGAAGCCGGGCGGCTTCGCCGACACGCTGCGCGACATCGCCGGCGACTGGCTGGAGGCCGGCGAGCGGCGCGTGCTGATCGCCGGCATGGCCGGCAGCCGCCAGGGTTGGCAGGAAGTGCCGTATCTCGACTGTCCGGCGGAGTTCGGCGCCATCGCCGCCGCGGCGCGGCCGGTGGCGTTCGACGCGGCGGAGGTGTTCATCCTGCCCGGACTTGCGGCGCGGGACGAAGCGGGAGTGCCGGAAGTGATGCGCGGCGAGGAGACGCAGATCGTCGGCGCCGCGGACGGCGACGCGCGCCGGCTCGTCTGCCTGCCGGGGAGCCATTCGAAATGGGCTACGGTGGCCGCCCGGCGGATCGAGGGGTTCCGCTCCTACATGACCGGCGAGGCGTTCGCCGCGATCGGCGGGGCGACGATCCTCGCGCAGACGATCGAGGCCGGCGCGCCGGACCCGGCCGCCTTCGCCGACGGCGTTGCCCGGGCGGGCCAGCCGGGCGGGCTGCTGCACCATCTCTTCGGCGTGCGGACCAGGGTCCTGCTCGATGGCGTGGCGAAGACCGCCGCGCGCGCCTATCTCTCGGGCCTGCTGATCGGCCACGAGGTGCGCCACGCGCTGCCGCCGGGCGCGGCCGAGGTGACGCTGATCGGCGATGCCGCGCTGTGCGGCCTTTACCGCGACGCGATCGAATTGTGCGGCGGCGCGGCGCGAATTCATGACGCCGGGGCGGGCGATGCCGCCTGTCTTGGCCTTGCCCGGCTCGGGGAGCAGCTTCCATGGCGACACTGAAAGATCATCTCGACGCCTGCCCGCTGGTCGCGATCCTGCGCGGCATTTCGCCGGACGAGGCGGAGGCGGTGGGCGAGGCGCTGGTCGGGGCCGGGCTGCGGATCATCGAGGTGCCGCTGAACTCGCCCGACCCGTTCGAGAGCATCGCCCGCCTCGCCCGCCGCTTCGGCGACCGCGCGCTGATCGGGGCCGGAACGGTGATGACGGCCGCGGACATCGCCCGGCTTGCCGGCGCCGGCGGACGGCTGATGGTCACCCCGCACGCCGATCCCGATCTCGTGCGGGAGGCCAAGCGGCACGGGCTGCTCGCCCTGCCCGGCTTTTTCACCCCGGCCGAGGCTTTCGCGCTGATCGGGGCCGGCGCGGACGGGCTGAAGCTGTTTCCGGCCGAGGCGGCGAGCCCGGCGGTGCTCAAGGCCCTGCGCGCGGTGCTGCCGCCGGCGCTGCCGGTGCTGCCGGTCGGCGGCGTCTCGCCGGAGACGATGGCGCCCTGGCGCGCCGCCGGGGCGATGGGATTCGGCATCGGCTCCGGGCTCTATCGCCCGGGCGATGACGCCGCCGCGGTGCGCGAAAAGGCGGACGCGTTCATCTCTGCGCTCAAGGCCTGACCGGGCCGCGCCCCCCTCTGGTCTTCGCGGCGTTTGTCTTTTATCGTTTGACGGCAAGGGCCGGAGAAGCCGGCCGCAACGAAGAGGGGGAAGGGCGCCGCCATGTCCGAGGCTTTTCACGTCTATGACGAACGCTTTCGTTCGATGCTGCTGTTCAATGCGGCAATCGAGAAAATCGCCACGGGCTTCCGCTGGGCGGAAGGGCCGGTGTGGATCGGCGAGCAGAACTGCCTGCTGTGGAGCGACATTCCGAACGACCGGATGATGCGCTGGACGACCAACGGGACGGTCGACGTCTATCGCGCGCCGGCGCGGTACACCAACGGCCATACCCGCGACCGCCAGGGGCGGCTGATCAGCTGCGAGCATGGCGGCCGCTGTGTCAGCCGCACCGAATACGACGGCTCGGTGACCATCCTGGTCGACCGTTTCGAGGGAAAGCGGCTGAATTCGCCCAACGACGTCGTCGTGAAATCGGACGGCACGATCTGGTTCACCGACCCCGATTACGGCATCTGGAGCGACTATGAGGGCCATCGCGCGGAAAGCGAGATCGGCGCCTGCAACGTCTATCGCTTCGATCCGGCCAGCGGCGCGCTCGGCATCGTCGCCAGCGATTACGAGCGGCCGAACGGCATCGCGTTCAGCCCGGATGAATCGAAACTCTATGTCGCCGATACCGGCATGACCCACCGGCCCGATGGCCCGCATCACATCCGGGTGCATGACGTGATCGACGGCGCGCGGCTCGGGCCGGGCAGGGTCTTCGCGGAAATCCCGAACGGTTTCGCCGATGGCTTCCGGCTCGACGAGCACGGCAATGTCTGGTCGAGCTGCGGCACGGCGAACGGCGTTGCCGTCTTCGCGCCGGACGGCACGCCGCTCGGCAAGATCGACCTGCCGGAGGCGACCAGCAACCTCGTGTTCGGCGGACCGAACCGCAACCGCCTGTTCATGACGGCGACGAGTTCGGTTTACGCGCTCTACGTCGCAGTCCGCGGCAACAAGACAGTGTAACTGCACCTTTATTTCGTTTGTCAGCCACCGGGAAGTGCTGTATCGAACCGATAATAAACCGTCCAGAATGAAGGGAGGATGTTCATGGAATTCGACAACCAGACCGCTGATCCGATCGGCGGCCTCGATCTGACGGGCGCAACGCGCCGCACGCTGATCACCGGCCTCGCGGGCGGGCTCGGCCTGGCCGCCCTGCCCCGCTTCGGCCTCGCCAACGGCCGCAAGCTCAAGATCGCGCTCTCGAACTCGTATATCGGCAACGAGTGGCGCATCGAGATGGTCAACCTCTTCAAGGCGGCGCTGCAGATGGAGCCGTACAAGAGCGAGATCGAAGGCTCCTACTACAACTCCGGCAACAACGTCTCGCAGGAAAGCCAGCAGATTTCCGGCATGATCGCCGAGCGGGCCGACGCCATCCTGGTCGACGCCGCCTCGCCGACCGGGCTGAACGGCATCATCCAGCAGGCGCATGCGCGCGGCATCCTCGTCGTCTCCTTCGACAATGTCGTCACCACGCCGGCGGCGCTGAAGGTGAACACCGACCAGTTCAAGTTCGGCGAAACCCTCGCCGAGTGGCTGGTGAAGAAGCTCGGCGGCAAGGGCAACGTCATCATGGTGACCGGCGTTGCCGGCACGACGGTGAACCAGCAGCGCAATCTCGGCGCCGAATCGGTGTGGAAGAAGCACCCCGGCATCAAGGTGGTCAGCCGCTTCGCGGGCGACTGGGATTCGGCGACCGCGGAGAAGAACACCGCCTCCGTGCTGCCCTCGCTGCCCAAGGTCGACGGCATCTGGTGCCAGGGCGGAACCGACGGCGTGCTGAAGGCGTTCATCGCCGCCAACCGTCCGCTGCCGCCCACCGCCGGCGAGGCCGAGAACGGGTTCCGCAAGTTCATGGTCGGCTACATGGGCCACAAGGTCGATGGCCTGTCGATCGGCCAGCCGCCCTATCTGGTGCTCGTCGCCCTTGAACTGGCGCGCCAGGTGCTGAACAAGAAGTATCCGCGCAAGGACATCACCATTCCGTTCCCGTTCGTGACCGACGCGACGGTGAAACCCGGCGTGACGGTGTTCCCCAACCTGCCGGACAGCTTCTTCGCCGACTTCACCGACAGCGGACCTGACGCGGTCGTGAAGGTCTGCGTCGATGCCGCGCTGCATGGCAAGCCCTGCGGCGGCAAGCTGACCGTTCACCTGCCCAAGGCATGACCGCGCCCGCAATCGCGGCGCGTGGCATCAGCAAGTCGTTCGGCGGCGTCAAGGCCCTTACCAGGGCCTCGATCGCCGTCGCACGCGGCAGAGTTCATGCGCTGGTGGGCGAGAACGGCGCCGGCAAGTCGACCCTGATCAAGATTCTCGGCGGCCGCATCCCGCCGGATGAAGGCACGGTGGAAATGGCCGATGGCGGGCTGCGCGTCGGCACCGTGTTCCAGGAGCTGACGCTGCTGCCCTTCATGACCGTGGCGGAAAACCTGCTGCTCGGCCGCGAACCGCGCACCGGGCTCGGCCTGATCGACCGGGCCGCGATGCCGGCGATCGCCGAGGCGGAACTCGCCGGCCTCGGGATCACCCATATCGACACCCGCGCCCTTGCCGCCGATATCTCGCTCGCCGAGCGACAGATCATCGAGATTGCCCGGGTTATCATGTCCGAGCCGCAGGTGCTGCTGCTCGACGAGCCGACCTCGGCGCTGGTCGAGCGCGAGGTGGCCTGGCTGTTCGGGCAGATCCGCGCGCTGCGCGAGAAGGGGGCGGCGATCGTCTTCACCTCGCACCGCTGGGGCGAGATCACGAGCATCGCCGACGAAATCACCATTTTCCGCAACGGCACCGATGTCGGCACCTTCACCTCGATCGCCGAGGACGAGGCGATCACGCTGATGACCGGCCAGAAGCTCGATGCGGTCTTTCCGCCGCGCGACGCCCCGCCGGCGGCGCCGGCGCGCCTCACGCTGCGCGGCGCGCGGGCCGAGGGGACCGGGCTGCTCGATCTCGACCTGCATCCGGGTGAGATCCTCGGCATCGGCGGCCTCGCCGGGCACGGCCATCGCGCCCTGTTCTTCGGCCTGTTCGGCGCGCCAGGCTTCCGCGAGGGGCGGGTCGAGATCGACGGCAAGCCGGTGCGCATCGCCTCGTCGCGCGACGCCATGCGCGCCGGCATCGCGCTCGTGCCGGAGGACCGCAAGAGCGAGGGGCTGTTCCTGTCGCTCTCCGTGCGCGACAATTTCACTCTGCCGATCCTGCGTCGGCTCTCCCGTTTCGGCATTCTGCGGCTGGGGGCGGAGCGCGCGCTGGTGGCTGAAAACATCCGGCGGCTCGCCGTGCGGACGCCCTCGGCGGCGCAGCGCGTCGGCGCGCTGTCGGGCGGCAACCAGCAGAAGGTGCTGCTCGGCCGCTGGCTGATGACGCAGTCGCGCATCCTGCTGCTCTACGACGTCACCCGCGGCGTCGATGTCGCGACCAAGCACGAGATCTATGAACTCGTCGCCGGGCTCGCGCGCGAGGGCTATGCGATCCTGTTCTATTCGTCGGATGCCGAGGAACTCGCCCATCTCTGCCATCGGGTGAAGGTGATGCGGCGCGGCGCCTTCGTCGCCGAGATTGCGGCGGCGGACCTGTCCGCGGAGGCGATCGTCGCCGCCGCCATGCGTGAATCCGGTCAGAAAGAGGTGCCCAATGCCGCCTGACGCCACGGCCGCCGCGCTGCCGCGCGGAAGCCGCCTCGGCCACACGATCGCCCAGAATATCGGGCTGATCCTCGCCTGCGCGATCCTGATCCTCGCGGTGTTCGGCTTCGCGCTGATCTACGGGATCGAACAGCATCGCCTGCCGGGCAATTTCGAGCTGACCTCGGCCGTCAACTCCGCCATCCCGCTGGTCTTTGCCGCGGTCGGGCAGAGCTTCGTGGTGCTGACCCGCGGAATCGACCTTTCGGTCGGCGGTGTCGTCGATCTCGCCAATGCGATGGCCGCCGTGACGATGGGCAAGACGCTTGGCAGCGCGCTCGGCTGGTCCGCGATCATCCTGATGACGGGGGCGGCCTGCGGGCTGGTGAACGGGTTGCTGGTCGCGTTCGGCCGGTTGCCGCCGATCGTGGTCACCCTGGCGACCCTGTCGATCTTCCAGGGCCTGGCGATCCGCGTCCTGCCCGAGCCGGGCGGCGCGATCCCACCCGCCTACACGAACCTGCTGGTCAACCCTAACGGGCCGTGGGCGCTGGTCTACATCCTGGTGCTGGGCCTGGGCTGGGCGGCGTTCCGGCGGTCGCGCATGGGCGTGGATCTCTATGCGATCGGCAATGACGAGGCCTCGGCCTCGGCGCTGGGCGTGAACGTGCTGCGCACCAAGATCATCGCCTATGTGCTCGACGGCACGCTGGGCGCTGCGGCCGGGCTGTTCCTTGCCGCCTCGGCCACAGCGGGCGACGCGACGACCGGCAACTCCTACACGCTGTCATCGATCGTCGCGGTCGTGCTCGGCGGTATTTCGCTGTTCGGCGGACGCGGCTCGGCGATCGGCGCGATCGCCGGCGCCTTCATCACCACCCTCATCGTCAACATCCTGTTCTTTGGTCACGTGAACCCGCTCTACCAGTCCTTCTACGAAGGCGTGTTCCTGATCATCGCGGTCGTGCTGGGCGGCGCCATCGGCGGCGCGATCAGGCGGCGGCGATGAGCGCGCTCTCCGTCGACACGCGGCGCATCCTCTATGCGATCGCCGCCGCCATCGCCCTGTTCCTGATCGGCGAAGCCGCCCATCCCGGCTTCCTGTCCGGCGGCAGCGTTTCCTCGATCCTGGTGATCGCCTCCTTCGTCGGCCTGGTGGCGGCGGGGCAGTGCTTCGTCATCCTGATCGGCGGCATCGATCTTTCGGTGCCCTGGGTGCTCAACGCCGCGGCGATCCTGCTCACCACCACCTCGCTCGGCAAGAACGCCGCCGCGCCGGAGGCGATCGTGGTCGCCCTCGGCATGGGGCTGCTCGTCGGCGCCGCGAACGGGATCGGTGTTGCCTTCCTCGGCATTCCCGCGGTGGTGATGACTCTCGCCATGAACGGCATCGTCGAGGGGCTGACCCTCGGGCTGACCGGCGGCTTCACCTGCTCGTCGTGCTCGTCCTACGCGCCGCCGGCGATCCAGACCCTGGCGCATGGCACCCTGCTCGGCATTCCCGACGCGCTCTGGCTCTGGGCGGTGATTACCGCGCTGGTGAGCGGCGCCCTCGCCGTGACGCGCTTCGGACGCGCGACCTACGCACTCGGCACCAACCCGCTCGCCGCGACCCTCGCGGGGATCGACGCGCGGCGGATGACGATCCTGCTCTATGCATTGTGCGGCGGGTTCGCGGCACTCGGCGGCGTCATGCTGGTGGGCTTCGGCGGGCAGGCCTCGCTCGGGCTCGGCGATCCCTACCTGTTCACCTCGATCGCCGCGGTGGTGATCGGCGGCGTAAACATCCTCGGCGGGCGCGGGAACTATCTCGGCGTCGCCGCCGGCGCGGTCAGCCTGACCGTGCTGGTCTCGGTGCTGCTCGCGCTTTCGATGCCCGACTATGTCCGCAGCATCGCCTATGGCGTCGTCATCCTCGCGCTGCTGCTCGCCTATGGGCGGGAGAAGGAACGGTGAGCGCCTGGCAGCCGGCCGGGTGCTACCCCGATCCGGCGATCCACACGCTCTCGCCGTCCTTCGCGCGCTACCGGCTGTTCAACGCGGCGGTCGAGCGGCTGGCCGAGGGATGCCGCTGGGCCGAAGGGCCGGTCTGGTTCGGCGATGGGCGCTTCCTGCTGTGGAGCGACATTCCGAACGACCGGATGCTGCGGTGGGATGAGACCGATGGCAGCGTCAGCGTGTTCCGCCAATCCTCGGGCCATGCCAACGGCAACACCCGCGACCGGCAGGGACGGCTGATCACCTGCGAGCATGGCGGGCGGCGTGTCATCCGCACCGAGATCGACGGCAGCATCACCGTGCTGGCGGACGGATTCGGCGGGCGGCGGCTCAATTCGCCCAACGACGTCGTGGTGAAATCCGATGGCAGCATCTGGTTCACCGATCCGCCGTTCGGCATTGCCGGGTGGTATGAGGGGCATCGCGCCGAGGCGGAGCTGGCCCCGGCGATCTACCGGATCGACCCGGTGACGGGCACTGTCACTATGGTGGCCGACGACATCGCGGGACCGAACGGACTGGCGTTCTCGCCGGATGAGAGCCGGCTTTACGTCGTCGCCTCGCGATCGGAGCCCCACCGCGCCATTCACGTGTTCGACGTGGTGGACGGAAGCCGCCTTGCGAACAACCGGCGGCTGATCGATGCCGGCCCAGGCGGCACGCCGGACGGCTTCCGCGTCGATATCGATGGCAATCTCTGGTGCGGCTGGGGCATGGGCGACCCGGCGCTTGACGGGGTGATGGTCTTCGATCCCGAGGGAACGCCGATCGGCCGCATCGCCTTGCCGGAACGCTGCGCGAATGTCTGTTTTGGCGGACGGCACCGCAACCGGCTGTTCATGGCGGCGAGCCGGAGCATCTACGCGCTCTACGTCAACACCCAGGGCGTGCGCGGCGGCTGAAATCCCCGCCATCGTCCCGATGGCGGGGATGGTGGTGGTTCAGAAATCTTCCCAGTCATCGGCGTCGGCACGGCCTGGAGCCGCCGGGAGAGCCGCGAGGACGGCCGGTCTTGGCGCGTGACGCGGCGCCGGCCTTGCGGGCGCGGCAGGGCGCGGCTTCACCGGTCGCGGCGCCGTGTCCACGACGCCACCGAGATCAAACCGTGCGATGAGGCTGGCAAGCTGTTCCGCCTCCTGCGCGAGGTTATGGCTGGCGGCGGTGGATTCCTCGACCATGGCGGCATTCTGCTGCGTGGTCTGGTCCATCTGGCCGACGGCGGTATTCACCTGCACCAGCCCGGTCGACTGCTCCTGCGCCGAGGCGGCGATTTCGCCGACGACGCCGTTGATCTCGCCGATCTGGGCAACGATCCGCTCCAGCGCCCGGCCGGTCTGCCCGACCAGGTCGACCCCCGCGACCACCTGCTGGTTCGATGCGGAAATCAGCGTCTTGATCTCCTTGGCCGCGTCGGCCGAACGCTGCGCCAGCGCGCGCACCTCGGAGGCGACCACGGCGAAACCGCGCCCCGCCTCGCCGGCCCGCGCCGCCTCGACACCCGCGTTCAGCGCCAGCAGGTTGGTCTGGAAGGCGATCTCGTCGATCACGCCGATGATGTTGCCGATCTGCTTCGACGACGCCTCGATCTCGCCCATCGCCTGCACGGCCTGGGACACCACGGTGCCGCCGCGCTGGGCGTCGTGCTGCGCCGTATCGACGACACCGCGCGCATGGACCGCGGCCTCCGCGGTCTTGCGCACCGTCGCGGTGATCTCTTCGAGTGCTGCGGCGGTTTCCTCGAGGGTGGCGGCCTGCTGCTCGGTGCGGCGCGAGAGATCATCGGCGGCCGAGGAAATCTCGTTCGTTCCGGAGCGGATCGCCGACGTGTTGGCGGCCACAACGCGCATCGCCTCCTGCAGGCGGTCCATCGCAACATTGAAATCGTTGCGAAGACGCTCGTATTCGGACGAGAAGGCCTCGTTCAGGCGGAAGGTGAGCCGGCCGGCCGCCAGTTGTTCGAGGCCGCCGGCGACGGCATCGAGAACAAGGGCCAGCTGCTTGGCGGCGGCCTCGCGTTCGGCATCGGCGCGGGCGCGCTCGGTCTCGCGCTGGCGGGCGAGCGCCGCGGCCTCGGCCTCCAGCCGCGCCTTCTCGATGCCCGCCGACTTGAAGATCTCGACCGCGCGCGCCATTCCCCCGATTTCGTCCTTGCGGTCGGTAAACGGCACGAGGGCCTCGAAATCTCCCCGTGCGAGTTGGGTCATCGCCGCGGTCATCGCCCGCAGGATCGAGCTGATCTTGCGCTGGATGAGATACATCACGATGAGGAACAGCGCGAAGATCGGCACGAAGATCGCGGCGAAACGCGAGACATTGCGCCAGAACTCGGCGTTGATGTCGTTGATGTAGGCGCCGGTGCCGATGTACCAGCCCCACCCGGGAACCTGGCCCATGAAGGAGATCTTGGGCTCGGGTTTCGTCGATCCAGCCTTGGGCATGTAATAGTGGCCGAAGGCAGGGTGCCCCGCGCGGATCGAATCGATCATGACCCGGTCGGTGTAGTGGCCGAACATGTCCTTCGCATCATAGCGGTCGGTGCCGATCAAGGCCTTGTCGACATGCTGAAGGCCGATGCCCTTGCGGCTGTCCACGAAATAGTAGTCGCCATGATCGAACCGGGCGGCGCCGAGCGCCTTGAGCGCGAGCGCCTTCGCCTGCGGCTGCGGCATGGATCCGCTCTCCGCCATCTTGACGAAGCTGCTGGTGATGTTGACGGCATCACTGACAAGGGCGCGGATTTCCGCCTTTCTGCCCTGCATTCCGATCTGGTAGGAGGCAAGAAGCCCGAGAACCATGGCGATAAGCGTCATCACGATGCCGAACGCACCGAGCGCGGCAAACTGGTAACGGATCGAAAGCTTGTTGAGCACTGCATGCCTCCACAGACGCGTCGCGCATGCATGCCAGCTCTTGGTTAAAGAACCGTTTTGCCCGGTCGGGAAGGCGAAAAAAAACCGGACCAGTGCGTCAGATTTTCATTTATATGCGGAAATTGCAATATATTTCATTGGCCCATGAAATAGAAAAGTCTCGTTTTTTAAATCTTGGCGCATCATCCAGAAGAATAATAACGATAGGTACTATTTCGACGGAAATGACCTTTTCAACAAAATTTCTGGTTGTATTTTTAAAGATTATTTTCTATCACTATATTCTGGATCATATCGTAATATTTTTAATACATTCTGCAATAATTTCATGAGGCCGCGTTGATAGCATCCCCCCCCGCGATCCACGGAGTGGGGAGGCCATGCGACATACCGCTTACGAAGGTTTCGCCGCCCGACCTGCCGAGTCCGTCTTTGGCAACGGGGCACAGGCCCATACCGGCGGTGCGGGCGGCAGAGCGGCAGCGGACCGGGTGATGGTCGGCCAGTCTCCGGCGATGCTCAGGACATTCGAGCTGATCCGGAGATTCGCACCTGTCGATGCGCCAGTGCTCATCACCGGGGAGACCGGCACGGGAAAGGAACTCGCCGCCCGCGCGATCCATGACCGGTCAAACGCCTGCGACGGCCGTTTCGTGGCGATCAACTGCGCCGCCCTGCCCGCCAGCCTGATTGCCTCGGAACTGTTCGGCTACGAGAAAGGTGCCTTTACCGGGGCCGCCGCCCGGCGGGTCGGGCTGATCGAGATGGCCGATGGCGGCTCTCTCTTCCTGGACGAGATCGGCGACCTGCCTCTCGAATTGCAGGGTCATCTGCTGCGATTCCTTCAGGAGGGGCAGATCTTCCGCCTTGGCGGGCGCGAGCCGGTCAGCGTGCGCACCCGCGTCATCGCCGCCACCCATGTCGATCTCCACCGCGCGATCGAGGACGGGCGGTTCCGCGAGGATCTGTTCTACCGGCTCAACGTCCTGCAGATCGAGATGCCACCGCTGCGCGCCAGGGACGGCGATATCGAGCTCCTCGCCATGGTCGTGCTGCGCAGCGCCGTCCGCGAACTCGGCCTCGCGATCGACGGGTTCTCGCCCGAGGCGCTGGCGGCGCTGCGCCGGCACGGCTGGCCGGGCAATGTGCGCGAACTGGTCTCGACCGTTCGGCGCGCCGCGGTGATGGCCAGCGGACGGCTGATCGAGGCGGCCGACCTCGCCCTGCCCGCGCCACGAGAGACGGCACGGCAACGGGTCGCCACCGGCCCGCATGGCGCAATCGACCGCGAGGCCGTGCTCGCGGCCCTGGCACGCTGCGGCCAGAACCGCGCCAGGGCCGCGCGGGAGCTCGGGATTGCCCGCGTCACGCTTTACCGCGTGCTGCAGCGCGCGGCGACGACCGACCCAAACAGGGAGACCATTGATGAGGACTGATACCAGACGGCGCCGCCGGGCCACGGCGGCGGCGGCGCTGCTCGCGGCGACGGGATTCGCCCTGCCCGCGGCTGCGGCGCCGGCCGAGGCGGCGGGCGACGGCGCGTCGCTCGAACAGTTGCGGGCCAGCATCGCGCGCGCGGAGGCGCGGCTGGAGAAGACACGGGCCGAACTCGACCGCGAGCGCGCGGAGCTCGACCGCCAGGGCGCGCTGCTCGATGCCGAGATGCGGCGCATCAGGGGGGCGGGACCGGGACCGACCGTCGCCGCACAAAATCCCGCCGACGCCACGGCGCCCGCTGATACCGCACCGCCATCGGCGGAACAGACCTCGGCGCCGATCACCGAACCCAAGCCGAAGGAACGGCGGGAGGCGAGGGTCCTCCAGACTTCGCCGCTGCAATCGGTCGGCGGCGTGCTGACCCCGCGCGGCACGCTCGTGATCGATCCCTCGCTCGAATACGACTACTCGGCGGAAGACCAGCTGAGCCTGAACGGGTTCACCATCCTGCCCGGCATCACCTTTGGTCAGCTTCTGCTCGCGCGCGTGCGGCAGAGCGTGATCACGCCGGCGCTGACCCTGCGCTACGGCCTGACCGACCGGCTGGAACTGAGCGCCAAGATTCCCTTCGTCTACGCCTATCAGGAGACCGTCACCCAATCGATCCTGCAGCAGAGCGGCGGCGGGACGACGGTGAACGTGCTCGCCCCGAGCGCCCATGCGGCGGGACTCGGCGACATCCAGTTCGGCGCCAGCTACCAGTTCAATTCAGGCGCCGACGGCATGCCGATCCTGGTCGGAAACGCGATCTTCAAGACCGCGACGGGCACGAGCCCGTTCTCGGTGCCGGTCTACACCACCAACGATCCGAACGGCGGGATCATCTCCGGCATCCAGAAGAAGGTGCCGACCGGCACCGGGTTCTATTCGCTTGAACCCAGCCTGACGGTGCTCTACCCGACGGCACCGGGGATCCTGTTCGCCAACCTGCTTTACATCCACAATTTCGGCCGGACGGTAGAGGTGCAGGATCCGGGCGGCGGACCGCCGATTCCGGCGGACGCCAAGCCGGGCGACGCGGTGGCCGCCACGTTCGGCATCGGGTTCGCCCTCAACGATCAGACCACGTTCACGTTGAGCTACCAGCAGGAACACGTTTTCGGCGCGACGTTCAACCATGCGGCGGTGAAGGGGTCTTCCTACGATTTCGGGACGTTCAATTTCGGCGTCGGCTACCAGCTCTCGAAATCCACCACGATCAATCTCGGCGTCGGCATCGGCGCGGGCCCGAATGCGCCCGTCGCGAAGGTGCTCATCGACGTGCCGATCCGGTTCTGAGGGATCGCACATGTATCCGTATCACGCGTTTCATGAGCCGTTTCATGATACGGCGGGGCCAGCCGGCGAAATCGGGCCAGACACCATTTTTCCCTTGTTTTTCAGCCCATTGACCGTGATGCGCGGATTGGCACGCGGCTTGCTGATGAATGTTCATGCAGATGCGGGATCCGCCATCCGGCCCGCGGCTGCAGGGGCCGCGGCGCGCGCAGCGACCCGGCCCACGCAACCCGAACCACAGGAGTGACCCATGCGGACTTCCCTTCTTTTCGCCGGCGTCTCGGCCCTCGCCCTCGGGCTCGGCTTTGGCGTGGCCCATGCGGACAACGGCGGCTCCCACGGACCGAGCCACTCGACCGTGTCGAGCTACAACAAGACCAACACCAACAACTCAAACCACCAGTCCTGGTCGAGCCGGACGGCCAACTCGAACAACGAGACCGAGACCAACATGGCGGCGGCGTCGTCCGGCGGCGTGGCGGCGAACAACCACAGCCTGGCGATCAGCGCCTCGCTGTCGAACTTCGCGAACAGCTACAAGACGATCTCGAACTACCACCTCGCCACCGCGACGACGAACGGCTCGGTCATGGCCGGCGCCATGGCGAGCGGCGGCGGCAGTGGCGGGCCGGGCGGCATGGACTGGAAGAAGGGGCGGAACGGCAAAGGTTCATCCGGAGCACCGGTGGTTTCGATGAACGCCTCCCTCAACAACACGGCGAACGGCACCGGCATCGTGACGGCGCAGGTCAACGCCGGCGTGAACTCGCTGCAGCAGAACACGGTCGCGCTGTCGTCCGTGGTTTCGGGCAGTTCCAACACCTCCGTGTTCCATTGATCGGTCCGTCCGGGCCTCACGCGGCCCGGACGACATCGAATGGAACCGCCATGGTCCGGCCCGTCCGGGCCATGGCTTTCGGGAGAGAGTGCGATGGACAGGCTTGATGGCCGGACGACCGGCGTGGCGCGGCGGATAGTGCGGGTGACCGTGGCCAGCCTCGCGCTGATCGGCTGCGCGATGATCGTGGCGCCGCCTTTCGCCCGCGCGGCAGGCAATGGCGCCCCGGATACGTCGCTGCTCGGCGCGCTGAAGGGCAACGAGCTGCACGGCGCCGCCCTGGGCCGGCTGCGCGCAGGCGGCGTCGTGATCCAGAACGCCACGACCGACGGCTCCGTGAGCGGATCGGTCGGCCGCGGCGCGGTTACCGGAACGGTAAGCGCCAGCAACGCAATCAACAACAATGCCGGAATCACCACGGTGTTCCAGAACAGCGGCAACAACGCGCTGATCCAGAACACGATGACCATCAACGTGACGATGCACTGACGCCACCGCGCCGCCGCGGCCGTTTCCGCGGCGGCGCAATTTCCGAGAGGGACGACGATGACGCAGACCCCTCAGCCTCGCGACCGGACCAGGCTTTCCGGCACGCATGCGCCGGGATGCCGCGCCATTCTGGCAGCCCTCTGCCTCGCCTGCGGGATTGCCGGGCCGGCGGCGGCGGGCAATTTTCCGATCAACGGACTGAGCCTCGGTGCCGGCAGCGTCAACATGCCGATCCAGAGTTTCGAGTCGATGCGGTTCAGCCAGACGATTCACCAGGCCTATGATTTTTCCTGCGGATCGGCGGCGCTCGCAACGCTTCTGACCTATGCCTATCATCGGCCGGTGACGGAGAAGAAGGTCTTCCTCTCCATGTTCCGGAACGGCAATCGCGAGGCGATCGAGCGATACGGCTTCTCGCTGCTCGACATGAAGACCTATCTCGCGCGCGAGGGCATTCCCTCCGGCGGGTTCGACGCGCCGCTCTCGAAGCTCGCAGGGCTGCATGTGCCGGCGATCGTGCTGATCAACGACCATGGCTACCATCATTTCGTCGTTGTCCGCAGTATCGCGGAAGGCCGCGTGCTGCTCTCCGATCCGGCGGTCGGCCTGCGATCGGAGAGCGTCGCGCGATTCCGCAAGCAATGGAGCGGCATCTTCTTCCTCATCCTCAGCCAGGCGGAGATCGCACAGAAAAACTACAACGATCCGTCGCTCTGGCAGGGGAGCCCTCCGGCGCCGACCGAGATCGCGCGCTATGCGCTGAGCCTCGCCAGGCTGCAGGAGGTGACGATCCCGATCGCGAACCGCTTCTGAAGCGGCTCGCGGCATGACGCCCACGAAAGGACCATGACCATGACCGATCGTTCCGCGATTTCGCGTATTCTCCGCAGTGCCGCGCTGCTCGGGGCCTTCACGGCCGGGGGCGCGGCATCGGCGCAGGCCGCGGGGCCATTCGCGGCGCTCGGGGCCGGCGCGGCGCTGAGCGATGCGCGCCTTGCCTCGATCCGCGGCGGATTCGACCTGACGCCGCAACTGACGGTCGACTTCGCCTACCGGCAGGTGACCACCGTGAACGGCACGGTCATCGCCGCCGTGGCGATCCCGCAAATCCATCTCGCGTTCGGCCCGGCGACTGCGGCACTGTCGCTGCCCTCGATCGCGACGACCACGACGCCATCGGTTGGCGCGACGGGTTCGGCCCCGCCGACACCGCCCGCTCCCAACACTGCCACCCCGTCTGTTCCGACGCCCCTTCCCGCCCCGACCGTGACTTCCCCGGCGGCCCTGGTGCACAGCGTCTCGAATGTCGGCGGCACCAATGTCGCGACCACCTTCTCGTCAAGCGGCATCGCCACCATCATCGCCAATACGGCGAACAATGCGCTGATCCAGAACCAGATCGCGGTGGATATCGGCACGACCGGCATGTCCACGCTGCTGACCGGCCAGGCGCATGCCATGATGATATCCCAGGCCATGACCGATGCGACGCGCAATCTCCGTTAGCGTAGCGCGGCGCGCGACCGCCCTTCTGCTCGGCTGCGGCATCGCGCTGTGGGCTGCGGGGCCTTCATATGCGGCCGGCCCCGCGGCCCCGCGGCCGGGAGATTTCGCCGGGCTACGGCTGGTTGCCCTGCCTGATGCGGCACTGGCCCGTACCACCGGCACAGGGATCGCCTCCCCGCCGGTGGTCATCCGCGTGCCGGACCGCGGCCGGGTTGCGCTCTGGGACGAGCTGACCGCCAAGCCCGGCGATCTCGGTCTGCCGGCCGGCCAGGTCACGATCACGCTCAACGGCCGTTAGAGCGTCATCCGATCCGGCAGGATCGGAAAGTGCGCGAGTGCGCCATGCCTTCCGGCGCGCTGTCGCTCGTCAGACCGGCTCCCAGGAAAACACGTCGTGGCTACGCTCCAGCGGCGTCAGCGACGAACGCAGCGCGGGAAATGCATGATCGCGGAGCAGTTCCGGCGTCCATCCGCCATCGCGCTGCACGGAGCGCAATGGCCGGCTCTGGCTCATCACGAAGATCTCGTTCCGGCGGATGGTGAAAACCTGGCCGGTCACGTCGCGTGCCGCGTCCGAGGCGAGAAAGACGGCGAGCGGCGCATTATGCTCGGGATTGATTTGCTGAAGGCGTGCCATGCGAGCCCTGTCATCCTCCGTTTCGGCGCGGAACGCGCTGGCCGCGCGCGTCCAGGCGAAAGGCGCAACGGCATTGGAACGGACATTGTAACGTTGCATGTCGATCGCGATCGACCGCGACAGGCCGACAATGCCGAGCTTCGCCGCCGCATAGTTCGCCTGACCGGCATTGCCGATCAACCCTGACGTGCCGGTCATGTGCACGAAGGCGCCGGATTCCTGGCGGCGGAAATGTTCGGCGGCGGCACGGCTGACGAAGAAGCTGCCGTTCAGGTGAACGCCGACCACCGAAAGCCAGTCCTCCGGCGTCATTCGGTGGAAGATTGCATCGCGCAGGATTCCGGCGTTATTGACCACGATGTCGAGGCGACCGAAAGCGTCGAACGCGGTCTCGACGATGCGGCGGGCAGAGTCCCAACGGCTGACCGTCTCGCCACAGACGACGGCACGGCCGCCGCCCGCCTCGATGATCAGCTTCGTCTGCTCGGCCGGAACCGAGGAGCCGCCTTCGCCGGCCGGCGAGACGCCGATATCCGCGATCACCACAGCGGCGCCGGCGGCGGCCATCGCGACTGCAACGGCGCGGCCGATACCGCTGCCCGCCCCCGTGACGATGGCGACCCGGCCTTCCAACATCGGCGCTGCGTGCATCTCGTTCATGGTCCTCTTGCGCGTCACCGGCGACCGCCGCGGAATGGCGGGCCGGATCGTCTATTCACCGCGGAATGCCGCCGCCCTCTTTGCGAAGAAGGCTGCGCGGCCCTCGCGATGATCGGCGCCGAGAAGCTGCGCAGCCTGCATGCCGGCCGACCAGGCGAGCGTCGGCATGAGCGACGAGCCGTCGAGGATCTTCTCGCGCGGCGGGACGACGGCGCGAGTCACGGCGACGCGCCAGCCCCGGCAAATCGCGCGAGACCGTGGTTGACGATCATGACATTGCGCTCGGCCACGCGGGCGCGGAACGATCCATCGCGCCAGATCTCGGTGCGGATCGTCTCGCCGGGCAGGACGGGGGCGGTGAAGCGGAGCTGGAGCTCGCGGAAGCGGGTCGCATCGTAATCGCCGAGGGTCCGCAGCAGCGCATGCGCGACCACGCCGAGGGTGCACAACCCATGCAGGATCGGCCGCTCGAAACCGGCGGCCGCGGCCACGGCGGGGTCGGCATGCAGGGGATTGTCGTCGCCGTTGAGGCGATAGAACAGCGCCTGTTCCGGCCGGGTCGGCAGTTCGACGACGAAATCCGGCGGGCCGCCCGGCACCGGCGGCGGCCGCCGCACCGGGCCGGTGGGGCCACCGAAACCGCCGTCGCCGCGCAGGAACGTGGTGCTGCGAGCCGTGGCGTAGAGCGCGCCACTCGCCGCATCCAGAACCTGCTTTTCCATGTAGAGCAACGCGCCGCGGCCGGCCCCCTTGTCGACCAGGCCGGTCACCCGTGTGCGCCCGACGATCTCGCCCTCGACGGGCAGCGGCAAATGCTGCTCGAGCGCCTGTTCCCCATGCACGAGACGGACCGCGTCGACCCCGATGCGCGGATCGGTAAGCCAGAATCCCGGATGCCCCAGCACGAGCGCCATCCACGGCAGAGCGTGCAGCTGGCGGTGTTGATCGACAAAGTCGAGCTGGCGCGGATCGGTCGGATCCTGCGCCATGCCGACCGACAACGCATAAAACGCGACGTCACGGGGCGTAACGCGTTGACTGATATCGGGGATCGGAAAATTCAGCAGCAATTCGGGATCGATTGTCACAATTCCTCCTCAGGTTCACCGGAACCTGCAGGCTCGGGGCAAACCGGATGTCCGGCAGCATTCCGGCATGCACGGGCAAGCAGCGCAAGGTTCCCGAATGTTAGAAATGGCCGGCGCATGTCGATTTACGTCCGCAACGACCGCGCGTCAGCGATCAGGCCGCGCTCGTCCAGGCCGTCGTATGCCGCACGCGATCCTGACGGCACCGGAACGTTCATGGGCTGTGAACCTCTCCGAGGTAGATTCCGTTCCGGATAGCATCCGAACTCATGAATGACAATCGGAATGGCGCCGGAGCTTCGGTTGCCCATGCTGTTCGGCGCGGCGCTGCTTCCCGCACGTCGCGGCCATGCGGAGCATGTCGCATGACCGCTTTACCAGTCGGCGGATGCTTCCATCGTGCTTGTGCCCGTGCCGGTTTCGGTCCGCAGCGCGAGGCCCGTGCCGGTCCGCCGCGCGACGAGCCGGAAGGGCATGAAGTCGAACAGCGGGCTGAGGCCGCGAAACGTGAAATGCCGTGGCGCGGCGCCGCCAATCTCTGCGGCGAAGTCGAGCAGCAGCGTGGCCTGCAGCGGGCCGTGGACGATCAGGCCGGGATACGATTCCGCCTCGCGCGCGTAGGATCGGTCGTAGTGGATGCGATGGCCGTTGAAGGTGAGCGCCGAATAGCGGAACAGCGTCACCGGGCCGGCCTGCATGTCGCGATGCCATTCGGCATCCTCCGGCGGCGGGCCCAGCGGCACGGGTTCGGCAGGTGGCGCACCACCGCCCGCTGCCGCGCGGTAGACGATGTCGTGCCGTTCGGTCAGGGCGAGGCCGCGTGGCGAGACGATCTCGTGATCGACGGCGACGAAGCAGAGCGGGCCGGCGCGCCCCTCCTTGACCACGACATCCGCGATGCGCGAGCGGCGCTCCACCTCGTCGCCCACGCGCAGCCGGTCGGCGAAGCGCAAGGTGCCGCCGGCCCACATCCGGCGCGGCAGCGGCACGGGCGGCAGGAAGCCGCCGCGCGCGGGGTGACCATCCGGCCCAAGGGCGGCGGTGATCGCGGTGGGCGGGGCGAGGCACCAATGGATTGCGAGCGGCGCGGGATCGCCGGCGCGGGGCGCGGGATCGTCGCGGTCGAATGTCGCGGCGAATTCGCGGACGAGGCGGGGGGCGACGGCATCGCGCGCGGTTTCGGTGCGGCCGATCCAGGATTTGAGGTGATTGATATCGAGCGTCATCGTCATGGCGCGGGCTCCGGAGGCGGGGACAATCCGAATTCGGCGAGAACTGTCTCCGTGTGCTCGCCGATCGCGGGGATCGGGCCGTAATCGCGCGCCGCGCCGCGCAGGATCGGCGCCGGCGCGGGCAGCGACACCGGCCCCGCGGCGCTGCCGACCGCGATGCGGCGCAGATGAGGATGGCGGACGAGGGCGGCCATGTCATTCAGTTCGGCGAAGGCGATGCCGGCCTCCGTCAGCCGCGCGATCAGCGCCGCCGCCGGCAGCGCTGCGAAGACCGCGCCCACCGCCGCGTCGGTGTCGTGCCGGTGCCGCACCCGCGCGACGTTGTCGGCGAAGCGGGGGTCCTGCGGCATGTCCGGCATCAGCAGCACGTCGCGGCAGAAGACGCGCCATTCGCGCTCACTCTGGATCGAGATCAGCAGCTGCCGGCCATCCTTGGCAGCAAAAACGCCATAGGGCGCGATCGAGGGATGGGCGAGCCCGACGCGCCGGGGCGGGTTTCCGGCCTCGGTGTTGAGCAGAGGCACAGCCAGCCAGTCAGCCATCACGTCGAACATCGAGATCCGGATATCGGCCCCCTCGCCGGTCCGGCCTCGGGCGATCAGCGCTTCGAGGATCGCGGCGTGCGCGGTGGCACCGGTCGAGATGTCGACCACCGAAATGCCGACCCGCGCCGGCTCGCCCGGCCCGCCGGTGATCGAGGCGAGGCCGGATTCAGCCTGGATCAGCAAGTCGTATGCCTTGCGGTCGGCGAGCGGGCCGTCATCGCCGTAGCCGGTGATCGAGCAGCAGATCAGGCGCGGATGGCGGCGCCGCAATGTCTCGACCGGCAGGCCGAGCCGGTCGAGCGCGCCGGGTTTCAGGTTCTGCACGAGCACGTCGGCCCGGGCGATCAGGGCGGCGAGTTGGTTCACCGCCGCCGGTTGCCGCAGATCGAGCGCCACGGATTCCTTGCCGCGGTTGAGCCAGGCGAAATAGGAGCTGCCGGCGGGCGTGGCCTCGTCGTAGAAACGGGCGAAATCACCTTCCGGCCGCTCGATCTTGATCACCCGCGCCCCGGCATCGGCGAGGCGCGACGTGCAGAACGGGGCGGCGACGGCCTGCTCGATGGCGACGACGAGCAGGCCCGCGAGCGGCAGGTCCGGCATCAGTAGGACCTCGGCAGGCCGAGCACATGTTCGGCGAGATAGGAAAGGATCAGGTTCGTCGAAACCGGCGCGACCTGGTAGAGGCGGGTTTCGCGGAACTTCCGCTCGACATCGTATTCCTCGGCAAAGCCGAAGCCCCCGTGCGTCTGAACGGAGATTTCCGCCGCCTCCCACGAGGCTTCGGCGGCGAGCATCTTGGCCATGTTGGCTTCGGCTCCGCAGTTCTGTCCCGCCTCGAACAGCGCGGCGGCGCGATGGACCATCAGTTCCGCCGCGCGCATCCGCGCATAGGCTTTGGCGATCGGGAACTGCACGCCCTGATTCTGGCCGATCGGCCGGCCGAAGACAACGCGTTCCTTCGCGTAGGCGGTCGCCTTGTCGATGAACCACTTGGCGTCGCCGATGCATTCGGCGCCGATCAGGATGCGCTCGGCATTCATGCCGGAGAGGATGTAGCGGAAGCCCCTGCCTTCCTCGCCGATCAGGTTTTCCGCCGGCACGCGGACATTGTCGAAAAACACTTCGGTCGTCGCATGATTCATCATCGTGCGGATCGGCCGGATGGTCAGGCCCGCCTGCCGCGCCTCGCGCATGTCGAGCAGGAAGACCGAAAGCCCGTCGGTGCGTTTCTGCGCCTGCTCGCGCGGCGTGGTGCGGGCGAGCAGCAGCATCAGATCGGAATATTCGGCGCGCGAGGTCCAGATCTTCTGGCCGTTGACGACATAATGGTCGCCCTCGCGCCGGGCGGTGGTGCGCAGCGCCGTGGTGTCGGTGCCGCTGGTCGGCTCCGTCACGCCGAAGGCCTGCAGCCGCAGTTCGCCGCGGGCGATCTGCGGCAGGTAGCGCGCCTTCTGCGCCTCGCTGCCATGCCGCAACAGCGCGCCCATGATATACATCTGCGCATGGCACGCCGCGCCGTTGCAGCCGGCATGCTGCACCTCCTCGAGGATCGCCGCGGCGGCGGACAGGCCGAGGCCGGAGCCGCCATATTCCTCGGGGATCAGCGCGGCGAGCCAGCCGCCCTCCGCCAGGGCGCGGACGAAGGCTTCGGGGTATGTCCCCTCACGGTCGAGCTCGCGCCAGTAGGCGCCGGGAAAGCCGGCGCAGAGCCGCGCCACTTCGGCACGGATGGCGGCGTGCGGGTCGTCGCCGGAGACGGTCTCTGGATGATCGGCGGGGCCGGCAGACGGACGGGTCAAATGCTTCCTCCACGGTGGGCTATGCAGCGGGCGGCACCATGGACCATGGTATCCCGATCTGAAAATAGCTAAGTCTGCCGCCATTTCCATCCTAACGTCCGCCGGTGCCAAACGTGATTCCTCGCCCCTCCTGCCGCTTCCGCACTGCTCCCGGATCCCGCGCGTGAGCCCGGGGGGGATCGTGCATCCGCTGGTGGCCGGGCTCGACATGACCGGCACGCTGGTCTTCGCGATGAGCGGGGCGGCGCGCGGCGTGCAGGAGCGGATGGACGTGTTCGGCGTTCTGGTGCTCGCCTATGTCACCGCGGTTTCCGGCGGCATCCTGCGCGACGTCATGATCGGCGCGGTGCCGCCGGAATCGGTGGCGAGCTGGCACAATCTTGCCTTGGCGCTGGCCGGCGGGCTGTTCGTGTTCGCCTGTTTCGGCCTGTTCAGGCGGCTATCGCATCCGGTGCTGTTCTTCGATGCGATCGGGCTCGGCGTGTTCGCGGTGGCCGGAACGCAAAAGGCGCTGGACTACGGAATCAACTGGCCGATGGCGGCGATTCTCGGCATGGTCAGCGCGATCGGCGGCGGCATGGTGCGCGACGTGCTGACCATGCGGGTGCCGACCGTGCTGCACGCCGATATCTACGCCGTCGCCGCCCTGGCCGGCGCGCTGGTGGTGGTGGCCGGCGCTGCCCTTGGCATCGCCCAGCCGCTTGCCGCCTGGAGCGGGCTCGCGCTCTGCGTGTTTCTGCGGATGATGGCGATCTATCGGGGCTGGCGGCTGCCGGCGGCGCGCTGACGCCAGGCTCAGGATGCCGGGCGCTGCAATGTCTTGCGATAGGCTTCCGCCTCCCAGCCGAGCAGCGCGGCCTCCTCGTCGGCGCTCAGCACGCTCAACGCCGCACCTGCCGGCACGAGGCGGGCGACATCGGCGATGCAGCGGGCCATTGCCCGGGCGGAGGCCGAGGCATCGCGCCGCAGCAGCGCGCCCGCGCCGGGCACGAGCACGAGCGGTGCGCCGGTTTCGACCCGCTCCGGCACGCCTGGGCCGAGGAAGATGACATGGTCGGGGTAGAGCGAGCCGGCGCGGGCGACGGCGAGACTTGCCGGGTCGGCGCCGAGCGTGGCGATCTCGGGCGGCGCGGCTTCGTAGCCGGAGCCTGCCGCGGCGCGCGCGAGGGCGGCGTCATCGGCGGGCGCGAGCGGGCGCGCCGCGGCGGCGAGCCGGGCGCGCACGGTCTCGATCAACGCCACGGCACCCTCCACCGTTTCCGCACCGACGGTCAGCCCATGATTGCCGAATACATAGATGGCATGGCCGGGCCGCGCCATCACGCCATCGGCCAGCGGCTGGCCAGGGCGGACATAGGGGACGAAGCCCCAGTCGAGCCCCGCGAGCGCGCCGGCGAGCCGGGCTTCGGCATCGGCGCGCACGGCCGTCGCGATGGTCGCAACGCAATGGACGTGCAGAACCACCCGGTGCGGCATCATCGCGTGCATCGCCGTCTCGATCGAGGGGCGCAGCACACCGCCGCCGATCAGGAAGCGTTTCGCATTCTCGACATCGCCACCCTCGCCATAGGCTGCGCGCAGCGCAACGAAATCGACCGGCACCATCACGTCCTGCCGAGCGGCATCCGCCAGCCACTGGCCGGAAGCCTTGATCCACATCGCCCCGCCGAGCTTGATCGAGGTGTTGCCGCCGGCGGCCTGCACCAGCAGCGGGTCGGCGCCGATCCGGGCCGAGGCGGCGACGAGTTCGGCAAGCGCCGGATCGTCCCGGCCGGGCGCCGCGCTCATGCCGCCACCCAGGCGGCGAAGGCCTCGCGCTCGGCGGTGGTCATGTGCAGACCGTGCTTGGTGCGGCGATCCAGATAGTCGTCCGCCTCGCGCGCCCATTCGGCGCGGCGCAGATAATCGGCCTCGCATTCGTAGAACAGCCCGCCGAAATGCCGGCCGAGGCCGGCAAGATCACCCGCAGCACCGATCACGTCGGCGGCGCGGGTGCCGTAGAGCCGCGCGTAGTGATGGGCGAGGGTTTCGGGCAGAAAGGGCTTTGCGCGCCGGAACTCCGCAAGGAACCGGTCGAAATCGGCGCCCTCCATGTCACCGCCCGGCAGCGGTGCCGCGCCGGTCCAGGGGGCCCGCATCGCGGGGAGGAATTTCTGCAGCCGCTCCAGCGCGTGCTCGGCGAGCTTGCGATAGGTCGTGATCTTGCCGCCGAACACCGACAGCAAAGGCGCCTCGCCAGGTTGCTCGTCGATATCGAAGACATAGTCGCGCGTCACCGCCGAGGGGTTCGCCGCCTTGTCGTCATATAGCGGGCGGATGCCGGAGAATTCGGCCACGATATCGTCTTCGGTGAGCGGCCGCTTCATGTAGCGGTTGACAGCGCGCAGCAGATAGGCGCGTTCCGCCGCATCGATCGCGACATCTTCGGCGGCGCCGTCATAGGGAATGTCGGTCGTGCCGATCAGGCAGAGATCGTCCTCATAGGGATTGACGAAGATCACCCGCTTGTCGTCGTTCTGCAGGAGATAGGCCTGCGGACCATCCCAGAACTTGCGGACGACGATGTGGCTGCCCTTGACCAGGCGCACCTTCGCCGGCGTGTTCAGCCCGATCACGCCCTGCATGACTCCGGCAACCCACGGACCAGCGGCGTTGACCAGGACGCGGGACGTCACCGCTTCCGTCGCGCCATCGGCGGCGCGCAGGGTCACGTGCCAGACCCCGCCCTCGCGCCGGGCCGAGGCGGCCGCGGTGCGCGGGCGCACGGCGGCGCCGCGTTCCGCGGCATCGAGCGCGTTCAGGACGACCAGCCGCGCGTCATCGACCCAGCAATCGGAATATTCGAATGCCCTGGCGTAGTCCGCGCGGATCGGCGCGCCCTCGGGCGCGCGGCGCAGGTCGAGAGCTCGGGTGCCGGGCAGCTTCTGGCGCCCGCCGAGATGATCGTAGAGAAACAGGCCGAGGCGGATCATCCAGGCCGGGCGCTGCTCCGGGCTGTGCGGCAGCACGAAGCGCATCGGCCAGACGATGTGCGGCGCGGCGCGCAGCAGCACCTCGCGCTCGATCAGCGCCTCGCGCACCAGGCGGAACTCGTAGTATTCGAGATAGCGCAACCCGCCATGCACGAGCTTGCCCGAGCGCGACGACGTGCCCTCGGCGAAATCGCCCTTCTCGCAGAGCAGGGTTTTCAGGCCGCGGCCGGCGGCATCGCGGGCAATGCCCGCGCCGTTGATGCCGCCGCCGATGACCAGGAGATCGTAGTCCGCATTCATGCGGCATCGGCTCCGGCGTCATCCTGCAGGCCGTAGCCGGAGAACTGGGCCAGCGTTGCGTCGATGTCGGCGGCGCTGAGGATGTGCGGCTTGCCAAGCACGAGCGCGTGGTAATACTGCCGCGAAATGGTTTCGAGCTCGACCGCGCGCCACATCGCCTTGTCGAGATTTTCGCCGAGCACGATCATGCCGTGATTGGCGAGCAGGCAGCCCATGCGTCCTTCCAGCGCCTTCAGCGCATGCACCGAAAGCTCCTTGGTGCCGAACGTGGCATAGGGCGCGCAACGCACATCGACCCCGCCAAAGGCCGCGACCATGTAGTGGCAGGCCTCGATGTCCCGCCGGGCGATGGCGAGCGTGGTCGCGAAGGTGGGGTGGCTGTGGACGATCGCGTTCACTTCAGGCCGGGCGCGCATGATGTCGAGATGGAAGCGCCATTCGGTCGAAGGTTTCAGCTTGCCCGTCCAGGCGCCGTATTCGCCCTCGATCGGCATGGCGGCGATCATGTCGGGCTCGATCAGGTGATAGGGCGTGGCGGAGGGCGAGATCAGCATCGTGTCGCCGTGGCGGACGCTGATGTTGCCGGACGTGCCCTGGTTGATGCCCAGCGCGTTCATCTGCTGGCAGGCGGAGATCAGGGCCTTGCGAAGGTCGAGGTCGCTCATGTCGGGGGAGCCTTTCAGTCTTTGTCTGTTAACGGGACGTCAGCAGGGATTGAGCGGCGGCTCGCCGGCGAGAAAGCGGCGCAGTTCCTCGGCGGCGGCCTCGGCGGCGATCGTTACGGTCTTCACCGAGGCGCCGGCGATGTGCGGCGTCAGGGTCACGTTCGGCAGGTCGAGCAGGCCCCAGTCGGCCGGGACCGGTTCGATGCCGAATGTGTCGAGCGCCGCGCCCGCGAGATGGCCGCGCCGCAGCGCGTCCTCGAGCGCCGCATAGTCGAGCAGCGGGCCGCGCGCGGTGTTGACCAGATAGGCGCCTGGCTTCATGACCGCGAGGCGGGCGGCGTTCATCATCCCGGTCGTCTCCGCCGTCACCCGCGGATGCAGGGTGACGACATCCGATTCGGCCAGCAGCGTTTCCAGCGAGGCCGGCGCGACACCATCGGCAAGATCCGCCGCAGCGAGCCCGACATAGGGATCATGCACCAGGATGCGGCAGCCGAAGGGCTTGAGCAGGCGGACGACGCGGGTGCCGATCTGACCATAGCCGATGATGCCGACGGTCATTTCCGACAGCTCGCGGCCGGTGAGGTCGGCGCGGTAGAGATCGCCGCGCCAGTCGCGCCGGCGCAGCGAATCGTGCCCCGCGCCGATCAGCCGGGTCTGCGCGAGGATGGCGCCGATGGTGAATTCGGCAACGGCGCTGGCATTGCGGCCCGGCGTGTTGACGACGCGGATCTGGCGCAACCGGGCGGCTTCCATGTCGATATTGACCGGCCCGCCGCGCGATACCGCGATAAGCCGCAGATGCGTCATCCGCTCCAGCATCTGCGCGGAAACCGGGGCGAGATGAGTGACGAGGATTTCCGCATCGCCCACGAAGGCGGCGATCTCGTCCGGATCACCCTGGTATTCCTTCAGCCCGTCCATGCCCGGCTTCGCATAGCCATGCTCCATCGGCTCATCCGGCCAGGGCAGCGTCATCGAGCGAAGCGCGAGCGCATCGCCGCAGCGCGCCGCGATGGCGCGCGCGAACATCTCGGGACGCATGAAATTGTCACCGATCACGGCGCAGTCGCGTTTCTCAGCCGCCATGAAATTTCTCTCCGAACGAAGCAAACCGGTGCCAGAAGGGCGCGTTGGCGAGTCTGGCCTCCTGATAGATGGGGAGTAGCCCCTCGTAGCGCGCCATCAGCGCCGGGTCGGGCAATTCGGGTTCGCCGAGCAACGGCGCAATCCAGGCGCGCGCGCAAGTCGCAAGGTCGGGCATGATGCCGAGCGAGACGGAGGCGATCATCGCCGCCCCCAGCGCCCCGCTGCCGTGTTCCTTGACGATTCGCACCTTGCGGCCGAGCATCGCGGCGAAGATCTGCCGCATCGCCGCCGAGCGCGACGCGCCGCCGGTCAGGCTGATGATCTCGGGCGCGCCGCCGATCGCCGCATAACAGTCCGCCGCCGCGAGGGCGAGGCCTTCATAGATGCTGCGCATCATGCCGGGCAGGTCGAGCCCGCGGCCGATGCCGGCGAGGCTCGCCCTCGCCCGCGCATCGGTGAACGGGCCGCGCTCGCCGCCGGCCGAGATGTAGGGGTGCCAGACCGCAACCGCCGGTGGGGCCGCAGGCACCGCGGCATCGAGGGCTGCGAGGAGGGCGGCGGAATCCGGCTCCTGCCCGGCCAGACGCAGGGCCTGCCCGGCAATGCCGACCAGCCAGTCGATATTCAGCGTCGCCGCCAGGGTGGATTGCAGCAGCGCCGTCTTGCCCGGCACCGGGAAGACCATGCGGTAGCCGCTCAGCGGCGCATCGGCCGGGCGTTCGAAATCATCGTCGGCGAGGCGGATGTTCATGCCCGTGCTGCCGATGATCGAGGTGCCGGAATCGGCGTCGATCCCGTAGAGACCGGCACCAAGGGCGCTGCACAGCACGTCGACATAGCCGAGCACGACCGGCGTGCCGGCCGGGATGCCGAGCCGGGCCGCAGCATCGGCGGATAGCGGGTGATGCGTCGTCACCCCATCGACGATCGGTGGCAGCTTGCCGGCCTCGGGACGCAGGCCGAATGCATCGATCACCGTATCGGAATAGGCGCGGCTTCGCCACGAGCCGAAGGTGAAGCAGCCTTCGGAGGGGTCGGTCGCGCGGGTGCCGGTGAGGCGGAAATAGAGCCAGTCCTTGCAGTGCAGGGCGGTGGCGGCGCGGGCGAGCTGTCCGGGCCGGTTCGCGCGCAGCCACAGAAGCTGGCCGGATTGCTGGCAGGCGGCGGGACCGGTGCCGGATTCGGCGAAGATCGCGCGCCCGCGGGCATCGGCGCGGATATCCTCGATGATCGCGCCCGCCCGCGCATCCAGCCAGAGCAGCGCGGGGCCGACCGGCGCGCCGGCGGCGTCGATCAGCCAGGTGCCGTCACCCTGCCCGGTGACCGCGAGGCCGACCACCTCGGCGCCTTCGAGCCGGGCGACGAGGCCGGCGATCACCGCCGCGGCGGCGTCCCAGGTCGCCTCCATGTCCTGCTCGACACCGCCACGCCCGTCCTCGACATAGTGGTTCTGCCTTGATTCGAGGGCCACCGGCCGGCCCTCGATGTCGAAGGCAACGGCCTTGAGCACCGAGGTTCCGGCATCGAGCGCGACAATCACCTGCTTTGTCATGACACGGCTCCATGCGCGAGCGCGATACCGCTCGCCTTGTCGAACACATGCAGATCGGCGGGATCGAAACCGAAGGGCACGGTGCTGCCGAGACGCGCGCCGAAGCGCTCGGGATGAATGCCGATCAGCATCCGCCCCGCCGCCTCGATCGCGACATGCGCCTGATCACCGAGCCACTGGTTCGAGACGACCTCGCCCTGGAACGCCCCGGTGCCGAGATGCAGCCGGTGGGGCCTGAGGCCCAGCACCACGTCACGGCCCGGCTCGATCCCCGGAGGCAGTGGCGCGAGAATCCGCAGCGCCACCGCGCCGGCTTCATCGAGCGCCTCGAACCCCTGCGCGGTCGCGCGGCCCGGCAGCGTGTTCATCGGCGGCTCACCGAAAAAGGTGCCGACGAAGAGATTGGCGGGCCGCTCGCGCAGATCCGCCGGCGAGCCGAACTGCTGCAACACGCCGGCTTCCATCACCGCGATCCGGTCCGCCATCGCGTTCGCCTCGCCCTGGTCGTGGGTGACGAGAACGGCGGTGTAGCCGCGCTCCTTGATGCGCGCCTTCACCCGGCCGCGCAGCACGGCGCGCAACTGCGGCTCCAGCTGGCCCATCGGCTCGTCGAGCAGGTGCAGGTCGGCGCGGCGGATCAGCGCCCGGGCAAGCGAGGCGCGTTGCTGCTGGCCGCCGGACAGCCCGTTGGGCTTGCGGCCGAGGATCGGGCCGATTTCGAGCAGGTCGGCCACCTCGCGCACTTCCTGTTCCACCGCCGCCTTGTCCCGCCGTTCGCCGCGAAGGGCAAAGCCGATATTCTCGGCGATGGTCAGCGGCGGATAGAGCGCGTAGCCCTCGAACGCCATGGCCACGCCGCGGCGGGCGGGGGGCAGCGTGTCGATCCGCCTGCCGGCCAGATTGATCGTGCCGTGGCTGACCGTTTCGAACCCGGCAACCATGCGCAGCGTCGAGGTCTTGCCGCAGCCGGATGAGCCGAGCAGCGCGATGATCTCGCCGTCCGCGATGTCGAGATTCATGGTGCGGACGGCGTGGACGGGATGGCGCGAACCCTCGCCGTAGATCTTGTCGACGTTTTCGAGAACGAGACTCATGCGCTCACCTCCTCGGCGACCGGGGATGTCGCGACCGCGAGGCCGCTCGCCGCGTCGAACAGCGTGCCCGCCCCGGGGGCGATGCCGACATGAAGTTCCGTCGCGGCGGGTGCGGCGGCCTCGCTCGCCACCAGTTCGGTGCCGTCCGCCAGGCGCAACAGGACGATCTGCCGCTCGTTCATCGGCGTTACCGCGAGCACACGGGCCGGCACGCGGCCAGGGCTGCCGACGTCGTGCAGCGTGACCGCCTCGGGGCGGACTCCGAAAACCGGCTCGGCCGGGGATGCCGCGGCAAAACCGAAAGCGAGACCCGCGACGTTCACCCGGCAGCCGCCGCCGGCAGCCACCCCGCGCGCGGGGATCAGGTTCATCGGCGGATCGCCGAACAGCCGCGCGACCGCGATCGTCGCCGGATTGTCATAGACCTCCGCCGCCGGCGCGCACTGCACGATTGTGCCATCGAGCAGCACGGCGACGCGCTCGCCCATCGCCATCGCCTCGCGGAAATCCTGCGTCACATAAACCGAAGCCGTTTCGCGCGCGGCAAGCAGGCGCGGCAGCTCGATCCGCATCTCGTAGCGCAGCTTGGCATCGACGTTGCGGAGCGGATCATCGAACAGGATCAGCCGCGGCTCGCCGACCAGCGCGCGGGCCAGCGCCGTGCGCTGTTTCTGCCCGTTGGAAAGCGCGCGCGGCGCATGGTCGAGCACATGGCCGATGCGCAGCAATTCCGCCACCGCGTCGACGCGGCGCGCGATCTCCGCCGCATCGCGCTTCTGCGCCCGCAGCGGACTCGCGATGTTCTCGCGCGCCGACATGTGCGGATAGAGCGCGAAGTTCTGGAAGGCGACGCCGATATGCCGCGCTTCGGGTGCGGCATCGGAAACATCCCGCCCCTGCAGCAGCACACGGCCGCGCGCATTCGGCTCAAGCCCGGCGATCGCGCGGAGCATCACCGTCTTGCCGACGCCGGACGGACCGAACAGAACGACCCGCTCGGACGGCGCGACATCGAGCGCGACATCGCGGAGCACCTCGTGCGTGCCGAACCGGACCGACAATCCTGAAACCGAGAGCGCGCTCATCCCTTCACCGCCCCGAGGCTCAGCCCCTCGACCAGCCAGCGCTGCGCGTAAAGCGCGATCGCGAAGGTCGGAATGATCGACAGCACGACAGCCGCCGCTATCTGACCGTATTGAATGCCCGACGCGGTGACGAAGGCGAGCGCCCCGACCGTGACCGGCTGCTTCGAGCCTGACGCCAGCACCAGCGCGAAGATGAAGTTGTTCCAGGCGAAGATGAAGGAGAGCAGGCCCGCCGCCGCGATGCCCGGCCCCGCCAGCGGGATCGCGATCTTCACGAAGCCGCGGAACCAGGAATGGCCGTCCACCCGGTAGGCATTCTCGATGTCCGGACTGACATCCTCGAAATAGCCGCGCACGATCCAGAGGATCAGCGGCAGGGTGATGAGCTGGTAGATCCAGATCAGCCCGGCATAGGTATTGTCGAGGCCGATCTGCTGGAACTCGAGCGAGAGCGGCAGAAGCACGAGCAGCGGCGGCGCGAATTTCAGCGAGAGCAGCGTGAAGGCCATGTCCTCCCCGAGGCGGAACTTGAAGCGCGCGAAGGCATAGGCGGCGGGAACGCCGAGGATGAGCGCGAGCACCACCGAACAGGACGACAGCAGGAACGAGTTGAACAGGTTGTGCATGAAGGCGATGTTCAACTGGCCGACGGAGGTGCTGAGCCGGCCGGTGATCAGCGCGATGTAGTTCGAGAGCGTCGGGCTGAAGACCAGCTTCGGCGGCAGCGAGAGAATCTGCGAATTCGTCTGCAACGACATGACCGCGATCCAGAAGATCGGAAACATGAAGAACAGGACGATGAGCGTGAGAGCGGCGCCACGAAGCAGCCGCAGGGAGCGGTCATGCACCGGCATGGTTCCTTTCCCGCATCTTGTGCCATTGATTGACGAAGAGCTTGGAGAGCACGAAGGTAATGGCCCACAGCACCATCAGGATCGCAGCCGAACGGCCGACATTCGTGTTCTGGTAGAAATCGACATAGGCGCGCACCTGGAACACCATCAGCGCATTGCCAGGCCCACCCTGCGTCATGCCGTAAACGATCGAGAATTCCTGGATGGCCGACAGCAGGCGGAAGAGCGTCGCCGTGATGATGTAGGGCATCAGCATCGGCAGCGTGATCCGGAAGAAGACGAAGCGCGCGGGCACGCCATCGAGCCGGGCGGCCTCGAAAGGCTGGGTCGGCAGCGAACGCAGCCCGGCGAGCAACAGGATCATGATGAACGGGGTGTTCACCCAGATATCGATCAGCACGACGCTGAACATGGCCGTGCTCGGGTCGGAGGCCCAGCGGAAGCCGGTGAACCCAAGTCCGTTGACGATCCAGGCATAGACCCCGAAATTCGGATTGGTCATCAACTTCCAGATCAGCGAGGCGATGACCGGCGCCACCATCAGCGGCAGCAGCAGCGCGACCGAGATGATATTGTTGATGCGTGTGCGCTCGCGCAGCAGCATCGCGATTCCGAGGCCGAGCAGAAGTTCGAGAATGACGCTGGCGCCCATGTAGATCATGGAAACCGCGATCGTGTGGAGAAAGTCGGAACTTGTGAAGAGATCTATGTAGTTGCCGATCCCCACGAAATGCCGGCCGGCCGGAAACGCCATGTTATAGGCTTCCAGGCTGTAATACGCCGCCGTGAAAAACGGGACGAGAATGCCGATGCAGACGAGCAGCGCCGGCAGGCTGAGCAGATAGGGCAGCACCGTGCCGCGCCGGGTGACGCGGGCAGGATGCGTTTGCCCATCAATGACGGTCTCGGACATCGAGCTCTGTTCCGCTGGAGGATAGGGAGTGGCGCGGCACGACGGGAGCCGTGATCATGCCGCGCCGGCGCCTTCAGATTCCGGCGCTCTTCATTTCGTGATCGATATGCGCGGCGAGCTTGTCGAGGCCCTCATCAACGCTGACCTCCTTGGCGACCATGCGCTGCAGCGCCGCCGCCCACTCGGTGGTGACATTGAAGAAGAGCGGCTGCGGGGTGAAGTAGATCTTGGCGTCGGGCAGCGATTTTTCGAATGCGCTGTAGAAGCCTGGATAATTCTTGTCGAGCCGCGCCTTGAAGGCGGGATCCTTCCAGGTGGTTTCACGCACGGGATCGACAAGCTGCTTCTTGACGCCGCCAAAGATCCCGAAATTCTTGCCGCTCGCCCACTGGATGAAATACCAGGCGGCATCCTTCTGGTGCGAGAAGCTGCTCATCGCCAGCGACCATATCCAGACATTGGAGGTGGAGTGGTCCATCTTCGGATTCGGCACGAAGGGCGCGTAACCGATATGGCCGGATTCCTTGTTGCCGGGACCGTTCTCGAAGAAGCCGATGATATTGGCATCGTAGATCATGCCGCAGCGGCCGGCGCCGAGATCCTGCGCGACTTCGTACCACGTATAGGTCGCCCAGTTCTTTGGACCGCATTTCTGGATCATCTCGACCCAGAGCTTGTTCATCTCCTTGCTCTGCGCGGAATTGACGACGGATTTCATGCCCTTCGCGGAAACGTCGAAATCCTTCGCGCCGTAATTGGTGTAGGCCGAAAGATAACCGGGATGGATCGTTGCCCAGGACCGGCTGCCACGCACGGAGACACCGTAGGCGCCGCCGGCATCCTTGGTGATCTTCGTGCCGATCTCGATCATGTCCGGCAGGTTCTTCGGCGGCTCCAGCTTGAGCTTGTCGAAGATACGCTTGTTGTAGCTGATGTTGTAGAGCTCGAACCCGAGCGGTATCGCCCATTGCTTGGCGTTCTTGCTGCCCAGGGCCTCACCCGGCTTGCCGGACCACGCATCGGACTTGCGGAGATTTTCGATGATGCCGTTGAAGTCGTAATTCGGCGCGGTCTTCGACGAATCCTTGAGGTATTCGTTCATGTCGACAAGCCATCGCGCCGGGCCATATTGCCAGGTCTGGTAGGCGCCGGTCATCAGCACGTCGTAACGGTTCGAATGCGAGGAGAGTGCCGCCGTCACCTTGTCGAAATACACGTCTTCCGGAAAGATGTCGTACTCCACATCGATCCCGGTCATCGCCTTGAAATGCGCGAGGTCGGCGATCATCGCGTCGGCATAGGGATGCTTGTTGAGAAGCAGGCGCAGCTTCTTGCCCTTGTGAGCCTGCCAGTTGAAGTCCGCGGCCATCGCCTGCGTGACTGCCCCGCCCAGGGCGAAATTCACGGCAGCGGCACCGACGCCGAGCGCGCCCGCACGCCGCGCGAAATCGCGGCGAGAGATGTTGCCGTTCACGAAATCGGCGGCCAGATCCTTGATCTTGTCAGTCATTGGTCCTCCCATTCTCTGGTCTGGTCCTCGGAGGTGTCCGGCGACGACATGTCGTCGGCAAGCGCCGAGGCAGTTTCTTCATCGGTAATGAATGCCGTAACGATGCCGCTCTTCAGTGCGGCATCGATCGCGCGGCGCTTGGCAGTTCCACCCGCCATCGCGATCACTTCGCGGCCGCGCATCACCTCGGGATCGATGGCGATGACACGGTCCTGCAATTCGGTTTCGACGCGCTGGCCCGCAGCATCGAAAAAGGTGCCGAGTAGTTCGGCCACGGCGCCATCCCGCCGCGCAGCGGCGAATTCAGCTTCGAGCACCATGCCGCTCATCCCGAGAAAGGCCGATGGCTTGACCTCGCCGATGCCCAGCAGAAACAGCCCCGCATCCGCCGCGAGACGGAACGCGTCGGCGACGCCGCGCTGACGAAACAGCACGGCGCGGTCCTCCGGCGTGTTGGCATAGAACGGAACGGGCGGCAGATAGGCGGCAGCGCCCGTCTTCTGTGCAAGGGCATGAACCACGTCGAACGGATTGGTGCCGACGCGGCGCGGCACATCACCAAGCACGGAGACCACGGTCAGTTCGGGAAACGGCACGGCTTCGAGATGATCGACCGCCGCGGCAACCGTTCGTCCATGGCCAACACCGAATACGGTGTGGCGGCGGGTTTCGAATACTTCGGCGAGATAGTCGGCGCCGGCACGCCCGAGTGCGGAAAAAAGCCCCTCGGGGTCGGGCGGCGTCGGCACGACCCGGCAGAAATCGAGCCCGTAGCGTTCGGTAAGCCGCCGCTCGAGCGTCACACAGGACGCAACCGCACCGCCGATCGAGATACGGACAATGCCGCTCGCCATCGCCCGCGCGATCAATCGCTGGACGCGCGTCTGCGGCATACCCAGCGCGGCACCGATTTCCGACTGGGTCATCGAGCACTCGTAGTAGAGCCACGCCACCCTTGTGGCGAGTTCCATATCGTCGTTGCCCAATCGTCGGCTGGACCGTGCCACCGCGCTTCCTCTCCTGAATAATTTTGTATCGACACGGAGAAATATTCGGTTTACAGACGTTGTCAACGGAAATCGTCGCTGCGACGCAGCAAGAAATTGTGTATACGCGTGCAATGCCGGATATATCCTGAGAAAAATGCTGAAATATTCAACGTTGAATATTCAAAATGACAATTAGGCAGAGATTCGGAGGGAACGGCAAAATGGATGAGGTGCCGGATGCGGGGCGGCTCTTGGTCGGGGTCGATCTCGGGACCTCGGGCGTGCGCGCCATCGCGATCGATGACAGCGGCACGATCGTCGCCGAGGGTCGTGCCGCGATCTCCGCCACACGTCGCCGCGATCCTGCCTCGATCTGGTCCGCCGTCACCTCCGCGCTCGACATGCTCTGCGCGGCGCTGGACCCGCGCCGCATCGCGGCCATCGCGGTCGATGGCACCTCCGGCACGATCATTCCTACCGACATGTCAGGCGCGCCGATCGGCCTGGCCACGCTGTATAATGACAAGGCCGAAGCCGCTTCCGTCGCGCGCGTCAGCGCTGCCGCACCGGAAGACAGCCCGGCGCGCGGACAATCCTCCCCCCTCGCGCGTATGCTCGACCGCGCTTCCCTTCCGGGCCTCGCCGGCTTCCTGCACGAGGCGGACTGGATCGCCCACCGTCTCGGCGCGCCGCATGGCGTTTCGGATGCCAACAACGCGCTGAAATCGGGATACGATCCGCGCGCCGGCCGCTGGCCCGGGTGGATTGCGGCCACTGGCCTCGACCTCGCGTTGCTGCCCAGCGTCGTCGAGCCAGGCACCCCGGTGGGCCATGTCGGCGCGGATATCGCCACCCGCTTCGGCTTTTCACCCGAGGCCCGCCTGGTCGCCGGCACGACCGATGGCTGTGCATCCTTCCTCGCCACCGGCGCCGACACGGCGGGCGACGGCGTTTCCGCCCTGGGTTCGACGCTGACGGTCAAGCTGCTGTCGGAACGTCCGGTCTCCGCGCCCGCCTTCGGCGTCTACAGCCACCGCCTGCTCGGGTGCTTCCTGCCGGGCGGTGCATCGAATGCCGGCGCCGCCGTACTCGCCCGTTTCTTCACGTCCGACCAACTCGCGGCACTCTCGACGCGCATTGATCCGGCGCGGGATTCGGGACTCGACTACTATCCCCTGCCGAGCCCCGGCGAGCGCTTTCCGGTGAGCGATCCGGCGCTGCCGCCCCGGCTCGAACCGCGGCCGGACGACGATGCCCGCTTCCTCCACGGGCTGCTCGAAGGCCTCGCGCGGATCGAGGCGGAGGCCTATCGGCGTCTGGCCGAACTCGGCGCGCCGCCGGTTCGCCGGATTTTCAGCGTCGGCGGCGGGGCTGCCAATCCGGTCTGGACCGCACTGCGCGCCCGGATCATCGGAGTCGAGGTGACCGCCGCAACCCACACGGAAGCAGCCTATGGCGCGGCCCGCCTCGCGCGACACGGAGTCGCCACATGACGATCCGCGCCATCTCCGGGCTCGCCGCTCTCGCGGATGCGGCGGATGCCTTCCTGATCGACCAGTTCGGCACGATCCACGATGGCGAAACGCCCTATCCCGGCGCGATCGAAACGCTGCGGACGCTGCGCGCGGCGGGCAAGCGCGTCATCCTGCTGTCCAATTCAGGCCGCCGCGCGTCGAACAACATCCACCGTCTCGCCGCGATGGGCATCACCGCTGACTGCTTCGATGCGTCACTATGCTCCGGCGAGGTCGCCTGGCAGGTGCTGCGCGCGGCGCCGCCGGCATATCTCCGCCGCCGCTGCCGGGTACTGCTCTTCGCCCGCGATCCGGCGCTCGACATTCTGGAGGGCTTCGACATCGCGCCGGTCGAAACGGCCGAAGAAGCCGACCTGGTGATGATCGCCGGATCGGAAGCCGACCGCCATGGCTACGATGCGCTTTGGTCACGCATGGCGCCGGCGGCCACGCGCGGGGTGCCGGCGATCTGCACCAATCCCGACCGCCTCATGCTCGCGGGCGGCCGGCTGCATCCGGGCGCCGGCGCCCTGGCGGAGGCCTACCAAGCTGCGGGAGGAACAGTGCGCTGGTTCGGCAAGCCTCATGCCGACGTCTACGACGCCGCCCTCGCTCTGTTGCCCGGCGTTCCCCACGCACGCATCTTCGGCGTGGGCGACAGCCTCGAACACGACATCGCCGGCGCCGTCGCGGCGGGTTGCCGGGGGCTTCTGGTCCGCACCGGGATCATCGACGGGCTCGACGACGCGGCCCTGCGCGTCGAAATGCGACGGTTTTCGACCCTGCCGGACGCCGTCGCCCCGCGCTTCGCATTCTGAGGCTGCTCTACGTGCCGAGCCGCGCCTCCAGCGCCTCGATCCGGCCGCGCTGGGCCGCGAGTTCGCGATGCTGATGGAGCAGGAGTTCGAGCAGGGCGGCGATCAGATCGGTATTCACCGGCCCGGAATGCGGCCGGCGGCCAAGTTGCGGCGGCACGCCGCCCCGGCGCGGCGCGAAGCCACAGAGCGGGATCAGGGCCTCGTTCCGCGCGTCGTATTCGCCGGCGATCGCGGCGGCGGCCTCATCCGTCAGGTCGATCAGGCACGGATCGACCGGATGGAAATCCCTCTGGTAGACGCCTGCTCTGGCAAGCAGTTCGATCAGGTCGCCGGCAAGGTGCGGCTCGTCGTGCTGGTCGCCGATCAGTTTGGTCAGCACATGCGCCGTATACCCGGGCGTCGGGTGCGCGCGGTCGCCCACCAGCATCCCCTCGATGCCGGCAACGGACGCAAAATCCGCCACGGCGTCGATGCCCGGTTCATAGGGCCGGACGATCACCTCGGCGGGTGAGGCCGCCTGCCGCCAGCGGGTGACAAGGGCGGGATAATCCAGAAGGGCGGCTGATTCGGCGCGATAGCGCTCGAAGTCGATCACCCGGCCCGGCGTCAGCTTGTCCTTCACGCACCATTGCAGATAGGCCGAGACCAGCCAGTCGAGCTGGTGGCGAAGATAGAGCACGATGCGGGCGCAGCCACCGGCAGTGGCGAAGTCCGCCGCAAAGGCGCCAACGGCGTCCCAGGCCGAAACCAGCGCCTCATTGCTCCAGATGATTTCGTTGCTGAGCGTCAACATCTCGTTGCCGGCATCGAAAATCCGCCCGAGTCGTGCCGCGAAACCCGGCGGATCAACGCCGAGCAAATGGGCGAACTCGTCCGCGCCGGCGAATCCGCTGCCGCCCATCGTCCCGGAGAGCAGCCAGTGGTCGCAGCAGAACACACCGCGGCCACGCAGCGCCGGGGCCGCGGCGCGCAGTGCGTTCTGGATCGCTGTCGTCCCCGTCTTGCCCATGCCGACATGCAGGGTCAGCGTCCGCATCAGGCGTCCCGGCGACGCGGGTGATGATCGCGCCAGAGCTTGCGTGCATACCAGGCGGCAAAGATCAGGATGGCCAGCCCGGTGAGTAGGGTGAAGCCATGCATGAACGACTGCAGGCGCGGTGAGCTGTCCCAGGCGCGCCCGAGCCTGAGTCCGGCATAGGCGAGGCCCAGGCACCAGGGCAGCGAGCCGACGAAAGTGTAGAGCTGGAACGTCCAGAAATTCATCCGTGCGATGCCGGCCGGCAGGGCGATATAGGTGCGCACGATGGGCAGCATGCGGCTGACCAGCACCGTGACCGCGCCGAATCGCGCGAAAAACCGCTCGACCAGCACGAGTTCACCCTGATCGAGCAGGATGTACCGCCCCCAGCGCTCGACCAGCGGCCGCCCGCCCACATAGCCGACCGCCCAGGCGACCGTGGACCCGAGATTGCAGCCGATCGCCCCGGCGAGCGCGACCATCCAGAGATCGAACCGCCCGGTCGAGACCAGGTAGCCGGAAAACGGCAGGATGATCTCGGAAGGCAGTGGAATGCAGGCCGATTCCAGGGCCATCAACCCCGCGACCCCGGCATAGCCGAGGGCAGAGATGACGCTGGTGATGAAATGTGCGAGCGCGGCGATCAATCGGCGAGGCCGGCGAACAGGGCGGTGGAGAGATAGCGCTCGCCATAGGAGGGGATGATCGCGACGATCAGCTTGCCCTCGGTCTCGGGACGCCTGGCCACCTCGATCGCCGCATGCAGTGCGGCGCCGGAGGAAATGCCGACCATCAGCCCCTCCTCGCGTGCGGCGCGACGGGCCATCTCAAGCGCCTGGTCGTTGGTCACGCGCACAACCTCGTCATAGACGCTGGTATCAAGAATATCGGGCACGAAGCCGGCGCCGATCCCCTGGATCATGTGCGGCCCCTTCTCCCCGCCGGAGAGGATCGCCGAAGCGTCCGGCTCGACCGCGACACAGCGGAACGAGGGCTTGCGCTGCTTCAGCACCTGACCCGCCCCTGTGATGGTGCCGCCGGTGCCGATGCCGGCAACCAGAATGTCCGCCGTGCCATCGGTATCGCGCCAGATTTCCTCGGCGGTAGTGCGACGATGGATTTCCGGATTGGCCGGATTCTCGAACTGTTGCGGGACAAAGAAATTGGGGCCGGACGCCGCGATGGCCTTCGCCTTCGCGATTGCCCCGCCCATGCCCTCGGCACCCGGAGTCAGCACCACCTCGGCGCCGTAGCCGCGCAGCACCGCGCGGCGCTCCTTGCTCATCGTCTCCGGCATGGTGAGGATGCAGCGATAGCCCTTCGCCGCGCAGACCATGGCGAGCGCGATGCCGGTATTGCCCGAGGTCGGCTCGACAATCACGCTGTCCGCGTTCAGCAACCCGTCGCGCTCCGCCGCCTCGATCATGGCAACGCCGATGCGGTCCTTCACCGAATTGGCCGGATTGAAAAATTCGAGCTTGGCGAGGACTGTGCCGGGCAGACCGGCGGCGAGGCGGTTGATCCGCACCAGCGGGGTGTTGCCAACCAGTTCGGTGGCGTCCTTGGCGATCTTCATGTGCTGCCTCCCTCGAAACGAACGATCCCCGGTCCGCAAGCGCGGCCGGGGATCGTTGTAATGAAGAAGCGCGCGGCGCGAAAGCCGCGCGGCTCTTCGCGCGCGATCAGTTGCGGGTCTTGTCGACCAGCGCGCCCTTCTTGATCCAGGGCATCATGGCGCGCAGCTTCTCGCCGACCTCCTCGATCGGGTGCGCGGCGTTGGCGCGGCGCATCGCCTTGAAGTTGGTCTGGTTCACCTTGTTCTCGAGCATCCAGTCGCGGGTGAAGCGGCCCTTCTGGATATCGTCGAGCACGCGCTTCATCTCGGCCTTGGTCTCCGGCGTGATCATCCGCGGACCGGTGACGTATTCGCCATATTCGGCGGTGTTCGAGATCGAGTAGTTCATGTTGGCGATGCCGCCCTCATAGATGAGGTCGACGATCAGCTTCACCTCGTGAAGGCACTCGAAATAGGCCATTTCCGGGGCATAGCCGGCTTCGACCAGCGTTTCGAACCCGGCCTTGATGAGCTCGACAAGACCGCCGCAGAGCACGGTCTGCTCGCCGAACAGGTCGGTCTCGCACTCTTCCTTGAAGGTGGTCTCGATGATGCCGGCGCGGCCGCCGCCGATCGCCGAGGCGTAGGACAGCGCGATGTCGAGCGCGTTGCCGGAGGGGTTCTGCGCGACCGCGACAAGGCAGGGCACGCCGCCGCCGCGCTGGTATTCGCTGCGCACCGTGTGGCCGGGGCCTTTCGGCGCGATCATGAACACGTCGATATCCGCGCGCGGCTCGATCAGGTTGAAATGGATGTTGAGGCCGTGCGCGAAGGCGATCGCGGCGCCCGGCTTCAGGTTCGCGGCGAGGCTGTCGCGGTAGAGGTCGCCCTGGCCTTCGTCCGGCGTCAGGATCATCACCACATCGGCCCAGGCGGCGGCCTCTTCCGGCGTCATCACCCGAAGGCCGGCGGCCTCGGCCTTGGCCACCGCGGCCGAGCCCTTGCGGAGTGCTACGACAAGCTCCTTCACCCCGGATTCCTTGAGGTTCAGGGCATGGGCATGGCCCTGGCTGCCGTAACCGACCACGGCGACCTTCTTCGCCTTGATCAGATTCACATCGGCATCACTGTCGTAATAAACGCGCATTGCAAGCCTCCCTCGGGCGCTGGGTAACCGATCCGGCGGATCGAATGGGGGAAAACACGCCGCTTGGCAACCACCCCGGCGCAACATGGCTGCCGTGAAACCGGGTGCTGCCGCAATTTTCGGCGTCCTGCGTGAGCCCCGCCCGCACGAAATCGGACCGGGTCGGCGCCGCGTCAGCCGAAAAGATGCGCGATATCGTGCCAGGTGACGAAGATGATCAGGCAGACCAGGAGTGCGGCGCCGAATTGCAGCGCGACTTCCTGAACCCGGCGCGGCAGCGCGCGGCCCGCGGCGGCCTCCGCCGCATAGAACAGCAGATGGCCGCCATCGAGCACCGGGATCGGCACGAGGTTGATCAACCCGAGATTGACCGAGAGCAGCGCCATGAAACTGACGAGATCGGCGAGGCCATGCGCCACCGCCTGGCCCGAGATCTGCGCGATCCGGACCGGGCCGCCGAGCTGATTCAGCCCCTTGTGCTGGTCAATCAGCTGCCAGAGTCCGTGCAGCGTCGCCGCCGTCGCCTGCCAGGTCACGGCAACGCCGCGAACGATCGCCTGCGGCGGCGACAGCCGGCGCATTTCCACATCGGCCCCCTCGATGCCGAGCCGGCCGATTGTCTTGCCATCGATCTTCGCGGTGCCGAGGGTGAGGTTCAGGCTGTGGGTCTCGCCGCTTCGCGTATAGCTCAGCGCGATCCTGCCATCTGGGTGCGCCGCGACCACCGCGCTCAGCTGATCAAAGGTGCCGATCGGCTGGCCATTCATGCTCACGACCCGGTCGCCCTTCGCGAGCCCCGCAGCGGCTGCCGGCGAGCCGGCCATCACCTTGCTGATGACGGGCAATACGGTCGGCACGCCGGCCGTGGCGAAGACGCCGCTGAACAGCACGATCGCCAGCAGGAAATTCGCCGCCGGGCCCGCCGCCACTACCGCGGCACGGGCCGAAAGCCGCTTCGAGCCGAAACTGCCGGGGTCGGCCGCACCGGCCTGTTCTGCGCCGAATTCGGCCCAGCCTTTCATCCGCACATAGCCGCCAAGCGGGATGGCGGAGATTTTCCAGACCGTGCCGTGCCGGTCCGTGCGGGAAAAGAGCGCCGGACCGAAACCCAGCGAGAACGCCTCGACCGTCACGCCGCGCCAGCGCGCGACGAGATAATGCCCGAGCTCATGAACGGTCACCAGCACGCCGAGCACGACGATGAAGCCGAGAGCGGAACGGAGGAAATCGATCATGGAACCTTCGTGTCGTCAGCCGTGGGAGTGGCCTTGGAGATATGGGATTGCGGCCACCGGGCGACAGGGGTCACGCCGCGCGCGGGTCGGACTTCGCGCGCAATTCCGCCTCCGCCATGGCGCGCGCTTCGGCATCGAGGGCAAGCACGGCCGCGAGATCGCCGATCGGGGGCGCGCCGAGGCGCTGCATGACCCGTTCGACCACCGCCGTGATGTCGAGAAAGCCGATCCGCCGGCGCAGGAACGCCTCAACCGCGATCTCATTCGCGGCGTTGAGCACCGTCGAGGCGCCATGGCCGGCTTCCAGTGCCTCGCGCGCAAGACGGAGCGCCGGGAAGCGCACCGGATCGGGGGCAAGGAAGTCGAGCCGCGCCGCGGCGGCGAGGTCGAGCCGGGGCGAGGAGGTCGCGAGGCGCGCCGGCCAGGCCAGGGTGTGGGCGATCGGGATGCGCATGTCCGGCGCGCCCATCTGGGCCAGCACCGATCCGTCGCGATAGCAGACCATGCCATGCACGATCGACTGCGGATGCACCAGCACCTCGATCTCATGCGGCGCGAGGCCGAAGATGCGCGCGGCCTCGATCACCTCCAGCCCCTTGTTGAAGAGGGTGGCGGAATCGATCGAGATCTTCGCACCCATCGACCAGACGGGATGCTTCAGCGCGGTCTCCGGCGTCGCGTCCTTCATCTCGTCGAGGCTTGCTTCCCGGAACGGGCCGCCCGAAGCGGTGAGGATGATCTTTTCCAGAGCGGCGCGGTTGCCGTCGGCGAGCGACTGGAAGATGGCGTTGTGTTCGGAATCGACCGGCAGCAGCGTCGCTCCGCCGGCGGCGATCGCGGCAAGGAACACGTCGCCGGCGGAAACCAGCGCCTCCTTGTTGGCGAGCGCGATGGCCCCACCGTTGCGGGTCGCGGCGAGTGTGGGTTCGAGGCCGGCGGTGCCGGTGATCGCGGCCATCGTCCAGTCGGCCGGCTCGGCGGCGGCGGCGATCACGGCGGCGCGGCCGGCCTCGGCGCGGATGCCGCTGCCGGCCAGCGCGTCGCGCAGGGCGGGGAAGGCGCTCTCGTCAGCAATGACGGCGATCTCGGCGTGCAGCGAGCGCGCCTGTTCCGCGAGCAGGGCGGCGTTTCGCCCGGCGATCAGCGCACGGACCCGATAGTTTTCGGGATCCGCCTGCAGCAGGTCGATGGTCTGGGTGCCGACGCTGCCGGTCGAGCCGAGGATCGTGACTGTCTTCACCGCCATAGCGGTACCCCTCCCTGGGCAAGCAATGCAAGGACGGCGGCGACCGGGGCTGCGGCGAGCACGCCATCGAGCCGGTCGAACAGGCCGCCATGGCCGGGAATCGTGCGGCCGGAATCCTTGACGCCGAGCCGCCGCTTGAGCGCGCTTTCCGCAAGATCGCCCGCCTGCGAGACGATGCTGATGATGGCACCCGGCAGGATTGCGGCAGGGGACCTTGCCACGAGCAACCCGGCCGCGACACCGATCACGAGGCCGCCAACCGCGCCGCTCACCGTCTTGCCCGGCGAGATCGCCGGGGCGAGCTTCGGCCCGCCCGCCAGCCGGCCCACCGCATAGGCCCCGATATCGGTCATCCAGACGACGACAAGCAGGAACAGCACGTCGATGAGCCCGCCCGGCCGATCGCGCAGCCAGGCCAGCGCCGCGCCGGGAACCGCGGCGTAAACGACACCGGCGAGCAGGAAGCGCGGCCGCGCGGCGGATACGATGTGACGGCTCAAACCAGCCCATTCCCACATTAGTCCGGCGAAAAGCAACACGAGCAGCACCGCCCAGACGAGACCGCCCCATGCCAGTGCACCGAGGGCAACCGGCACGAGAACGGCGGCGGACGCCGCGCGAAGGCCGAGATCGTGAAAGCGCCGGGACCTTTCGCCGGACGTCGGGGGGGACTCCGGCACGCTCATGGCCCTTCGCCGTCCGGCGGTGCGTCAGCCGGGCCAGGCCGGGCGCCGAAGCGGCGTTCCCGACGGGCATATTCGGCAATCGCGCGGCCAAGATTGGCGGCGCCGAAATCGGGCCACAGCGCATCGTCGAACACCAGTTCGGCATAAGCGGCCTGCCAGAGCAGGAAGTTGGACAGGCGCTGTTCGCCGCTGGTGCGGATCACAAGGTCGGGGTCGGGCATGCCGGCGGTGGAGAGATGGGCGGCGAAGATGGTCTCATCGACCGTCGTGGGGTCGAGCGTTCCCGCCATGGCGGCCTCGGCGATGCGCCGCGCCGCCGTCGCGATCTCGGCGCGCGCGCCGTAGGATAGGGCGATCACCAGGTTGAGCTTGCGGTTCGCCGCAGTACGGGCTTCGGCGTCGGCGAGTTCCGCCTTCAGCGAGGAACCGAAGCGGTCACGCTCGCCGATGATGTGAAGCCGCACCCCGGCCTCGGCCAGTTCACGCAGTTCGGAGCGCAGGTAGTGGCGCAGCAGGAAGGTGAGATCGGTCACCTCCTCGACCGGCCGTCGCCAGTTTTCCGAGGAAAAGGCGAACAGCGTAAGCCATTCGACGCCGTGGCCGATCGCCGCCTCGATGGTCCGGCGCACGGCTTGCACCCCCTCGCGGTGTCCGGCCGCGCGGGGCAGGCCGTGCCGCGCGGCCCAGCGCCCGTTGCCGTCCATGATGATGGCAATGTGGCGCGGTACCGGCGGCGGTGGAACCGGAGGCGGGGCGGACATCGGGCCGCTCAGACCTGCCGGATGTCCTTCTCCTTCTCGACGAGCAGTTCGTCGATCTTCTTGATCGTCGCGTCGGTCAGTTTCTGAACGCGGTCGGCCCAGTCGCGCCCCTGATCCTCACCGATCTGGTGCTTCTTCTCGAACCCCTTGATCGTCTCCATGCCATCGCGGCGCACACCGCGCACGGCGACGCGCGCACCCTCGGCATATTTGCCGGCTGCGCGGGCGAGTTCGTTGCGGCGCTCCTCGGTCAGCAACGGCAGCGGCACGCGGATGAGCTGCCCGTCCGGCTGTGGGTTGAGGCCGAGCCCGCAGTCGCGGATGGCGGCGACCGTCGCATTGACCATGCCGCGATCCCAGACCTGAACGGTGAGCATGCGGCTTTCCGGCACCGCCACGGTGGCCACCTGGTTGAGCGGCATCAGCGTGCCATAGGCCTCGACCTTCACCGGATCGAGCAGGGCGGGGTTGGCGCGGCCGGTACGCAGGCCGGAAAATTCGCGCTTCAGCGTTTCCATCGCGCCGTCCATCCGGCGTTGCAGGTCGGCGAGAAGGGTATCGAGATCGGCGTCCATGGCGGGCTCCTAGCGCTGTTCCACGATGCGGGTGAACTTCCCCTCGCCCCGCATGACGCTGGCGAAGGCGCCCGGCGCGTGGATGTTGAAGACGATGATCGGCAGGTCGTTCTCGCGGGCGATGCTGATCGCCGCCGCATCCATCACCGAAAGGTCGCGGGCGAGAACCTCGTGATAGGTGAGTTCGGCGTAGCGTTCGGCGTCGGCCACCTTGCGCGGGTCGGCGGAATAGACGCCGTCGACCTGGGTGCCCTTGAGCAGCACATCGCACTTCATCTCGACGGCGCGCAGCGCCGCAGCGGTGTCGGTCGTGAAGAACGGGTTGCCGGTGCCGGCGGCAAAGATCACCACGCGGCCCTTTTCCATATGCCGTTCCGCGCGACGGCGGATATAGGGCTCGCAGACCGCGGACATCGGGATGGCCGACTGCACGCGGGTCGCCACCCCGCGCTTTTCGAGGGCCGACTGCATGGCGAGCGCGTTCATCACGGTGGCGAGCATGCCCATATAGTCGGCCTGGGCGCGGTCCATCCCGCCGGCGGCACCGGAAATGCCGCGGAAGATATTGCCGCCACCGATCACAAGACACACCTCGACGCGCATGGCGACGACATCGGCAATGTCCTGGGCAATGGCGGCCACGGTGTCCGTATCGAGCCCGTAGTCCCGCCTGCCCATCAGGGCCTCGCCGGAAACCTTGAGCAGGACGCGCCGGTAGCGCGTATGGTCAGTCTGGTCTTGCGCTGTCATGGGGGCGTTTCATCCGATTCCGCCGCAAGACGCAAGGCGGGGGGAAGCGGGCGGCACATTGTGCGCGGCGCCGTCGGCATGGCGGGCGAAGAGTTCGAACAGGCGGCGGGCCACCGGGCCCGGCGTGCCCTCGCCGACCGCCACGCCGTCGAGCCGGACCATCGGCTTCACGTAAGACGTCGCACTGGTCAGGAAGATCTCGCGCGCCGCGCGCAGTTCCGCCTCGGACAGGCCGCGCTCCTCGAAGCGGATGCCGGCCTCCTCCATCAGCGAAATCACCGCAGCCCGGGTGCAGCCGGGCAGGATGTGATGATCGAGGTGGCGGGTACGCAGCACCCCGTCTTCATCCACCGCCCACACGGTGGTGGATGACCCTTCCGTGACATTGCCGTCGCGGTCGATCAGGATCGCCTCATAGGCGCCGGCCTCGCGCGCCTTCTGCTTGGCAAGACAGTTGGGCAGCAGATTGACGGTCTTGATGTCGACCCGCCCCCAGCGGATGTCCGGCGCGGTGATGGCGTTACCGGTCCATGTGTCGATTTCGCGCGGGAAGGCCTTGCCATGACGCGCCGTGACCACCAGTGCGGGGGCGACATCGCGCGGGAAGGCGTGGTCGCGCCGGGCGACGCCGCGGCTGACCTGCATATAGACGATGCCCTCGCGGATTCGGTTGCGACGCACGACCTCGCGCAGCACGACGAGCAGCGCGCCATCCTCCATCGGCTTCGGGATGGCGAGTTCACGCAGCGAGCGGGCGAGCCGGGCGAGGTGCAGCCCGGTATCGACGAAGCGCCCGTCATGGACGTGGATGACTTCGTAGACGCCGTCGCCGAACTGGTATCCCCGGTCCTCGACATTCACCGAGGCCTCGCGCTGGGGTACGTAGCGTCCGTTGACATAGGCGATGCGGCTCATGGTTCGGGTGCCTTCATGATGATGGGAGTGGGCCGGCTTTCGCCGATGCCGAGCAGGGCGATGCCGAACAGCGCGGCAAGCACGCCGATCACGATCACCAGCAGGCGCAGCCGGTAGGAAACGAGGCCGCTCGCCAGCTTCGTGTCGGCGGCGACCAGGCCGGCTGCGCGGGCAAGCCCGGCCCGGTCGGGCGTGAGCGTGGCGAGCGTTTTCTGCGCGGTCACGCCGAGCAGCGGGCGAGCCTCAGCGAGCGCGGATTTCATCGCCGCCGGGTCGCCCGTGGCGGCGGCGCTGGCGATTGCCCGCTCCGCCAGGACGCCGCGCATGGCGGGGATCGGCGCCGCAAAGGTCGCGAACACACCGATCAGCGTGATCATCAGGAACGCGGTCAGCATCAAGCCGATCCGCTGGGCCGAAATCCGCATCCGCTCCGCCATCGATGTCACTCCTCGCCGATTTCCGATCCATGCGGCCCGCCAACCGCCGCGTCAATCGGGGCCGATCTGCGCCCCGACGGTTGACAGATGGCGCCATGCTTCCCATAAGCCGCCCCAACATCCTGAACAGCCCGAGAACCGTGTCATGAAAGTCCGTAATTCGCTTCGCTCCGCCAAGGCCCGCGACAAGAACTGCCGCGTCGTGCGCCGTCATGGCCGCGTCTACGTGATCAACAAGAAGAACCCGCGGATGAAGGCCCGCCAGGGCTGACCTGCCCCGCCGGTTCGCCGGCGCATCGCAGCGTGACGCAACGCCCGGACCGCGAGGTTCCGGGTGATTTCGTTCCGGGCAATCCTTGACCGCGTCCGGCGGGCTTCCTCTTTCCGTTTCCGCCGCACAGTATTATCTCACAGGCGGGTGAAGGGGAGAAAGCCGTCGTGATAGCCTTGCCGCAACCGAAAGCCGATGTCCTTGACCGGCGCGATGCCGTGCATGACGGATTGCGCGCCCTGCTGCCCGCGCGTGCGGTGATCACCGACCCGTCACGTCTCAAACCGTACGAGACCGATGGGCTCTCCGCCTATCGCCAGATGCCACTCGCCGTCGTCCTGCCCGAAAGCACAGAGCAGGTCGCCACCGTGTTGCGCTTCTGCCACCAGAACGGGGTCCGCGTCGTCCCCCGCGGGGCTGGCACCTCGCTTGCCGGCGGCGCGCTGCCGCTGGCCGACGCCGTGGTGATCGGCATGATGCGGATGAACCGCATTCTCGACGTAAATTACGCCGACCGTTACGCCGTGGTGCAGGCCGGCGTCACCAATCTCGGCATCACCAAGGCCGTCGAGGCGGATGGATTCTTCTACGCCCCCGACCCCTCCAGCCAGCTCGCCTGCATGATCGGCGGCAATATCGGCATGAATTCGGGCGGCGCGCACTGCCTCAAATACGGCGTGACCGCCAACAACGTGCTCGGCATCAAGCTGGTCACCATCGAGGGTGAAATCCTCGAACTCGGCGGCGCGCATCTGGATACCGCCGGCTATGACTGGATGGGGATCGTCATCGGCAGCGAGGGCCAGCTCGGCATCGCCACCGAAATCACCGTGCGCCTGCTGCGCGCGCCGGAAGGCACAAGGGCGATGCTCGCGGCCTTCAAGTCGAACGAGATCGCCGGGCGCTGCGTCGATGCGATCATCGGCTCGGGCATCATTCCCGTGGCGCTGGAATTCATGGACCGTCCGGCGATCCACGCCTGCGAGGCCTTCGCCAAGGCCGGCTATCCGCTCGATGCCGAGGCCATGCTGATCATCGAGGTCGAGGGCTCCGTCGAGGAGCAGGATGCGCTGCTCGGCCGGATCCGGGAAATCTGCGGCCGGTTCGACCCGATCAGCCTCAAGGTTTCGCAATCGGCCGAGGAATCGGCGGCGATCTGGAAAGGGCGCAAGGGTGCGTTTGGCGCGATCGGGCGGATCAGCCCGGACTATCTCTGCATGGATGGCACCATCCCCACCAGCACACTGCCCGAGGTGCTGCGCCGCATCGGCGAGATGAGCGAGCAATATGGGCTTGGCGTCGCCAACATCTTCCACGCCGGCGACGGCAACCTGCACCCGCTCATCATGTTCGACGCCAACAATCCCGAAAGCATGCACAAGGCGGAAGCGTTCGGCGCCGATATCCTCAAGCTCTGCGTCGAGGTCGGCGGCTGCCTGACCGGCGAGCATGGCGTCGGCGTCGAGAAGCGGGACCTGATGAGCGTACAGTTCACCGAAACCGAGCTCGACCAGCAGCGCCGGGTCAAGACCGCCTTCGACGCTGGCTGGCTGCTGAACACGGCGAAGGTGTTTCCGCTCAAGCCCGGCACGGACACGGCGCCGGCGCCGATGCCGCACGCGGCATGATCGCCCCCTCCGACGAAGCCGGGTTGGTCGCGGCGATCGAGGCGGCGGCGGCGTCACACACCCCGCTGACCATCGAAGGGCTCGGCTCGAAGGCCGGGTTCGCCCGCCCGGTGCAGACGGCCGAAACCCTGTCCACCCGCAACCTCACCGGCATTCCGCTGCATGCGCCGCAGGAGCTCATCGTCTCCGCGCGCGCCGGCACCACCCTGGCCGCGCTCGAGGCGAAGCTGGCGGAGGCTGGCCAGCACCTGATCGCCGAGCCGCCGCATTACGCCTTTCTCGGCGCCGAGGCGCAGACGGTCGGCGGCATCATCGCGACCAATCTGTCCGGCCCGCGGCGGATCGCTTGGGGCGCGATGCGCGACCATGTGATGGGCATCCGCGCCGTCACCGGCCGGGCGGAGGTGATCCGCTCCGGCGGGCGCGTGCTGAAAAACGTCACCGGACTCGACCTCTGCAAGCTGTTCACCGGCTCCTACGGCACGCTCGGCGTGATGAGCGAGATCACGCTGAAGGTGCTCCCCGCACCGGAAGCAACAGGCACCGTGCTGCTGGCCGGGCTAGATGCGGCAACCGCCGTCAAGGCGCTGTCGGCGGCGCTCGGCTCGCCCTTCTCGGTGACGGGAGCCGCGCATTTGCCCGAAGGCGCCGCGGCGGCGCTGGGCCATGCGCGCCCGATCACCATTGCGCGGATCGAGGATTTCACCGACTCGGTTCATTACCGGATCGGCCGCCTCGCCGAAATCTGGGGTGCGTTCGGCATGGTCGAGCAGCTCGACACCTCGGCCAGCCTGGCGCTCTGGCGCGCGGTGCGCGATGCCGCGCCGCTAGCCGTGCGCGAGGGTGATGCGGTCTGGCGCATTTCCGTGCGTCCATCCGCCGGCCCATCCATTCTCGAAGCGGCACAGGCCGCGGGACTCGATGGTTATCTCGACTGGGGCGGCGGTCTGGTGTTCCTGAGCGGGCCGGGAGATGAGGCGGCGCATGCCGCCATCGCCAACGCTGCGCGACGTGCTGGCGGTGAATGGTGGCTGTTGCGCGCCCCGGACGCGCTACGCCATAGCCCTGACGCCTTGCCGCGCGAGCCAGACGCGCTGGCCGCGATCCGCTGCCGTGTTACCGCCGCATTCGACCCGGCCGGCATTCTCAACCCCGGGCGGCTTCACGCCGCCTGAGCAGGAGCAGCGGGCGCCTTGCGCTCGAGGACGAAGACACATGCAAACCAATTTCACGCCCGACCAGCTGGCCGATCCCGACATCGCGGTGGCCGACCGGATCCTGCGCTCCTGCGTGCATTGCGGCTTCTGCACCGCGACCTGCCCGACCTTCGTGACCGTCGGCGACGAGGATGACAGTCCACGTGGCCGCATCTACATGATCAAGGACATGCTGGAGACCGGCGCGCCGGCCAGCGAACCCGTCGCCTTCCATCTCGACCGCTGCCTGTCATGCCTCTCGTGCATGACGACCTGCCCCTCCGGCGTCGATTACATGCACCTGATCGATCACGCCCGCACGCGGGTCGAGGAAACCTATGACCGCCCGGCGCATGACCGTGCGCTGCGCAGCCTGCTCGCGGCAATCCTGCCCTATCCCACCCGCTTCCGCGCGGCTCTGCGCGCGGCGGCGCTCGGCCGGCTCGGCCGCAGCCTCGTGCGGGGTGAGGGCACGTTGGTGCGCCGGATGCGCGCCATGCTCGATCTTGCCCCCGCAAAGCTGCCGCCGCCAAGCTCGACGGAGCGGCCCGGCGTCTTCCCCGCACACGGAGAGCGGCGCGCGCGCGTCGCCCTGCTCGCCGGCTGCGCGCAGCAGGTGCTCGACCCCGGCATTCACGACGCGACGATCCGCCTGCTCAACCGGATGGGTGTTGAGGTCGTCGTCGCCGCCGGCGCCGGATGCTGCGGCGCCCTCACTCACCATCTCGGCCGGCACGAAGCGGCGCTCGGCTTCGCCCGCGCCAATGTCGCCGCCTGGACGCGGGAGATCGGCGCCGGCGGGCTGGATGCCGTGGTGACCGATACGTCCGGCTGCGGCACGGTGCTGAAGGATTACGGCTTCCTGCTCCGCAACACGCCGGAAGCGGCGGATGCCGCGCGTATTTCCGAACTCTCGGTCGACATCACCGAACTTCTGGTCCGGCTCGACTACCAGCCGAGCCGCACACTCGCGGCGCCGCTGACGGTGGCCTATCACGCGGCCTGCTCGCTGCAGCACGGTCAGCGGGTCACCGATGCACCGAAAACCTTGCTGCGCCGCGCCGGCTTCGCCGTCGCCGAGCCGCGCGACCCGCATCTGTGCTGCGGTTCGGCCGGCACCTACAACATCCTCCAGCCCGAAATGTCCGAACAGTTGCGCGCGCGCAAGCTCGGGACGTTGCACGCCCTCAAGCCGGACCTCATCGCTGCCGGCAATATCGGTTGCCTCACCCAGCTTGCCGGCGACGGTCTGCCGACGATCCATACCGTGGAACTGCTGGACTGGATGGCCGGCGGCCCCCGCCCGGCCCGGCTACCAACCGGCGGCTGATTCCGCCTGATTCATTATCTGTTAGGCTGTGGTGTGAAATAACCGCGGCATGAAAGCGGCGGGCCGGTTACAGGATCGAAGGGCAACCTTGTCTGCCGCAACCTGTACCGCGCTTGCGCTGGTCGCCGCCGCCATTACGATCCTTGCTTCGGCACGGACGATCCCTGCCGTTCTGCACGGCACGTTGTTCGATCCTGACAGTTACATGCGCCTGGTCAGAATTCGCCAGGGTTTCGCTGCGGGACATCTCGTGAACATCGTTCTGGGCGACGATTCGGGTCACCCTCTGGTCGTGGAATGGTCGCGACTTTTCGATGCAGTCATCGTCGCGCTTGCGGCCCCTCTCGCCCCGTTCATTGGCTGGACCCGCGCGCTCTTCGCGGCCGGCGTGGCCACCGGCCCGCTCTCGGCCGGGCTGCTCGCCGTCGGCCTTGCTTTCGCGGCCTCCCCACTGACCGGAGGCCGATGGATCTGGGCGCCGGCAATCATCGCGCCGCTGCTGCCTGGCATCCGTAGCTTCAACGTTGTCGGCATCGTGCATTACCACATTGCGCAGGTCGCGCTGACCGCCATCGCCATTGGCTGCACGCTGCGCGCCGGCGCGGGAGACAGGCGGATGGCCTGGGCCGCCGGTCTGTGGGGCGGGCTGGCGATCTGGATGATGCCGGAGACAATGCCATTCGTGGTGCTCGGCTTCGGCGCGCTCGGCTATCTGTGGCTGTTCCGCCGCCTTGGCTTCATCCTGGTCCGGATTGGCGCAGGATTCGCGGCAACACTATGGTTCGCGCTCTGGATCGACCCGCCGCACGGCGGCATGCTGACGCCCGAGATCGACAGGCTGTCGATCGTCTACGCCATGCTTGGGCTTGCGATCGCGACCAGTTGCGTCGGGCTCGCCTGGCTGGACCGGTATGCGCCGGAAACGCGCCGTGCCTCGCTCGGCCTCATCGGCGCCACCTGTGTTTTCGCGGTCTGGCTGGCGGCGTATCCGGAAGTGGCGCTGGGGCCCTACGGCCTGATCCCCGCAAAGGCGATGCACATCTTCTTCGGCAGCATCAACGAGGACCAGCCGACCGACACACTGGCGCTCGCCGCCAGCCGGCTCGGTCCGGCACTGCTCGGGCTGGGATACATTCTCCATCGCTTTTGGCGGTGCCGACACCTACCGGCCTTTGCGGGCATCTGGCTGATTGCCGCCGTCGGGCTGACGCTCGCGGCGGGTCTTACGGCGCGGATGATGATCTTCCAGCAATATCCGGCCGCCTTCGCGGCCGGACTGGCTCCCGTCGCGCTGCACGATATTTCCGCCCGTTTTGCCTCAACGCCGCGGCGAGCGGCGACATTGCGTCTGGGGCTGGTCTGGCTTCCGGTCGTTCTCGCCTATGTTCCGGCGCTGGCGCTGGCCGCGGGCCGAAGCGCGACGCCGGGCAACCAGGAACGCTGTTCTCTTCGCGCAGCTTCCGCCTTGCTGGCCCCCGCAACCGGCCGGATCGTGCTGACAGATCCCAGCCTGGTACCGGAGTTGCTTTACCGGACACGGGTCATCGGCGTGGGTTCACTTTATCATCATGGGCTCCGCGCCTTCATGCGCGACTGGAAGGCGTGGCGCACTCCGGCGGGCGTGGCCGAGCCAGCTGCGGTACGGTCGACAGGCGCGGCGTTCGTCTTGTTCTGCCGGGCTGACGGAGCACATTCGGCTCTCGGTCACGGAGCCGCCGCCGACGCCCTTTGGCCCCTGCTTACGTCGGGCCAGACGCCTTCCTGGCTGCAACCGCTCGGGCATGCCGGTGGCTATCGACTATACCGGATCCGGATTTCGGCGCGCTGACAAAAGAAAAGACCGGCACGCCTTTGCGCGTGCCGGCCCATCCCGTTCCAATGAAAGAAACCTTCAGTCGACTTCCTGCGGCGGCGCCGACTCTTCCTGGTCGCCATCCGGCTTTGGAAGCGCGGGCTTGGGTGCCTCGGCAATGTCGAAAGCCAGTTCACCGTCACGAACCGTCACCTTCACGCCGCCGCCGGTTGCCAGCCGGCCGAACAGCAGCTCCTCGGCGAGCGGCTTCTTGATCTGCTCCTGGATCACACGGGCCAGTGGCCGCGCGCCGTAAAGCGGATCGTAACCACGCTCGGCGAGGAATTCCTTTGCGGCCGAGGAAAGCTCGATCGTCACGTTGCGATCCGCAAGCTGTGCCTCAAGCTGCATGACGAACTTCTCGACCACTCGGGCGACGATCTCCGGTGTGAGCCCCGAGAACGGAATGACCGCGTCGAGCCGGTTGCGGAATTCCGGGGTGAAGAGGCGCTTGATCGCCTCTTCGTCTTCTCCGAGACGCACATCACGACCGAAGCCGATCGCGGTCTTCGCCATATCGGCCGCTCCCGCATTCGTCGTCATGATCAGGATCACATTCCGGAAATCGACCGTCTTGCCATTGTGGTCGGTCAGTTTGCCGTGATCCATGACCTGCAGCAGGATGTTGAACAGGTCTGGATGTGCCTTTTCAATCTCATCGAGCAGCAGCACGCAGTGCGGATGCTGGTCGACCGAATCGGTCAGCAGGCCGCCCTGGTCGAACCCGACATAGCCCGGCGGCGCACCGATCAGGCGGGAGATCGAATGGCGTTCCATGTATTCCGACATATCGAACCGCGTCAGCTCGATCCCCAGGGTGGAGGCCAGCTGACGGGCAACCTCGGTCTTGCCGACGCCTGTGGGGCCGGAGAAGAGGTAGCAGCCGATCGGCTTCTCGGCGTCGCGCAGTCCCGCACGGGCCAGCTTGATCGCCGCGGACAACGCCTCAATCGCGGAATCCTGGCCAAACACCATCGACTTGAGATCCCGCTCAAGCGTGCGCAGCGTCTCCTTGTCGTCGGCCGAAACCGATTTGGGCGGAATCCGCGCGATCTTGGCAACGATTTCCTCGACATCGCGCAACGTGACGGTCTTGCGCCGCTTGTTCTCGGGCAGCAGCATCCGCGAGGCGCCAACCTCATCGATCACATCGATCGCCTTGTCCGGCAGTTTGCGGTCGTGGATGTATTTCGCCGAAAGCTCGACCGAGGCGCGGATCGCCTCGTCGGTGTAGCGGACCTTGTGATGCTTCTCGTAGGTCGTCTTGAGGCCGCGCAGGATCTTTACCGCATCATCGATCGAGGGCTCGTTCACGTCGATTTTCTGGAACCGGCGCACCAGTGCGCGATCTTTCTCGAAATAGGAGCGGAATTCCTTGTAGGTCGTCGAGCCAATGCAACGCAGCGCGCCGGATGAGAGGGCCGGTTTGAGCAGGTTCGAGGCATCCATGGCGCCGCCGGAGGTCGCACCGGCGCCGATAACGGTATGGATTTCGTCGATGAACAGCACCGCTCCGGGCATGGCCTCAAGCTCGGAAACGACCGCCTTGAGCCGTTCCTCGAAATCGCCACGATACCGTGTCCCGGCGAGCAGTGCCCCCATGTCGAGCGCATAGATCGTCGCCTTGGCCAGCACTTCCGGGACCTCGCCGTCGACGATGCGCTTGGCCAAGCCCTCGGCGATCGCGGTCTTGCCAACGCCGGGATCGCCGACGAAGAGCGGATTGTTCTTCGAACGACGGCAGAGAATCTGGATCGTCCGCTCGATCTCGGTTTCGCGGCCAATGAGCGGGTCGATCTTGCCGGATTGCGCCTTCTTGTTGAGATTGACGCAATAATTCGCCAGTGCGTCCTGTCCGCGCTTCGGCTTCTGCTCGGGTTCGGCCTCCGTGCCCTCGGCGCTGCCCGAAGGGGGGCGCGGCACGGAGCGGCCGGGCGACTTCGCGATTCCATGGCTGATGAAATTGACGGCGTCCAGCCGGGTCATATCCTGCGCCTGCAGGAAGTAAACGGCATGACTCTCACGCTCCGAGAACAGCGCGACCAACACATTGGCGCCGGTCACCTCGTCCCGACCGGACGACTGCACGTGGATCGCGGCACGCTGCACGACGCGCTGGAACCCGGCGGTCGGCTTCGGGTCGCCGCCACGGTCGGTGGCAAGTCCGGCCAGTTCCTTGTCAAGGAATTCGGTCGTCTCGCGGCGCAGGCGCTCAATGTCGACACCGCAGGCGCGCAGCACCGTCAACGCATCGGCGTCGTCAATCAGGCCCAGCAGAAGATGCTCCAGCGTCGCATATTCATGCCGGCGCTCAGCGGCGAAGCCGAGGGCCCGGTGCAGCGTCTGTTCAAGATTGCGAGACAGCATATCCGATACTCTCCAAGCCGGTCTTCCGTCGGGCAGCCCGTGCCACCCTGGTCAAGCCCGATGCGGCCCAAGCCGCGGTCCTTTCGTCAGGCCGGTTTCCAATGTCCTTCAACAGGCCTGTCGCAATACTGACATGATACGCCGAAAATCTTTCGCAATAGTGACCGGGAACAACACTTCCATGCCATCATCGCGCCCGGCGGCGGCCTGCACCGCCCTATTCCTTCTCGATCGTGCACTGCAGAGGATGCTGGCTCTGGCGGGCAAGGTCCATGACCTGCGTCACCTTGGTTTCAGCAACCTCATAGGTGAACACGCCGCACACCCCGACACCCCGCCGGTGCACATGCAGCATGATCCGTTCGGCCTCCTGGCGGCTCTTGCCGAAGAACCGCTCAAGTACATGAACGACGAATTCCATCGGCGTGTAATCATCGTTCAGCATCAACACCTTGTACAGGGACGGCTTGCGCGTTTTCGTGCGCGTCCTGGTCGCCACTCCGGTGCCCAACCCGTTTCCGGTTCCTCGACGATCTGAGCCTGACATCAGCGTATTCTCGGTCCTCACCACCATATCCTATCCATACGCCCCGGCGGTGGGAAAGAGAAAATTTTCGCCCGACCGTCGATTCGCCGTGAGAGGTCCGGTCAGAAGCGGACCGAAGCGGCGAACGAGCCGTATTCGTGGATCCCGCCGGTCTGCCCATGGAAGCGCTCGGTCTGGAACACCTGCGTGTAGGTCAGGCGCACTCCGCGCCAGATGACCGCCACCCCGGCCTCGACCGAGCCGACCACCCGGTAGGGCTGCACGGACCGGCTCGGCTGGAACAGCGTCCCCTGCAGATATTCGTCATGCGCGACCAGCTTCGCCCCGGCGCCGGCGAAGACATACCAGGCAAAGCGGCGTGCGCTGTAGGCATCGCCGCCGGACGGGGCGGGGCTGATCAGGGGCGCGCCGAAATCGGCGCCGAGCCCCTCGCCGACGCGGAAGACCACGCCCGGTTCGGCATAGATTTCGGTCGTGCCGGCCATTGCCGAAATCTGCGGCAGCGCATCGGCCTCCAACCCAGCGCCCGGGTTCGTCAATGGCAGCCGCCAGATGCGGGAGGCGAACAGATCGAAGGCCGGCTCGCTCGGCAACTGATAGGCCCAGCCATGCGTCCGCCCCTGGCCAATGATCGCATGCGTCGTGTTCTGGACGATCTCGGCCCCGGCATCGCGCCCGAACACGCCGGTGTCGAACCCCATGATCGTCCGCGTCCGGTGCGTGTCCTGGATAAGGCTGAAACTTGCCAGCAGCGAACCGGCATAGGGTTCGTCATTGACCGGCGGGTTGATCAGCGTGGTCGCCGCCGGCGTGAAGATCTTCTGGGTGAGGCTGATGCTGACGCGCTGGCGCCCCTGGCCGAGCACCGCATGCCCCCACGCCGCCAAGCCCTGCGGCACCGCCCCTGGATTCGACGTCCAGCCGAGATGAAATCCATTCACATAAAAGCGATCGGTCAGGCTTTGCGTGCTGATCGACGCGTTCTCGTCCTGCAGCGTCCAGATGCCGCTTGGGAACGTTCCCCCCGCACGGGCCGGCGCGGGAATCAGCGCAAGCATGGAGACGGACGTGGCGAGAGCGGCCAGGATTCGGTTCATCTGGAGCGTCCTGCTTGGATGATCGGACCGCAGGGGCAGCCCGAAGGATGGAAAAATGTTCGAAGGAGAAATCGTTCCCGGTGGAACGATTGCAAGTCAAGTGTTGAATGCGGGACACAGCTGCCGCCGAAAAGACATCGGGATGCGCATAAGACACATGTGAAGACTTGCGATTTTCACCGCCGGATGAGCAACCATTTCACGGTCAAATGATAACCCTCGTGATCAGGTCTCATACCGAACGAATTGGCCGGGCAGCCCTGCGGCGTATCGTGCTGGGGCTGGCCCTTCTGGTCGTGGTGCTCGCAACACCCGTATTGGCGCGCGCGGCCTCGCCTGTTGGCGACTGGTTGACCGGCGAGGGGGGCGCCGTGGTCCGCATTGCGCGCTGTCATGATGGGAAGGCTTTGTGTGGACGCATCGTCGGCATCATGCTCGATAGCGGCGCGCGTATGCCAGTTGACTGGCAAGGCCGGCCCCAATGCGGGTTCGAGCTGATCCGTCCATCCGTTCGGCGCAACGGAGAGCTCTGGCGGGGCCGCATCGTCAATCCGCGCAATGGCAACCGTTACCACGCCCAATTCCGCGTCGACCGCGCGGGCCAGCTGGCGCTGCGCGGCTATATCGGCCTGCCGATCTTTGGTGAGACGCGGCACTGGATGCGCTACGACGGACAGGTGCCGGACTCCTGCCGGATCGATCAGACCCAGATCGCCGCCGCCGGGCGGAATGGCGGCCGCGCGCGGGAGTGATTACCCCGCCGCGCGGATTTCGGCCTCGAGCCCGACCAGCGAGCCCAGCCTCGCCAGGCGCCGCTCGATCGGATCGCCGGCGAAGACCCCACTCCGCGCATCCAGAAACAGAACGAGCCGGCTGTCGTCGCGTAGCAGTCTCGTCGCCGCAAGCAGTGCTGGCGTGCCGGCCGACAGGGTGTAGGCGAGGCGCAACGCCGCCCCCAGCGTTTCGGCGCGCCGCGCCGTCGCCATGTCGAGCAGCGCCCGGGCCGGCGCCAGAAACGCGCTTTCCACCGGCGCCTCGTAACGCAGCGCGAGAGTGAGAGCGAGAAAGGCGCGGGCGTGATGGTCGAGCCCGACACCGGTCTGCCGCAGCACCCGCAGGAAGGCCTGCTCGGCGCGATATTCCGGATGTTCGTGATTGCCGATATCGGAGAACCAGCACGCCCCTTCACGCAGCCTTCGGTGCGAGGCGGATTCGTCGGGGAACAGCGTCGCTGTCCAGGCAATCAGCGCGCCGGGCAAAGCAGGGTCGCGCAGCAGCCCCACCGTGAGGTCCCGGCCGGCCGCGATCAGCGGATCCTGGGTGCGCATCGCCTCGGGCAACTGGCGCAGGAACCAGCCCTCGCGCAGGCCGTTGGCGCTGAACACCACACGGCTGGCCCCCGTCGCGCGCAGCAGGCGGCGCAGGATGATGGCGGCAAAGGGCAGATCGTCGATCCGCTTGCGCGCCACCCCCGGCATTCGTTCGATGAGCTTGCGGCTGGCATCGCCGACCACCGCGGACAGGTCGCGCGCCTCGTCCCGGCCGACCGTGTAGTGGTGCACCATCGCCAGCGGATAGCCGGTCTGGGCGATATGGATGCGCGCCAGCGCACGGAAGGCCCCGCCCGACACGAACAGATCCCCCCCCTCGCCATCGCCGAGAAAGGGCACGCCCGCCAGCTCGTCGGACACGATCGCGCGGGCCCGGGCGCGGTCTTCCTGGGCGCGCTCGGCCAGTCGGATCACGCCGATCGGCACCGTCGCCGCCGGGCCGATCCGCCCTTCGGACAGGCGCACGAGTTCGAGCGAACCGCCGCCGAGGTCGGCGAGAATGCCGTCCGCCCCCGGAATGCCGCACAACACGCCCTCGGCGGACAGCCTCGCCTCTTGCTCGCCACTCAGGATGATGACCTTCAGGCCGGGAATCTCAGCCTCGAGACGGGCGACAAAATCCGGCCCGTTCTCGGCATCGCGCACGGCCGAGGTCGCCAGCGCCTCGAAGGGGGCGGCCCCCATGGCGCGGGCGATGGCCCCGTAGCGACGCATCACCGTCACCGTCTCGTCCATCGCCGCCTCATCGAGGCGGCCGGTGCGGATCAGTCCGCGCGCGAGGCGCAGCACCGCCTTTTCGTTGAAGATCTGCATCGGGTTTCGGGACTCGCCCTGAAAAACCACGAGACGGACCGAATTCGACCCGAGATCGACGACGGCGCGGCGGCGCAAAGCGCCGGGCGCCGGTTCGTGAAGCATGCGCGTCATGTCGTCTGCGTAGCGCAGCCGGAGTACGGACGGTAGGGGGGTGTGGCCCGTGACGCAGACCGCCGCTATTCGCAACCCAGCCGCGCCGGAAGGCATTTGCCACCCCTGAGCGCCCCTTCGCGTTTGACTTGGCGGCCCGGCTCCGCACAATAGCGTGGTTGCGAAAGAAAGTGACCACGACATGATCCCTTCCCTCATGCCGAACTACAACCGGATCGACGTCGAGTTCAGCCACGGCGAAGGCGCCTGGCTGACGGCCGCCGACGGCCGACGATTCCTCGATTTCGGCGCCGGGATCGCGACCTCCTCGCTCGGCCACGGCCATCCCGGCCTGACCCGGGCGATTGCCGATCAGGCGGCGAAGGTGATCCACGTCTCGAATCTCTATCGCGTGCCGCAGGCCGAACGCCTCGCCGCCCGCCTCGTCGCGGCGAGCTTCGCCGATAGCGTCTTTTTCTGCAATTCGGGCGCCGAGGCGAACGAAGCTCTGGTCAAGGCCTTCCGCAAGACCATGGCGCGCGAGGGCAAGCCCGAGCGCTACCGCGTCATCTGCGCGCAGGGCGCGTTCCACGGCCGCACGCTGGCGATGATCAGCGCGACCGGCAACTCCAAATATCTCGAAGGCTTCGGCCCGCCGGTCGACGGTTTCGACCATGTGCCGTTCAACAATCTCAACGCGCTGCGTGACGCCATAACGCCCGAGACCGCTGGTATCCTGGTCGAACCGATCCAGGGCGAAGGCGGCATCCGCCCGGCGACAATGGAATATCTGCGCGGGCTGCGTGCCGCGGCCGACGAGTTCGGCCTTCTGCTCGGCTTCGACGAGGTGCAGTGCGGCATGGGCCGTACCGGGAAGCTCTTCGCCCATGAATGGGCGGGTGTCGTGCCGGATGCGGTCAGCACCGCCAAGGGCATCGCCGGCGGGTTTCCGCTCGGCGCCCTGCTCGCGGGCGAACGGGTCGCGGCCAGCCTCGTGCCCGGCAGCCACGGCACGACCTATGGCGGCGGTCCCCTTGCCTGCGCCGCCGGCAATGCCGTGCTCGACACGGTTCTCGCCCCCGGCTTCCTCGATGCGGTCGAGCGCACCGGCCGGCGCCTGCGCGCCGGACTGGAGACACTTGCCGCCCGCCATCCAGATGTGTTTTCCGGTGTGCGCGGCCAGGGGCTGATGCAGGGGCTGGTCTGCACGGTGCCGAACGGCGAGGTGCAGAACGCCTGCTTCGCCGAAGGGCTGCTCATTGTCGCCGCCGGCGACAACGTCGTGCGCCTGGTGCCGCCGCTGATCGTGCGCGATGCCGAGGTGGACGAGGCCCTGGCCCGGCTTGACGCCGCGGCCCGGCGCTGCAAACCGGCCACCGCCCGGGACGCCGCGCAATGAGCGCGGCCATCGATACCGGCCGCCCCCCCGCGGCGCCGCGCCATTTCCTCGATCTGTCGCTGCTCGACACGCCGACGCTGCGCCACATGCTGGACACGGCGACGCGCTTCAAGCGCGCCGGCCGCGCCCTCGGCCATCCGCTCGCGGGGCGGGCGCTGGCGCTGATCTTCGAGAAGCCCTCCACCCGCACCCGCGTCAGCTTCGAGATCGGCATGCGCCGGCTCGGCGGCGAGGTGATCATGCTTTCCTCGCGTGAAATGCAGATCGGCCGCGGCGAGACGGTGGCGGACACCGCCCGCGTGCTCTCCCGCTATGTCGACGGAATCATGCTGCGCACCGACCGTGAGGAAAAGCTGCGCGAACTCGCAGCACACGCCACCGTGCCGGTGATCAATGGACTCACCGAGCGCTCCCACCCCTGCCAGGTGATGGCGGATGTGATGACCTTCGAGGAACAGCGCGGCCCGATCGCCGGCCAGCGCATCGCCTGGATCGGCGACGGCAACAACATGGCCAAGAGCTGGATCGAGGCTTCGGCCCGGTTCGGCTTCCAGCTCCGCCTCGCGTGTCCGGAAGAGCTGCTACCCGACGCCGAGGCACTCGCCTGGGCGCGCGCGCAGGGCGCCGACATCCAGCTCACCACCAGCCCGGCCGAGGCCGTTGAAGGCGCGCGCTGCGTCACCACCGACACCTGGGTCAGCATGAGTGACGAGGACGTCGAGAGCCGGCACAACATTCTCGCCCCATACCGGGTGGACGAGGCGTTGATGGCACGAGCGGCGCCGGATGCGATCTTCATGCACTGCCTGCCGGCCCATCGCGGCGAGGAGGTCAGCGCCGGCGTCATCGACGGTCCGCAGTCGGTCGTGTTCGACGAGGCGGAAAACCGACTCTTTGCCCAGCAAGGTATCCTGGCCTGGGCACTCGGCGCGGCGTGATCCGGTTCAGGCCGTCCGCAGCCGCTGCGCCGCCCGCCAGCGCGGATAGAACACGCTGATCGCGAGCCCGGCAAACACCAGCCCGGCCGCGCCCAGCTTCCAGGCCGGCATCGGTTCGCCGAGCCAGAACACTGAGGCGGCCATTCCGAACACCGGCACCAGCAACGCCATCGGGCTGACGGTTGCCGAAGGGTAGCGCGCCAGCAGGAACGCCCAGCTGCCATAGCCGAACCAGCTATTGCCGACCGATTGCCAAACCACCGCTAGCCAGCCGGCGGGCGAGGCATATGTCACCGAATGGAGGATCGCCGCCGGCCCTTCGCGCAGCAGCGCAACGAGAAGAAGCGGCGGAGCGGCGAACAGGCTCGACCAGACGACATAGGCGAGCGCGTTGCGCGCCCCGCTCTCCCGCGCAACGATATTGCCGATCGCCCAGGACGAGGCGGCCAGCAGCACCAGCAGCAGGCCGAACAGGGTTGTCCCGCCGCTCACATGCCGCATGATCACGCCGATGCCCGCGACGGCGAGCAGACAGGCGACGATCTGAAAGATGCGCAGACGCTCGCCGATGCGCGCCATCGAGAGAAAGATCGTGAAGAAGACCTGTGTCTGGATCACCAGCGAGGCGAGGCCGGGGGAAATCCGCCCGTCCATCGCGAAGAACAGCAGGCCGAACTGGCCGGCGCCGATCAGCAGGCCGTAGGCGGCAAGATTGGACCACTTCACCCGCGGCCGGGGCAGAAAGAAAACACCCGGCACGGCTGCCAGGGTGAAGCGCAGTCCGGCGAGGAGAAACGGTGGAAACTGGTCGAGAGCCAGGCGAATGACGACGAAATTCGTGCCCCACACGGCCACGACGGCCAGAGCGAGCAATGCATGGCGCGGACTCAGAACTTGCGACTCGCTCACGACCGACCTTGTCTGACACGTGGTGGCACGGCCGGGCGTGCCGGGACGAAGCGGCGGAGACGGTCCGGCGTCAGCTCCAGACGGTAAAGGCGGCGATCAGCAGGATGGTGACGATCACGCAGATCGTGGTGACCGTGATGAAGCGCGAGAAGCTATTCCAGCCCGTCTGACTGGACTGTTCAAGCTGTTCCAGACCGATCGGGAACTTCTTGGGGCCTTCCGTGTCAGCCATCATACGTGCCTTGAACCTTTCTTGCCGCCGTCACCTTGCGTGACCGTTGTGTTCTCTCGCAGCCACGCCGGACATGGCCGCGCCCCCGCAACGGCGAAACACATCCTTGTGACTTCTCCGGTTGATATTGCGTCCCGCAGTCAAACGCAAGGGTTGAGTAGACTGGCCCGTGGGTCGGCGGGCACCTGTTCGCCGCAGATGAGGTTGCGCAACGCCTGCGGATAGATCCTGTGCTCCTGGACGAGCACACGGGCTGCCAGGCTCGCCTCGGTATCGCCGGGCAGCACGGGAACCGCCGCCTGCGCGAGTATCGGCCCCTCGTCCATCACTTCCGTCACGAGATGAACGGTGCAGCCATGCAGCCTCACACCGGCGGCGAGCGCGCGGGCATGGGTGTCGAGCCCCGGAAACGCCGGCAACAGCGAGGGGTGGATATTCAGCATCCGCCCGGCCCAGCTGCCGACCAGAAATGGCGTCAGCAACCGCATGTAACCGGCGAGGCAGACGAGTTCGCATCCCGCCTCGCGCAGCGCCGCATCGATCGCCGCCTCATGCGCCGCACGGTCCACGCCAAAATCCCGCGCCGGAATAGCCCTCGCCGGAATGCCGGCGCGGCGGGCCGTCTCGAGCCCCGGCGCCGCAGCCCGGTTCGACAGCACGATCGCGATCTCGGCCGGAAAGTCCGCCGCCGCCGCCGCGGCAACCAGAGCCTCCATGTTCGAGCCGCGCCCCGAAATCAGGATGCCGACGCGGCTCTTCATGCGAAGAGTGCGTCCGCCCGCTCGATCGTCACCTCCGGCGTTCCGGACGCGCTGGCGATACGGCCAAGGCGGTGTGACTCGATCCCGGTTTCCGCCAGCAGTGCCCGCGCGGCCGGTTCGTCCGCAGGACGGACCACCAGCACCATGCCGATCCCGCAGTTGAACACGCGCAACATCTCCGCCGCCGCGACATCGCCGGCCCGCGCCAACCACGAAAAGACCGGCGGCACCGGCCAAGGCTGGTCGATCACCGCCGAGGTGCCCTCGGGCAGCACCCGCGGCAGATTGCCGGGCAGGCCGCCGCCGGTGATGTGCGCGGCGGCGCGCAGCAGCCCCGCCCGCGCCAGCGCCAGCACCGGGCGGACGTAAAGCGCCGTCGGCGCCATCAGCGCGGCGCCGAGCGTCTGCCCAGGCGCGAAGGGCGCCGGGGCGTCAAGCCCAAGCCCGGCGGTTTCGATGATCCGGCGGACCAGGGAAAACCCGTTGGAATGCACGCCGGTGCTGGGCAGGCCGAGCAGGATGTCGCCAGGCGCGACACCCTCGGGCAGCAGGCGACCGCGCTCGGCGGCGCCGACCGCGAAGCCGGCAAGGTCGTAATCCCCCGCGCCATACATGCCCGGCATTTCCGCCGTCTCGCCGCCGGTCAGCGCGCAGCCGACCTGCCGGCACCCCTCGGCGATACCGGCGATGACCCGCGCCGCAATCGCGGGGTCGAGCCGCCCGGTCGCGAAATAATCGAGGAAGAACAGCGGTTCCGCCCCCTGCACGACCAGATCGTTGACGCACATGGCAACAAGGTCGATGCCGACCGTATCGTGAATCCCGGTATCGATCGCCAGCCGCAGCTTGGTGCCCACGCCGTCGGTCGTCGCGACCAGGACGGGATCGGTGAACCCCGCCGCCCGGGGGTCGAACAGCGCGCCGAAACCGCCGATGCCACCGACCACGCCGGCCCGGGTCGTCGCCTTCGCCAGCGGCTTGATGGCCTCGACCAGGGCGTCGCCCGCCTCGATATCCACGCCGGCGGCACGATAGGTTTGCCTCTTGCCGTCGTCCTTGCTGGTCATGCCCGCCTCCGATGCGCTAGTCTCGGTTCATGGATGCTTCGGCCACCCTGCACAGCGGCACCAGGCCGCCCCCCGGGCCAACCCCGGCCATCGCGATGGCGCGGTTATCACCACAGCGCGACCTGCAAGGCAACTCGGACGGCCGACCCCGCCCATGAGCGACATGACCGGAACCGGCTTCCGCTGGCAGCGCTTCGGCTGGATCGCGGCAGGACTGCTGCTGCTCGTGCTGTTCCTGCGCCTGTTCTCGGCGATCCTGCTGCCCTTTGTTGCGGCGGCCGGCATCGCCTATTTCCTCGACCCTGCGGTCTCCGCCCTGCACCGGCTGGGCCTGCCCCGATCCCTCGGGGCAATCATCATGCTGCTCGCGATGATCGCCGGCGTCGGCCTCTGCGCGCTGCTGCTCTATCCGCTGATTTCGGCGCAGATCAGTCTGCTCGCCCAGCAGTTGCCGGGCATGATCGCCGGGTTGCAGAAATTTACCGCCCATCAGATCAGCCTCATCCAGGCACGATTCGGCTCCGGCTTCGTCTCGAACAAGCTCCAGTCCCTCGTCAGCAACGAGGCGGGAGCGATCGTGAATTTCGCGGGCTCGGCGGCGCGCCAGGTGCTGGGAACCGGCTTTGCGCTGTTCAACATCCTCACCCTTCTGGTGATCACGCCGATCGTCGCGTTCTACTTCCTGCGCGACTGGCCGCTGGTCATGGGACGGCTCGATTCATGGCTGCCTCGCTCATATGAAAGCGTGATCCGCAACCTCGCGCGCGAGATCAGCCGGATCCTGAATGCCTGGCTGCGTGGCCAGGCGATATGCTGCCTGTTTCTCGGCGTCTTCTACGCGGCCACGTTGACGCTCGCGGGTCTCAACCTCGGCCTCGTGGTCGGTCTCACCGCCGGGCTGCTGTCCTTCATTCCCTATGTCGGCACCATCGTCGGCGCGGTCTCCTCGATCGTGCTCGCCCTCGGCCAGTTCGGCGGCCTCGACCACGTGCTGGTCGTCGGCGGCATCTTCGTCATCGGCCAGTTGCTGAACGACTATGTGGTCGCACCGCGCTTTCTCGGCGACAGGCTCGGCCTGTCCTCCGTCTGGGTGATTTTCGCGCTGTTCGCCGGGGCGGAGACGTTCGGCTTCCTCGGCGTCCTGCTGGCCGTGCCGGTCACCGCGACGCTCGGCGTGCTCGCGCGGTTCTGGCTGCGCCACTACCTGCAGAGCCCGCTCTATCTCGACCCGCCGCGGCACAGTGCGTAGCGCCGGATACGAGCCGCGGCAGATGGCCCTGCCGTTCGACGAGCCCGAACGCTTCGCGCTGGCCGATTTCATCGAAGCGGCGTCGAATGCCGCCGCCCGCGCGGCGCTCGCCGCACCGGGCGACTGGGTGAATCGCCGCCTGGTCCTCTGGGGTGAGGCGGGCAGCGGCAAATCGCACCTCGCCTGGATCTGGGCCGCCCGAACCTGCGCGACGCGGCTTGACGCCGCCCGCCTGCGCACACCGGCAAGCCCCGGGGGGGCGCCGCTGCTCATCGAGGATATCGATGCCGCAGCAGCCCCACTCGCCCTGTTCGCAACCCTTGAACGCGCCACCCAGGCCGCCGTGCCGGTGCTGATGACCTGCCGCACACCGCCGGCGCGGCTGCCGGTCGAACCGCCGGATCTCGCCAGCCGATTGCGCGCCAGCCTGACCATCCGGATCGAGCCGGCCGAACCTGAACTGCTCGACGCCCTGCTGCACCGCCTCGCCGCCGCGCGGCAGATGAGCCTGCCGCCGGCGCTGCACCAGTTCCTGCTGACCAGGCTGCCGCGCCGCCCCGCGGTGCTGCGCGAAGCCATCGCCCGGCTCGACCGCTACGCCCTCGCCCTTGGCACCGCGCCGTCGCGCCGCCTCGCCGAACGGCTGCTCGACGAGCTCGCCGACCCGGAGGAAAACGACCTCGAACCCCCTCCGCCCGCCGAGGCGCCGCCCGCCGCGATCATGTCTCTGCTTTAGTCGGCCGGCCTTTCGTGGCAGACTGCCGGCATGGACCAGGAAACCCTGCCCCGAACAGCCACCGAGCCGATGCCGGCCGGCGATTCCGACCGCTTCATCAACCGCGAGCTATCCTGGCTGGCATTCAATTCGCGCGTCGTCGCCGCCGCCGAAAACCCCCGCTATCCGCTGCTGGAACGGCTGCGATTCATCTCGATCAGCGGCTCCAATCTCGACGAATTCTATTCCGTCCGCGTTGCCGGGCTGATCGGCCAGGCGCGCGCCGGCCTCGCCCTCCGTTCGTCGGATGGTCTGACGCCCACCCAGCAACTCGGCGAAATCAACCGCTGCGCCCGCGCCCTGATGGAGACCCAGCAGCGTGTGCTCGGCACCGTGCTCGCCGAACTGGCCGGCGCCGGCCTTACCATCATCGCGCCGCACGAGCTGAACGAGGCCGACCGCGCCTTTCTCGACCAGCATTTCATGGAGCGGGTCTTCCCCGTCCTCACCCCGCTCGCGATCGACCCCGCGCACCCGTTCCCCTTCGTCCAGAACATGGGCCTCGTGCTCGCGCTCAAGCTGATCCGCCAGGAGGATTCCGGCGTGATGCGGGCGCTCATCCCGCTGCCCGCGCAGATCCGGCGCTTCATCCGCCTGCCCGATCCGTCACCGGAGACGATCCGGTTCGTCAAGCTCGAGGATCTGGTGATCCTCTTCCTCGACCGGCTGTTCCACGGCTTCCGCCTCGCCGGCTCCGGCCTGTTCCGCGTCTGCCGCGATACCGATGTGGAGTTCGAGGAAGAGGCTGAAGATCTCGTCCAGTCCTACGAAACCGCGCTGAAGCGCCGCCGCCGGGGCGCCGCGATCGAACTCACCCTTGCCGCCGACCTGCCGGACGACCTGCGCACCCTCGTCATCGACGAGGTCGAGGCGCCCGAGGACCAGCTCTTTGTCGAACCCGGCATGCTCGGCCTCGTCGATCTGAAGGAAATGATCGTCGACGACCGTCCGGAACTGCTCTTCCCTGCCTATACGCCGCGTTTTCCCGAACGCATCCGGGACTTCGGCGGCGACTGTTTCGCCGCCATCCGCAACAAGGACATCATCGTCCACCACCCGTTCGAGAGCTTCGACGTGGTGGTCCAGTTCCTCCGCCAGGCCGCCTCCGACCCCAACGTGGTCGCGATCAAGCAGACGCTCTACCGCACCAGCCGCGACTCTCCCATCGTCGGCGCGCTGATCGAAGCCGCGGAATCGGGCAAGAGCGTCACCGCCATGGTGGAGCTGCGCGCCCGATTCGACGAGGAGGCCAATATCCGCCTCGCCCGTGCGCTCGAGGCTGCCGGCGTGCAGGTCGTCTATGGCTTTCTCGGACTGAAGACGCACGCCAAGCTCTCGCTCGTGGTCCGGCGCGAGGGCAGCGCCATGCGCGCCTACGCGCATTTCGGCACCGGCAACTACCACCCGATCACCGCGCGCATCTATACCGACCTGTCCTTCTTCACCTGCGACCAGCAGCTGACGCGCGACGCCGCCCGCCTGTTCAACTACATGACCGGCTATGCCCGGCCCGAGCAGATGGACCAGCTCGTCTACAGCCCGATCACGACCCGCCGCGTCATCGCCGCGCTGATCGACGCCGAGATCGAGGCGGCGCGCGCCGGCCGCCCGTCGGGCATCTGGCTCAAGCTGAATTCGCTGGTCGACGAGCGGCTGATCGACCATCTCTACCGCGCCTCGGCCGCCGGCGTCCCGGTTTCCTGCGTGGTGCGCGGCATCTGCTGCCTTCGCCCCGGCGTGCCCGGCCTTTCCGAAAACATCCGCGTCAAGTCGATCATCGGCCGCTTCCTCGAGCATGCGCGGATCGCCGTCTTCGCCAACGGCGCGCGGATGCCCGACCGCGAGAACAAGGTCTTCATCTCCAGCGCGGACTGGATGGCCCGCAACATGGACTGGCGGGTGGAAACCTTCGTGCCGATCCACAACCCCACCGTCCACGCCCAGGTGCTCGACCAGATCATGGCCGTCGACCTGCGCGACGATGTCGATTCCTGGACGCTCGGACCCGATGGCGTCTGGACGAGGGTCCTGCCGGGCGATCCGCCCGTTTCGGCGCATGAATATTTCATGACCAATCCGTCCCTGTCGGGTCGCGGCTCGGCGCTGCGCGGCCCGCTCACCCAGCAGCAACGCGACCAGATCCGCTATCGCAAGACCTTCCTGACCAACGATTGATGGGTGACAACCGGCGGCACGGGATGTGGTCGCAACGCGCCGGCCACCGCCGCCAGATGGTTCCGGCAGATCTCGCCCGCCTCCCATAATTCCGCGACATAGTTCGCCACCTGCGATTGCCGTTGCACAAGCGGCACGGCCGGGGCCGGCGGGCATGCAAGCAGCGACGGCGGAATCCGCGGCTCGACGACCCGGATCCGGGTGACGACCTGCGGGGGCGGCGCCGCGCATCCCGCAAGCAGCACCACCGCCAGCATGAGACCCCGCGCGGTCATGGTTTCGCCCTCCCGCCCTGCGCGGCCGCAAGCTGCGAGAGTGCACCGGCCAGCACCGGAGCCACCGCGCCATCCTGTGTCGGCGGCGCTGCCGCCACCGCCGTCAGAATCCGCTGCGAGAGCGCAACGCCGTGCGCATCCGCCGCCGCAGCGGTGGTCAGCGCCGTTTGCCAGGCCGTCTCATCGGCGGTCAGCCGCGCGAGTTCGGCGCGGTTCTCGGAATTCGTCGCCATCAGCCGCGCGATCGTCCCCTGCCCGCCCCGCACCTCGGCCCGCGCCGCCCGCAGCGCAGCCTCGAGGTGCCAGCCATAGAGCAGCAGGCCGGCGAGCAGCACCACACCCAGGATCCATGGCGCGAACCGGCTCAGCAGCGGAAGGATCACGGCTGGCATCGCGCATTGCCCCCGAACCGGGCCTTCAGACCCATGCCAAACGCCCCCGCGGCGATCGCGGAGCCAAGCCCCATCCCATAGGCCTCGGGCGCAAAGAGCTGGCCACGCACCACCACGGCGAAGACGCCGAGGCAGATGTAGCTGAGCACGCCCAGCACCGAGAGCAGGGCCATCCCGTCCGACCGCCCGGCGGCATCCGAGACTATCTCGTGGAGAAAGCGACGCATCAGATCCCCTCCATTGTCATCCGACGAAACGCAGCCAGTGATCGGCAACGCTGCCGATCACCGCCGAAATCACGCCGATCACCACCATGATCACCCGATGACTGCCCGACTGTTCGCCACGGAACTGCGCCAGCTCCGAGCGGAACCGCGCGAACGCGTCGACGAGTTCGTCGGACTTGTCGATGAACCGCTCCTGCGTGCCCGCCACCTGCAACTCGAAGCGGTTGCGCCAGGCCTCCAGCGCGAGGTGCCTTGCCTCGATCGCGGCAATATCGCGCCGCGCCGAGGCGATCTCCGCCTGCAACAGGCCAACCTCCGAGCGCAGGTCGCCCAGAGCGTCCCGCAGGAACGTGACCGTATCCTCTCCCATGGCGCTTACCCCGGCGTCGTCGAAAGCGGGACGCCGTAGGCGGTCGCCTGCAGCGGCATGTCGATTGCAAAAGCCGCTCCCAGATCCGCCGCCATCGACCATCCGGCCGGCGGCGCGAGGCTCGAGAGATTGTCCGTCACCGCATCGCCCCGGCCGATCTGTGTGCTGCCATAGGGATAGTAGAGCAGGCACGACGCCGCCGGGCTTACCGGCGCGCGCTGCAGCGTCACCGCCACATGCGTCGCATCGACGCGCGAGGCGGCGGTGGCCGGAATCATCGGCCCCGGGTTCGCCACCGTGCCACCGTCCATCACCGCGAACCCCGCCCCGTTCGCCGCCTGCAGGTTCACCCGCAGATCGGTGCCGGCGTCGTGCCGGATGGTCACGACCACCTGGTCTGGCACCGCCTGATACGCATGCGTGATCGACGGTCCGCCCGCGACCGGCAGGCCGCTTGCCGGCACGGCAGCCGCCGGAATGGAGTCCGAAAGCCCCATCGCCAGCGCCGCCCGCGCCGCCGCATGGGCGCCGATCCGGCCATAACGCAGCAGGTCCGGCTGGTCCCGATGCTGCGGATCGCCACCGGCAAACAGGCCGGTTGCCGGGTCCCAGGTCGCGTTCAGCGGATTGGAATCCGCCGTCTGCGCCACGAAGATCACGGCGTTCCCGGCCGGGTCGAGCGACAGGTCGAGCACGCTCTCGCGCACCATCTGCACACCCTGATCGGTCTCGTAGGGAATGGCGCTCCAGAGCAGCAGCGGCAGCGAGGCGGCGCTTCGCCCCAGCATCTGCCGCGTCAGCGCCGCAAGCCGGCTGACACTCTCCTTGTAAAGCGTCTTGTTCGCATAGGGCATCGTGCTGTCCTGCTCGCTCCACGGCCAGAGCAGGAAGGCGATATCGGCCTCGTCCACCGCCGGGACCAATGCCTGCGAGCCGGTCAGATAGGCCGAAAGCGCCTGCCCGTCGGGCCCCAGCGCCCAGGTCGCGGGCGAAGACCCGTCGCCAGGATTGGTCAGGAACGTGCCGTTCGCCGCCCCTGGCGGGAACAGCGGCGGCGAGGAGTTGGACACCGGATGCCCCGCAATCATGGAATACCGCGCCGGGCTGACGACATTCCCCGCCGGCAGCGACGTCGCCGCCCAGGCGGCCGCGCCCAGATACCACGCCACGCCCTGCGCCAGCGCCAGCGCCCCGCCCGCCTGCACGAACCACTCGGCGTTCGACTGGCCCATCACCAGAATGTTGACGCCCCGCCGCGCCCCCAGCACCCACCGCCCCTGTGCGGCCACCAGGGTCGTGACCTCCACGGCATCCAGCGCCCGGGTCCAGCACGCCGCCTCGTGAAACCAGCACTGCGCCGAGCCCTGCACCGTATTGTCGTGGAACAGCAGCACATTGCCCGCCGCCGACGCCGGCAACGGATTTGCGACGCCGCTCGCCACCTGCGCGCCGTCCAGCCACACATCCACGCCCGTCCCCGGCGTGTTGCGCAGGATCAGCGCATGGGTGTGCCGCCGTTCGATCGTCGCGGTGATGCCGCGGCTCGTCGCCGTGCCGGGAAACAGCGTCAGCCCGCCGCCACCCGGCCCGCCGGCCTCGATGATGGTGGTTCCCGTCGCCATCGCATGGATCAGCGGGATCGGCGCATTGTCGACCTCGATCGTGCCCTGCCGCCAGTTCGGCCGGGTCCAGACGAGATAGAGCGTCCACGCCGCCCCGCTGCCGAGGTCGAACCGCGCGAGCGACAATCCCCAGTCCGGATCGAGCGTCGGCCCGTACTGCGCGATGGCCGGGTCCGGACTGCCTGCCGCGCCGAGAAACCCGTTGACCCGCGGCACAGCCATCATCGTCGCCGGCGCGGTATCCGCCGCGATGTGAAACGGCAGGAGCGTCGCCCCGTTGCCGGACTTGTCGGCCAGCGCCGCCGCCGGCGCATTCCACGCGACGAGCGGATTGCCATTGGCATCCAGCACGGCGCCAAGCGCGCCGGCATCCCACCAGCCGGCCAGCCCGCTGACCGAGGCCGGCGTCGGGCCGGCGAAGGCGCTCCCCGCCGGCACCGAATCCGCCGTCTGGGCGCGCGCGAACAGCCGCCCCGTTCCGTTCCGCAGCGGCGCGGCCGGGCGTACCGAAATCAGGTTCATGCTCAGGTCACCGTGATCGTGAAGCCGGACACCACCGCCGCCTGCCCCGTCGCGGTCTCGACCCACACGTAATAGGCCCCCGCCGTTGCCGGAATCGTGGCGTAGACCGCCCAGAGCCCATTGTTGTCGATGATCGAGGCCGCCTGCCAACCGCTGGATGGCGGCGTGGTGCCCGAGGTCGAGAACGCCACCTGAGTCGCGATCGCCTGCGCCGGGCTGATACCGCCGTTCAGCGCCAGCGTGCCCGACCCGGCGGCGACCGAGGTGGTCGCCGGCTGGTTGACCGTATAGGTCACCGAGGGCGTCGCGGCCGTCACCGCGATCGCGCCCGAAACCGCCGTCACCGCCGTATCCGCCGTCTGTTCGGCCCAGAGATAGGCGGTTCCCCCCGCACTGCCCGCCGGCAGCGTGGCCGACCAGGTGCCGCCACTCACCGTCGCGGCAACGAAGCTTGCCGGGGGCGTGGTCGCGCTCGCCGAAAGCCCCACCTGCACCGCCGCCCCCGCCGGGGCCACGGTGCCGCTCACCGCGATATTGCCGCCAGCCGTGGCGCTGGCCGGCACGATCCCGAGCGAAACCGCCGCGGCGACCACGCTGAACGGCGCGCTTCGGCCGACCACGCCGGTCGCATTATGGTCGCGCACCGCGATCGTGTAGGTGCCCGCCGGCAGTCCCGGCATCTGGAACGAGTAGGATCCCGCGCCGATCGTCGGCGCAGCCGCGGCCGTCCAGGTCGTCCCGTCGGTCGAATAATCGAGCGCCGTGGGCGTCTCGTCGAACAGGTCACCGCTCACCGTGAACGCGGCATTCGCGAGCGGAGTACCCGGGGCGTTCACCGTGATCGTCGGCGTCGGCATCGCGATACCATCCCACCACACCAGCGACCCGCCGGAATAGGTCAGCGCAGTCAGTTCCGCCGCGGTGCCCGGCGGCAACGCGCCGACCCCGGTGCCCGAGGTGATGCCGGTGCCCATCTTCACCGGCCCCGAGGCGAGGTTGATCACCCGGCAGGTGAAGCCGCTGCCCATATTGGTGAAATTGGCGGTCAGGGTAATCGGCTGGCTGACCACCAGAATCCGCTGGTTGTGCGTCGTCGCGTCGAGCACCGTGTTGCCGTTCAGCTCGACGACCTGCCGCCGCATGGTGGGAATCTTCTGCGCCACATAGGTCCAGATCGCCGCGAAGCTCTGGCTGGCCAGCGCGTTGCCGCCCTGCGCGACCAGCATCAGGTCGGAATCCGCCGCCGGTCCCGCCGCCGGCAGCTGGTCGATCGTCTGCCCGCCCACCAGCTTTTCATAGGACACCCAGGCATTGGCGCCATTCTGCCAGATCGCGACGAAGTCGCCCGTGCCGATGGTGCTGGCCGAATTCGTGGCTCCCGGCGCGGCGAGTCCCTGCCCCGTCGGACCCACCGGACCCGCCGGACCCGCGGGCCCGATCACTCCGGCCGGCCCAGCCGGTCCGGTCGGCCCCGCGATCGCGCTGGCCGTCACGCTGAGCGTGCCGTTGGCGTCGATCGCAAGGCCGGCACCCGCGGAGAACAGCCCCCGCAGCTCCGTCACCGGCAGCCGTCCCGGTGCCCCTTGCGCGTTCACCACCACCTCGTCGGCGGTCGACAACGTGCCAAGCACCGGAAAGCCGAGATGATCGGTGCCGGTCGCCGAAAGCGTGCCGCCGCCGAGCGCAAGGCCGGTGCCGGGTGCCACCGCTTCGGGCGTTCCCGCCCCGGCGCTGTTGCGCCCGAGCAGGTCACCGGTCGGCAGGCTGATCTCCTGCTGCAGCCCGGCGGTCACCTGCTGCACGCTCGCGGCATAGAGCACGCCGTTCTGCGACAGCGGCAACAGGTCGGTCGGCCCCACGCTCGCGGCGGTGGGCAGTTGCGGTATCGTCGTCATGGTTCGGGAATGTCCTCTCGCGCTGCCTCAGGCGATCGCGACCCAGCCGGTCGCGTCGGTCGCGGTCTGCTTGATCCAGAAGGTTGCCCCGGCGCCGCCGTCGAGGTTGCGATAGCTCGATCCGGGCGGCGCGCTCACCACGCCGAGCGGCGAACCCCGCCCGATCAGCACCACGCACCCGGTCGGCTCGGTCGGCGATATCAGCCGCACCGCGCCACCCGCGGCGGGCCCGAGCCGCACATCGCCCGCCTGGCTGCCGAGCGTGACGCTGCCGTCCGCGGCCGGCACAAGATAGTCCGACTGGATGAACCGCGCCGCCTGCCAGGCCCCGGCATGGCCCCGCCACTCGATCGTCGCGCCGGCCGGCACGGTCAGCGGCGCGCCGGTCCAGTTCTCCTGCGCCGGCGCGCTGCCGGCAGAAGCGAAGCTCACCGGCGCCAGACAGTCGATTTCCAGCCGCCGCCCCTCCAGCACCGGCAGGCCGACCTGCACGGTCGCGGTCGCGCCGGTGCCATCCCCGGTGATGCTCACCTGGGTGCCGGGTCCGTACCCGCTGCCGCGCGCGGTGATGTAGACGCCGATGACCGCGCCGTTGGCGATCCACGCGCTCGCCGCCGCGCCACTGCCCGTCCCGCTGATCGACACCGTGGCATTGGTGTAGTTCGACCCGCCATTGGTCACCTTGATGTAGGTGATCATGCCCTCGGTGCGCTGCGCCGTCGCGCTGATGATCGACTGCACCGCCCCCGTGCTCTGCGACACCGTCACGCGGTCGAGCAGATCGGGATAGACCAGCGTGTTCACCCCGTTCGCGGCCACCGGATTCACCGCGAAGGTATCGTCGAAATTCACGACATTGTTCCGCAGCACCACCGAATCCGTATAGGGAACCAGCGCGTTCAGCGGGTCACCCGACGTGCCGGACGAGACGATGTTGTCCCGCACCACGACGAGCTGCGGCGCATCCTGCAGGACGATGCCATAGCCGCCGGCGCCATAATTGATCCTGTTCCCGGCAATCTCGAGATTGTTGCAGGAAATGCCGAAATTCGTGCCCCGCCCGTCGGATTCGACGTTGAGCGCCATGATGCCCGTGGTGCAGTCCTGGATGAAATTGCCGCGCACCGTGCAGTTCTGGCTGCCGCCGATGCCGATGCCGATCGTCTGCCCGTCGCAGTAATTGCCGCTCAGCTCGACATGGATCGACCCGCCGGCATCGATGCCGAACCCGCCGGAATTGATGATCATGTTGTTGGCGACGCGGCAATACCCGGTGTTCACCAGCATCCCGCCGCCGGCCGGCCCGTTGTCGACGAGCAGGTTCCCGGTCACCAGGATATTCCGCCCCGAAATCGAAATGCCGTAGCCGCTGTTGGAAAAGGCGCAGTTCTGCGCGACCAGCGCGCCCAGCACGTCCGGATTGGCATTGCCATAGGTGGGCGGCTCGCGGTTCGTCTGGTTGAAATTGCCGATCACGATGCCGGTCTGGTTGTTCCAGCACGTGTTGCCGACCACCTGCACATCGCGGATCTTCAGCGTCAGCGTCGGGTCCTGGTTGTCGACATAGATGCCGTTGCGCGCGTTGTCGTGCGCCCGGCAGCTTGTCACCGCCACGGCATCCGTCGCCGCGACCCAGAGCCCGTCCACCGCGTTCGCGGTGAACTCGCAATCATGCACATGATGCCTGGTCACCGTCGGATCGCTCGGCGCGATCGCGAGACCCCAGCCATAGATCGATCCCTTGGCGTTGCGGAACAGCGAGCGCGTGATGTTCGAGGCCGTGCAGCCCGCCTGGATCACCACCCCCCAGGTCTGTGCGGTGATCGCGGCATTGGCGTCGAAGATGATGCCATCGGCATTGAATGTCGCAGCACTCACGCTGATCCACGCCGCCTGGCTCGATGTCCCGGCCACGCTCTGCGCGCCGCGCGTCAGCACCGTCTGCCCCGGCACGCCGATCAGCGTCGCGGCGGTGCCGCTGATGTCGCATTCGCCGTCGATCCGGTAGGTCTTCGGCCCGAACCTGACCGGACTGCCGGCGGCAAGGGCCGCGCGCAGCGCCGGCGCGTCGTCGGTCACGCCATCGCCCCTCGCGCCGAAATCCTCGATCGCGACGGCATTGGCCGCCAGCTCGGCAATCGAGCGCACCGCGCTCGCCCCGGCCGCGACCGCCTCGAACCCGCCCGCCTGCACGCCGGGCAGGGTCGAGATCCCGCTCATGAACGCGCCATAGGCGAGCGCGACATTCGCCCCGCCCTGCCCGAGCGGCACGGCGTCGCCAGCGGCGGGCGCCGCCCCTGCGGGCAATGCCGCAATTTCGAAGGGCGCCGCGGCGGCGGCCAGCGTCGTGCCGCTGAGCGAGAGATTGGCGCCGATGGTGATCGGCACCGGCGCCGCCGTTCCGGGCCCGACACCGCCGAGCAGCGTGCCCTGCGGCAGGGCAAGCTGCTGCTGCATGCCGGCCAGAAACTGCGCGCGCGTCGCCGCCACGGTCTGTCCGGCCTGGTAGAGCGGCAGTTCGTCGCTATCCGAAACCGAATTCGCCGCCGGCAATTGTCCGATGGTTGGCATGCCGCCTCCTCAGTTCGCGGTGATGGGCTGGCCGAACGGGCTGGTGATCGGCGCGCCGCCCGGTGTCGTGATCGCGCTCGCCGGCGCCGGCACCGACGCCAGCGAAACGACCGGCAGGGCGATGCTCCGCGCGAGATTCCGTCCGGCCAGCGTGGTGATGGAAACCGTGACCGTATAGGTCGTGCCCGGCTGCCCGCCGGCGAGCCACAGCACGGCGCGGGTGCCATCGATCGCCGTCGAGGCGATGGTGACATCGCCCGGATTGTCCGGGCTCACCGTGGCCGAAACGGTGGCGATCGCATCGCCCGGGCTGCCCGCGAGGGCGGGTGCCACGTCGAAGGTGTAGTCAAGCGTATCGCCCGGATCCTTTTCCGGCCAGGCCAGCGGCCGCGGCGGCAGCAGCGCGATCCCGCGCGGGGTCGGAATGAACCCCTCGATCTCGATCAGCCGTGCCGAGGCGGCCTGCCAGATCCGGCTGGCCGGTGTCGTGGTTGCGCTCATCTGGATGGCTCCGCTCAGTATTCGACGATGACGATGCCAGGCGCGCCCGCCCCGCCGGGGCTGCCGACGGGCGCGGCGCCGGTCGAGGCGCCGCCGCCGCCGCCGCCGCCGCCGAAGCCGGTGGCCGACAGGCCGGCCAGCGGCCCGCTCGCCCCGCGCCCATGGCCCGGCCCGCCGCCATCGCCGCCGCGCGAGGCGACGACGATGCCGTCACCGCCCATCGCCCCGCCCTGGATGATCCGCGCCCCGGAACCGATACCGCCGGCACCGCCCGCCGTCGCGAACAGCGAGCCGGAGCCGCCTTCGCCGCCGGTGCCGCCGGTGGCCGACATGTAGCCGCCGAAGCTCGACGTGCCGCCATTGCCGCCACTGGCCGGCGAGGTGGGCGCCACGCCCCCCGCGCCCACCGTCACCGCAACCACCTGCCCCGGCACGAGGCCGGTGACGATGTCGATCGCCGTCCCACCGGCGCCACCGCCGGCGCCGGGCATCGAGACGTGGTATCCCGCCGCACCGCCGCCGCCGACAACCGTCACCTTCGCCTGCGTCACCCCGGGCGGCACGACGAAACTGCCCGAGCTCTCGAACACCTGCATCTGCGAGAAGCCCGGCCGCAGCTGCGGCAGCTTGAAGGGCAGGAACGGCGCCTGCGGCAGCGTGACGATATCGGCCGCGGTAATCGCGCTCTGCCCGTAATTGACGGTGACGACGTAAAGCCCCACCCACCCCGCATCCACCGGCGGCGTCACCTGGGTTCCCGCCGCCGCCGCCGCACCCGGCTTGACCTGCAGCTGAACCCGCTGCAGCCGCTGCGTGTTCTGCGCCCCGCCCGAATTGCCCGGCCCGGAATACGGCACCGAAGGATCGGCGGCGTTCACGTAGGGCAGCACGACCGGATCGGCGTCGGCCTCCGAAAACGTCGCCTCGATCAGGTAATTCACCGACTGGCCGGAACTGGCCGGCGCCGCGAGGGTGAACGTGACCGGATCGAGATTGATGCCCATCCGTACCGTCTGCTGCGCGGTATCCTGCGGCAGGCTGCCATAGCTGTTGGCATCGACCGGCCCGAGCTGGGTGATCGATCCCGGCGCCACCGTCACCGTCAGCGAGGCCGGCACGGTCGGCGTGCAGGCCAGCCCGTCCGCGACCATGCCGCCGCCGAGCACCGCTTCATTGAGCGCGCCGATCGCGACCATCACGTTGCGGTTGAGGTTCAGAATGTCGGTATCCAGCGGGATCGCCCCCGGATAGACGATGGTCCTGTCCATGAAGATGTCCTTGTCATGAGGCCGTGCGACGGCACCCGCCGCATCAGGGCGGCGGCCGGCCGGCAGGGATGAAAACGGCGCGGGATCGCCCGTCAGTTCAGCAACCGCGTCCAGGCGATGGCATTGACCGGCAGCACGCCGGCGATGGTTGCGTAGATGTCGGCATCGGTGGCCAGCCCCACATCCTGGGCGAGATCGCTCCAGGCCAGCGGCGAGGTCGAATACCCGCCCGGCCCGTACCCGAAACCGCCGGACGCGCCGCTGCCGGCCACGAGCGGGCGATAGGCCGTCACGAAACACTGATAGGGCAGGGCAAGGCTGCCATAGCCGCCGCGCGCGCCATACCCCAGCGTGTTGGCGCCATAGCCGCCGGTATCGCCCGTGTTGGCGGGCTCGAAGATCGCCGGCGCCCGCCCGGTCTCGGCGGTGATCGCCGCCGCCAGCGCCGCCCGCGTTGCCTTCGGCGCCAGCAGATTGGCGCGGATCCGCATGCTGAACGCGGCATCCGCCTCGCCCGCCCGCCGGACGATGCGCCCGCCCAGATAGTCCCGCGCGGCAATGTCCAGCATCGGCCCCGAGGCCGTCGCGATCCGCGTCTGCCGCCGCACCGCGCCGATCAGCGCGTAAAGCCCGGCCCAGAGCGCGCCGAGCCCGCCGAGAACCTGGTCCAGCACCGGCGTCGCATCGGCGAACCAGCCGGCCGGCAGGACCATTTTCAGCCGCGCCGCCATGTCGGCCGCGCTGCCGGGAGGATTCGAACCGCTCATGGCTCAGCTCACGCCGATCGTGCCGGCCCGCACCACCCCGAACGCGGGCGGCGCCAGATCGGCCGTGCCACCGTTCAGCAGGGCGTCGGTCACGTTCACCACGGCGTCGGACGCGTCATAGGCAATCTGCAGCAGCTTCGAGTAAGGCAGCGTCGCGCCCACCGGCAGCCCGCCGATATAGGCCGCGATCGCCGCTGTCACCGCGGAGATGGCGGCCTGCGGCACCGTCCCTGGCGCCAGCACCAGCGTCATCGACACGTTCGCCGTCACCACCGTCGGTCCCTGCACCGCGAAACGCGTGCCCACCGGCCGCACCGCGTCCACCGCCCGGCCCAGCGTCGCCAGCAGCGAGGCCGGCGGATGGCCGGTTCCGTCATCCACCGTGACGATGAAATTGCCCATGCTGACGGCCCCGGTCTGGTCGACATTCTCGCTGATCGTCACCGACAGCCCCTGCTGCACACCGGCCACCGCTTCCTCGATGGCGCCGGTCGTCGCGCGCGACAGGCTGGCGAGATAGTTGCCGAACCGCGCCTTGAACGCGGCATCGCTCTCCGCGTCCACACCGCCGCCCATCGGCGCCGCGTTGCTCACGGTGTCGATCCCGGCGATCGCCGTGGTCAGCAGCGAAATCGCCCCCGCCACCACGTTGCCGGCCGCCCCCGGCACCACCGCGCTCACCGGTAGGTCGATCGAGGCAACACCCGCCGCCAGCGTGTATCCGCCCTGCGCCGCCGAAAAATCCGGGTTCGCCGGGTCGGCCGTCACCGCGAAACTCTGGCTGCCATCGGCGGTCATCGCCGTCGCGCCGACCGGCACGAAGGCCGACAGCACAGGGGCGAACCGCGCGAAGGTCACCGTGCCGCCGGCCGCCACCGCCGGCAGCCGGGCGAAGCCGAAATCCGCGCCGAAACTGTCGCAGTCGGCCCCGGTGCTGGTGGCAAGCCGCGTGGTCAGCAGCACCTGCACGATCATCCATTGCAGCCAGAGGCCGAGCGAGGCGTTCGCCTCGAGCAGCGCCCGCAGGACCGACCCGACGGTCAGGTCCAGCGCCTGGCTCGCCGCCCCCTGCAGGGCAGCGGCCATCTGCTCCACCATGGCGGTGAAGCTCTGCAGCGATAATTGCATCGGAATTCCCTGTGCTGATCAGACGGAACCCGGCAGCGCGAGCACCCGCGCCCGTCCCGTCGCGGCGTCCTGATAGGCGATGGTCATCGCCAGCCCGCCCGGATTGCCCTGGCTGACCGTGATCTGCGGCGGCGGCGCGCTCGCCACCCGCGCCTCGCCGCGCATTTGCGCCCGCGCCAGCGCGCCGGCAGCAGCGGCAGGCCCCGCCGCGCCGACGAACTGGCCGAGCCCGGCGCCATAGGAAAGCTGCCAGACATATCCGCCGGGATTGGTCAGCAGCCGCCGCAGCACCCGCTGCTCGGTCAGCGCCGCCGCCTCGGCCAGAGCAAGGTCGCCGCCATTGCCGAAGGCAAGGTCGCCGCCGAAGGTCAATGCGAGATCCGCCATCACACCACCGTCGAGGGCGTGCCGGTCGAACCGCCCTGCGGATCGGGATGGGTGTGCCCGTCATGGGCCCGCCGCAGCGTATCGAGACTGCCATGCGTCCCGCTCAGGTCCGAAATCTCTCCGCTCACCATCAGATCCCCCTCGATCGAAACCGTCCCGGCTTTCATCGCGATCGTCCCGTCATTGCGCAGCCGCAGGAACGATCCGCTCTGATGCACGAGCCACAACTCGCCCACCGCCGCCTGCGGCGCCGGATCGCGGTCCGACCACAGCCGGCCGAGGACCACCGCCTGTTCGGCGTCGCCCTCCTGCCCGAGCACCAGAACCTGGTCGCCCGGTGACAGCGGCGCCGCCATGCCCCAGCCGGCGCCGACCCATCCGGCCAGCACCGGCAGCCAGCCCGAGAGCACGCCCTCCGGCTGCAACGCCACCCGCGCCGCGTAGGCGGCCGGATCGAAACTCGCGACCACGGCGAACCGCGCCTGCGCCGAAAGCCCGTCGAGCGCCGCCGCCCGGCCTTTCACCGCGTTCCAGAAATGCTCCATCATGCCGCCCGCATCGCCTCGAAATGCTGCAGGAACCCGATCCGCCCGCCGATCACCCGCTCCACGCTCCGCACCACATACGCGCCATCGAGCGCGGTCTGCGTGCCCTGGAGCAAAATCGGGGTTCCCGGCATCATCGACGTCTCGCCCGGCATGCTCGCCTGCAGCCGCACCGCCTGCGCGGCCAGCGCCGCCTGCGCCGCCGCCGCAACGCGCTCTACCTCGCCCTGGGTCAGGTTCGGGCGGATCAGCGTCGTCCCGCCGGAACTGCCGGCGCTCGAACTGAACGCCGCCTTGCTCTTCGGGTTCCAGCTCCGCACCGTCATCTTCGGGCTTGCCAGCGCCAGCGCGCGGTCGCAGCCCAGCGTCATCAGATCCCGCCCATAGGTCAGCAGCATCGGCGCGCCGGCCGGCGGCGCCGTGAAATTCAGCGTCGTCCCGGTCACCGAAAGGCTGAACCGCTCACGCACCGCGAGCGCGGCCAGCAGGTCCCACCGCGTCGCGTGCCGCGAATGCAGGCCGAGCCCGGTCTGCGCATGCGCCAGCTCGTAATACTGGCCGATCCGCGTCCTCGTCGCGTCCACATTCGCGGCAAGCCCGGCCTCGCCGGCAAATCCCGTCGCCACCTCACTCGCCGTGAGGTTCGAGAAGGTCTGGTCCACCTCGGCGTCGATCAACCGCGCGGCGAGATCCCGCCCGCTCAGGATCGCGGCGCCGAGATCGAACCGGATCGCGACATTGTCGACCTGGCCCACGACCAGCGCCGGCCCGGTCCCGATGCCCGCCGTCACTACCCCGCCCTGCAATCCCGCGAGCCAGGCCGCGCCGCCCGGCACCGCGCCGATCGCGAATTCGAGGACGAAGCACGCCGCCTCGAACGCGCCGGGCTGGCGGATTTCCAGCCGCTCCAGCCCCGGCAGCGGCGCTCCGTCGAGCGTCGCGAACGGGGCGATCGCCCGCACCGTCACCGCCTCAGACACGCGGCACCCCGCCACCCGCATTCGGGTCCACCGGCGGCAGCACCAGTGTCACCAGCCCGACCAGCACAGGGTCGGACAGCCCGTTGAGCTGCGCGATGCGAATCCACTGCGTCGCATCGCCCAGATGCCGCGCGGCGATCTCGTAGAGATTGCCGCCCGCGACCGTGATCGTCGTCGTCCCGCTCATGCCGCCCCCAATGAAGCGTTGCCGGCGGCGCGGCCGAGATAGGCGGCGGCCCCGCCAAGCGCCGCGAGCGACAGGCTCGCCGTGCCCATCGCCTGCAGCGCCCGCGTCGCCGCCGAGGCGCCGGCGCTCGCGCCGAACGCGCCCTGCGCCGCCGCCAGCCCGTTCTCCGCCGCGCTCAGCGCGCCGCCCACAACCCCCTGCGCCGCGGCAATGCTCCCGGGCGCCGTCACCGTTACGGAGCCGAGCGAAAGTCCCACCAGCCCGGCCAGGCCACCGGCGCTGACGAGATCAAGCCCCGCCTGCGCCAGCGCGTCCGGCACCGCCGTCACCAGGTTCTGCGCCTCGACCAGCTCGATCGAGAACGGAATCCACCAGGGTTTCTCGTAAACCGCGACGAAATCCGCGATCACCACCTCAAAGGCGAAGCCGCTCCAGGCCAGCGGCAGGGTCGCCCCCGCCGCCCGCGCCACATCGAGCAGTTGCGCCCGCGCCTCGGCATCGGGGCCGGAGAAAGTGCCCGCGAAACGGATGATCCCCGCCGCCGCGCCGAGCGTGTCGATCACGCGGCCGCCGCCCGGCAGCTCATGCACCGCCAGCCGCTGGCAGCCGCCGAACTCGATCGCCTGCGGTACCTCGAAATCCCGGAAGGCAACGCCGCCCAGCGTCACCATGATCGCCGCCATCTTCCGCCTCCCGCTTTCAGAATCCCGGCTTGCGGCCCGGGAACACCGGCGACATGCGCGTGTCGTATCCGGTCACGCCCGAAGGCGGCCGCCGCGCCTCGTCGCCGAACAACCCGCCGAGCCAGCGGCCGAGATCCATCCGCTCCGGCGCCGCGAACCGCGTCTCCGGCCGCACCGCCGCCGCCGCCAGCCCCGTTGCCTCCGCACCGACCGCCCGCCCCGGCACGACCGGCGCCACCGGTCGCGCCGACGATGCGGATGAAACATGAGCCCCATTCCAGGCATGCGGCCCGGAGCGACCTGACGCCACATGCGGGGCCACCACGCGGCGCGAAGCCGCCATCGCCGGAACCCCGGCGCGCAGGGCGGTGTGGATCAGCGGCACGTCCCGCGCCGCCGCATGCCTCGATCGTGCCGCCGGCACCCGATGCGCCGGCAGATGCGCGCCCGCCCGCCGAATCTCCGGCCCGAAGCCGTGCGCCACGCGCCGCCCCGTCACAGCCGCAGCCCACAGGCCGGGGCGGAACGAAGCATAATGCCGCAGATGCCATGGATGCCGCACGCGATCCGTCGGAAACCGCGCGGCATGTTGCCATCCACCGGGCCGTGCCCACACCGCCCCGCCGTCGCGGCGGCTGGTCGGAAACGCCACCGCTGCCGCCTGCATGGCGGACGTCACCGCCCGCCGCATTCTCCGCGCCACCGAGCGCAGCCGGCGGGGCGCGATCCGCCCGAACCCGCCCCGCGCCAGCCCGGCGAACCGCGCCCCCGCACCGTCGCGCCATCTCACACCTGCACCCACGCCATCGCCTTCCAGTCGAATGTCAGCCCGTCCAGCTCCCCGCACGCGACGACGAACGCGATCCGCTCCGCCTCGCCGAGCGTGAAGGCCACCTCGAACGGCACCCCGCGCCCGACCAGGTAGAGACAGTCGATCAGCGCGGGGTGCCGGCTCAGTTTCCCGCGAGCGCCTTCACCGTATCGGCATCCTCGGGCTGCAACGCCGCCGCCGCCGCCTCGATCCCCGCCTCGCCGAGCCGCTCCACGGCGTTTTCCACCGCCGCCTCGCTCGCCGGAAACGGCAGCGGCACGCCATCGATCGCGCTGACCGACGCCGCCAGCGAGGCGACGCCAAGATACGCCTCGTTCATCGAAAGCTCCGGCCCGAGCGCCTTGAACAGGCGCAGCCGGTCGAGCATCGTCAGCGGCCGCAACGCGAGCACCCGCCCGCGCGCGTCCTCCACCGCGCCGCCGCTCATACGCGCCTGCGCGTCGAGGCGAAGAAGTCGAGCTTCTGCGCCACCGGCATGTCGCCGCGATACACGCCCGCCGAGCTGAGCTTGAACACGACCCCATCGAACTGGTAGGTCGAGGTCGATCCGTCAGTTTCATTCACATATTGATAGAGCGTTCCCGGCGGGATCGCCTGCCCCGACAGATAGGCCTGCTCGATCTGCGCCATGAAATCGTCGGCCGCCGAGGTGCCGCGGTCGAGCAAGAAACTTCCCTGCCATCCCCTCGGCAGTTCGGCGCCGAGCTGTACCCCGTCGAGCCGGTCGACGCGCACGCTCTGCGTCACCTGGCTCACCTCGAATCCGGTCACATGGGCAAGATCGACCCGGCCGAACGGCCCCATGACGACGAGCTGGCAATCATTGCCAACGGTAAACGTGTTGTATGGCATCTGCTACCTCACACCGTGCCCTGGGGCAGGGTCTGCTGGCTGACCTGCACGGTCTGCCCGCCCTCGACATTGACGATGAACCGCTCGTTGATCGCCTGGTACTGCACCTGCACATCCGCCTGCACATAGCCAAGCCCGGTGCGCGAAGGCGGATTGTTCGAGGCATCGCACACCACGGCGAAGGGCAAAGCCCCGTTGGTGGTGCCGAGCATGCCCTGGCCGAGCATCGTGTTCAGGAAGGCCAGCAGCGTGCCGCGGATGCGGCGGAACAGCGTCTCGTTCACCAGCTGGCCGACATACTGCCCCATCCCCGCCGACAGGGTGGCGGCGATGTAGTTGGTCATGCGGGTGTAGTTGTCGCCGTTGGTGGCGCTGTCGGATGAGGCGTTGAACCCGCCGCGCACGCCCCAGAACGCCCCGCCCGGCTGCGGATTGGCGATCACGTCGATCCCGGCCGACATCAGCGCCGACAGATCGGCCGACGAATAGGTGCTGGTGGTGCCGGATGCGGCGCGCCCCGATTTCTGGCTGCCGACGACGCCATAGAGCGGCTTGTTCAGCGAGCTCTGTTCCGGCGAGAGATTGGCGAGCCGCCCGGCCACGAAACCCTGCGGCGACACCAGCCGGGTCATCCCGTTCGCCTGGTCGTACCACCAGATCCAGTCGCCGAACATCACCTTGGCGGCATAGGAATCGATCCCCGCCGTCCGCTTCGCCGACACCGCATTGGCGATCGTGTCGCCCGGCGGCCCGGCCAGGATCATGTAGCAGCCTTCCTCGAGGCCGAAGGCGACGGTCGGGCTCCACTGCGTCGGATCGTCGAGATCGGCCAGCACCGCGATCCCGCAGCCCTGCCCGCGCAGCGCATACATCCCGCTCCGCGGCAGCGTGTCCTGGCCCACGAGCGAGGCGGCGGTCAGCCCGCCGGCGCCGTCGCTGCCCGGCGTGCCGGCCGCGAACGGATAGACCCCCGTCACCGGCGGGGTCGACAACGTGCCGGCACTCGCCACCACCAGCTCGGAGGCGCCGCGCAGCGGCCCCGTCCCGGCATTCACCGCATTCGCCGCCGCCTGCCAGAACGCGGCTCCGGTGCCGGCGATGTTGTCGAACACCTCCGGCGTGCGCCCCGGCAGCGCCACGGTCAGCCGCCAGCTGTTCGCCGCCGACCCGGCCGAAACCGTCACCGTGATCGCGTTGCCGAGCGATCCGGTATGGAGCGCCGTCAGCGTCAGCGCGCCGAGAATGGAAACCGAGGCCGCGGCATCGGTGCCGTCGCTCACCCGCACGCAGCGGAAATTCGACGCCCCCTGCTGCACCGCCACGGCCACCGCCGTGCCCATGTCGTATTGCCGCGCCATCACCGGCCCGAAGGATGCGGCATAGTCGCCCATCGAGCCGACGATCATCGGCTCGCCCACCGGCCCCCACGACGCCGAGCCGACCACGCCGAGCACATCGGTCGGCACGCCGTTGAGCAGCAGCGTCTGCGGCGGCACGATCTGCACATAGAGGTCGGGAACGATCAGCGCCGTCGTGTTCAGCGCGCCTGCCTGCGATATCGGCATGCCTCAGCCCTCCGCCACAACCCGCACGACCGACCCGGCCTGGGCGGACGCCAGCACGGCGTCGATCTTCGCCGCGTCGGTAATCGTGTCGCCCCGCCTGAAGCCCTCGAACGGCTTCACCACCACCAGTTTGATCTTCATCGTCTCTCCTTCAGCCGGTCATGCCGGCGATGAACGCGCCGTCCGCCGCGATCCCGCCGACCCCGAACAGCATGGCCGGCGTCGTCATCGCCTCGGTCGTCGGATATTCCGCGTCGTAAATGAGGTCCCGCCGGTACAGCCCGGCATCGATCGACCTGTCCGTGGTCTCGGTGCCCACAAAGCGCAGCCGCGCCGCCGCGCCATCGGCGAGGCCGATGAACTGCGGCGCCGCCAGCGCGGGGTCGATCACCGCCGTCGCCGCGTCCCGCGTCAGCGGGTCCGGGCACCACAGCGAAATCCGGAACGGCTGCACCTGGCGCTTGATCTCCCGCAGCGCGACACCCCCAGCCACGACGCGGGCGATCAGCCCGTGCGCCGCCGGCACGCTCAGCGTCGTCCCCGCGTAATTCACCAGCCACCCCGCCGCGCGCAGCAGAGCGGCGAGATTGCTCGCCACACTCGCCGGCGTGTCGCGCGCCTGCACCGCATAGGGAAAGATCGCGCCATCGACGGCGATGCCGGCGAGCTGCCCGGCCGCGCATTGCCCCGCGAACGTCGCCGCCATTCCCGCGACGCTGACCGACAGCGTCGCCGGCACCGGCGCCACCTCGATCCATTCGCGCGGATAGCGCGTCACGTTGCGCACACCGCCCGGCTCGGCGAACACGGTGGCGTGCATCACGCCCCGCGCGAGATCCGCCTCCAGCGCCGGCGCGTTCGGCATGCCGCGATAGACCCGGCACGTCACCATCCCGTCCGGCCCGGCGATCGCCGATGCCGCCACCGTTCCCGCCGGGTAGGAAGCCGTCGCGATCAGCGAGACGATCGCGTTCTCGACATCCTGCTGCCCCGCCATCAGACGATGCTCGCCGAAAGCGCGAGCCGCCAGATCCCGCCGAACAGCTCCGCCTGGTCGATCACGAACTGCCGCCCGCGCGCATCGCGCACCACATCCGCCACGTCCGGCGCCAGCCCCTCCACCGCCGCCACCGCGGCGATGTAGCCCGGCGCGCGCGTGTCGTCCGGCAGCCCGGCCTCGGCATGGGTCCCGCCCCGCGCCGGCAGCAGCGCCGCCGGAAATCCCGCCAGCACGCCGCGCGCCCCGGCGCCGAGAATCGCCCCATAGGGATTGATCCCCGGCACCGCCTGCGCCGCCGGCCGCCAGATCGACAGCGTCTCGTTGCAGCGCGCCCCCAGCACCGGCGCCGGCGGCTCGTTGTTCACCACGAGAAACGTCCCCGCCGGCCCGGCGACATAATCCCCGCCGCGCACATAGGCCTGGTCCAGCACGAGTTGCCGATAGGGCAGGCCGAGCGGCGCCGGCCCGCGCACCGAGCCCGAGACCGGCAACACCAGCACGCCCAGCCGCACCAGCCGGTTGGCCGCGACGATCGGGCACGCCCCGTCGCGCGGCCGGTAGGCGTCGCAGATCACGCCCGCCTTGCGCGCGGCCATGCCGCCGCCGAAGGCGATCCGGTCCGCCAGCCGCGTTCCATCCATGAAGACCTCAAACGATCAGGGTGATGCCATCCGAGGGGCCGAGCGCCGGCCCCGGCGGCAGGCCGAGAAACCCGCACAGTCGCCGCCGCCACTGGTCGAACAGGGCGGCACGGTCGCGCACCTCGTTGGCGTTGTGCTGCCAGCCGGCCGCCGCCTCGGTATCGAGATTGCCGCTCGCCTCCGGAATCGCGACCTCCAGCGCGGCGAGGGTGGCGAGGTAGTTCACCACCACCGCCACCTCTTCCGCCGCCAGGTTGTTCATCCGGTATTCGAGCGTGCCGTAGGCCTGGAAGAACCGCCAGGACTGGAATCCCGCCGCCCCGGCGCCATAGGCCGGATAGCCGCAGAACCGCCGCACATCGACCTTCTGCGCCTCGCTCAGCGTGCCGGGCGCGCTCGAAACACTGCCCGACATGTCAGTAGACCGAGCCGTCGCCGCGGGTGAAATAGACCGTGCCGGCGCCCGAGGCGAGCACGGCGCTCGCCTCGCTCACCAGCCGCCCGGAATCGATCAGCATGCGCCCGCCCGGCGGCACCGGCGTATCCGCCGCACTCGCCGGGCTCATCCCCGCGGTGCCCAGCCGCACGAACGCGACGGACGCCGCGGCGTTGTAGACGAGCAGGCTCGACCCGCCGCCGGAAAGCGCGGTCGACGCCGCGCTGGTCGAGGCGGCGACGGACGCGGTGCCCGATGGCCTGAAGGGAAGCGAGGACCCGATTGACATGTTCGCCCCCTCCTCAGCCGATATGCTCGATCATCACCGCGCGCTTGAAGTTGGAATTGGTCGCGGTCGGGATGGTGTTCGGCGTCGTCGTGGTGTCGGACGGCGCGCAGAACCCGCCGATCCAGTACCAGGACTGGGCGATGATCTGCTGCAGCCGGTCGATCGGCTCGCGCGTGACCATGGCGACACCGTCGATGATGTGCACCAGCGCATCCTTCGGCGCGACGTCGTCCGCGCCGATGCCGGCGAAATCCGCCTCGATCAGCGCGCCCTTGCCGCAGACGATCGGCCGGCGGATGTACAGCCCCGCCAGTGTGGGATGCGACTGCACATAGGCCTCGGTGGTGGTGATGAAACGCAGGCCGAGGAAGTCGTTGACCATGCCCTGGCGGAACACCGCGTTGCTCGACGTCGCGCCCTGGAACAGCTGCCGGAAATCCGGATCGGCGAAGAGCTGCCGGGCCGAGACCGGATCGAGATAGCAGTTGTAGACACCGTCGATTTCCGGCACCGCGTTCTGCCGCAGCGTCGCCACCGCATCGAGCAGGGCGGACATGGTCAGCGTGTCGGTCGCCTGCAGCGCGCTGGTCGTCCCGGCCCCCTGCGGCCGGACGATGGCACTCGCCGTCGCGGCGCGCACCGCATTGCCGACGGTGCCGTCAGATACGCTGACGTCGTTGGAAAAGGTCAGGGTTCCCGAAATCCCGCCCGGCGCCGACGATGCGTTGTTGACATCCGGCGTCACGCCAATGAGCAGATACGTATTCGAACCAACCGTTACCGTCAGCGGATAGCTGGCCGAAACCGCCGTCTGCACGCCGTTGACGAAAACGGTGGTGAAACCGCGAATATCATCGACCTCGATGCTCGGCGCCGCGCTCGCCAGCGTGGCGCTCACGCGTGTGTTGCCGCCGAAATAGGGGGCGAACAGCGCGTTGCGCGCCAGCTCGTCAAGGCTGCGCGCCGCCTGCTCGCCATTGGTCGCGGCATTCTGCAGGAACTGCGAGGCGATGCCGACGCGGCTGGTCACCATGTTCAGGTCCTGCGTCGCCGCGTAGAAATTCAGCGTCACGGTATACTGCTCGACACCCCAGCCCTGCGGCGTCAGCCCGTTATCGAGATTGGTGTTGGTCGCGGCGGCCAGCGGCGTGGTGACCGATGGCTTCAGCCCGGCGCGGGTCTTGGTCAGCGTCTCGCCGATGCCGACGGCGAAGCTCTCGCGATCCGCCACCATCCGGTAGCCGAGCCGCGAGCGCAGCGCCTGCTCGAATTCGCGCTCGAGGAAGCCCTGCTGGATGATCGGCTGCAGCGAGGCGGGAAAATTCGAAATACCCATGTCGTGTTCCTTCTGGATGACGCAATTCGCCGCACCCCGTCGCGCGGGGCACGGTTGTCTGACAACGCGTTAATTTGTTGAAAGCGGCCGGCGGCCGGCTCAGCCCCCGGCGCGCCGAAGCAGTTCGGCGCGCGCCGCGCGCCACTCGGCCTCGCTCAGCTCGGTCGCATGGCGCGCCCGCGGCGGCTCCGCCCGCGGCACCGACGCCGTGGATGACGATGACGGCGCGCCGAACAGCCAGGGCTTGTCCCGCTTCAGCTGCGCCATCAGCGCCGCCGCGTCCGGCGCCGTGCCGTCCTCGGCCGGCGTCATCGCCGCCGGGTCGATCAGTCTCAGCCCGTCAAGATCGATCATGCCGGCCCTGACCGCCTCGATCCTGAGTTCGGCCCGCCGCAGCCGCTCGGCGTGTTCGCGCCGCAGCGCCTCCATTGCCTGCTCGGCCGCCATCGCCCTGGCCTGCCAGTCCTCAGGCGCCGCCTGCGGCTCGTCCGGCAGCCCCTCGTGCTCCGCGAATTCGTCGCTCATGCCCCGTTCCGTTCCAGTTGGTCCCCCTCGTCGGCGATGCGCGCGAGTTCCGCCGCCGCATCCCCGATCACATGACTGGCGGCGAGACTCTTCACCGCCGTCTCGCGCGAGAGCTGGCCCGCATTGACCAGCGTCGCGATCGCCTGCGCCTCCTTCAGCCGGTCATCGGCCGAGGCGGCATACCAGCGCGGCCAGCGCAGGCTCAGCCGCAGGTCGGGATCGACCCGCGGCACCGTCCGGCCCATCACCTTCACGTCGAACCGCGCCGCCGCCCGCAGCGCCATCCGCAGCAGCGGCAGCAACCCGCCCTCGCCATAGGCAATCCGCAGATTGTCGGCGAGCCAGATCAACCCCTGGTTCATCAGCTCCAGCGCCCGGCCCGATTGCGGCGCCGCCAGCCGGTCGGCGCTGGCGCGGTTGCCATGCACGCTCTCCAGCGCGAACTCGCGCAGCGTCCGCACGTAGTCGATCACCGCGGCCGAGGCGGTGCCGCCAATCTCCAGCAGCTTGGCATCGCCCTTTTCCGAGACGATCAGCGCATTCCCCGCGCCCTTGACCATCTCGCGGTCGGTCGTCGCCGGCTCCTTGATCAGCAGCGTCGGATCGGAGGCATATTTCAGCCCGCGCCCCACCTGCGACAGCTGGTAATCGATCTCGATCGATGTCTCGATCGCCGCGCGAAAGGTACAGGCGCCATCGGCGCCCTCGCCGCCCGGCAGGTTGCGGATCCACACGATCGGCACGAAGCCGAGGTCATGCCGCACGCTCCGCGCCCGATCCGGCGCGGCGGGCAGCCCTTCGCCCACCGGCACCGGCTCGAACCAGGTCTCCGCCTGCGCATCCCAGCGCCGCTGGAACCAGTAGGTCTGGCCCGGGTCGATCCCCTGATAGCCCTGGCCGATCAGCTCCGCGCCCCGCACCTTGTAGAGCTCGGTCACCTGCTCCAGCGTGTCCGGCGCATCCTCGCGCCAGCGCGGCGTCAGGTATTGCGTCTCCATCACCGAACAGAAGAACCGCCCCTTCAGCACCCGGAGCAGGATCGCCACCGAGCCGACCGATCCGCGCAGCGCCGCGTCGATCATCACCTCGTTGAGCCGGCATTCGCCGAGGAGGTCGGCCAGCAGCGTCTCGATCTCCGGCTCCGCGCATTCGACGGCGGGGAAATGCCCCGCGCTGAACAGCAGCGAAACCGAATCCTCCACCACGATCCGGCACAGCCCGTAGCGCACCGAAGGCCGCCGCGCCCGCAGCGGCACATATTCGCCCGCCCCGTTGCGCTCCTCCTGGAACGCATAGGGCAGCGCGTCATAGATCGTCCCGTCCAGCACCCGGCGATAGATCTCCAGCCGCCGCGCCCGCGGCGCGAGGTGCGGATCGGCCGGGATCGTCTGGCAGATCGTCTCGAACATGAATTCAGCGCCCCATCAGAGAAAAATTCACCATCCGCGCCGCCACCGGCGCCTGGCCGAGCGTCGCCTCGGCGCGCGCCAGCGCGTCGACCTGGTCGTCCTTCTCGCCATCGGGAAAGGCCCGCAGCTCGGCGAGAAACGCGTCGGTCCAGCCGGCGCGCACCACGCGCGTCCCGCCGGCGCCGATCCGCGCCGCGGCCGGCATCGCCCGCGTCTGTTTCGATCCCGATTCCGGACTGGCGATCACCGTGAACCCGTCCAGCACCCGCCGCAGATGCGCGACCTGCGCGACGCCGGCCTGTCCCGGGTCCTGCGGCAGCGCGATCGCGGTGCCCCGCCCGTCCGCCTCGGCGGTCGCCCGCAGCAAGGCCTCGACCGCCGCCGGCCCCGCCCGCACCCGCACCACGTCGAGCACGACATGCGTGCCATCGGCGGTCAGCCCGAGCTTCAACCCCACGGTCCAGTCCGGATTCCGCCCGGCCGATGCCGCCGTCGCCGCCAGGTCCCAGGCGCGCACGGTGCGCACCACCGCCGGCGGCGCGTCGACGAAGCCGAGCCTGTCGAGTTCGAACAGCGTCCCGCCATCGCGCATCGGCCGCTGCTGGTAGAGCGCGGCGAACACGCGCTCGCCCACCGTCGCCCGCCGCCGGGCGATCGCCCGCGCATCCTCCCATTCCGGCCAGAGCGCCTCGCCCGGCGCCCGTCCGAGCGGGTCGTCCGCCTCGGCAAGTGCTGGCAGCCGCAGCACCGTCCAGCCACTCTCCCGGGCCATCAGCCGCCCGGCGAGATCGTCCTCATGCCAGCGCGTCATCACCAGCACGACGCGCCCGCCCGGCTTCAGCCGCGAGAGCAGTTCGGCGCGATACCAGTCATGCAGCGCGTCCCGCGCCGCCCGGCTGTCCGCCTCGGCCCAGGATTTCACCGGATCGTCGATCAGGATCAGATCCGCCCGCCGTCCGGTGATCGGCCCGCGCACCCCGGCGGCGAAATACTGGCCACCCCCCTGCAACGAAAACCGCCCCGCCGCCCGGTTGCCGGCGTCGAGAAGCAGGCCGAAATCCTCGCCCGCCTCGGCGATCAGCGCCCGCAACCGCCGGCCGAAATATTCGGCGAGCGAGGCCGTATGGCTCGCCGCGATCACCTCGCCCGCCGGATGGCGGGTGAACCAGAACGCCGGAAACAGCACCGAGGCATAGGTCGATTTCGCCGCCCCCGGCGGCATCTGCACCATCAGCCGGTCGACCTGGCCGGCCGCCACGCGCTCCAGCGCGTCGATCATCGCGAGCTGGTGCCGCGCCGGCCGCAAGCCCTGCGCCTCCAGCACCGCGGCGGCGAACCGGCGGAAATCGCGGGGCCGAACCGCCCCCCCTCTGGCTCCGTCGCAGCACATCATGCACCGCGCCGCGCACAGAACCTCATCATGACCGGAGGGATAGCCCAAAACGGGGCGGGTGGGAAAGCAGAAAAAACGCTATGTTAGATTTTTTCTTTCCCCCGAAGGCTCCACCCTCGGCTCAGGGGAAGCCGAACGCGACACCCATCTCGCCGCGCGCGGCGAAAGTGCTGCTCGTCGGCTCATAGAATCCGTTGGACGGTTTCGATGCGGCATAGTTGAAATGCCGCATCTCCAGCCCGGCGAAGACGTGCCAGACATTGTCGAGCCGCCAGTCGGCGCCGAGCCGCACGGCCTCCTCGCCGCTGGTGCCGAAGCTGCCGGAGAATCCGAGCGCCGGCGCCGAAACGCCGCCGCCCACCACTGCCAGTCCCTCCGCCGAGGCGGAGAGCACGAGCCGCCCCGTCGCCGCATAATCGAGCTTCGCGCCGAACCCGGCCAGCGCCGCGTGATAGAAACTGCCATAGCCGCCGCTGCCGCCGATATTGCGCGACCAGCTCTGATAGCCGGCGGCAATGAAGGGCAGCACGCTGACCGCGTGGCTCAGCGGCACGGCAACGCCGAGCTGGACCTCGACATGGTTGAACCGCGCCGCTTCGGACTGGTCGTATGGCACGAGCCCCTGCGACGTTCCCTGCAGGTAGCCCTGATATCCCAGCGCGCCGCCCGAGAAATCGTAGACCACGCCGGTATAGACGTCCGGCAGGCCCAAGGCCGGGCCGAGCCGCGAGGCGCCGAGGCTGAACCCCGGCAGCACGCCGCTCTCCTGGTCGGAGGTGTTGTCGAACCCTTCGTGATAGCTGTACCCCGTCGCCGTGATGCCGAGCGAAACCCGGGTCTCGGCCGCGGCAATCGCCGGGTTCACGCCCTGCGCCCGCGCGCACGGCGCGAGCCGCGCCAGCGCGAGAGCCAGTCCGAGCGCACAAAGGATATTCCTCGTCACAGCCGCCATTCCAGATCAATCTTGCGTAACACAATTTATCGCAAGAAAACCTGAACGTCTGCTTAACTTTGAGATGCCGGCGCGAATTCCACACATGTCACCCATCCGCCACGCCATGGCCGCGCGGGTCAGTGAAGCTGGAACATATGCGGGCTGCGCATCTCCCCTGGCGTGATCAGCGCGGCCGTGCCCACCCGCACCGAATGCAGCTTGCCCTCGATCTGCCGGCTCCAGAAATCGAGGAACCGGTGCAGCACCGGGTAGCGCGGCGCGATATCGAGGTCCTGCCACACGAAACTCTGCAGAACGCCCGGATGGTCGGGCAGATGGTAGAGAATCTCGGCGGTCGTCAGCCGGTATCCCTCGAGCTGTCGGCTCAGTGTCATGATCTGTCTCCGTCGCACTGTCATCGGCGGGCCGTGCGAGTCCGCTCCTCCTGACCATGACGATGCCATGACACCCCCGGGGGTTGGCAAGAAAAATCTTTCTTATCAACACTTTAGCACTCACCTCGGGCAATTGCTGCCGGACTTGACATCGGTTGCCCACAACACTATCCCTTTGGCACTCTCCCGGTGAGAGTGCTAGCAAGCATCCGGTGCCTATCGAGAGGGCCGGCGCTGCTGAGCCCGTCACTGTTGCAACAGACTTCTGAAGTCAGGAGCGAGCCACATGAAATTCCGTCCCCTGCACGACCGCGTGGTCGTTCGCCGGCTGAACGCCGAGGAGAAGACCGCCGGCGGCATCATCATCCCCGACACCGCCAAGGAAAAGCCGATGGAAGGCGAGGTCATCGCCGTTGGCCCGGGTGCCCGCAACGAGGCCGGCGCCGTCGTGGCGCTCGACGTCAAGGCCGGCGACCGCATCCTGTTCGGCAAGTGGTCGGGCACCGAGGTCAAGATCGACGGCGAAGAGCTGCTGATCATGAAGGAATCCGACATCATGGGCATCATCGAGGGTACGGCTTCGAAGAAGAAGGCCGCCTGATCACCCCCGGTTTCCCCTCCGATATCGCATAAAGGAAGTTACACATGGCTGCTAAAGACGTCCGCTTCTCGGCCGACGCCCGCGAACGCCTCATCCGCGGTGTCGACCTGCTCGCCAACGCGGTGAAGGTCACCCTCGGCCCCAAGGGCCGCAACGTCGTCATCGAGAAGAGCTTCGGTTCGCCCCGCATCACCAAGGACGGCGTGACGGTCGCGAAGGAAATCGAACTCGCCGACAAGTTCGAGAACATGGGCGCGCAGATGGTGCGCGAAGTGGCCTCGAAGACCAACGACCTCGCCGGTGACGGCACCACCACCGCGACCGTCCTCGCCCAGGCGATCGTCCGCGAGGGTGCGAAGGCGGTTGCCGCCGGCATGAACCCGATGGATCTGAAGCGCGGCATCGACAAGGCGGTCAACGCCATCGTCGACGAGCTGAAGAAGCGCACCAAGAAGATCACGACCCCGAGCGAAACCGCCCAGGTCGGCACCATCTCCGCCAACGGCGAGGCCGAGATCGGCAAGATGATCTCCGAGGCGATGCAGAAGGTCGGCAACGAGGGCGTCATCACGGTCGAGGAAGCCAAGGGCATCCAGACCGAGCTCGACGTCGTCGAGGGCATGCAGTTCGACCGCGGCTACGTCTCGCCCTACTTCATCACCAACCCGGAGAAGATGGTCGCGGATCTCGACAATCCGTACATCCTGATCCACGAGAAGAAGCTCTCCGGCCTGCAGCCGATGCTGCCGCTGCTCGAAAGCATCGTCCAGTCCGGCAAGCCGCTGCTGATCATCGCCGAGGACGTCGAGGGCGAGGCGCTGGCCACCCTGGTCGTCAACAAGCTGCGTGGCGGCCTCAAGATCGCCGCCGTCAAGGCGCCCGGCTTCGGTGACCGCCGCAAGGCCATGCTGGAAGACATCGCGATCCTCACCGGCGGCCAGGTCATCAGCGAAGATCTCGGCATCAAGCTCGAGACCGTGACGCTGAACATGCTCGGCCGCGCGAAGAAGGTGCTGATCGAGAAGGAAAACACCACGATCGTCGAAGGTGCCGGCAAGAAGGCCGACATCACCGGCCGCTGCAACCAGATCCGCGCGCAGATCGAGGAGACCACCTCGGACTACGACCGCGAGAAGCTGCAGGAGCGCCTGGCGAAGCTGGCCGGCGGCGTTGCCGTCATCCGCGTCGGCGGCGCCTCGGAGACCGAGGTGAAGGAGCGCAAGGACCGCGTGGACGACGCGCTGCACGCGACCCGCGCCGCCGTCGAGGAAGGCATCGTCCCGGGTGGCGGCGTGGCCCTCGCCCGCGCCTCGCTCGCGATCAACAAGCTCAAGGCCGATAACGACGACCAGCGCTTCGGCATCGACATCATCCGCAAGGCGGTGCTCGCGCCGATGCGCCAGATCGCCGAGAACGCCGGCGAAGACGGCGCCGTGATCTCCGGCAAGGTGCTCGACAACGACGACTACAGCTTCGGCTTCGATGCCCAGTCCGGCGAGTTCAAGGACATGGTCAAGGCCGGCATCATCGACCCGACCAAGGTCGTCCGCACCGCGCTGCAGGACGCCGCCTCGGTCGCCGGTCTGCTCATCACGACCGAAGCGATGGTCGCCGAGCGTCCGGAAAAGAAGGCCCCCGCCGGTGGCGACGCCGGAATGGGCGGCATGGGCGGCATGGGCGGCATGGATTTCTGATCCGCCGCTCCAGGCTCAGGCCGGGATACCGGAAAGCCGTGGGGGCAACCCCACGGCTTTTCTCTTGAGCCCCGCCTGTTGCGCCGCGCCGCCGTTCAGCCCCGCCGCCGCTCCAGCCCGAACGCCCAGGCCGCCACCGCCAGCCCCGCCAGCGCGAGCGCAGCGCCCAGCAGCGGCAGGCTCCGATAGCCGATCCCGGCGCCCAGCGCCGCCCCGCCCAGCCACGCCCCGCCGGCATTGCCGAGATTGAACGCCCCCTGGTTGATCGTCGAGGCAAGGTTCGGCGCATCCCGCGCATGGTCGATCACCCGCGTCTGCAACGGCGAGACCAGGGTGAACACCGCCATCCCCCAGCCCGCCATCACCAGCACGGCCAACAGGCCGAACGGCAGCGCCGCCCGCAGCGCCACCAGCAGCACGGCGATCGCCGACAGCGTCGCGACGATCGTGCGCGCCGCATGCCGGTCCGCGAGCCGCCCGCCGAGCAGCCCGCCCGCCGTCAGCCCGGCGCCGAACACCAGCAGCGCCACGCTCACCCAGTGCGGCGACAGCCCGCCCACCCGTTCGAGCATCGGCGCGATATAGGTGAACACGCTGAACAGGCTCGCCGAGCTCAGCACCGCCATCAGCATGGCGAGCAGCACCTGCGACCGTCCGAGAATCCGCACCTCGTTGAGCAGCCTGGCCGATCCCGCCCGCAGGTCGCGCGGCAGCAGCAGCGCGATCGCCGCCATCGCGACAAGGCCGATCGCCGCCACCACCCAGAAGGTCGCCCGCCATCCCGCCGCCTGGCCGAGGATGGTGCCCGCCGGCACGCCGAGCACATTGGCGAGCGTGAGGCCGAGAAACACCAGCGCCACCGCCCGCGCCCGCTTCTCCCGCGGCGCCAGCTCCGCCGCGACGACCGAGCCGATCCCGAAGAACGCCCCGTGCGACAGCGAGGTGACCACCCGCGCCGCCAGCATCGTGTCATAGCCCGGCGCCAGCGCGCAGAGCGCGTTGCCCAGCACGAACACGCCCATCAGCCCGAGCAGCGCCGCCCTGCGCGGCCACCGCCCGACCAGCACCGCGAGGAACGGCGAGCCGAAGCTCACCCCCAGCGCATAGGCGCTGACCAGAAATCCCGCGCGCGGGATCGAGACCGAGAAATCGCGCGCGAGATCGGGCACCAGCCCGACGATGACGAACTCGCTCGTGCCGATGGCGAAGCTCGCGACGATGAGCGCGAGCAGGGGAAGTTTCATGCCGGAATTCCGCGAAAAGGGAACGGCAGTGAACACGCCGCCGGCGCCGGCGGCAACGCCCGCCGGCGGAACTCAGCCCCGTGTCTGCGGATTGTCGAAGCGCGGCGAGCGCATCCGGTGGATCGCCGCCTTCAGCGCATCGGCGAAATCCCGCCGCTCCGCATCCCCCAGCGCCATGCCGACGATCTGCCGCGCCTCCCGGTTCGCCACCGAGACGATCGGATTGGTCCCCGCCTGTTCCTCGACATCGACGCGCAGCCACCCCGCCTCCAGCCGCACCTCGCTCCTGCGCCCGCCCGGCGTGGTGCGGGTGATGGTCAGCGCCTCGTCGGTCAGCACGATCACCTCGGACGCCTTCGCCCCGCGCATGTTCATCCCGTAGAGCGTGACGGCGAGGATGAGATCGGCCCCGTTGAACCCGATCACCGGCATCGCGCCCAGCCGCCACATCAGGCTGGTCACCAGCAACGAGCCGGTCGCCATCACCCCGAACACGACGAACATGCCGCGCCGGCTCATGCTCCGGTGCGGCGTCAGCACCGCCTGGAAAATCGGCCGTCCCTGTCCGGCCATACCCAACGCTTCCGCCATGACGTTATCTTCGCATCGAATGCGCATTCCGCAAGCATGGATGCTTGCCAAAATCCCCCCCGCCCCGCACAAATCGCGGATGCCGACCGCCACCGAACCGCCCCCCAAGCGCCGCCCCACCGTCCCGCAGGCCCGCGTGCGCAGGATGAAAACGGCGGATATCCGCCCCTTCCTCGAAGCCATCTCGGCCGGCAACCCCGAGCCGCGCACCGAGCTCCACTACGCCGACCCGTTCTCGCTGCTCGTCGCCGTCGTCCTATCCGCGCAGACGACCGACGCCGCGGTGAACAAGGCGACCCCCGGCCTGTTCGCCGCCGCCCCCACCCCGGCGGCGATGGCGGCCCTCGGCGCCGAGGGCATCGGCCCGCATATCCGCTCGATCGGCCTCTGGCAGTCCAAGGCGAGGAACGTCGCCGCCCTCGCCGAGCTCCTCGTCGAGCGGCATGGCGGCGCGGTCCCCGCCGAGCGCGAGGCGCTCGAGGCCCTGCCCGGCGTCGGCCGCAAGACCGCGAATGTCGTGCTCAACGAAATCTTCGGCCAGCCCACCATGGCGGTGGACACCCACATCTTCCGCCTCGCCAACCGCACCGGCCTCGCCCCCGGCAAGACCGTGCGCGAGGTGGAGGACGGCCTGGTCAGGCGCATCCCGCCCGACCTGCTGCGCCGCGCCCATCACTGGCTGATCCTGCACGGGCGCTATGTCTGCAAGGCCCGCCAGCCCGAATGCTGGCGCTGCCCCGGCGCGCAATGGTGCGTCTTCACCCCCAAACCCGCGGCACCCGCGAGGGGCCGCCGGGCATGAGCGCGTCCTCCGGCTTCCGCCTCGCGAAGACCCTCGGCCTCGCCGCCGTCGTCGCCTCGGCCGTCACCCAGGAATACGGCGCCGGAATCAACTTCGTCGTCCCCCAGAGCCTCGGCGTCTATCCCGGCATCGGCGCGCTGGTGCCGCTGGCGATGTTCGCGACCGGCCTCGTCATCTTCCTGAAGGTCTTCCTCTACGCCCGGTTCTCCCGCGCCATGCCGCGCGCCGGCTCGTCCTATGTCTGGACGGTGCGCGCCCTCAACCTGCCGCTCGGCTTCATCCTGCATTTCGTCTGGTGGGCCAGCATCACCGCGGCGATGGGCTTCATCGCCTTCGCCTTCGGCAATTTCCTCGGCAACGCGATGGTCAATGCCGGCTTCGCCGCCGGCCACCTGCTGCTCTCGAAGCCCGGCCATCTCGCCCTCGGCCTCGCCGCACTCTGGATCATCTACGGCATCCATGTCGCCGGCATCCGCGATTACGGCCGCCTCGTCGTCATCCTGCTCGCGCTCGTCGTGGTCACCGCCCTCGCCGTCGGCGTCATCGGCTTCGCCGCCGACCCCGCCGCCCTGCTGCACACCGCCGCGGCGCGCACCGGCATCGCCTTCGCCCGCCCCGCCGCCGCCCCGCCCTTCGACGCGCACGCCTTCCTCGCCGTCTGCACCCTGTTCATCTTCGCCTATGGCGGGCTGTCCGGCGCGCCCGCCCTGTCGGGCGAGACCGAACACGCCGAAACCGTGATGCCGCGCGGCATCGTCATCGCCTGGCTCACCTCGGTCGTGCTGTTCTCGCTGGTCGCCGCAGCACTGCTGCACGCCGTGCCCTGGTGGGCGGCGCTGGACCTCATCCGCCACAAGCACGCCTCCCTCGTCACCGCCCCCGGCATCATCGGCCTCGCCGCCCCGCGCCCGCTCGCCGCGGCGCTCGACCTCGTGATCGCGCTCATCGTCGGCAAGACGCTCGCGCCGCAGATGGTCGTCACCTCGCGCATGCTCTTCGCCTGGGCCGAGGACGGGCTGATCCCCGCCCGCTTCGCCGAAACCTCGCGCCGCCGCGCCCCGGTCGCCGCCCTCACCCTCACCGTCGTGCTCGCCTCGCTCTTCCTCGTGCAGGCGACCTATATCGGCTGGGCCTTCGGCATCGTCGCCCGCTCGGTCACCATCCTGCTGGTCTGGCTCGCCGTCGCCTGCGCCGCGCTCAACCTGCGCTACAACCCGCGCCATGCCAGCCATGGCTGGTCCGAGCCCTTCCGCCGCGGCGTCATGGTCGTGCCCGTCGCCCTGCTCTCCATCGTCGTCACCATCGCGCTGATCCGCTCGGTGCTGGTGCTGCCCCACGCGCCCTTCTACGTCCAGCCGCTGTTCCAGGGCGCGGTGATGGCGCTGATCGGCACGGCGCTCTATCTCCGCGCCCGCCGCGTCGCCCCCGGCCTCGCCGCCGTCACCGCAACGCTCCCCCTCGAATAGCGCCCCCTTCCGCGCCGCGCCGCGACGCCATATACGAACCGCATGGCAGCGGCCCGACCCTTTCTGAAAATGCACGGCGCCGGGAACGATTTCGTCGTTCTCGATGCCCGCGCGCACCCGCTTGACCTCGCCCCCGCCGCCGCCGCCCGCATCGCCGACCGTCACCGCGGCGTCGGCTGCGACCAGATCATCCTGATCGAGCGGGACGACGGCGCCGCCGCCTTCATGCGCATCCTCAACGCCGATGGCTCGGAATCCGGCGCCTGCGGCAACGCCACGCGCTGCGTCGCCGCCCTGCTCGCCGGCGAAACCGGCGCCCGCCGCCTCACCATCCGCACCAATGCCGGCCTGCTGCCCGCCGAAATCAAGGGCCCCACCCTGGTCGAGGTCGACATGGGCGCGCCGAAACTCGGCTGGGAAGACATTCCCCTGGCCGAACCGGCGGACACGCTCTCGCTCCGCCTCGCCCTCGGCCCGGTGCAGAACCCCGCCGCCTGCTCGATGGGCAACCCCCACGCCACCTTCTTCGTCGACGACCTGACCCACCTGCAGATCGAGACGATCGGCCCGAAGCTCGAACACGCCCGCCTCTTCCCCGAGCGCGCCAATATCGGCTTCGCCCGGATCGACGCGCCGGACCGCATCCGCCTGCGCGTCTGGGAACGCGGCGCCGGCCTCACCCTCGCCTGCGGTTCCGGCGCGTGCGCCGCCCTGGTCAACGCCCATCGCCGCGGCCTCGCCGCCCGCCGCGCCGAGATCGAGATGGACGGCGGCACCCTCACCCTCACCTGGCGCGACGACGGCCACGTGCTGATGGAAGGCCCCGTCGCCCTGGTCTTCGAGGGCGAGCTGGACGCGGCCATGCTCGCGCCATGAGCCTCGACATCCTCACCTTCGGCTGCCGCCTCAACGCCTTCGAGAGCGAGGTGATGCGCGGCCATGCCGAGGCCGCCGGGCTCGGCGACGCCGTCATCGTCAACACCTGCGCCGTCACCGCCGAGGCCGAGCGCCAGGCCCGCCAGGCCATCCGCCGCGCCCACCGCGCCGACCCCGCCGCGAAAATCATCGTCACCGGCTGCGCCGCCCAGATCGATCCGGCCGCCTGGTCGAGCATCGAGGGTGTCGCCCGCGTCCTCGGCAACGCCGAGAAGCTCACGCCCGAGGCCTGGCGGTCGGAAGCGCCGGTCCTCGTCGCCGACATCATGCAGCTCCGCCAGACCGCCGCCCACCTGATCGAGGGCTTCGGCACCCGCGCGCGCGCCTTCATCGAGGTGCAGCAGGGCTGCGATCACCGCTGCACCTTCTGCATCATCCCCTATGGCCGCGGCCCCTCGCGCTCGATCCCGCTCGGCGCCGTGGTCGAGCAGGTCCGCACCCTCGTCGCCAATGGCTACAACGAGGTGGTGCTCACCGGCGTCGACCTCACCTCCTACGGCGCCGACCTGCCCGGCGCGCCGAAACTCGGCCAGCTCTGCCGCCGCCTGCTCGCCGCCGTGCCGGACCTGCCGCGCCTGCGCCTCTCCTCGATCGACCCCGCCGAGATCGACGACGATCTCTGGCGCCTGCTCGAATCCGAGCCCCGCCTGATGCCGCATCTGCATCTCTCGGTGCAGGCCGGATCCGACCTCATCCTCAAGCGCATGAAGCGCCGCCATCTCCGCCACCACGTCATCGAGGCCGCCGCCCGCGCCCGCGCGCTCCGCCCCGACATCGCCCTCGGCGCCGACCTCATCGCCGGTTTCCCCACCGAAACCGAGGCGCATTTCGCCGAAACCCTCGCTTTGGTCGACGACGCCGGGCTCGACTATCTCCACGTCTTCCCCTTCTCCGCCCGCAAGGGCACGCCCGCCGCGCGCATCCCCGCTTTGCCGATGGCCGAACGCCGCGCCCGCGCCGCCCGCCTGCGCGAGGCCGGCGCCCGCCGCGCCGAAGCCCGCTTCCGCGCCATGACCGGCACCACCGTCACCGCCCTGGCCGAGACCGAAACCGCCGGCCACACCGAAACCTTCGCGCCGATCCGCTTTTCCGCACCCGTCACCCCGGGCGCGCTCGTCACGGCGAGAATCACCGGCGCGGATGCCACCGGCGTGACCGCAGGAGCAGAATGATGGCGCTCGGCTTTCTCTCGCGCCTCAAATCCGGCCTCACCCGCAGCACCCAGAAGCTCGCCGCCGGCATCACCGACACCTTCACCAAGCGCAAGCTCGACGACGCGGCGCTGGAAGAGCTCGAAGACCTGCTCATCACCGCCGATCTCGGCCCCGCCGCCGCCGCCCGCGTCATCCGCGCCTTCCGCCGCACCCGCTTCGGCCAGGACGTTTCCGCTCCCGAAATCCGCGCGTCGCTGGCCGAGGAGGTGGCGAAAATCCTCGCCCCCGTCGCGCAGCCGCTCGCGATCGACCGGAGCAAAAACCCGTTCGTGATCCTGATGGTCGGCGTCAACGGCACCGGCAAGACCACCACGATCGGCAAGCTCGCCCAGTCCTATGCCGAGGCCGGCGCCAGACCCCTGCTCGTCGCCGGAGACACGTTCCGCGCCGCCGCGGTCGAACAGCTCCAGGTCTGGGGCGAGCGGACCGGCGCGCCGGTGATGACCGGCCCCGCCAACGCCGACCCCGCCGGCCTCGCCTTCGACGCCATCGCCCGCGCCCGCCGCGACGGGCACGACATCGTGCTGATCGACACCGCCGGCCGCCTGCACAACAAGGCCGCGCTGATGGAGGAGCTGCGCAAGATCATCCGTGTCATCCGCAAGCAGGACGAAACCGCCCCCCACGCCGTGCTGCTGACGCTCGACGCCACCACCGGCCAGAACGCCATCGCCCAGGTCGCCACCTTCAAGGAGATGGTCGATCTCACCGGCCTGATCGTCACCAAGCTCGACGGCTCGGCCCGCGCCGGCGTCGTCGTCGCCCTGGCCGAAACCGCCGCCCTGCCGATCCATGCCGTGGGCGTCGGCGAACAGGCGGCCGATCTCCGCCCCTTCGACGCCACCGAATTCGCCCGCGCCCTCACCGGCGCCGACGCCGACCGCCCCGCCTGAATTTTTGCGCCGTCCCGGATCATCCCGAAACCCGACGACCCGCGCATTGCTGAATTTCAGCGGCGATTTGCGGAAACCAAAGGGCGAACTGCCGTAGCGTGACGGCTCACGCCGCCCCGCCTCACCAGTCGCGGCGGTGCCAGCGATGCCAGTGGTGCCAATGGTCATACGGCCGGTATCCGCCGTCATATCCCGCGCCGCGCCCATGCAACGGCGCGTTGTCCGGCCGCGATCCGATGAAGCGCCGATAGGCAGAAATCCAGTCCCGCGCGATCATCCGCCGCGCCTCGTCCAGCCCCAGCCGATGCGCGCAGACCAGCCGCGCCATCCGCGCCTCCAGCCGGTCCTTCGCATAGGACCCCCACTGCCCCCGCCCGAGATGCGGCTCCGGCCAGAGATTGGCCGGGCTGGTCGGCGAGCCGCCGAGCGCGAGCGGGATCAGGTGATCCTCCTCGTATTTCCAGGGTCGCGCATCGGCATAGCCATAGCGCCGGATCTGCGCCTTCTTCAGCGGCTCGGTATAGGACACCGGCGGCCGCACCGTCCGCGTCCAGCCGCGCCGGCAGATCGTGGCACCGATCGTCGCCTCGCGCACCGCGGGGTTGATCGCCCCCGGCGTCAGCGCCGGATCGGGCAGCGGCGAAGCCCCCCGCGCCGCCGCCACCCCACCGGCCAGCATCCAGGCCGCCGCGACCAGACCGATCCATCTCCTGTTCGAAATCATCTCTGGAACATAACGTGAACGGGTAAACATCAGGTTAACGCCGCCAGCCCCGCGCGCAATTTCGTCATCGCCCGCTCCAGCTTTTCCGGGCTCTGGGCGAAGCAGATCCGCAAATGCCCCTCGCCCGCCGCGCCGAACGCGATCCCCGGCGCCACCGCCACCTTGTGCGCGATGGCGAGGTGCCGCGCCAGTTCCAGGCTGTCCGCCACCCCCTCGATCCGCGCGAAGGCATAGAGCCCGGCCGGCGCCGCGCTGTAGCGCACGCGGTTGAGCCCGGCGAGCCCGGCGCCGACGATCGCCCGCCCCTCGGCGCAGAACGCCCGGAACCCGGCGACATAGTCCTCGCACTCCAGCGCCGCCCGCGCCGCCTCCTGCGCGAAGGGCGCCACGCCGGAATGCGTCGCCTCGATCAGCTCGCCCACCGCGTCCCGCTCGCCCTCCGGCAGCACCAGCCAGCCGACGCGGAATCCCGTCATCGCCCAGGTCTTCGACACCGAATTGGCGACGATCACCCGATCCTCCGGCCCCGCATGGTCCAGCGCCGAGGGCGCCGCCGCCCGCCCGTCGAAACTCAGCCGCGAATACACCTCGTCCGACAGCAGCCACACGCCCCGCCGCCGGCAGATCTCCAGGATGGCGACGATCTCCGCGTCGCTCGCCATCCACCCGGTCGGGTTGTTCGGCGAATTGAGGCAGAACACCCGCGCGCCGTCGAGGGCCGCGTCCAGCCGGTCGAGATCGAGGCGGAATCCGCCCGCCCCGTCCTCGTCCAGCGGCAGCCGCACCACCTCGGCCCGCCGCGCCAGCGCCGCCCCGGCGAGGTTCGGCCATTCCGGCTCGTGGATCACCACCTTGTCGCCCTGCCGCAAGATCGCGGTGAAGGCGACGCCGATCGCCGCCATGCCCGAGGCGGTCACCGCGATCCGCGTCTCCGCCACCGGTTTCGCGTGCACCCGGCTCAGATAATCCGCCAGCGCGAGGCGGAGCGACAGCCGCCCCCGGCTGTCCACGTAATGCGTGTCCCCGGCCTCGACGGCGCGGATCAGCGCCGCCCGCGCCGCGTCCGGCGGCGCCCGGTCGGACTCGCCGAACGCCAGGTTGTCCACCGCCGGGTCGGCAAAGGCCAGCCGCCCGATATCGCCGATCTTCGATCGCGGAATCCGAATGATATCCATTGACCACCCTGAAAGGCGGCGTCAGCCCGCGCGCACCACGCCGCGTTCGGTCGCCACCGCATGAAGGCGCGCATCCTGCGGTCCCACCGGCACCTCGTCCACCTCCTGCGATGCATAGGCGCACCCCAGCCGGAACGCATCGGGCAGGCCGGCCAGCGTGCGGTCGTAATACCCCGCGCCATAGCCAAGCCGGTTGCCCCGCCGGTCGAAGGCCAGCAGCGGCACCAGCACGAAATCGGGCACGATCTCCTCGCCCTCGGGGTGCGAGGTGCCGAACCGCCCCGGCACCAGCGCCGCGCCGCGCCGCCAGCGCCGGAAGGTGAGCGGCAGGCCGCGCCTCGGCGTCACCGGCAGGCCGATCGCATGCCCCCGCGCCTCCAGCTCGGCCAGCAGCGGCCGGATGTCGATTTCCGCCCCGATCGGCCAGAACCCCGAAACCACCGCGCCGGCGGGCGGCGGGCACTGCTCCAGCACCACGGCGGCCAGGCGCGCGCCCAGTGCCGGGTCGAGCCCGTCGCGCCGGTCGAGGGCGGCCTGCCGCGCCGCCGCCTTGCGGGCGATGAGATCGAGCTCGGTCATGCTGTCGGGGAGAGGAGCAAAAGTGCGAAGCCGCCCTGGCCGTTGGCGTTGACATCCTCCCAGAGCCTGCGTGAGCAGGTGGGCGCCGGAAATACCGGAACCACGGTTCCGACAGAGCCAGCTCCCTGGGAGATACTTACTGGCCCCGGGGATGTGCTTGCCTGACGCACCGGGCAGCCTCGCCCCCGCAACTTAGGACTCCGCGAGGTCCGCCGCAATCTCCTCCGCGCGCGCGGCGACGCGCCGCAGCCTTGCGACATGCTCGGGGGAAACGCCGGTGGGCTTCGCCGCCCGCAACGCCTCGTGGGTGGCCCGCAGGTCGTGCAGCTCGTCGGCCAGCAGAAGTGCCGCCAGCACCAGCAGCCGCGCCTCGCCGGTCTGCTCGCCGATCGCCTTGATGCTGCTCACCCGGCGGTCGATCTCGGCGGCCATCGCCTGCAAGTGCCGCTCCTGCCCGTCCTCGCAGCTCACCGAATAGGAGAAGCCGTTGATGCGGATGTTCACGTTCGCCATGTCAGCCCTGCTCCACCCGGTCGGCCTCGTCGAGCGCCGCCCGCAGTTGCTCGATCATCCGGTCGAGCGCCGCGGCGACCTCGGCCCGCCCGTCGCTTCCGCCCGGCGGGGCCGGCCGCGCCGCATGGGCGGCGATGCGCGCCAGCGCCGCTTCGAGCCGCTCGATCGCCTGAATTTCGGTTTCCTGCTCCGCCATGCGATGCTTATCGCGGATTTTGCGTTACAATGAAAGCCGCTTAACCCGCAGCCGCGCTGGAAACCCGAGCCGACCGATGATCACCGCCTTCAACCATGCCCTGGCTCCCTGGATCGCCGCCTATGGCAGCCTGGCGGTGGCCGCGCTGATCATGCTGGAAAGCCTCGGCCTGCCGCTGCCCGGCGAAACCGCCCTGGTCTCCGCGGCGATCTATGCCGGCACCACCCACCGGATCGACATTTCGGTCCTCATCCTCGCCGCCGCGGCGGGTGCCATCGTCGGCGGCGCCGCCGGCTACTGGATCGGCCGCAACGCCGGCTACCCGGTGCTGCTCCGCCATGGCCGCCATATCGGCCTGACCGAGCGCCGGCTGCGCGCCGGCCACTGGCTGTTCGAGAACCATGGCGGCAAGATCGTCGTCTTCGGCCGTTTCTTCGCGGTGATGCGCGCCCTCGCCGCGCTGCTCGCCGGCGTCACGGTGATGGAGTGGCGCCGCTTCATCGCCTTCCAGACCCTCGCCTGCCTCATCTGGGCCGGCATCTATGGCGGCGTCGCCTACATCTTCGGCAAGCAGATCAACCGCTTCGCCGGCCCGCTCGGCGCCGCCGCGGCGGTCGTCATCGTCGCCGTCGGCGTGGCGATGGTGGTCCTCGCCCGCCGCCACGGCGAGCGGCTCGAACGCGCCGCCGCCGCCCGCGCCACCCTCCCCGACCAGCTTCCGCACAAGAGATGACCGCAACATTGCTGATCGCCGGGCTCGGCTATACCGGCCGCGCCGTCGCCACCGCCGCCCGCGATGCGGGCTTCGCCGTCCTCGCCACCGCGCGCGACCCGGCGGGCAGATCCGCGCCCGGGGGTGTGGCGCTCATCCCCTTCGCCGAGGCCGCCGCAGCGCTGCCGGACGCGACCCATCTGCTGGTCACCGCCGCCCCCGGCGAGGCCGGCGATCCGCTCCTCGCCCTCTGCGCCGATGCCATCGCCGCCGCCCCGGCGCTGCGCTGGATCGGCTATTTCTCCACCACCGGCGTCTATGGCGACCGCCAGGGCGGCAGCGTCGACGAAACCACGCCGCCCGCCCCCGGCTCGCCGCGCACCCTCCGCCGCGTCGAGGCGGAGCAGAACTGGGCGGCGATGGCGAACGACCACCGCGCCGTCGACGTCATCCGCCTCGCCGGCATCTACGGCCCCGGCCGCTCCGCCTTCGACGACCTGCGCGCCGGCACCGCCCGCCGGATCGACCGGCCGGGGCAAAAATTCAGCCGCATCCATGTGGACGACATCGCCGGCGGCACGCTCGCGTCCATCGCCACGGCCACCGGCGGCGTGCGCATCCTCAACTTCGCCGATGACGAACCCGCCCCGAGCGCCGATGTCATCGCCCATGCCGCATCCCTGCTCGGCATCGCCCCGCCGCCGCTGATCCCCTTCGACGAGGCGCGGCGCGGGATGTCGCCGATGGCGCTGTCCTTCTGGTCGGAAAACCGCATCGTGCGGAGCGAGGGCACCAGGGCAGCGCTGCGCCGCCCCTGGCGTTTTCCCTCCTACCGCGAGGGGCTCGAAGCCATCCTCGCGGCGGAAACCGGGGCCTGACGGCCTCCAAAGCCGCTCCGGCCCTCACCGGGCCGGAGCCGGAGCAAAACTACTTCGCGGCGCGGGCGAGGCTCTGGCTGATCGCCGCCTCGGCGGATTCGCGGCCTTCCCAGCCGGTCACCTTCACCCACTTGCCCTTCTCCAGGTCCTTGTAATGGGTGAAGAAATGCTCGATCGCGTCGCGCGTGATCGCCGGCAGCTGGTCGACCTCGGTCACGCCGGAGAATTGCGGGTGGATCTTGTCGTGCGGCACGCAGACGATCTTCTCGTCCTGCCCCGCCTCGTCTTCCATCCGCAGCACGCCGATCGGCCGCGCCCGGATCACCGCCCCCGGCACCACCGCCGCCGGCACCAGCACCAGCGCGTCGGCCGGGTCGCCATCGTCGGCGAGGGTGTTGGGAATGAACCCGTAGGCCGCCGGATAGGCCATCGGGGTGAACAGGAAGCGGTCCACCATCACCGCCCCGCTCTCCTTGTCGACCTCGTATTTCACCGCCGAGCCCTGCGGAATCTCGATCACCACATGAATGTCGGACGGCGGCGCCTTGCCGGCCGGGATCTTGGAAACGTCCATGGCGGAACCTCCTGAATGATGTCGCGCGCCTTCTAGCGGCATGGGCGGATATTGCCAATCGCCGCGCCCCGGCCCCATACAGGCGGCGTGCGCCGGTAGCTCAACGGTTAGAGCGGACCGCTCATAACGGTTTGGTTGCGGGTTCGAGTCCTGCCCGGCGCACCAGCGGCCTCGATCCTCCCCTGGTCCGCCCACCCCGCAACGACCCTGCCCGCTCATTCGCCCGCGGGCGCGGCGGGATTCCCGCAAGGGTAGAATGAAACCTTAAGAATATAAGCTTTTTGAATAGTTGATCTTTGATCCAACGAGATTATCGTTCGCTTTCAAAATAATTACCTGAAGGCAAAAAAGCAGCTGGTTTCATAATTCTGGGAGGGGCGCATGCTGCATCGCGCCGTCTTCGTGGCGGGCGCGGCGCTGGCCGCCATGCCGGGACTGCTGGGCGGCACGGGGCAGGCCTGCCATCCGCCGCCCATGATCGTCGCCCGCCCCAACCGCCGCGAGATCGCGTTCCTGAAGGGAACGCAGCCGCTTCTGGACCTCGAATGGTGGGCGGTCGAGGCGCTGCGCTGCCGGTTCCGCACCGCGCGATGGCAGGCCGCCATCGAGGAACGCATCGCCCATGAATCCGCGGACGCGGCAAAACTCCTGTGGCCGGGCGACGGGAAGCGCCAGGAACAGGCGCTGTCGATCTTCACCGCCGCGCAGGCCGAGGCCCGCCGCGAGGCCGAATTCGCCTCGCGGCTTCAATGCGCCGCCCTCCTGTCCACCGGCAAGCTCGGGGAGCTCGATCACATCGCCAAGGCGGGCGGATGGTGAACCGCGCCCCGGCCGAAAAACGGCCCCGGATGAGGGCTCCGGGGCCGGTGCGCAAGGAGGTCCAAATGCATGCCTCGCATCATGGCCGATCTTCGTCGCTCGCGCGTAACGCCCACGTTTCATAATGTCTCGGCCGGGCCTCCGGCTCGCCGCCCGCCTGGCCGCGTCTTTCGATCTTGTGAACACGCTCACCGCAACGTGGGCGCTCCCGGCGCCCGCCCCCGGTTGACCCTCTCCCGGCCCGCACGCACAAGGCGCTCGGCACGACACACGTGCTTATGCTCCCACTTTCCGTTGGCAGCCGGTTCTCCTCCAAAGCCCGGCTGCCACTTTTTTCCCGGCGGCCGCAAGTCATCGCGCATGACGTCCGTTCGCGATATTGCTTTTGATTAATAGTTTCATCCTATGGAGCAATTGATTTCTTCAGTATATTACGTTATCATAAAGTGTATAAATAATTAAGCTTAGTCAAAAAAGACGCCTCTCTTCGTATTATCTGGATGGGCACATGAGCGTTCGAGCGCTTCTCGTGGCGGGGGCATTCGCGCTTTCCTTACCGGGGCCGATGATCAAGCCAGCCTCCCGCCTGCCGCCGATTCCCGTCGTTTCGCATCGCCGCGAGACGACGTTCCTCACCGAGACCACCCCGCTCCTCGACATGGAGTGGTGGGCGGTCGTCGCTGTCCGCTGCCATCTCCGCTCCGTCCGCTGGCAATCCCTGGTTGAAGAGCAGATCGCCTATGACGCCGCCGATGCGGCCCGCACCCTCTGGCCCGAGGACAGCGGCCGGCAGGGCACCGAACTCTCCATGTTCACCGACACCCAGATCGTGACGCGCCTCAAGGCCGCCTCCGCGCCCGACACGCAATGCGCCGCCCTGATCACCACCAGCCGGCTGGACGAGCTCGACCGGATGGCCAAGGCCGCCGGGTGGTGATCCGCCCCGTCCGGGTCAGGGCCCGGCCTCGTCGTCGCGATCGGAGAGGCGCGCCTGCAGCCGCCGCCTGAAAATGAGCCAGTCGAGACACCAGACCGACAGGCCGGTGAACCCGAGCAGCAAGAATCCCAGCATCCAGGGGTGAAACAGGAGCGAATTCAGCCGGATGAAGATGTTTCCCATATCCATGTGCCGCTCGGATCAAGCGATCGCTTTCTTGCCATTGGGATACCGCCGAATCCCCCGCCCCGCCAAGGGGTCGCCTTCGTCCCGCCGCACCCGTTGTTGAACCGGCCGCCCGCCGGACCGATATCCGCTGGGCTCACGTGCAACCAGCTCGCGGAGGAGAGAACGATGACAGCACACCGGATACGCGGCGCCGCCGCGGCGATCGTGTTTGTCGCAACGCTTGGCGCCTGGCAGGCCGCCCAGGCGCAGCCGGTCAGCCAGCTCGAACAGGCGGCGCGGAACGGCAATGTCGCCGCCGCGACCTATCTCGGCTCGCTCTACGAAAACGGCCAGGGCGTCCCGCGGGACGATGCGATGGCCGCCCACTGGTTCGCCTTCGCGGCACGGCGCGGCGATCCCGTCGCCCAGAACAACCTCGCCATGATGTACCAGACCGGCCAGGGCGTCCCGCAGGACACGCGGCGCGCGATCGAGCTCTATCGCCAGGCCGCCGCGCAGGGCAACGAAACCGCGCGGCAGAACCTCGCCGCGCTGGAAGCCTATCTGCGGTCGCAGCCCCGCCCGCCGCAGAACCCCTGAACCCGCCTTTCGCATCCCTCGCACGCCCCCTCGCGGCGCCTTGCCGCGTCCGGGGGCGAAGCGCCCCGAATACCGCAACGACGCGACCGCCCGTGGCATAGCGCGCCCGGATCGCCGCAATGTTGCGGACTCTTGTCACGACGTTTCACGCCGCAAGCCGCCTTCGACCGAAGGCGATCACCCCTTTGAGCAGATGTCGAAATCCCGACGGCGGGATTACAAATTCGATACCGGCCATGCGTTCTCCCGGGGTGCCCGCGAAACCGATATGGCCATACGCGTATGGCGTCCGACTCCCACGGCGTCTCACCCTGGGCAGTCCCCAAACGAAAGGCAGCAACGGCAATGGCGTCCCCGCGGTCGCGTCCTGGCAACTGGTTCGAGTGCGTGTGCGCCAAGAGCGTCGCGCTTTACGATCACCCGTTGCGCGCCGCGGCGGTGATCGTCATCGCCGCGCTGGCCGTCTCGGCGCCCTTCCTCCTCTGAAGCATCATCCGGCCGGATGGCCGATCCGATCCGGCAAGGATGCTCCCGTCATCGATGGAATCGAGCCCGCCGCCGCGCCCGGGCGGTCGGTGCCGGCAGGTGAGGGCGGTGCTGCCCATCCGGGCACCGGCTCCAAAGCAAGCGACCCCGGATCTCTCCGGGGCCGACGCGCGAGATGCCCCGCACCTTGTCCAGAGGTGCGAGACGACCTCCTGTTACGTGAGACGAACTGACCTGTCGATATTCGTTTTTACGTGATTTTGATCCCCTATACGGAAGGATATTCCAGCCCTTCCGGGGCGCCTCCCGGCTTGTATGCGCAACCTCCCGGCCCCGCTCACGCCGCCGCACCCCGCCCCGCCCGGTTCACCGCGAAATACAGCGCGCCGGACACCGCCAGCCCGACCAGCCAGCTGATATCGGCGCCGCCCAGCGCGCGGGCGATCGGCCCCTCGTAGAGCTCGGCGTTCATGAACGGGATCTCGACGAGAATGCCGACGGCATAGATCGCCATGGTCGACCAGTTGATCCGCCGGTAGATGCCGGCGGGGTCATAGATCGCGCCGATATCGTAGCTTCCCTGCCGCACCAGGTAGAAATCCGTCAGGTTGATCGCCGTCCACGGCACGAAAACGTAGAGCAGCAGCAGCAGGAAATTGGTCATCCCGTCGACGAAGCTGCCGCTCGCGAGAACCGCGAGCGCCGTGCCGATCACCGCGATCGCGGCGCCGACGCCGATCCGCAGCGCGCTGCCCCGGGCCAGCACCGCCCGCGCCAGCGTCGTGTCGCCGCCGGCGGTCAGGATCGTGCCGGTGGACATCGCGGCGCCGTACAGGTTCAGCACATTGGCGCCGACGATCCCGAGCATGATGACCACGAGCATCAGCCAGCGCAGCCCCGGCCCGAGCAGCCCGGCGAAGAACAGCGTGGTGTCGGCGTTCGCCGCCTTGTTCGCCACCAGCCCGGCCAGCAGCCCGAGGCTCATCATCCAGATCGAGGCCAGCACCGAGCCGAGATAGGTATGCGCCGAACTGCGCAGGAACGAGGTATCGGCCGGCAGGTAGCGCGAATAGTCGGCGACATAGGGCGCGTAGGTGATCTGCCAGGTCGCGAAGATCGAGATCCCCAGCACCACCATCGCCGGCGAGGCCGCCTTCGCCGGCGCCGCCGGCATCGCGTGGTAACGCGAGAGCAGCGCGATGGTAACGGCGCCGAACACGAGCAGGAACACCAGCGCCACATAGCGCTCGTAGCGGTGGATCTGGTCGTAGCCGAACGCCAGCAGCACGAAGGCCAGCGCGTCGACGATCACCACCCCCGCCGCCTTCGACACGCCGAACAGCGCCGCCGCCGCCTCGCCGCCGAGGATCGCGCTGAGAGTGAAGAACCCGACATAGAGCACGATCACCAGCGCCACCGGCAGGTTCGCCCCGGCCACGCCGAACTGCGCGCGCGACTGGATCATCTGCGGAATGCCGAGCTTCGGCCCCTGCGCGGCGTGATAGGCCATGAACAGCCCGCCGACGACATTGCCGAGCACGATCGCCAGCAGCCCCGAGCCGAGGCCGAGCCCCAGCGCGGTCGCCACCAGCCCGGTCGCCACCGTGGTCATCTGCATGTTCGCCGAGAACCACAGCGTGAACAGCGCGGCCGGCCGGCCATGCCGCTCTGATTCGGGTATCGGGTCGATGGCGCGGCGCTCGATGGCGCCCGGAACGGTCTCGCTGGTCACGTCTTGCTCCCCCTTGCGATGTTCTTGTGGTCGCCGCCAGCAAACAATTGTCTATACAATTTGTCCAGCCCTGTTTCGCGCCATGGGACCGCTCGCACGCCGCCGCGCGGCACTTTTCCACTGGCGCGGCGCGCCGAATCCGCGCCATATGGGCCCGCCCACCGGTTGCCCGGCGGCCCGCCCGCCCTGGAGACGCGATGACCCGACCCGCCGGCGCGCGCCGCGCCACCATGCCCGCCGCCGGAGCCGCGCCGTGAGCGGACCGCCAGAGGACGAGCCGACCCTCGCGCCCGCGGAGATCATGGCCGCCACCGCCTCGATGCGCCGCCTCTTCTCCGCCCGCGCCGGCATCGCGGCGATGCTCCGCGCCGAGGCCGCTCTCGCCCGCGCGGGCGCCGCCGCCGGCCTCATCACCGCCGAAGCCGCCACCGCCATCGAGGCCGCCTGCGCCGGAGAAAAGCCCGATCCCGCCGCCCTCGCCGAAGCCGGCGCGCGGGCCGGCACCATCGTCATCCCCCTCGTCGCCTGGCTGCGCGCCGCGGTGCCGGCGCACGCCGCCGCCATCCATCGCGGCGGCACCACGCAGGACATCGTCGACACTGGCCTCATCCTCCAGCTCCGCGACGGGTTTCTCCTCCTCGAGGCCGATCTCGACGCGGCGGCGGCGGCGGCCGCCCGCCTCGCCCGCGCCCATGCCGCCACCCCGATGATCGCCCGCACCCTGCTGCAACCGGCGCTGCCGGCCACGTTCGGCCTCAAGGCCGCGCAATGGCTCGCCGCCCTCGACGATGCCCGCGCCGCCCTGCGCGATGCCGCGCGCCAGGCCCTCCGCCCGCAGCTCGGCGGCGCCGCCGGCACGCTGGATGGTTTCGGCACCCGGGCGGATGCGGCGGCCACCGCCTTCGCCGCCGCCCTCGGCCTCGATCCCGCGCCCCTGCCCTGGCACACCAGCCGCGCCCCGCTCGCCCGCCTCGCCGCCACCCTCGCCGCCGCCCTCGGCACCGCCGGCAAGATCGCGACCGACACCGCCCTGATGATGCAGGCCGAATGCGCCGAGGCCGCCGAACCCGCCGCCCCCGGCCGCGGCGGCTCCTCGGCGATGGCGCACAAGCGCAACCCCACCCTCGCCGTCGCCATCCGCGCCGCCGCGCTGCGCGCCCCGCCGCTCGCCGCCACCCTGCTCGCCGCCCTGCCGCAGGAGCACGAGCGCGCCGCCGGCGCCTGGCAGGCCGAGCAATCGGTCTGGCCCGAGCTCATGCGCCTCGCCTCCGGCACGCTCGCCGCCCTCGCCGAGCTGCTCGCCGGCCTCACGGTCGACGAGGCCGCCATGGCCCGCAACCTCGCCCACGCCCCGGCCGCATCCCCCTCGCCCGCGATCCCGGCGCTGATCGAGGCGGCCCTCGCCGCCCACGCCCGCCAGGACCGCCGCCCTTGAGCGACGCGCCGAACGCCTGGCGCCGCGTCCCCCGCGCCCTGTTCGCCCGCCTCGGCCCCGGCCTCATCACCGGCGCCGCCGACGACGACCCGAGCGGCATCGCCACCTATTCCCAGGTCGGCGCCCAGTTCGGCTACACCCTCGGCTGGACGGTGGTGCTCGCCCTGCCCTTCATGGTTGCGGTGCAGGAGATCAGCGCGCGCATCGGCCGCATCACCGGCCGCGGCCTCGGCGCCGCGATGGAAGCCCACCTGCCCCGCCCGCTCGCCCTTGGCCTGATCCTGCTGCTCGCCATCGCCAATGTCTTCAATCTCGGCGCCGATCTCGGCGCGATGGCGCAGACCGCGCACATGCTCGCCGGCGGTCCCGAGCGGCTCTACACCGTGGCGATCGCGGTGTTCTGCGTCGTCGCCGAAATCCGCATCCCGTACCGCCGCTACGTCGCCGTGCTGAAATTCCTCACCACGGCGCTGCTCGCCTATGTCGCCCTGCTCTTCGTCCTGCGCCTGCCCGCGCGCGAGATCCTCGCCGGCGCGCTGATCCCCCGCCTCACGCTCGACCGCCCGGCCCTGCTCGCGCTCATCGCGGTCTTCGGCACCACGATCAGCCCCTATCTCTTCTTCTGGCAGGCGGCCGAGGAAGCCGAGGATGCCGGGCGCATCCCCACCGTCGGCCCGGCGGTGGCCGGCGAGCTCGCCCGCATCCGCTTCGACACCTGGACCGGCATGACCTATTCGAACGCCGTCTCGCTCTCGATCATCATCGGCACGGCGGCGACGCTGCACGTCCACGGCATTACCGACATCACCTCGGCGGCGGACGCGGCGAGCGCCCTCGCCCCCATCGCCGGCCGTTTCGCGCAGCTCGTCTTCGCCCTCGGCATCTTCGGCACCGGCCTGCTCGCCGTCCCCGTCCTCGCCGGCAGCACCGCCTACGCGATCGGCGAGGCGCTGCACTGGACGGTCGGCCTCTCCCGCCGCGCGCTCGAGGCCCGGGCCTTCTACGGCGTGCTCGCGGTGGCGACGCTCGCCGGCGTCGGCATCGTCTTCTCCCCGCTCACCCCGATCCGCGCGCTGTTCTGGGCGGCGGTGATCAACGGCGTCGCCGCCGCGCCGATCATCGCCGCGATGGTCGCCCTCGCCAGCCGCCCCGCGGTGATGGACGGCCACGTCCTGCCCCGCGCGCTGCGGGTCATGGGCTGGCTCACCGCCGCGCTGATGGGCGCCTGCACCCTGGCGATGCTGCTGGTCTGAGCCGGATCAGGAATTCCGCCGCTCGATCTCCACGCCGACGGACTGCATGTCCGGAAACACGTCGAGCTTCTCCACCCGCACGCGCACATGCGCGACCCGCGAGTCCTCGAGGCACAGCTCCGCCAGCCGCTCGGCCAGCGTCTCGACGAGCTGGACATGCCCGGCCGCGACCGCCGCCCGCGCGCCGAGCACGATCCGCTCGTAATCCACCACCCGGGCGAGATCGTCCCGCCCCACGCCGGGGCGCGACATCAGCGCCCCCTGCGGGCCGGCCTCCTCGCGCACCGCGAGATCGAGATTGATCCGCACCCGCTGCGTGCGGCCGAATTCATGGGCATGGACGCCGATATGGGCGTCCAGCACCATGTCCCGCACGAACATCCGCCGCAGCGCCGGCGCTGCGGTGGCGGGCGGAGCGGGAAAATGGCTTTCGTTCATCCCCCGCCCATGCGCCGCCCCGCCGGCGAACGCAAGAGACGATCCCGCGTCGCCGGCGACCGCGAACGGCTCAGCCGGCGTGCACGCGTCCGCGCAGCTCGCCGGGCTTGTGCATCACGGTATGGATCATGACATACCAGTGCCCGCCCATCAGCTCCTTCGCCTGCATCGGCGTCAGCACCGCCGAGCCCCTGATCGGCCCGGCCGCCATCGGATGCGGCGGCGCCTTCGTCAGCCACACCTGCACCGGCCCGTTCTGCCCGGGCTTGCTGATCGGCCCGTGGAAATGCGCCATGATCACCTTGCTGCTGAGGTGGCTGTAGGTCACGTCCCACGTCACCCGGCGGGTCACCGTGTTGAACGTGCCGTGCATCATGCCGCTGCCGTGGGACATCGTCCCCGCCACCGGGTGCAGCGTCGCGGAAAGCCGCACGGTCTTCGCCTGCGCGATCCCGATCCCGCCGGCCAGCCCGGCGGCGAGCATCATCGCGGTCACGCCTCGCCTGTTCACCTTCACATCCGTCTCCTTGATGTCGTCGCGGCGCGATGCAGCCCCTCGCGCCAGGGGGATGTCCCGGCCGGGCCGGCGTCGCGCCGGGTCCCGGCCGTCAGTCCGCTCTGCCGCCCCCGAAGCCGCGGGCGGGTCTCAGGGCCGCGGCGTTACGATTTCGGGCTCCACAGCTCGCACCAGCCCTTCGGCGAGATGGCGCCGGCCACCGCCTTGCAGCGCCCGTCCTTGCCGGAGCTGGAGGCCGGAATATACAGCGCGCAGCCGTCGCACTGGTGCCCGTCCTTCGGCTTGTCCTGATACTTCACCGCGGACTTGGCCATGCCGGCCGCCTCCGCCGTCTGGGTCGCCGCGATCCCGGCCACCGCGATCCCGGCGGAAATCCCCGCCGCCGTCTTCAGCAGCGCGCGCCGGCCGTTCGGTCTGGTCAATTCGGACATTGTTTCTTCTCCTGCCTGGCATGTCCCGTGGACAACACGGAACGAGAATGGGAACGAAGCCCGGATTGGCAAGCGCCCTCCGGGCCCGTCCACTCTAGATTGCCAAACATGGCATGAATCCGGCACGCACGAGATCGTGATCCCGCGCCGCCGCCGCCCGTCAGGGCAGCAGCACGGTGCTGCCGGTGGTCCGCCGCGCCTCCAGCGCCTCGTGCGCCGCCGCCGCCTCGGCGAGCGGGAAGGTCTGGTTGACGCGGATCTTCACCGCCCCGGCCTCGACCACCCCGAACAGGTCGTTCGCCACCGCGACGAGGTCGGAGCGCTTCGCCGTATAGGTCGCCAGCGTCGGCCGGGTCAGGAACAGGCTGCCCTTGGCCGCGAGAATGCCGACATCGACCGGCGGCACCGGCCCCGAGGCATTGCCGTAGCTCACCATCAGGCCGAGCGGCGCGAGCGAATCAAGGCTCGGCCCGAACGTGTCCTTGCCCACCGAATCATAGACCACCGGCACCATCGCGCCATCGGTCAGCCGCTTCACCTCGGCGGCGAGATGCTCGTGCCCGACGATGACGTGATGCGCCCCGTGCGCGCGGGCGATATCCGCCTTCGCCTCGGTCGAGACGACGCCGATCACCGTGGCGCCGAGATGCCGCGCCCACTGGCAGAGAATGAGGCCGACGCCCCCGGCCGCGGCATGCACGAGAATGGTCTCCCCCGCCTGCACCCGGTAGGTCCGCCGCAGCAGGTATTGCGCGGTCATGCCCTGGAGCATCATCGCCGCCCCGGTCTGGAAGTCGATCCCGGCCGGCAGCTTCACCAGCCGGTCGGCGGCGATCACCCGCTCGGTGGCATAGGCGCCGACCGGCCCGCCGGCATAGGCGACGCGGTCGCCCGCCGCCACCTCGGTCACCCCCTCGCCCACCGCGACGACGACGCCCGCCCCCTCCATGCCGATGGTCGCCGGCAGATGCGGCACCTTGTAGAGGCCGGTGCGGAAATACACGTCGATGTAGTTCAGCCCCACCGCCTCGTGACGCACCAGCGCCTCGCCGCGGCCGGGCTCGGGCGTGGGCACGTCCTCCCAGCGCAACACTTCGGGCCCGCCATGGGCATGAATACGGATGGCCTTTGTCGTCATCTCTGTTTCTCCCGGAATGTCAGGCGCGGCGGCGCGCGCCGTCACTGAAAGCGGCGCCTTCGAGGGCGAGCAGCCGGCGCTTCATCGCCAGTCCCCAGCCTTCCTCGCTGCTGCCGCAATACCCGCCCAGCCCGTCCGCCGCGCGCACGCGGTGGCAGGGGATCAGGATCGGTATCGGATTGGCGCGGTTGGCGCCGCCGACCGCGCGGGCGCTGCCGCCGACATCGCGCGCCACCTCGCCATAGGTCCGCGTCTCGCCGCGCGGGATCGTGCGCAGATACGCCCACACGCGGCGCTGATACTCGGTGCCCGCCGGCGCCAGCGCCAGATCCTCGGCCAGCGGGCCGCCGTCGAAATAGCGCGCGAGCGCATCCGCCGCGCGGCGCAGCAGCGGCGTCGCCTCGTCCGCCGCCCCGCCGTCGCCGCCGAAGTCGATCGACACGATCGCCCCCGCCCGCTCATGCAGGACGAAACCGCCGAAAACCGGATGCTGCATTGATAATGAGGGCACTGGACTTTCCTCGGTTCAGGCTAGAGCCTCGCTTCCGGAAGTCAAGCCGACGTGATCGCCCGCCGTCCGCGATCAGGTCAGGCGGACGTCGCCATCCGCGATCAGGTCAGGCGGACGTCGCCGTCCGCCGGCGCCGCTCGTGCCAGGCGTCCATCAGCTTGAGCACCGCCGCCGCCGTCTCCTCGATCGAGCGGCGGGTGACGTTCACGGTCGGCCAGCCGCGCGCGCTACAGGTCCGCCGCGCCCAGAGCAGCTCCGCCTTCACCGCCTCCTCGTCGACATAGTCGCCGCTGTCCGGCCGGAACGCCCCCGCCGCCCCGCCGCCCTGGCCGAGCAGGGTGAGCCGGTGCCGGCGGATCTCGATCAGCGGCTCGGCGTCGATGAACAGGCCGACCACCGGGCAGGGCGGATCGTCCAGCACGCCCGGCAGCTCGATCCCCGGCACCATCGGCACGTTCGCCGCCTTGATGCCGCGATTGGCGAGGTAGAACGAGGTCGGCGTCTTCGACGAGCGCGAGACGCCGACCAGGATCACATCCGCCTCCGCCAGCCCGCGCAGCGCCTGGCCGTCATCGTGCGAGAGCACGAAATGCATCGCGTCGATCCGGCGGAAATAATCGGCATCCAGCACGTATTGCCGCCCCGGGGTCGGCCGCGTCGGCGTCCCCAGCTCCTCGGCCAGCAGGTCGAACACCGGGTCGAGCACGTGCAGGATGCGCAGGCCGAGCCGCTGGCAGGCCTCGTCCAGCTCGTGGCGCAGCGCCTGGTCGAGCAGGCTGCACAGCACCGGGCCGCGCTCCGCCTCGATCCCCTCCAGCACCCGGTGCAGCTGCAGCCGCGAGCGGATCAGGCTCCAGCGGTGCAGATGGATGTCCGAACCCTCGAACTGCACCGAGGCCGCCCGCGCCACCGCGTTCAGCGTGTCGCCGGTGGCGTCGGAAACCAGGTGGAGATTGAGCCGCTTGCCGTCCATGCATGGTCTCATAGCGTGGATAACTCGGGCCGGGAAACCGCCCGCGGTGGAAAGCGTGGATGAATTTCACACCGCGGCGAGCGGTGGATGAATTTCCCGGGCATCCCCCGCATATGTGGAAAAACCGGGGGTTTGATGCAGAATCAGCAGATTGCAGGCCGAGTTTTGCTGTGGAAAACTCTGTGCAGAAAAAACCGGATTGCGGGGTTCCCCAGAGTTCACAGCTAACACTACTCCCCCCGTCCTTTCCTATAAGACGAATTGAAGCTAGGCAGGTCGCATGACGGGACAACGCGCTGAAAAACCGGTTCTCAGGGTGCTCGGGGGAGAGGCGGTCTGGCCGCCGCCGGTCTGGCTGATGCGCCAGGCGGGCCGCTACCTGCCCGAGTATCGCAAGCTCAGGGAAAAGGCGGGCAACTTCATCGCCCTGTGCACCACCCCCCCGCTCGCGACGGAGGTGACGCTGCAACCCGTCCGCCGCTTCGGCATGGACGCGGCGATCCTGTTCAGCGACATCCTGATCCTGCCCTGGGCGCTGGGCCAGAAACTCCGCTTCGCCGAGGGCGAGGGCCCCCGCCTCGAACGGATCGACGGTCTCGCCGGCCTCGAGGCGCTCGATCCCGCCGCCCTGCGCCAGGGCACCGAGCCGGTGATGGAAACCGTCTCCCGCGTCCGCGCCGAACTGCCGCCGGAGACGACGCTGATCGGCTTCGCCGGCAGCCCCTTCACCGTCGCCTGCTACATGATCGACGGCCGCGGCGGCGATTTCCCGCTGACCCGCGAGGTCGCCTACGCCGATCCCGCCCTGCTCGCCGCGGTGATCGAAACCGTCACCACCGCGACGATCGACTACCTCTCCTGGCAGATCGAAGCCGGGGCCGACTGCGTGATGCTGTTCGATTCCTGGGCCGGGCTGCTGCCGCCCGATCTCTTCCGCGCCCATGTCATCCACCCCACGGCGCGCATCGTCGAACAGCTGCGCGTCCGCCATCCGGGCGTGAAGGTCATCGGCTTCCCGCGCCTCGGCGGGCTGATGACGCTGCCCTACATCGCCGATACCGGCGTCGACGCCGTCGGGATGGACACTTCGGTCGATCCCGTCGCCCTCGCCCGGCTCGCCCCGCGCCGCGTCGCCTTCCAGGGCAATCTCGACCCGCTGCTGCTGCGCGCCGGCGGCATCTCGCTCGGCCAGGCGGTGGAGCGGATCGCCCGCGGGCTCGAAGGCCATCCGCATATCTTCAATCTCGGCCACGGCATCGTGCCGGACACCCCGCCCGAGCACGTCGCCGCGGTGATCGAACGCCTCCGCTCGCTGGAACCCGGCGAGCTTGAGGAATCCGCCCTCGCCGCCACCTGAGCGCCATGAACGATTCCGAACCCGTCCTGCCCGTCCGCACCGCCATCGTCCTGTTCAACCTCGGCGGTCCGGACGGTCCGGACTCGATCAAGCCCTTCCGCGTCAACCTCTTCTCGGACCCGGCGATCATCCGCGCCCCGGTCTTCGTCCGCTTCTGGCTGGCCCGGCTGATCGCCCGCTCCGCCCAGAAAAAGGCCGAGGAGGGCTATGCGCTGATGGGCGGCAAATCCCCCCTGCTCGACCTCACCCGCCAGCAGGCGGACGCGCTGGAATCCGCCCTGCCCGGCGCGAAATGCTTCATCGCGATGCGCTACTGGCACCCTTTCGCGCGCGACGTCGCCCGCGAGGTGAAGGCGTGGAACCCCGAGCGCATCCTTCTGCTCCCGCTCTACCCGCAATTCTCCACCACCACGACCGGCAGCTCGCTCGCGGACTGGCACGATTCCGCCGCCCGCGCCGGCCTTGTCGCGCCGACCACCACGCTCTGCTGCTGGTATGACGATCCCGCCTTCGCCGCCGCCACCGCCGAGCCGGTCATCCGCACCTACGAAACGGCCCGCGCCGAACTCGGAGCCGGCGCGAAAATCCGCCTGCTCTTCTCCGCCCACGGCCTGCCGGAATCCATCGTCAAGGCCGGCGATCCCTACCAGGAGGAGGTCGAGGCCTGCACCGAGGCGGTGATGGCGGCGATCGAGCGCCGCCTCGGCCACCGGCCGGACCATCAGGTCTGCTACCAGTCCCGCGCCACGCCGCAGAAATGGCTCGAACCCTCGACCGAGCAGGCGATCGAACAGGCCGCGCGCGACAATACCGCCGTCGTCGTCATCCCCATCGCCTTCGTCTCCGAGCATATCGAGACGCTGGTCGAGCTCGACGTCGAATACCGCGAGGTGGCCGACCACCTGAAACTGCCCGGCTATTACCGGGCCCCGGCGCAGAACGACGACCCCGCCTTCATCGCCGCCCTGGCCGGCATCGCCCGCCGCGCCGTCGCCCACGGCCCGGGCCTCTGCTCGCATCGCGGCGGGCGGGCCTGCGATGCCCGCAACCGGGATTGCCCCTGGGCGCGCTATCGGGCAGTCGTGGCGGCATGAAACGCACTTTCGGCCTCGTCATCTTCGACTGCGACGGCGTCCTGATCGACAGCGAGCGCGTCTCCGCCGCGGTCATCGCCGAATCGATGACCGAGCTCGGCCTGCCGGTCACGCCGGAAGCGGCGATGGCCCGCTTCGTCGGCGTCTCGCTGCGCGCCATGCGCCCGATGATCGAGGCCGATCTCGGCCGTCCCCTGCCGCCTGACTGGAACGCGATGCTGGTCGCCCGCATCGTCGCCGCGATGGAGCGTCACGCCGAACCCATTCCCGGCGCGCGCGAGATCCTCGAGCATTTCGATGCCGTCGGCCAGCCCTGGCGCATCGCCTCCAACTCGGCCGATGTGGAGATGGACGCGAAATTCGGCCGCACCGGCTGGCTCGACCTCGTCGCCGGCCGCACCTTTTCCGCCCCGCGCCTGTTCCCCGAGGGCGGCCGCCCGAAACCCGCGCCGGACGTCTTCCTCGCCGCCGCGCGCTCGCTGCCCGCCGCCCCCGAAACCTGCCTCGTGATCGAGGACAGCGTCACCGGCATCGCCGGCGCCATCGCCGCCGGCATGACCTGCTACGGTTTTGCTCCGCACGGCAACGGCGAGCCTCTTCTCGCCGCCGGCGCCGAACGGGTCATAAGCGGCCACCACGAACTGCGCGACCTCGTCGCCCTCGCCGCCGCGATCGGAGCAAAAGCATGACCATCGCCGCCCTCGCGCCGTTCTACCGCTGGGAACTCGCCTTCCACGTGATGTCGGTCATCGCCTGGATGGCGGCGCTGTTCTACCTGCCGCGCCTCTATGTCTATCACTGCCAGCTCGCCCCCGGCTCGGCCGAGTCCGCCCGCTTCAAGGTGATGGAACGCCGCCTGCTCAAGCAGATCGCCACCCCGGCGATGATCTCGTCCTGGACCTTCGGCATCCTGCTCATCCTCACCCCCGGCGCCATCTCCTGGTCGGCCGGCTGGTGGTGGACGAAATTCATCTCCGTCATCCTGATGAGCGGCTTCCACGGCGCGCTCTCCAAATGGCGGAAGAACTTCCTCAACGACGCCAACACGAAGCCCGAGCGCTTCTACCGCATCGCCAACGAGGTCCCGACCATCCTGATGATCGTGATCGTCATCATGGTCTTCGTGAAGCCCTGAGCCGGCGCAGGTTCCACATCACCGCCACATTCCGGTCATCGAAACACCGGTTTTCGCGCGTCATATCTCCCCGATCCGCAAGGATGGAGGAAGAGACATGAAACAATCCGCCCTCAGGGCCGTCGTTCTGGCCCTCGCGCTGACCGGTCTCGCCACCGCGCTCGCCGGCTGCGTCTACTACCCCTATGGCGGCCCCGGCTATTACGGCGGCGGCTACTATCACGGCGGCTGGCATCACGACGACGACGACCGCTGATGAACTGAGCCCGTCCCGGGCCTGATCATGGCAGGCATCCCGCCTGCCGCAAGGTGGCCGCCTTGCGGCCCGTCGTGTCCCTCATATACAACCGACCGGATGGCGCCCCAGGGCGCCGCCGGAACACGACAAAAGGGGGATAACGATGACCGAAAGCGCACCGCTCGACGAGGCAATCCGCACGGCCCTGCTTTCGGTCTCGACCGCGACTCTCACCACCGTGCTGCTCAAGAAGGGCCTGCGCAATGTCTGGCTGCGCGGCACGGCGCCGCTCGCCCCCGGCCAGGGCCGCAAGGTCGGCCGCGCCTTCACGCTGCGCTTCGTCCCCGCCCGCGAGGATCTCGCCACCCCCGCCTCCTGGGCCTCGCCCATCTCCACCCGCGCCGCGATCGAGGCGATGCCCGAAGGCTGCATCGCCGTCGCGGATGCGATGGGCATCACCGATGCCGGCATTTTCGGCGACATTCTCTGCGCCCGCATGGGCAAGCGCGGCGTCGCCGGCCTCGTCACCGACGGGGTGATGCGCGATCTCGCCGGCGTGCTCGGCACCGGCCTGCCGGTCTGGTGCCGCGGCGCCGCCGCACCGCCCTCGGTCGCCGGCCTCACCTTCGTCGCCTGGCAGCAGCCCATCGCCTGCGGCGGCGTCGCCGTCTTCCCGAACGACGTGATCGTGGTCGATGACGACGGCGCCGTGGTCATCCCCCAGGCCCTGCTCGACGAGGTGGTGCCCGAGGCGATCGAGCAGGAGGCGCTGGAAGCCTGGATCATGACCGAGATCGACCGCGGCGTGCCGCTCCCCGGCCTCTACCCCGCCAACGCCGAAACCAAAGCCCGCTACGAAGCCTTCCGCGCCAGCCGGAAGGCCTGACCGTGTCGGGCTTGCGCAAGGGCCTGACCAGCTACGGCGATGCCGGCTTCTCGCTTTTTCTCCGCAAGGCCTTCATCAAGGCGATGGGCTATTCCGACGATGCGCTGGACCGCCCCATCATCGGCATCACCAACACCGGCAGCGACTACAACCCCTGCCACGGCAACAGCCCCGACCTGATCGAGGCCGCCAAGCGCGGCGTCATGCTCGCCGGCGGCCTGCCGATGGTCTTCCCCACCATCTCCATCGGCGAGAGCTTCGCGCACCCCACCTCGATGTTCCTGCGCAACCTGATGGCGATGGACACCGAGGAAATGATCCGCGCCCAGCCGATGGACGCCGTCATCGTCATCGGCGGCTGCGACAAGACGCTCCCCGCCCAGCTCATGGGGGCGATCAGCACCAACCTGCCCACCATCGTCGTCCCCACCGGCCCGATGGTCGTCGGCCACCACAAGGGCGAGGTGCTCGGCGCCTGCACCGATTGCCGCCGCCTCTGGGGAATGCACCGCGCCGGGCAGATCGACGCCGCCGAAATCGAGACCATCAGCGGCCGCCTCGCCCCCTCGGTCGGCACCTGCATGGTGATGGGCACCGCCAGCACCATGGCCTGCGTGATCGAGGCGCTCGGGTTCTCGCTCCCCATGAGTGCCACAATCCCCGCCGTCCATGCCGAGCGCCGCCGCATCGCCGAGGCCAGCGGCAAGCGCATCGTCGACCTGGCGAAAGCCGGCGCGCCCCGCCCGCGCGACCTCATCACGCCCGCCGCCTTGCGCAACGCCCTCACCGTCCTGCAAGCCATCGGCGGCTCGACCAACGGCATCATCCATCTCACCGCCATGGCCGGCCGCGCCGGAACAAGAATCGAACTCGAAACGGTGGACGAGATCGGCCGCAACGTCCCCGTCCTGGTCGACCTGAAACCCTCCGGCGATCACTACATGGAGCATTTCCACCATGCCGGCGGCGTCCCCCGCCTGCTGCGCGAACTTTCGCGCCATCTCGATCCTGCGTCCCCCACCGTCAGCGGCCGGACCATCGGCGAGATCGCCGAAGCCGCCGAGATCGTCCCCGGCCAGACCGTCATCCGCGGCGCGGACAAGCCGCTGAAATCCACCGGCGCCCTCGCCGTGCTGCGCGGCAATCTCTGCCCGCGCGGCGCCGTCATCAAGCAATCCGCCGCCTCGCCGCATCTGCTGAGCCACACCGGCCCGGCCCTCGTGTTTGAAAATGTCGAGGACATGGCGGCGAGAATCGATTCCGACGAGCTGGACGTCACACCCGAGACCGTCCTCGTCCTGCGCAATACCGGTCCCATCGGCGCGCCCGGCATGCCGGAGGCCGGCTACCTGCCCATCCCGCGCAAGCTCGCCCGCGCCGGCGTGAAGGACATGGTGCGGATCTCGGATGCGCGGATGAGCGGCACCGCCTTCGGCACCATCGTGCTGCACATCGCCCCGGAATCGGCGGCCGGCGGCCCGCTCGCCCTGGTCCGCACCGGCGATCCGATCCGGCTCGACGTCGCGGCGCGAACGCTCGACCTGCTGATCGACGATGCCGAATGGCAGCGCCGCGCCGCCGAACATGCCGCGACGCCAAGGCGCCCGCCGCCCGCGCGCGGCTACGCCCGCCTTTTCGAAACCACCGTGTTGCAGGCCGACGAAGGCTGCGATTTCGATTTCCTGCAGGGAGGCCCACAAGAATGAGCGACCGCCCGAAACTTCTGTTCCTCGGCAGCCTGATGCCGGTCATCGAGGACTCCCTCGAAGCCGGCTTCGAAATCCTCCGTGACGACGGCACCAATCTCGACGCGCTGATCGAGCGTCACGGCGCCGAAATCCGCGGCATCGTCACGCGCGGCCGCCGCCCGACCGACGCCGCGCTGATCGCCCGCCTGCCCGCCCTCGAACTGATCGCCAATTTCGGCGTCGGCTACGACACGGTCGATGCCGTGGCCGCCGCCAAACACGGTGTTATCGTCACCAACACGCCGGACGTGCTGAGCGACGAGATGGGCGATTTCACCGTCGGCCTGCTGCTCGCCACCATCCGCACCCTGCCCGCGGCCGAGCGTTTCCTGCGCGCGGGAAAATGGCTGCACGATGCCTTCCCCCTCGGCAACAGCCTGCGCGGCCGGCGCATCGGCATCGCCGGCATGGGCCGCATCGGCCAAGTCATCGCCCGTCGCCTCTCCGGCTTCGACCTGCCGATTTCATATCACTCTCGCAACAGGGTTCCGCATCTCGACTATCCGCATTTTCCCTCGCTCGTCGAACTTGCCGCCAATGTCGACGTGCTCATCGTCGTGCTCCCCGGCGGCCCGGCGACGCGCCATGCGGTGAACGCCGAGGTGCTCGCGGCGCTTGGTCCCGACGGCGTCCTGATCAACGTCGCGCGCGGCACGGTCGTCGACGAAGCCGCGTTGATCGACGCACTCGGCAGCCGGAAAATCCTCGCCGCCGGCCTCGATGTTTTCGAAGACGAGCCGCGCGTGCCGGCAGCCCTTCTCGCCTGCGACAACGCCGTGCTGGTCCCCCATGTCGGCACCGCCACGCATCACACGCGCGGCCTGATGGCGGATCTGCTGATCCGCAATGTCCGTGCGTGGTTCGGCGGCGAGGGGCCGATCACGCCTGTCGCCGAGACACCGGCGCCCGGGCGCCGCGCGCCACAAACAGATAGTTCGATATCAAAACAATGAAGCTCGATCATACCGCACGCGGCGTCTTTCCCATCGCCCCCACACCCTTCCTGCCCGACGGCGCGGTCGACACGAAGTCGATCGACACCATGTGTGATTTCTATTTTTCCGCCGGCGCCACCGGCCTGACCATTCTCGGCATCATGGGCGAGGCCCCCAAGCTCGACGCTGACGAGGCGTTAGCCATCTCCCGCCAGGTCATCGGGCGGTGCGAAATTCCCGTCATCGTCGGCGTCTCCGCCCCCGGTTTCGCCGCCATGCGCAACCTTGCCCGTGCGGTGATGGATGCGGGCGCCGCCGGCGTCATGATCGCCCCACCGCCCTCACTGCGCACCGACGACCAGATCGTGACGTATTACCACAACGCGATCGAGGCGATCGGCGGCGAAATCCCGTTCGTGATCCAGGACTACCCGCTCACCCTCTCGGTGATCATGACGCCCGCCGTCATCCGCCGCATCGTCATGGACCTGCCCTCCTGCGTGATGCTCAAGCACGAGGACTGGCCGGGGCTTGAAAAGATCTCCGCGCTGCGCGCCTTCCAGCGCGAGGGCAGCCTGCGCCCGCTTTCGATTCTCACAGGCAATGGCGGGCTCTTTCTCGATTTCGAAATGGAGCGCGGCGCCGACGGCGCGATGACCGGCTACTGTTTCCCCGACATGCTGGCGGATGTCGTCCGCCTCTCGAACGAGGGCAAGCGCGACGAGGCGCACGACCTGTTCGACGCCCACCTGCCGCTGATCCGCTACGAACAGCAGCAGGGCGTCGGCCTCGCCACGCGGAAATACGTGCTGCGGAAGCGCGGCGCCATCGCGCACGATGCCCAGCGTGCCCCCGCCGGCAAGCTCACCGAAACCGCCCGCGCCGAAATCGATTTTCTGCTCCGCCGCCTCGCGAAGCACGATCCACGCGCCCGTTTCTGAAGGATACCGCAAGTGAAAAACCGTTTCGAAGGCAAGACGGCGGTCATCACCGGCGGCGCCGCCGGCATCGGCCTCGCCGCCGCCACGCGCATCATCGCCGAGGGCGGCAACGCGGTATTGTGGGATCGCAGCCGTGACGCGATCGTCGCCGCGGCCCGCGAACTCGGCCCCGCCTGCTCCGGCGAGGCGCTCGACGTCACCGATTTCGCCGCGCTCGAACACGCCGCCGCCGAGGCGGTGCGCGACCATGGCGCGATCGACATCCTCATCGCCGGCGCCGGCATCACCGGCCCCAACACCACCACCTGGGACTATCCGGTCGATGCCTGGCGGCAGGTGATCGAGGTCAACCTCACCGGCATCTTTCTCACCTGCAAGGCGGTGGTGCCGCACATGCGCGCGCGCAACGCCGGGCGCATCGTCAACATCGCCTCGGTCGCCGGCAAGGAAGGCAACCCCAACGCCTCGGCCTACAGCGCGTCGAAGGCCGGCGTCATCGGCCTCACCAAGTCGCTCGGCAAGGAACTCGCCACCACGCCGATCACGGTGAACTGCATCACCCCCGCCGCCGTCCGCACCGCGATCTTCGAGCAGATGAGCCAGCAGCACATCGACTACATGCTCTCGAAAATCCCGATGAACCGCTTCGGCACGGTCGAGGAAATCGCGGCGCTGATCTGCTTCCTCGCCTCCGACGAAGCCTCCTTCAGCACCGGCGCGGTGTTCGACATCTCCGGCGGCCGCGCCACCTACTGACGCGCCGTTATTCCACCGGCGGCGTCCAGCGCCGCAGCAGCAGCGCGTTCGTCACCACGCTCACGCTCGACGCCGCCATCGCCGCCCCCGCCACCATCGGGCTCAGGAACCCGATGGCGGCCAGCGGAATCCCGATCACGTTATAGGCGAAGGCCCAGAACAGCCCCTGGCGGATCTTGCGCATCGTCGCCCGCGCCACATCCAGCGCCGCCGCCACCAGCGCCGGATCGCCGCGCATCAGCGTGATCCCCGCGGTGTGCATCGCGACATCCGATCCGCTCGCCATCGCCATGCCGATATCCGCCGCGGCGAGCGAGGGCGCGTCGTTCACCCCGTCGCCGACCATGGCGACCACGCGGCCCTCCCGCCGCAGCGCCGCCACCGTCGCGGCCTTGCCCTCCGGCAACTGCCCGGCGATTACCTCGTCGATGCCGACGGCCCTCGCCGCCGCCGCCGCACTGCCCGCATTGTCCCCGGTCAGCAGCACCACGCGCCGCCCCTGTGCCCGCAGCGCCGCCACCGCCTCGCGCGCGCCACGCTTCGGCGCATCCCCGAACGCGACCAGCCCGAGCACCCGCCCCTCGCCGATCACCCAGGACACGCTGCGCCCCTCTTCCTCCAGCGCCGTCGCCCGCTCCGCCAGCGCCCCCGGAGCCGCGCCCTGCTCCTCCAGCAACCGCGAACTGCCGATCAGGATTCCGATCCCCCCGACGGTTCCGCTCACGCCCCGCCCGGGCAGCGCCGTCACCCCGCTCGCCGGCCGCGCCGCGACCCCGTCCGCCGCCGCCCGCGCGCACACCGCGCGCGCCAGCGGATGCTCGCTGCCCGCCTGCACCCCCGCCATCACCGCGAGCAGCTCCGCCTCCGAAACCCCCTCGGCCGGCGCCACCGCCACCACCGAGGGTTTCCCCTCCGTCAGCGTGCCGGTCTTGTCGAACACCACGGTATCGACCCGCTCCGCCGCCTCCAGCGCCTCGGCGTCCTTCACCAGGATGCCGTGCCGTGCCGCGACACCGGTCCCCGCCATCACCGCGGTCGGCGTCGCCAGGCCCAGCGCGCAGGGGCAGGCGATCACCAGCACCGCCACCGCGTTCAGGATCGCCGCCGAAACCGTCGCCCCCGCCAGCAGCCATCCCGCCAGCGTCACCGCCGCCACCGCCACCACCGCCGGCACGAACACCGCCGCCACCCGGTCCACCAGCCGTTGGATCGGCGCCTTCTCCGCCTGCGCGGTCTCGACCAGGCGGATGATCTTCGCGAGCGTGGTTTCCGCCCCCACCGCCTCGGTGCGGACGAGCAGAACCCCCTCGCCGTTGATCGCCCCGCCCGGCACGCGCCCGCCCGCCGCCTTCGGCACCGGCAGGCTTTCCCCCGTCAGCATCGAGAGATCGACGGCGGACTCCCCCGCCTCGATCGTCCCGTCCACCGGAATCCGCCCGCCCGGCCGCACCACCACGAGGTCGCCCGTCCGCACCTGGCCGATCGGCACCTCCCGCTCGGCGCCATCCGCCCCGCGCACCAGCGCCGTGGTCGGCCGCAGCGCCTCCAGCGCCTTCAGCGCCGCCCCGGTCTGCCGCCGCGCCCGCGCCTCCAGCCACTTGCCGAACAGGATCAGCGTCGTCACCGTCGCCGCCGAATCGAAATACAGCGGCGGCGCGCCCCGCCCCGTCACCCAGGCCTCGGCCAGCAGCACCGCGCTCAGCCCGTAGGCGGCGCTGGTGCCGAGGGCGACCAGCAGGTCCATGTTCCCCGAGAACGCCCGCGCCGCCGCCCATCCCGCGCGATAGAACCGCGCGCCCAGCCAGAACTGCACCGGTGTGGCCAGCAGCAGCTCGGCCCATCCCGGCAACATGAAGCGCGATCCCGCCATGTGCAGCGCCATGGCGCCGACCAGCGGCACGGTCAGCGCGGCGGCGACGATCACGTGCCGCAGCTCCCGCTGGCCTTCCGCCGCCCGCCGCGCCTCCTCGCCGGCGGCCGCCTCCGGCGCGTCCGCCACCGCGCGCGCCTCGTATCCCGCCTTGCCGATCGCCGCGATCACCGCCGCCGCGTCGAACCCGTGGCCGGAGATCCGCGCCCGCTCGTTGGCGAGGTTGACCGACGCCGCCGCCACCCCCGGCACCTTCCGCGCCGCCCGCTCCACCCGCGCCACGCACGAGGCGCAGGTCATCCCGCCGACCGAAAGGTCGATCACCGTGTCCGCCGCGCTGTCCTGGCGCGTCGCCGCGCCGCTGATCTGGTCCATGGCAAGCTCCTTCGCCGCAGCATATGGGTTTGCCATCGTGGGAAGGTCAAACCCGCGCCCCCCGCGCCGCGCATCCCTGCCCCCATCCGCCGGCCTTGACCTTTCCCCTTGGGCAATCGCCATTTGCATCATGCATCGCATGAAAAGGAGCGAACCATGATCGAGCTCAATGTAGAGGGCATGACCTGCCAGCATTGCGTCCGCGCCGTCACCGAGGCGGTGCGCACCGTCCATCCCGGCGCCGAGGTCGCGGTCGATCTCGAAACCGGCAAGGTGCGGATTCCCGCCGCCGCGGCGCAGGAGCAGCCCGCCCTTGTCGCCGCGATCGAGGAAGAGGGCTACAAGGTGACATCGTCACCCTGAACCCGGAGCCCGGCGCTTGCCCGTCCGTCACCTTCTCCTCGTCGGCGCCGGCCATGCCAGCATCGAGGTGCTGCGCAGCTTCGCGCTGGCGCCGGTGGCCGGGCTGCGGCTGACCGTGCTCACGCCTTCGCCCGCGCTCCGGTATTCGGGAATGCTGCCCGGCATCGTCGCCGGCCACACCGATCCGGCGGCGGGGACGATCGACACGGCCGGCCTCGCCCGCGCCGCCGGCGCCGCCCTCTGCGTCGACCGCGCGAGCTTCGTCGATGCCGGCCGCCGCCGCGTCTTCCGCGATGGCGGCGATCCGGTCGATTACGACCTGCTGGTGCTCGATGTCGGCGCCCCGCCGGCCACGCCCGACGCGCCGCAGGCGCTGCCCGTCCGCCCGGCGGACGAACTGCTCGCCCGCCTCGCCCCGCTCGACGAGGCGGCCGCGCGCCCCGCGCCGTTCCGCATCGCCGTGGTCGGCGGCGGCGCGGCGGGGGTGGAACTGGTCTTCGCGCTCGAAACCCGGCTGCGCGCCCGCCGCGCCGAAGCCGGCGCCGACCCGGCGACGCTGTCCTTCGTGCTGCTGCCCGGCCCGTTCGGCCTGCTGCCGACCCTGCCCGCCGGCGTCGCCCGCCAGGTCCGCGCCCTGTTCGCCGCCCGCGGCATCGAGGTCGGCCCGTCCGGCCTCGCCGGCGCGCCGAAGGACGGCGCGATCCCGCTCGATGACGGCTCGCGGATCGAAGCCGACGTCTCGCTCTGGGCCAGCGGCGCCGCCGCCCCGTCCTGGCTGCGCGGCGGCGGCCTCGCCACCGACGCGAAGGGCTTCGTCGCCGTCGCCCCCACGCTGCGCTCCATCTCGCACGAGAATGTCTTCGCCGCCGGCGACATCGCCGGGTTCGGCGGCATGAAGGTGCCGAAATCCGGGCTTTACGCGGTCCGCCAGGGCCCGGTCCTGGCCGAGAATCTCCGCCGCCATGTCGATGGCCGGCCGCTCCGCCCGTTCCGCCCGCAGCGCGCCGCCCTCTACCTGCTCGCCACCGGGCCGGACCACGCGATCGGCACCCGCAACGGCATCGTCTTTTCCGGCGCCTGGGTCCGCCGCTGGAAGGACCGGATCGACCGCCGCTTCATCGCCCGCTTTTCCACGCCCTGACCGGCTTTCCGCGCCCCCGCCCGCCATTCCGCCCCTTGCTCCGCCGCCCGATCCGCGCCAGAGACGTCGCGGTCCAGGAACATCGCAAGGAGGCGGAAAGCCAGACATGAGCGAAACGGTTCACGACATCCTGCGCGCCCATGCAGGCGCCCGCGCCATCGCCGCGCCCGGCCGCGCGCCGCTGTCCGGCCCCGCCCTCGCCGCGCTGGCGGAGGAGGTGCGCGCCGCCCTGAACGCCCGCGGCATCGGCCGCGGCGACCGTGTGGCCATCGTCCTGCCCAACGGCCCCGCCGCCGCCACCGCCTTCGCCGCCATCGCCGCGATGTGCTGCGCCGCCCCGCTCAACCCCGCCTACAAGGACCAGGAATTCGAATTCTATCTCGACGACCTGAAGCCCCGCGCCGTCATCGTCGCCGCCGGCGCCGACAGCCCGGTGCGCGGCGTCGCCGCGAAACTCGGAATCCCCCTGCTCGACCTCGCCGAGGACGAGTCCGCTCCGGCCGGCGCCTTCACGCTCGACGTCTCCGCCCTGCCCGAAACCCCCGCCGCCAACCCCGGCCCGGCCGAGCCCGAGGACGAGGCGCTGGTCCTGCACACGTCCGGCACCACCGCGCGGCCCAAGATCGTCCCGCTGCGGAGCAAGAACCTCGCCGCCTCGGCGCGGCACATCGCCGCCAGCCTGGCGCTCGCGCCGGACGATCTCTGCCTCAACGTGATGCCGCTGTTCCACATCCACGGGCTGATCGCGGCCACCCTCGCCTCGCTGCGCGCCGGCGGCGCCGTCTGCTGCACGCCGGGCTTCAACGCCTTCCGCTTCTTCTCCTGGCTCGAGGAGGAAAACCCCACCTGGTACACGGCGGTGCCGACCATGCACCAGGCGATCCTGCTCCGCGCCCCCGAGGACGACGCGGTCAGGGCGCTCGCCAATCTGCGCTTCATCCGCTCCTCCTCCGCCTCGCTGCCGCCGCAGGTGATGGCGGCGCTGGAGCAGAAATTCGGCGCCCCGGTGATCGAGGCCTACGGCATGACCGAGGCGGCGCACCAGATGGCCTCCAACCCGCTGCCGCCGCGCGCCCGCAAGGCCGGCTCGGTCGGCATCGCCGCCGGCCCCGAGATCGCCATCATGGACGATGACGGCACGCTGCTGCCGCAGGGCGAAACCGGCGAGGTCGTCATCCGCGGCCCCAACGTCACCGCCGGCTACGCCGCCAACCCCGAGGCCAACGCCAAGGCCTTCACCAATGGCTGGTTCCGCACCGGCGACCAGGGCATGCTCGACGCCGAGGGCTATCTCTTCCTCACCGGCCGGCTCAAGGAGCAGATCAACCGCGGCGGCGAGAAGATCAGCCCGCTGGAGGTCGATGTCGCCCTGCTCGACCATCCGGACATCGCCGAGGTCTGCACCTTCGCCATCCCGCACGACAAGCTGGGCGAGGAGGTGGGCGCCATCGTCGTCCCCCGCGCCGGCACCGCGCCCGACCCGCAGGCGATCCGCGATTTCGCCGCCGGCCGCCTCGCCGCCTTCAAGGTGCCCCGCCGCATCCTGATCATGGAGGCGATCCCCAAGGGCCCGACCGGCAAGGTCCAGCGCGTCGGCCTCGCGTCCCGCCTCGGGATCGAGGCATGACCAGCGTCTGCGTCTTCGGCGCCGGGGCCATCGGCGGCCTCGTCGCCGCCCGGCTGCAAGCCGCCGGCACCGATGTCTCGATCGTCGCCCGCGGCCCGCACCGCGCCGCCATCGAGGCCAACGGGCTTCTGCTCCTCTCCGGCGGAGAAAGAATCCTCACCCGCCCCCGCGTGGCCGATGCCGCCGAGCTCGGCCCGCAGGATTACGTTCTCATCACCCTCAAGGCCCAGGGCATCGAGCCCGCCTTGCCGCAGCTCCGCCACCTGATCGGCCCGCGGACCACCATCATCGCCGCGATCAACGGCATCCCCTGGTGGTACACCTACGGCCTGCCCGCCCCCTTCACCGACCGGCGCATCAAGGCGGTCGATCCCGAGGGCGCGGTCTGGGCCGCGCTGCCGCCGGCGCAGACGCTCGGCTGCATCGTCTATCCCGCCGCCGAGATCGTCGAGCCCGGCGTGGTCAACCACACCTATGGCGACCGCTTCATCCTCGGCGAGCCGGACGGCGCCCGCACCGAGCGCGCCGCCCTGATCAGCCGCCTCATGATCGACGCCGGCCTCAAGGCGCCCGTCCGTCCCCGCATCCGCGACGACATCTGGGTGAAGCTCTGGGGCAACATGGCCTTCAACCCGATCAGCGCGCTGACCGGTGCGACACTCGACGTCATCACCTCCGACCCCGGCACCCGCGCCCTCGCCCGGTCGATGATGCTGGAGGGCGCGGCCATCGCCGAGGCGCTCGGCGTCCGCTTCGCCATCGATGTCGAAAAGCGGATCGACGGCGCGGCCGAGGTCGGCGCGCACAAGACCTCCATGCTCCAGGACCTCGAGCGCGGCCGCCCGATCGAGATCGAGGCGCTGCTCGGCGCCGTGGTCGAGATGGCCGGCTGGGTCGATCTCCCGGCGCCGATCTCCGCCTCGGTGCTCGCCCTCGTGCGCCAGCGTGCCAGAATCGCGGGCGTCTGATCACGCTCGCGTGAATTACGCATAAGTGAACGCACAAAGTGGCGATCTGGTAATCCGTCTCGAATATTAAACCTTCGGCGCCGAACAGTCGTCGGACCCGCCCGCGTCGCGCCCACCGCCGGCGCGGGCTCAATCAAACAATAGAGAGACGCCCAGTGACCCCAACATCATTCGCGCTCACGCAATCCGCTTACGTGCCCCTCGGCCTCGCCTTCTTCGGCCTCGGCACCGGCTACCTCATCTTCGGCCCGCAGGAACTCTTCGGCTTCCCGGCGAAATCCGAGTCCAGCGAACTCACCAACGGCTGGTGGGGCTTCTGGATGCCCGGCATGCTGCAATTCCTCTGCGGCACCTACATCCTGGTCGGCCTGACCTGGTTCAACGTCTTCGGCGTCGGCGCGAAATCCACCCCGCTCTACGCCGCCGGCATCGAAACCACCGTCTTCGGCATCCACTGGCTGGCGATGGGCCTCAGCCGCATGCGCGGCGGCTCGATCGTGCCGAACGGCTTCATGAGCGTCGCCTTCTTCCTCGTCGCCCTGCTCGGCCTCATCGTCTTCAAGACCGCCGGCGACGGCCCGGTGACGCTGCTCTTCGCCGGCCTGATGGCGGTGTATTTCTTCGAATTCTTCTACTGCTTCGACCTGTTCATGCCGCTCAGCCGCAAGGCCCTCGGCCTCGTGCACATCCTCACCGGCCTGCTGCTGATGTATCTCACCTACGGCATCGTGCTGAACCTCTCGCTCGGCTGGCACGTCTACATCTGACCCGCACGCCCAACGCCTGAGCACACGGCCGGAGTTCTGCTCCGGCCGCCCTGCATTCCGCTCCGGAGTTCTGCTCCGGCCGCCCTGCATTCCGCGCTTCCCACAGGCGCAAAAACCCGCCCTCGGTTGCCCGCGCGCCGGCCCCCACCTATACGGGCTGCAAACTCCGCACGCGCACAGGAACTCCCGATGGCCAGCTACCAGTACGTCTACGTGATGAAAGACCTCACCAAGGCCTTCCCCGGCGGCCGCGAGGTCTTCAAGGGCATCACCCTCTCCTTCCTCCCCGGCGTCAAGATCGGCGTCCTCGGCGTCAACGGCGCCGGCAAATCCACCCTGCTCAAAATCATGGCCGGCATCGAGAAGGAATTCGGCGGCGAGGCCTGGGCCGCCGAGGGCGTGCGCGTCGGCTACCTCCCGCAGGAACCGCATCTCGACCCGACGCTGACCGTCGGCGAGAACGTCGCCCTCGCCTTCGCCGACATGCGCGCCGCCCTCGCCCGCTTCAACGAGATCTCCGAAGCCTTCATGGAGCCGATGGACGACGAGAAGATGAACGCCCTTCTCGCCGAGCAGGCCACCCTCCAGGAGAAGATCGACGCCGGCGACGGCTGGGAGCTCGACCGCCAGATCGACATCGCGCTCGACGCCCTCCGCTGCCCCCCGGCCGACAGCCCCGTCACCAACCTCTCCGGCGGCGAGCGCCGCCGCGTCGCCCTCTGCCGCCTCCTCCTCGAGAAGCCCGACCTCCTGCTCCTCGACGAACCGACCAACCATCTCGACGCCGAGTCCGTCGCCTGGCTCGAAAAGACCCTCCGCGCCTACGCCGGCACCGTCATCCTCGTCACCCACGACCGCTACTTCCTCGAGAACGTCACCAACTGGATCCTCGAACTCGAACGCGGCCGCGGCTACCCGTTCGAGGGCAACTACACCTCCTGGCTGGAGCAAAAGCAGAAGCGCCTCGCCCAGGAGGAAAAGGAGGAATCCGCCCGCCAGCGCGCCCTCAAGGAAGAGCGCGAATGGATCGGCGCCTCCCCCAAGGCCCGCCAGGCGAAAAACCAGGCCCGCATCAGCCGCTACGAGGAAATGCTCGCCAAATCGACCGAGCAGGTCTCCGGCGTCGCCGAAATCGTCATCCCCCCCGGCCCGCGCCTCGGCGGCACCGTCATCGAGGCCCAGGACCTCCGCAAGGGCTTCGGCGACAACCTCCTGATCGACGGCCTCTCCTTCAAGCTCCCCCCCGGCGGCATCGTCGGCGTCATCGGCCCCAACGGCGCCGGCAAGTCCACCCTCTTCAAGATGATCACCGGCGTCGAAAAACCCGACGCCGGCACCTTCACCGTCGGCGACACCGTGAAACTCGGCTATGTCGACCAGTCGCGCGACAGCCTCGACGACAACAAGACCGTCTGGGAGGAAATCTCCGGCGGCACCGACGTCATCCACCTCGGCAAGCGCACCGTCGCCTCCCGCGCCTATGTCGGCGCCTTCAACTTCAAGGGCTCCGACCAGCAGAAGAAGGTCGGCATCCTCTCCGGCGGCGAACGCAACCGCGTCCACCTCGCGAAAATGCTCAAGGGCGAACACAACGTCATCCTGTTGGACGAGCCCACCAACGACCTCGACGTCGACACCCTCCGCGCCCTGGAGGAAGCCCTCGCCGAATTCGCCGGCTGCGCCGTCATCATCTCGCACGACCGCTGGTTCCTCGACCGCCTCGCCACCCACATCCTCGCCTTCGAGGGCGACAGCCACGTCGAATGGTTCCAGGGCAACTTCCAGGACTACGAGGAAGACAAACGACGCCGCCTCGGCGCCGACGCCACCGAACCCCACCGCATCAAATACCGCCCCCTCACCCGGTAGCCGGGCCATGCACGCGGGACCATCGCAGGGGGCGCCGTTTCCTGCACCCCCGCCAAGGGCTGAGCCCTTGGAACCGCGCTCGCGTTTTGGTTTTGGGGAGGGCGTGTCCCTGCCTTTACCAAGGCAATTGCCCGGATGCCCTCCCCAAAACCAAAACGAATGGATTCCAAAGGCTCCGCCTTTGGCGGGGTTCAGGGGCGGCGCCCCTGATGGGGTCCGGGGCAAGGCCCCGCCATTTCCATGACCACTAACCCCGCCTGGCGCGTCACCACGGCGCGGCTGCGACTGGAGCCGGTGAACTGGGCGGACCGCGACGACCTGATCGCCCTGAAAACCGACCCCCGCGCCTTCGCCATGATGCTCGGCGGCGTCCGCACGCCCGAACAGGCCACGGCGGAACTGGCGGAAGACATCGCCGCCTGGGGCGCGCAAGGCTTCGGAATCTGGACCATCCGCGGCCAGTCCACCAACGCCTTCCTCGGCATCACCGGCCTCGCCGACCGCCCGGACGGCCGCGGCATCGCGCTCCGCTTCGCCCTATGGCCCGAAGTCCGCGGCGCCGGCCTCGCCCGCGAAGCCGCCAGCGCCGCCCTCCGCTACGGCCACGACCGCGTTTCTCTCCCCCGCATCATCGCCGTCTCCCGCGCCGACAATTTTGCCAGCCGCACCGTCCTCGGCGCCATCGGCATGACAGAATCCGGCTCTTTCTCCCGCAACGGCGTGCAGATGCTGGTGTATGAGAGCCTAGGCGCCGCTAAATTTTGAAATAATGTTGATGGTGATTGTCGCCGGATTCGGGCCGCATGCCGGAAGCAAAGCATGTAAACTGCTCGGCAGAAGTTGTTGACTTGGCGTCACGTAGTGTTACCATTACGATCAACTAAGCTCCGGATCAGGTAAAACCATTGTGTAAATACTGCTTTTTGGAGCATCCCAGCCGAATGAGCAATATATAGCCATGGCATACGAGATTCCGTTTCATCTTGAGCTGGAGGGCGGCACCGCCGATCAACATGAATTTCAAGGATACGACGGTTATCTGGCGCTTGCGGGGTTCGCTTGGACATTGTCCCTGACAACCAATTATATTGAAACAGGTCGCGTGCGTCATCGCGGCGATTTTGCAGGGCGACAATCGGTAAGAGCTAAAGCCCTCCGCGAAGGAAGTATCGTTGCCCAATTCACTGTATTATTGCAACAAGATCCGATACTTGCATGTATATTAGGCTTGGCAGGCACGATCACATTAAATGTGGCAAGCAATTTTGTTTATGACCTTACAAAGAGAGTCATCGGCCGGAATCTTGGGCGCGAGCAAGAACCTGATACGGAACTCGTAAAAGAGTTGATTCGGCAACGAGGCGGCGATGTTGAGGCGCTTGTCGCCGCTGCCGAAAATTCAATTCGACAGTCGCATAGCGTGATCGGTCGCGGAGCAACAACGATTAATATTTACGGCGGATCTCAGATAATAAATATCTACAATGCGTCGACACGTGACTATGTTATGCAAAATTTAGAAGATACTGATATTCATGTAAAAGACTTTAGTGTTGCGGCATTTAATGCAAATTCTGGATATGGAAGTGTATTTGATTTCGATTTAGGCCGAACAATTCCAATCAGTATGTCGAAAGAAGTCCTTGTAAAAGTCAGAAGTGTTTTTGCTTGGGGATTGAGTGAATATGCGAACGGCACAGGAGAGCGTATTTCTGTACATTTTTGGCGCGTGCTGTCCATGGATCGGACACCAAAGCGATATGTCGTTGTAGATGCCGATCGTTTCGAGAGATAGAGAGGTCCGTTATTGTTAATTCTCTGTTGTTGTCGCCGGGCGGGGCGGCAGCCGACGTAGTCAATCGGATAATGCTCGAATACTCCGGAGATCATGGAAATCTGGGCGCATTTTGTGAAAGATGGCTTGGAACGTGCCTGCGGCCGACCGCGATGCAATCTCTCAATGCCGGCGTGACGCAAAAATCTGGCCTCCTCGACGCCGCGAGTGGAACTTCGGCGGTTCCTGAAAGTGGCGTGACCACCACCGCAGGTAGCAGCCCTGCCACGCTGGGGCCAGTTTCTTGGTTCGGCTGGAGTGCCGTTTCTTCGTCCCGGCCTGATCGTGCGCGGGGCGTCGTGCACAGCCGCGGTCAAGAATGGCCGCAGGCCATCGCGTAGCGACGCGCAGCGTTCTTGACGGCGGCGAGCACGGCGCCAGTCTTGAGGCAGACGGGCCGAGCAGCCGCATCCCGCAGTCCGATCGCGCATTGGCGCGGCATGCGGTGCCAGCCCGCACGGGACACTCTGATTGCGCGGAGCACCGCCATGGCAAGCAGCGACATCTTCACCCTCGGCCTCGGACTGACCCCACCCTGGCGCGTGGTCGACCAGCGGTTGGAAACCGACTACCAGCCGCATGAGTTGCATCTGGCCGTCGCCGCCGACCCAGGCGCCCGCTTCCCCTGCCCAACCTGCGGCCGGCTGTGCAAACCGCACGACTGGAAGGAACTGAGCTGGCGGCACCTCAACTTCTTTCAGCACGCCTGCATCATCGAGGCCCGTGTGCCACGCACCGACTGTCCGGAGCACGGCGTACTCCGCATTGCTGTGCCTTGGGCACGTCCCGACAGCGGCTTCACGCTGTTGTTCGAGCAGGCCGCGCTGGCTCTGATGCGCGAGATGCCGGTTGCCGCTGCCGCGCGCATCATCGGCGTCACCGACCAGCGGCTGTGGCGCATTCTGCGGTACTATGTCGGCCGGGCGATCGAGCGGCTCGATCTCAGCGGGGTCGAGGCGATCGCACTCGACGAAACCGCGGCCAAGCGAGGCCACAGCTACGTCACCGTGTTCATTGACCTCGATGCGGCCGAGCGCCCGGTGCTGTTCGTCACCCCCGGAAAGGGTAAGGAATGCATGACCGCCTTCCGGGCCTTCCTGGCGGAGCACGGCGGCGAGGCCCGCCGCATCGCCGAGGTGGTGTGTGACATGTCGGCGGCCTTCCTTGCTGCTGCGGCGGAGAGCTTCCCGCAGGCCTCGGTCACCGTGGACTGGTTCCACGTCGTGCAGATCTTCACCACCGCGGTCGAGCAGGTGCGGCGCGCCGAGGCGCATCAGCACAACCTGCCCAAGGGGGTACGCTGGGCCACGTTGAAGCGACCGGAAAACCTGACCATGGCCCAGCGGCAGGCGCTCGACCAGTTGGAGAACAGCGGCTTCGCCACAGCCGAAGCCTATCGCGCCAAGGAGATGCTGCGCTGGGTTCGCCTGGCCGCAACGCCACAGGCCGCGCGCTGGCGGCTGACCAACTTCCTCAACCACGTCACCGCCCGGCTGGACGATCCCGACCACCTGCTCGATCCTGTTCGACAGGCCGTCGATACCGTACGGCGCAATGCCAAGCGGATCATTCGACGCTGGAAGTCAGGCCATTCCAATGCCCGCCTCGAAGCGCTCAATGGGCTGTTCCAGGCAGCCCGCGCTCGCGCCCGAGGCTATCGCAACACCGCTACCTTCGCGTGCATCATCTACCTGCTCGGCGCGCCCATCAACGCCATGCTCGACGTCTTCCATTCCACTTGAGACGTCGAAGAGCCAAAATCTGGAAGAACGCCGAGTGAGCAAAAACATGGATACGAACGGTCTCAGCCCCTTCCTTAACGAAGCCCTGCGCAAGGTCGAAACTCTGCTCGCCGCGCGTCCGGGCTTGCCGCCCCTCGTCTCCATCCGCAACCAGCTGATCTATCTTAAGCAAGTCTGCGCCGGAACCGTCGGCTCGGAACGTCTCCCAGAGACCATTCTGGGTATCCACGCCGTCCGCGATATCGAGAGCTGGGATATCAAACTAGCATACCAGATCCATAGGATCGACACGGTGGTGGATCGGCTGAAAGATTACCTCAATGCCTTCGATCCATCTTCTTATGCCTGTCTTTAGGCAGACAACCGAAAACTTTTGTCGAAATGATAGTTTTGAATAGAATTAATATTAAAACAGATCGAAATGATCATTGACAGATGTGGTTTGCGGTAATTAAATGATCAAAAAATTCTGTAAAACATAAATATAGATGGAGAATATGCCGTGTCCGAAACAGATCTTCAAAGCAGCGGTTCTGTCTCAGAAATCAATAAAACCAAAAATAAAAATATAATAATTAAGAAGTTAGATGATTATAAGCAAATTGATATATTAAACAAGATAGCTGATCAATTCATCGATCTTTTAAAATGGAGTCTTGCTGGACTCGGTGCCATTGTTTTATTTTTAATAATAGAAGACAATTTAAATGGTATTGTAAAGAATCATGGATTTATTGGCATTATACAAATTTTAATCTTAATTTTGTTTCCTGCTGCATTACTAGTATTTTCGTTCATAAACCTTAACACAACATTGGTTTTGCGGAATAATTTGTTATTTGAAGATCATCGGCCTGCGAGGATCAAATTTATACAGAAAATATTTGTCTACGCATTCGTATCTGCAATATTTGTGTTTTATTTGAGCTTATTGTTGGTGCTTTTTGGCATTAAATTCTAAATCTGTTATCGCAATGAAAAATAATAATCACACTTTTTGTTGCTTCGATCTTTACAGATGCGGTATGATAAATGGTCCTCCCGTATTATCTCCCCATCTGGGCGCGGTGCGAAATATCAGTTTCGGAATGCTCATTATCAGCGAAATCAAGAACTGAGACGATGAACTAGCCTGCCTCCTCCACCGGATCGAAGCGGCGGTGGACCGGCTGAAGTCGGCGGGGTGAGCCGCCGACGACGGGCGCGCTCTGGCAAGTCTTCCGTCGGAGTCCGGCCTCTCCTTTCCATTAGGCTGGTCCGGCAAATCGACGGGGCAACCAATCCACACCCTCGCTGATCGCGCTTGAACGGCCCCGTGCTGGCCACGGGGCTGCCGGAATTGCCGCCGTCGGGGCCGGTGCTGTTGCCGGGAGCGCTGGCGGGCGCATTGCCCTGCCCGCCGCCGCCGCATGGCTCACCACCGTCTCGCCGCACGAAGCGGATCCTGCCAAGGCCACCAGAGCGGAACAGGCAGCACCCGCAAATCGCTTCCGCCGCTGAATGCTGCCCGCATCCCACCCGCCTCGCCGGGCGGGCGCGTCCCGGGTTTTTTTATATGCCGTTTCACGAATTGAGCAGGATCAAGGCGCGCGCGCCGGCGTCGTGGAATACATGCACGCTCGATACCAGTATGGAACGAAGGCCATGCGCACCCTCGTCGTCTATTATTCCCGCACCGGCACCACCGAACGCATCGCCCGCATGCTTGCCGCCGAGTTCGGCGCCGACATGGAGCGCATCCGCTGCCCCGGCTGCGGCCCCGGCGGGCGCGGCCTGCTCCGCACCATCCTGATCGCCCTCGGCCTCATCGAACCGCCGATCTCCTCCGCCGCCTACGACCCCGCCACCTACGATCTCGTCCTCGTCGGCACCCCCGTCTGGGCCTGGTCCGCCGCCGCCCCCGTCCGCCTCTGGCTCCGCCGCGAGGCCCGCAACCTGCCCGAATACGCCATCTTCGCCACCGCCGGCGGCTCGTCCTTCCGCCGCGCCTTCGCCGCCATCGAAACCCTCGCCGGCAAGCCGCCCCGCGCCACCCTCGGCCTCTCCGCCGAAGCCATCTGCTCCGGCCGCGACCACCTCGCCACCCTCCGCTTCTCCGAAGCCCTCCGCCCCGCCCACCAGCGCCTCTTCGCCTGAGCGCGAAACCTCGCCCTTGCCCACCCCCGCCCGGTCGTGTTCATGTTCCGTTCATGCACGCCGCGCTGGCCCTCCGCTTCGCCGCCATCGTCCACGCCCTCTGCCGGGCCGTGGCCGCGCGCGGCGCCCGCGGCGCGCTCGCGGCCCCGGTCGTCATCCTGCTCTGGCTCCGCCTCAACCGCGCCTCAAAGCGGATCGACAGCCTCGCCGCCCGGCTCGATGCCGCCGGCGGCGCCCTCCCCGCACCGAAGCCGGATCGCCGGCGCAACCGCCCCGCCCGCCGGAGCAAAACCCTGCCGCGCCGCTTCGCCTGGCTGCTCCGCCCCATCCCCGAGGCCACCGCCGCCGCCTCCCAGCTCCGCCACCTGATGGCGGAACCGGCCTGCGCCGCCCTCCTCGAAGCCGAACCCCGCTTCGGCCGCATCCTCCGCCCGCTCTGCCGCCACCTCGGCATCCGCCCGCCCGCCAGCATCGCCCCCCGCGAGCCACCGCCCGCGCCCAGGCGCCCCGAACCGGCTCCCGACCCCGCCCCCGAATCTATCCCCGAAATCCCGACACACGCCGCCCCGCGCCCACACCCGCGCGCGCAACTCCCCGTCCGCGCGCCCCCGCGCCCGGCCTGACCCCTCGTATTTCCCGGAGAAAAAAACCCGTCAGGCCGCCTGCGTGCCGTCCGACGGGCGCGCCCGCACGCCGAAATACTCGATATACGGCGCGAACCGCGGCCGCAGCCGCTCCACGTTGATCCCGAAATCCGCCAGCCGGTAACGGTTCCGCCCATAGCCGCCGCGCGGCGCGGCATCGAGATGCGCCCGCATCGCCGCCTCCGCCGCGGGCGAGAACGCCTCGCCGAAATGCGCGTAGATGCCCGACACCGCCTTGATCGGGTCCGCCGTCAGCGTCTCGTACTGAATGTTCACCAGCCGCTCCGCCGGCACCGCCCCGCTGCGGTCGAACTCCACCAGACGCCGCGCCCCGTCGATCCATCGCTCCGTCACCTGCCGGCCGATCTCCGCCGGGTCGATCCCGCGCAGGAACGGCCGCCGCAGCACCTCGGTCATGTGCGCGACCGAGGCGAACACATGCACCGGGTCCCGATGCACGACGACGAACCGCGCATCCGGATAGGTCTGCAGGATCGCCTTCACCGAAAACGTGTGCTCCGGGCATTTCAGCGCCCAGAATCTTCCCCCGGTGCCGTGCTGCATCGCCTGCAGCCACTGCCGGTGAAACGCGAAGGCCGGCGCATCGTCCTGGCTGTCGATCCAGGCGGTGTAGCTCGGCACCCGGAACGTCGTGTCGAACCGCAGCGAGTGGAACACATGCGCGGTGATCTCGCTGCATTCCTGCGGACTGTCGGCGTCGATCGGGTGAATCGCCGGAAACTCCGGCGCCATGCCGGCGAACATGTCGAGCTGCCGGTCGGTCTTGCGCGCCACGGCGCTCGCGCGCGGATCGAACCCGCGCGGCCGCGGCGCCGGATACAGCGTCTGCCACACGCGCGGCACCAGCACGTCGGGGTCGAAGCCGAACAGCGTGTGCAGGAACGTGGTCCCCGACCGCGGCAACCCCATGATGAACACCGGCGCCCGCACCGGCTCGCGGCCGATGCCCGGGGTGGCGGCATGCATCCGCCGGATCGTCTCGGCGTTGCGGACCAGCCGCGTGAGGTCGTAGCGGACCGAGACCCGGCCGAACAGCGACAGGCTGGTCTCCGCCGCGATCGAGGCGGTCAGCCGCTCGAGCCCCTCGCGCGCGAAATCCGGCAGCGTGCTGCCGCCGGCGGCCTCGATCGCGCTTGCGTCGATTGCCGGAATGCCGCGCGGCAGCACCGCCTCCGCCGCGCCGAACCCGGCCGAGAGCAGCCGGAAGCGCAGGCTCTTGCCGGGTCGTTTCACGGGCGGTTCGGGTACCGGGTCGCGCGGCATGCTCAGCTCACTTCCGTTCGATCAGCTCGATCTTGTAGCCGTTCGGGTCCTCGATGAAGGCGATCACCGTCTTGCCGAACTTCACCGGCCCCGGCTCCCGCGTGATCTTCACGCCGGCGGCGCGGAGCTTCTCCACCGCACCGTATATGTCCGGCACGCCGAGGGCCAGATGTCCGAAAGCCGTCCCCTGGTCATAGCTGTCGACGCCGTAATTGTAGGTCAGCTCGAGCACCGTGTGCGAGGCCTCGTCGCCATAGCCGACGAAGGCGAGCGTATACTTGCCATCCGGCACGTCGTTGCGGCGGAGTTCCTTCATGCCGAGCAGTTCGGTGTAGAATTTCACGCTCTCGTCCAGGTTCCTCACCCGGATCATCGTGTGCAGATACTGAAAATCGCTCATTCCCGTTTTCCTTCGTCCCATCTTGCGGCGCCGGGGTCGATGCCGAGCAGGAACAGCCCCGCCGCCTCGGCCTCGCGCACCATTGCCTCGCGATCCATCAATATGGCGCCCTCGGCCTCGAATGCGATGCCGCGCAACCCAGCCTCCACCGCGCCCCGCACGGTTCGGACCCCGAGCGTCGGCAGATCGGCGCGGCGCTCCTGGCCGGGCTTGACCAGCTTGACCAGCACGCCGCCGGGCCCCGGCCGGCGCAGCGTGGCGGCGCGGGCGAGCATGGCATCCGTGCCTTCCGCCGCCTCGACCGCGAGCACGATGCCCTGCTGCACGACCGCGCCCTGGCCGACATCCACCGCCCCGAGCGCGCGCACCACGGCGATGCCCCGGGCGATGTCGGCCAGCGCCGCCGCATCCGGCGCGGCGCCGGACAGCAGCCCCTCGGGCGCGAAAACCTCGCTGATCACCTCATGCGCGCCGAGCACGGTGAAGCCTTCCTCGCCGAGCACCCGCACGATCGCGGCGAGGAAGCCGTCATCGCCGGCGAAGGCGGCGCGGCCGATGCGCGCGAGCAGCCTGGCGCCCACCGCATCCGGTCGCAGGTCGAACAGCGAGGGGCGCCTGACCGGGCCGGCGAGGACGATCTCGCGGCAGCCGGCGCGTTTCAGCGCGTCGATCGCCGCACCGACGGCGCCGAGGCGGATCGTCTCGTGCGGGAACGGGGCGACGACCTCGGGATCGGCATGGGCGTCGAGGGCGACGATGAACACGCCGCGCCCCGCGGCGCGGGCGGCGGCGGCCACCTGGCCGGGCAGCCTGCCGCCGCCGGCGACGATGCCGAGCGGGCCCGCCGCCGATCCGCTCATGCGCGCGCTGCCGTCATCGGGCGGTCAGGCCTCGGCGTCGGCGTCGTGGCGGGTGGTGCTGCGGATCAGGCCGCGCTTGCTCGGCGCGTCGATGAAGGTGAGGATCTCGGCGAGATAGGGATCGTCGCCGGCCTCGCGGCGCAGCATCTCGACCCGCGCGGCGAAGGTGCCGGCGCCCTGGAACAGCAGGCGGTAGGCGTTGCGCAGCCGGTGCTGGCCCTCCTTGTCGAGCCCGCGCCGGCGCAGGCCGACGATGTTGAGCCCGTGCAGCCGCGCGCGGTTGCCGATCACCGAGCCATAGGGGATCACGTCCGCCTCGACGCCGGAGGCGCCGCCGACCATCGCGCCGGTGCCGATCCGCACGAACTGGTGGATCGCGGTGGCGCCGCCGATGATGGCGCGGTCGGCGATCTCGACATGGCCGCCCATCACCACGTTGTTGGCGATGACGATGTTGTCGCCGAGCGCGCAGTCATGCGCGACATGGACCACCGCCATCAGCAGGCAGCCGGCGCCCACGCGGGTGATGCCGTGCCCGGTGACGGTGCCGCGATGGATCGTGCAATGCTCGCGGATGGTGCAGCCCGGGCCGATCACCGTTTCGGTCGGCTCGCCCCGGTATTTCAGATCCTGCGGCGCGAGGCCGATCGTGGCGAATGGGAACACCTTCGTTCCCGCGCCGATCCGCGTGTGGCCGTCCGCCACCACGTGGGAGACGAGTTCGACGCCGTCTTCGAGGACGACGTCCGGGCCGACGACGCAGAACGGGCCGACATTGACCCCCGCGCCGAGCGAGGCCCGCGGATCGACTGACGCTGTGGGGTGGATCATCCCTCGCCGGCTTTCTTGTCCATGATCATCGCGGCATAGGTCGCCTCGGCGACGGCGACGCCATCGACCCGCGCGACGGCGTTGAACTTCCACACATTGCCGCGGTTGCGCTCCTTCGCGACATGGATGCGCAGCACGTCGCCCGGCACCACCGGGCGGCGGAATTTCGCGCCCTCGACCGACATGAAATAGACCACCTTGCCGGCTTCCTCGGGGCCGAGGGTTTCCACCACCAGCACGGCGGCGGTCTGCGCCATGCTCTCGATGATGAGCACCCCGGGCATGACCGGGTGGCCGGGGAAATGGCCCTGGAAGAAGCTCTCGTTGACGGAGACGTTCTTCACCCCGATGGCCGAGACGTTCGGCACCAGCTCGACCACGCGGTCGATCAGCAGGAACGGGTAGCGGTGCGGGATCGCGCGCATGATGCCGGCGATGTCGACCGTCCGTCCTTCCGCCTGTTGCGCGCTGGTGTCCGTCGAGGTTCCGTCCATGTCAGAGCGTCCGCGTCCCGTTCCTGTTGTGAATGATCCGGTCAGGATTCCGCATCCCGCTCCGGCTCCGATTGGGCCGGAGAATGCCTCAAACCGCCGCGCCGTGCAAAGCGCCGCACCGCCGCGACCTCGCGCATGAAGTCCTTCGCCGGCTGGGCCGGGCTGCCGAGCATGTCGATCCCCGGCTTCACGTCCGACATCACGCCGGCCTGCGGGCCGATGCGCGCGCCCTTGCCGAGCGTGACGTGGCCGGAGATTCCGGCCTGGCCGGCGAGGACCACGAAATCCTCCAGCGTGGTCGAGCCCGATATGCCGACCTGCGCGACGATCACGCAGCAGCGGCCGATGCGCACGTTGTGGGCGATCTGCACGAGGTTATCGATACGCGTGCCGGCGCCGATCACGGTGTCCTGCGCCGAGCCGCGGTCGATCGTGGTGTTCGCGCCGATATCGACGTCGTGCTCGATGATGACCCGGCCGAGCTGCGGGACGGAGAGAAACCCCTGTTTCGTGGTCGCGAAGCCGAACCCGTCCTGGCCGATGCGCACGCCGGGGTGGATCGTCACCCGGTCGCCGATCAGGGCGAAGCCGATGCTGGCACCCGCGCCGACGCTGGTTCCCGCGCCGATCTCGACGCCGGGGCCGATGACGGCGTGCGGGCCGATGCGGCTGCCGGCGCCGATGCGGCTGCCTGCGCCGATCACCGCAAAGGGGCCGATCTCGGCCGAGGGGTGGATCTTCGCGGCGTCGGCGATCACCGCGCTCGGGTGGATGCCGGGTACCGCCTCGGGCGCGGGGTGGAACAGGGCGCAGGCCCTGGCCCAGGCCTCGTAGGGCGCGTCGGTGGCCAGCGTGGCGGCGCCGGCGGGGGAAGTGGCCGCCATGTCGCCGCGCAGGATGACCGCGCCGGCCTTCGTCGCCGCGAGGAGGGGCAGATATTTGCGGTTGTCGAGAAAGCTGACATCCGCGGGGCCGGCGGTTTGCAGCGGGGCGACGCCGGTGAGCTCGCGCGCGGCGTCGCCGGCCGGCTCGGCCCCGGTCGCGGCGGCAAGCTCCGCCACCGTGAAGGGGCCGCGACGGGCGAAGAAGCGGGGGTCGCCCGGCCGCGGGTCCGCCGTGCCGCTCATCCGGCCTACTTCTTCTTCTCGCCCTTCGACAGGTTCGGCACCACGGAGGGCGGCACCGCGACCGAAGGCAGGATCTTGTTCAGCTGCTCGGTGACTTCCTTGGTGATGTCGAAGGCGTTCACGTTCAGCGCGACCTGCGAGCGGTGCAGCACCAGGTTCATGCCGTGCGCCTGCGACACCTGGCGGATCACCGCGATCAGCGAGCTTTCGATCTTGCCGAGCGCCTTGCGCGCCGAGAGCTCGATGGCGACGTTGCGGTTGTGGAAGTCGACCTGCGCCTGCTCGATCTCGGCCTGCAGGTGCTGCTCGCGCGCGGCGAGCGTGGCCTTGGAGAGCTTGCCCTTCTCGGCGGTGATGGTGTGCTGCTCCTGCTCCCAGCGCTTCTGGTCGGCCTGGGCTTCCTCGGCCAGCTTCTTGCGCCGGGCGTTGATGATCTTCTCGACACCCTGGGCGGCGGTCGAATTCTGCATGACGTCGGGCACCGAGAGCACGCCCATCACGGCGGCGGGCGGCGACTTTTCCTTGGGCAGCGGGGCGAGCTGCGGGATGGGCGGGAGCTTCTCGGGCGGAATCTGCTGCACGCCGGGCTGGCCGACGGGCGCGGGCTGCGGCTTGGGCAGCGGCGCGTGGATCGGGGCGGTGTGCGGCGCCTCGGCCTTCGGCTTCGGGATGAAGTAGCCCTTGCCGTTCTCCGACTGGGCGTGGCCGACGCCGAGGCCGGCGCCGAACGCCATGATCAGGGCCGGAAGCGCCAGACCGGCGCGGATTTTCGCGATGCGTGTCACGTGATCAGAACCTCGTACCGAAGGAAACGCGGAATTGCTCGACCTGGTCGTATTTGTATTTCTTGATCGGCTGGGCATAGGACAGGTCGATGAGCCCGAACGGGGTGTTCCAGGCCACGCCGACGCCGGCGGAGATGCGCGGGGCCGCATTGTCGTAGACCCCGAGCGTCTGGCCGTTCACCGTGATCGGCGAGACGCCGGTCAGGCTGCCGATATCGGTGAAGGCGAAGCCGGAGACGCCGAGATCGGGGCTGACGGGCAGCGGGAAGTGCAGCACCGTGTCCTGCGTCCAGATGAAGTTGCCGCCGATGCTGTCGCCATATTGCGTGTCGTGCGGGCCGGCGCCGCCGGTCTGGAAGCCGAGCATGCTGTCGCCGCCGAGGAAGAAGCGGTCGGCCAGGGTGGTGCGGTAGCCCTCGATGCCGAAGATCTTGCCGACATGGCCGTCGAACTCCAGCACCCAGGCCTTGTCGCCGAAATAGCGCTCGAGCGGGATGTAGTAGGCGCCGCGCGCCTCGAGGCGGATGTATTTCGCGGTGCCGCCGAGACCGGCGAAGTCGCCGGACAGCGCGAGGATCTCGCCGCTCGAGGGATCGATGCGGTTGTTGCGGTAGTCGAAGGTGAGGGTGGTGCCGAGCTGCGAGAGCGTGGTCTTGCCCTCCTCGCTCAGGATGTAGAGGCTCGCCGAGCTGGCGATGTTGTAGATGTCGCGCGTGCTCAGCGTGTAGGTGAAGGCCTGGCTGACATGGTCGTTGTAGCGGAAGCCGAGCCGCAGGTCGCCGCCGATCGAGCGCTCGCTGAACACGTAGGCGGTGGAGTTGTAGGTGTCGGTGCGGAAGAGGTCGAAGCCGGCGATCAGGTTGCGGCCGAGGAAATACGGGTTGGTCACGCCGAGATTGAACTGCGTGCCCTTCTGCGCCAGCAGCGCCGAGATCGAGGCGCTGATGCCGGTGCCGAGGAAGTTGTTCTGGCTCAGCCCGATATTGGCCAGCGCGCCGAGATCGGTCGAGTAGCCGCCGCCCAGCGAGAACTGGCCGGTCGCCTGCTCGGCGACATCGACATCGAGGTTGACGCGGTCGGGCGTGCTGGTCGGCGAGGTGGCGATCTTCACCCCGTCCTGCTTCTTGAAATAGCCGAGATTCTCGAGGTTCTGCTTCGACTGGTCGACCGCGTCCTGGTTGTAGGCATCGCCGGGGGCGAGTTCGACCTGGCGGCGGATCACCTGGTCCTCGGTGCGGGTGTTGCCGCGGATCACCACGTCGTTGACGTAGACCTTCGGCCCCTCGACCACGCGGAAGGTGAGGTCGATCGTGTGGTTCGCGTGGTTCTCGTGCACGTCCGGCACCACCTGGGCGAAGGCGAAGCCACGGTTCTGCGCGGCCTTCGAGATGTTCTTCACCGCGGTCTGGATCGCGTCGCCGTCGAAGATGTCGCCCTTCTCGATCGGCACCAGCGCGCGCAGCGACTTCGCCGAAAGGTTCGTCACGCTGCTTTCCACCTTCACCGAGGCGATGTGGTAGCGCGGCCCCTCGTCGACGACGAAGGTGAGGAAGAAGGACTTGCGGTCCGGCGCGAGCTGGGCGGTGGCGCTCTTCACCTTGAAGTCGGCATAGCCGTGGTGGAAGTAGAAGCGGCTGAGCAGCGCCTCGTCGTATTTCACCCGTTCGGGGTTGTATTCGTCGCTGCTGGAGAGGAAGCGGAACCAGGCGTTCTCGCGGCTCGAGATCACCTCGCGCAGGCGGGTCTGGCCGTAGTGGCGGTTGCCGATGAAGTCGATCCGGCTGATCAGCGTCTCCGGCCCGTCATGGCAGCGGAACACCACGTTCACCCGGTTTTCCGGCAGCTTCACGATTTCGGGGGTAACGGTCGCGCTGTAATGGCCCTGCTTGGCGTACTGGTCGAGGATCGTCCGCGTGTCGGCCGCCGCCGCCGCCGGGGTGAACACCGAGCCGGGCTTGAGCGAGACCACCTTTTTCAGGTTGGCGTCGGTCAGCACCGAGTTGCCGCGGAAGAACACCTGGTTGACCACCGGGTTCTCCTGCACGTCCACCACCAGGTCGTTGCCCTGGCGGGTGAGCGAGACGGTGTGGAACAGGCCGGTGGCGTAGAGCGTCTTCAGGCTCAGGTCCATCCGCCGCTGGCTGAAGCGGTCGCCGGGGCGGAGCAGGATGTAGGAAAGGATGGTGCTCGCATCGATGCGCTGGTTGCCGCGCACCTCGATGGCGGCGATGCGCCCGCCCGTCGCCGCCGCCGCGCTGTGCGGCAGGGTCGCGGCCGGGGCGACCGGAGCCAGGAACACCGGAGCGAGGCACGCCGTGGTCATCAGAGCCAACCGCAGTCGCCGCAAGGACTGTCTCCCCATCACACGAAGTCACCAACCGGACGCGGGCCTCTCCCGCATCCGCACAGACAAGCGGCCTAGCCGCAACCGCTCCGCGCCGCAAGGGCAGCGCCGGGCTAGCGTCCGGTCCATCGCGCCTCGATGACGCGCGCGCCGGGCGGAATCGGCATGTCCGCCACCTGCCTTTCCTCGCTCTTGCGGACGGCGTGCAGCAGCACGAAGAGCACGGCGGTGTTCAGCATTCCCGGCGGAATCCACTGGATGATGCCGCCCAGCATCTGGTCCTTCATCGGCGAGACCGAGGGGTAGAGCCGGCCGCAGAGATCGTAGAAATTGTAGAGATTGGTCGAGGTCAGCGCGATGTAGGACGAGGCGGCGATCTGCGGGAACATCGGCAGGAAGCCGGCCGCCATCCGCGTGAGGTAGGAATAGCCGGCCTCGGCCCGGGGCCGCGGGTCGAGCACCACCAGCCAGAACAGCAGGCCGGAGAGGATCATCGCGATGTTCATGAAGGCGTAGAGCGGCGGATTGATCATCGAGGCGAAGTTCACCCCGGGGATCAGCCAGACATCCGTCGTCACCAGCATGATCACGATGGCGACGGGCGGAAAGCGCAGCGCCCGCAGCGCCGCCCGCGCGGCCGGCCGCTCGCAGAGGCGGATCAGCCCGGCCGGCACGCCGGCGGCGAGCACGTCGCGCGGCCAGGAGAAGGCGATCAGGAACGGCGCGAACACGCCGAACGTCGTCTGCTGCACGCGGTTGAGGAAGAACATGTGCTGTGCCGCGTATTCGAACCGCGTCTGCCCGACGAAGTAGATCGCCGCCACCCCGGCATAGAAGGCGAGGATGCGCCAGCGCGCCGGCCGCGTTTCGCACCGGGCGAGGCCGCGGCCATACCAGAAGGCGGCGAGCAGCGTTCCGGCGAAGATCGGGGCGTTGAAGATGTAGGGCGCGAGATAGGGCAGGCCGGCGGGCACCATCCGCTCCGCGAGATCGAGGGCGGCGCCGAGCACGGCGATGGCGATCAGCCCGCGCGCGTCGGTGCGGTCGAATTCATGCCGGGTCGTGTTCATGCGCCGGGTATGGTCTCAGATCGGCACCCCGGCAAGCACCTTGCTGGTGCGGATGGTCTGCAGGGTCTGCACGCGGGTGACGTTGGGGGCGGCGGTCAGCCGTTCGGTGAGCTGGTTCTCGTGCGCGGCGTCGCGCGCGACCATGCGCAGCAGAAAGTCGCCGCCGCCGCGGATCATGTGGCACTCGCGCACTTCCTCCCAGCCGCCGACCAGCGCCTCGAACGCGTCGAGCACCGCCTGGCGCTGGCTGTCGAGCCCGACGATGGCGAAGAGCTGGATCTGCCAGCCGAGTTTCAGCGCGTCGGTCTCGGCGTGATAGCCGCGGATCAGCCCGGCCTCCTCCAGCCGGCGCACCCGGCGCAGGCAGGGCGGCGGCGAGATGCCGGCGCGGCTCGCCAGCTCCACGTTGGTCATCCGCCCGTCGGTCTGCAGCTCGGCGATGATGCGGCGGTCGATGTCGTCGAGGGGAGGGGCCTCGGCGGCGGAACGCGGCAGGGGCTGGCTGGCCGGGGCATGCGGCATGGATTTCACCGGTGGAAAGAGTTGATCGCGTGACAGAGATAAACGGGTAATATAATTGCATTGCTTCGGAGTGTGAATGCGGTGCGACGAAAGGTGGAATTCCCGCCATCGCGCCCTTAACTCCGCATCAGAGGTGCATGAAATGGCGGATCAGGCTACGATCGAGACGAAACTGCTGATCATCGGCGCGGGGCCGGCCGGCTACACGGCGGGGATCTACGCCGCGCGGGCGAACCTCGCCCCGGTGATCGTGGCCGGGCTGCAGCCGGGCGGGCAGCTCACCATCACCACCGATGTCGAGAACTATCCCGGCTTCGCCGACGTCATCCAGGGCCCCTGGCTGATGGAGCAGATGCGCGCCCAGGCCGAGCATGTCGGCACCCGGATCGAATACGACATCATCACCGAGATCGATCTCTCCGCCCGCCCGTTCACCGCGCGCGGCGATTCCGGCGCGCTCTACCGCGCCGACGCGGTCGTGATCGCGACCGGCGCGCAGGCCCGCTGGCTCGGCCTGCCGTCCGAGCGGCAATACCAGGGCGCCGGCGTCTCGGCCTGCGCGACGTGCGACGGGTTCTTCTATCGCGGCCGCGAGGTCGCCGTGGTCGGCGGCGGCAACACCGCGGTCGAGGAGGCGCTCTACCTCACCAACCACGCCACCAAGGTCACGCTGATCCACCGCCGCGACGCGCTGCGCGCCGAAAAGATCCTGCAGGACCGGCTGTTCGCCCATCCGAAGATCGAGGTGATCTGGGACCATACGGTGGAGGAGATCATCGGCGCGGGCACGCCGGCCGTCGTCACCGGGGCGCGGCTGCGCGACGTGAAGACCGGCGCGGAGCGCACGATCGCGGTGGAGGGCGTGTTCGTCGCCATCGGCCACGATCCGGCGACGGCGCTGTTCCGCGGCAAGCTCGACATGGACGAGGAAGGCTATATCCGCACCGTGCCGGGCACGGCGCAGACCTCGGTGCCCGGCGTCTTCGCCGCCGGCGACGTGCAGGACCGCGTCTACCGCCAGGCGGTCACCGCCGCCGGCACCGGCTGCATGGCCGCGCTGGAGGCGGAGAAATTTCTTGCGCACCACGCGCAAATCGAACAACAGGCTGCATGAGACGATATAAAAGACGGCCCCGAACGCGGCCGGGAAAGGGAAGCTCACCGTGACAGGCAATCACATGGACTGGGACAAGTTGCGCGTGTTTCACGCGGTCGCCGAGGCGGGCAGCTTCACCCATGCGGGCGATGTGCTCAACCTCTCGCAATCCGCGGTGTCGCGGCAGATTTCGGCGCTGGAGGAGGCGCTGGCGGTGCCGCTGTTCCACCGCCACGCGCGCGGGCTGATCCTCACCGAGCAGGGCGAGCAGCTCAACCGCACGGTGCGCGACGTCTTCGCCAAGCTCGCCATGACCGAGGCGCTGCTGGCCGAGAGCAAGGAACGCCCGGCCGGGCGGCTGAAGGTGACGACGACGCACAGTTTCGGCGTGGTCTGGCTCGCCCCCCGCCTGCGCGCCTTCCTCAAGCAGTATCCGGACGTCAGCATCTCGCTGCTGCTCGACGATGTCGATCTCGACCTCGCGATGCGCGAGGCGGATGTCGCGATCCGCATGCATCCGCCCCGCCAGCCCGACCTGGTGCAGCGCAGCCTGGGCGAGATTCGCTGGCAGATCTTCGCCTCGGAGGACTATCTGCGCGAGGTGGGCAAGACCCCCGAGCGGCCGGAGGATCTCGACGATCACCGCCTGATCCTGTTCGGCGACCGCAAGCCGCCGGTGGCCGACGTCAACTGGATCGCCAGCATCGGCCGGCCGGATGGCGCCGCCCAGCGCGCCGGCGCGCTGGAGGTGAACTCGCTGCAGGCCATGCTGGTCGCCATCCGCAGCGGCATCGGCATCGGCGCGGTGCCGGACTACCTGACGGAAGACACCACCGGCCTCGTCCGCATCCTGCCGGAGGTGAAGGCGCCGAAGATCGACATGTATTTCGTCTATCCCGAGGAATTGCGGAACTCGAAGCGCGTCTCCGTCTTCCGGGACTTTCTCGTCACCGAGATCGGCCGCCGCTGAGCGCGCCGCCGCCCGCCGCGCGCGGGCGGCGGGCCATTGTCCTGGCCTCATGGGTGGGGCGCAAGGCGGGAACTGGCGGGATCTTCCGCCCGGTGCCAGAGTTTCCGCCATGCGAATGGCACCCGACCTGACGTTTCTACCGGCATGTTCATGAGGGTCCCGCGCCAGGCGGCGGCATCGCGCTGGGCCTTGCTCGCGCTTGCGACCGTGGCGCTGTCCCTTCTGCTGGCGCGGGTGGGGGTGCCTTCCGCGGCGCTGTTCGCGGCGCTGTTCGTCGCCACCGCGCTTGCCCTGGCCGGGCTGGCGCCCGAGGGCGTGCCGCGCGGCGCGACGCTCGCGGCGCAGGCGGTGCTCGGCGTCGTCATCGGCGCGCTGGTCCGTGCCTCGACGCTGCGCGCGCTCGCCGCCCATGCGGTGCCGGTGGTGATCGTCACCTTCATCACATTGCTGGTCTCGATCGGCGCCGGGCTGCTGATGGGGCTGCGCCGCGATGTGGACGCGACGACGGGGGCGCTGGCGCTGACCACCGGCGGCGCCTCGGCCGTCGTGGCGCTGGCCGCCGAACTCGGCGCCGACATCCGCATGGTCGCGGTGGTGCAGTATCTGCGCGTCGGCTTCGTCACCGCGACGATGCCGCTGGTCGCCGCCTTCGTGTTTCATGCCGCCGGGCATCCGGCGGCGGCGCCGCGGCCGGCCGGGCTGGCGGGGCTTGCCCTCGTCGCCATCGCCGCGCCGGCCGGGCTGGTGCTGGCGCGCCTCACCCGCATGCCGGCCGGGCCGCTGCTCGCCCCGCTGATCGTCGCCGCCGGGATCACCCTCACCGGCCGCACCGGCGGCGCGAGCGTGCCGTTCCCGATCGTCGATCTCGCCTATGCGGCGATCGGCTGGCAGGCCGGGGTGCGCTTCACCCGCGGCCGGCTCGCCGAGATCGGCCGCGCGCTGCCGACGGCGCTGGCGCTCATCCTGCTGGTGAACGTGATCTGCGCCGGGCTTGGCGTTCTGCTCGCGCATCTCGCCGGCGCCTCGGATTTCGACGGCTATCTCGCCACGCTGCCCGGCGGCATCTATGCCGCGCTGGCGATGGCGATCGCCGCCCGGACCGACGTGACCTTCGTGCTCGCCGTGCATGTGCTGCGGGTGGTGCTGGTGATGTTCACCATGCCGCTCTTCGCCCGCCTGCTGCGCCGCCGTGCCGGCTTGAGCGGCTGACTATTCCGCCGCCGCCGGCAGTCGCGGCGCGGCTGCCGGGGCCGGCGCGATGAAGGCGGCCTCGCGCTCCGCCCAGCGTGCCCCGGCGGCGGCGAGGTTGCGCGCCTTCACATGGCCGAAGCCGCGGATCTCGGCGGGAATCGCGGCCAGCGCCAGGGCGGCGGCGAAGTTGTCCTCGGCCAGCATCAGCGCGATCCGCCGCGCCGTGGTCTCGTAGCGGCCGATCAGCGCGCGCTCGCCCCGCCGCTCGGCGCTGTGGCCGAACGGGTCGAGCACCGTGCCGCGCAGCACCTTTAGCGGCGCCAGCGCGGCCAGCGCCTTCAGCATCCAGGGGCCGTATTCGCGCTTTTGCGGCAGGCCGGTCACCTTGTCGCGCCGGGCGAGCAGCGGCGGGGCGAGGTGCAGGCGGATATCCCGCGTGTCGGTGAAGGTGCGCGCGAGCTCGGCGCGGAATGCGGGACGGGAATACAGCCGGGCGACCTCGTATTCGTCCTTGTAGGCCATCAGCCGGTGCAGCGTGCGCGCCACGGTTTCGGCGAGTTCCGTCGAGTCCGGCCGCACCGCCCGCTCGGCCTCGCGCACGGCGGCGACCGTCTCGGCGAAGCGCGCGGCGTAGCGGCGGTTCTGGTAGGCGGCGAGATCGTCGCGCAGCATGTCGAACAGCGCGTCGAACCCGGAAGGCTCGGCCCCCGGCGGTGCCGCCACCGCCGCAACGGTGCTGCGGTCATGCGCCGCGGCGCGGCCCCAGGCGAAGGCGGCGAGGTTGAGGGCGACCGCCCGCCCGTTCAGCTCCACCGCCTGCGCGATCGCCGCCCGGCTCACCGGCACGAGCCCGCGCTGCCAGGCATAGCCGAGCAGGAACAGGTTGGTCGCGATCGCGTCCCCCATCAGCGCGGTGGCGATGGCGGTGGCCTCGATCGTGTCGAGATGCGCCTCGCCCACCCGGCGCGCGAGGCTCTGCCGCAGCCGCGCCATCGGCAGCGAGAAGGCGGGGTTGCGGGTGAACTCCCCGGTGATCGTCTCGTGCAGGTTGACCACCGCCCGGGTCTGTTCGCCGAGGCAGTCGAGCGTCTCCCGCTCGCCGGCGACCAGCGCGTCGCAGCCGAGCAGCAGGTTGGCCCGGCCCGCCGGCACCCGCAGCGCCTGCGCCGCCCCGGCCGCCGCCCCGAAGCGCAGATGCGAGACCACGGCGCCGCCCTTCTGCGCGAGGCCGAGCACATCGACCACCGAAACCGGCGTGCCGTCGAGATGCGCGGCCATGCCGAGCAGCGCGCCGATCGTCACCACGCCGGTGCCGCCGATCCCGGCCACCACCATGTCCCATTCCGGCGGCGGCAGCGCGGGTTCGGGCAGGTCATCGGGCGGGGCGGCGCGGGTCGCCTCCGGCCGCTTCAGCCCGCCGCCATGCACGGTGACGAAGCTCGGGCAGAACCCCTCGACGCAGGAGAAATCCTTGTTGCAGGCGGATTGGTCGATCGCCCGCTTGCGCCCGAACGGGGTTTCCACCGGCACCACGGCGATGCAGTTCGACACCAGCGAACAGTCCCCGCAGCCCTCGCAGACGCGCTTGTTGATGAAGGCGCGCTTCGCCGGGTCGGCCATCGTGCCGCGCTTGCGGCGGCGGCGCTTCTCGGTCGCGCAGGTCTGGTCGTAGACGATCGCGGTGACACCGGGGATCTCGCGGATGGCGCGCTGGATCGCGTCCAGCTCGCGGCGATGGGATACGGTGACGCCGGGCGCGAGATCGGCAACACCCTGGTATTTTTCCGGCTCGTCGGTGACCACCTCGATCCGCTTCACCCCCTCGGCGGCGAGTTCGCGGGTGATCTGCGGCACGCTCAGCGGCCCGTCGACATGCTGGCCGCCGGTCATCGCCACCGCGTCGTTGAACAGCACGCGATAGGTGATGTTCACCCCGGCGGCGATGGCGGCGCGGATCGCGAGCAGGCCGGAATGGTGATAGGTGCCGTCGCCGATATTGGCGAAGACGTGCCGCTCGGTGGTGAACGGCGCCTGGCCGATCCAGGCCGCGCCCTCGCCGCCCATGTGGGAATAGACATCGGTCGCGCGGTCCATCCACGTCGCCATGAAATGGCAGCCGATGCCCGCCATCGCCCGCGAGCCCTCGGGCACTTTCGTGCTGGTGTTGTGCGGGCAGCCGGCGCAGAAATGCGGCACCCGGTGGGCGCCGAAATCGAGCGCGTGGCCGGCCTCGATCGTCGCGGCGAGGTGCGCGAGCGCCGCCTCCCGCGCCTCGTCCGGCAGGAGGCGCTGCGCCCGCCGGCCGAGCCCGAGCGTCACATCGGCGGCGGAGAGGTCGCTCTCGGCGCGGAACAGCGTGGCCCCGGTCTCGTCGCGCTTGCCGACGATGCGTGGCGCGCCGGCCATGCCGTAGAGGATCGCCCGCAGCTGGTCCTCGATCACCGGCGCCTTTTCCTCGACGACGACGATCTCCTCCAGCCCGCGCGCGAACTCCCGCACGATCCCGGGCTCGACCGGCCAGGTCATGCCGAGCTTGAGCACGCGGGCGAAGCCGAGCCCGAGATCGGCCCGCGCCTGCTCGACATCGAGAAAGGATTTCCCGGCGGTGACGATGCCGAGCCGCGCGCCGGGGGCGGGTTCGACGATGCGGTTGATCCGGTTGGCGGCGACGAAATCCATCAGCGCCGGCCGGCGCAGGCCGAGCACCCGCGCCTCCTGCGCAAGTACCGGCTCGTGCAGCCGCATCGCGACGCTGTCGGGGTCGATGTCGGGCAGGATGATCGGGACATCGAGGCCGGTCTCGACCGAGGCGGTGCAGTCGATGATCTCCTCGACCGTCTTGAACCCGACATAGAGGCCGGAATGGCGCGAGGCCGCCCAGCCATAAAGCCCGAGTTCGAGAATGTCCGCCACCGAGCTCGGCGCCAGCACCGGCACGCCGGCGGCGATCAGCGCCGGCTCGCTCTGATGCGCGACGGTGGAGGATTTCGCCGCGTGATCGTCGCCCGCGACCACCAGCACGCCGCCGTGGCGCGTGGTGCCGGCGTAATTGGCGTGCTTGAGCGCGTCGCCCGAGCGGTCGACGCCCGGCCCCTTGCCATACCACATGGCGAACACGCCCTGGTGTGTGGCGCCGGGGAAGAGCGGGACGATCTGGGTGCCCCAGATTGCGGTCATCGCCAGGTCCTCGTTCACGCCGGGGCGGAAGACGATGCCCTCCGCCGCCAGCACCGCGGCGGCGGCATGGGCCTGGATGTCCACCGCGCCGAGCGGCGAGCCGCGATAGCCGGAGAGAAACCCCGCCGTGTTCAGCCCCGAGGCCGCATCGCGCCGGCGCTGCGCCAGCAGCAGGCGGATCAGCGCCTGGGTTCCGGTCAGGATCACCCGTCCGGGGCCGGGGCGGTAGCGGATGTCGAGCATGGTGTCGGCGGTCTTCATGCGGAATTTCCCCCGCCCGGCCTTTGCGCCGGGCTTTTTATCCGCCGCGAACTATGCGCCGCGTGATCGAAATTTGCGAGCAAAATCAGGTTTTTGTCCGGATCGTAACGGCTTGCCGATCGCTGCGCGCGGCGGCGCCGCGCGGCCATCCCGCTGCCCTCGCGCCGCGTGGATCGCGAAATTTTATTGCGCGGGGGACGAGGCGGCCCGGATGCCGCGCCGCATCATCACGGAAACGTGATTTCGTCCGCGCCGCGCGGCGCGGGGGCAAAACGTCAGTGGCCGATCGCGGCGGGTTCGGCGTCGGCCTCGTCGGTGTCGGTGCCGTCGGTTGCCACGGTTTCGCGCAGCGGCGTGTCCTCCACCCGGATAGCCGCGACGAGGCCGAGCAGGGCGAAGCCGGCGGTGATCAGGAACGCCGCGTGGAATGCCGCCGGCAGCGCCGGGTTCGCCGCCATCGCGCGTTCGGCCGCGGCGCCCGGCGCGTCGATCTGCCGGCCGAGGCGCAGCAGCAGCACCGCGCCGGCGATGGTCGCGCCGAACGCGCCGCCCATCGCCCGCAGCAGCAGCAGCGTCGCGGTCGCGGCGCCGACATCGTGCCGGGTCGCCGCATTCTGCACCGCGACGAGGTTCGAGGGCAGGACGAAGCCGATTCCGAGCCCCATGACGAAGCAGTTGAAGACGACGAGGCCGAGCGGGGTCGCACGCGGCAGCAGGCCGAGCAGGACGAAGCCGGCGGTACCGACGACGAGGCCGCCGATGAGCAGCTTGCGCGTCCGCCCGGTGCGCCGCGCCACCTGGCCGGCGGCGTAGGCGCCGATCGTGCTCGCGATCATGAACGGCATGATGTCCCAGCCGGACTGCGCGGCATTGGCGCGGTAGACCAGCTGGAAGAACAGCGGCAGCAGGAAGATCGCCGAGAACATCGCCAGCGCCGTGAGGAACCCGATCCCGACCAGCCGCACGAAGGAGGCGCTGCCGAACAGCCGCATCGGCAGCAGCGGGACGGCGGCGCGCGCCTCCCACCGCCAGAGGGCGGCGATCAGCGCGAAGCCCGCCGCGAAAATGCCGATCACCGGCGCCGAGAGCCACGGATAGTTCCGCCCGCCCCAGGACAGGCCGATCAGGAAGGCGGTGACGGCGCAGGTGAGCAGGGCCGCGCCCTCGTAGTCGATCCGCCCGCCGCGTGCCACCGTCCTGAGCTGGCGCAGCCCGATCTGGCTCAGCACCAGCGCGGCGAGGCCGAGCGGCACGTTGAACCAGAAGATCCACTGCCACGAGAGATGATCGGTCACCCAGCCGCCGACCACCGGCCCCGCGGTCGAGGCGACGCCCCAGGTCCCGGCCATGTAGGCTTGGTACTTGCCGCGCTCGCGCGGGCTGACCACGTCGGCGATCGCCGCCTGCGCGATCGCCATCAGCCCGCCGCCGCCCACCCCCTGCAGCGCCCGCCCGGCGATCAGCCAGGGCAGGGTTTCTGCCGTGGCGCAGACGCAGGAGGCGAGGACGAACAGCGCGATCGAGGGGATCAGGGTCTGCCGCCGGCCGAACTGGTCGGACAGGCGGCCGTAAAGCGGGGTCGTCGCCGTCGAGGTCAGCAGATAGGCCGTCACCACCCAGGAGAGATGGGAGAAGCCGTGCAGCCCCGCCGCCATCGCCGGCACCGCGGGGATCACCACCGTCTGGTCGATCGCCGCCAGCAGGATGCACAGGATGATACCGGAGATGACCTGAAGCCGTTGCCTGTGCGTGTATTCCATGGGTCCGTTCGGGTGGCGCCGGGAGGGGCGATGAAAACGAGGCGCGACAGATTGCGCCGGTCTCGCGCGGCAGACAACCGCGCGCGAGGGGCAGCAACCCTGTCATGCATCGCGCCGGAGCATTTGCAAGCCGTCCGGGCAGCGCTTAACCTATTCGTCAACATCGAGATCAGGGAAAGTTTTCGCTCCATGCCCCTCAGCCATGCCGAATCCCGGCAACTGCTCCACCTGCGCGACATCGCGATCCGCGGCTATCTGCGCGCCGACGGCCTCGTGGACATCGAAGCCCACATGAAGGACACCAAGACCTACAGTTTCGGCAATCACGACCGCGGGCGGATCAACGCCGGCGAGGCGCTGCACGGGATGGGTCTGCGCCTGACGATCGACGACAAGCTCACCGTCGTCCGCGCCGAGGCGGCGATGGACGACACGCCGCACGCGATCTGCCCCGGGGTGGCGCCGAACTTCGCCGCGCTGGCGGGGCTGACGATCGGCAAGGGCTTCCTCAAGGGGGCGATGGAGCGCGTCGGCGGCACCGCCGGCTGCACCCATCTGCGCGAGCTGCTCCAGCAGGTCGCCACCACCGCGATCCAGACGATGTTCTCGATCCGCGCCCACAAAGCGGCGCGCGAGGGCGGCACCACCGAGGACCGCTGGGACATCCCGAGCGCCCTGCTCAATTCCTGCCACGCCTATAACGAGCAGGGGCCGCTGGTCGCCAAGGTTCGCGCCCGGGCGGAGGAGCGCCGGCGCGAGGCCGAGGCGGCGGCCGAATAGAGCGATGCACGCCGTCATCTTCGAGGTCAGGCCGAAGGACGGCCGGCTGGACGACTATTTCGGCCATGCCCGGCTGCTGCGCCCCGAACTCGAAGGGATCGACGGGTTCATCGAGAACATCCGCTATCGCAGCCTGACCCGGCCGGGCTGGCTGCTCTCGGTCTCGCTCTGGCGGGACGAGGCGGCGCTGATCGCCTGGCGCCGCCACGCCCTGCATCACCGCGCCCAGGAAGAGGCGCGGCGCGCGCTGTTCGCGGATTATCGCCTGCGCGTCGGGGTGGTGGCGGAGGCGGACTCCGCAGGCGTTTCGCTCCTCACCGCGCGGCGCGAGGGGGCGGCGGGCATGACGGCGGAGGCCCTGGCCCGCGACCTCGGGCTTGACCCCGCGGTGCCTGGCCTCGTCGGCTGGGACGTGTTCGAGGCCGTCCTCACCCCGGGCGATGTTTTGCTCCTCAGGAGCGGAACGGGAGCCGGGGCGGGCGAGGGGGCGTCGCACCGGCTGGTGCGCGTCATCCGCGACTATGGCATGACCGACCGGCGCGAGGCGCCGCAGCATTTCCCCGACGAAGCCGGCCGGGCCTGACGGCGGGGAAGGGAATCAGACCCCGAATTTCGCCCGCACCGCCGCCTGCTGCTCGGGCGTCAGCAGCCGCGGGTTGAGCCCGCGGGTGAGCAGATGCAGCTTCGCCGTCTCCTCCAGCTCCTCCATCGCGAACACCGCCGCCTGGAGCGACGTGCCGGCGACGACCGGGCCGTGATTGGCCAGCAGCACGGCGCTGTGCTTGCCGGCGAGCCCGCGAATGGCATCGCCCACCGCCGGGTCGCCCGGCACGTGGAACGGCACCAGCGCCACCTTGCCGACGCGCATCATCACATACGGCGTCAGCGGTGGCAGCGCCTCCGCCGGGTCGATCTCCGGCAGCATCGAGACGGCGACGGCGTGGGTCGAATGCAGATGCACCACCGCGCCCGCTTCCGGCCGCGTGTCGTACAGCGCGTCGTGCAGCGGGATTTCCTTGGTCGGCTTGTCGCCGGAGACGAGCCGGCGGTTCGCGTCGAGCCGGGCGATGCGCGCGGGGTCGAGAAAGCCGAGCGAGGCGTCGGTCGGCGTGCAGAGCCAGCCGCCATCCTCCAGCCGCACGCTGATATTGCCCGAGGAACCGGGCGTCAGCCCCCGCTCGAACAGCGACCGGCCGAAGCGGCAGATCGCCTCGCGCAGCGCGCTCTCGCTCATTCCGCCCGTTTCACCCCGTTGGCCTCGGCGATGAAATCGGCCAGCATCGGCACGAAATCGTCGCCCCGCCCGGCGCCCACCGCCTGGGCATAGGAATTGCGCACGGCGGCGGCGAGCGGGTTGGCCGCGCCCTGCGCCACCGCGAAGGCGTTGAGATAGGCGGTGTCCTTCAGCGCGTTGTTCAGCGTGAACTTGTGGGCGTTGCGGTCGCGCCCGACCACGTATTGCATGAAGGTCTGGTAGAAGCCGCAATCCATCCGCCCGCCGGCGATCACGCTGTGGAAGGTCTCGGCCGAAAGCCCGGCCTTGGCGCCGAGCATCAGCGCCTCGGCATAGAGCGCGCCATAGCCCATCGAGAGGAAGTTGTTCAGCAGCTTCATCGTGTGGCCGGTGCCGGTCTGCCCGGTATGGATCACGCGCTGGGCGAAGGTGTCGATCACCGGGCGCACGCGGGCGACATCCTCGGCGGCGCCGCCGATCATCACGTCGAGCGTGCCTTCCCAGGCGTCCTTCGGCGTGCGGCCGAGCGGGGCGTCGAGCAGGGTGATGTTGCGCGCAGCGAGGCTCTCGGCGAGCGGCACCGTGACCGACGGATCGGAGGTCGAGCAGTCGACGATGGTGAGCGTCCGGCCGGCGGCGGCGAGGCCGTTTTCCCCCTCGGTCACGGCGCGCACCTGCGGGCTGCCGGTGACGCAGAGGAACACGATGTCGCTCGCCTCGGCGATCTCGCGCGGGGTTTTCGCTTCCTTCGCGCCGCGGCCGATCAGGTCCTCGACCGGGGCGCGGTTGCGGTGCGCCATCACCGTGAGGGCGTAGCCGGCCTCGACGATGTTCTTCGCCATGCCGTGGCCCATGAAGCCGACGCCGATGAAGCCGATGGAGGGTTTTGATCCGCTGCCCGACATTCCTGTTTCTCCCGATATCCGACCGCTCCTGTATAGGAGCGGCGCGGTGGTAGCGCAACCAGGTTCTGACAGCGCTACCATCTTGCATGGGACGCCGATCTCCGCGATAGTCGCGGCATGAGAGGAACCCGCGCACGCGGTGCCACGGCCGATGAAGCGAAACAGGCGACGGGCGAGGCCTGCGCGGCGCCGCGCCGCACCCGCCGCCGGCGCGCCGCCGTGACGCTGAACGAGGTCGCGGCGGGCGCGGGGGTTGCGCCGATCACCGTCTCCCGCGCGCTCAACAATCCGGCCTCCGTCTCCCCGGCCCTGCGAAGCCGCATCGAGCAGGCGGTCGAGCAGCTCGGCTATGTGCCGAACCGCATGGCCGGCGCGCTCGCCTCGGCGCGCACCCGCGTCATCCCGGTCATCGTGCCCTCGCTCTCCAATGTCGTCTTCGTCGAGGTGATCGAGGGCATCCAGGAAGCGGTCGAGGCGCAAGGCTACCAGATGCTGCTCGGCAGCACCGGCTACGATCTCGGGCACGAGGCGGCGCTGGCCGCCACCCTGCTTGGCTGGGCGCCGCCGGGCATGATGGTCGCCGGCCTGCGGCACGAGACGCGCACCGCGACGCTGCTGCGCAACGCCGGCATCCCCATCGTCGAATTCATGGAAACCGGCCGCGCGCCGATCGACATGAATGTCGGCCTCTCGCATGTTCGGGCCGGTGCCGCGATGGCCGAGCACCTGCTCGCGCGCGGCTACCGGCGCATCGGCTTCGTCGGCCTGCGCATGAAGGACGATTACCGCGCCCGCCAGCGCTATGACGGGTTGCGCCGCCAGCTCGCCGGGAAGGCGGCCGTCGTGCTGTTCGACCGCGAGGGCGGGGCCGGGCAGGGCGGCGGCCAGCAGGTCGGCTGGGACGCGCTGCCGGACCTGCTCGCCATCACCCCGGCGCTCGACGCGCTGTTCTTCGCCAATGACGAAATGGCCGTCGGCGCCCTGCTGCGGGCGCGGCGCGACGGGACCGACGTGCCCGGCCGCATCGCCATCGCCGGCTTCAACGGCCTGCCGATCGCGGCGCTGACGACGCCGACGCTGACCACCATCGTCTCGCCCCGCAAGCAGATCGGCCGCGAGGCCGCCGCCATGCTCCTTGCCCGGATCGCCGGGCGGGAGCCGACCACCCGCCGCCTCGATGTCGGTTTCACGCTCGAGGCGGGCGGCAGCACATGAGATTCAGGAGAACGGCATGACCATCGCTTCAGCGGACGGACGGCAATGAGCGCGGGCGAGGGCAGGGCGGCCGCCGTCATCGGCCTCGGCTCGATGGGGGGCGGCATGGCCGCCGCCCTGCTGCGCGCCGGATTCTCGGTCCGCGGCTTCGACGTCGTTCCCGCCAATCTCGAGCGCCTCGCCGCCGCCGGCGGTGCGCCGGCCGCATCCCCCGAGGCCGCCGCGCGCGGTGCGGAGATCGTCGTCAGCGTCGTCGTCAATGCCGAGCAGACCGAGGCGGTGCTGTTCGGCGCGGCCGGCTGTGCCGCGGCGATGGCGCCGGGCGCGGTCTTCATCTCCTGTGCGACGATGGCGCCGGAGGCCGTCCGCGCCCTGGCCGCCCGGCTGGAGGCGATGGGCATCCACTATCTCGACGCGCCGATCAGCGGCGGCACCGCCCGCGCGGCGGAGGGAAAACTCACCATCATGGCCTCGGGGAGCAAAGCGGCCTTCGCCGCTGCCCGCCCCGCGCTCGACGCGATGGCCGCCACCATCCACGAGCTGGGCGACGAGCCGGGCACCGGCGCCGGCTTCAAGATGGTCAACCAGCTCCTCGCCGGCGTGCACATCGCCGCCGCCTGCGAGGCCGTCGCCTTCGCCGCCTCGATGGGCCTCGACCTGCGCCGCGTCTACGAGGTGATCACCGGCTCCGCCGGCAACAGCTGGATGTTCGAGAACCGCGTCCCCCACATTCTCGATGCCGACTACGCCCCGCGCAGCGCGGTGGACATCTTCACCAAGGATCTCGGCATCGTGCTCGACATGGCGCGGCGCGGCCGGATGCCGGTGCCGATGGCCTCCGAAGCGCTGCAACTCTTCCTGATGACCGCCGCCGCCGGCATGGGGCGGGACGACGATGCCTCCGTCGCCCGGCTCTTCGCCCGTATCGCGCCGATCTCGCTGCCCGAACCGTCCTGACCCCATCTGCCTGATCCGGAGGGCCCCATGCCCCGCTTCGCCGCCAATCTCTCGATGATGTTCAACGAGGTTCCGTTCCTCGACCGCTTCGCCGCCGCCGCGGATGCGGGGTTCGATGCCGTCGAGTTCCTCTTTCCCTATGAACACCGGCCGGAGGAAATTGGCGCCCGCCTCGCGAAGCACGGGCTGACCCAGGCGCTGTTCAACCTCCCGCCGGGCGACTGGGCGGGCGGCGAGCGCGGCCTCGCCGCACTGCCGGGCCGCGAGGAGGAGCTTGCCGCCGGCACCGCCCGCGCGCTCGACTATGCGGCGGCGACGGGTGTGACCCGCCTGCACCTGATGGCCGGGATCGCCGACCCCGCCGACCCCGCCGCCCGCGCGCGCTATCGCGACGCCGTCATCCGCACCGCCGAGACGCTGGCCCATCACGGCATCGACCTGCTGCTGGAGCCGATCAACGGGCGCGACATGCCGGGCTATTTCCTCAACGATGTCGACGCGGCGGCCGCGTTCATCGCGGGCCTCGGCATCGGCAATGTCCGCCTCCAGTTCGACATCTATCACTGCCAGATCATCCACGGCGACGTGACGATGCGGCTGCGCCGGCTGATCCGCCAGATCGGCCATGTGCAGATCGCCTCGGTCCCCTCGCGCCACGAGCCGGATGGCGAGGAGCTGAACTATCCCTTCCTCTTCGACGAGCTGGACCGGCTCGGCTATGCCGGCATCGTCGGCTGCGAATACCGCCCGCGCGGCCGCACCGAAGACGGCCTCGCCTGGTTCGCGGGGCGCGGACGATGAGCCTGCGCCTCGCCTGCATCGCCGACGACTATACCGGCGCCTCCGACCTTGCCAACACGCTGAGCCGCAACGGCCTGCGCACGGTGCAGACCATCGGCATCCCCGCCGATGGCCTTGCCCTGCCGGAGATCGACGCCATCGTCGTCGCCTTCAAGATCCGCTCGGTGCCGGCGCGGGAGGCCGCCGCCGCCGCCCTCGCCGCCGCCGAATACTGCACGGCCCGGGGGGCCGGGCATGTCATGTATAAAATCTGCTCCACCTTCGATTCGACCGACGCGGGCAATATCGGCCCGGTGACCGAGGCGCTGGCGGCCCGTGCCGGCGGCCTCTGCGTGCCGGTCTGCCCGGCCTTTCCCGAAACCGGCCGCACCGTCTACCAGGGGCATCTCTTCGTCGGCGCCGTGCCGCTCGCCGAAAGCCCGCTCAAGGACCATCCGCTCAACCCGATGCGGGATTCCAACCTCGTCCGCGTGCTCGCCCGCCAGTCATCCCGCCCGGTCGGCCTCGTGCCGTTCGACACGGTCGAGCGCGGGGCGACGGCGATTTCGGCGGCGCTCGATGCGGCTTTGGGCGAGGGCAGGGGGGCCTGCATCGTCGATGCCATCGCCGAGCGCCATCTCCTCGCCCTGGGCGAGGCGGCGCTGCGCCGCCCGGTCTCGACCGGCGCGTCCGGCCTCGGCCTCGGCCTCGCCCGCGCCATCGCCGGCGGCGCCGCACCGGCCGCCGCCCCCGATTTCCCCGCGCCGGAAGGGCCGGCCGCAATCATCGCCGGCAGCTGCTCGGCGGCGACGCTGGACCAGATCGCGGCGGTGAGGGGGCGGATACCGATCTGCCATCTCGACGCCGACTCCCTGCTCGCGGGCGACATGTCCGCCGCCCTCGACTGGGCCGGTGAACTGCTCGATTCCGGCCCCGTCCTGCTCGCCAGCTCGGCGACGCCGGAGGCGGTCGCGGCGCTGAAATCCGCCCATGGCGCCGAGGTCGGCGCGCGGATCGAAGCCGCCCTCGCCACCCTCGCCGCGGGGCTCGCCGATCGCGGTGTGCGCCGCCTGATCGTCGCCGGCGGTGAAACCTCGGGCGCGATCGTCGACCGTCTCGGCATCCCCGCCTTCGAGATCGGCGCCGAAATCGCCCCCGGCGTGCCGCTGCTGCGCAGCATCGAGCCCGAGCCGCGTCTCTTCGCCCTCAAATCCGGCAATTTCGGTGGCCGCGATTTTTTCCCCCGCGCCCTCGCCGCCATGGGAGTTGCGCCGACGCCCGGCGCGGACTAAATCTCGGCTCGCGCCATGCGGGTATGATGTAATGGTAGCCTGTCAGCTTCCCAAGCTGAACGCGCGGGTTCGATTCCCGCTACCCGCTCCAGTGTCCCGTCTGCCGATGTCTGCCGATGGTTGAAAAATCCGCAGAAATCCGCTATTTTCTGGCAGTTATCGGTTGTCGATGACTGCCCTTGTCTGTCTGCAACTGTGGAAGATGGGGGCCTGAATTGGGGGCCTTGAAAGGCCCCCACCTAATACGAGGCCCCCAAATGCCGCTGACTGATACAGCGATTCGCAATGCCAAGCCCAAGGATAAAGCATACAAGGTAGCCGACTCTCAGGGACTGTACCTTTTGGTCAATCCTGGCGGCAGTAAGCTTTGGAGGGTCAAATACCGCATTAACGGCACAGAGCGTAAGCTCTCGCTGGGGGCATACCCTGAAATCACTCTTGCCGAAGCCCGCACCGCGCGCGATGCGGCGCGCAAACAACTCGCCCATGCCGTCGACCCCAACGCGGCCAAGCGCCAAGCCAGGATTGAGGCGAGTATTCGGGCGGGCAACACCTTTGCCAGCGTGGCTGACGAGCTGATCGAGAAAAAGGGCCGTGAGGGGCGGACTGCTGCGACACTGGAGAAACAACGCTGGCTACTGAAATTGCTGGGGCAGGATTTTGGAAAGAGGCCGGTAGCCGACATTACGCCTCAGGAACTGCTTCACGAGCTGAAAAAACACGAACGGCGCGGGCGGCTGGAAACAGCAAAGCAACTGCGAGCCTTTGCGGGGCAGGTTTTCCGCTACGCAGCAGCAACCGCACGGGCCGAACGCGACCCGGCGCAGCTCTTACAAGGCGCGCTGATCTCCCCGACCGTTAAGCATTTCGCCGCGATTACCGATACTGCACAGTTTGGTGCGCTCTTGCGAGCGATAGACGATTACCAGGGCGACCCCGCTGTAATGTACGCCTTGAAGCTCACGCCGCATGTGTTCCAGCGTCCCGGCGAGATACGCCAGATGGAATGGGTAGAAATCGACTTTAACAAGGCCGTCTGGACGATACCCGAGGCCAAGATGAAGATGCGCCAGCCCCATGTCGTGCCGCTGTCAAAGCAGGCTCTGGCGCTTCTCCGCGAAATGCGTGGGTTGTCGGGGACGGGGCGCTATGTTTTTCCCTCGGTGCGCACCAAAGCCCGACCAATCAGCGATAACACCGTTAATGCTGCACTGCGGCGAATGGGCTACTCCAAGGACCAGATGACGGCCCACGGCTTCCGCACCTCAGCGTCATCTCTACTCAACGAATCAGGAAAATGGAACCCTGACGCGATTGAACGCGCCCTGGCCCACATGGTTCCGGGCATTATCCGGCGTATTTACAACCAATCGGCTTATTGGGCTGAGCGGGTTGAGATGGCGCAGTGGTGGAGCAATCATTTGGACCAGATGAAGGATATTGAAATTCAATAATGGAAAAAGATCTTAATAAAAACGGCATAACAAAAAATAAAAATTCAGAAGAGGAATGGAGCGGGGAGACAGATGTACTATTAAGGCATGCTTTAGAAACATTCATGCCTGACGATTCGAATGAAAATTATAAAAAAATAGATTTCAAAATCAGAGATATATCAAAAAAATACTATAAATATTTTCTATTGAAGCGTATTATTACCTACTTTGGTTTAATATTGTTGGTTTCATCTGGAGGCATGCTATTTTTATCTGTCTTCTCGGATCCTTCAAAAGAAGGAGAGATTTTGTATTTTACCATTATAATTTCATGTTTTACTTTTATTCCTTCTTTTGTATGGCATATTTATGAATATGGCCTGAAATGGTCCTCCTTACCTTTGAAAATTCCTTACCAATCTGATGATATGTTCGAAAAATTCCTAGAAATTTTGCAAAAAGAACCCAGTGGAAAGGATAAAAAAACAAGAATTTATTCATTTTCTGCTACCGATGATAAACCTATACCGATAGATCGACGAATATTTTACAGTAGGTTCCGATATTTATTATTTTCAGACAATCCAAAGGATCGGCAATTGGTTACCCTACCTACTGGTTTGATAGCGGTCCCGGCGAATATATATATCCACTATGAAGATCTATACAAAATTATACAGCAGGACAGACCGCGTCGCAGAGGAGTTGGGGGACGCTCACTATCACCGAGAAATGCAGAGATGATCGTGAATATGATCGGTGATCCCCGTTTAGAGAGTCTGAATTTAACCAACATAGACATAGCAGTCGGGAACCTGATCGCATGGCTCGTGCAACCGTATCACGAGTCTCCGGGTGAGGATGGCTGGACCCCGCACCCTGATCAAGTGAAATCTTACGCGAAATTAATCTATCAGCGGTTGAAAAGTTTGCGCGATGCAAAGTGAACCGCCCCGGTCAACATTCTTGCGGACGACCGGAGCGATTTTTCTGGGCTAATTTGAGTTTTTGAAGTTCGGTTTTTTGGCCGATTTCTGGCGATTTTAGTTTTTGGACGACACAGCAGTGTCCCCATGCAATTTGACATGCCTCCCCACGATCACTCGGAGGCACTCTTGGAAATTCAACCCCTCGTTCTTTCCGTGGACGGCACCGCACGGGCCCTCGGCATCGGTCGCTCGTCAGTTTACCTACTGCTCAGACGCGGCCAACTCGATGCAATTAAAGTTGGGCGGCGCACTCTGATAACGACTGCGTCGGTTGAACGGTTGGTCTGTGAATCACAGGACCCCCAACACAATCAGTTCGCCAGCCCTGCCGCATCGGTGAACCCGTGACCGCGTCCCGCAATCGAATCCCTAACGACAACCGAAAAATCTGAGGGTCTTGAAAGGACAAACGATGAATCATGCACACCCCACAAAAACAAGGAACAGGGGGCGAATACATCCCGCCGAGGCAGAACCGCGTTTAAAAGCCAGGAGTAGTATACTCATACCCCAGCTCCCCAAACAATATCTGTCATTTTTTTGCCTAGCTGCTTCGCAGCCAGGCAAGGGTATACAGACACACCGCACGCACTGGCCTGCGGCTGAACTGCTCGACTTTTCGCGGATGCGATCCGGGTGCGTGTGTAATCCGCGTTCGATATCGCGCGCCACGCCTTGGCAGGCTGAGGATGCGCGCCGGATGCGGGGGGAGTATGGGCTGTGAAGTTCGTTCAGCACTCGGTGCGCCTCCCTTTAGTGCTCGATAAGGCATTGCGGAGCGCCGCCCAAAGCCGCCAGACGACCCCCTATGCGCTATTGCAACAATGCGTGCGGGCCGGACTTGCCTCCCTCTCCGGCGCGCAGACATCGCCGGAGAGGGAAGCCGAGCTTGTCCAAGAGATCGGTGCGCTGACCGTCAGGCTGGCCCAGGTCGAGCGCCTGACGGAGCGGGCCTTATTTGTCGCCTGCGCCGCCTACACCTATGCACGCGCCACGGCCGGTCCCCGCGTTGATGAACCCGCCCTAACGGCCGAAATCAACGCCGCTTTTGCGCGGCAGCTTAAGCAAGCCGGAGTTCAATAATGTCAAACTACACCAAACTGGCGCATGCCGGGGCCCGCCTCACTCGCAAGCGCGAGATCGACCGCAACAAATTTTACGCCAGCGTCGGCGGTCTGCTCGCGAGCGCGCTGATCGGCGCCGCCGCTGCTGGATACTTGATGACCTCGCCGACACAAGCGGTTCAGGTTGTTGACTATATGGCGGCCGACGTCGCTGCCAATCTTATGAAGTTCGTTCCCATCAATCCGGAAATGACAATCGAATGGCGTGGTCGATCCTACCGTACCGGAGTGAAAGAGTGGGCTGCGTTTCCGCCCCTGCGAGATCAGACGTTTGACGCTCTTGAGAATCTAGCGGCAGGCGGAGCAATTGGATTAGCAGCGGGTTGGGTCGGCTTGTGGCTGAGTGCCGGGAGGCGCCGCCGCCAGATGGAGGCCATACTGGCTGATAGGGTCGTGCGCGGCACAAAGCTCGTTACTGAAGCCGAACTAGCGAGACTAAATGCTAATCACGCAACAAAGCCTCTCCTAAAATTCGGCAGCGTCACTCTGCCAAGTCAATTGGAAAATCGGCACATTGCCATCATCGGCACGACCGGGGTTGGCAAGACGACGGTGCTCCGGCAGCAACTGGATGTGATCGAGGCCAGGGGCGAGGCAGCGTTGGTGTACGACACCAGCGGCGAGTTCTTGGCGAATTATTACAATCCGGCACGCGGTGACATCATTTTGAACCCGTTCGATCAGCGAGGGGTGTTTTGGAGTCCCTTCGCCGAGATCATCCACCCGGCCGACTGCGACCGGATTTCCCGTTACCTTATCACTGAGACCGGCGATGAGGATAAGGACATCTGGCTGGAAACATCCCGAAACCTGGTTGCCAATATGATTCGCAACCTGTGGCGGGAAGGGAGGGGCACGCTGGAAGCCTTGCTGAACGCGCTCCAGGCGATGCCGCGCCAGGAACTGGAGCGCTGGCTCGCCAACACATCATCGGCCCGTACTTTCGAAAAGGATGCCGAGCGCGCGACCGCCAGCGTGCTGTTCATGTTGGTCAAGGCCGTCAACATGCTCATGTTCCTGCGCAAGGCGCCTCGCGATGGTGAACTTGCCTTTTCGATTTCGAGTTTTTTTAAGCATATCGGCCAAAACAAAGGACGCAAGCCTTGGATATTCGTCCCCAGAAAGGAGGATTATTTCGAGTCCATGAAGCCTTTGATGGCGTTGTGGCTGGAATGTGCGGCCAGTGCCATGCTTGGCTTGTCAACCAGCCCCACCCAAAGGGTCTGGTTCCTGCTGGATGAGTTGGCCGACCTTCCGCGTGTCCAGAACCTCGAACGCCTCTTGCCGCAAGGGCGCAAATTCGGCGCTTGTGCCGTCCTCTCCTTCCAGTCCATCGGCCAAATGCGCGCTCGGTACGGTCACGATGGTGCAGAGGCGCTGCTAGGCTGCTGCAACACGAAGCTATTTCTGCAAATGAGCGACCATGCGAGCCGGGAATGGGCAGCCGCGAACATCGGCAAGGTCGAGGTCGAAATTCCATTGATGACGGAAACAGTCGATCCCGAAACCGGTAAGTTGCAGCAATCCTTCACGACCGCCCGCGAAACTAGGCCGGCTGTTATCGAGAGCGATCTGCGCTTGCCCAAACATACCGGCTATCTGATGTTACCTGACGGTTTGCCGGTGGCGCGGATCAAGCTGACGAATGACCATATTGTCGCGCGCGGCCCTGCCCGCCAGCTAGACTTCATCCCCGCCGATATTGCGGAAGCGTTCTGGGGCGTATTGCAGGAGGCCCAGAAGGCCAAGACGGCCGAAAGGCTTGAGGCGCCCATCCAAGGTACAATTCTTGGACCGGGGCCGGTATAATGGTGGCGACAATCTCCGCCCTGACCAGCGCCGGGCAGGCCGCCAGCTATTACGAGGCCGACGAAGCCTATTATGCCGAGGGTGGTCTCGCCCCCTCGGAATGGCTTGGCCAAGGCGCGCAAGCGCTGAATTTGGCCGGGGGCGTTGACCATGAGCAATTCGCGCGTCTGCTGGACGGGCATGTCGCTGGGCAAAGCTTAGGCACCATGCGCGAGGGCGATTGGGAGCACCGGCCCGGCTGGGATATAACCTTCAGCGCGCCCAAATCCGTATCGATCATAGCCGAGGTGGCAGGCGACCGCCGCCTCATTGCCGCTCACGAGTACGCGGTGAAAATCGCGCTGAGGCTAGCAGAACAGCATTTTACAGCTACTCGCATTCGGGAGGATGGCAGCATCCGACGGCAGGGAACGGGCAATCTGGTTATCGCGTCCTTCAGGCATGGCACAAGCCGGGCGCTCGATCCGCAGTTGCATACGCACAATGTAATTCTCAACATGACCCGCGACAGGGCCGGGCAATGGCGCAGCCTCGAGCCGAGAGCATTTTACCAGATGCAAAAGCAGTTAGGCGCCATCTACCGGCAGGAGCTTGCCGCCGCGGTGCGGCGCCTGGGCTATGAGATTGAGTGCGGCAAGGGTTCTACCTTTGAAATTGTCGGTATTAGCGTGGAAACGATGGAGGTGTTCAGCCAACGTAGCGCCGCGATTGAGGCTAGGCTGGCGGACCGGGGCAAAAGCCGGGAAGATGCCAGCGCGGCCGAAAAGCAGATTGCGGCGCTGGATACGCGGCTAGCCAAGGAGCCGGTGCCCCACGCAGAACTGATTTGCGACTGGCGGAAAACTGCTGATGCGGCCGGATGGGATGAACAGACGCGGCGCGAGTTAATCGTCCGAGCTGAGGCGCGGGCGGCGGCCGCTGCAAATACAGCAGATCAAGAATTTGCCCGCGAGTTGGTGGCTGACCGTGCCGTTGCGCAGGGGGCGGCGATGTTGGCGGAGCGCCAATCGGTGTTTTCCACTACCGCCTTGCATGAAGCGGCTGGACGGTTTGGCATGGGCCACATAGGCCAAGAGGATATTTTCGCCGCCATTGTCCGTGCCGAGAAAGGTGGTGCGCTCGAAGCGCGCGAGTGCCTTGACCGGCGCGGCGTGGCATTTGAAGGCTTCACTACCGCCGGCGCTATCGCCAACGAGACCAAAATACTGCGGCTGGAGGAGCAAGGTCGTCAGCAAGTGAAGCCGATTTTGTCCCCTATCGCCGCCGCCCGCGCAGTTGCGGAGGCGGAGCGGCGCAGCGCCCAGCATGGATACGCCTGGACTGATGAGCAGCGGGCTGCAGCCCAACAAATTTTCAGCAGTAGTAATCGTATTATCGGCTTGCAGGGTGCAGCGGGTTCCGCAAAGACCTCGACCGTTCTGGCAACCATCGCGAAGGGGGCAAAGGCGCGGGGCATTCAGATTACCGCCCTCGCCCCCACTGCGTCGGCGGCGCAGGTGTTGGCCGACGCGCTCGGTACGCGCGCTGACACCCTGGCCCGTCATATATTAGCCCCTGGACGCCCCACAACCAACGAGCACCTTTGGATTGTTGACGAAGCCTCACTGATCTCGGCGGCGGATGCCGCCAAGCTGCTGAGCTTAGCCGAATCCCACCGGGCGCAGGTTCTGCTGGTGGGTGACACAGCGCAGCTTGGATCCGTGGCGGCCGGCGCGGCATTTGCTCAACTTCAGAGGGCGGGCATGGAAACCGCGCGGCTAACCCAAATTCTGCGCCAGACCAACGAGCACTCTAAGGCGGCGGTAGAGGCCAGCTTGGCAGGCGATGCCAAGAAGGCCCTCGCCGCGCTGGATGCGGGAGGCGGGCGCGTTTTGGAGTGCGACACCCGTGAGGCCCGATTCGCCCAAATCGCACAAGATTACGCCCAGTTGGGCACCAAAGAGAGGCACAAGGCACTGGTGATCGAACCTTCCCGTGAAGGGCGGGACGCGCTGACCGTGGAAATCCGGAAACGTCTGGCGGAAAATGGCGTTCTGCATGGTCCCGCCATTGAGGCCGTCAGGTTGGTGCCCCGCGACTTGACGCGCGCCGAGACCAAGTACGCGCACAGCTACGCCGTCGGTGACATGATCCGGTTCGCAAAGGATTACGCCGATAAGGGGGTGTCAAAGGCACAGGCCTACCGCGTGGTGAAAATTGACGCGGTTAAAGCCGCCATTACGCTTGCCGATCAATACGGCAGGATCGTAGATTGGCGGCTTCAGCAATGGGGCGCGTCGAACGCCCAGGCCTTTACCACCGAGGTGATCGAGCTGCGGGCGGGGGACCTGTTGCAGTTCACCCGTAATGACCGAGATGTGGGCCGAATCAACGGGCAAAAGGGGGAAATATTGGCCGTTGACCCAATGTCACGGGAAGCCAAAATCCGGGTTGACAAGGGTAAGATATTCTCGCTGTCTTTGGACAACCCGCGTGACCAACATATCGCCCATTCTTATGTTGCCACTACCTTTGCCGCCCAGGGGCGTACAACCGAGCACACGTTTATTCACGCAGACAGCGCCGCTTCGAACTTGGTGGATCAGAAGAGCTTCTATGTCGCACTATCCCGCGCCAAGGCCACCACCGCCATATACACCAATGACCGTGACAAATTGGTTGCCGCAATAGCCGAGCGCACAGGTGAGAAACAGACCGCCCTTCAGGCTGGTGCCCTCGCCATTAGGGAGGTGAGCAATACGGCCGCCTTGCCCGATGGCATGGCGCTGTAGACGTGAACTGTATAACCTTATTTTGCTATGAGACAGTACATGAACGCGATTCCAGCTATAAGCATGAAGGCTCCAGGCCACCTTGGCGGGGCGATTAAGGCGGAGATCTTGAACTCGTTTTGCTTTCCCATCACGGCGGCCGCTCCGCAATTGGCGGTACGCCGGCTGCGGTTCCAACCGCTTTGAGCTAGAACGCATGGCTCTCCGATGACATCGCCACGGGATGAAAAAGGCATTGATTGTGCGGATGGGTGCACTTATGCGGGTGCAGAACAGGCGCGATATCTGTCAGATTATAAAGCGCTCGAGGAAACTAAAGTAGCGACCCGTTCAAGTGCAAGACAACGGAGCCGCACACAGTGGCCTGACCAGACATGAGCCTTATCAAATCAAAAAAGCGCGTTGCTGATCATGGAGAGGTGTTCACCCCCCCCTGGCTCGTTGAAAAAATGCTCGACCTTGTGAAAGGCGAGACGGAGCGGATTGACGCCCGCTTTCTCGAACCAGCTTGCGGCAGCGGCAATTTTCTTGTGCCGATCCTACAACGTAAACTTGCCGCTGTGGAGATCAAATACGGCAAGTTCAACTTTGAGCGGCGGCACTATGCCTTGTTTGGGCTGATGTGCTGCTATGGCATCGAGCTATTGCCAGACAATATCGCCGAGTGCCGTGCGAACATGATGGAAGTGCTCGCTGAATATCTGAATATCACCAGCGATGATGAGGTGTATCGCGCCGCCCTTTTTGTGCTGTCGCTCAATCTCGTTCACGGCGATGCCATGACCATGCGCGACGGGACCGGCGCACCGATCAGCGTGGTGGAATGGGGCTATCTCGGCAAGGGTAGGTACCAGCGGCGCGATTTCCGGCTTGATGTTCTGACAGGCATGGCCAGCTTCCACGCCGAAGGTTCATTATTCGCCGGACTTGGCAGGCACGAAATCTTTACGCCGACCTCATCCTACCCGCCAATGACGCTACACGACTTAGCGGATTCCACGACAAGCGACGATTCTGGGGGGGGCAGATGAACGAACAGGCCGGTTTTACGCTGCGGGGGCGAAACCCCGATGTTCTTAACTGCATTGCCAACCTGTCCAACGATGAGGTTTTCACGCCGCCCGAGTTTGCCAACCGGATGCTGGATACGCTGACGGAGGCATGGGCGGCCAGCAACGGCGGTGCGAATATCTGGGCCGACAGAGCAGTCAAGTTCCTTGACCCTTGCACCAAGTCGGGCGCGTTTCTGCGCGAGATTACAACGCGGCTGATCGCTGGGTTGGCAGATGAAATCCCTGACCTGCAAACGCGCGTCGATCATATCCTGACGCGGCAGGTGTTCGGCATCGGTATCACCACCTTGACCAGCCTTCTCACCCGGCGGAGCATCTATTGCTCGAAACACGCTAACGGCGAACATTCGGTCACCAAGAATTTCGCCCACGATGAGGGCAATATTTGGTTTGAGCGCACCGAGCACACTTGGGAAAAGGGCCGATGTGTGTTTTGCGGGGCCAGCAATGTGACGCTTGATCGCGGCGTCGGATTGGAGACTCACGCCTATGCGTTCATTCACACCCATGACATAAAAGCCCGCCTCAGCGAGCTTTTCGGAGGCGAAATGCAGTTCGACGTTATTATTGGGAATCCGCCATATCAGATGACTGGCGGCGGCGGGGGAAACAATGATTCACCCATCTATCAAATGTTCGTTCAGCAAGCCGTGAAATTAGAGCCTAATTTTCTTTGCATGGTTATTCCTTCCAGATGGATGGCTGGCGGTCGTGGCCTTGGCGACTTTCGTGCCGAGTTTCTTGGCGACCAGCGTATCCGCACTCTTGTTGACTACGAGAACGCGAAGGATGCTTTCCCCACTGTGGGCATCGGTGGCGGCATTTGTTACTTTCTATGGAACCGTGACAATCCGGGACTATGCGAAAGCACCTATCATCGTAATGGAGTGACGATTGGACCGCATCCGCGTGTTTTGGACGAGTTTGATGTATTCGTCCGTGACAATCGAGCCGTCGTTATTTTGCAAAAGGTGTTGGCGGCTGGGGAGCGCTCCTTTGAGGAGCTTGTAAGTGGTGATACACCTTTCGGTTTAGCCACGAACTTTACGGGCTATATCCGGGGTGCGATTCCGAACGATAAGCAGGTGATGCTCTACGCCAATGTGGCGACAAAACGTGTCCGTGGCGCAATGAAGCGCGAAGCGATTACGAAAAATTCCCAATTGATTGATGTTTGGAAATTGTTTCTCCCTGTTGCCGGTTCAGGGCGTGAGCGCGAAAGAAGCGGCGTGGACATCGTTCTAGGGCCGCCAATCATCGGCGAACCGGGGTCCGTATGCACCCAAACTTATCTTGTCGCCGGTCCCCTAAACTCAATGGATGAAGCGGAGAGTATCGTATCATATCTACAAACAAGACTAGCGAGGTTCCTCGTCTCGCTTCGCAAGCCAGCACAGCACGTTTTCCGTGGTATGTATCGCTGGGTTCCGGTCCAACAGTGGAGTAAGAAATGGACCGATGCAGCGCTATATCAAAAATATGGCATCACCGATGATGAGGTAGCCTTTATTGAGCAGATGATTCGCCCAATGGGGGGAGGTCGTGAATAAGCCCACCATCGAGGACATCCTCCCCCCGAAACCAGAGAGGCGCCCGCGCATCTACGCCTACGCCATAGCTGACGCGGCGCATGACGGCTTGCTCAAGGTGGGTCAGACCACCCGAGACGTAAAGCAGCGTGTCGCCGAACAGCTCCAAACACCCGCCATCACGAATTATACTATAGAGCTTGACGAGAGCTCGGTGCGTAACGATGGCGGCATCATCACGGACCACGCCGTGCGCGACGCGCTGCGGCGCAAGGGCTTTCTCAATCCGCAGCGCGAATGGATGCAATGCACGGTTGCCGACGTGAAGACCGTCTTGGCCGAACTGCGCAACGGCCAGATTTTCACCGGCACACATCACGAGAATTTCCCGCTACGTGACGAGCAGGCCCGGGCCGTCGAGCAGACCTATGCCTATTTTCAATCACGCTGGCAGGAGGATCCCAATGCCGCTCCGCGCTTCCTCTGGAACGCCAAAATGCGATTTGGCAAGACCTTCACAAGCTACCAGCTTGCCAAGAAGCTGAATGCCAAGCGCGTTCTGGTCCTGACCTTCAAACCCGCCGTAGAGGACGCCTGGCAGACCGACCTCGAATCCCACGTCGATTTCGATGGTTGGCGATACCAGTCGAGAAACGTCGATGGTGACCCACGCGAGGTGCCATTAGAAACGCCGCTGATCTATTTCGGCTCGTTTCAGGACCTGCTGGGGCGCGATCAGGCAGGCAACATCAAACCGCGCAACGAATGGATACACACAATCAACTGGGATTTGGTGGTCTTTGACGAATACCATTTCGGTGCGTGGCGTGAGACTGCGAAGGAATTGTTTGAGGGCGAAGATACAGCGGTTGTGAAGGCAGTGACCAAACTCGAAGCCGATTTAGATGCGGTGAACGAGGACTTGGGGGTACTTTCGCAAAGCGAGACCGAGTTCCTGCCGATCACCACGCGGGCCTACCTTTATCTCTCCGGCACCCCCTTCAAGGCGCTCGCTGCCGGCGAGTTCATCGAAGAGCAGATATTTAACTGGACCTACACCGACGAACAGCGCGCCAAGGCCGAGTTCGCCGCAGAGTATCCCAACAAACGCAATCCCTACGGCGCGTTGCCGCAAATGCGGCTACTGACTTATCGGATGCCCGACGAGCTGCTGGCGATCGCCAGCGCCGGAGAGTTTGACGAATTTGACCTCAACGCCTTTTTTGCCGCCACCGGCACCGCGGGAACCGCGACGTTCAAGCACAAGACCGATGTGCAGAAATGGCTGGACATCATCCGGGGCGGCTACGCGATGCAAACCTCCGAGAGTCTGAAAGCCGGCACTCGGCCGCCGTTTCCCTATTCGGACGTGCGCCTCCTGCCATACCTCCAGCATTCGTTCTGGTTCCTTCCCAATGTCGCCGCCTGTCACGCGATGGCGAACCTGCTAGCAGAGCGGCAAAACACTTTCTGGCGCGATTACACGGTCGTGGTGGCCGCGGGTACGTCGGCAGGGATCGGATTGGATGCCTTGCCTCCCGTTCGGCAGGCTGTCGGCAGCGGCTTTGATACGAAAACCATTACGCTGTCCTGCGGCAAGCTGACGACCGGGGTGACGGTGGCGCAATGGTCGTCGATCCTCATGCTGCGCAACCTGAAATCCCCGGAAACCTATTTTCAGGCCGCGTTCCGGGTGCAGTCGCCCTGGTCGATCAAGAACCCCAACGGCAACAATCCGAACGAGGAAGAAATCCTCAAACCCGTTTGTTTCGTGTTCGACTTCGCCCCCACGCGGGCTTTGCGGCAATTATCCGAATACGGCATCGGACTGTCACCAGGCGAGGCTAACCCCGAAAATGCCGTGCGTGAGCTTGTCTCATTTCTGCCCGTGCTCGCGTATGACGGCGCGAACATGACGCAGATCGATGCAGGCGGTATCCTCGACATTGCGATGGCAGGAACATCGGCCACATTGTTGGCGCGCAAGTGGGAGTCCGCTCTACTGGTCAACGTGGACAATGACACGTTGCGCCGCATTATCGACAATCCCGAGGCGATGGCAGCCGTCGAACGCATCGAAGGTTGGCGCGCACTGGGCGATAACATAATCGAAACGATCATTAATAAAAGTGAGAAAGTAAAGGAGCTCAAGAACAAGGCGAAGAACGGCGAGCTGACGCCGAAGGAGAAGAAGGAGCTGACGAATGAGGAACGGGAATATAAGTCCAAGCGCAAGCTCGTTCAGGAAAAGCTCATTAAGTTTGCGACGCGCCTCCCGGCGTTCATGTATCTCACCGATTTCCGTGAAAATACATTACAGGATGTTATCACCAAGCTGGAACCGGACCTATTTCTTGCAGTAACCGGCTTAACCGTAGCTGACTTCCACTTGCTGGTTCGCCTTAAAGTTTTCAACACTGAGCGGATGAACGAAGCCGTTTTCGCGTTCCGCCGCTATGAGGACGCATCGCTGCGCTACACTGGGATCGAAAGCCATGAGGGGCTGACCCATTACGGGCTTTATGATACGGTTGTTGCAAGGGAATGAGATGCACTCGAGCCGAGAGCACAAATCACCTATTCGCCCTATGTGTTGTGAGGCAGAGCGGAGGCCAGCGCGCGGTCTGCGCCCCTATGGCGGACCTGCGGGGGGGGGGGGAGTCTAATCGCGTTGCGATGTGCGGCTGATACGGATGTATGCGGGGTACACTTCGACTTTCGCTGGGAGAAATAGAGCGTTCGGCCTTCGGCCCGAATCGCTCGAAAGGTTGGTTCGTTTTTTGTTCAACCTTGAGCCGAGCGAGTTGTTACACTAAAGCTTGGTGATAAAAGACAAAAAGGGGAGATCATGCCCGAAAGCGGGCTAACACAAGTGGCCTTGGAGGTTGGGTTTGCCACCGTTTTACGTGGGGCAAAGCGCTTCAATGACCGGAATGTGAGCCTGACATACAGAGGACAGGTCCAGCTGGAAGACGGTTCAACAAAAAATGTGATATTGAAGGACCTCGGGTCAAAAGAGTTGTCGAATGAACTGTTGAGCACCGTAATAGCTCAGCTATTGGGCTTACCCACCCCTAGGGTCTATTTGGCTCTTGTGCCGGATGGCGTTCTTCCAATTGTTCACGCTCCACAAATTAATGGCGGTGGTCATGTGGTTTTTGCGAGTGTTGACGTTCAGGTGCCTAATCTGACCTACCAGCTTCATCACCTCGCGGGTGGCATGCCTGCGCTGATAAATGAGATTACGGCATGGCAGCACCTTGGGCAACTATACGGTTTTGATACGTGGACCGCCAATGTTGACCGACATACAGGGAATTTGCTGTTCGACGGAAAAGGCGAGATTTGGTTAATCGACCACGGCTACTGTTACACTGGTCCGAGTTGGCAGGTGGACCACTTGGTTCCAACCGGCCAATACCGAAATCGGCTCTCTGAATGGCTCACTCAATCTTTAACAGATGCTCAGAAGCATGCGCGCGCGGTTGAAGTGGATCAATTTGCAACCCAAATCGCAGAGTTGAATGTCGCAGAGGTTATTGCGAGAAGCCGTATTAGAGCTTTGTTACAGCAAAGTGACGTGGATGCGCTTGAGGCATTCCTGGCGCAACGGGTGGTAGCTATGCCAAGGCAGGCAAAAAATGCGCTTGGAGTGCTCGTGTGAGCGATTTTGCACTACACAAGTCGATGTTTCCTTCGGTCGAGAGGCTTATTCAAGCCCGGTGGGCTCCCGTGTTGCTTGAGCCCATAGTTGGGTCATACGAGCGCTTAGTGGTAGGTGTAGCGGTCGTGTCCGGAAGTGGGTTCCATGTTGAATCGGCTAATGCATTGGAGCGGCTGAGTTGTTTATTTGCCGACAATGCCGAAAGGTTGATTTTCGCTATCCAGATGTCCCTGGAACATTTGCCGGGGGAACTCGCCCGGGTTGGCTTTGACGGGCTGCCGCAGGTGCGGACGGCTACGTCGAACATAACCCTCGGAGAATGGCGAGAAGCTGAGGGAGCTAGTTTAAGGCAAATAGGCATCGATTGGCTGCGAGCCTTGTCTTCTCTGCATCGCGAGGACAGCGAGTCGGTCTCGTTGGCTCTGGAATTGGCGGCATACGACGACGAAAGCGCTGTAACTAGGAGGCGCGTACCCGACAGCCTGCCAGCACTCGTTTTTGGGTATGTAGAGCAGCATCGTATTGATTTGGCAAATTTTTTTAGCTCCGATATCCGTCGAGGCGTGCAGCGCAGGTCTTCAACCCGCGCCCATGAAGTTGTCATTGATTTCTCTGGAGCCCACCTCACTGCGAACTTTGGGACTCTCAAAGGCAGCCAAATTGGTACCTCTGTGGGTCAGATAAAACGCAGGTTGTGGGACCTAAAAGTGGATCGAGATCGCAACAGAGGCATTGCACGATCTCATGAGATGATCCTTCAGGTGCCCTACCCTGGCGATCCCCAGTTCACGGGGCGTCAACATCGTCAAATTGAGTCGGCTCTCCATGCGCTCGAGGGCCAAGCTGACCAGGAAGAATTGCGTTTGCGCCCTCTGCGATCCGTAGAGGAGATTGGAGCATTTCTACTGGAACGCGAGGCCGCTTAGTATCGTCCAGCGGTATAGCCTTTTGCCATTCTTAGCTCAAACCAGTTGGTTCAGTGGAGGAAGTGGTTTGCAACCCCTCCGTCCAATCCATTTGGGGGCTCTTTCGGGGGCTCCTTAGATGTGGACATAATATCAATATGTTGTTTCATAAAGAAATTATTCTCTTTGTTCGATTCCCGCTACCCGCTCCAGCGCGATCCCCTTGCTTGCTGCTCGAATTGCCGCCGCTGTGATGATCCGGCTTGTTTCGGGTCGCGACGCGTGCTGCCGGGCGCTCCATTGTCCGTTCGGTCGCGGCGGAAAGACCGGGTCGTGAAATGGCGTCTGAAGCGCGCCGCGCCGAGCCGTGCGAGGCCGGTGCTCGGGATGTCGTCATGGGTCGTGCCGGCTTCGGACAGCGTCGTGGCGCCGGCAAGACCGTTCAGCGCCGCGAAGGGCGCTTGCAGGTGATCGTCCTGTAGATCGCGGTTGGCGTCGGTCCGGCACGATAACGGCAGCGGCGCTCCCGGAGCACGATCCGACCGTTCCGGATCTGATCGTGCTCAATGATGTTGATCATCAGAGTGTCTTTATCCGATCGGATGATGCTCCAGGACCAGAAAGGCCGCGCGCTCCGCGATTCACCGCTGCACGTATAGCCGTCGCATCAATCTGTCTCTCCGAATGAGCCCACCTTTCGGCGATCCGGTTCGCGCAGGCAAGACGCGGCGCGATTCGGGGGTTTCCGCGCTACTGACGGACCGTTTGCCATTCTGCCCAATCGGCTGGTATTGTCATTTGCATTAACGTTACCGCGGAAAGCCACTCCGCCATTTCACGACGGCCGGCACCAGGCGGGCCCGAAGATATTTGGAGTTCGAGATGCCGGACCTGTTGCCGGGCCATGTCTTCCGCATGCGGATCGATTTCGGTTCGTCGCGGCCCGACGCCCGTCGTTTGTTCCTTGTCGCGGCATTCGTGTTTCTCAGCGGCTGGTGCGGATTGCGCCTGGTCTATGCGACCCCGATGGGCGAGGTGGCGGACGAGCCGTCGCATATCGCCCGGGCCGCGGGGCTGCTCGATTTCGACATTCTTGGTCACCGTGCGGTCATCGGCCATACGCAGGTCTCGGGTCTTTTCGTGAATGACGGGGTCCTCCGCGCCAGCCTGTCGGAATTCCGCCCGCTCCGGCATCGGCTCCTGACCCCGGCGGACCGCGCTAGGGCGGCGGCGATACCCTGGTCTTCCGGCCCGCCCGTCTATTTCGTGGCGAGCGGGAGCATCGAATATCTCCCGGTGCTGTACATGCCCGGCGCGCTGGGGATCGCGGCGGGGCGGCTGATCGGGCTGCGTCCGCTCGGCGCGCTTTATCTCGGCCGCGTCTTCATGCTGCTGGGTTATCTCACGCTGGGCGCGCTCGCCCTGTTCATCGCGCGGTTCGGCGCGGTGTTGCTGTTCGCGCTGCTCAGCCTGCCGATGACGGTTTCGCTCGCGGCGTCCTTCAACCAGGACGGCATGATCATCGCCACCTGCGCGCTCGCCGGCGCCCTGCTCACCCACGACCCGGCCACGCGGCCGGCGTTCCGCTGGCTGGCGGCGGGGCTGCTCGCGATCATGGTCTGCTCGAAGCCGCCCTATGGCCTGCTGGTGTTCTGCGCCGCGATGCCGGTGATGGAGCGCGGCCTGTGGCGGCGGCTCGTCGCGGCCGGGCTGTGCGGGATTCCCGCCACGATCTGGCTTGCCGTGATGATGCGGACGAGCTTCGTGCCGCGCGACGTCACGCCCTACCCGGCCGGACCGCTCTGGCCCGGCCGTCCCGGCCAGATGTTCGACAGCATCGACGTGATGGCGAACCTGCATGTCCTGCTCGCCCACCCGGCGCAGATCGTGGCGATACCGGTCCGCTATGTCGAGACCTATTTCAATGTGCTGGTGGCCGAGTTCATCGGTGATCTCGGCTGGCTGAACGTTCCGATTCCATCCTGGCTGCGCGAGGCCTGGCTGGTCGCCCTGCTGCTGGCCTGCTGCGCCGTGCCGCTCATGCAGCGCCGCGGGGCGCGGCGCTGGACGCTGCCCGATGGCGGCTTCACCCTGTCGCTCGTGCTGGCCAGCGTGATCGCGGTCTGCCTGTCGCTGTATGTGTCATGGACGCCGGTCGGCGCGACGATGCTCATGGGCGTCCAGGGGCGGTATTTCCTGCCGCTGGTTCCCTTCGTTCCGCTGCTGGTTCCGCGCCCGTCGCCGCGATGGCGGGCATCCGCCCTGCCGGCGCCGCTCGCGGCCGCGCTCGGGTTCGTCCTGGTCGCCCCGGTCCTGATCCTGTCGGCCGTCGACATCGCCGTGCTGCCGGCGGTGATCCGGCACAGGTTCTGGTAGGCGGCATCCCGTGGCCCACACTCCACGAGATCCGGCATGATGGACAACCGGCCGCAGGAGCCGCTCCGGTCGCGATCGCCGGGCCCGCCGCCGCCGCGGGTGGCGCGGATCGCCGTGGTCATTCCGAGCTATCGCGTGACCGCGCATATCCTCGACGTGCTGGCGCGGATCGGCCCCGAGGTTGCGGCGATCTATGTCGTCGACGACCGCTGCCCCGACCGGTCGGGGGATTTCGTGCAGGCGCATTGCGCCGATGCGCGGGTGAGGGTCATCCGCCGCCAGGATAATGGCGGGGTCGGCCTCGCGACCATCACCGGCTACCGTCAGGCCATGGCGGATGGCTGCGACATTCTCGTGAAGATCGACGGCGACGGCCAGATGGACCCGCGCCTGCTGCCCCGCTTCGTGCGGCCGATCCTCGATGGAACCGCCGACTACGCGAAGGGCAACCGCTTCTTCAATCCCGAGGACGTGCGGTCGATGCCGGCGGTGCGGCTCGCCGGCAATGCGGTGCTGTCGTTCATGACCAAGCTCTCGTCCGGCTACTGGAACATCTTCGACCCGACCAACGGCTACACCGCGGTCCATGCGCGAACGCTGGCGCAGCTTCCGCTGGAGCGCATCGCCCCGCGCTATTTCTTCGAATCCGACCTGCTGTTCCGGCTCGGCACGATCAGGGCGGCGGTGATCGATATCCCGATGACGGCGGTTTATGGCGAGGAGCGCAGCCATCTGCGGATATTCCGCGTGATTCCCGCCTTCCTTGCCGGGCATGCGCGCAACTTCGCCAAGCGGATCGTCTACAACTACGTCCTGCGCGACTTCTCGATCGCCACGCTCGAACTGGCATTCGGTGCGCTGATCCTGGTGTTCGGCGTGATCTTCGGCGCGTGGAACTGGGCCATCAACGCCTCCCGCGGCATCATCACCAGTTCGGGCACGGTCATGCTGAGCGCGCTGCCCATCATCGCCGGACTGCAGATGATCCTGTCCTTCATCAATTACGACATTCTGTCGGTGCCGCGGCGCGCGCTCCACCCGTTTCTGTCCGCAGGCGAGGACGAAGGTGATCGATAACCTGATTCTGCTGCTGTTCACGCTGCTGATGGCGAGCGGCCAGTTGCTGTTCCGCAAGGTGGGGCTGGACCTGCGCGGTCATTCCCTGGCCAGCGGCGTGCCCGTGCTGCTGCGCGCGCCGGCGCTCTACGCGGCGCTCGCGCTTTACGGCATCGCGACGCTGATCTGGATCTGGATCCTCTCGCGCGTGCCGCTCAGCCGGGCCTATCCCTATGTCGCGCTGGGCGTCGTCCTGGTTCCGCTGGCGTCGCGCGCCGTCTATGGCGATGCGATCCGCCCGATCTTCTGGCTCGGCGCGCTGCTGATCGTGGCCGGCATCCTGGTGACGCAGCTCGGCAGCTCCGGCTGATCGCGCCTTCGCCTATCCCCAGTCGCCGAGGTTCACCGCGCGCGCCCTGCGGATGACGAAGCCGGCCCAGAGCGCGAAGGGGAGCAGCGGCGCGAAGACCACCAGCGGCTTCCACGCCGTCGCCGCGTTGAGGAACCCGATCACCACAACGCCGCCGAACGCCGCGAACCCCCAGTAGACCACCGCGACGATCCGCGGATCGACCCCGGCGCGGTGGGCGACCTGATACAGATGCCCGCGATGCGCCCGCGCGAGGTTCCTGCCGGCCAGGGCCCGCCGCGCGAGGGTGAAGCTCACATCCAGCAGCACGCCCGAGAGCAGCAGCGGCACCACGAGGAACGAGAGCGGGACGTGCTGGTAATGCGTCGCCGCGAGCCCCAGCACCGCCAGCATGAAACCGCAGAACTGGCTGCCGACATCGCCCATGAAAATCCGCGCGCGCGGCCAGTTGAACGGCAGGAACCCGGCCACGCCGCCGGCCAGCAGCAGGGCCGTGGTGTAGACGAAGAAGCCGCCATGCAGCCCGGCGATGCCGGCGAGGAACAGGCAGGTGACCAGCGTCGTGCCGGCCGCGAGACCGTCCAGCCCGTCGATGAAGTTCATCGCATTGGTGACGAACAGGATCCAGCCGACCGAGAGCACCGGCCCCGCCGCGCCAAGCGCCACCCCACCGATCAGCGGCAGGTCGAACCGCACCGCCGAAATCCCCGATCCCACCGCGACCACGGCGGCGACGCACTGCGCCCCCAGCTTCACCGCGAAGGGAAAATCCTTCAGGTCGTCGAGCAGCGAAACGGCCGCGATGAGCGCGGCCGCCGCGATCACCCCGAGAAACACCGGAGCCGCGAGGCGCGAGACATGGCCGTAGCGGTACAGCAGCAGGATGCCGAGCATGAAGGCGCCGACGATGCCGACGCCGCCGGATTTCGGCATCACCCTGGTGTGCGCCTTGCGGGCGTCCGGCCGGTCGGGAACGCCGATGGCGATCATCAGCCGCACGACAAAGCCTGAAAACAGCGCGAGGCCGGCGAACAGCGCGAGATGGCGCGGCAGGGCGAGTGTCGCAATGCCCGGATGGGCGAAATAGGGAACCGTGTTCATGCGGCGCGGACCATGACCGAAGTTCGGGCCGGCATCAATTGCGTCCGCTCACCCGCTGTTTGCGGCCGCCCCGGTGCCGGGCATGAACGCGGCGCCGTTCTCCCGCAGGAAGCCGAGCAGCGTGGCCGAGGCGGGCATCGTCGTCCGTTCCGCGAGATGCACCGCATACCACTGCCGCACCACCGGCGTGCCCCGGATGTCGAGCCGCGCCAGCCGGCCGTCGCGCAGCTCGGCGTCGACGGTGTGCGCCGAGAGGAACGCGATGCCGAGTCCGGCCATGACGGCCTGCTTGATCGTCTCGTTGCTGCCGATCTGCATGCCGATGCGCGGCGAAATGCCGGCGGCGGCGGCGTAATCCTCCATCAGCCGGCGCGTGCCGCTGCCGGCCTCGCGCACCAGCAGCACCTCGTCGTTCAGTTCCGCCGGCGGAATGTCGCGCCGCCCCGCGAGGCGGTGGTCCGGTGGGGCGATCACCACATGCGGATGGTCGCCGATCAGGTCGGCGATCACCTTCATGTCGGTCGGCGGCCGGCCCATGATCGCGAGATCGACGTCATGCTGCGCGAGGCCGGCGATGATCTCGTCGCGGTTGCCGACCGTCAGCTTGAGCTCGATCCCCGGATGCGCGGCGGCGAAGGCGGCGAGGGCGCGCGGCGCGTAGTATTTCGCCGTGCTGATGATGCCGACATGCACCGCCCCGCGCTCCGCCCCGCTCAACGCCGCGATGCCGGCCTCGGTCTCGCGCAGCACCGCCTCGATCCGCGCGGCCGACTCGGCGACGATCCGCCCCGCCGCGGTCAGCGCCATGCCGCCGGTCGAGCGCTCGACCAGAGGCACGCCGAGCTGGTCCTCGATCGCCTTGATCTGCAGCGTTACCGCCGGCGGGGACACATGCAGGTCGCCCGCCGCCCGCGTCACCGAACCGTGGCGGCCGAGTGCGGCGACGGCGCGCATCTGCCGAAGCGTGATGTTCATCATCCGATGAAAGTAACGCTTAATTTTTCCTCCGGCAAATTAAGTGTTTCAAATTTTTGCTCTTTCGCCATCCTGCTTTAAGGCGGGCGCTTCGGTTGGTGCCCTGGGAGCGGGAATGCGGCAGTTCGACGTGATCATTCTGGGCGCTGGGGCCGCCGGGCTGATGGCCGCCATCGCCGCCGGGCGGCGCGGCCGCCGCGTGCTGGTGCTCGACCATGCGCCGGAAGCGGGCCGCAAGATCCTGATTTCGGGCGGCGGGCGCTGCAACTTCACGAACATCCATACCGCGCCGGACCGCTTCTTCTCGGAGAACCGGCGGTTCTGCGCCTCGGCGCTCGCCGGGTTTTCGCCGCGCGACTTTCTCGCCATGGTCGAGGCGCACCGCATCGCCTGGCACGAGAAGACGCTCGGCCAGCTGTTCTGCGATGGGCCGGCCCGCGCCATCGTCGCCATGCTGCTCGCCGAATGCGCGGCCGCCGGCGTGGAAATCCGCACGCTCTGCACCATCACCGAGGTCGGCGGCGGGCCGGGCTTCCGCCTCGACACCTCGGCCGGCCCGTTCGCCGCCGGATCGCTGATCCTCGCGACCGGCGGCCTGTCGATCCCGAAACTCGGCGCGACCGGCTTCGCCCACGACCTCGCCGCCCGCTTCGGCCTTCGCATCGTCCCCCCGCGCCCGGCGCTGGTGCCCTTCGTGCTGGAGGGGGAGGAACGCGCCCGCGCCACCCCGCTGGCCGGCGTGTCGCAACCGGTCGTCGCCGCCTGCGGCCGTGCCCGCTTCCGCGAGGCGATGCTGTTCACCCATCGCGGCCTGTCCGGCCCCGCGATCCTGCAGGTCTCGACCGCCTGGCGCGAGGGGATGACGGTGGGGATCGATCTGCTGCCCGACGAAGGCCCGGATTTTCTGCTCCGCCGCAAGCGCGAGGCGCCGAAATCCGCGCTGCGCACGCTGCTCGGCGGGGTGATGCCGCAGCGCATGGCGGATGCGTTCATGCCCGCCGCGTTGCCTCCCGGCCCGGTCGCGGCCATCGCCGACCGCGCGCTGCTCGACCTCGGCGCCCGGCTCAAGTCCTGGCGGATCGTTCCCGCGGGAACGGAAGGCTATGTGAAGGCCGAGGTCACCGCCGGCGGGGTGGACACGGCCGGCCTGTCGCAGCGGACCCTGGCGGCGGCGGGCGTGCCCGGCCTTTTCGTGGTCGGCGAGGCGGTGGATGTCACCGGCTGGCTCGGCGGTTACAATTTCCAGTGGGCGTGGGCGAGCGGCTGGGCCGCCGGCAACGCCGCCTGACGGTCAATCAGGCCGGAATTCGTGCGGGCCCCCGCAGGATCGGCCCGTTGCCGGCGCCGGTTATCTTGGCCGTGCGCGGCGCTGCGGGGGCGGTTGCCGGGGCGGTTGCCGGATCTGCGGGTGCGGTGGGTGCCGCGCGGCGCGGCTGGTGCGCAGCCGCGAGGGCCCGCAGATCCGTCGCCACCCGGCAGAGCACCTCGGTCCAGTCGCCCTGCGTGCGCTGGCGATAGATCCGCATCGTCGGGTACCAGGGGGTATCCTCGCGATCCTGCATCCAGCGCCAGCAGCCGTCCCGGCGGGACAGCATCCAGACCGGCTTGCCCATCGCGCCGGCAAGATGGGCCACCGAGGTATCGACCGCGATCACCAGGTCGAGCTGCGCGACCAGCGCCGCGGTATCCGCGAAATCCGCGACCCCACCCATCAGGTCGACCGCGTCGAGCTCCGCGGGCAACCCGGCGCGGTCCTTTTGCAGGTTGTAGAACCGCACCCCTGGCACCTCGGCGAGGCGCGACAGCAGGGCGGGATTGCCGATCGAGCGCCTGCGGTCGATGACCTCGCAGTCGATATCGTCGGGGCGTGCTCCGCCGGCCCAGACCAGCCCGACGCGCAGGCGCGGCTCGTCGCCGACCCGGGTCGCCCAGGCGGTCCGCAGCGCGTCCGGCGGGGCGAGATAGGGCAAGGTCGCCGGGATGGTCTGTACCGTGGTGCCGAACAGCCAGGGCAGGCTCATCAGCAGGCAGTGCGTGTCGGTGGGCGCGCTGGCGCCGCGCGGAACCACCTCGGCAACGCCGGGCACCGAGCGCAGCAGCCGCTCCAGCCCCGGCTGGGCTTCGAGCACGACCGTGGCGCCCCGCGCGGCGACCAGCGGCGCGTAGCGGACGAATTGCAGCGTGTCGCCCAGCCCTTGTTCGGCCACCAGCAGGATGCGGCGGCCGGCGGGATCCTCGCCGCGCCAGAGCGGCCCGGCCTGCGGGGCCACCGGCTCGCGCCGGCGCCATTCATGCTCGGCCCAGCCGCGTTTGAAATCGCCCGCCGCCAGCATCGCGAGCGCGCGGTTGTAGCGCCAGGTCGGGTTGTCGGGCTCCAGCCGATAGCAGCGCTCGTGCATCACCAGCGCGGCGTCGACCTGGCCGAGGCAGTGCAGCGCGTTCGCCAGATTGTTGAGCACGCCCGCATGCAGGGGATCGAGCGCCAGCGCCTCGCCATAGAACCGCGCCGCCTCGGGGAATTCGCCGAGATCGAAATGCTTGCCGGCGAGGCAGATCAGCGTGTCGACATCGCGGGGCATCCGCGCTGCGGCCTCCTGCGCCATGGCCTTGGCGTCGTCGAACATGCGGAGGCCGCGCAGGGCTTCCGCCAGGGCGCAATAGACGGGGGCGAAATCGGGGGCCATGCGCACGCAGGTCAGATAGCTCTCCACCGACTCGATCAGCCGGCCAGCCTTCTGCAACGCGTTGCCGCGATTGTACAGCGCCTCCACCCGGTCCGGCTCGCGCGCGAGGCAGGACGCGAAGGCCGCCGCCGCATCGTCGTACCGGCCGGCGTTGAAGGCGGCGTTGCCTTCGTCGAACATGTCTCTGGCGTGTGAATCCATCGGCGGCGGACCCTCTTGGTCTTTCGCCGCGAGATTCGCATGAAAGCCTTAACGCGAGGTTTCCGGCGCGACTTCCGCCTGCCTGATCCAGCCGGTCTCGCCCTGCTGCCAGTAGGTCAGCGCGTGGCCGGCGGCGCGCGCGGCCTTCCAGCGGGCGCGCGCGGCGGCCACCGCATCGGGGTCGTTGCCGTCGAACAGGTCGAACACCCGCTCGAAGCGGGCGAGATCCGCCGTCGCGCCATCCACCAGGAACAGGAACCGCGCGTCGTTCGGCACGTCGTCGCCGGTGGTGAGCCAGACCGGCTGGTCGGGGCCATGACCCATCGCGGCGGTGCCGTGCGGCAGCCAGTCCACCCCCGGCGCGAGCCAGAGGGCGGCGTCCAGCGCCTCGATCCGGGCGGGATCGGTGCCGCGCACCACCGCCCGCGCGCCGGCGGCGAGGGTGCGGGCGAGCAGGGCGGGCAGGGCGGCCTCCAGCCCGGTGCGCGTCAGGTGGTAGAAGCCGAGCTGGGCCATCGTCTCATTCGATGACGATGCGCGGCCCGCGCGCCGGCCCGGCGCCGTCGAGCCCCGCCGCCACCGCCGTGGCCACCGCGGCGAAGGCGCGCCCGGCCTCGCTCTCCGGCGCGCTGGCGGCGATCGGCGTGCCGGCATCCGAGGTCTCGCGGATCGGTGCCAGCAGCGGCACCGCGCCGAGGAAGGGCACGCCGAGCCGCTGCGCCTCGGCCTCGGCGCCGCCATGGCCGAAAATCTCGGTCCGCGTGCCGCAATTCGGGCAGCAGAAGAAGCTCATGTTCTCGACCACGCCGAGGATCGGCACCCGCACCTGGCGGAACATCGAGATGCCGCGCCGCGCATCGAGCAGCGAGATGTCCTGCGGGGTGGAGACGATCACCGCGCCGGCGAGTTTCAGCCGCTGGGCGAGGGTGAGCTGCACGTCGCCGGTGCCGGGCGGCAGGTCGAGCACCATGACATCCAGCTCGGGCCAGGCGACCTGCGTCATCAGCTGGGTCAGCGCGTTGAGCACCATCGGCCCGCGCCAGACCATCGCGGTTTCCTCCTCGACGACATGGCCGATCGAGATCGCCTTCAGCCCCCAGGCCTCGATCGGCACGAGCTTGTTGCCCGCCATCTCGGGCTTGCCCTTCGTGCCGAGCATGCGCGGCAGCGAGGGGCCGTAGATGTCGGCATCGAGCAGGCCGACGCGCTTGCCCTGCCGCGCCAGCGCCACCGCGAGATTGACGGCGACGGTCGATTTCCCGACCCCGCCCTTGCCCGAGGCGACCGCGACGATCGAGCCCACCTGGCCGAGCAGCGTGCCCGGCTCCTGCGCCTGCGCCTGTGGCTGCGGGGCGGCGGCGCGCGGGGCGGTGAACATCACCGTCGCGTTGCGCACGCCCGGCATCGCGGCGAGATCGGCCTCCAGCGCCCGGCGCATCGGCTCCTGCCGCGCGGCATCCGCCTTCGCCACCATCAGCGCCACCTGCACCAGCCCCTCGCGGGTGGCGACGCTGTCCACCATGCCGGCGGGAATGCCCGCGCCCTCCGCCGTCCGGAAGGCGCCGATGCGCGCGCGCACCGCAGTTTCGTCTATCGCAGCCATGAATCTGTCCTTGTCAGCCTCTGGGTCAGCCTGTGGTCGGGTTTACGCCACGCCGGCGCGTTGGGAAATCTGGCCGCGCAGCAGCGCCGGATCGCTCACCGGCAGCGAGCAGACCTGGGCGCGGCAGACGAAGGCGGCGGGTTCGGCGGCACTCTTGCCATGCGCCGGGTGGCCGTCCGGCAGCGCGGCGGCATCGCTCACCGGCAGCACCACCACCGCCGGGTCGAAATGGGCGAGGGCGGCGCGGTGCAGTGCGGCGAAGCGCGGATCGGCCGCATCGCCGACGATGACGACGCTCGCCCCCTCCTCCAGCAGCGCCGCCGCGCCGAGCAGGGTGGGGAAGGCGGAAAGGGCGCGCCGCTCGCCGGTATGCGCGCCGATCAGCGCTGCCGCCGCGTCGCGATGCGCGGCGCTGCCGGTCAGGTGATGCAGGATCGCCAGCCCCTCGGCGAACAGGCCGGCGCCGGAGGGGGTCGCGTTGTCGAATGAGGCGCGGGGGCGGATGCCGCCCGGCAGGTCGGCCGCGTCCGCGGCGGTGAGATGAAGCCCACCCTGGCCGTCGCCGAAGGCGGCCAGCGTCGCCGCGGCGATAAGCTCCGCCTGGTCGAGATAGGCGGCGCGCCCGGTCGCCTGGTAGAGGGCCAGGGTGGCGCGCAGCATCGCCGCCTGGTCGTCGAGCAGGCCGGAGGCCGAGATCCTGCCCCGGCGGATCGCATGGTCGAACCGCCCGTCCTCGCGGCCGAGCAGGGCGGTGACCGCACCGTGCGCCGTGATGGCGAGATCGAGCCAGTCCGGCCGGGCGAAGACCGCGCTCGCCCGCGCGAGGGCGGCGATGGCGAGGCCGTTCCAGTCGGCCAGGATCTTGTCGTCCCAGCCGGGGCGGACCCTGCCTTCGCGGGCGGCGAACAGGCGGGCGCGCAGGGCGGCGAGGCGCGCCTCTGTCTCGGGGTGTTCGGGGTGCGTGGCACGGGTGAGGATCAGCTTGCCCTCCCAGTTGCCGGCGGCGGGGCAGGGGTAGTGATCCTCGAACAGCGCCATGTCCGCCCCGAGCACGGATGCGATCTCGTCGCGCGTCCAGACATAGAACTTGCCTTCCTCGCCCTCGGAATCGGCGTCTTCCGAGGCGGCGAAGGCGAGCGTCCCGTCCGGCGCGGGGTCGTGCCGCGCCCGCATGTCCCGCCGCAGCCACTCGACCAGTTCGGCGGCGCGGGCGGCCAGCAGCAGGTCCGGCTCGGCGGCATGGGCGAGGGCGAGCAGGTCGAGCAGTTGAGCGTTGTCGTAGAGCATCTTCTCGAAATGCGGCACCAGCCAGCTTTCATCGGTGGCGTAGCGGGCGAAGCCGCCGCCGAGATGGTCGCAGATGCCGCCCTGGGCCATCCGCGCGAGCATCAGCGCGACGACCGCACCCGCCTCGTGCCGGCCGGTGCGGGCATATTCGCCCCAGAGGAAGCGGAAGATCGGCGCGTTGGGGAATTTCGGCGCGCCGCGCAGCCCGCCTTCCTCCCAGTCCATCATGCCGAGGAACCGCTCGGTCACCGCCGCGAGGTCGCCGGGGGCGATCGGCGCGCCGGGCTTCAGCTCGGCATGGGCGGCGATGCGCCTGAGCAGCGAGGCGCCGCTGCGGGCGAATTTCTCGCCGTCCTTTTTCCAGGCATCGGCGACCATTTCCAGCACCTGCCGGAACGAGGGCCGGCCCCAGCGCGGCTCGGGCGGGAAATAGGTGCCGCCGAAGATCGGCGCGCCATCCGGCGTCATGATCACGGTGAGCGGCCAGCCGCCCTGCTCGCCCATCGCCTGCACCGCGGTCATGTAGATGCCGTCGATGTCCGGCCGTTCCTCGCGATCGACCTTGATGTTGACGTAGAGCCGGTTCATCAGCGCCGCCGTCGCCGGGTCCTCGAAGCTCTCATGCGCCATCACGTGGCACCAGTGGCAGGCGGCATAGCCGATCGAGAGCAGGATCAGCCTGTTCGCCGCCCGTGCTGCCGCCAGCGTCGCGTCCGACCACATCTGCCAGTGGACCGGATTGTCGGCGTGCTGGAGCAGATAGGGCGAGGTGGCGTCGGCGAGGGTGTTGCGGTCGAGCGTGCTGGACATGGAGCTGCGGACTTTCTGAAGCGTTTCTGCTCCGGTAGATAGCAGTCCGGCGCCCGAACGCGAGGGCTCTTCCCGAGATTGATATGAAAGCTGAACGACATGAATGATGTTCCGGCGCAGCCTCCGTATTTCGCCCATCACGTCTTCGTCTGCGGCAATCACCGCCCGGAGGGACATCCGCGCGGCTCCTGCGGCGGCAAGGGATCGGAGAAACTGCGCGACTACATGAAGGCCCGCGCGAAGGAACTCGGCCTGCAGGGCGTGCGCATCAACGCCGCCGGCTGTCTCGACCGCTGCGAGCACGGGCCGACCGTGGTGATCTACCCGGCAGGGCGCTGGTATCGCGTGCCGGACCGCGACGCGGTGGACCGCATCCTGACCGAGGATTTGCAGGGCGGCCGCCCGGTCGCCGAGCTGATGCTGCCGGGCGAGGTCGCGCCGGCGAAATGAGTCTCGCTCCGTCCGACGTGATCTTCGCGCCGGCGAGCGGCGTCGGCGGCGCCATTTCGCTCCTCCGCCTCAGCGGGGCGGGGGTGGCGCGGGTGATCGGGGCGCTGGCCGGCAGCCTGCCGGCGCCACGCCGCGCCAGCCTGCGCAGTTTTCGCGACGGGCGGCGCGGAATCATCGACCGCGGGCTGCTGCTGTGGTTTCCCGGCCCGGCCAGCGTGACCGGCGAGGATTATGCCGAGTTCCACCTGCATGGCGGCCGGGCGGTGCGCGCGGCGATCACCGCCGCCCTGCTCGATCTCGGCGCGCGGCCGGCGGAACCGGGCGAGTTCTCCCGCCGCGCCTTTCTCAACAGCCGGCTCGACCTGCTGGAGGCCGAGGGCATCGCCGACCTGATCGACGCCGAGACCGAGGCGCAACGGCAACTCGCGCTCGACCTCGCGGGCGGGGCGATGAGTCGGGCGGTCGCCGCCTGGCGGGAGGCGCTGATCGGGCTGATGGCGCAGCTCGCGGCGCTGATCGACTTCGCGGATGAAGACCTGCCGGCGGAGGTGGAAGCCGCGATGCTGGCTTCGATGGCGCGGCTGCGCGACGAAATCGTTGCCGCCATCGGCGCCGGGCTTGCGGCCGAGCGGCTGCGCGAGGGGGTGGAGATCGTCGTGCTCGGCGCGCCGAATGCCGGCAAGTCCACCCTGGTCAACGCGCTTGCCGGCGAGGAGGTTGCGATCGTCTCCGACATTCCGGGGACGACGCGCGATGCGATCGGCGTGCGGCTCGATTTGGGTGGGGTTCCGGTCCGGCTGGTGGACACGGCGGGGCTGCGGCGGTCGGATGATGCGATCGAGGCGGAGGGCGTGCGCCGGGCCGAGGCCCATGCGCGCCGGGCTGATCTTTTGATCCTTTGCGGTGCTGCGCCCGATTTCGTAGTTCCCGACGCGCCTGCGGATGTGCCCGCGCTGCGGATCGCCACCAAGGCGGATCTGGGCGGCGCGGTACCGGCGGCGATGCTGGCGGTGAGTGCCCGGACAGGCGCGGGGCTGGCGGATCTGCTGGCCGCGTTGCGCGCGCGGGTGGAGGCGCTGGTCGAGCGCGGCGCCGGGCCGGCGCTGCCGCGGCCCCGGCAGATCGCCTGCCTGCGCGACGTGGCGGCGGCGCTGGACCGGGCGCTTGCCATCGACGTGCCGGAATTGCGGGCCGAGGAGATGCAGGCGGCGGCGGTGGCGCTGGCCCGGCTGACCGGGACGATCGGCGTCGAGGACGTGCTCGACCAGGTATTTTCCAGCTTCTGCATCGGCAAATAGCCTTCCCCTCGGCAAATGGTGCTATAGGCCCGCGCATGACGAGCTTGCGCGAGATGTTCGATGTTGTGGTGATCGGCGGCGGCCATGCCGGCACCGAGGCGGCGGCGGCGGCGGCGCGGATGGGGGCGCGGACTGCGCTGCTGACCCACCGGCGGGACCGGATCGGCGAGATGTCGTGCAATCCGGCGATCGGGGGGATCGGCAAGGGGCATCTGGTGCGCGAGATCGATGCGCTGGATGGCGTCATGGGCCGGGCCGCGGATGCCGCCTGCATCCATTTCAAGATGCTCAACCGCAGCAAGGGGCCGGCCGTGTGGGGGCCGCGCGCGCAGGCCGATCGGGGGCTGTATCGCGCGGCGGTGCAGGCGCTGCTGGCCGCGCAGGATGGGTTGACGATCCTCGAAGGCGAGGCCGCCGATCTTGAGTTGACGGCGGATGGCGCGCTGGCCGCGGTGATTACCGGCGCGGGCGGGCGCATCGCCTGCCGGGCGGCGGTGCTGACCACGGGCACCTTCCTGCGCGGTGTGTTGCATTTCGGCGAGCGCACGGAGGAAGGCGGGCGGGTTGGCGATGCGGCGTCGAACGCGCTGTCGGCGCGGCTGCGCGGGCTGGGCCTGGCGCTCGGCCGGCTCAAGACCGGCACGCCGGCGCGGCTGGACCGGCGCTCGATCGACTGGGAGGCGCTGCCGGAGGACCGGGGCGAGGCGGAGCCCGCGCCGTTCAGCCTGCTGACCGGGCGGATCGCCAACCCGCAGATCTCCTGCCGGATCAGCGAGACGACGCCGGAGACCCATGCGATCATCAACGCCAACCTGCACCGCTCGGCGGTGTATGGCGGGCGGATCGACGGCGCGGGGCCGCGGTATTGTCCCTCGATCGAGGACAAGGTGGTGCGCTTCGCCGAGCGGCCGCGGCATCAGGTGTTTCTGGAGCCGGAGGGGCTGGAGGACGAAACGGTCTATCCGAACGGGATTTCGACCAGTCTGCCGGAAGAGGTGCAGGAAGCGTTCATCCGCACAATGCCGGGGCTTTCCCGCGCCGTGCTGCTGCGGCCGGGCTATGCGGTGGAATATGATTATGTCGACCCGCGCGAGCTCACCCATGCGCTGGCGCTGAAGAAGGTGCCGGGCCTGTTCCTGGCCGGGCAGATCAACGGCACCACCGGGTATGAGGAAGCCGGCGCGCAGGGGCTGCTGGCCGGGGTGAACGCGGCGCTGGTCGCGGCCGGACGGTCGATGGTCACGGTGCGCCGGCACGAGGGGTATATCGGCGTGCTGGTGGATGATCTGGTCACGCGGGGGGTCAGCGAGCCGTACCGGATGTTCACCTCGCGGGCGGAGCATCGGTTGAGCCTGCGGGCGGACAATGCCGATCTGCGGCTGACGCCACGCGGGCTGGACTGGGGATGTGTGGGCCCGGCGCGGCAGGCGGCGTTCGCGGCGCTGGCGGCAGCGGTTGCCACGGTCCGCGACGGTGGAGCCGGGAGCGAACAGGCGGCGGCGATCGTCGCGGCGGACCGGCTCTACGAGGGATATCTGACTCGGCAGGAAAGCGAGATCCGCGCGCGGGCCAAGGATGACGCCGTGCTGATTCCGCCGGATTTCGATTTTTCCGTGGTCGGCGGATTGTCGGCGGAGATCCGCGCCCGGCTCGAACGGGTCCGCCCGGAGACGCTGGGGGTCGCCGGGCGGCTTGAGGGCATGACGCCGGCGGCCCTGGGCGCGCTGTTCGCCGCCCTCCGCCGGCCGCGGCCGCTCGCGGCATGAGCGGCGGGGGCGGCGCGTCGGCGGGCGATGTTTCACGTGAAACACGGGAGCGGATCGAGGCGCTTGTTTCACGTGAAACATTGTCGCGGCTCGAAGCCTTCGCGGCGCTGATTCTTCGCTGGACCGCGCGAATCAATCTGGTCTCGCGCAAGGATGCCGCGCCTGCCGAAATCTGGAACCGACACATTCTCGATTCGCTCCAGATGCTGCCGCTCGTCCCGCAGGGTGCCTTCCGCGCCGCGGATCTCGGCTCAGGCGGCGGATTGCCCGGGCTGGTGCTGGCGATCGCCCGGCCGGAGATCGGTTTCACCCTGATCGAATCCGACCGGCGCAAGGCCGCATTCCTGCAAACCGCGATCGCCGAGCTGAAACTGAACGCCACCGTGCTGCCGGTGCGAATCGAGCAGGCCCGGCTCGAGCCCTCGCCGCTGGTGACGGCGCGTGCCCTGGCGGCTTTGCCCGTGCTGTTCGGCTATGCGGCGCCGCTGCTGGCCCCCGGCGGGGTTTGCCTGTTCCTCAAGGGGCGTGGCGCCGATGCCGAATTGACCGCGGCCGCCGAGGGCTGGCAGATGAGGGCGGAGCGGTTCCCCAGCCAGACGGATGCGGGTGCCGCGATTCTCCGGATCAGCGAGTTACGCCGTGCAGCCTAAGATCATCGCGATCGCCAACCAGAAAGGCGGGGTGGGCAAGACCACCACCGCGATCAATCTCGCGACGGCGCTGGCCGCGACGGGTGAGCGCGTGCTGCTGATCGATCTCGACCCGCAGGGCAATGCCAGCACCGGTTTCGGCATCGGCACCGACGAGCGCGGGATCGGCAGCTACGCGCTGATGACCGGCGAGGCGCCGGCGGCCAGCCTCGTGCTGCCGACCGAGGTGCCGGGCCTGCTGATCATTCCCGCGACCGAGGACCTGATCGGCGCCGATATCGAGTTCGCCGGCGCCGAGGGGCGGGAACATCTGGTGCAGCGCGCGCTGGACGAGCCAGGGTTGGCCGGGCAGTTCGGCTATGTGTTCATCGACTGTCCGCCCGGCCTCGGCCTGCTGACGCTGAATGCGCTGGTGGCCGCCTCCTCGGTGCTGATCCCGCTGCAATGCGAGTTCTTCGCGCTGGAGGGAATCAGCCAGCTGATGCGGACGATCGATCTGGTGCGCCACTCGCTCAATCCGGGCCTGGCGCTGGAGGGGGTGGTGCTGACCATGCTGGACCGACGCAACAATCTCGCCCAGGCCGTGTCGGACGACGTGCGCGCCTATTTCGGCGGCCGCGTGTTCGACACCGCGATCCCGCGCAATATCCGCATCACCGAATCGCCGAGCCATGGCAAGCCGGTGCTGCTCTACGATTTCCGCTCGGTCGGCGCGCAGGCCTATGTGGCGCTCGCGGCTGAATTCCTGCAGCGGCAGAAGCCGGTGGAGGCTGGCGTATGAGCGCGCGGGAGACGCCGCGCCGGCTCGGCAAGGGGCTGGCGGAGCTGCTCGGGCCGGGCACCGTCGCGGCGGCCGGGCAGGCGGCCATGGGCGAGGGCGTTCGGCATGTGCCGGTCGCGGCGCTGCATCCCGGGCCGTTCCAGCCGCGCCAGGCGATGGACGAAACGGCGCTCGAGGAACTGGCCGCCTCGCTCAAGGCGCAGGGTGTATTGCAGCCGCTGCTGGTGCGGGCGGTGCCCGACAAGGCCGGGCAGTATCAGATCATCGCCGGAGAGCGCCGATGGCGGGCGGCACAGCGGGCGGGGCTGCACGAGGTGCCGGTGCTGGTGCGCGCCCTCTCCGACAGCGACGCGATGGCCGCGGGGCTGGTGGAGAACCTGCAGCGCCAGGATCTCGACCCGATCGAGGAGGCGGAAGGGTATCGCCGCCTGGTCGAGGAGTTCGGCCTGATCCAGGAGGAACTGGCGCGCGTGGTGGCGAAATCGCGCCCGCATGTCGCCAACATGATGCGGCTGCTCAACCTGCCGACCTCGGTGCAGAAGGCGTTGCGCGGCGGCGACCTGAGCGCCGGCCACGCCCGCGCCCTGTTGCAGCACCCCGATCCCGAAGCGGCGGCGCGGGCGATCGTCGCGAAGCGGCTGACGGTGCGGCAGACCGAGGCAATGGTGCAGGCGGCGCTGGTGCCGAAGCCGGGCCGGTCCCGCCGCGAGGCGACAGAGAACAGCGTGACGCGCAGCCTCGAAACCGAGCTCACCGCGTTGCTCGGCCTTCGGGTCAAGGTGACATTCGATGGCAAGGGCGGGTCGGTGTCGCTCGCCTATCAGGATCTCGACCAGCTCGACGGCATCCTCGCCCTGCTGCGCGGCGGCCAGTAAGCCGCCGCGGCGGGCGGCATCAGCCCATGTCGAGAAAGCCCGCCATCTCGCGGATCGGCCGCGCGGCGGCGAGCGATTCGATGTCCGGCACCGGTCGGGAGAGTTCCGGTCCCATTGCCGCGCCCATCGCCTCGATCGCCTTCGCGGTCTCGATCACCGCGCGGTCGCCGTGGCGGCGCCCGATGATCTGCACGCCGAACGGCATGCCGTCGGCATCGGTGCCGAGCGGCATGCAGACCGACGGATGGCCGGCCAGGGTGACGGCGTAGGCCAGCGCCAGCCAGTGGTAATAGGATTTCGTCGCCACGCCGTCGATTTCGGCGGGGAACAGCTCGGTCCATGGTCGGGGCTGGATGGTCACCGCCGGTGTGATCAGCACGTCATGCGTCGCGAAGAAGCGCTGCCAGGCTCCGTAGAGCGTGGTCTGCGCGTGCAGGGCGCGGGCGACGTCGGCCGCGGTGTAGCGCAGCCCTTCCTCGACATTGGCGCGGACATTGGGGCCGAGCCGGTCGGGGTCGGTGTGGTAGGTGGCGCCGAAGGAGGCCAGGAAATTGACGGCGCGGAGGATGGCGAAGGTCTCGTCCGCGTGGCGGCAGTCGGGCGTTGCGTCCTCGGCGCTGGCGAAGAGCGGGGCAAGGCGCGCGGCGCGGTCGGCGAAGAGGGCGCGGGTCTGACGCGAGGTGGGCGCGAAGCCGAAATCCGGGGTGAAGGCGGCGCGCAGCGTGCCGAGATCGGCGGCGGCCCGGGAAGCTGCCTCGTCGGTCGAGAGCGGCGCCGAGAGCATGTCGCGCGGATCGTGGCTGGCGGTGGCGTCGAACATCAGGGCGAGGTCGGCGGCGGAGCGCGCCATCGGGCCGAGCACGCCGAGGCCGGAGGGGCCGAGCAGGCGCTTTTCCGAGGGGAACAGGCCGGGCGAGGGGCGCATGCCGACGATGCCGCAAAACGACGCCGGGTTGCGCAGGCTGCCGCCCATGTCCGAGCCGGTGGCGAGCGGGACCATGGCGGTGGCGAGGGCGACGGCGGAGCCGCCGGAGGAGCCGGCGGCGGATTTCGTGGGATCGAACGGGTTGCCGGTGGCGCCATAGACGAGGTTGCGGGTATTGCCGCCGGCGCCGAATTCCGGCGTGTTGGTCTTGCCGAGGACGATGCCGCCCGCCGCCCGGATGGTGGCGACGAGGTGCTGGTCGGCCTTCGGCACATTGTCGCGGAACATCAGGCTGCCATAGGTCGTGCGCAGCCCCTCGGTATCCTCCAGGTCCTTGATGCCGAGCGGCAGGCCATGCAGCCGGCCGAGGCGGTTGCCCGCCATCACCGCGTCCTCGGCGGCATGGGCAGCGGCGCGGGCGCGCTCGAAATCGCGCGCGACCATCGCATTGACGGCGTGATCGACGCGCTCGATGCGGGCGATGCAGCTTTCGGTGAGTTCGACGGGGGAGAGCTTCCGGCTGCCGATCAGGCGGCGCGCTTCGGTCGCTGGCAGGTCGCAGGGTTCGGTCATCGCGGGCGAACATCCTCTGGCTGGGGTCGGATGCGATAACGCCCCGGCGATGCCGCCTGGTCAAGCCGGTCTGCCGCCGCTTTCGTGCATCGGCCGGAACGGGTAATCTCCGCCGCGCCGGGCCTCGGACGCCGCGGCGGGGGAGAGACGGACGTGCGGGAAGCGAGCAAGTCGATCATGCGGCGCCTGACCGATTCGCGATTCGCCACGCGATATTTCGTGGGCGAGGGGATCGATATCGGCTCGGGCCCGGACCCGATTTCCTTCTATGCCGAGCTGTTCCCGCTCATGCGCGAGGTGCGGAGCTGGGATCTCGCGGACGGCGATGCCCAGTATCTCGAGGGTGTGCCGGACGCGAGCTTCGATTTCGTGCACTCCTCGCACTGCCTCGAACACATGCGCGACCCGCTGGTGGCGCTGCGCAACTGGCTGCGGGTGCTCAAGCCGGGCGGGCACATGGTGGTTCTGGTGCCTGATGAGGATCTGTACGAACAGGGCGTTTTCCCATCGACATTCAACGCCGATCACAAATGTACCTTCACGCTGTACAAGAAGACGACCTGGAGTCCCCGCTCGGTGAACGTGCTGGCCCTGATCGCGCAGCTCGACGGCGTGATGCCGTTGAAGGTCGAATTGCTGGATTCGACCTTTCTCTACCGCATGGAGCGCATGGACCAGACGATGCTGCCGGCGTCCGAATGCGCGATCGAGGTCGTGCTGCGCAAGGCCACCGCGGCGGAGGCTGCGCGCGGCGGGCGGCTGCCGGAGCCGCGGAACTGATATTGCCGCCGGCGGGCGGGTTTGCTCTTCTGGCGGGAACGCGACGGACGGACAAAGGAGCAGGACAATGGAAATCTGGCGAAGCGGCGCGCGGGACTCAACGCCTGGACCCCAGGCGTATTTTACCGGATCGGTGCGGATCGATCCGGTCAACACAGCGCCGGAGCCGGCGCGGGTCGCGGCGGCGCATGTCACCTTCGAGCCCGGGGCGCGGACGGCCTGGCACACGCATCCGCTCGGGCAGACGCTGATCGTCACGTCGGGGCTCGGCTGGGTGCAGCGCGAGGGCGGGCCGGTCGAGGAGATCCGGCCGGGTGACGTGGTGTGGTTCGCGCCGGGCGAGCGGCACTGGCATGGCGCCACGCCGACGACGGGAATGAGCCATTACGCGATCCAGGAGCGGCTCGATGGTTCGGCCGTCACCTGGCTCGAGCATGTGACGGACGACGAGTACCGCCGCTGACGTCCGAAATGCGTCTCCGCGGTTGCGGCCGCGGGAGATTGGAGAATATATATAAAAGGTAGAAACGTCGCCCTGACCCGTGTTGAGTGGCGCGGGCCGGCGGCGGCATGAGGCAAGACAGACGGGAATGCGCGCAGGCGCGATCAACGGCGGAGGAACGGAGCGGATATGCAGGTGATGATCATCGGGGCCGGGGGCATGCTCGGCCGCAAGCTGGCGGCGCGGATCGCGGCCGACGGGGCGCTGGAGGGCAAGCCGGTCGAGGCGCTGAGCCTGATCGACGTGGTCGCGCCGGAGGCGCCGGCGGGGTTTGCGGGAAAGGCGTCCTGCGAGGCGGCGGATCTTTCGGCGCCGGGCGTTGCCGCCGCACTGGTCGCCGCACGGCCGGAGGTGATCGTGCATCTCGCCGCCATCGTCTCGGGCGAGGCGGAGGCGGATTTCGACAAGGGATATCGCATCAATCTCGACGGCACCCGCCTGCTGTTCGAGGCGATCCGGGCGGAGGCGGCGAAGGCGCCCTACCGGCCGCGCGTGGTGTTCACCTCGTCGATCGCGGTGTTCGGCGCGCCCTTCCCGGAGGTGATCGACGACGAGTTCTTCTGCGCGCCGCTGACCAGCTATGGCGCGCAGAAGGCGATCGGCGAGCTGCTGCTCAACGACTACACGCGGCGCGGCTTCATGGACGGCATCGCGATCCGGCTGCCGACGATCTGCATCCGTCCCGGCAAGCCGAACGCGGCGGCCTCGGGCTTCTTCTCGAACATCCTGCGCGAGCCGCTGGTGGGGCAGGAGGCGGTGCTGCCGGTGGAGGAGAGCTTGCGGCACTGGCATGCGAGCCCGCGCGCGGCGGTGGGTTTCCTGGTCCGCGCGGCGTCGATGGATCTCGCCCCGCTCGGCAACCGGCGGACGCTGAACCTGCCCGGCCTGTCGGCCACGGTGGGCGAGCAGATCGAGGCGCTGCGGCGGGTGGCCGGCGAGCGGGCGGTGAAGCTGATCCGCCGCGTGCCTGACCCGACCATCGCGCGGATCGTCGCCGGCTGGCCGGAGAATTTCACCGCGACACGGGCGAAGACGCTCGGCTTCGCGGCGGAGACGACATTCGACGAGATCATCCGCGTGCATATCGAGGATGAGCTTGGCGGCAGTCTGCCGGGCTAGAGCATCATCCGATCGGATGGAGTCATCTGATCGGATGAAGATGCTCTAGGTATCAACGAGATAGAGCACGACATCCGATCGATCAGGATCGGAACGTGCTCTAACGCGCAACGGGACGGGAGCGGGATGATGAGCAGGATCGCGATGGTGACGGGGGCCGGCAGCGGCGTGGGGCGGGCGGCGACGCTCGCGCTGCTGGCCGATGGCTGGACGGTGGCGCTGGTCGGGCGGCGGCGCGAGGCGCTGGAGGAGACGATTGCCGAGGCGGGCGCGGGGGCCAAGGCCGAGGCGTTTCCGGCGGATATTACCGATCCTGACGCGGTGGAGGCGCTGTTCGCGGCGGTGCGCGCACGGTTCGGGCGGCTCGACCTGCTGTTCAACAACGCCGGCAACAACGTGCCGACCACCAATTTCGGCGACATGACCTGGGCGCAGTGGCGGCACGTCATCGCGGTCAATCTCGATGGCGCGTTTCTCTGCGCCAACGCCGCCTTCCGGATGATGCGCGACCAGGCGCCGCGCGGCGGGCGGATCATCAACAACGGCTCGATCTCGGCGCATGTGCCGCGGCCCGGCTCGGCGGCCTATACCGCCAGCAAGCACGCGATCACCGGGCTGACGCGCACCATCGCGCTGGACGGGCGGGCGCATGATATCGCCTGCGGTCAGATCGATATCGGCAACGCCGCCACCCCGATGACGCGGCGGATGACCACCGGCGTGCCACAGGCGGACGGCTCGATGAAGGCGGAGCCGACGATGGATGTCGAGTCGGTGGGGCGGACGCTGGTCTACATGGCCGGGCTGCCCGCGGATGCGAACGCGCTGTTCGTCACCGTGATGGCGACCAACATGCCCTTCGTCGGCCGCGGCTGATTTTTGCATCCCCCGCACCCGGCCCGGCGCGAGGCGGGTCGGGTGCGGGGGGTTCGGGAAACCGTCAGTTCAGGCGGTCGAGGATCGAGACGTAGTTGGCGACCCCGGCGCCGCCCATGTTGTAGATGCCGGCGAGGTCGGCGCGGGGGAGCTGCATGTCGCCGGCGGTGCCGGTGAGCTGCATCGCCGCCATCACATGCATCGAGACACCGGTGGCGCCGACCGGGTGGCCCTTGGATTTCAGCCCGCCGGAGCGGTTGACCGGCAGCCTTCCATCCGGCGCGGTGATGCCCTCCAGCACGGCGCGCGCCCCCTGGCCGCGCGGGACGAGGCCCATCGCCTCGTATTCGATCAGCTCGGCGATGGTGAAGCAGTCATGCGTCTCGACGAAGGACAGGTCGTCCAGCGTGAGGCCGGCGGCGGCGAGCGCCTGCGCCCAGGCGCGTTCGCCGGCTTCGAACCTTGTCGGGTCGCGGCGGGAGAGCGGTAGGAAATCATTCACATGGGCGGCGGCCCGGAAACGCACGGCCTGCGGCAAGGCGCGGGCGGTGTCCTCGTCGGTCAGAATGAGGGACGCGGCGCCGTCGCTGACCAGCGAGCAGTCGGTGCGCTTCAACGGGCCGGCGACGATAGGATTTTTTTCCGATTCACGGCGGCAGAACTCGAAGCCGAGATCGCGGCGCATCTGCGCGTAGGGATTGTCGACCCCGTTGCGGTGGTTCTTCGCGGCGATGGCGGCCAGCGCGTCGGACTGGTCGCCGAAGCGCTGGAAATAGCTCTCGGCGATGCGGCCGAACACACCGGCGAACCCGGCCTGGATGTCGCCCTCCTCGCGCCGGTAGCAGGCGCCGAGGAGGTTTTCGCCGACCTGCTCCTTGGGGCAGGCGGTCATCTTCTCACCGCCGAGAACCAGCGCGATGCGGCCGCGGCCGGCGGCGATGAAATCCCGCGCCGCATGGATGGCGGCGGAGCCGGAGGCGCAGGCGTTCTCGTAACGCGTCGCCGGCTTGAAGCGGAGTTCGGGGACGGCCTGCATCGGCAGCGAGGAGGGGAAATCCTGCCTGGTGAAGCCGTTGTTGAAATTGCCGACGAAGACGGCGTCGATCTCGTTCGGGTCGATCCCGGCATGGGCGATGGCGCCGGTGGCGGCCTCGGCCAGGAGATCCTCGAGATCGGGGCTGTCGGATTTGCCGAAACGCGTGTGCGCCCAGCCGGCGATGGCGGTGCTGGTCATGGTGGTCTCCTCGCGGTGCCGCGCAAGCGCGCGGCGTTTTCACGAATATGGGACGCGCCTGCCGCCGAGGGCAAGATGGCGGATCAGAGCTCCGCCACCTCGGCGACGCCGCGGATCATTTTCATCGCCTGGGCGAGGCGGGGCGAGACGTTGAAGCCGCCGGGCAGCGCGATGTCGAGCCGGGCACCGGTGTCGATCCGCGGGGCGAGCAGCACGCGGCCCTTGCCGCGGCCCTCGCGCTCCAGCAGCGCGCGGATCGAGCCGAGCGCCTCGCGCCCCTCGACGGTGATGCGCAGCCCCGCGCCGGCATTGGCCGCCGCCTTGTCGAGCGGTTCGACATCGACCGCGGTGACGCGCAGGCTTTCGCCATCGAGCCGCAGATCGGCGGTGACGAGCAGCATCGCGCCCTCGGCGAGCAGCTCGCGCGCGGTGGCAAGGAGTTCGGAGAACAGCGTGACCTCGAAGCCGCCGGCCTGGTCGGACAGCATGACCCAGGCCATGCGGCTGCCGGTGCGGGTGGTGCGCTCCTTGCGGCCGACCACGGCGCCGGCGAGCTTGACCCGGCCGATGCCGGCCTTCGCCCGTGCCTCGATCAGGTTCGAGGGAACGACGCCGAGGCGGCGCAGCACGGTGTCGTAGGCATCGAGCGGGTGGGCGGTAAGGTGATAGCCCACCGCCTCGGCCTCGAAGCTCAGCCGCTCGAAGGCCGGCCAGTCCGGCACGTCGGGCAGGGGCAGGGGTTCGGGGGCGGCGGCGTCGCCGAACAGGTTGATCTGGCCGGAGGCGCGGGACTCGGCCTCGGCCTGGGCGCGGCGGACCAGCAGCTCGGCGCCGGCGGCGACGCGGGCGCGGTTGGGGTCGATCCGGTCGAAGGCGCCGGCGCGGGCGAGCTGCTCGATCTGCGCCTTGTTGAGCGCACGGGGATCGACGCGGGCGGCGAAATCGGCGAGGTCGGCGAAGGGGCGGTTGGCGCGGGCGCGCACCACGTCCTGCATCGCGCCGGCGCCGACGCGCTTGATCGCGGCGAGGGCGTAGCGGATGGCGAGCGTGCCGTCCGCCTGGCGTTCGACGGTGAAATCGGCCGCAGAGGCGTTGATGTCAGGCGGCAGGACGGGAATGCCGATCCGCACCGCGTCCTGTTTGAGGGCGGCGAGTTTCTCGTGGTTGGCTTGCGAGAGGCTCATCGACGCGGCGATGAAGGCGGCGGGGTGGTTCGCGCGCAGCCAGGCGGTCTGGTAGGAGACCAGCGCGTAGGCGGCGGCGTGGGATTTGTTGAAGCCGTAATCGGCGAATTTCGCCATCAGGTCGAACACCTCGACGGCCTTGGCCTCGGCGGTGCCGCGCGCGACCGCGCCCTCGACGAAGATTTTCCGCTGCGCCTCCATCTCGGCGCGGATCTTCTTGCCCATGGCGCGGCGCAGCAGGTCGGCGGCGCCGAGGCTGTAGCCCGCCATTTTCTGGGCGATCTGCATGACCTGCTCCTGGTAGACCATGATGCCGTAGGTCTCGGAGAGGATCTCGTGGATCGACGGGTCGGGGCTTTCCCAGGATTCGCCGTGCTTGCGGGCGCAATAGGCGGGGATGTTGGCCATCGGGCCCGGGCGGTTGAGGGCGACGGCGGCGATCAGGTCCTCGAACCGGTCGGGGCGCATCTGGCGCAGCACGTCGCGGAAGCCCTGGGTTTCGAACTGGAACACCCCGCCGGCCTCGGCGCGGGAGAGCATTTCGTAGGTTTTCGCATCGTCGAGCGGGATCTTCGCGATGTCGACCGGGGTACCGAGGCCGTCGAGGAAGTTCAGCGCGCGGCTGATGATGGTCAGCGTGGTCAGGCCGAGGAAGTCGAACTTCACGAGGCCGGCCTGTTCGACATGCTTCATCGAATACTGGGTGATGAGCATGTCCGAGCGCGGGTCCTTGTAGAGCGGGACAAGCTCGTCCAGCGGGCGGTCGCCGATGACGACGCCGGCGGCATGGGTGGAGGCGTGGCGGTAGAGGCCCTCGACCTGCATCGCGATCTCGATCAGGCGCTTCACCGATTCATCGGAGTCCCGCATCTCGCGCAGGCGGGGCTCGGCATCCACGGCCTCGGCCAGCGGGATCGGCTTGGCCGGGTTGTTGGGCACGATCTCGGCGACCTTGTTGACCTGGCCATAGGGCAGGCCGAGCACGCGGCCGACGTCGCGCACCGCGGCGCGGGCCTGGAGCTTGCCGAAGGTGATGATCTGGGCGACGCGGTCTGCACCGTATTCGCGGCGGACATAGGCGATCACCTCGTCGCGCCGCTCCTGGCAGAAATCGATGTCGAAATCCGGCATCGAGACGCGCTCGGGGTTGAGGAAGCGCTCGAACAGCAGGTTGAAGGGGATCGGGTCGATATCGGTGATCAGCAGCGCCCAGGCGGCGAGCGAGCCGGCGCCGGAGCCGCGGCCGGGGCCAACCGGGATGCCCTGGGATTTCGCCCACTGGATGAAGTCGGCCACGATCAGGAAGTAGCCGGGGAAGCCCATCTGCTCGATGATGCCGAGTTCGAGGGCGAGGCGCTCGCGGTATTTCGCCGCCGTCGCCGCATCGGCGTTCATCGCGGCGAGGCGGAGCGCGAGGCCTTCCTCGGCCATGGCGCGGAGGGTTTCCGCCTCGGTCGCGCCGTCGCGCACCTTGGGGCAGATCGGCAGCAGCGGCTTGCGGGTGGGGGCGGCGATCGCGCAGCGCCGGGCGATGGCCAGCGTGTTGTCGCAGGCATCGGGCAGGTCGGCGAAGCGGCGGCGCATCTCCGCCGCCGGCTTGAACCAGTGATGCGGTGTTACGCGGCGGCGCTCGGCCTCGGAGAGAACCCGGCCTTCGGCGATGCAGAGCAGCGCGTCATGCGCCTCGTGCATCGTCTCGGTGGCGAAGAAGCATTCGTTGGTGGCGACGAGCGGCAGGCCGGCTTCGTCCGCCAGCGTGATCAGCCCTGGCTCGACCGCGCGCTCAGTTGGCAGGTCGTGACGTTCCAGCTCGACAGCGAGACGGTCGGGGAAGGTTTCGGCGAGGGCGGCGAGCAGGCGCGCGGCCTCGGGGCGCTGGCCGTCGCCGAGCAGGCGGCCGACCGGGCCGAAGCGGCCGCCGGTGAGGAGGAACAGGCCCTCGTGATGGTCGCGCAGCGTATCGAGGCTGATTTGCGGGCGGAGGCCGGGTTCGGTGTCGAGAAAGCTGCGGGAGGAGAGTTTCGAGAGATTGGCGAAGCCGGTGGCGTCCTTCGCGAGCAGCACCAGCGGGTCGGGCGGCAGCCGCGGCAGGTCGGTTCGGGCAAGGCCGATCTGGCAGCCGACGATGGGCTGCACGCCCTTGCCCATGCAGGCCTGGGAGAACTCGATCGAGCCGAACAGGTTCGAGGTGTCGGTGATGGCGACGGCGGGCATCGCGTTGTCGCGCGCGAGGGTGGCGATCTTGTCCGGCTTGATGGCGCCTTCGGAGAGGGAATAGGCGGAGTGGACGCGGAGATGGACGAAATCGGCGTGCGGCATGAGGCCGCTCTAGCACGAACCGGCCGGGCCGGTCAGCCGGCCAGGTCGAGTTCGCTGCAGACGCGGTTGCGGCCGAGTTCCTTGGCCCGGTAGAGTGCCGCATCCGCGCGGCTGACCCAGCTCGCGAGGTTTTCGCCGCCGATGAACTGGGCGACGCCGGCGGACAGGGTAACCTGGGTCAGCTGCTGGCCTGAGGAACGCTTGACCAGTTTGCGATCGGCCATCGACTGGCAGATCTGCCGTGCCACGGAAATGGCCGATCTGAGATCTGCTCCGGCGAGCAGCACCGCGAATTCCTCGCCGCCATAGCGGGCGACGGTGTCGCGGCCCTTGACGCTGTCGGACAGCAGGCGCGCGACGAGGCGGAGGATCAGGTCACCGGTCTGGTGGCCATGGACGTCGTTGAACCATTTGAAGTTGTCGATATCGAACAGGACGAGGCAGGCGACGAGCGGGGCCGCGCCGCGCGTCTGGGTGATGAACCGCCGTGCCTTGGTGTCGAAGGCGCGGCGGTTGGTGATGGCCGTCAGGGAATCGGTGGTGGCTTCCGCCCGGGCGACGCTGAGGGACTGCCTTAGCCGGTTGATCCGCTGGACCGAGTTCGCGAGTTTTTCCTCGAGCGCACGGTTGCGCGCGGCGGCGCGGGTGGTTTCCGCCGTCAGCGCCGCGACCGCGGCAACGAGACTCGCGATGGTCGGCTCATGGTCGAGGCGTTTCGCCCAGCCGGCGAGCGTGTCGCCATAGTCCCTGAGCGCGGACTGATTGCCGGTGATATGGCCGACAAGCGTGTCCGCGGCTTCCTGCAGACCCAGCACGTTGCTCGCGAGGTCCTCGCTGACGGACGAGTCATTGAAGAAGCGCGCGTGCAGCGACTCGATCGCGTCCGGCGTGAGGTTCGCAAGATTCGGGTGGTGCTGGTCGATAAAGTCGCAAAGGGTCGGGTTGTCGCCCCTGCGATAGGCGAAACAGATCTCATAGGCGTGCGGCGTCGGCACGATGCCATGCAGCGCCATCTCGGCCCAGACGGCCTGCGCGACGCCGATGATCGCGACATTGCTGTCGTCGTCGGGCGCGTTGTCAGAAAGAGGAGACCGGTTGATCACCTGTTGCATGAGTCATTGCTATCATCCACAGGTAAAGCCCCGGTTAAATCCGGCGATGACAACAAGTCATTCTTGGCTGTTATACAATAATAAGAAAATAGTCGCATATTGAGACGCGCCGTTTCCGTCCCGCGCATGGAACGGAAACGGTCACGGTTCAGCGGGACAGGCCGTCGAGTTGGCCTTCGAGGGCGGCGGCGAGGATGCGGCGCAGGGCGGCGGTGTCGGCCGGGCGGGGATTGTCCGGCGTGTTCGGATCGCGGAAGGCTTCCTCGGAAAGCTGGTCGAGCATCGGCGCGGTGACGCCCAGCGCCTCCACCGTGTGCGGGATGCCAAGCGCCTTCCGCAGGTCGATCACCCAGTCGCGGAAGCCCTCGAACCCGCCCCCGATGCCGAGGCAGCGCGCGACCTGCACGATTTTCGGCTCGATCGCCGGGCGGTTGAATTCCAGCACGTAGGGCATCAGCACGGCGTTGGTCAGGCCGTGATGGGCGTGGCAGTGCGCGCCGATCGGGTGGCTGAGCGAATGGATCGCGCCGAGGCCCTTCTGGAAGGCGGTCGCGCCCATCGAGGCGGCGGCGAGCATGGTGCCGCGGGCGGCGAGGTTGCGGCCATCGGTCGTCGCGGTGACGAGGCTGCCATGGATCAGCCGCATCCCCTCGACCGCGACGCCGTCCGCCATCGGGTGCCAGGCGTCGATGCAATAGGCTTCGAGATTGTGGGCGAGCGCGTCCATCCCGGTCCAGGCGGTGAGGGTCGCGGGCAGGCCGATGGTGAGTTCGGGATCGAGCACGACGAGGCGCGGCAGCATCTGCGGGTGCAGCAGGATCACCTTGCGGGCGGCCTCCTCGTCGGTGATGACCGAGGCGCGGCCGACTTCCGAGCCGGTGCCGGCGGTGGTCGGCACCGCGAGAATGGGCACCATTGGCCGGTCGAGCGCGGGGGCGGCGAGGGTGATCTCGAAATCCCAGAGCGGCCGGTCGGTCGCGGCGGCGAGGGCGATGGTCTTGCCGCAATCGAGCGCGCTGCCGCCGCCGATCGCGACGACGAGGTCCGCCTCGTGCGCGCGGAAGGCGGCAACGCCGGCGGCGACGTCGCTCGCCAGCGGGTCGGGGTGGGTGCCGGTGAAGCGCGCGGTGGCGATGCCGGCGGCGGCGAAGCCGGCCTCCAGCGGCGCGAAGAAGGGCAGTTTCGCCACCTGCGCGTCGGAGACGAGCAGCGCGCGGCGGGCGCCGAGATCGCGCGCGCGGGCGGCGAGTTCGCCGATGCGGCCCGGCCCGGCAAGCACCTCGGTGGGGAAGCGCCAGGTTCCCTGCAGAATGGTCATCGCGGGTTACATCCTTTCAAAGCAGCGTATGCGTTCCCAGTCGGTCACCGCGGCGGCGAAGGTCTCGACCTCGACCTCGGCCATCCTTGCGTAATGCGCCACCACCTGCTCGCCGAACGCCTCGCGCGCGAAGGCGCTGTGGCGCCAGAGGGCGAGGGCGTCGGAAAGCGTGCGGGGCACGCGCGGCAGGTCGCCGTGATAGGCGTTGCCGGTGAAGGCTGGTTGCGCCGGCAGGCGGCGTTCCATGCCGTCGAGCCCGGCGGCGATCATGCCGGCGAGCGCGAGATAGGGGTTCACGTCGCCGCCCGGCAGCCGGTTCTCGACGCGCAGCGACCGCCCGTGGCCGAGCACGCGGAAGGCGCAGGTGCGGTTGTCATGCCCCCAGACCAGGCCGGTCGGCGCGAAGCTGCCCACGGCGTAGCGCTTGTAGGAGTTGATGTTGGGCGCGAACAGGACGGAAAGCTCGGCGGCGTGGGCGGCGAGGCCGGCGAGGAAATGGCCGAATTCCGGCGCGTGGCCCCCGCCTGCGGCGAAGACCGGACGGTTCGCTTCATCGCGCAGGCTGAGATGGATGTGGCAGGAATTACCCTCGCGCTCGTTGAACTTCGCCATGTAGGTGATGGCGTGGTCCTGCGACTGGGCGATCTCCTTCGCGGCTTCCTTGTAGATCACGTGGCCATCGGCGCATTCCAGTGCCGTGGCGTAGGCGAAGTTGATCTCGTGCTGGCCGAGATTGCACTCGCCCTTGGAATTCTCGACGCGGATTCCCGACGCCTCCAGCGCGTTGCGGATGGCGCGGATGACCTTCTCCACCTTGGCGGTGCCGAGGATCGAATAGTCGACGTTGTAGAGATTGGCGGGATCGAGGTCGCGATAGCCGCGCCGCATGCACTCTTCATAGGTGTTGCGGAAGAGCATGAATTCGAGCTCGGTCGCGGCGAGGGCGGTGAGGCCGGCGGCGGCGAGGCGGTCGAGCTGGCGGCGCAGGATGCTGCGCGGGGCGACCGGCGCCGGGGTGCCGTCATGCAGCGCGATGTCGCAGAGCACGATCGCGGCTCCTTCCTGCCAGGCGGCGCGGCGCAGGGTGGAGAGATCGGGGCGGAAGACGAAATCGCCATAGCCGCGGTCCCATGAGGCGAAATCGTAGCCGGAGACCGGCGTCATCTCGACATCGACGGCGAGCAGGTAGTTGCAGCCCTCGGAGGCGTCGGCCAGGACGTTGTCGAGGAAGAAGCGGGGCATCACCCGCTTGCCCTGCAGCCGTCCCTGCATGTCCGGCGCCGCCATCACGATCGTGTCGATCGCCCCGGCATCGACCGCCGCGCGCAACTCGTCGAGCGTCATGCCGCCGGACGCGGTGATGTTTTGTGCAGAAAGATCGTTGTTCATGATCGCACCTCCCGGCGGAACATCGCATGGCCGCAGTGTGACGATCTTGACATTCGGCGACAAGCGGGCGCCGCGCGCGGGATTGTGTTCTAATGTCAAAGCCGGCCGGGGTGGAATTTGCCACAGTCGGCACGCTGCCGAATTTCGTTGCGCAACCGCCGCGCCGCCCGGCATTCTGGTGCGGCATCGTCGGATTTGAAGGGGATCATGGGTCTGCCTGCCGCCGCGTCCGGATCGACATCCTGCCATGTGCTCGCCGCCGCGGCGTCGGGCGTGACGGCGTTCATCCGCGGAGCCGGGGCGGATCCGGACCTCGTGCTCGGCGAGGCGGGGTTCGATCCGCGCGACCTCGAGGACCCGCGCGCGACCGTGCCGCTCGCCCGCTATGTCGCGATGATGGAACGGGCGGCGGCGCGCAGCGGGGATTCGCATTTCGGCCTGCGCTTCGGCCAGCAGTTCCAGCCGGAGGCGCTCGGGCTGATCGGCGAGCTCGCGCTGGCGGCGCCGGATGTCGGCACCGGGCTTGCCGCCTTCGCCCGGCATTTCATCCAGCACCAGCAGAATACCGAAACCCGCCTCGCGCGGGAGGGCCGCTCGCTGCGGCTGGAATACCGGATCGTCGATCCGCGGATCTGGTCGCGCCGGCAGGATGCCGAGCTGACGATGGGGATGTTCGCCAACCTGCTGCGGCGCGCGCTCGGCGGCGCGCTGGAGATCGAGGAGGTGTGGTTCGAGCATCCGGCGCCGGAACAGGCGCAGGCGCATGCGGCGGCGTTCGGCGCGCCGGTGTTCTTCGCCGCGCCGGCGAACGCGATCAGCTTTCGCGCGGCGGGGCTGGAGCGGCCGATGCCGGCGCGCGACCCGGCGCGCTTCGCCGCACTGGCCGAGGAGCTGCGCCGGATCGGCGGCGGCGGCGGGCCGCGCGACCTGCTCGGCGCGGTGACCAGCGAGATCCGCCGGAAGCTGCCAGAGGGGCCGGCCGGGATCGACCGCGTGGCCGCGAGCCTCGGCCTGCCGCGCTGGACGCTGCAGCGCCGCCTCGCCGAGCACGGGCTCACCTATTCGGACTGCATCGACCAGGTGCGGGCGCGGCTCGCGCTGATGTATCTCGCCGAGCCGCATCTCTCGATCGCCACGATCGCCGAACTGCTCGGCTATTCCGAGGTGAGCGCCTTTTCGCGGGCCTGCCGCCGGCTGCACGGCGCCTCGCCCGAGGCGGTGCGGCGCAAGCTCGGCGCCCGCGCGGCGCCCGACAGCACGACCGGGCGGGAAAGCCCGGCGCACACGGCCTGACGGTCAACATGGGAGACGGAGATGTCGAACGACCAAGATGAGGCGCGGATCCTCGCGGAGGATACCGCAACGCTGCACAAGATGGGCTATGCGCAGGAACTCTCCAGGCGCATGCACGGGTTTTCCAACTTCGCCATCGCCTTTTCGATCATCTGCATCCTTGCGGGCGGAATCACCTCGTTCCAGGCGGCGTTCTCCGCCGCCGGGCCGGGGGGCGTGTTCGTCGGCTGGATCGTGGGGTCGATCTTCTCGATGGTGATCGCGCTGTCGATGGCGCAGATCGCCTCCGCCTATCCGACGGCCGGCGCGCTCTATCACTGGTCCTCGATCCTCGGCGGGCGCGGCTGGGGCTGGGCGACCGCCTTCGTCAACCTGCTCGGGCTGATCTTCGTCGTCGCTTCGGTGAATGTCGGCGCCTACGATCTGTTCACCAGCCTGATCCTCGGCAACATGTTCCATATCGACACGTCGCACTGGGGGTTCTGGCAGCAGACCATCGCGGTCATCCTGATCACCGCGAGCCAGGGCGCGTTCAACCACATGGGCATCCGCACCACCACGCGGCTGACCGATTTCTCCGGCTACCTGATCTTCTTCATCGCCATCGTGCTGACCATCGCGATGCTGGTGGGCGCGCAGCATTACGATTTTTCGCGGCTGTTCACCTTCATCAACTATTCCGGCAAGGCCGGCGGCGGGGTGGTGCCGCATAGCGGCAACCTGTTCTACCTCTTCATGCTCGGCCTGCTGCTACCGCTCTATACCATTACCGGGTTCGACGGCGCGGCCCACACCTCGGAAGAGACGGTGAACGCAAGGCGCACCGTGCCGCGCGGGATCATCAATTCGGTGTTCTGGTCGTTCGCGTTCGGCCTGGTGATGGAGGCCTCGATCCTGCTGGCGATGCCGGATCTCGGCAAGGCGGCGGCGCAGGGCGGCAACGTGTTCTTCAACCTGCTCGCCGGGCTGCCGGTGATCCTGCCGGTGAAATACCTGCTCTATGTCGGCATCGTCGTCGCCAACTATCTCTGCGCGCTGGCGGGGGTGACCTCGACCTCGCGGATGATCTTCGCCTTCGCCCGCGATGGCGGGCTGCCGGGCCACGCGATCTGGCGGCGGGTGAGCCCGACGCACCGCACGCCGGTCGGCGCGATCTGGCTGACGGCGGTGCTCTCCGTCGCGGCCACGCTGTATTCGCCGGCCTTCGCGGCGCTGGCGGCGGGCTGCGCGATGTTCCTCTACATCTCCTACGCCATGCCGGTCGCGGCCGGGCTGCTGGCGGAGGGCAAGACCTGGACCGAGTTCGGCCCGTTCCGCCTCGGCGCGCTCTCGAAGCCGCTTGCGGTCATCTCGATCATCGGCGTGTTCGTGCTGATCTATATCGGCATCCAGCCGCCCAACAATATCCTGATCACCTACGGTCTCGGCCTGATCGTGCTGATGCTGGTGCTCTGGTTCGGCGTGGCGCGGGTGCGCTTCCCCGGCCCGCCGATCAGCCGCGAGGCGATCGCCAGCCGGGCGGCGGAAATCGCGGCCGAGGAACGCGCGGTCCATGAAGGGACGGGAGGCTGAGATGGTTGCATCCCTGCCCACGCAACTGCTGATCGGCGGCGCGTTCGAGGCGGGCGCGGGCGCGCCGGTGCCGGTGGTCAATCCCCGGACCGGCGCCGTCATCGCCGAGATCGCCGAGGCGGATGCCGGCCAGGTGGCCCGCGCGGTGGAAGCCGCCGGGCGCGCCTTTCCGGCCTATGCGGCGCTGCCGCCGGCCGAGCGCGCGGCGATGCTGCTGCGCTTCGCCGATGCGATCGAGGCCGAGGCGGAGGACTTCGCCGCGCTGGAGGCGCTGAACTGCGGCAAGCCGCGCCCGGCCGTGCTGCGCGACGAGATGCCCGCCATCGTCGACTGTTTCCGCTTCTTCGCCGGCGCCGCCCGCTGCCTGTCGGGCAGTGCGGCGGGCGAGTATCTCGCCGGACATACCTCGATGATCCGGCGCGATCCGGTCGGCCCGGTCGCGCAGATCGCCCCGTGGAACTATCCGCTGATGATGGCGGCGTGGAAGATCGCCCCGGCACTCGCCGCCGGCAACACGGTCGTGCTCAAGCCCTCGGAACTGACGCCGCTGACCGCGCTGAAGCTCGCCCGGATCGCCGCCGGCATCCTGCCCGAGGGCGTGCTCAACGTGATTTCGGGCCGCGGGCCGAGCACCGGCCAGGCGCTGATCGACGCGCCGGGGATTGCGATGATCTCGCTGACCGGCTCGATCGGCACCGGCGAGCGGGTGATCCAGGCGGCCTCGGCCTCGATCAAGCGCACCCATCTCGAACTCGGCGGCAAGGCGCCGGTGATCGTCTTCGACGACGCCGATATCGACGCCGCCGTCGCCGCGGTGCGGGACTTCGGATACTACAATTCCGGGCAGGACTGCACGGCGGCCTGCCGGGTCTATGCCGGTGCGAAGGTCTATGACCGGTTCGTGGCCGACCTCGCTTCGGCGGTGACGCAGCTCCGCTACGACCGGGCGGATGATTCGGAGAACGATATCGGCCCGGTGATCTCGGCGCGCCAGCGCGAGCGGGTGGGCGGCTTCGTCGCCCGCGCGGCGGCGCTGCCGCATGTCGAGGTCGTCGCCGGCGGGCGCGATGCGGCGGGGAGCGGCTTCTACTACGAACCCACCGTGGTCGCCGGTGCCGCGCAGGACGACGAGATCGTGCGCCGCGAGGTGTTCGGCCCCGTCGTGTCAGTGACGCGCTTCACCGATCCGGAGCAGGCGATCGTCTGGGCGAACGATTCCGATTACGGCCTCGCCTCGTCGGTCTGGACCCGCGATGTCGGGCGGGCGATGCGCCTGGCCGCCGGGCTGCGCTATGGCGCGACCTGGGTGAACTGCCATTTCATGCTCGCCAACGAAATGCCGCATGGTGGGCTGAAGCGGTCGGGCTACGGCAAGGACCTCTCGGCCTATGCGCTGGAGGACTATACCGTGGTCCGCCATGTCATGGTCCGGCTGGACTGATCCCGCCCGCGCCGGACGATGCGTCAGGGTGCTTTTTTCAGGTGGAAGGATTTCGGCCGGGTCAGATGCTCGAAGCCGATCCGCGACAGGGTGCAGCCGCGGCCGGAATCCTTCACCCCGACCCAGGCCAGCGCCGGGTCGAGATAGTCGCAGCGGTTCATGAACACGGTGCCGGTCTCGATCGCGCCGCCGATGCGCGTCGCGGCCTCGATGTCGCGGGTCCAGACCGAGGCGGTGAGGCCATAGGGGCTGTCGTTCATCAGGCCGATCGCCTCCTCGTCCGAGCCGACCTTCATGATGCCGACGACCGGGCCGAAGCTCTCGCTGCGCATCACGTCCATCCGGTGATCGACATTCACCAGCACCTGCGGCGCGAGATAGGGCGTGCCGGGCCGGCTTTCGGGGAACCGCGCCTCGTCGATCAGCGCGGTGGCGCCGGCGGCGAGGGCTTCGGCGATCTGCCCGCGCACGAAATCGGCCCCGGCGGCGTTGACCATCGGGCCGAGCGTGGTTGCGGGGTCGAGCGAATGGCCGAGGCGATAGGCGTTGGTGGTCTCGACGAAGCGGGCGATGAAGTCGTCATACACCGCGGCGTCGACATAGATGCGCTCGATCCCGCAGCAGGACTGGCCGGAATTGAAGAAGGCGCCGTCGACCAGGTTGTCGGCGGCGTGGACGATGTCGGCATCGCGGCGGACATAGGCGGGGTCCTTGCCGCCGAGTTCGAGGCCGATGCCGGCGAAGCGGTCGGCGGCGGCGCGGACGACGCGATGGCCTGTCGCCACCGAGCCGGTGAAGGCGATGAAATCGACGCGCGGATCGCGGATCACCGCCTCGGCGTCGGCATTGGCGAGGTGGAGCACCTGGAAGACGTGCTCGGGCAGGCCGGCGGCGGCGAAGGACGCGGCGAAACGCTCGGCGCAGAGCAGCGTCTGCGAGGCCTGTTTCAGCACCACGGCGTTGCCGGCGAGCAGCGCGGGGACGACGCTGTTGACGGTGATCAGATAGGGATAGTTCCAGGCGCCGATGACGAAGACGACGCCGAGCGGCTCGCGGGTGATGAACCGCTCGAAGCCGGCGACCGGCGCGGGCCGGACCGGCGCGAGCGACTCCGCGGCAAGCGAGATCATCATCCGCGCGCGTTCGGCGACACCGCGGATTTCTCCCGGTGTCTGGCTTACCGGCCGTCCCATCTGCGCGCTGATCTCGGCGGCGATCGCAGCACCATTGGCGGTGAAATGCGCGACGAAGCGCTCGCAGATCGCCATGCGCTCGGCGAGGCCGACGCGCCGCCAGGCCTTCTGCGCGGCGGCGGCCCGCTCCAGCGCCTGCTCGATCTCCGCCGGCCCGGCAAGGGCGCGGGCGGCGACCTCGGTGCCGTCGGCGGGGGAGAGGATGCGGTGAATCCGGGGATGCTCGGCCACGGCGGGAACTCCATTCTGCGCCCGCGCAGTCTGCCACGCCGCCGCGCGGCCCGGCAATGACATCAGAGCGCAGAATGGCGGGCCGGCCCGTCAGCCTTGCGGGACGAGCTTGTCCTGCGTGCGGGTTTCGAAATCCGAGGCGTCGTGCCGCTCGTGCAGCTGCTCGGCGGGGTCGCCGAAGGTGCGGTTGACCATGCGGCCGCGGCGGACGGCGGGACGCGCCAGGATCTGTTCGGCCCAGCGCACGACGTTGCGGTATTCATGCACCTGCAGGAATTCGGCCGCGTTGTAGAGCCAGCCCAGCACGAGCCCCCCATACCAGGGCCAGACGGCCATGTCGGCGATCGTGTATTCCGTGCCCGCGAGGTACTCCGCCTCGGCGAGCCGGCGGTCGAGCACGTCGAGCTGGCGCTTGGTTTCCATCGCGAAACGGTTGATCGGATATTCGAACTTCTCCGGCGCATAGGCGTAGAAATGGCCGAAGCCGCCGCCGAGATAGGGGGCGCTGCCCATCTGCCAGAACAGCCAGGAGAGGCATTCGGTTCGCGCATCGAGGTCCTTCGGCAGGAATTCGCCGAACTTCTCCGCGAGATAGAGCAGGATGGCGCCGGACTCGAACACCCGGCGGGGCTTGCCGCCACCATGGTCGACCAGGGCGGGAATCTTGGAGTTCGGGTTGGCGGCGACGAAGCCGCTGCCGAACTGGTCGCCCTCGCCGATGCGGATCAGCCAGGCGTCGTATTCGGCGCCGGCATGGCCGCGGGCGAGCAGCTCCTCGAGCATGACGGTGACCTTCACCCCGTTCGGCGTCGCGAGCGAATAGAGCTGGAGCGGATGCCGGCCGACCGGCAGTTCCTTCTCATGGGTGGGGCCGGCGATCGGGCGGTTGATGCTGGCGAAACGTCCGCCGCTGGGCTGCTCCCACGTCCAGATTTTCGGGGGTGTGTAGGCGGTCTCGCTCGTCATGGTCTGTCTCCACGTTTCAAATTCTGGAATCGTCAGCCCGGCGGGGCTGCGCCGATTGTGCCGGATGGCACGCGCGACGGGAGATGGGGCCAGGAGGCGCGTTTTTCAGGCCCCTGGCGCGGGGTCGATCAGGCGGGCACGGGCACCGGGTGCGGCCGCGCGGCACTGCGCCGGATCGCAGTGGGCGGCGCGTCCTGCGCCGTGCGGAAGCCCGCCGCCTGCGCGGCGAGCTTCGCGGTTTCCTCCTTCAGCGACACGGTGGCGGCCGCGGTCTGCTCGACCATGGCGGCGTTCTGCTGCACGGCCTGGTTCATCTGCCCGGCGGCGGCATTCACCTCGGCAAGGCTGCGCGCCTGGCGGTTGGCGGAGCCGGAAATCTCGGTGATGAGCTGTTCGAGCGCGACCACGTTCTGCGCGATCGTCTCCAGCGCGGCGCCGGTCTCGCCGACCAGGCGAACCCCGTCGCCCACCTGTTTCGAGGACCGGGCGATGAGTTCCTTGATCGATTTCGCGGCCTCGGCCGAGCGGTGGGCGAGGGCGCGCACCTCGGAGGCGACGACGGCGAAGCCCCGCCCGGCATCGCCGGCGCGCGCGGCCTCGACCCCGGCATTGAGCGCGAGCAGGTTGGTCTGGAACGCCACCTCGTCGATCAGGCCGATGATCTGGTCGATCTCGCGCGAGGAGGTTTCGATCTGCCGCATCGCGGCGACGGCGTTGGCGACGATATTGTGCGACCTGTCGGCGGCGGCGTTGGCCGTCTGGGCCGCGGTGTTCGCGCGCGCGGCGTTCTCCGCCGTGCTCTGCACGCCGGAGGTGATCTCGTTGAGCGCGGCACTGGTCTGTTCGAGGCTGGCGGCCTGCTGCTCGGTGCGGCGGGCGAGATCCTCGGCGGCGCGGGCGATCTCGTCGACGCCGTTGTTGATCTCGCCGGTGCTCTTGCGGACGCCCGAGAGACTGTCCGACAGGCGGCTGAGGGCGCCGTTGAAATCGTCGGCCAGGCGATGATAGTCCTCCGGCAGCCCTTCGGTGATGCGGTAGGACAGGTTGCCCTCGGCCAGCGCGGTAAGGGCGCGGCCGAGCGTATCCATTACCACGCGGTTGGTCGCGGCCGCCTTGTCCTCGGCCTCGCGGCGCCGGCGGTCGAGTTCCTCGAGATAGACGGCGATCGCGAGATCCATGTCGAGGAAGGTGGCCTTGACCAGCGCGCCGAGATCGGCGGCCGGGCTGGTTTCGGCGTCGCGGCGGAACAGGGGGCGCCGTTTCGGTTTCCGCGAATCGAGCACGCCGGCGATGATCTGTTCGAGGATGAGCGCGTAACCGGCGATATACCAGCGCGGCTCGAGCCCGATCCTGGCGTGCACCTCGCCGACTCGGGTGACGGCGTCGACATAGTCGGTGTCGAACCGCGCCTCGGCGATGCGGGTCCAGTGGCCGGCCTGGCGGGATCGGGCCGTGCCGATCGAGGCGTCGGTGGCGAAGAAGGCACGGGCTTCCGGGCTGCGGCGGATGCGCTCGTAGAAATCCGCGAGTGCGGCCGGCACCGCCTGCGCAAGCACCGGCTGCATGTCCCGCAGACGGCCCCTGACCTGTTCGTCGAGCCCGATGAATTCCAGTCGCTGCGCGAACGTTTCCCGGCAAGTGTTCATCGTGGTTGACCCATTCTGTTGAATGCAAATATCTATGTTTTCGAATAATTAAGAGCCGCCTAACGTTACAATTTTAATTTCGATTATTGAGATACTGCATTCGACCAGGCTTGATCTGCACAGCAGGCGAATGTTCGAATTCCGGAAAACGAACATTGAAGCCGAGGATCGGGATGTTCGTTTCGGGCGGCTGGCATTCGGCGGCCCGCTGCGCGACAAAGGCTACCGCGGAAGGGAGACACAGATGACCATGACGATGAGCACCAATTCGGACCTGCAGCGGGCGCGCCGGTGATGGACGGCGCCTCGCCCCGCGCGGGAAGCCGCCGACAGGCCGAGATCATGAGCCTGTTGCAGGAAGCCGGGCGGGTCTCGGTCGAGGATCTGGCGGCGCGCTTCGGCGTGACGCCGCAGACGATCCGGCGCGATCTCAACGAATTGTGCGAGGTCCACCGCCTGACCCGGGTGCATGGTGGCGCGATGATCGCCTCCAGCGTCGCCAATCTCGCCTATGACGCGCGCAAGCTCGTGGCGCAGCCGGTCAAGCAGCTGATCGGCGAGGCGGCGGCGCGGCTGATCCCGGACAATTCCTCCCTGCTGATCAATCTCGGCACCACCACCGAGGAGGTCGCCCGCGCGCTCGCGCAACACAGCGGCCTGCTCGTCATCACCAACAACCTGCATGTGGCGGCGGAGCTGTATCGCCTGCCCGGCGTCGAGCTCATCATGGCGGGCGGCACGGTGCGCCGGGCCGATGGCGGCATCGTCGGCGCGACGACGGTGGAGCAGATCCGCCAGTTCCGCGCCGATTTCGCGGTGATCGGCACCTCGGCGATCGACCGCGACGGCACGCTCCTCGATTTCGACAGCCGCGAGGTGCAGGTCTCCCGCGCAATCATCGAATGCGCCAGGCGGGTCATGCTGGTGGCCGACAGCAGCAAGTTCACCCGCTCCGCGCCGGTGCGGATCGCGCATCTGAAGGATGTCGACGTGCTGGTGACCGACCGGCTGCGCACGCCCGAAAGCCGCGAACTCTGCGAACGTCTCGGCATCGAAGTGGTGGAAACGGCGGGGGAGGAAGACGCCGACACGGCCGACTGAGTCGGTCGATATTCGTTTCATATTTCGTTTTGAGTGTTGACGCCCGGTTTTTGTTCGTATTAACGTTCGCTTCGACAAGCGATCGAATACGAAACGCAAACGCGGGAGGTTTGCCTGATGGCGTCCGCAACGGACACTTCAGTGGTCCACGACATCGCGATCATCGGCGGTGGCATCAATGGCTGCGGCATCGCGCGCGATGCGGCGGGGCGCGGCTGGTCGGTCTTTCTCTGCGAGGCGGGCGATCTCGGCGGCGCCACCTCGGCGGCCTCGACCAAATTGATCCATGGCGGCCTGCGCTATCTCGAATATTACGAGTTCCGGCTGGTGCGCGAGGCGCTGATGGAGCGCGAGGTGCTGTGGGGCATCGCGCCGCACATCATCTGGCCGTTGCGCTTCGTGCTGCCGCACCACAAGGGGTTGCGCCCGGCCTGGATGCTGCGGCTCGGCCTCTTTCTCTACGATCATCTCGGCGGGCGGAAGAAACTGCCGCCGACGCGCGTGGTGCGGTTGCGGCGCGATCCCGCCGGCCGCCCGCTCGATCCGCGCTTTGTCCGCGCCTACGAATATTCGGATTGCTGGGTGGAGGATTCGCGCCTCGTCGTGCTGAACGCGCGCGATGCGGCGGATCGGGGCGCGGTGATCGAGCCGCGCACCCGCTGCATCAGCGGCGCGCGCGAGGGCGGGCTGTGGACCCTCACCGTGCGCGACGAGCGCAGCGGCGAAACCCGCACGGTGCGCGCCCGCGCCCTGGTGAACGCCGCCGGGCCCTGGGTCGCCGAGGTGCTGCAGAAGGTGCTGCGGGCGAACACGCCGGCCTCGGTGCGCGCCGTCCAGGGCAGCCACATCGTCGTTCCCCGGCTCTACCCCGAGGATCATTGCTACATCTTCCAGAACGCCGATGGCCGCATCTTCTTCGTCATCCCCTATGAGCGGGATTTCACCCTGATCGGCACCACCGACCGCGACTATCAGGGCGACCCCGCCGAGGTGCGCGCCTCGGCTGACGAGATCGCCTATCTCTGCGAGTCCGCCAGCGCCTATTTCACGAAGCCGGTCACGCCGGCGGATGTCGTCTGGGCCTATTCCGGCGTCCGCCCGCTCTATGACGACGGCGCCTCGAAAGCCCAGGCCGCCACGCGCGACTACGTGCTGGAGATGGACGCGCCGGCCGATGGCCCCGCCCTGCTCTCGGTCTTCGGCGGCAAGATCACGACCTACCGCCGCCTGGCCGAATCGGTGCTCGGCAAGCTCGCGCCGCACCTGCCGCCCGCCACCGCGCGGAAGCAGGGCTGGACCGGCGACGAGCCCCTGCCCGGCGGCGATTTCCCGACCGACGGGTTCGACGCCCAGGTGGCGGCGCTGTTGCGCGACTATCCGTTCCTCGCGCCGGCCACCGCGGCGCGGCTGGTCAGGGCCTATGGCACCCGCGCGCGCGTCCTGCTCGGCGATGCGCGGCGGGCGGAGGATCTCGGCGCCATCTTCGGCGCCGACCTGACCGAGGCGGAACTGCGTTACCTGCACGCCCACGAATTCGCGCTGACCGCGGAGGACGTGGTGTGGCACCGCAGCAAGTTCGGCCTGCGGCTGAGCGATGCCGAGATCGCCGCTGTCGAGCGGTTCATGCAGACCCTCGCCGCACAGGACGCCCACGCATGATGCGCGAGGCGCAACAGAAATTCCGGAGTCCGGCGGAATCCGGCGCCCGCCGCGCCAGGGGCGCGCCAGAGCCGGCTGCACTGCTACCCGGACGTTAGTTCACATCGTTGCCAGCAAAGGGAGGAATAAAATGTCGCGTTATGTAGGGGCCATAGACCAGGGCACGACGAGCTCGCGCTTCATCGTGTTTGACAAGGGCGGGAACATCGTTTCCGTCGCCCAGAAGGAGCACCGGCAGATCTATCCGAAGCCGGGCTGGGTCGAGCACGACCCGATGGAGATTCTCTCCAACACCAACGAGGTCATCGGCGCCGCCCTCGCGCGGGCAAACCTCACCGCGTCCGACCTCGCCGCCGTCGGCATCACCAACCAGCGCGAGACCACCCTGCTGTGGGACCGCAAGACCGGCCAGCCGCTCTGCAACGCGCTGGTCTGGATGGACACCCGCACCGACCAGCTCGTCCAGCAGTTCACCCGCGATGGCGGGCAGGACCGCTTCCGCGCCAAGACCGGCCTGCCGCTGGCCACCTATTTCGCCGGGCTGAAGCTGCGCTGGATTCTCGACAATGTCGAAGGAGCGAAGGCCAAGGCCGAGGCGGGCGACGCGCTGTTCGGCACCGTCGATTCCTGGCTGACCTGGAACCTGACGGGTGGCGTGAATGGCGGCCACCACGTGACCGACGTGACCAACGCCAGCCGCACCATGCTGATCGACCTCGCGACCTGCGCCTGGGATGACGACATGCTGAACGCGTTCGGCATTCCGCGCGCCTGCCTGCCGAAGATCGTGCCGTCCTCCGCCGTCTATGGCGAAATCCGCACCGCCCCGCTGCAAGGCACGAAACTCGCCGGCATGCTGGGCGACCAGCAGGCCGCCCTGGTCGGGCAGACCTGCTTCGCCCCCGGCGAGGCGAAGAACACCTATGGCACCGGCTCGTTCCTGCTGATGAACACCGGCACCGAGCCCGTGCAGTCCAAGGCCGGGCTGCTTACCACGCTCGCCTACCAGCTCGGCGACGAGAAGCCGCGCTACGCGCTGGAGGGAGCGATCGCCATCACCGGCGCGCTGGTGCAGTGGCTGCGCGACAACCTGAAACTGTTCGACGTCGCCCCGCAGATCGAGCCGCTCGCCCGCAGCGTCGAGGACAATGGCGATGTGTATATCGTGCCCGCGTTCTCCGGGCTCTACGCGCCCTACTGGAAGGACGACGCCCGCGGCGTCATCGCCGGGCTGACGCGCTATGCGACCCGCGCCCACCTCGCCCGCGCCGCCCTCGAATCCACCGCCTACCAGGTGCGCGACGTCGTCGAGGCGATGCAGGAGGATTCCGGCATCCGGCTCGCGGCGCTGAAGACCGATGGCGGCATGGTCGCCAACGAATTGCTGATGCAGTTCCAGGCCGACATCCTGAACGCCCCGGTGGTCCGCCCGAAAATGACCGAGACCACCGCGCTGGGTGCCGCCTACGCCGCCGGCCTCGCCGTCGGCTACTGGGCGAATCTTGAGGATCTGCGCGCCAACTGGGGCGTGGACAAGACCTGGGAGCCGTCAATGCCCGCCGAGACGCGCGAAAAATACTATCGCTCATGGAAGAAGGCCGTGCAGCGTTCCTTCGCCTGGGTCGATTGACGAAAAACAAACCAGTCATCAAGAGAAATCAAGAAATGTCCATTTTCACGGGTGAATTCCTTGGCACCGCGACACTGATCTTGTTCGGTGACGGTGTCGTGGCCGGTGTGCTGCTTAACCATTCCAAGGCCCAGAATTCGGGCTGGATCGTCATAACGACGGGGTGGGCCTTCGCGGTGCTGGCGGGTGTGTTCGTCGCCAAGGCCTGCGGTAGTCCGGCTGCGTATATCAATCCGGCCTTCGCGATCGGCATCGCGGTGGATCACAATAACTGGACCGGAATTCCGCAGGCCATTGCGGGGGATTTTCTGGGAGCATTCTTCGGCGGCATTCTCGTCTTCCTGCAATACCTGCCGCACTGGAAGGAAACGCCGGATCAGGGTCTGAAGCTCGCGGTGTTCTGCACTGCACCGGCCATCCGGAACACGGTCGCGAACCTGATCAGCGAAATTATCGGCACCTTCGCACTGACGTTCATCATCGGTGCGATCTTCTCGAAGGCGGCCTCGCCCCACGGGATTGCGGATGGCATCGGCCCCTATCTGGTCGCGGCGCTTGTCTGGGGGATCGGTTTGTCCCTCGGTGGCACGACCGGTTATGCGATCAACCCGGCGCGTGATCTCGGGCCGCGCATCGCCCATGCGGTATTGCCGATCCCGGGCAAGGGCGGGTCGGATTGGGGCTATGCTGCAATCCCTGTCGTCGGGCCGGTGATTGGCGCGGCGCTGGCCGGGCTTGCCATGGCCGCTTTCCATATGTGAGCAGAAATGCCGCCAGCTATCCGCTCCTGAAATTCTCGCGTGAATTTCGGGATCAGTCAGAGTCACGTACGCTCGCGTGATCGCGCCCGCCCGGAGCAAACCTCCGGGCGGGTTTTTCACATCGCCTCGGCGATGACGGGAATGGATTTCGCCGCCGGCGTCAGCGCAAGCTCGTCGTGGTGGTAAAGCGGCAGCAGCGGGTTGGCTTCGGGATAGTAGGCGCCGATCGACCCTTTCGGAATATTGTAGGGCAGGGCGGTGAGATTCCCGACCGACCGGTCCACGCCATCCTCCGAGACGGTTCGCAGCCGGATCCTGTCGCCCGCGGCGATGCCGCGTTCGGCCATGTCCTGCTCGTTCATGAAGGCCACCATCCGGTCGCCCTTCACGCCGCGATAGCGGTCGTCCAGGCTGTAGATCGTGGTGTTGTACTGGTCATGGCTGCGAAGCGTGGCAAGGCGCAGCGTGCCGGGATTCCGCTCCCGCGCCGGATCTTCCGCCACGCCGCGGAAGACGAGAAAATTCGCCCGGCCCGTATCCGTCTTCCACACCCGCTCGCTGGCCGGGTTGTAGAGGCGGAAGCCGCCGGGCTGGCGGAGGCGTTCGTTGAAATCATGGAACAGATCGGGATAGACCGCCTCGATATCGTCGCGGATGCGGGCATAGTCCGCGACATAGCCATCCCAGTCGATCCGGGGGGGCCGGTCGCCGAGGATCGCCTTCGCCATGCCGCAGACGATCGCGACCTCCGAGCGCAGCTGCGGGCTCGCGGGCTCCAGCAGGCCGCCGGAGGCATGGACCATGCTCATCGAGTCCTCGATCGTCACCGATTGCAGGACGCCGTTCTGCGGGTCGAGCTCGGAGCGGGCGAGGCAGGGCAGGATCAGCGCGTCTTGCCCGTGCACGACATGGCCGCGATTGAGCTTGGTCGCCACGCTGACGGTCAGGCCGATGCGGCGCATCGCGGCATCGGCCAGCGGCGTGTCCGGCACGGCGGCGGCGAAATTGCCGCCCATGCCGATGAAGACGCGAACGTCGCCGCGCAGCATGGCCTCGAGCGCGGTGACGACATTATGGCCATGTTCGCGCGGCGGCTCGAAGTTGAAGACCTTGCCGAGACGGTCGAGATACGCCGCCGAGGGCTGGTCGTCGATGCCGACGGTGCGGTCGCCCTGCACGTTGGAATGGCCACGCACCGGCGAGATGCCCGTCCCCGGCCGGCCGATATTGCCGCGCAGCAGCAGCAGGTTCACGCATTGCTGGATGTTCTGCGAGCCGTGACGATGCTGGGTGATTCCCATGCCGTACATCAGGATGACGTTCCTTGACGCCGCGTAGATGTCGGCGATCTGCTGCAGGGTCTCCCGCGAGAGGCCGGACGTCTCGAGAATGGCGTCCCAGGCCGTGGCGTCGAGATCGGCAACGAAAGCGTCGAATCCGCTGGTGTGGGCGGCAATGAAGTCGTGATCGAGAACCGGGGTGCGGCCGTTCGCCCGAGCGTTGCGGTCGGCCTCGACCAGCAGCTTCATCACGCCTTTCAACGCCGCAACGTCACCGCCGACTTTCACCTGGCAATACAGATGGGCGATGCGCTGGCCGCGATTGGTGAGTATGTCGCCCGCGTCCTTCGGGTCGGCAAAGCGTTCGAGCGCGCGCTCGCGCAGCGGGTTGAGCACAACGATGCGCGCGCCGCGCCTTGCCGCGTCGCGCAGCGTGCCCATCGCCCGCGGGGAATTGGTGCCGGGGTTCTGGCCGATCGAGAGGATCATGTCGGCGTGTTCGAAATCCTCGAGGGTCGAGGTGCCCTTGCCGATGCCGATCGACTGCGGCAGGCCGCGGCTGGTGGGCTCGTGGCACATGTTCGAGCAATCGGGGAAGTTGTTGGTGCCGATCAGGCGGCCGAGCAGGGCGAAGAGGAACGCGGCCTCGTTCGAGGTGCGGCCGGAGACGTAGAACTCCGCCTGGTCGGGGTGGTCCATCGCGGCGATGTGACGGGCGATCATGGCGAAGGCGTCGTCCCAGGCGATGGGGACGTACCGGTCGGTCGCGGGGTCGTATCGCATCGGCTCGGTCAGGCGGCCCTGGCTTTCCAGCCAGTGGTCGGACTGCTTCGCGAGATCGGCGAGGGTGTTTTGCGCGAAGAAATCGCGGGTGACGCGGCGGTCGGTCACTTCCCAGGCGACCGCTTTTGCGCCGTTCTCGCAGAATTCGAAGGAGGAGGTGTGGCGCGGGTCGGGCCAGGCGCAGCCGGGGCAGTCGAATCCTTCGGGCTGGTTGGTGGCGAGCAGGGCGCGGCTGCCGCGGGCGACGGCACTTTGCTGGCGCAGCGCGCGGGCGGTGGCGGCGAGCGCGCCCCAGCCTCCGGCGGGAGCATCGTAGGGGGCGAAGATATCGTCGGGATTGGCCATCCTGTCCTCCTTCCGTGGCCCGATTCACATGGAGGGCGGAGGTGGCGATGCAACCGGCGGCGGAACACGATCCGCCTCGGCAACAATGGCGTCGGCCTCAGCCGAACAGGCGGCCCGAGCTGGGGACGAGGCGGAGTCGGAGCCAGTCGTGCAGGGCCTCGCCGCTCATCGGCATCGCGAACAGGCTGCCCTGTCCCTCCTCGAAGCCGAGTTCGATCAGGCTGACGCGGTGATGATCGGTTTCCATGCCCTCTGCGGTGATGGTGAGGGCGACATCGCGCGCCATGCGGCCGATATGGAAGAGAATGGTCCGCCGGCGGGGATCATCCATCGCGTCCTTGATCAGGGAACGGTCGATCTTCAGCCGGTCGAAGCGGAAATAGTACAGGGTCGAAATCGAGGAATAGCCGGAGCCGAAATCGTCGAGCGCGAGGCGGCAACCGAGTGCCGTGATCGCCTCAAGGATGCGGCGGGTCTCGGGCGAGACGTCGAGGATCGCGGTTTCGGTCAGTTCGAACTCGATCCGGCCCGGGCCGAGGCGGTGGCGGACGAGGGCGGCGCCGATCCGCTCGATCAGCGCCGGATCGTGAAGCTGTACGGGCGAGAGATTGACCGCAACCGCGATGTGATCGGGCAGGGTGGCGGCGTAGGCGCAGGCGGCCTCGATGACGAAGGCGCCGATGCGAATGATGGCGCCGTTATGCTCCGAAGCCCGAATGAACTGGTCCGGCGGGAGAATGCCGTATTCCGGATGCTTCCAGCGGACCAGCGCCTCGACGGTGGTCACCGCGCCGCTGTCGAGCCGGACGATCGGCTGGTATTCGAGGAAGAAAACCTGCTTTTCGAATTCGTTCACCAGCGCGGCATCGATCTGGCGGAGGCGGGTCGTGTGCCGGTCGTTTTCCGGATCGAACAGGCGGGCGGAGCCACGGCCGCTCGCCTTGGCGCGGTAGAGCGCGAGGTCGGCGGCATGGCGGGCATCCTCCGGCAGGATGCCGGGGCGGGTGATCATCGCGATGCCGGCGCAGGAGCCGATCGCCACCGTGACGTCGGCGAGGCGAAAGGGATCGGCCAGCCGATCGATGATACGGCCGGTGACCGCCTCGGCATCGGCGATCGTCGCATCGGGCAGGAGGATCGCGAATTCGTCGCCGCCGAGGCGGAAGCAGCGATCATGGCTGCGCACGCATGACAGGATGCGGCGGGCGACCGCATGCAGCAGTTCGTCGCCGGTCTTGTGGCCGAAACGGTCGTTCACCGACTTGAAATGGTCGAGGTCGAGACAGATCAGCCCGGTGCCGACACCGACCGGCCCCGAGCAGGCCGCCTGTAGCGCCTCGTCGAAACTCATGCGGTTGCCGAGGCCGGTCAGGCTGTCGTGGCTGGCGATGTGGGCGATCTTGCGTTCGGCCAGGCGGTGGGCGGTGACGTCGGACCCGACGCCGCGATAGCCGATGAAGACCCCTTCGCGGTCGAACACCGGCTTGCCGGCAATCGACCAGCACCGCTCCTCGTTGCTGAAATGCAGCGGGGTCCGGGGTTCATTGAAGGTTTCCCGCCGCCCGATCCGGTGGATCAGGTTGCCGACCGCGGCGTTGCACGAATGATCCGGCCCGGCTCGGCCGTGTTCGACGAGAAAGCGGATGATCGACATGCTGGCGAGTTCCGCCGGCGTCGAACGCGCGACCTCGGCGAAGCGCAGCGAGGGGCGGATCAGCGTCAGCGAGGCATCGGTCTCCCAGAGGAAGTCGCTCGCCCCCTCCTCGAAATCGCGGAGGAGGAGGTTGATTACCTCGCTCTGGCGCTCGGCCTCGAGGCGGCGCAACTCGCGCTCCATCGTGTTGGCGTTGACGTAGAGGATGGTCGAGAAGGTGAGGAAGGCGTAGCTCGCGAGACCGATCAGCGTCGCGGCCGGGGGGATTGCCGAGTCCGCCATGATGGCGATGACGGAGCCGATCGTCACCGGTGTCCAGAGGGCGAGGGCGTAGAGTGCTGGACCCGAGAAGGCCGAGGTCGACATCAGCCCGATCGCGACCGCGTAGAGCATGCTCGTCTGCACCGGATCGGCATGGTGCAGCCCGCCGATCAGGATGAACGACCAGAATATGCCGATCATGAGGGCCAGGCCGGAAAAGGCGAGCTTGAAAACGACGGGCCGCACGTCCGCCGGTCGGCGGGCCCAGAGAATCGCGGAGATCGAGAGCAGGACGTAGCCGGTGAACAGGCCGGCGAAGCCACCGGTCAGCAACGGCGCGCCATGCAGCCGGTTCCAGAAGCTCCAGCACAGCGCACCCGAGACGAGCCCGCCTGTGACCACCATCCGGGGGACCAGCGCGGTTCTCATGTCCAGTAGCGATATGTCGATCTGACGTCGTGTTTGCGGCAACAGATCGAGGGTAGTCTGGCCTGACTGTCTCAATTTCAGTTTCTTTGCGACAGCGAATGGAAAATGATCAAATTCAAAATCCATCTTCCGACAACTTGCAAACCACTATAGGTTGAAATGATTTGTTAAATCTTAAAGCAGATCGGTTAAATTGCAAACGCGAACAACTTTCGGTGGAGACCAAAATGGTATATTCCCCCTTGGATACCGATGTCGAGCCGCGCACGGGCGTGAAGCGGCTGCGCGAGACCGGCAATATCATCGAGGCACAGCTGGTCACGTCGCCGCAGCAGGCGCGCCTGGCCTACGGCATGCGCTACGACGCCTACCGTGAATACGGCTTTGTCGGCGAACGGCCGGATGGCCTGTTCAGTGACGAATATGATACGAGGCCGAATTACTCCACGATCCTGGTATTCCGCAACGGAACGCCGGCGGCGACGATCCGCGTCGCGCTGTTCGATCCGGGCCACCCTGATCCGGTGTTTCACCGGACCCAGGCCATGGAGATCTTCGAGGCGGAGATCCGGGCGGTCGTCGCGGCCGAACGCCGGCCCGGCACCGCGGGCAGCGCGATCGAGCTTGGCAAGCTCGCGCGGGCGGCCGATGCGGCGAACGATGTCGAGGTGCTGTTCGCAGCCTTCCGCGCGGCGGGCTATATCGGGTTGCATCACGACGTCGATGCCGTGCTGAACGCGGTGCGCGCGCATCACATGCCGATGTACCGCCGCTGCGGTTTTCGCGTGCTGGAGCGGCCGCGGCCCTATCCGGGACTGACCTTCCAGACCGGGCTGATGGGGCTGTTCAGAGACCAGTATGCCGTGGCGCAGCATACCGTTCCGTTCATGGCCGGGATGGCGGCCGGCGACCCGACGCATCAGGCGCTGATGGCGGGCGAACCAGCGCGGCTTTCGGTGTTCTCTGCCCTCGAATGCTTGGCGGCGCGTGCGGCACCCCTGGCGATGCCGGCCGTTGCCGCGTCCTGAGGCGGCGGTACTCAGCGACGGGCGACGAAGTTCTCGAGCCAGTGGATCGTGTATTCACCGGAGCGGAAACCGGGGTCGTCGAGGATACGCAGGTGCAGCGGGATCGTCGTCCTGATGCCTGAAAGGGCGAATTCCTCGAGCGCGCGGCGCATCCGGGCGATGGCTTCGGCCCGGCTGCGCCCATGCACGATCAGCTTGGCGACCAGGCTGTCGTAATGGGAGGGCACGCGATAGCCGGCATAGATCGCTGAATCGAGCCGCACGCCGAGGCCGCCGGGGGCGTGGAACACCTCGACCTTGCCCGGCGAGGGGGCGAAGGTTTCCGGATCCTCGGCGGTGATGCGGCATTCGATGGCGTGGCCGTTGAACGAGATGTCGGCCTGGCCGTAGCCGAGCGTCTCGCCGGCGGCGATGCGGATCTGCTCGCGCACGAGATCGACGCCGGTGACCATTTCGGTGACCGGATGCTCGACCTGCAGGCGCGTGTTCATCTCGATGAAGGCGAACTGACCGTCCTGATACAGGAATTCGAGCGTGCCGGCGTTGCGGTAGCCGAACTTCGTCAGCGCCGCGGTGGCGATCTCGCCGAGTCGGTCGCGCTCCTCGCGGGTGATGCCGGGCGAACCCGCCTCTTCCAGCAGCTTCTGGTGGCGGCGCTGCAGCGAGCAGTCGCGCTCGCCGAAATGCACCACGTTGCCGTGATTGTCGCCCAGCACCTGAAGCTCGACGTGGCGCGGCCGGTCGAGATATTTCTCGATATAGACGGCGTTGTTGCCGAAGGCCGCACCGGCTTCGGCGCGGGCGGTGCGGAAGGCTTCCTCGACCTCGTCAAGGGTGCGGGCGACCTTCATGCCGCGCCCGCCGCCGCCGGCCGCGGCCTTGATCAGCACCGGGCAGCCGATTTCCGCGGCGACGCGCTTCGCCGCCTCGACATCCGGCACCTCACCGTCCGAGCCGGGGACGAGCGGCACACCGAGATCCGCCATCGTCGTCTTGGCGGTGATCTTGTCGCCCATCATGCGGATATGGGTGGGCGAGGGGCCGATGAAGGCGAGGCCATGGGCTTCCACCATCTCGGCGAAATCGGCGTTCTCGGAGAGGAAGCCGTAGCCGGGATGCACCGCCTCCGCCCCGGTGATCAGTGCCGCACTGATGAGGGCGGGCATGTTGAGATAGGAGTCGCGCGCGGCGGCGGGGCCGATGCAGACACTCTCATCGGCGAGGCGCACATGCATCGCATCGGCATCGGCGGTGGAATGCACCGCGACGGTGGCGATGCCCATCTCGCGGCAGGCGCGCTGGACCCGGAGCGCGATTTCGCCCCGGTTGGCGATCAGGATCTTCGAGAACACGGGCACCGGCCGTTTATTCGACGATGACGAGCGGTTCGTCGTATTCGACCGGCTGGCCGGAGGCGACGAGGATGGACTTCACGGTGCCGGCGCGCGGCGCCTTGATCTGGTTGAAGGTCTTCATCGCCTCGATCAGCAGCAGCGTCTGCCCGGCCTCGACCGTCGAGCCGACGCTGATGAACGGTGCCGCCCCCGGCTCCGGCGAGAGGTAGGCGACGCCCACCATCGGCGACTTCACCGTGCCCGGATGGCTCGCCGCGGCGGCGGGGGCGGCCTCGGGCGCGGCGGCGGCCGGCACTGGCGCCGGGGCGGCCTGCGGCATCGCGTAGGGCGGCGCGGGATAGGCGGGCGCGGCGACAAACTGTGCCGCCTGCGCGCTGGCGCGGGCCAGGCGCAGCCGCCGGTCGCCTTCCTCAAGCTCGATCTCGGCCAGGTCGCCGTCCTTGAGAAGGGCGGCGAGGGCGCGCAGCACCTCGGGGTCGAAGGAGAGACTCATGCTTCCTGCTCCACAATCTCGGCGATCGCCTGAAGCGCCAGCCGGTAGCCGGTGAAACCAAGGCCGCAGATCACGCCGCGCGCGGCCTGCGATACGTATGAATGATGGCGGAACGCCTCGCGCTGATGGATGTTGGACAGATGCACCTCGATGACCGGAAGGTCGACCGCGTGCAGCGAGTCCATCAGCGCGATCGAGGTGTGCGAGTAGCCCGCCGGGTTGATGATGATGCCGGCGGCGCGGCCGCGGCATTCCTGCACCCAGGTGATCAGCTCGCCTTCGCCGTTGGTCTGGCGGAAATCGATGGCGAGGCCCAGTTCCTCGGCCGCCTCGGCGCAGAGCGCCTCGAGATCGTCAAGGGTCTGGATGCCGTAGATTTCCGGCTCGCGCAGCCCCAGCATGTTCAGGTTCGGGCCGTTCAGCACGGCGATCAGCGGTACAGGCATGATGCGCGCCTATCACAGGCCGGCGGAAAGGGAAACCGGCGAGGGTTCGAGCGTGGTCTTTCCGGCGGGCGAATCGAGGATATAGGTCGGCAGGGCATGGCCGGAAATCGTGCCGCGCAGGGCGGCGATCAGCGCCCGGCCCTCGACGATCGGCACGTGGAAGCGGGCGGTGCCGGGGGCGGGGTCGAGCTGGTGCAGGTAATACGGTTTCACGCCGCATTCGAGCATGGTCTCGAACAGGGCGCGCAGCGTGTCCGCCGAATCGTTGACGCCGCGCAGCAGCACCGACTGGCCGAGCAGCGGAATCCCGGCGCGGCGCAGCGCCCTCAGCCCGGCGCGGGCCTCGGCGCCGAATTCGCGCGCGTGGTTGGCGTGCAGCACGAGGAAGAGCGGCGGGTCGAGATCGAGCGCCGCGAGCAGCGCCGGCGTGATCCGCGCCGGATCGGCCAACGGCACGCGGGTGTGCAGCCGCAGCCGGCTGATATGCGGGATCGCGCGCAGCCGGGCGAAGATCGCGCCAAGGCGGCGGGGCGAGAGGATGAGCGGGTCGCCGCCGGTCAGGATTACCTCACTCACCGCATCGTGATCCGCGAGCCAGCGGAACGCCGCCTCGAGCTCTGCTTCGGACAGCACGCCACCCTCCGGGCCGACATGCTCGCGGCGGAAGCAGAACCGGCAATAGACCGGGCAGGCAAGGGTGGGCTTGAGCAGCGCGCGGTCGGGGTAGCGGTGGACGATGCCGGGCACCGGGGAGAGCGCGTCATCGCCGATCGGGTCGGCGCGCTCGTGGGGGGCGGTTTCGAGCTCGGCGGGGTCGGGGATGAACTGAAGGCCGATCGGGTCCGCCGGATCACCGATCAGGGCGGCGAGCGGTGCCGGGATCGCGGTGGCGTAGCGCGCGGCGACGGCCTCGAGCCCCGCGCGGGCGGCGGGCGGGGCGAGCCCGGCCTCGATCAGCTGGTCTGCGGTGCGGAGCGTGGGAGTGGCCATGCGGCGGTGCTATCCTGCGGCGCATGGCCAGACAAGCATGGGACCCCGACCGCCTCGCCGCCCGGCTGCCCTTCCTGCGGCGGCGCGGGCTGCTCGCGCAGGCGACGCGCGCCTTCTTCACCGCCCGCGGATATATCGAGGTGGAGACGCCCTGCCTCGTCCCCGCGCCGGGCGAGGAAGTGCATCTCGCCGCCCTGTCGACCATTGTGCATGCGCCGGATGGCGCGGCGGCGCGGAAATGGCTGCATACCAGCCCCGAATTCGCGATGAAGAAGCTGCTCGCCGGCGGCGCCGGGCGGATGTTCCAGCTCGCCCGGGTCTGGCGCGACCATGAGGGGTCGGACACGCATGCGCCCGAATTCACCATGCTCGAATGGTATCGCCCGGGGGCCGATTTTTCCTCCATGATCGAGGAGACGACGCAGCTCCTCCGCGCCGTGCTGCCGCCGGTCGTGACGTGCCGGGGGGTGACGACCGATCTTGCCGCGATCGAGGTGCTGAGCGTCGCCGAGGCCTTCGCGCGCCATTGCGGTGTCGATGTGCTGGCGAGCGTCGGCGATGCCGACCGGCTGGCCGCCGATGCCGGGGTGGCGCGCCGCGACGGCGAGGACTGGGAGGACCTGTTCTTCCGCCTCATGCTCGGGCGGATCGAACCGCATCTCGGTCGCCAAAATCCGACCTTCCTGACCGACTGGCCGGCGCCGCTCGCCGCCCTCGCGCGGCGGCGGGCGGACGATCCGCGCGTCGCCGAGCGCTTCGAGCTGTATGTGTGCGGGATGGAGCTTGCCAACGCGTTCGCCGAGCTGACCGATCCGGTCGAGCAGCGGGCCCGCTTCGAGGCCGACCGGGCGCGGCGGCACGCGCTGTATGGCCGCGAGGACTGGCCGCTCGATGAAGATTTCGTGGCGGCGGTGGGGCGGATGCCGGATTGCGCGGGGATTGCCCTGGGGTTCGACCGCCTGGCGATGATCGCCGCCGGCGCCGCGCGCATCACCGATGTGTTATGGCTCTGATATAAGCCGGAAACGGACCCACTGTAGACATTCCACATCACCAACGGGCCAAGGCCCGGAGACGAGGAGCGTGCGATGCGAAGGAAGCTTGTTCTGGCTGCGCCGGTCGTGGCCCTGGTTCTGGCCGGCTGCGCGGTGGGGCCAAGCCTTGCCGAGCGGATGTCGGCCTATGTCGGGCGGCCGGAATCGGCGCTGGTGGCCGCACTCGGCGTGCCGGACCGCAAGATCACGGTCGATGGCAAGACCTATTTCGCCTATGTCGAGCGGTCGTATTCCTACCAGCCGGGCTTCGTGCCGCCCTATCCGGGCTTCTACGGCCCCTATTACGGCCCGTTTTTCCAGCCCGATACCTATACGCGGCAATGCACCGTCACCTTCGCGCTCGAGGGCGGCATGGTGAAATCCTTCACCTTGCGCGGCAACGATTGCTGACCGCCCCGCCGCCGGCGCTGCCTGCCTCGCCGCTCTGGCTGCCCTTCGCGCCCGGCCCCTACCGGCCGGCGATGGGGCTGATCGCCCGTCCGCCCGCGGAACTGACCGCCTTCGGCGCCGACTACCCTGCGCAGATGGCGGAACGCCGGGCGCTGCTCGGCCTGCGCCGGGCCGAGGTGTTCGGCGCGCTGCCGTCCAGCGAGGCGGCGCGGCGCGAGACATTGCTCCTGGTCGCCGGCCACCTGCTCGCCGATCGTGCGCCCTGGTTCGCCCTGGCCGGCGCGATGCTGGAAAACCGCCTCACCGGCGAGCGGTGGAACCTTGCGGCGCCGGAATGCGACCCGCTCGAACTCGCCGGAAGGCTGGTGCAGGAGGATCTCTGCCTGCTCGACCCGGCGACGGCGACGCTCACGGCGGCGGTGCTATGCTTTCCCTCGCGCTGGCGGCTGGCGGACAAGCTGGGCCGCGACCTTGCCGCCATCCATACCCCGGTACCGCTCTATGCCGAGCGGCTGGACCGCCCGGTGGCGCGGTTCATCGCCGCGCTGGCGCCGGGCCGGCTGGTCGAGCGCTTCAACTGGACGATCCATGACGGATCGGACCTGTTCCAGCCGGAGCCGCATATCGCCCCCGGCCCGGCGGTCACCGCCGGCACCGCTCCGGCGCGGCTGCATCTGCGGGTCGAACGCCAGACGCTGAGCCGGCTGCCGGAGAGCGGGGCCGTGCTGTTCACGATCCGCACCCGGCAGGCGGCGCTGGCCGAGGTGATGGCGGTGCCGGGCGCCGCGGCGGCGCTGGCCGAGGCTGTGCGCGGGCTGCCCGAAACTGTGGCGGCCTATCGCGGCATCGCCCCGTTCCGTGCCGCCCTGCTCGCCGCGCTGGACCGGGTTGCCCCGCCGCGCTAGAGCAAGGCCCGGCCGGCGGGGCCGGAATGCCCGCGTTGTCAGACGGATAGAGCCTGCTGCCCGGAACGGGCGGCGTGGCTGCGGGCCGAGCGGAAAGGAAAAGCGGCATGAGTGAGGGCGATCTCGACCTGTTGCGGCGCATGTTCGCGGCGGCGGTAGACGCTGCCGCGCCCTCGCGCTGCGTGCCGCCGCATCTGCCGCCGCCGCCGAAGGGGCGGACCGTGGTGATCGGCGCCGGCAAGGCGGCGGCGGCGATGGCCGAGGCGGTCGAGGCGCACTGGCCGGACGAAGCGCCGATGTCCGGCCTCGTGGTCACCCGCTACGGGCATGGGAGCAAAAAGCCGCTCGGGCGGATCGAGGTGGTCGAGGCATCGCACCCGGTGCCGGACGCGGCCGGGCAGGCGGCGGCGGCGCGCATCCTCGCGATGGTGCGGGGGCTGACCGCGGACGATCTGGTTCTCGTGCTGATGTCCGGCGGCGCCTCTTCGCTGCTGGCGCTGCCGGCGCCGGGGATTTCGCTGGCCGACAAGCAGGCGGTGAACCGCGCCCTGCTGAAGAGCGGTGCGAACATCCAGGCGATGAACTGCGTGCGCAAGCATCTCTCGGCGATCAAGGGCGGGCGGCTCGCCGCCGCGGCGGCGCCGGCGGCGATCGTGACCCTGATGATTTCCGACGTGCCGGGCGACGATCCCTCGGTGATCGGCTCGGGGCCGACCGTGCCGGACGCGACCACGGCGGAGGATGCGCGGGCGATCCTGCGCCGCGCCGGGATCGCGGTGCCGGAACCGGTTGCCGCGTGGCTGGCGCGGCCGGAGGCGGAGACGCCGAAGCCCGGCGATCCGGCCTTTGCCCGCGCCCGCGAAATCATGATCGCCACCCCCTTCGCCTCGCTGGAGGCGGCGGCCGCGGTCGCCCGCGCGGCCGGGGTGACGCCGCTGATCCTCGGCGATGCGATCGAGGGCGAGGCGCGCGAGGTGGCGGCGGTGATGGCCGGAATGGCGCGGAGCTGTGCCGCGCATGGCGCGCCGCTCGCCCCGCCCTGTGTGCTGGTTTCGGGCGGGGAGACGACGGTGACGGTGCGCGGCGGTGGGCGCGGCGGGCGGAATCTGGAGTTCCTCGCCGGTCTCGCGGTCGCCCTCGGCGGGGCGCCGGGGATTCACGCCATTGCCGGGGATACCGACGGGATCGACGGCACCGAGGACAATGCCGGAGCCGTGCTGGCGCCGGACACGCTGGCCCGCGCCCGGGCGATCGGCCTCGATCCCGCGTCATGCCTCGCCGACAATGACGGCTACGGGCTGTTCGCCCCGCTCGGCGATCTCGTGGTGACCGGGCCGACCCGCACCAATGTCAACGATTTCCGGGCGATCCTGATCCGCTGAGTGTTTTTTCTCCGGCGAGGGCGAGCGGGCTCTGGGCGATGCCCGCCGCCGCACCTTTCGGGCCACAGATCGTCGCGGCGAGCGGGAGGGTCGTCTCGCCGCCTGGCCAGGCGATGCGCAATGCGGCCACCTTCATGCAGGCATTGCGGGTGTAGACCGGATCGGCCACCCAGCGCAGCGCGGTCGTCGCCGCAGCGCCCGCCTCAAGGCGGACCGGCAGCACCACGGGGCCGGGGTGCATCCCGACGGGCGGGCGGCGGACGACCGGAAGCTCGTGATCCGCGGCATCGAGAAAGACGAGGCGCGGCAGGCCGGGCAGGGTGCAGGGCGCCGGCCCCGGATTGCGCAGCACCACTAGCGTGCCGGAATGCGACATGCCGTCGAACGCGCCGCCTTCGGAATCGGTGCGTGCCACGATCCGCGCGCCGGAGCAGACCGTCACCGCCGCCGGCCGCGCGCAGCCCGCCACCAGCAAGGGCAGGGCGAGTCCGGCGGCGGCTCTCATTTCGGCTCGTAGCCAGGCTTCTTGTAGAGCGTCTCCGCCCTGGAGCGAATGTCCGGCTCGAAAACTTTCTCGTTCCAGTGCTCGGGATCGACGTCTTCGATACTGACCGACACCGCAGCCTCGCTGCTCCCCGCCGAGGCCATCACCGCCTGCGCGACCGCCTCGGCGATCTGGTGCTTCTGCGCCTCGCTGCGGCCGGCATAGAGCTTGATAATGACATGAGGCATGGCGCGGGTCCTTCTCTGGAGGGCGATCAGCCTACACCAGCCCGTCAGGTGCGGGCAGGGGGGAGTGGACCGGTGGAATGATATAACATATCATTTCTGCCGAAGGGTCGCAGGAGGACCGGGGGACATGGCGAAACGGCGGGGACTTCTGGCCGGGCTGGTGGCGGCGCCGTGGATCGCCCGCGCCGCCGGTCGCATCCCGGCGGTGGGGATCGAGAGCCAGTATGCCGACGTGATCGCCGCGATCGGTGGCGACCGGGTCGAGGTTGCCGCCATCGAGACCAATCCGAACGCCGATCCGCACGGCTTCGAGGCGAGCCCGGCGGTGGCGCGGCGAATCGCCGCAGCGCGGCTCGTGGTGCTCAACGGGCTTGGTTACGATTCCTGGGCGCGGCGGATCATCCGCGCGACGGCGGGCAGCGCGCGGGGGCGGCATGTGATCGCCGCACAGAACGTGCTCGGCCTGCCGGATGCGACGCGCAACCCGCACATCTGGTACGATCCGGCGGCGATGCCGAAAGTGGCGGCGGCGATCGCGCAGGCGCTGGCGGCGATCGACCCGGCGGGGGCGGCCGTCTATCGGCGGAACCTCGCCGCGTTCGAGGCCTCGCTCGCCCCGTGGCGGGCGGCGATCGGCGCGTTCCGGGCGCAGCATGCCGGCATCCGCGCGGCGGTGACCGAACCGGTGGGCAATGACCTGTTCCGGGCGATGGGCATCGCGGTCGCCACACCCTGGAGCCTGCAGGCGGCGGTGATGAACGGCACCGATCCCGCGCCGCAGGACATCGCCGCGCAGGAGAAGCTGCTGCGCCGGCGGGAAGTGTCGTTTCTCGGCTATAACCGGCAGGTGATCGGCCCGCTGACGCGGGCGATGCTCGATGCCGCGCGGGCGGCTCAGGTGCCGGTGGTCGCGCTGTATGAGACGATGCCGGCGGGGTACCATTTCGGCGGCTGGATGCTGGCGGAGACCGCGGCAGTGACCGGGGCGGTTGCGCATGGCACCTCCACCAGCGCGCTCGTGGCTGGCGAGGTGAGGGGGGCGAGGTGAGCGGGGACGCGCTCGCGCTGGAGGGTGTCGCGGTCGGCCATGGCGGGCGGGCGGTGTTGTCCGGCGTGGGGTTCAGCCTCGCGCCGGGGAGTTTCGCCGGGCTGATCGGGCCGAACGGCTCGGGCAAGACGACGCTGCTGCGTGCGATCCTCGGCCTCGTGCCGCTGCTGGACGGGCGCGTGACGATCGGCGGGCGCGGGCAGGTGGGCTATGTGCCGCAGAGCATCGCGCTCGACCGGTTCATGCCGGTGCGCGCGCGCGACGTGATCGCGCTCGGGCTGGATGGGCACCGGCTCGGCATTCCGCTGCCCTCGCGCCGCCGCCGCGCGCTGGTGGACGAGATGATCGACGCGGTGGGTGCTACCGGCTTCGCCGATCGCAGGGTGGGCGACCTCTCGGGCGGGCAGCAGCAGCGGGTGATGATCGCCCATGCGCTGATCCGCCGCCCCGACGTGCTGCTGCTCGACGAGCCGCTGGCCAGTCTCGATCTGCGCAGTACCGCCGAGGTGGTGTCACTCCTCGCCCGTCTCGCCCGCGAGGCGAAGGTGGCGGTGCTGATGTCGGCGCATGACATGAACCCGCTGCTGCCGGCTATGGACCGCATCGTCTATGTCGCCGAGGGGCGCGCGGTGGCTGGCACGGTGGCGGAGGTGGTGCGCGGCGCGGTGCTGAGCGCGCTGTATGGCGCGCATATCGACGTGCTGCGCGTGCATGGGAGGGTGCTGGTGGTTGCCGCCGGCGGCGGGCCGCACGACCATGACCATGATCACGCGCATGGCGAGGATGCGATGCATGTCGTCCGCATTCCCTAAGGGCTGCTCATGAGCGCGGTGGGGTTGTCCGCCCTCGGGCCGGTCGGCGTGGCGCTGGCGGTGAGTTTTGCCGCCGCCCTGGTGTCCGCCGTGGTCGGCGTGTTCACCGTGCTGCGGGGGCAGGCCTTCGCCGGGCATGCGCTGGGCGATATTTCCGGCGCGGGTGGGGCGGCGGCGCTGCTGTTCGGCATCCGCCCGCTCGCCGGTTTCGTGGCGATGGCGCTGGCCGGGGCGGCGGCGATGGCGCTGGCCGGCGGGCGGCGGATCGCCGAGCGGGATCTGGCGAGCGGCGTGGTGCTGGGCGCCGGGCTCGGGCTTGCGGCGCTGTTCCTGTATCTCGACGCGACGATGAGCGGCGCCGGCGGTGCGGCGAGCACTGTGATGTTCGGCTCGATGTTCGCGATCCCGCCGGGGATGGTGCTGCCGGCCGCCCTCTGCGCGGCGGCGGCGCTGGCGGCGATGGCCGCCCTGGCGCGGCCGCTGGCGCTGATCGCGATCGGCCCCGATCTCGCGGCGAGCCGGGGGGTTCGGGTGCAGCTCGTCGGGTTCGCGCATCTCGCCGTGCTGGCGCTGGCGGTGGGGCTCGCGGCGATGAGTGTGGGGGCGGTGCTGGCGACCGCGCTGCTGATCGGCCCGGCTTCGGCGGGGCTGCGGGCGGCGCGCACCCTGCCGGGGGCGGTAGCGCTGGCGGCGGCGATCGGCGTCGGCGCGAGTTGGGGCGGCATCGCGCTGGCCTATGAAAGTTACGGCTGGGGCGGGCGGCATGGCTGGCCGGTGAGTTTCTTCGTGGTGGCGCTGGTCGTCGTTGCCTATGCCGCCGCGGGGCTCGTCGCGCGGGCGCGGCGCTGAGATGTTTTCCGCCTTCATGCTCAACGCCTGGGCGGCGGGCCTCATCGTCGCGGTCACGGCGGGGGTGGTGGGGTTTTTCGTGGTGCTGCGCGGCGCCTCCTTCGCCGCCCATGCGCTGCCGCTCGGCACGTTTCCGGGGGCGGCGGCGGCGGTGCTGCTCGGCATCGCGCCCTCCGCCGGGGTTGCGGGGTTCGGGCTCGCCGGCGTGGTCGCGATCTGGGCGCTCGGTCGGCGCGGTCGGCCCGAGGTGGCGACGGCGCTGACTTTGGTGATGCTGCTCGCGACCGGCGCGTTGCTGCTTTCCTGGACCGATCGCTATGCCGCCCAGGTCTATGCGCTGCTGTTCGGCCAAGTACTCGGCGTTTCGCGGGCGGCACTCGGCGGGATGGCGCTGGCCGGGGCGGGTGCGGTGGCGGCGGTGTTGGCCGGCTTCCGCCCGCTGCTGCTCGGCGCGATCGGGGCGGATCTCGCGGCGGCGCGTGGCGCGCGGCCGGCGCTGTGGGAGTTTGGCTTTCTCGCCGCCATCGCGCTGGCGGCGGCGGTTGCCGTGCCGGTGGTGGGCGCGCTGCTGACCTTCGCGCTGATGGTCGGCCCGGCGTCGTGCGGGCGGGCGGTTTCGGCGCGGCCGGGGGTGGCGCTTGCCGCCTCGGTGGCGATCGCGCTGGCGCTGATGGCCGGCGCCATCGCGCTCTCTTATCTCACGAACTGGCCGGTCGGCTGTTTCGCCGGGCTCGGTGGCGCTGGCTGCTACGCGCTGGGCCGGGCACTGCTGTGATCAGGGCAGGTCGACGACCTCGACCCGGCGGCCGCGCGCGGCGAGGGCGATGCGCCCGCCCTTGAGGCGCAGCGCGTCGTTGCCGAACAGTTCGGCGCGCCAGCCTTGCAGGCAGGGCAGGTTCGGCGCGTCCTCGCTGGCGAGGCGGTCGATATCCTCGGCGGAGGCGATCAGCCGGGCGGCGACGTGGTTCGCCCCGGCCCGCTCGGCGAGCAGGACCTTGAGCAAGGCCACGAGGCCGGCGGGCGGGCGGGCGCTTTCGGGGGCGCGCGGCGCCTCCGGCAGTTCGGCATCGGGGATCGCCTTCGTCGAGGCGATCACCTCCAGTAGCGCCCGGCCGGACTTGCCGCCGGCGAAGCCGCTGGAAATGCCGCGCACCCGCGTCAGCCCCTCGGCATCCGCCGGGGCGAGGGCGGCGAGTTCGGGGATCTGCTCGTCGCGCACGATGCGCTGGCGCGGCACGTTCACCCGCATCGCCTCGCGCTCGCGCCAGGCGGCGATCGCCTTGACCAGCGCGAGCTGCCGGCGATTGCCGCCGCGCAGCTTGAGCCGGCGCCAGGCATCCTCGGGCTCGGTGCGGTAGGTCGCGGGATCGGCCAGCACCGCCGCTTCCTCGGCCACCCAGTCGAGCCGGCCTTCCCGCGTCAGCCGGGCGCGCAGGCCTTCATAGACCGGGCGCAGCCAGGTCACGTCCGCCGCGGCATAGGCGATCTGCGCGCGGGAGAGCGGCCGGGCCGACCAGTCGGAGAAGCGGTGCGCCTTGTCGATCCGGCCGCCGGCAAGCGAGGAGACCAGCGTGTCATACCCGACCTGGTCGCCGAAGCCGGCGACCATCGCCGCCACCTGGGTGTCGAACAGCGGTGCGGGCACGGCGCCGAATTTCAGCAGGAAGATCTCGATGTCCTGCCGGCAGGCGTGGAACACCTTGGTGACCGCCGGGTTGGCGAACAGCGCGCCGAGCGGGGCGAGGTCGAGCCCCTCGGCCTGCGCGTCGATCACCGCGACATCGTTCGCACCGCCGAGCTGGACCACGCAGAGCTCGGGAAAATAGGTCTTTTCCCGCATGAACTCGGTATCGACGGTGACGAAGGGCTCGGCCGCCAGACGGTCGCAAAGGGCGGCGAGGGCCTCGGTGGTCTCGATCAGCACGGGTTCGGGAAAGCTCGGGCTCGGTTTCATGCGCGATCAACTGGCACGCAACGTCTTGACAGGAAAGACCCGCGCCGCTCATTTGCCGCTGTTTTCTGTCAGGACTGGCTCCCCATGCACGAATATCGCACCCATGATTGCGGCGCCCTGCGCGCTGCCGATGCCGGCATCACCGCGCGCCTTTCGGGCTGGGTGAACGTGAAGCGCGACCATGGCGGGCTGCTCTTCATCGATCTGCGCGACCATTACGGGATCACCCAATGCGTGTTTCCTGCCGGCTCGCCGGTGTTCGCCGCGGCCGAGGCGCTGCGGGCGGAGAGCGTCATCACCGTTACCGGCCGGGTGGTGAAGCGCGATGCCGACACGGTGAACCCCCGCCTGCCGACCGGCGAGATCGAGCTGGTGGCCGAGACGGTCGAGGTGCAGTCCACCGCCGACGTGCTGCCGATCCAGGTTGCCGGCGAGGCCCAGTTCCCCGAGGAGCTGCGCCTGCGCTACCGCTTCCTCGACCTGCGCCGCGAGAAGCTGCACCGCAACATCATGCTCCGCGCCAACGTGATCGCCTGGCTGCGGCGGGAGATGACGGCGCGCGGCTTCACCGAGTTCACCACGCCGATCCTGACCGCTTCCAGCCCCGAGGGCGCGCGCGACTTCCTCGTGCCATCGCGCGTGCATCCGGGCCAGTTCTACGCGCTGCCGCAGGCGCCGCAGCAGTTCAAGCAGCTGCTCATGGTCGCCGGCTTCGACCGCTATTTCCAGATCGCCCCCTGCTTCCGCGACGAGGCGAGCCGCGCCGACCGCGCGCCCGGCGAGTTCTACCAGCTCGATTTCGAGATGAGCTTCGTGACGCAGGAGGACGTGTTCGCCACGATCGAGCCGGTGCTCGGCGGGCTGTTCCGCGAATTCGGCGGCGGGCGCGGCGTCACGCAATGGCCGTTCCCGCGCATCGCCTATGACGAGGCGCTGCTGAAATACGGCTCGGACAAGCCGGACCTGCGCAACCCGCTGCTGATCACCGACGTGACCGAGGCGTTCCGCGATTCGGGCTTCGGCCTGTTCGCGAAGATCGTCGCCGGCGGCGGCGTGGTCCGCGCCATTCCCGCGCCGGGCACGGGGGGCAATCCGCGCTCCTTCTTCGACAAGCTCAACGACTGGGCGCGGTCGGAAGGGGCGGGCGGCCTCGGCTACATCATCTTTGCTCCGGACGGGGCCAAGGGGCCGATCGCGAAGAACCTCGAACCGGCTCGCGCCGAGGCCATCCGGGAGGCTACGGGCGCCAGCGTCGGTGACGCCGTCTTCTTCGCCGCCGGCAAGCCGCTGGAGGCGGCGAAATTCGCCGGCACTGTGCGCACGAAGCTCGGCACCGATCTCGGCCTGATCGATGGTGCAAAATTCGAGTTCTGCTGGATCGTCGATTTCCCGATGTACGAGCGCGACGAGGAGACCGGGCAGATCGTGTTCAGCCACAACCCGTTCTCGATGCCGCAGGGCGGGCTGGAGGCGCTGAACGGGCAGGACCCGCTGACGATCAAGGCGTTCCAGTACGACATCGTTTGCAACGGCGTCGAACTGTCGTCGGGGGCGATCCGCAACCACCGGCCGGACATTATGCTGCGCGCCTTCGAGATCGCCGGCTACGGCGCCGAGGAGGTCGAGGCGCGGTTCGGCGGCATGCTCAACGCCTTCCGCTATGGCGCGCCGCCGCATGGCGGCTCGGCACCGGGGGTGGATCGCATGGTGATGCTGCTGGCCGACGAGCCCAACCTGCGCGAGGTCATCGCCTTCCCGCTCAACCAGCAGGGCCAGGACCTGCTGATGGGCGCACCGGCGCCGGTCCCCGCCGCGCGGCTCAAGGAACTCTCGCTCGCCATCGCGCTGCCGCCCGCGCCGAAGAAGGGCTGAGACGCCGCCGTCCCTGTGCATCGGCGCCGCCGCCCGCTAAACCGGGGGTAGAACGCCGATCACCGGTGAGGAGGAGCGAACATGTCCGACGAATTCCGCGCCCTGGTCATCCGCAAGGACGAGTCCGGCCAGAGTTGCCGCGCCGAGACCCTGCGCGATGCTGATCTGATGGAGGGCAGCGTCACCGTCGCGGTCAGCCATTCCACGGTGAACTACAAGGACGGGCTGGCGATCACCGGCAGCGCGCCGATCGCCCGGCGGTTTCCGCTGATCCCGGGGATCGACTTCGCCGGCACCGTCACCGCCAGCGCCGATCCCCGCTTCAAGCCGGGTGACGCCGTGCTGCTCAACGGTTTCGGCGTCGGCGAGACGCATCACGGCGGCTATGCCGGGCGCGCCCGCGTTCCCGGCGACTGGCTGATCCATATCCCCGCCGGGCTCAGCGCCGCCGAGACCATGGCCATCGGCACCGCCGGCTACACGGCGATGCTCGCCGTCATGGCGCTGGAGGCGCAGGGGATCAGCAAGGAGAACGGGGATATTCTCGTCACCGGTGCGGCGGGCGGCGTGGGGTCGATCGCGATTTCGCTGCTCGCCCATGCCGGGTATCGCGTGCTCGCCTCGTCGCGCCGGGCGGAGCAAGAAGCCGATTACCTGACCTCGCTCGGGGCGGCCGAGATCATCGATGCGGCGACGCTGTCGGCGCCCGGGCGGCCCTTCGGCAAGGAGCGCTGGGCGGGGGCGATCGATTCCGTCGGCAGCCACACGCTGGCCAATGTGCTGGCGCAGACGCGCTATGGCGGGGTGGTCGCCGCTTGCGGCCTCGCCCAGGGGAGCGACCTGCCGGCGACCGTGCTGCCGTTCATCCTGCGCGGGGTTACCCTCGCCGGGATCGATTCGGTGATGGCGCCGCGGGCGAAGCGCGAGGCGGCCTGGGCGCGCCTTGCCGCCGAACTCGACCGCGCGACGCTGGCCCGGCTGACCACGACGATCGGCTTCGAGGGGATCGGGGCGGCGGCGGCGGAGATCGTCGCCGGCAAGGTGCGCGGGCGCATCGTCGTCGAGATCTGAGGCGCTGTCTCAGGTCCGCTTCGGGTGAGTCCGTGGGCCGAGACGCAGCGCGAGAAGGGCGGCGGCGAGCAGGATCGCGACCAGCAGCCAGAGAATGTGCAGCGGCGGGACGGCGGAGGAGATCAGCCCGAGACCCATCAGCCCGACCGCCGCCAGCCCATTCGAGAGGCCGAGCGCGATGCCGGAGCCGAGCGAGCGGTTCTCGGGGAAGATGTCCTGCCCCACGAGGATGCCGACCGGCAGGGTGGCGAACAGGGCGATGCCGAGCAGGCCGAGGGCGATCCATTGCGCGGCGCCGCTGGTGAGCAGGAAGGCCGCGAGCAGTGCCGCGCCGGCGAGGCTGGAGCCGGCGAGGATCGGGCGGCGGCCGATCCGGTCGGCCAGGTGCCCGCCGCCGACATTGCCGATGATGCCGACCACGAGCATCACCGTGATCAGCGCCGCCCCCGCGGTCAGGCTGTGGCCGCGCAGGTGCCAGAGCACGGGCAGGAAGGTGGTGGTGCCGAAAATCGCCAGTGCACGCAGCGACTGGAAGGCGACGAGCGCGCTCATCGGCCCGAGATGGCGCCGCCAGGCGATCGGCTGTGCCGCGACATGGCGCGGCGGCTGCACCGGCAGCACCGCCCAGAGCAGCAGGATGCTCGCCACCGCCGGGATCGCCAGCAGCGAGAGCGCCTTCAGCCCCCAGGTGACGACGACGAAGCTCGCGATCAGCGGCCACAGCCCGCGCCCGACCTCGCCGCCGACCAGGAACAGCGACATGCCGAGCCCGACGCGCGGCCCGCTGAGCTGGCGCGCCCCCGCCAGCGCCTGCGGGTGGAACATCGCGTTGCTGATCCCGATCAGCACCAGCGCCGGGAGCAGCAGCGCAAGACTGCCGGAGCGGCCGATCAGCGCCGCCGCCAGCGCGGTGCCGAGCACGCCGGCGGCGATGAAGCCCCGGCCGCCGAAACGGTCCGCCAGCAGGCCGGTGCCGACCTGCAACGCCTGGCCGATCAGCAATGCCGCCATCACCGTGCCGGCGAGGGAGACGGGTTCCCCCATCGCCAGCAGCACCGCCGGCAGCACGCCGGGCAGGTAGTTGGCCGAACCGTCATTGAGGAAATGCAGCCAGCTCAGCGCCGCCAGCCGACCATAGCGCACCGTGCCGCCGACCGTCCGCAATCCCTGGTCCATCACCACCGCCATCGGTTTTCTCCGCCGGCCGCCGCGCCTGGCGCCGGGTTTTCACAAAAAGGGGAAGTTTGCATGACCAATCCGGCGGGGATTTGCAACCCGGCGGGCGGCGAGCCTTGGGCGGAGCCGCTATCCGCCAGCCTCGCGCTCCATCATCTCGCGCATGATGAATTTCTGGATCTTGCCCGTCACCGTCATCGGGAACTCCTCGACGATGCGCACGATGCGGGGGATCTTGTAATGCGCGATCCGCCCCTCGCAGAAGCCGACCACCTCCGCGGGCGTGAGGGTCTCGCCGGGGTTGGGCTTCACCCAAGCGCAGGGCACCTCGCCCCATTTCGCATCCGCGATGCCGAAGACCGCGACGCTGGCGATCCTGGGGTGGGTGAACAGGAATTCCTCCACCTCGCGCGGGTAGATGTTCTCGCCGCCGCGGATCACCACGTCCTTGCTGCGGCCGACGATGGTGCAATAGCCCTCCTCGTCGATCACGCCGAGATCGCCGGTATGCATCCAGCCGGCGGCGTCGATCGCCTCGGCCGTTTTCGCAGCGTTCCCCCAGTAGCCGAGCATCACCGAATAGCCGCGCGTGCACAGCTCGCCCCGCTCGCCGCGTTTGACGATCCGGCCCTCGGCGTCGATCACCTTGACCTCGAGATGCGGGTGGATGCGCCCGACCGTCGCCACCCGGCGCTCGGGCGTGTCGTCGGTCGCGGACTGGAAGCTGACCGGAGAGGTCTCGGTCATGCCGTAGCAGATGGTGATTTCGGGCATGTGCATCCGGTTCATCACCCGGCGCATCACCTCGATCGGGCAGGAGGTGCCGGCCATGATCCCGCCGCGCAGCGAGGAGAGGTCGAATTCCTCGAACCCGGGATGTTCGAGCATGGCGATGAACATGGTCGGCACGCCGTAGAGATGGGCGCAGCGCTCCTCGGCCACGGCGGTCAGCGTTGCCAGCGCATCGAACCCGGCGGCGGGGTAGACCATCGTCGCGCCATGGGTGATGGCGGCGAGATTGCCCATCACCATGCCGAAGCAGTGATAGAGCGGCACCGGGATGCAGATCTTTTCTCCGTCTCGCAGGCCGATGCCCCGGCCGACGAAATAGCCGTTGTTGAGGATGTTGTGGTGCGAGAGCGTGGCGCCCTTGGGCGCGCCGGTCGTCCCCGAGGTGAACTGGATGTTGATCGGGTCGTCGAATTGCAGGTCGGCGCGCAGGGTCGCGAGGGTGGTGCGGCTCGCCGGGGTCGCGGCGGCGGCGATGGTGGCGAAGGGGGTCATGCCGGCGGGCAGATCAGCGGCGCTTTCCGCCGGGACGCCGATGACGAAGCGGCGTTCGAGATGCGGCAGGCGGTCCGGCGGAATGCTGTCCAGCATCGCCACGTAGTCGCTCGACTTGAAGGTCCGGGCGAGGACGAGGGCGCGGCACTGCACGTCGTTCAGCACGTATTCGAGCTCGGCGGTGCGATAGGCCGGGTTGATGGTGACGAGGATGATCCCCGCCCGCGCGGAGGCGAATTGCAGGATCGCCCATTCGGCATTGTTGGGCGACCAGATGCCGATGCGGTCGCCGCGGCGCATCCCGAGCGCGAGCAGGCCGGCGGCGACATCGTCCACCGCGCGGTCGAACGCTGCATAGGTGAAGCGCTCGCCGGTCTCGCGCACCACCAGCGCCTCGCGGTCGGGGTGGCGCCGCGCGGTTTCGGCCAGCGCCTCGCCGATGGTCACGCCGAGGCGCGGTGTGTCGCCCGGTCCCTGGACGTAGCTGATGCTCGTCATGGCTCGTTCTCTCCCTCCTGCCGAGCGTAATGCAGCCGCCGGGCGGCGCAAGGGGGCGGGTGGCAGTGCCGCTTCAGCCGCTCTATAACGGGGCGATGATCCCCCCGCCCGACCGCGCCTGATGCCGGCCCGCCCCAGCGCCACGATCGAGCGCCGGCTGGATGAAGCCGCCGCCGCCTGTGCTGCCGCCGGCCGGCAGCTCACCCGGCAGCGCCGCGCCGTGCTTGGCCTGATCCTTGCCGCCGACGGGCCGCTGACAGCCTACGAACTGCTCGACCGGCTGCGCGAGAGCCATCGCGGTGCGACCCCGGCGACGATCTATCGCGCGCTCGAATTCCTCATCGCGGCGGACCTCGTGCACAAGGTGGAGAGCCTGAGCGCCTATGTCTCCTGCGCCGACCCGGCGGGCGAGGCGCAGGGCCACACCCATGCGGCGCAGTTCTTCATCTGCCGCCAGTGCGGCGCCGTCGCCGAGCTGGAGGACGAGGCGGTGGCCGCCGCCCTTGCCGCCGCCGCGGCGCGGATCGGCTTTGCCGCCGGCAGCGCGATCGTCGAGGTCGGCGGGCTCTGCGCCGCCTGTGCTGCGGGTTAGGATACCTTTGCGCGGGTCGGCGTAGACCGGCGGACTGGATTGCCGATTTCCGTGGCGGAAGTGATGCGGACGGTGGGGCCTGGGGGCGCTGCGGCGATTTGCCGGCGGGGTGGGGAGTGTGGCGCTGGTGCTGGTCCCGGCGGTGGCGCTGGCGCTGCCGCAGGGCGGGCAGGTGACGGCGAGATCGGCGAGCATCGCGCACACCGGCAACACGCTGACGGTCACGCAGACGAGCGGCAAGACCGCGATCGACTGGCAGGGGTTCAGCATCGGCGCCGGGCAGAGCGTGAAGTTCCGCCAGCCCGGGGCGATCATCGCTCAAGGCGGCGTGGTCCTGCTGAGTGCTTCGGCGAAGGCCGCGCTGCTGCGGACGGTGGTGAGCGAGACCGGGCTCGTCGAGGTCGGCAGTGCTGTGTGTCGCAGCGCGGGACGATCACGCTGCCGGGCGGCGCGTCGGGCGCCGTGGCGGTGTCGGGCACGCTTGATGCGCACTCTTCTGCCGGTGCGGGCGGATCATGGCGACGGGTGCGATCCGCGGCGGGACGATCGCGGTGCGCGGCGGCGCGCGCGGCGGGCTGGGCGGGTTTGTCGAAACGTCGGGGGCATCACCTCGATACCTCGATGTCACCGGCGCGTCGGTGCGGACAGCCCGCTCCTGACCTTCTCCGGCACGTTCGAGGGTCTGGGCCACACGATCTCGAACCTCAAGGTTACGGGCGGTAGCGATGTCGGCCTGTTAGAGAATGAATCTGAATGATAGTGCAACTATCGGTTGCGTGCGATTTTCCTTGTGAGCAGGCGGATATGGGCAAGGAAGAGCCATGCGGTGGCGCTGGTAATGGTTGCCTCGAAATCCTTTGCGAGGCGCCGGCATCTGCCGAGCCAGGCGAAGGTTCTCTCAGCCACCCAGCGTCGCGGCAGGAGTTCGAACCCGCTGGCGGCGTCGGAGCGCTTGACGATCCGTATGGTCCATTTGCCGATTTTGGCGAGGCGTCCGTTGAGTTTGGGACCGGCATAGCCGCCGTCGGCGAACACGTGCCGCAACCAGGGATACAGGGATTTGACGGATTTGAGCACGTCGGGCGCCCCATCCCGATCCTGAATACCGGCATGATGAACGACGGCACCGACGAGGTGGCCAATTGTATCGGTGACGATGTGGCGCTTGCGCCGCTTGATCTTCTTTCCGGCATCGAACCCGCGCGGGCCCCCGGCTTCGGTGGTCTTGACCGACTGGCTGTCGATCACGCCGGCTGTGGGCGACGCCTCTCGTCCGGCTATTTCCCGCGCCTGCATGACCAGGACGTGATTGATACGATCAAACGTGCCGTCGCGACAGAAGCGGTAGAAATAGCCCTGCACAGTGGTGAACGGCGCGAATTCCTTCGGAATCTGCCACCTCCGGCGGCATTCCACCTGCTCCGCAGGCGGAACCTTGAGCCGCCTCCGCCACTGGCAGCCGGTCGACAGCATGTAGAAGATGGCCTCCACAATCCTTCGCAGCGCCACCGTTCGGGGCCGGCCTCGATGCGGCGGCAAAGGGTATGAATGGTTCGATCAAGGCCCATTCGGCGTTGGTGAGGGCGCTTGCGTAGCGCAATCCGGCCCGTCAATATCGTGCCGGGCGATATCAGTCCAGGCCATCGTGTCTCCGTCCGTCTTCGCAAACGAACTGAATCACAACCCGCTGAAATCGCTCAACTTATCTTTTGCGGTCCGGCTCTGAGAGATGCTGGCGTCTGCTTTTCCATAGGTCCTGGCTGGAGTCCGGCGTCAGTATTTGAATATCTTCGCGAACAAGGTTTGATAATCGGCTCCTGCCAAAGGGCATTTTGGCGTAGGCCCAATAATTATTTCATAGAAGAAATAAAATAACTTTACTCATTTTTATCGAATTCGCTTGCCGACGTGGAGGACTGCCGCGCCGGCTAACGCCGACGATAGCTGAGCGGTCGCCCGAGAACCCGCTTATGGAGCCGCTTGGCAGTCCCGCGAAGGCATTGGCACTTCGGGATCTGATTAGGTGATATTATCACATACAAGCTCACGGCGGGCTGGCGGCCTTATCTATTGCAGGTCCGGTCCGATGCACCATATCTCCAACAGCCATGCGCAAGATCGCCGCATTGACTTCGCTCCTTGTCCTTGGAGGATGTTCCGTGTTCGGAATCCGGTCCGGCACGCCGCAGCCTGACTATACCGTCACCGGACGGGTTGGCGCGGTGCAGCTTCGCGCCTACGGACCGCGGCTCGCGGCGGAAACGACTGTCAAGGGCGGAGAAATCGACTCCCGTTCCATCGGCTTCCGCAGGCTTGCATCCTATATCTTCGGGGCCAACACCAAGCCGGGCGGCGGCAGTGGCAAAATCGCGATGACCGCCCCCGTCGAACAGGATGGCGCCGGCAGCAGCCGGATTGCGATGACTGCGCCGGTCGCCCAGCAAGGCGGCGACGGTAGTTGGACCATCCGCTTCTTCCTGCCCGCCGGCATGACGATGGCCACGGCCCCGCGCCCGCGGGATCCATTGGTCCACCTCGTCGAGGTTCCCGCCGTAACGATGGCGGTCCTGCGCTTTTCCGGCAGTCCGGGCGCCCGCGTGGTCGCGGCGCACAGCGAAAGGCTGCTCGCGACGCTGGCCCACTCCCCCTGGAAGCCCGACGGCCGCGTCGTCGCCTGGTTCTACGATCCGCCCTGGACACTGCCCTGGCTGCGCCGCAACGAGGTCGCCGTCCCCGTCGAGCGCCGCTAGAAGCGCTGGGAATTCGATTCTTACGCATGATAATGCTTTTATCATGCAGAGAAGTTGCAGCGTTTCGGCTGATCTCTCCGGCTATTCGCTCGCGCGCAGGTCAGCGCCGTTGAACAATCCCGCCCGCTGGTCCGCTTTCCGCCCACGACGGCTGCGCAATCGCGCGGACACCGGAGGTGACCTCCGAATTGCGCGGCAAAGCCACTGACGTTTTCATGGTAATATTATTTAAAATGCGGCCCGAGGGCCTGCTCCATCTGTCGAAGGCCATCGTCGGGCGATCGAAGACCGCCTGGAGACCACGAAGAACGAATTCGCCTCGACCACAGCGAGACCCGGTCCTGGCACGGGTGGCATCGTCACGTCTCGTTCGTGATGCTCGCCCCCGTCGCGATGGCGGTGGTCCGATATCGAGCCAACGATACGACGTCCCCAAAAAAGAAGGCCGAGCATGCCGACCCTCAGGAACGGATACTCTGGCCTGTTCAGGAAGTCAGCTGTATCGCGCAACAAGCGCGCTCAGCGCCGGATCGAACCCGCCGACATCATCGCGTGGCTATGCTGGCGATGCACTCACCATGCCGCACCCAGACGGGTTCATCAAAATCTGAAATGCGACCGCAATGCCAGCTTCAACTCGGACCACTCACTGGGGGCCGGTCACTTCATCCCGTCGGCATCGGGGCACTCCTCGTGCTTCACCAAATTGCTTTGTCGCATTAGAACTTTCGCCGATTCAGGGCCCTGATGCGGCTGCCCCATGAGAAATGCGGGTTAACCCCTCAAGCCCTCTTGAAGCGCTGTGCTCCATGGCGCAGAACGATTCGACACTGACATTGGGGGTACCCGTGAGTCTCAGGGGCAAGGTTGCGCTGGTAACCGGTTCGACCAGCGGTATCGGTCTTGGCATTGCGCGTGCGCTGGCTGCACAGGGTGCGGACATCATGCTGAACGGGTTCGGCGACACAGCGAAAATCGAGGATTTGCGGGCCTCTCTTGGCGGGGAGTTTGGTGTTCGCGTCGCATTCGACGGGGCGGATCTGACCCGCCCGGCGGAGATCAGGCGACTGGTGACGCGGGCCGAAGCTGACCTCGGCTCGATCGATATTCTGGTGAACAATGCCGGGATCCAGCATGTGGCACCGGTCGAGGATTTTCCCGACGAGAAGTGGGATGCAATCATCGCGCTCAACCTTTCCGCCGTATTTCACGCAATGAAGTCCGCGGTGCCGCTGATGCGCCGGCGCGGTTGGGGGCGGATCGTCAATATTGCCTCCGCTCATGGACTGGTCGCGAGCGGGCAGAAGATCGCCTATGTCGCGGCGAAGCACGGCGTGGTCGGGGCGACCAAGACGGTTGCGATCGAGTGCGCGAACGACGGCATCACGGTAAATGCGATCTGTCCCGGCTGGGTCCTGACGCCGCTCGTCGAGGCGCAGATCGAGGCACGGGCGGCATCGAACCGCACCACGGTGCAGGACGAGGCCAAGGCGTTGCTCGCAGAGAAGCAGCCGATGCTCGAATTCACCACGCCAGGCAAGATCGGCGCCTTTGTCGCTTTTCTCTGCTCCGAAGCGGCTTCGACCGTCACAGGCGCGGCCCTTTCCATCGACGGTGGCTGGGTTGCCCACTGAGCGGGGTGAAGCGGCGCATATCGCCGCGCTGCTCCGGCGCGGCGCCGCGCTGAAGCAGGCTCTCGCCGAGGCGCCCGAACCGGTGATAGCCATCGTTGACGCCTGTGAGGCGGCGATTCGCGCCGGGAACAAACTGATGTTCTGCGGCAATGGGGGATCGGCGGCCGATTCCCAGCATCTGGCGACGGAATTGCTGATCCGCCTGCGCGGCAGCGTGGCGCGCGACTCCTGGCCTGCGTTGGCGCTGACGCTCGATCCCGCCGCCTTGACCGCCGCGGGGAACGATTTTGGCTTCGACGAGGTTTTCGCCCGACCGCTTGCCGGCCTCGGCCGCAGCGGCGATGTGCTGTTTGGAATTACCACGTCCGGCCGTTCGCCCTCAGTCCTGCGGGCGCTGGAGGTGGCGCGGGACAAGGGGATCGTCACGGTGGGCATGCTGGGCGGCGATGGCGGGCCGGCACTGGCGTTGTGCGATCATGCCATAATCGTGCCGGACGACACCACGGCGAGAATTCAGGAATGCCATATCACGCTTGGC
>NC_009484.1:2015000-2587500 GCF_000016725.1 Acidiphilium cryptum JF-5 | reverse complement strand
GGGTGCATGGAAACATGCGCGGTAGCGGAGCGTTCCGTAGGCCTGTGAAGGGAGATGGGGTGACCCCTCCTGGAGGTATCGGAAGTGCGAATGCTGACATGAGTAGCGACAAACAGAGTGAGAAACTCTGTCGCCGAAAGTCCAAGGGTTCCTGCGCAAGGTTAATCCGCGCAGGGTGAGCCGGCCCCTAAGGCGAGGGCGAAAGCCGTAGTCGATGGGAAGGGGGTGAATATTCCTCCGCCTGCTGGAAGTGACGAATGCGAGATGTTGTCTGTCCTTATCGGATTGGGCAGGCTTTTTGAGCATTCCGGGAAATAGCTCCAGCGTATAGACCGTACCCTAAACCGACACAGGTGGACTGGTAGAGTATACCAAGGCGCTTGAGAGAACGATGTTGAAGGAACTAGGCAAATTACTCGCGTAACTTCGGGATAAGCGAGACCCGTATGTGGGCAACCATGTGCGGGTGGCACAAAAGAGGGGGTAGCGACTGTTTAGTAAAAACACAGGGCTCTGCGAAGTCGAGAGACGACGTATAGGGTCTGACGCCTGCCCGGTGCCGGAAGGTTAAGAGGAGAGGTGCAAGCCTTGAATTGAAGCCCCGGTAAACGGCGGCCGTAACTATAACGGTCCTAAGGTAGCGAAATTCCTTGTCGGGTAAGTTCCGACCTGCACGAATGGCGTAACGACTTCCCCACTGTCTCCAGCATCGGCTCAGCGAAATTGAATTCCCCGTGAAGATGCGGGGTACCCGCGGTCAGACGGAAAGACCCTATGAACCTTTACTGCAGCTTTGCAGTGGCATCAGAAGAGTGCTGTGTAGGATAGGCGGGAGGCATTGAAACCGGGGCGCTAGCTTCGGTGGAGCCAACCTTGAAATACCGCCCTGCGCGCTTTTGATGTCTAACCGCGGCCGGTTATCCCGGTCCGGGACCCTGCATGGTGGGCAGTTTGACTGGGGCGGTCGCCTCCTAAAGAGTAACGGAGGCGCGCGATGGTGGGCTCAAGCCGGTCGGACATCGGCTGTTGAGTGCAATGGCATAAGCCCGCCTGACTGCGAGAGCGACAGCTCGAGCAGAGACGAAAGTCGGCCATAGTGATCCGGTGGTTCCACGTGGAAGGGCCATCGCTCAACGGATAAAAGGTACTCTAGGGATAACAGGCTGATCTCCCCCAAGAGTCCACATCGACGGGGAGGTTTGGCACCTCGATGTCGGCTCATCACATCCTGGGGCTGGAGCAGGTCCCAAGGGTTCGGCTGTTCGCCGATTAAAGTGGTACGTGAGCTGGGTTTAGAACGTCGTGAGACAGTTCGGTCCCTATCTGCCGTGGGTGTTGGAGACTTGAGAGGATTTGTCCCTAGTACGAGAGGACCGGGATGAACATACCTCTGGTGCATCGGTTGTCACGCCAGTGGCACAGCCGAGTAGCTAAGTATGGACGGGATAACCGCTGAAAGCATCTAAGCGGGAAACCCACCTCAAAACTAGGTCTCCCCGAGGGTCGTGACAGACCATCACGTTGATAGGCCGGGTGTATAAGCGCGGTAACGCGCTCAGCTAACCGGTACTAATCACCCGATAGAACTTGAATATCTCAACCACCCCCACCATGCACAAACACCAACACAACTCACACAACACACCAAATCCACACCAGCCCAAAAACAACGATAGGCTGGACGACCTGGTGGCCATTGCGGGGAGCCTGCACCCGATCCCATCCCGAACTCGGCCGTGAAAATCCCCAGCGCCCATGGTACTGTGCCTCAAGGCACGGGAGAGTAGGTCGCCGCCAGGTCCTCCAGCCTATCGTAACCTCATCCACCGCGGGGTGGAGCAGCCCGGTAGCTCGTCAGGCTCATAACCTGAAGGTCACAGGTTCAAATCCTGTCCCCGCAACCACCATCACCGAACTCGCGAACAAACCAGATACACCCGCGCCACCCAGCGCGGATTTTGACGCTCTGGAACCGGGTTCGAGCGCCAGTCCAACCATCGCCGCAATCGCACCCGTCAGCACAATCTTCGGCTGGCCCGCCGCATCTCCCAGCTCCCCTCCTGAAATCTCCACGCGCTCGATCAGCGCGCGAACCGCTTCCAGCGCCGCGGTGCCGCCATCCTCGCGGGTGAGGGCGGCATGAAGGTCGGTCACCCGCTCGCGATAGGTCTCCGCCAGGTTCGGATGCAGCAACGGGAGCGAAATCCCGGCGGTCTCGATGAGCCGGCTCAGCTCCGCCTTCCGAGCCTCCAGCGTGTCGAGTTTCTGCTGCAGCCCCGGTGCCCGCATCCCCTCCGCAATCGCATCGATCAGGCCGTCCAGTTTGCGGGTGACACTCTCCAGTTCGCGCTTATGCGACGCGAGGGCGGCTGAGCGTTCGGAATTGAGCCGGTTATACTCGGCCGTGTATTCCGCCACGAACTCCGCGACGTGCTCGGGCTGCATCAGCTGGTGGCGGAGTGCATCCAGAATCAGGCTCTCGAGCTCGCTCCGCCGGATGCCGCGCCGGTTGTCGCACGTGCCCTGCTTCCGCGCGGCGGTGCAGGAGAGATAATCTTGGCCGACGGCGCCAAAGCTGCCACCGCAGCCGCCGCAGAACACCTTGCCCGTGAGTACGTGTCGGGCACGGCGCCGCTCGTGAAAAACCGCGCGGTCGATCTTGTCCGCGCCCGAGGCGATACGCGCCGCGGCCAGGCGCTCCTGCACACAATCCCAAAGGTCCTGGTCGACGATCCGCAGATGCGGAACCTCCTCACGCACCCATTCCGTTGTTGGGTTCATCCGCGAGACGCGTTTGCCGGTGGCCGGATCCTTTATGTAACGCATCCGGTTCCAGACCTGAACGCCGGTATAGAGTTCGTTGCGCAGGATGCCGGTGCCGCGCTCGGCATGTCCCCGGATCGTCGTGTCCTGCCAGGCACGCCCATTGGGGCCGGGGATTTTTGCGCCGTTCAGCGCCTTGGCAATGGCAATCGGGCTCGCACCCTCTGCCGCCATCGTGAAAATCCGGCGGACGATCGCCGCTTCGGCCTCATTGATCGCCCGTTCGCCGCGGATCGGCTCGCCCTTGTGGTCGATGCGGCGGACCACGTCATAGCCATAGGCACGTCCGCCGGCGGACAAGCCCGCCTCTACCCGGCCGAGTAGCCCGCGATGCGTCTTCTGGGCCAGATCCTTCAGGGCCAGCGCGTTCATCGTGCCCTTGAGACCGATATGCATCTCGTTGATCTCGCCCTCGGCGATCGTCACGATCGAAACACCGGCAAAGCGCAGGCGCTTGTAGAGAGCGGCAATGTCCTCCTGGTCGCGGGAAAGCCGGTCCATCGCCTCGGCCAGCACCACGTCGAACCGGCGCCGGCCGGCGTCCTCCATCAGTGCCTGAATGCCGGGACGGAGCATCGACGCACCCGAGATCGCTCGGTCCGAGTAGCTCTCCACTACCGTCCAGCCCTCGCGCTCAGCCCGCGCCCGGCAGATCCGCAGCTGGTCCTCCACCGACGCATCACTCTGCAAGTCAGTCGAATACCTCGCATACAAGGCTACTCGCACAGCCATCACGCGACTCCGTGGCGGGAATGGAATGACCGAATGCTATCACGCCTCGGTAGCCGCGAAACCCGGAAATTTCACCGCGCCAGAAGATCGCGGGGTAGCTCGCGCCTCACCCATTGGTCGCCCACCGGATCGGTCGCCGCGTCAAGGGCCATAAGCAACAATGGCAATGTTGGGCCGCTTCCTGAATGGCGGGTTAGGGGTTCCGCTCCGAGGAAAGCTGACATTCAGGCGAGGATCGACGCTGGTTCGGTTCGACCCTTCTACGATACCAGACCCCGATTTGATTGCACCCGAAAGCGGACATCACTCGAATGTGCTGGCGGGGCGGGTTAGCGGTAGCGACAATCGACACATGCTCGCCGTGGCCCGGTAGGTGCTGCCGGAGACGGATTTCGAGTGACGCAATCGCGGGAGCTTCGTTAGTGAACGTGCAGCCGGAATAAGGTGAGCAGAGCAAGCCCGATCAGGGTGGTCGCTCCCATCAGTAGCACGATGATGGTTTCCGAACGGTTCTCGGAGTTTGTTTTCTGCGGATGGGCTGGCGGCATCGTATGTCTCCTGTCCACGCGCTTTTGCGGACTGCGGAGATAGGGAGCGACTGGCGCCGATCCAGATCCCCGCTTCGCGCCCGGTGCAGGCTGAGCTGGTCAGGCATCGGTGGGGTGTTTCTTCTGTCGTTGAGACATTCGCCTTGCCGAATTTATCCCTCCCACCCAGAGCAATGCAGACTTTCATCAGACCGGCAAAGCGCAGCTCCTCAAAATAAAAATCAAAAAATTATTCGCCTCCTGCATCCGATCGACGGTCTTAGCCGTTCTTTGACACGAAACAGAAGCCGCAACCCGCGGCGCCGAGTGTCCAAGTTCAATAAAGGAAGAAACCAATGGAAGGCTGCGAAGCGGATCGTGACAGGCGGGCGCACCGAGGTGGCGCCGGCATGGTCAAACTGGCCATTGGGGTCGCGCTGTCGTGCGGGATTGTCACGTCGGCCCATGCCCAGAACGCGTTGTTCGCGCCGGGGCGGCTGGCGGCGACCGGCGGCATCACGGACGTCGATGGCTCGGCCGGCGGTGGCATCAACCCCTGGGCCGTGATTGCCGGCTACGGAACGGATGACCAGATCGGCGGAACTGTCGCCTATACCCATGTGGGCCTAGCGAATTACGGACTGAACGATTTCGCCGCGGCGATCGGGTTGTATGACCGGGTTGAGCTCTCTTACGCCCACCAGCAGTTCAACCTGGGCAGTACCGGCGCGGCGCTCGACGGTGCAATTGCCGGGTTCTTCAACGCGCCGGTTTCGGCCCTGCCGCCGCAATTGCAGTTCGGCAACAACTATTCGTTCAAGCAGGACGTGTTCGGCGTGAAAGTGAGGCTGCTTGGCAATATCGTCTATGACCAGAACACGCTGGTGCCTGAGGTTTCGGTCGGGTTTCACTACCGGCACAACGAGAACGGCGGCACGATCCGCGCGATCGGCGCGCGTCCGAACGGCGTGGATTTCTATGTCGCTGCGAGCAAGCTGTTCATCGACGGCCTGTTCGGCCGCTACACCTTCGTCGATTTCACCCTCGATGTGACCGACGCGAACCAGGATGGCCTGCTGGGCTTTGGCGGGCTCGCTCGTGACGGCAGCTATCAGCGGAACTATACGGTTGAACCCGCCGTCTCGGTGGCCCAGTTCATCACCCGCCGGATTGCCGTGGGCTACGAGTTCCGCGCGATGCCGCAGAACCAGCTGGTCGGCTACAATGCCCTCGGCAATGCGGTGAGCAAGACCGACCCGTGGCAGGACGTCTTCGCCGCCTTCTTCATCAACAAGCATCTGTCGCTGACCGCGGCTTACACGCGTCTGGGCCGCATCGCCTCGGTGCCGCACCAGAACGGCTTCTACATCTCGCTCACCGGCAGCTTCTGAACGCGAAAGGTCACTCAGTCATGAAAGCTCGTCTTGAAAGCACCATCGCCATCATCGGGTTCGTCGCAGGCATGGCGCTCACAACCCCCGCGGCGCGCGCCTCGACCTCCTACTACCAGCAATTCGGCGGCGAAAGCGGCATGCACTCGCTGGTGAACGACTTCGTCAATCGCGTCACCTCGGACCCGCGGATCGATTTCTATTTCGCGCATACGAACATACCGGCGCTCAAGGCCGCGCTGGCGACGCAGTTCTGCATGCTCGAGGGCGGAGGCTGCAAGTTCGACATGAGCATGAAGAGCGTGCACCAGGGCCTGAACATCACCCAGGCAGCCTTCAACGCGCTGGCCAATGACCTGAATATCACGATGGACGAACATGATATTCCGGTCGCCGCCCAGAACAACCTGCTGGCCAAGCTTGCGGCGATGGAGTCGCAGGTCGTGACGAAATAGCTGGAGACAGCCGACGGCGGGATTAACCCACGCGCCCTCTTCACCAACCGTTGTCCAGTGGCGGCAACAAAATGACGCCGCAGGCACATCGCGGGGCCGGGTGAGGGTACAAGGAGGATGATTTGCCAGGTTGTATGACGCATTGATTGGAACAACAAAACTGGGAGCGTGACAGCACAAGTCCGGTATCCAGGTGCACTTGCTCAAAAGCGGTCACTCCGCTGTCCACCCAAGATGGTCGACCCCGTAGCGCGACCACGAGTGTCGGCTTCGGAGGGCGTCCTCAGGAAGACCGGCTGACCGGGATGGTGAAGGTTTTCGGATGCCTGCGGGCGTACGAAAACCGCCCAAGCACGAACCCGCGGTGAGCGGGCGCTAGTCTATGGGGAATTTGATTTTCGGCTGAGGCTGGGGATGGTTGCGTGGTCCCTGAGTAGGGGCCGGCGTGGAGTCTGGTTCCGCCATTGGCGGCTGGTACGGCGATTTCGCGTTCTGGGATGATGGTCGAGAGTGATTATGGGATCGCGGGTGATAGGCTTGGGCACAAGGGGAAGCGTTGACCGAAGCGCGGTTGCTGCGGTGTGCGTGTAGTTCGATCGACGCCGGGTCACGATGAATTTCTCCCGGTTGACGTCGTGGGACACGGCGGCGCCCTGGGCTGACACCAGCGGGCGAACGTCTCGACGATGACCATGTGGCCGCCGCAGCAGGGGCACGGCGGACGAACATCGCGAGGCTTATCGGGCTCATCGTTGTTGGAGGGCGGCGCGGCGGCGAGGAGTTCTCGGGTGCGCGCGAGATTGGGTTTGCGCGCCGTGGCGGAGAGCAAGCCGTAGTGGCGGATGCGGTGGAAGCCGCGTGGCAGGACGTGGATCAGAAAGCGGCGGATGAACTCGTCGGCGGCGAGCGTCATAGCCTGGTGGCGGTCGGCGCCATCGCGACGATAATCCTTGTAGCGGAAGATGACGCTGGCTTCGTCAAAGGCGAGCAGCCGCCGGTTCGAGATGGCGATGCGGTGGGTATAGCGCGAGAGATAGGCAAGCACCGCTGCGGGGCCGCTGAAGGGCGGCTTAGCGTAAACCACCCAGCGTTTGCTGCGGACCGGCGAGAGGTGGCGCAGAAAGGTGCGCCGGTCGGCGAGTGGTGCGAGGCCGCCAAAGAAGGCAAGCCGTCCTTGATCGTGGAGCGCGATCAGGCCGGTGATGAACAGGCGGCGGAACAACTTGCCCAGGACGCGCACCGGCACGAGGAAGGCCGGCCGCGAGGAGATCCAGCGCTCACCGTCGAGCGAGATGCCGCCGCCCGGCACGATCATGTGCACGTGTGGGTGGTGGGTCAGTGCCGACCCCCATGTATGGAGCACGGCGGTGATGCCGATCCGTGCGCCCAGATGCCGGGGATCGGCGGCAATCGTCAGCATCGTCTTGGCCGCGGCGTGGAACAGCAGGTCATAGACGGCAGCCTTGTTGTGGAAGGCGATGTCGGCGATCGCGGCCGGCACGGTGAAGACGACATGGAAATATCCAACCGGCAGCAGGTCGGCCTCGCGCGCGGCGAGCCAGGTGCGCGCGGCGGCACCCTGGCACTTTGGGCAGTGCCGGTTGCGGCAGCTGTTATAAGCGATCCGTCGATGGCCGCAGTCCTCGCAGGCTTCGACATGACCGCCCAGGGCGACGGTGCGGCAATTCTCGATCGCCGACATGACCTTGAGCTGATGCAGGCTCAGCTGCCCGGCATGGCTGGCCCGATAAGCGGGGCCGGCGACGCGGAAGATATCGGCGACCTCGAGCGAGGCGCCCACCGCCTCAGCCGGTGGATGCCTTGCCCTCCATCAGTGACGCCAAACGCTCGAGTGGACTGGTGACCGAGCGTATCGTCTTGGTCGCCACACGCGCGTAGAGCGCGGTCGTATCGAGCTTGCTGTGCCCCAGCAGCACCTGGATCACGCGGATATCGACGTCCTGCTCCAGAAGATGGGTCGCGAAGCTATGGCGCAGCGTGTGGGGCGAGACCCGCTTCCGGATCCCGGCCGCTTCCGCGGCCTCATGAACCGCGCGGTTGATCTGTCGCGTCGAGACCGGATCGGCGGCACTGCGTCCGGGGAACAGCCAGCCATGGGGCAGCATGACGCCACGGCGTTTGCCTTCCGTCCACCACAACCGCAACAGGGCGAGCAGCTGGGGTGAAAGCATGGCGTTGCGGTCCTTGCGGCCCTTGCCCTGCTCGACCCTGATCAGCATCCGCGTGCTGTCGATATCGTCGACCTTGAGGCTTGCCACCTCCGACACGCGCAGGCCGGCGCCATAGGCGGTGCCGAGAATGGCCTTGTACTTGATGCCGGGGGCCGCCTCGAGCAGCCGGCCGACCTCATCGACACTCAGCACATCCGGCAATTTGCGAGGCGACCGCGCCAAGACCAGGCGCCGCGACAGGTCCGGCCGATCGAGCGTCACCGTGAAGAAAAACCGTAGCGCCGAAACCGAGCAGTTGATCGTCGGCGGTTGCACCCCGCTCTCGTGCTGGTGAACCTGAAAGCGACGGATATCCTCAGCAGTCGCCGTGTCCGGCGGCCGCCTGAGGAATGCCGCGAAGCTCTGAACAAAGCGAATATAGTCCCGCTGCGTGGCCGATCGCAGGCCGCGCATCGCCATATCTTCGAGCATGCGCTGCCGGAGCGCGCTGACAGGCCGTTCGATAGGTGAAACTGGCATCGGAGGTTCCTCTTAAAATGAAGGGAACCCCATGCTGAGAAGCCTACCGCCCCGCGCTCAAGACCTCATCGAAATGTGCCGCTTCAACCTCAGCCCTATTCCCGCGAAGCGGGTTCGTGCATGGGCGCTGAGCGGCCGTAGCGCGTTTGTGATGTTCGCAGAACGACAAAGCCCCCTCGTCCTGAGTTGGGACGAGGGGGCGTTGTCATGTGGATGAGTTCGGATCGGTGAGGGCGAGGAGGTTCCTGCCGCTGGCGATGGCGCGGTTGCCGCGGCTTTCCACGAGGCGGCAGGCATGGCGGATGGCGCTCATGTTGTCGCGGCGGATGCGGGCGGCGGTTGCGGTGTCCATGGCATCGGCGGGGTCCTCGCCGTCGCCGCCGAGCATGGCGGCGACGACGTCGAGCGTGTGCATCGCGAACTCGAGTGTATCGAGATCCGTGCTGAGCTGATCGCGGACGGCGTTCAGGCGCACAGGATCGGCGGGCATGGCAACGAGTGCCATGCCCGGTGTGACCGGATCGGTCATGGTGGTCTCCTGATGATGTGGTTGGGGAATGGCGTGGCCGGGATCGGATCCCGGCGCAGACAGGGCCGGAGGAGCGTTTAGGTGGTTTCTCCCCGGCAACGCCAGGATGACTGTCTACTCACCAGATATGGAAATATAATCAAGTATTTCAATATGTTATAGAAATATTCGTGCGATACTTGCTCTAAATGTCGAGCAATTCATTCCCTCCGCCGCCTGATCTTCTCCAGCCGCGCGTGGTCGTTCGCCGCCTGGGTCGCGGCGAGCATCTCGGCTTGGAAGAATTCGGTGGCGATGATGGCATTGGCCCGGTTGTAGTGCTCGGCCGCGACCGCCTCGCTGATGTCGAGCACGGCGCGGGCGAGGCCGGGCTCGGTGCGATTGACCAGGGGGGCTGTGGTGCCGAGCGCGTGGCGGAACCGGTGCGGCCCGATCGCGACGCCGAGCAGGGCTTTGGACCGAACCCGGACGAGCTTCTCGATCCCCGGCTCAGCGAGCGGTTTGCCCAGCGTGCCGACCCAGAGCGCGCCATGATCCGTGCCACGCAGCAGGGCGGGGCGGATCTCGCCGAGATAGCGGTCGATGAATGGCGTCAGGCGAGCGGGGAGCAGAACGTTGTCACGCCGTGCGGTCTTGATCTGGTCGGGTCGGTAATCGATCCGGTAACGGCCGTCGACCTTGTGGAGATTGTCCGTTGCCATGGTCTGTGCCGTGGTGCGGAGGCGGCGGGCGCGGGCGCTCAGCACCGCGAAGATCAGCCCATCGCGGAACTGGAGCAGCGCCTTGCGCCGCGTCCGGCACTGCTCCGCCGTCCCCATCAGGCGCAATCCCTCGGCATAGAGGATGCGGGCATCGGGGATGAGGAGTTCACGCTTGTCCATGAACAGGCGCTGACGGATCGAGGCGCCGTTTGGCTGGAGGATGCAGGTCCGGTCGGCCTCGGGTGCCAGAACCCGGATCGCCAGGTTCAGTTCGGCGAAGCGGCCGGCGATAGTGAAGGGCGCATTGCCGCGCGCCATCAGGGCACGGAACCAGGCGGCGCTGCGGGCATGGGAGATCCGGGCCCCGGGTGGCGCTGCCGGGTCGAGCCATCCGGCCTCGTCGAGGAACCGCAGCCAGTAGGTGTAGCCCCTGGCGATCTTGTGCCGGCTGGCGAGGCGCAGCGTGCTGCCATATCCGGGATCGTCGAGCGGATCGGCGGGCGCACAGTTCTGCTCCCATCGCTGCCGGTCGATCGCAGGCCAGGTGGCGAGATAGCGCGCAAGCCGCCGCGCGAGCCGGGCCTCGTCCTGCGACGCCGGCCTCTGTTCCCCAAGGTCACGCATCACGCTCTCCCTTCCATCGCTCTGCGGCGATCTGTCCTGCGGTCGGGCCCGGACTTCCGCGGGCGGAGCGTCCTCATCTGCTCGAGCACGGTCTGGTCGAAGCGCTCGAACGCACTGTCCTTCTCGGGGCCGGTATAGGACTTGCGGGCCGTCCGATCGGTCTTGTGGCCGAGCAGGACGCGGATGACCTCGAAATCTCCCGGATATTTCTTCAGATGGGCGACCGTGCCGGCAAGCAACGCTCGGCCCCGGCCGGCCATGAAGCGGATGACTTGGCGGGCCCGCTCGACCGGCACGACGAGGTCGCGGATACCGCGGATCTCCTCGAGCGGTACGCCGGTCTGCACCAGCGCCCAGACGGCCTGGCGGGCATGGCGCATGCGCTCCTCGATGGTGATGGCGCGCAGCGCCCGCCGTGGCGCCGGGGATGGTGATGCCCGACCGGCCAGACCGTCGTCATGATCGCCGCGGAGGTGATCGGCATCGAGATCATCGAGATCGGAACAGCCGAGGTGGCGCCGCATGCGCTCGAGATCGGCCTGCAGGCCGGGATGCATGGTCTCGAGCGGGACGGTGCACCGGGCCCGCTGGCGTGCGGCGCCGAGGATCGGCAGCCCGAGATTGGGCTGTTCACGTGCGGCCTTGTTCCATTGATAGCGCATCTGGGCGAACAGCCGGGACGGGCTGCGGCAGAGGGTCGCGGCACGGATCCAGGCCTGGCAGCGCTCGAAGCTCGCATCCGAGACGGTGGACGGCGGAATGCCCTCGCGGCTGTGGAACTCGATGAAGCGGGTGAGGGTGGTTGCCGCCCGGGACGGGAGGCCGTCGCGAAGTGATCTCCAGTCGGCATCGAGGGGCGCGCGCGGCTCCAGCCGGCCGAGGCGGCGCATCGCGAAGCGTGTATTCGACCGCACGGTTGCCATCGAGGTCGCCGAGATGCCGAACAGCTGGGGCGGCTTACCGAGCACCCTGTCGTTCAGCTCCGCCGGGCAGAGGCGCAGCTGGGTCGGATCGGTCCCGGCGATGCGGGCGAGTGCGCGCAGAGAGGAGATGATGCTCCGGCGACGTTCGTTCGTGAGATCGTTCCACGAGGCGACGAGCGCGATGGCGTCCGCAACGGTTGGTGCCGCGGGCGGAACATCGCCCGGACCCGGATGTTGAGTGTGTTCAGTCACTGTCGCGCCGTGGAACCGGCGCAGGGCGCTCCGCAGTTCCGATGCCGGGAAAGATTCCGAGCGCTTCGTGCAGGAGTTCTTCCACGAACCGCGAGAACGTGCCCGCCTTCGGATAGCGTCCCCCGATCGGTTCGTTCCTGAATGAGATCCACAGCGAGGCGCAGCACGTCACCGCGAAGTCCGCCGGGTCCGACATCTCCCGGCGCCCGTATCTTGTGCCCGCCACGTCCTGCTCGATCGAATAGGCCCCACGGTCCCCCACCGCCAGCAGCAGTCGGCACAGGGCGCGGAGACGCCGGGTCGCTCCGCGCCGGATCACCCCCACGCCGCGCGTTGGCGTTGCATGCGCCGCCGATGCTACGTGCCAGCCTCCTTCGACAATCCGCTTCGCCAAAAGGCTTCGACCTTGAACGGTCATCCGCGCATTCTCATGGACGTTCTCCGGTCAGGGTCGGCGCTTCGTAACCCCAACCCCGCCCCCAAGCCCCGTGCGAGCAACCTTCATAGATTCGACATCTGGCGCCACGGCGGCGCCGTCGAGATCAAGCACGAGCTGCCCCGGCGCTGCGCGGGAGCGTGTGTCGCGCTGCTGCCGGGCCCGTCCCCGACGCGAGCCGTGGCGGCGCTGCACCGCATCCGCCTCGCGCTGCGCCTCGGCCAGTTGCCGCCGCGCGAACAGCGCCGCCTTCGCCGCCCGCGCCGCCTCCTCATGGATCACAATCCGCGCCGGATACTCCGGGCAGAGCCGCGCCCGCTCGGCCGCGTCGAGCCGCCAGGGCTCATGCACCAGCGCCCCCGCCACCGCCGCCAGCTCCGGTACATGAAGCCGGATGAGCCGGCCCGCCGGGTCCTGGTCGAATCCCTGCTTGACCGGCGAATACACCCGCACCGTGTTGATCCCGGTCTCGCCGGACTGCATCTGGCATTGCGGCCAGTGGATTCCCGGCTCGTAATCGGTGAACAGCCGCGCCAGCACCAGGCCGCTCTCCTGCCAGGGCAGGAACAGGTCATGGCTGGCGAACGACATCAGCATCGCCCGCATGCGGAAGTTGATCCATCCATGCGCCGCGAGGTAGCGCATCGCCGCATCGATGAAGGGATACCCCGTGCGCCCCTCAGCCCAGGCGGCGAGGCGCGCCGGGTCGGCGGGCGGCCGCATTCCCTCGTAGATCCGGGCAAAGGGCCGCCACTCCGCCTCCGGCTCGGCCTCCAGCTTCTGGATGAAATGGCAATGCCAGTGCAGCCGGGCGATGAACGAGCGCAGCGCCGCCCCCCAGCGGCTGGCCGCCGGCACCTCGCGCTGCCGCCGCCAGGCCGCCTGCGCCGCCTCGCGGATGGAGACGCAGCCATAGGCGAAATAGGGTGAAAGCCGCGAGCACGCCGCCTCGCCCGACACCGGTGATGACATCGCCCTCGTATAATCCTCGCCCCTCGTGGCGAGGAACGAGCCGAGCGTTGCCAGCGCCGCCGCCCGCCCCGGCGTCTGGCCGTGCCGCAACCCGTCCGGCGCGAGGTGGAGTGCGGCCGCGGCCGGAACACCAGCTGCGGCCAGCCCCTCCGGCGGCGGCGCCCAGGCGATGCCGCGCGGCTGCGGCAGCGAAGGTGCCGCCATCATCCGGGGCTCTTCGACGTCTCAAGTGGAATGGAAGACGTCGAGCATGGCGTTGATGGGCGCGCCGAGCAGGTAGATGATGCACGCGAAGGTAGCGGTGTTGCGATAGCCTCGGGCGCGAGCGCGGGCTGCCTGGAACAGCCCATTGAGCGCTTCGAGGCGGGCATTGGAATGGCCTGACTTCCAGCGTCGAATGATCCGCTTGGCATTGCGCCGTACGGTATCGACGGCCTGTCGAACAGGATCGAGCAGGTGGTCGGGATCGTCCAGCCGGGCGGTGACGTGGTTGAGGAAGTTGGTCAGCCGCCAGCGCGCGGCCTGTGGCGTTGCGGCCAGGCGAACCCAGCGCAGCATCTCCTTGGCGCGATAGGCTTCGGCTGTGGCGAAGCCGCTGTTCTCCAACTGGTCGAGCGCCTGCCGCTGGGCCATGGTCAGGTTTTCCGGTCGCTTCAACGTGGCCCAGCGTACCCCCTTGGGCAGGTTGTGCTGATGCGCCTCGGCGCGCCGCACCTGCTCGACCGCGGTGGTGAAGATCTGCACGACGTGGAACCAGTCCACGGTGACCGAGGCCTGCGGGAAGCTCTCCGCCGCAGCAGCAAGGAAGGCCGCCGACATGTCACACACCACCTCGGCGATGCGGCGGGCCTCGCCGCCGTGCTCCGCCAGGAAGGCCCGGAAGGCGGTCATGCATTCCTTACCCTTTCCGGGGGTGACGAACAGCACCGGGCGCTCGGCCGCATCGAGGTCAATGAACACGGTGACGTAGCTGTGGCCTCGCTTGGCCGCGGTTTCGTCGAGTGCGATCGCCTCGACCCCGCTGAGATCGAGCCGCTCGATCGCCCGGCCGACATAGTACCGCAGAATGCGCCACAGCCGCTGGTCGGTGACGCCGATGATGCGCGCGGCAGCGGCAACCGGCATCTCGCGCATCAGAGCCAGCGCGGCCTGCTCGAACAACAGCGTGAAGCCGCTGTCGGGACGTGCCCAAGGCACAGCAATGCGGAGTACGCCGTGCTCCGGACAGTCGGTGCGTGGCACACGGGCCTCGATGATGCAGGCGTGCTGAAAGAAGTTGAGGTGCCGCCAGCTCAGTTCCTTCCAGTCGTGCGGTTTGCACAGCCGGCCGCAGGTTGGGCAGGGGAAGCGGGCGCCTGGGTCGGCGGCGACGGCCAGATGCAACTCATGCGGCTGGTAGTCGGTTTCCAACCGCTGGTCGACCACGCGCCAGGGTGGGGTCAGTCCGAGGCCGAGGGTGAAGATGTCGCTGCTTGCCATGGCGGTGCTCCGCGCAATCAGAGTGTCCCGTGCGGGCTGGCACCGCATGCCGCGCCAATGCGCGATCGGACTGCGGGATGCGGCTGCTCGGCCCGTCTGCCTCAAGACTGGCGCCGTGCTCGCCGCCGTCAAGAACGCTGCGCGTCGCTACGCGATGGCCTGCGGCCATTCTTGACCGCGGCTGTGCACGACGCCCCGCGCACGATCAGGCCGGGACGAAGAAACGGCACTCCAGCCGAACCAAGAAACTGGCCCCAGCGTGGCAGGGCTGCTACCTGCGGTGGTGGTCACGCCACTTTCAGGAACCGCCGAAGTTCCACTCGCGGCGTCGAGGAGGCTCATCCGGTCCCATTGCGCCGCCCAGCGGTCGCGATCCAGCGCCGGGCCACGAATCACGCCGAACTGGCGCAGCTCGGTCCACGCCACCCCCTGCGCCCGCGCCCAGCGCCGCACCGCCCGGTCCCGCGCATGGGTCCAGCGATTGCCCGTCTCCTCGTGCGACCACAGGGCGAACCCGCCGAGCCGCCGGCGCAGCGCCTCCAGCACCTCGATCGCGGGGCCGACGCACACCAGAAGCCGCCCGCCCGCCGCCGCGATCGCCGCCGCCAGATCCTCGATGCAGCCGGCAAGGAACGCATATTGCCGGTGCGAGATATCCGGCAGCCGCCAGTATTCCGGCTCGACGATCACCAGCGGCAGCACGGTGCCCGCAGCAGAAGCCGCCGTCAGCGCCGCGTGATCGGCAAGCCGCAGGTCGCGCTTGAACCAGACAACCGAAACACCCGTTCCCATGCCGCCCGAAATAATCGCCCGCGCCGATCGGACAAGACGCGGCGGACCAGACGAACCGCTCAGGCGCGCAGCAGCCCGCCCATCGGCGCGACCGCCGCACTCTCGGGGAAAATCCGCGCGAGCGCCTGCGGCCCCAGCCCGAACTGCGCCGCCAGCACGCCCTTGGCTAGCGCGCGCAGATCCGCCGTCGGCGCGAGGTCGCGGTTCTGGAACAGCTGCCGGTCCTTCAGCCCCGGCCAGGTCGCCAGCACCCGCCCGCCCTGCACCGCGCCGCCGGCAAGGAACGCGACCGTCGCGGTGCCATGATCGGTCCCGCGCGTGCCGTTGATCCGCGCGGTGCGGCCGAATTCGGTGATCACCAGCACCGCGGTCTTCGCCCAGGCCACGCCCAGTGCCGCTTTCAGCGCCGCCACCCCGCGATCGAGGCCGCCGAGCGGGCCGGGCAGCAGCTGCATCTGGTTGACATGCGTATCCCACCCTTCGAGCTGGAAGGCGGCGATCCGCGGCCCCTGTGCCGCGGCGAGCAGCGTGCCCACCCGGGCGGCAAGCTCGGGAAACCCGTAGCGATCGGCCGGGCGGGCACGCCCCGCCGGCGACATCATCTCCTCGTCGTCCATCGCCGGTGCCGCCCCGGCGGCGAAGGCCGTGCGGTCGAACCGCCGCGCGCCGAGCCCGCGGGCGATCGCCGGGCCGAACACCGGATCGCCCGCGTTGAGCCTGCCGATCGCCGCATACAGGCCCTGATCTGGCTGCGCGAAGCCGACCGGCGCATAGGCGCCCACCGGCGCCGCCCCGCGCAGGATCAGCGGCGTGCTGATCCCCGCCGCCAGCCCGATCCCGCCCGGATCGCCATCCGCCGGCAGCTCGCCGATCAGCCGGTTGAGCCAGCCCGAATTCATGCCGATCTGCTCGACACCGGTCTGCAACAGATCCTGCGCCTCGAAATGGCTGCGCGTCCGATACGGGCCGGCGATCGCGTGCACCGCCAGCAGCTCGCCCGCGGCATAGAGCGTGTGGAACCGCGCCAGCGCCGGGTGCAGCGCGTAGAACCCGCCGAGATCGTGTCCCGACGCCGCCTGCGGCACGAGGCCCGGCCGCAGCCGCGCGAGGTCGGGGTCGCCATGGGGAATGACGGCCTCCATCCCGTCGAGCGCGCCGCGCAGCAGCACGACGACGAAGCGCGAATCGGTCGGCGCGGCGGCGAGGGCGAGCCGGGTCCGGCCCAGGGTGGCGACGGTCGCGAGGCCCAGCAGCGTCGCGCGGCGGGAGAGGTTCATGTCGGTCACCGTCTGAGAAATTCGGGAGAAGCGAACAGCAGCGCCAGCGCCTCGCGCGGCGAGCCGGCGGTGCTCACCGCCGCCAGCGTATCCGGGCGGAGCTGCGCGCCGAGTGCGGCCGTGGCGATGGCGGCGGGGGCGCGATCATGGCTGTGCCCTGCCATGGTATAGGCGAAGTCGATCCGCGCCAGCACCGCGTCCGGCCCGCTCCAGTCGCCGCCGAGATCCGACCATCCATTGGGCAGCGGCGCCGCCCAGAGCGGCTGGCCGAGCCGCCGCAGCATCCCCAGCGCCGCCGGCACCTTCGCCTCGGTCTCGCCGAGCGCGCGGCCGACCGAGAGGAAATACTCGACCGGCGTCTTGATCTTGCGCCCCGGTATCCACGCCTGCGGCAGATCGACCAGCGCCGCCGCGGCCGCCCGCAGATCGCCCTGCGTGCCGGCCAGCACGCCGGCGACATGCGCAACCGCCGCCGCCGGCGGCTGGTCAGCGACGAAATGCCGCACCAGCTTGGTCGCCAGCGCCGTCCAGGTGGTGTGATAGGTCGAGAGGAACCGCAGCGCCGCGATGCCCCCCGCCTCGCCCGGCGGAAAGCTGCGCCCCATCAGCGTCTGCGGCCCCGGCTCATGGGCGAAGGGGCGGAAGCGGAACCCGGTCGGCTCCGCCCTCGGATCGACCGACCATCCGGTGAGCAGCTTCGCCATGGCGATGACGTCCTGCTGGCTGTAGCCCGCGCGCAGGCTCACCGTGTGCAGCTCCATGCACTCGCGGCCGAGATTCTCGTTGAGCCCGCGATGCCGCCGCACCCCGGCCCGGCTGTCCGGCCCGACCGACCCGGCATTGCCGAGATAAAGCAGCATCGCTGGATGCCGCTCCACCGCCAGCACCATGTCGGTGAACCGGCCGGTGACATGCGGGCGAATCGCCTCGCGCAGGAACGGGCCGATCAGCGCCGCGGTGCCGCCCTGGCGCATCGACACGGTGAAATGATTCGCCCAGAACCACACCAGCCGCTCGCGGAACGGCGCGTCGGTGCGCAGCGCCCAGCCGAGCTGGGCGGCGGCATCGACGCGGAACATCTCCCGGCTGCGCGGCTTGAAATGATCCTTGAGCGAGAGTCCCTGCCGCGCCAGCCGCTTGCGCGTCATCCGGTCGTCGCGCAGGGCGGCGAGGGCGGCGGCCCCGCTCGGCAGTCCGGCGAAGGAGGGTGTCGCCAGCGCGGGGTCCGGCCCGTCGAGCTGGCCGAGCAGCCACGCGCGCGGATCGGTCGGCGGCTTCTGGTCCGGCCGTCCGCCGAGGCCGAAGCGGATCATCGCCTGTGAGGGCGTCAGGCTTGTCGCCTGCGAAGGCGTCAGGCCCGCCGCCTGCGCGGATGCGAGGGTCATCGCCGCCGCCCCCTCAGCGCCAGCGCCAGTGGCCGGGAATCCACCTGCCGCGCCAGTTGTAATGCCCCGGCACCCAGACGCGCGGCGGCGGCGCGACATAGACGGGCGGCGGATAGAGGGGCGCCGGCACGGCGATGCCGATGGCAAAACGCGGCCCCCACCAGGGATGTTCCCAGGCGCGGGCGGCATGCGGCACGGCGGCGAGGCCGAGGCCGAGCGCAAGCCCGAGCGCGGCCCGCGCCGGGCGCCGGAAAGCGATGGTGCTGAACTTGTGTGTCATGTCGTCAGCCCTGTCCTTGAGCGTTGCAACAATGCCGGATCGGCGCGCTCAGCGGCACCGATAGGAGTGCCAGTAGCACCAGCCATGGCGCGGCCCGGCGGGATAGACCACGCATCCCGCAAGCCCGCCGGCGAGCCCGGCGAGCAGGATCGCGGCCACCGCCCGCCGCGCGATCCGCGCCGCCCGGCCCGGCCGTGCATCCTGGGTGGGCGTAAAACGGAGCGTACGAGACAGCATGGCGAGATCCTCGATGATCTGTGGCGCGTCGACCGCGCGGGGCCTGTATCCCGTTCAACGCGCGGGCGCCGAACATCCGTCGCCACCTTCAGCCCTTCGGTGCCACCGAATTCCCGCCCTGCGGCGGCGGCGGAGCAAAATTCCCACCTGGCGGGGGCGCAAAACGGCCGCCCCGCCGTTGCAGCTCGCCGTGTTCGGCGAGGCCGCGCGCCAGTTTCCGCCGCTCGCCGCGCGGCAGGGTGGCGGCGAAGCGCAGCGCCGCATTGTCGAGCTTCGCCAGCAGCTCGGCGCGGTCCCGCCGCGCCCTGGCCAGCAGTGCCGCGATCGCGGCGCGGTCGAAGTCGGGGCGGACGAACAGCGCCCCCGCCTGCTGACGGCGCAGCCGCGCGTCGCGGATCAGGTCGCGATTGTCGCGGATCACCGCGAGCATCGCGGCGCGGAAGCGGGCGCGGTCCGCCGGCTTCAGGGCGTGGCCGGCGGTCTGGATCGGGCCGGGATGGCGATGCGGCGGCCTGTGCCAGCCGCCCCGGTGCGACAGCACCGCGAGCCCGCCGCCAAAGGCGCCGATCATGAGGGCATTGACGAGCAGCGAGGCAACGAGGCCGATCTGCAAGCGGCTGGTGGTCACAGCGTATCACTCCAGTTGGCGGCATTTCCGCAGGATGGCACCGGCGCGCCGAGCACGGTGAGGGATTGCGAACAAGCCGCCCCGCCCGCCGGCACGAGGCGGGCGACCAGCACGGCGCCGATGGCCCCGCCGCTGGCCAGCGCACCGGCGAGGCCGAGCCCGGCGAGCCAGAGCCGGCCGCGCCGCCACAAGGCCCGCCGCCGCGCGGCATCGCGGGCGATCCGCCCGGCCAGCGCCGCCCCCGGCGCCGGCACCGCCCAGCGCGCCAGCATCGCATCCAGCGCCGCCTCGGCCGCGAGAATGGCGTCCGCCGCCGCCGGATCGGCCTCGCGAAAGGCGCGGGCGGCGTCGCGCTCGTCGGCGGGCCAGCGGTCGATCGCGCCGCCATAGGCGGCGGCAAGGGCGGCGAAGCGTTCGGGCGTCATGGTCGCAGATCCTCGAGCTGTTGGCGCAGGGCGCGGCGGGCGCGGGCAAGCAGGCTTTCCAGTGCCTCGACGCTGATGCCCAGCGCCGCCGCGGCCTCGATATTCGACAATCCCTGATACACCTGCATCACCAGCGCCTCGCGCTGGCGCGCCGGCAGGGCGGCAACCGCGCGCTCCACGCGCCGCGCCTCGGCGTCGCGCGCGAGCATGAAATCCGCCCCCGGCGCCGGGTCCACCTGGTCCGGCGGCTCGGCGACGGCCACTTCCCGCCGCCGCCGCAACCGGTCGAGGCACAAATTGAGCGCGACGCGGTGCAGCCAGGTATCAAACCGCGCCGCCCCCGGCCGCCAAGCCCGCGCCTGCCGCCAGACCCGCAGGAACACCTCCTGGGCCACGTCGTCGGCCAGCGCCGAATCGCGCAACAGCCGCAGCGCGAGCCCGTGCACGCGCGGCAGCTTGTGCGCCATCAGCGTCCGAAACGCCGCCTCCTCGCCCATGCCGATCCTTGCCAGCAGGTCCGCATCCGGGTCCCCGTCCGGGTCTGTCATGTCCTCGCGGGTGCCCGCCTTGCGCTGGTTGCCGCGCCGACCGGCCCATCCGGTCGGCATCCGGCCCATTCAACGCACGGGCGACGGGTTTCCGTCGCCGGCGCGGGAGCGCCTCTCGCCGTGCGCGCATTCAACCCAGCCGTACCAGCGGTAGCAGGCCCGCCGACGCGCGGGCAAGGGTGCCGGTCGCGAGCAACAGCGTGCCGCTCGCAAGCCTGCGCCCGTCGCCGAGTTCGAGGCCGAGCCGCACCGCCGCGACACCGCACAGCAACTCCGCCCGGCAGGCCTCGGCCCGGGCGAGCAGAGTAGCGTCGAGCCGCCTGCGGGTCGGTGAAGGGCAGTGGCACTGCCTGCTCGCGGCCGCGCCGGAGCAGCCGCACCCGGACATTTCGAAGAACCCTGGGATCGAGGTGGTTTGAGGGTCTGAGTATGCGCCTTGACGAATTTGGGCTGGGTGCGGCGTTCATAGGGACGCGGACTCACCAATAGCCCCAATTCTACATGGAATCCCGAAGATTAGTTCTCCTCATCGAATAAGCTCACGGCTTCCAGCCGGTCCATAGTATCTGACTCGGCATCAGCACCTGCGATTAGTCTTGCCTCGAATCTGAACTCCGGCGCGGATATGTCGATACCCACAAGGTCGACAGAGCGGAGCAAGTGCCTACGAAGCTAGCGCCGGCGAAGGCGCAATGCCAAATCACGCCGCCACCGCCTTGCAACTCAAACCATTATCAACCGCAACCACAAGCCGCCCGCGCAAATCCATCGAGAGAGGCTGTCCCATCCAGGACGACATCCTTTATCAGCACGGACTCTGAATCAGAATTCTACGTCAGCGGGAATCACCCATCGATTCAAACAGGCCAAAAAACGCCCTTAAAGGAAAAGACGTTGCGGCTGTCGCGCCCCTTTCGACCTAACCGGCATCTAATAGTTCGCCCAGAAGCCGATTGGGAAAGCGGCGCTTCTGAATGATTGCATAGAACGTCTCCGTAACCTCTGGTATCCGGCAGTGCTCAACGAGGACGCCGGCATCCAGTTCGTCACGAACGACGATCGGAGGCACAAGGGTGACGCCCTCTCGCTCGCGAGCCAGCAAGCGTAGCATTGCCATGTCATCGACCTCGGCGAGGATCGTGGGTCTGATCCCGGCCAACTCGAGGACGCGGTCGAACGCGACACGTATATCGCTATCGAGGCTGGGTAAGAGGATTGGTTCCGACTTTAGATCGTCCGGAAACCTGAACTTGCGCCCGGTTCGACGCGGGCGGCCCACCAGGCTGACAGGCTGCTCGTTGAGCAAATGATTACGCAGCGAGGATCGCGCGTCCCGCGGCGCAGCGCTGTTTGCCAGAACCACATCGACTGCGTGGGCTTCCAACTGGGCGAGCAGATCGCGGATGTTTCCAGATCGAACGATCAGTTCGACATCCGATCGTCCGACCAACGGTCGGAGGAACTCAAGTTGGAAATTCCGCGACAGGGTCGTCAGCGCGCCGACCCGAAGAACCTGCCGGGTGGCCAGGGGCTGTCCGCGCAAGGTGCTCATGAGTTCGTCACCCGTCTTGAACACCGTGTCGGCGTAGTCGAGCGTGATCCGGCCGGCTTCCGTCAGCACGAGCTTTCTGCCCGCACGCTCGAAAAGCGGATGCCCCATCTGATGTTCGAGCTTCTGAATTTGAACGGAAAGAGCCGATTGAGACAGGTTCATGAGCTCTGCTGCTCGTGTGAGGCTCCCCTCATGAGCCACCGCCCAGAAGTATCGTAGGTGATTGTAGTTCAGATCCCTCATAACGTTCTATTAAAGCGAATGAATTTGCAGAAACAATGAATTTTTTCCGGATTTCATAATCGGGTACGACCCTGCCCGAACAGTTTTTGCCTTTGAAGGGGATTTTCGTGCAGCTATTTTTCGCGCCGATGTCGGCGCCCGTTCCGTTGCTCCTCGCAGGAGCAACCGGATTCCTCGATTGTGGTTGTCGGCCCAAACTGGCCCCCTCATTGGCTGAAGCCGCTTCGCTCCTCGCATTGCTTGCAGCGATCTCATCAGCGATTGGCCTGATACTCTTGGGCGCGGGCGACAGTCCCGTCGTCGGGCTTCGAGGCGTCGGTCTCTGTACCCGAGTTGATGCAGTCAGTGCGTCCATGCTGGTTTTAGTCACTTTCGTCGGCTGGATCGTCGTCCGTTATGCGCGGACCTACCTGGACGGAGAGGCCCGCCAGGGTGCTTTCACCGGCTGGCTTTGCCTGACGCTGGCATCTGTGGTGCTCCTGGTCACCGCCGGGAACCTGTTCCAACTGGTGATCGCCTGGATCGCCACCAGCCTCTTCCTGCACAGGCTTCTGCTCTTCTATCCGCAGCGGATTGCCGCGCAGCGCGCGGCGCGAAAGAAATTCATCACAGCCCGACTCGGCGATGCCGCGCTTCTGGGCGCCGCTTTCCTGCTGGTCGCTGCGTATGGAACATTTGACATAGGGGCTATCCTTGCGGCTGCGCGGTCAGGTTCGGGCGGAGGGCTAGCCATCGCCGCCGCGGGCCTTCTGGGGATCGCCGCCGTGCTCAAGTCGGCTCAGTTTCCTGTTCATGGCTGGCTTACCGAAGTCATGGAGACGCCCACGCCGGTGTCAGCGCTCCTCCACGCCGGTGTCGTCAACGCCGGCGGCTTCTTGTTGATCCGCTTTGCAGAGGTCATGCTACTGGCGCCGGGCATGCTCGCGGCGCTCGTCGTGATCGGCGGATTCAGCGCGCTCTTCGGCAGTCTGGTCATGCTGACGCAGCCCGCGGTCAAGACTTCGCTCGCCTGGTCTACCGTCGCCCAGATGGGATTCATGATCCTGGAGTGCGGCCTGGCTCTCTTCCCCCTGGCGCTGCTGCACATCGTGGCGCATTCGCTCTACAAGGCCCATTCATTCCTCGCTTCCGGCGGTGCCGTTGAGCGTGTGGCTGCAATCCGCAGGCCGGGCCCGGTCGCCATCCCGAAGGCTGGCGCCGTGGCGCGTGCCTTTCTGTCGGCGCTCGCCATCTACGTCTTCGTCGGCGCTTGCTTCGGCTTCGAACACAAGTCTCCTCAGGAGATCGCGCTCGGCGCGATTCTGATCTTCGGCGTCGCTTACATGCTGGCCCAAGGATTGGCTGACGCGGCGCCCCGCGCGCTCACTCAGCGCACGGTGGCCTATGCCGTGGCGACCTCATTCGGCTACTTCGCTCTGCAGTGGTCGGCGATCTCGATCACCGCGAATGTCCTGCCGGTGCCGCCGCACCCCGGTCCGCTGGAATGGGCGCTGATAGCACTGACGGTCGCAAGCTTTGGTCTCGTTGCCGTCTTGCAGGCCATGTTTCCGCTCTGGGCCTATCACCCCGCCGCCGTTGGGCTGCGAGTGCATCTCTCGAACGGGTTCTACGCCAACGCGATCTTCGACCGGCTAATCGGCGGTTGGTCTGTGCGCAACCCATCCTAACCGACCAGGAAGAACGACCATGACCAACAAAATTCCTTCATCCTGGCCCAACCCTCAGGCATTGACGATCGTCATGGATCGCGCCGCCCGGGCGATACCGCCGGCCTGGCCTCTGGCGTCGAGCGTCGCGGTCAATCCGTTTCTGGGGCAAACCGAGGAGCCACTCGCCAAGGTCGGCGCCCGGCTCGCTCGGGTCGCTGGCGCTCGCGTCACCATGCCCCGGCGCTGGTATGCTCAGAAGATCGCAGCCGGCGTGATCAGCGAAGCTGATCTCGAGGCGGCGATAGCGAGCGCGCCGGTCGGCTCGAGATCAGTCGATGTATCGACTCTCAAATCCGCAGCTAACGCAGAAGCGCTGCCGCCGAAAGCCCTTCCGACGATCGCCGAACTCGCGGCGTACGCATCTGGCATCGATTGGCCGGGTATCATCGCCGAACGCTTCGGAGCCTGGGCCGCCGGCTATTTCGACGAAGGACAGGCGCTGTGGGCTGCTCCGAAGGGGAAGCGCGCCTACGCCGCCTGGAGGGCGGTTGCCGCCCACGACCTCACGCCCGAAATCGCCGGCCTTCGGGACTTCGCCCTCAATGTATCGGAGGCGCCAGAAACCGCGTTGGCGATAGTCGAACGGGTCGTTGCTCGGCTTGGCCTCCCTGCGGATGCGGCCGAAACCTATTTCCATCAGATGCTCATGACGCTTGGGGGATGGGCGCACTACGCCCGCTACAAGCTTTGGCAGGCCGAGCTCGCGGGCGGCGCGGACGAGACGATCACGGACTTCCTCGCGATCCGGCTGATCTGGGAAGAAGCGCTCTTTCTGCAGTATGATGCTGAGATCGCCGCCGCGTGGCGTGGCGTCCGGACGGCGCATGCGGCGCCTGTTGAGCCGACTCGCGATATTGCAATCGATGCCATCCTTCAGGCGGCTGCCGAACATGCCGCCCAGCGCGCGTTGGCCCAAACGCTGGCGGAGCATTCACCGCACGCGCTCAATGACCGGCCCGCGCTCCAGACCGCCTTTTGCATCGACGTTCGCTCGGAGGTCTTTCGCAGGGCGCTCGAGAGCATGGATCCCCGAATCCAGACGATAGGCTTTGCGGGCTTTTTTGGTCTGACGACCTCGCACCGGCGCTTCGCTTCTGACGTCGAGGAAAGGCGGCTGCCTGTTCTGCTCAATCCCGCACTCAGGTCGTATTCTGGCGGCCTGGAAGCCCACGCGAAGGATCAGTCCACGCGTGTAAAGACGCGCGCAAGACGCGCCTGGGGCCGGTTCAAGCTCGCCGCAGTCTCCTCCTTCGCCTTCGTCGAGGCGACCGGTCCCGTTTATGTGGGCAAGCTCCTGGCGGATGCGTTGGGATTGCAAGTCTCCCCGCCGCCAAGCGACCCGTCGCCTCGACTCGATCCCGCTCCTGACCTGGCGACTCGGGTTGAGACTGCAGAGACCGTGCTGCGCGCGATGTCCCTGACGCGGGATTTCGCGCGGCTTGTTCTGTTCGTGGGTCACGGCGCAAATGTCGTGAATAATCCTCACGCCAGCGCGCTGCATTGCGGAGCCTGCGGCGGGTATTCGGGTGAGGTCAACGCCAGGCTGCTCGCGTCGCTTCTGAACGATGCGGAGGTGAGAGGGGGACTCTCGCGGAATGGTATCGAGATTCCAGACGACACGCACTTCGTGGCGGCCCTGCACGATACCACGACTGACGACGTGACCCTCTATCTCGATGATCATCCCTCCGCCGCCCACAGGGGCGACCTCGAGCAGGCGAGACTCTGGCTCACATCGGCGGGCAAGATTGCGCGAACCGAGCGCGCCCTCCGCTTGCCCCGCGCCGCAAGCGATGCCTCTCTTCCCAAGAGGGGCCGCGACTGGTCCGAGACCCGGCCGGAATGGGCGCTCGCGGGATGCCAAGCCTTCATCGCCGCTCCGCGCCGGCGCACTGCCGGCAAAAGCCTGGGAGGCCGGGCCTTCCTGCATGATTACGACTGGAAGCAGGACAAGAGCTTCAGCGTTCTTGAGTTGATCTTGACAGCTCCGGTCGTCGTGGCGAGCTGGATCAGCTTGCAATATTATGGTTCGACCGTGGCGCCCGACGTGTTCGGGGGCGGCAACAAGCTCCTGCACAACGTCACCGGCGGGATCGGCGTGGTCGAGGGTAACGGCGGGCTCTTGCGCGTCGGCCTGCCTTGGCAATCGGTCCATGACGGCGAGCGTTACGCGCACGATCCGCTGCGTCTGTCGGTCTGCATCGAGGCGCCGCGTGAGGCGATGTCGGAGATCCTTGGCCGGCACGCTGACGTGCGGGCGCTGTTTGACAACGGCTGGCTACATCTGTTCGCCCTCGATGAGGCTGGGCGCATGGCCTGGCGCTATGCAGGCGATCTTCAGTGGTCGGCGATCGGAAACCTGGATGCTCCTGCCGCGTCGCAGCGTCTCAAGGTGTCGGTCTGACGCCATGCCTGGACAGCCCTCAGCGCGAATTCAGGTCTGGAGCCAAGATCATGACCCGGGCCATAAACCATCTCGCCACGTTGGAGTTGGATACTATTCACTGACGCCACGGGTACGCCGATGGCGTTCCACTCCTTCGGCGGCTGGAAGGTCTCGCTATGCGGCGACCACCACGTGCACGGCCGCGGAAGCGCGTGCTTTTACATCAAGCTCAAGATGGCCACGGCCCCGCAGGCCCACTGGCCTCCGTGTGCCAACGCCGAATTCGTGTTGCCGACGACCTAGTGACGCTGCCCTCGGCGTGGCGCAGCGAGCGCGGCCCGGATCGCCGACCCGGGCCGCTTTCGTTCAGCTGACCGCCCGCCAGCCTCCCGTCCGTGATGATTCGATGGCGGCATCGACGACTTTCTGCACCTCCCAAGCCTCGCGGAAATCCGGTCCCCGTCGGGCGCCGCCGGCGATCGCGTCAAGAAACTCGGCCATTTCGATCGTCTTGAGATCGTTGAAGCCGAGTTGATGCCCGGGCGCCACGCAGAACTGCCCGTAAGGCGGGTGAGCCGGCCCGGTCTCGATCCGGGTGAAACCCGCCCGCGCCGAATCGCCCCCCGCGCGACAGAACAGCAGCTCGTTCAGCCGCTCCTGGGTAAACACCAGCCCCCCCTTCGAGCCGCTGATCTCGAAGCCGAGCTGCATCTTCCGCCCCGTCGCCACCCAGTTTGCCTCGATCGAGCCACCGTAGCCGCGCGCGAAGCGCAGAGTGAGCCGCGCGATATCGTCCACCAGAACTGGCCGCCGCTCCGCTGCCCCCGGTGCGACAGGGCGCGTCTTTACCGCAGTTTCAAGTGTTGCGTTCACTTCGGCGATCGGGCCCAGCAGGTAGCGCGCCATGCCGATGATGTGACTGCCGATATCGGCGATCGCGCCGGCCCCGTTGGACGGATCGGTGCGCCAGCTATGCGGCTGGTCCGGGTCGGCCATGTAATCCTCGGCGTGGATGCCGCGAAACCCGGTGATCTCGCCGAGTTCCCCGGCCTCGATCATCGCCCGTGCATGTTTCAGCAGTGGATTCTTGATGTAATTGAACCCGGCTTGGGTCACCACGCCGGCGGTCTCGGCGGCGCGCGTCATCTCCTCCGCCGTCGCCGCGTCCGGCGCGATCGGCTTCTCGCAGTGAACATGCTTGCCCGCCGCGATCGCTTCCAGTGCCATCTCCCGGTGGAACGCGTTCGGCGCGGTGATTGAGACGATCTCCACATCCGGCGCAGCCACCACCCGCCGCCAGTCGCTCTCATGCCGCGCGAAGCCGAACTGCGCCGCCGCCGCGGCTGCTGCCCCTGTATCGACATCGCAGACGACGCGCAGAGCGGGACGTAGCGCACCTGGCAGGATTCCGGCGGCGGCGCGCCAGGCTATCGCGTGCGCCTTGCCCATGAAGCCGGTGCCGATCAGACCGATGCCGATTTCCCGCATGGCTTCAGACCCGGACCGCGCGGCCGGTCAACGCCGATTCCAGCGCGCAATCGGCAAGCCGCAGCGCCTGCCGGCCGTCGCGTGCGGTCACCGGCATCGGCGCGCCGGCTTCGACTGCCGCGCGGAACATCTCGAACTCGGTGCGATAGGCGTCGGCATAGCGTTCGAGAAAGAAGTTCAGCAGCGGCTCGCGCGCGTCGGTCACCGCACTGCTCCAGCGCCGCACCGTGGTCGGACGCAGGTTATCGTTCATCAGCATCCCCGCCGAGCCGAACACCTCGAAGCGCTGGTCATAGCCATACACGGCGGCGCGGCAGCAATTGATGTGGCACTGCCGGCCGGACTCCGTGCGCAGGTTGACCATCACCGTGTCGAAGTCGCCAATTTCCGCCAGGTTCGGATCGATCAGCCGGCTCGCCGTCGCCATCACCTCCACCGGTTCCTCGCCGAGCAGGAAGCGCGCCATGTCGAAATCATGGATCGTCATGTCCCGGAAAATCCCGCCGGAATGTTCGAGATAGGCGCGCGGCGGCGGCGCCGGGTCGCGGCTCGAGATGATCACCTGCCGCACCTCGCCGATTTCACCGGCGTCGATCGCGCGCCGCAGTTCCTGCGAGGCCGGATCGAAGCGCCGGTTGAACGCCAGCATCACCCGTCCGTCGAGCCGTTCGACCTCGGCGACCGCCGCATCCGCCTTGGCGATGTCGAGATCGATCGGCTTCTCGCACAGCACGGCCTTGCCGGCGCGCACCGCGGCGAGCATGAGCGCGACATGCGTGTCGGTCGGCGTGCCGATCACCACGGCATCGACATCTGCGCGCGCCAGCACGGCTTCGGGATCGGTCGAGGCGGCGCAGCCAAGTTCCCGCGCGAGGTCCTCCGCCGCGCTTCCGAACGGATCGGCAATGGCAACGAGCTTCGCCTGCCGGTTGGCGGCGGCATTGGCGGCATGGATCCGGCCGATGCGGCCGGCGCCGAGAACGGCAACCCTCAACATTGAAGACACTCCGGGTTCTGGGGCCGCGGCCCCGGGTTCGAGAGACCGCGCCGGCGCCGGCGCGGCAGGTTCATGCGCCGGCCGGCGCGGCCGCATACCCGATCGCCGCGCGGTTGACGACGAGCGCGGGGTCGAGCCGCCCGGCGAAATGGTCGAGAATGTTGCGCGCTGCGGCGAGCGACATCCGCATCGCGCATTCCTGCGTCAGTCCGGCCACATGCGGCGTCAGCAGCACGCGTTCGTTGTCAAGCAGTCCCCGGCCCGGGTGTGGCGGTTCCTCAGTGAACACGTCGAGCCCGGCGCCGGCGAGGCGGCCGGCGCGCAGCGCCTCATCGAGTGCCGCGTCATCCACCAGCCCGCCCCGCGCCGTGTTGATCAGGAAGGCGGAAGGCTTCATCCGCGCGAGCTCGGTCGCGCCGATTACCGGGGCCTGTCCCGCGCGCGGGATGTGCAGCGACACGAAATCCGCTGCCGCCAGCGCCCCGCCCAGATCGTCCGCCGGAACGGCCCCGGCATCGCGGATTGCCGCCGGATCGGCCATCGGATCACGCACCATGACCTGCATCTCGAAGGCCTGCGCCATCTTCGCCACGATCCGGCCAATCCGGCCGAAGCCGATCACCAGAAGGCTCTTGCCGGCGATGTCTCCCGCCTCGCGGCTGTCACGGCGATGCCATTCGCCCGCCCGCGTCGCCCGGTCGTAATCCGGCAGGCGGCGGGCGAGGGCGAGAATCATCATGAGCGCATGTTCGGCCACCGAGCGGGAATTGACGTCGCCAACCAAGGAAAGCGGAATCCGGCGCGCGTTCAGCGCCGGGACATCGACCGAATCATACCCCACCCCATGCCGAGAGACGATGCGTAGCTGAGGTGCGGTCGCAATCACCTCCGCTGGCATCGGTTGCGTGCGAATCAGCACTGCGTCGGCCCGAACGATCAGCTTCGCGTAGGACTCGAGTGAAACCTCATCGACCACGTCCAGCGTGATGCCCTCCGCCGCCCGCAGCGCATCGATCCCGGCCTCGTGAATCCGTCCGGCGACAAGAACATGCGGCATGTCAGGACTCTCCCGCGCCGGCGGTGAGGCGCCGTGTCGTCTCCACGCTCGCGCGCGCGGCATCGGCCAGCAGCCGCACATCGTTCGACACGGTGACGAGATCGAACCCCCACCCGATCGCCTTCGCCGCATAGGCAGGCGAGCCATTGTGCAGGCAGGCGCGGATGCCCGCCTGGTGCGCCGTGTCCAGAATTGTGCCGATCGCCTCGACGAGTTCCGGTTCCACCCGGTCAAATCCGGTCGGAAAACGCCGTCCGGTCAGGCCAAGCGTGAGGTCGGCCGGCCCGATATAGACGCCATCGAGCCCGGGCGTTGCCACAATCTCGGCGAGATTGGCGAAAGCCTCGGCGGTTTCGATCATCGCCAGGCAGATCATCTCCCGGTCGGCCTCGCGCCCATAATCGGCGCCGGCGGAGAAATTCGCCCTGGTCGGGCCGAAGCTGCGCGTCCCGACGGGTGGATAACGGACATAGGACACCAGCCGCTCGGCATCCTCGCGCGTGTTCACCATCGGGCAGATCACGCCATAGGCGCCGGCGTCCAGCGCCTTCATGATCCAGGTCGGATCAAGCCATGGAACGCGCACAAGTGGCGTTACACCGCTAGCCTGCATCGCCTGCAGCATCGTTGTCGCCACCTCGTAGCCGACCAACCCGTGCTGGAGGTCGATCGTGATCGAGTCGTATCCCTGCGCCGCCATGATCTCGGCAGTGAATGGACAGCCGATTGATAGCCAGCCATTGATCGCAGCCCCGCCCGCGCGCCATGTGCGCAACACATTGTTCGGGATCATTGCCGGCTACCGGTCATCGCAACGTTTCTTGCGATGCCGCATCCGCACGCTATAGTGGCAGCTGACCGGACTGCGTCGCCGTACTGCATGCCCTGACTTTGGAGGCAGGACGAAGGCGCCATGGGCGGCGGGCACGTGCGGATCGATCGGATCATCGGAAGGCGGTTCCTCGTCTTGTTGTGCCGATTGTGTTCATGGCGTGACGCAGAAAACATATTGCCGAAAAATATAATCTGCAACAAAAATTCCAAACCGATTCCGTCTTCCCATACGGGCATCGGTGTCCGGTCGCGAACGAAACCAGTGAAGCGGAGAGTGGGTGAATGGTCAGGGGTAAGTCGACGTCCGGCAGCGGACTGCCGGAGAACTATGAGGGCATCGTCAATCTCATCACCGCGCAATATCCCAACCTTTCTTCGGGATTTCAGAAAATCGCCCGTTTCGTCACACAAAATCCCAATGTCGTCGCGCTCGAATCGATCAGTGTCATCGCGCTGCGATGTGACACCCATGCTTCCAGCCTGGTCCGTTTCGCCCAGGAATTCGGCTATTCCGGGTTCAAGGAATTGCAAGCCGTGTTTCAGACCCGGCTTGCCACGGCGGCGCCGGGGTTCCGCGAGCGGGTCAAGGCCCTGGATGGCGAACTGTCCCGCCATGCGCGCTCCGGCAATCTCGGTTACCTGCGCGATCTTGTAGTGCGCGACATAGCCGCCCTACAGGACCTGCTCGAACGCGTTCCCGAGGACACCCTCACCGGAGCGGCCCGCTTGATCACCGGGGCCGACACGATCTACATCGCCGGCCAGCTCCGCTCCGAACCCATCGCCCTGCTGCTGCGCTACCTGCTGACCATGCTGCACCGCCGCGTTGTCCTGCTCGATCCGGCGGGCGGCCTCGCGCAGGAAATGGCGGAAACAATGACGCGCGGCGACGTGCTCGTCGCCATCGCCTTCCGGCATTATGCGCAGGAGGTGGTGGCGATTTCCGAGCGCGCGGCCGCGAGCGGAACGCCCGTCATTGCTATTACCGATAGCCAGCTGTCGCCGATCGCCAAGGATGCAAAGGCGCTCTTCACGGTTCCGGAGGATGAATACTCGTTCGCGCGCACGCTCGCGGCGCCGATGTGCCTCGTACAATGCCTTGCGGTGGCGAGTGCGGCGATCCTTCAGCGCGGCCGAGATGAAATGCCACGTATCCCCACCGTCACCGAGAAGGATCGCAGCCGCGGTGCCGCCGGCCCGCGCCGCCGGCGCGCTGAAGGAACCTGACGCTTCCGGCGGCGGCATTATTGCAATAAAGCTTGCAATATAAAATAATCGGCAATAAAAATTCTAAAGCCGCGTAGGTCGCTTGCCGAGGCCGCGGGATGGGAGGATTCTGAATGAAAGCCAAGCTGGCCATTGCCCCGATCGCCTGGACCAATGACGACCTGCCGGAACTCGGCGGTGACACGCCGCTCGAAACCTGCCTCGCCGAGAGTCGTGCCGCCGGCTTCATTGGCGTCGAAAATGGCGGCAAGTTTCCAAGAGATGCTCCGTCTCTGCGGGCAAAGCTGGGCGCTTTCGGTCTTTCTCTCGTCGGCGGCTGGTATTCCGGAACGGTGTTGGACGCACCCGACGATCTCGTAGCCGAGCGTGAGCAGGCCGCCGCTCAACTCGCCTTGTTTCGAGAGCTCGGTGCCTCCTGTCTCGTTTATGGCGAAACCGCCGGCACGCTGCAGAATCGCCGCAACGCCCCGCTCGCTGGCCGCCGTGTGTTAGCGGAGGATGCGTTTCCCGCCTATGGGCGGCGCCTGACTTGCTTTGCCGAATACTGTGCGGAACAGGGCGTTCCGCTCGTCTTCCACCATCACATGGCCACCGCGGTCGAGACCGAGCGCGACATCAATCTGCTGATGGCCCATACCGGCGAGGCCGTCGGGCTGCTTTTCGATGCCGGGCATCTCCGCTTTGCCGGCGGCGACATGTTCCGCGTGCTGACGAAACATGGCAGGCGAATCCGCCATGTTCACGTTAAGGATGTGCGAGAGCTAGTGATCGCGGGGCTCGACCGTACGCGGCAGTCCTTTCTGGATGCGGTCCTCGCTGGCGCCTTCACCGTGCCGGGCGACGGGTCCATCGATTTCGGACCGGTCATCCAGCGTCTTGCCGATTTCGGTTACGAAGGCTGGTTCGTCGTCGAGGCCGAGCAAGACCCGGCCAAGGCACCGCCGGCGCGCTATGCGAAAATCGGCCACGACGCTCTCGCCGATGCGCTGCGTCGCGCCGGCTATTCTATTCAGGAGACCCGATGATGGCTCAATTGTCGGGAAAAATCGCGATTGTTTCCGGCGGCACCCAAGGGCTTGGCTTGGCGATCGCCCGGCTATTCGCCGAGCGCGATGCCGCCGGGTTGGTCACCTGTGGCCGCTCGCGTGAAAAGGGTGAGGCGCGGGCAAGGGAAATATCTGAAGCCACTGGCGCTCGGGTAATCTTCGTGCAAGCCGATCTCGGGCAGGTCGAGGATTGCCGAGCGGTCGTCGCCGCGGCCGACACCGCTTTCGGTCGGGTCGATGTCCTTGTCAACGCCGCTGCGATCACCGACCGTGGCACCATCATCGATACCTCCCCGGATCTGTTTGACCGCATGTTCGCCGTCAACGTCCGCGGGCCGTTCTTTCTCATGCAGGATGCAATCCGGATCATGCGGCGAGAGAATACCGAAGGCACGATCGTCAATATCTGCTCGATGTCGGCGAAGGCTGGGCAGCCCTTCATTTCCGCCTACTGCGCCTCGAAAGGCGCGCTGGCGACCCTGACGCAGAACACCGCCTATGCACTCCTGCGCAACCGAATCCGCGTCAACGGCCTGAATATCGGCTGGATGGCGAGCGATGGCGAACACCGGGTTCAGACTGAATTCCACGGCGCCAGCGAGAACTGGCTGGCCGACGCCGCGGCGCAGCAACCCTTCGGCCGGCTGATCGACCCGACCGAGGTCGCGCGCGCGGTTGCCTTCCTCTCCAGCGCCGAATCCGGATTGATGACGGGGGCGATTGTCAACTTCGACCAGTCGGTCTGGGGGGCCTACGACTCGTCTCCGGCACCCGCGGCACCGCTCTGACGGTGGCTCCTTTCATCAGGGCGCGGGTGCCGGGCACCGAGTTAGTATTCGACCTTCAAAGTCTAGACCGTATGGTTGTCGCTAAAGTGCGAACTGAATAGTGTCACGTGAGGCGCGTAGCGGCGGTGTTCCGGCGCCAGCACGATCCGCCGCAGCGCAGTCTCGATCTTCGACTGAAAATACAGCAAGGCCTGATTGCGTTCCACGCCCATCCACAGCGAGGTGACCCGGCCAACCTTCGCGAAGCAGCCCGCGCAGACAAGGATGAACGGAAGCCCCGGCGCGTGGATTGCGGCGAGCGCGTGGTCGATGTCCCAGGCCTGAAGCGGTAGGCTTCGCCGATGACGCGCAGTGTCACATGATATTTTGCGCCGCCACCTTCGCGACTTGATCGACGCCTACAACTTTGCCCAATGGCTCAAGACCCTAAAGGGTCTCATACCAAACGAATTCATCTGCAAACGATGGACGTCAGAGCCAAACGGGTTCATCATCACCCCAATCGACCAAATTCCGGGACTAAACACCTAGTCCAACGACAACTGACTAGATTCCTCATAATTGCGGGCGGGCAGATTCTCCCGGGTGTAAATTCGCAGTTCGGCATGCGACAGTGCCGGGGTGGAGGTGATCAGACCGCAGCGGTAAAGAAGGGTCTGCAAGCTACCTAGGGCCTGGCCACGCGGATTCTGATCAATCGCGTAATCCATTGTGCCGTCCTTGAGATAGATGATGTGATCGTCGGATAACTCGTGTCCGATCCAGAATGGACGCGGCATAGCCCCTTTCAGCGCATTCATGATGCCGATCGAGCCGGCGCCGGTATTGTAGACGCCGACAAGCGGCCCGAACGACAATGCCGCTCGCAGAGAACGCGCACAACGATCAGGGTCGTCGCGCGTATCCATTTCGATGATCTCGCAATGCAGGTGGGGGAAATCGCGCGATAGCGTCGTCTGGAAGCCTCCCATGCGCTCGACATGACCAGCCCAGTCGTGATGGGCACCGAGAACGGCGACCCGGCCACCCTGCCGGCAGCTGCGCCCGAGAAGATGGGCGGCAGTGGCGCCTGCCTGACGATTATCAATGCCAAGATAATCAGCTCCGGCGAGACCCGGCAGATCGGTCACGATCGTTACCACCTTCTGGCCGGCGGCCTGGATGGATTGGACCGCGGCACGGATCTCCGGTCGGTCCGGGACGGCGAGGATCATTCCTTTTCGTGCGTACGACGTCTCGGAAATGAGGCGCACGAAGCTTGCGGTATCCTCCACGGCAAGGATGTGCCGGTGCATGGCGATGCCACGATCCAGCATGGCGATACCGTCGCGGAAAGCCGCCCGAAGGCGGACGAAAAATGGTGAGTCGTTCTGCGGCAGGATCAGGTCAAGATGCGTGATCGGCCTGTAGGCTTCTGGCAGATCCCGGCGCACACCCATCTCGCGCGCGACCCGGATCACCCGTTCGCGCGCGGCATCTGAAACTGACTCACGCTCGTTGAAGACCCGGTCCACTGTGGCAATGCTTACACCCGCCACCCGCGCAATGTCGGCGAGGCGGGCGCGCGTCCGCGTCTTGCGGGAAGCTTGGGCTCCAGTCATGCGCGAGAGTGCGCCGCTGACGAAAAATCGTCAACAGCGCACGCGGCGTGCCCGTTACAGAGCGCGTAAGAAGAGATGCCGGACCGCGCGGCAGGACTTGCCGAAGCGCTGCCGCAGGGAGGACATACGATGAAGATCGCACTTGATCCGTTCATGCACCGTCGTCTTGGCCTGGAGGAACTACCCTTCAGAGTGAAGGAAATCGGCTTCGACTGGATCGAACTTTCCCCGCGGGGAGATTTTCTGGAATGGTTCAAGGCGCCGCGGGTGTTTCCGGAACGGGTGCGGGGCTTCAGGCGGGCGCTGAAAGAGGCCGGTGTGGGGATCGCCTCGCTGCTGCCGATGTATCGCTGGGCGTCGAATGACGAGGACGAGCGCAAGGCAGCGGTGCGGCACTGGAAGCGCGCCATCGAGATCTGCCTCGAACTGGAAGTCGACACGATGAACTCGGAATTCGGCCGTGGCCCACACCCCGACAAGGGGTCCTGCTATTGTTGCCATACCGGCTCGATGATCGAGGCCTGTGAAGACTCCTGGTGGCGTTCGATGGAGGAACTTGTGCCAGTGTTCGAGCGGGAGGGTATCAACCTTCATGTCGAGCCGCATCCGGAGGACTGGGTGGAAACCCTTCAGCCGGCAGTGGACATCATCCGCACGGTCAATTCGCCGCGGGTGCGATTTCTTTACTGTGCGCCGCACACCTTCTACTTTGGCGACAATACAGCGGCAATGCTGCGCGAATGCGCGGATGTGCTGGCACATGTGCATGTCGGCGATACATTCAATCACCGGGCCAGTTCGGGCCTGCGCTACATCGTCAACCCTCCCGGTTCGGCTGTGCGGGTGCACCAGCATCTCGATATCGGTCAGGGAGAGGTGCCATGGGACGAGTTCTTCGGCACGCTCGCGGAAATTGGTTTCGACGGCATCATGACCGCCTGCGTCTTCGCCTGGGAGGAGCGGGCCGATGCCTCTGGTCGCTTCATGCGCGCCGAAATGCAGCGCTACATCGACAAATTCTGGAAACGGGAGCTCTGAGATGACCCTACGGATTGGTGTTATCGGGACCGGCGCGATCGGGCGCGACCACATGCGGCGGATCAACCAGACCTTGTCTGGCGCCAAGGTGACGGCCGTGTCGGATGTCAATATCGAAAGCGTCCGCACCGCGCGGGCGGATCTTGCGCCCGAGGCTGAGGTCGTTGGCTCCGGCGAGGAAGTGGCTGCATCTGCTGGCGTCGATGCCGTGGTGGTAACGTCGTGGGGCGCGACCCATGAACAATACGTCCTGGCCGCGATTGCGGCGGGCAAGCCGGTCTTCTGCGAGAAGCCACTGTCGACCACGGCGGCGGGCGCCGGGCGTATCGTCGAGGCCGAAACCGCCTTCGGCCGCCGCCTCGTGCAGGTGGGCTTCATGCGCCGCTACGATGCGGGCTACCGCATGCTAAAGGCGGTCGTCGAGAACGAGATCGGCCGGCCCCTGATGGTGCATGCAGCGCACCGCAATCCGTCCGTGCCGGAGCAGTATATCACGCCAATGGCGATCCAGGACACGCTGATCCACGAAATTGATGTCCTGCGCTGGCTTCTCGACGATGACTACGTCTCCGCGCAGGTCATCTCTCCACGTCGGACACGGCATGCACATGCGAGGGTCGAGGATCCACAGATCGTCCTCCTGGAAACCAAAAGTGGCATCCGGATCGATGTCGAGATCTTCGTCAACTGCCGCTACGGCTATGACATCCAGTGTCAGGTTGTGGGTGAGGAAGGTCTCGCCAGCCTGCCAGACCCAATGGCGGTCGTGATGCGCAAGGATGCAAAGTTGCAGAGCGCGATCATGACCGACTGGAAGGATCGATTCATCGACAGTTACGATCTCGAGTTGCAGGATTTCATCAAGGCGGCGGCGCGGGGAACTGCATCCGGCCCGACGGCCTGGGACGGATATGTCGCCGCGGTCTCCTCGGATGCCTGTGTAGAGGCGCAGAGCCGGCCTGGTTCGATCGTGCCGATTTCGCTGCCCGCGCGGCCTCCTCTTTACAACTGAGGTTTCTCATGCGCTTCGCACTCAATCACATTGCAACACCGAAACTTTCTCTTGCCGATTTCCTCGGCCTAGCGTGCCGCCTCGGGATGCCGGCGATCGAGATCCGCAACGACCTTCCGGATGTCGTCGGCACGATGCCGGCGGGCGCCGTCAGGGCTGCGGCCGTAGCATCCGGGGTCGATATTCTTTCGATCAATGCGCTTTACCCCTTCAATGTCTGGTCGGGGGACATGCCTGCGCGCGCGCTTGCACTTGCGGATTATGCGCAGACCTGTGGTGCGCGGGCGCTCGTCATGTGCCCGTTGAACGATGGCACGCCGGTGCCGCATGGCGATCTGGTCGCTGCCCTGCGCGAGTTGGTGCCGATCCTGCGCCAACATGGCATTACTGGTCTGGTCGAGCCGCTGGGCTTTCCTGTCTCATCGTTGCGGACGAAACGGGAGGCGATCGAGGCAATCAGGGAAGCCGGCGCCAGCGATGTCTGCAAGTTGGTGCACGACACATTCCATCATCACCTTGCCGGCGAGAGGGAATTTTTCCCGGAGTTCACTGGCCTTGTCCATATCTCGGGCGTCAGGGAAGCTGATCTGGCTTTGAACGACATGCTGGATGCTGACCGCGCGCTCGTCGATGAGATGGATCGTCTGAACAATATCGGTCAGCTCCGCGCCCTCGCGACCGGTGGCTATGCGGGCGCGGTGAGCATCGAGCCCTTCGCGCCTTCGGTGCATGATGATCCTGATCCGGAAGCGGCGCTCCGAGCCAGCTTTGCTCATGTCGCTCAGGGGGTAGCTTGAGGTGCTTTGCCGCGTCGTGCGCTGATCGCGAAATTTTTTTTATCAACTGGCAAGTATTTGCTTGACGCAGGCGTGGCTGAGTGATTTTTTGCATAAACAATAAAGTTGCAAAAATATTTGCGGGCATAGCATGGTGCGGCCTGCGTGAGAGGGAGGGTATGAGGATGAGGACGATCGGGACGGGCATGCTGGCGGGCCTGCTGGGTGGTGTAGCGCTTGGCTGTGTTTCGCTGGCGGGGATGACGGGGACGGCGGTGGCGAAGGCGCCGGAATACACGTTTGCGATGATCACGCACGCGCAGCCTGGGGACACGTTCTGGGACATCATTCGCAAGGGTGCGGAAGCGGCGGCGAAGAAGGACCATGTGAAGCTGGTCTATCTGAACAACCCGAACGCCTCAGGCGAGGCGCAGCTGATCACGAACGTGACGCAGCAGCATGTGGACGGGATCGCGGCGACGCTCGCTTTCCCGGACGCCGAGGATTCCGCGCTGGCGCAGGCGGAGAAGGCGGGAATTCCGGTCGTCGGCTTCAATGCTGGCACGAGTGAGTGGAAGAAGGCCGGCATGATGATGTATGTCGGCCAGGACGAGACGATCGCCGGCGAGGCGGTGGGTGATCGTCTCAATGAGCTTGGCGCGAAGAGCGTGGTCTGTGTCGACCAGCAACAGGGCGCGATCCAGCTCGAGGCGCGCTGCGACGGCATCAAGAAGACGTTCAAGGGCAAGATGTCGGTGCTGTACGTGAACGGCTACGATATGGCCGGCGCGCAGTCGCGGATTGTCGCGAAGCTGCAGCAGGACCACGCCATCGACTATGTGGTGACGCTGGGTGCGCCGTTTGCGCCGACGGCGATCCAGGCTGTGAAGATGGCTAACAGCAAGGCGAAGGTTGCAACCTTCGACCTCAATCCCCAGGCCGTGCACCTGATCCAGGAAGGCAAGCTGCAATTCGCGGTGGATCAGCAGCCTTACGTGCAGGGCTACGAGGCCGTCGATTTCCTCTGGCTCTACAAGACGAATGGCGACGTGGTCGGGGGCGGCAAGCCGGTGTTGACCGGCCCAACCTTCGTGACGTCGAAGAATATCGCGGCGGTCGCGAAGTTCGCGAAACGCGGCACCCGCTGATCCTGGCCCGATCCTGAGGCTTCCCGCCGGCTGGCGCCGATGATGGCGCCGGCCGTGCGAAGCGCCGAGCGGGAGGAGAGATGACGATCATGACCAATGGAACAATGACCGGGAACGATGCGCCGCGCACTGCGCACCCGCAGCTGGTTCAGCAGGCGTTCTGGCGGAAGACCCTAAAGCGACCAGAGGCCGGCGCGCTGGGCGGGGCCATACTGGTCTTTGTTCTGTTCTTCGTGGTGGCGCCGCCGTTCCGGCAGGTGGATGCGTTCACGACGGTGCTGTATCAGTCAGCGACGATCGGGATTCCGGCGGTTGCGGTTTCGCTGCTGATGATCGGCGGCGAGTTCGACCTGACGGCGGGTGTCGCGGTGACGACGTCGTCGCTGGCAGCGTCAATGTTCGCGACGAAGGTGGCTGGCAATATGTGGGCAGGGATCGTGTTCGCGCTGCTGGTTTCACTGGCGATCGGCGCGCTGAATGGCTACCTGCTGATCCGCACGCGGCTGCACAGCTTCCTGGTCACGCTGTCCACCTTCCTGATGCTGCAGGGGCTGAACATCGCGCTCACCAAGCTGGTGACCGGCAATGTCGCGACCGGGGACATCAGCCATGTGCCCGGCTTTGCCTCGGCACACGCGATCTTCGCGTCGACCTTCCGGATTGGCGGCGCTGATGTCAGCATCGCGATCCTCTACTGGTTCCTGTTCATCCTGGTGGCGACCTGGGTGCTGCTGCGCACGCGCTTCGGCAACTGGATCTTCGCGGTGGGCGGCAGCGACGAGAGCGCGCGGGCCGTGGGCGTGCCGGTGCGGCGGATGAAGATCGCGCTGTTCATGCTGGTGGGCTTCAGCGCCTGGTTTCTCGGCATGCACATGCTGTTCGAATACAACGAGGTGCAGTCGGGCGCCGGTGTCGGCAACGAACTGCTCTACATCGCCGCGGCGGTGGTGGGCGGCTGCCTGATGACCGGAGGCTATGGCTCGGCGATCGGCTCGGGCTTCGGGGCGTTCATCTTCGGGATGACGACGGAAGGGGTGATCTATGCCGACTGGGATCCCGACTGGTTCATGTTCTTCGTCGGCGCGACGCTGCTGACGGCGACGGTGGTCAACACCTGGCTGCGTCTGCGGGCGAGCGGAGGGAAGTGAGATGAGCGAGAGATCCGCGCCGATCATCCAGCTCACCGATATCGGCAAGAGCTATGGCAATATCAGCGCGCTGCGCGGCGTCAGCATGACGGTGCGCAGCGGTGAGGTCACCTGCGTGCTGGGCGACAACGGTGCGGGCAAGTCGACGTTGATCAGCATCATCGCCGGGCTGCGCGAGCACAGCACGGGCACCTACGCGGTGGATGGCGAGGCGGTGACGTTCGGCTCCCCGCGCGAGGCGCTGGATCGCGGCATCTCGGCGGTCTACCAGACACTGGCGCTGGTGCCGCTGCTGCCGATCTGGCGGAACTTCTTTCTCGGGTCCGAACTGACCATCGGGCGTGGTCCGTTCCGCCGGCTCGACATCGCCTCGATGTGGGAGATCACCGACCGCGAACTGCGCCGGATGGGCATCCATGTCGCCGATCTCGACCAGCCTGTGGGCACGCTCTCGGGCGGGCAGCGGCAGGTGGTGGCGATCGCGCGGGCGATCCATTTCGGCGCACGGGTGCTGATCCTCGACGAGCCGACCGCGGCCCTCGGCGTCGCCCAGTCCGGCCTCGTGCTGCGCTACATTGCCCAGGCCGCCCGCGAACACGGTACCGGCGTCATCTTTATCACCCACAATCCGCACCACGCCTACATGGTCGGCGACCATTTCATCATCCTCGCCCGCGGCGAGGTCGAACTTGACGCTGCCCGCGACGGCCTCACCCTCGAAAACCTTATGTTCCACATGGCTGGCGGTGCCGGGCTCAACGCGCTCCAGCACGAACTCAACAGACCCCAGCCACAAGGCGCCTGATCGTGCCGGCAGCAACTCAGCAGACCCTGAACGATGGCGAAACGACCCGGCTTGCGGCGAGTAGGCGTATGAAGGCGCTCGACGTGATCACGATCGGCCGCTCCTCGGTCGATCTGTATGGCGCCCAGGTCGGCGGGCGGCTCGAGGATATGCGTTCTTTCGACAAATATATCGGCGGTTCGCCGACAAACATCGCCTGCGGCGCGGCGCGTCTGGGGCTGCGATCAGCGGTGATCACCAGGGTCGGCGACGAGCACATGGGCCGCTTCATCCGCGAACAACTGTCCCGCGAGGGCGTGGATGTGCGCGGCGTCGTCACCGATCCCGCGCGGCTGACCGCCCTCGTGCTGCTGGGCATCCGCGATGAAGACCAGTTTCCGCTGATCTTCTACCGTGAGAACTGCGCGGACATGGCCCTCTGCGAGGACGATATCAACGAGGGATTCATCGCCGAGGCGCGCTCGGTGTTGGCAACCGGGACACATCTCAGTCATCCCCGTACCGAGGCTGCGGTGTTGAAGGCGCTGCGGCTCGCGCGGGCGCATGGCGCGCGAACCGCCCTCGATATCGACTACCGCCCCAATCTCTGGGGGGTGGCCGGGCATGGCGCGGGCGAGAGCCGCTATGTCGAAAGCGAGGCGGTAACCGCGAAATTGCAGATGACGCTGGAGTTGTTCGACCTGATTGTCGGCACCGAGGAGGAGTTCCATATCGCCGGCGGCTCGCCTGACACGCTGACGGCGTTACGGGCGGTGCGCGCGCTGACCGGGGCGACCCTGATCTGCAAGCGCGGTGCGAGAGGGGCGGTGGCCTTCGCAGGTCCGATCCCGGCTAGGATTGAGGATGGCGAGACCGGGCCTGGCTTTCCTATCGAGGTGTTCAATGTTCTCGGCGCCGGCGACGGCTTTTTCGCCGGCCTGCTGAAGGGGTGGCTCGATGACGAAACCTGGCCGAAGGCTCTGGAATACGCCAATGCCTGCGGCGCCTTCGCGGTTTCGCGCCATGGCTGTACGCCATCTTATCCTTCGCTTGAGGAACTGACATTTTTTCTCCGGCGCGGTGTCCGTGAACCCGCTCTCCGGCATGACGCCGAACTTGAACGGCTTCATTGGTCGACCACCCGGCCGCACGGCGTCGCGGATTACCGGATCTTTGCTTTCGACCATCGCGCCCAGTTCGAGGAGATGGACGGTTATACGGCGCAGAAAGGCGGTGCCTTCAAGCGGCTTTGCCTGGAAGCGGCGCTCTCGGTGCAGGCCGGCCGGCCCGGCTACGGCATCCTGTGCGATGAACGGATCGGCCGACGCGCGCTGCACGCGGCCTCCGGCTCGGGGCTGTGGATCGGTCGGCCCTGCGAGTGGCCCGGCTCGCGCCCACTCGCCTTCGAGCCCGCGCTCGGCAGTGATTGCGGCGGCCTGTCCGAGTGGCCGAAGGAAAACATCGTCAAGGTTCTCTGCTTCTGCCACCCAGACGACGATGCGGCCATGTGGGCAACCCAGGACGCGGCGGTGCGGCGGTTGTTCGAGGCCGCGCGCCGCAATGACCTGGAATTCCTCCTGGAAATCATTCCCTCCAAGGTCGGCCCGGTGAATGATGGCACCACCGCGGCGCTGATCCGCCGCTTCTACGCCGCCGGGATCTATCCCGACTGGTGGAAGCTCGAACCGATGGCGAGCCTGGCCGCCTGGGAGGCCGCCTGCACCGCGATCGAGACGCATGATCGCCACACGCGCGGCATCGTGGTACTCGGCCTTGATGCGCCGGAAGCCGATCTCGCGTCGAGCTTCGCGGTCGCGGCGGGCTTTTCCCTGGTGAAGGGGTTCGCTGTAGGGCGCACCATCTTTGCCGGAGTGGCGCGCGCCTGGCTCACGGGCGAGATGGATGACGGCACGGCGGTGACCGAGATGGCGCGCCGCTTCGCGCGGCTTTGCGCGATCTGGGACGATGCGCGGACCCAGGCACGGGAGAAGGCGGCATGAGCAACACGATCAGGCTGACGGCGGCGCAGGCCATGGTGCGCTGGCTCGCCGTGCAGATGACCGAGGAGGGTGAACGCTTCATCGAGGGCGTCTGGGCAATCTTCGGCCATGGCAACGTGGCGGGGCTGGGCGAGGCGCTGCACGGCATCGGTGATCGCCTGCCGACCTGGCGCGGCCAGAACGAGCAGACCATGGCTCATGCCGCCATCGCCTATGCCAAGACGAAGGCACGCCGCCGGGCGATGGCTGTTACATCGTCGATCGGGCCGGGTGCGACCAACATGGTCACCGCGGCAGCGCTCGCCCATGTCAACCGCCTGCCCGTCCTCTTCATTCCCGGCGACGTCTTCGCCAACCGCCGCCCCGATCCGGTCTTGCAGCAGATCGAGGATTTCGATGACGGCACTGTCAGCGCCAATGACTGCTTCCGTCCGGTCAGCCGCTATTTCGACCGGATCGCACGGCCAGAACACCTGCTCACCGCCCTGCCGCGCGCGTTGCGCGTGATGACCGATCCGGCGAATTGCGGCCCGGTCTGCCTCGCTTTCTGCCAGGACGTGCAAGCCGAGGCCTACGACTATCCCGAAACCTTCTTCGCCCCCCGGACCTGGCGCATTCGTCGCCCCGAACCCGATCCGCGCGAAGTCGCGGATGTCGCTGCCCTGCTGCGCGCGGCGCGCCGGCCGGTGATCGTCGCCGGCGGCGGGGTGATCCACTCGGGCGCGGAGGAACGCCTCGCCACGTTTGCCGCCCAGCACAACATCCCCCTCGTCGAGACCCAGGCGGGCAAGGGCGCCGTGTCCTGGCAGGACGAACGGAATTTCGGCTCCCCCGGCGTGACCGGCTCGGACTGCGCCAACCGGCTCTGCGCCGAGGCCGACCTGGTTCTCGGCGTCGGCACCCGCTTCCAGGATTTCACCACGGGAAGCTGGACGGTGTTTGCCAATCCGGCGCGGCGCCTCGTCTCGATCAACCTGGCCGGCTACGACGCGAACAAGCACGGCGCGACAGGGATCGTCGGCGATGCGCGGGCGACGCTGGACGCGCTGTCGCTGGCGCTGACGGAACACCGCGCGCCCGATTTCGACGCGGAAGCCCGCCGCGCCTGGCATGCGAAAGTCGCCGCCGTCACCGCGCCGCCCGCAGAGGTCCATCGCAACGCGCTGCCAACCGACGCGCAGGTGATCGGCGCCGTGCAGCGCGCGACAACCGAGCGGAGCATCGTGATGTGCGCGGCCGGCACCATGCCCGGCGCGCTGCAGGTGCTCTGGCAGGCGTCGCCGGGCGGCTATCACATGGAATACGGCTATTCCTGCATGGGTTACGAAGTCGCCGGCGCGATGGGCGTCAAACTGGCCGCGCCCGACCGCGAGGTGATCTGCTTCGTCGGCGACGGTTCCTACATGATGGCGAATTCGGAACTCGCCACCGCGGTGATGCGGCGGGTGCCCTTCACCGTCGTGCTGACCGACAATCGCGGCTATGGCTGCATCAACCGGTTGCAGGCCGAATGCGGCGGTGCCGCCTTCAACAATCTCTACGAGGACTGCAATGTCGAGGTTCAGCCCGAGATCGATTTTGTCGCCCATGCCGCCGCGATGGGGGCTCACGCCGAGAAGGTTACGGATATCGCGGCGCTCGAGGCCGGCATTGCGGCGGCGCGTGGCCGCGCCGTCCCGACTGTCCTGGTGATCGATACCGATCCCACTCCCGGCACAGGCGCCGGTGGCCACTGGTGGGATGTTGCCGTACCGCAGGCGGGCGGCCCCGAGCGGCTTGAACAGGCGCGGGCGTGCTACAACCGCAACGCGGCCGCCCAGCGTGTCGTCGACTGACCCGAACCGTCCCGAGAACAGGATATCCCGGATGCCCGACCTGCTGCGCAAACCCTTCGGCACTCACGGCAAGGTGCACGACATCACCCCCGCCGCGGCCGGCTGGCGGCATGTCGGCTTCGGGCTCTACCGCCTGCGCGCCGGCGAGTTCGCCGCGGAGGCGACCGGCGGCAACGAGGTGATCCTCGTGATGGTCGAGGGGAAGGCGTCGATCCGCGCTGCCGGGCGGGATTGGGGCGTGCTTGGCGAGCGGATGAGTGTCTTCGAGAAATCCCCGCCGCACAGTCTCTATGTGCCGAACGGCGCGGAATGGGCGCTCGTAGCCGAAACGGACTGCGTCGTCGCGGTCTGTTCGGCGCCGGGCAGGGGCGGGCACGCGGCGCGGCGGATCGGGCCGGAGGGCATCGTCCTGACCGCCCGCGGCGAGGGCACCAATACGCGCCACATCAACAATATCGCGATGGAAGCCGAGGACTACTGCGATGCGTTGCTGGTCACCGAGGTCTTCACGCCGGCCGGCCACTGGTCGAGCTATCCGAGCCACCGGCACGACGAGGACGATGATCCGCGCATCACCTATCTCGAGGAAACCTACTACCATCGCCTGAACCCGGCGTCGGGCTTCGGCGTCCAGCGGGTCTACACCGATGATCGCGCGCTCGACCAGACGATGGCGGTCTCGGACGGCGATGTCGTCCTGGTCCCGCGTGGCCATCATCCCTGTGCGGCACCGTATGGCATCGAGATGTATTACCTCAACGTGATGGCCGGGCCGCTCAGGAAATGGCGTTTCCTGCCGGACCCTGAATTGGGTATCGCTAAGTAGTGTACGCGGCGGTGGAAAAGTAGGCCATGTAGCGGCGGCATCATGCTGCTGCGTGGCGGGGCAAAAACCGGCCACTTTTAGAGTTGCCTCTTTCTGAACGGAGGGAGAGGCTGCCGTGGATGTATTCAGTAGAGGTTTATGCGGCGGTTAGGCAATTTGTGGTTGTCGAGGGGCGGAGCCGGCGGGAGGCTGCGCGTGTCTTTGATCTGAACCGGGAGACGGTGGCGAAGATCTGCCGGTTCTCTGTGCCTCCAGGGTATCGGCGTGAGCAGCCTCCTGTGAAGCCGAAGCTTGGGCCGTTCATCCTCGTGATCGACGCGATCCTGGAGGCTGATCGGAACGCGCCGGTGAAGCAGCGTCACACGGCGCAGCGGATATTTGAGCGTCTGCGCGACGAGCACGGCTATACGGGCGGCTACACGGTGGTGAAGGATTACGTCCGGCCGGCACGGCTGCGGCTTCGCGAGGCATTCGTGCCGCTTCGTATCCGCCTGGGCATGCGCAGGTGGATTTCGGCCAGTGCATTGGCTTCATCGGCGGTGTGGGACGGTGATGCACGTCTTCTGCATGGACCTGCCGCACTCGGATGCCCCGTTCGTGAAGGCATATCCGGCGGAGACGACGGAGGCGTTTCTGGACGGGCATGTGTCGGCTTTTGCCTTCTTCGGCGGGGTGCCGCTGTCGATCCTCTACGACAACACGAAGCTGGCGGTGGCGCGGATCCTTGGCGATGGCCAACGGACGCGGACGCGCGCCTTCACGGAGTTGATCAGCCACTACCTGTTCAGGGGCCGGTTCGGCCGTCTTGGCAAAGGTAACGACAAGGGGAAAGTCGAGGGGCTGGTGAAGTATACGCAGCGGCGCTTCATGACGCCGCTGCCGCATGCGGCGAGCTTCGATGCCCTGAACGCGGCGCTGGAAGCGCGCTGTCTGGCGCGGCAGGATGAGCATTCTGGACGCCATGAAGAGACGATTGGCGAGCGGTTGCTGCGCGACCTCGCGGCATTGAGGGTGTTGCCGGCGGGACCGTTCGAGCCCTGCGAGAAGAAGCCGGCGCGGGTCTCGTCGACGGCGCTGGTCCGCTATCGGATGAACGACGACTCGGTGCCGGCGACCTATGCCTTCCGGGACGTATTGGTCAAAGGTTTCGTCGATCGGGTGCTGGTCGTGGCCGGGGCTGAGGTCATCGCCCGGTCAGCCGGGAACCGCTCGTTCATGATCGAGGAAAATGTTGCCCGCCAGCCATGCGGCACCTTGTGGGCGTCCTTCATCTTCATCCGTGGGCGGGGATCAGCCAGAGCGGTTCGTCTCCCTCCAGCCCCTCGAACTCGGTCCACCGTGTGCCGTGCACCTCTCCGGGTCGGACATGGGTGAGGGCGAGGAACCGCATCGCCAGCCGGGTCACCGGGTGCGCAGGGATCGCCTCGCAGGCTGCCAGCGCCTCCCGGGCTTCCTCCAGCGTGACCACGGCCGGTTGCCGCCCCTTGGTCATCGGCGCCATGGCTTTCTGGATCACCGCCGCAGGGTCGGTGGTTGCGAGCCCGAGCCCCATCGCAAACAGGAAGATCGCCGACATCCGCTGGCGGACCCGGCGCGCGGTCTCCAGCGCCGGGCGCGCTTCGATTCGCCGGATGACGTCGAGCACCATCGGCGGCGTGATCACCGCGACGTCGACATTGCCGAGGAGGGGAAAAACCATCTGCTCGAGGCTGATCATCACGTCCGCCGTGTGGCGCTCGGTCCAGCGGGACTTGTTCAGCGTATGCCAGTCGCACGCGACCTTCTCGAACTTCCGGTCGTCATTGGCGGCCTGTGCGCGCAGCTGCTTGCGGACCAGCGAGGGATCGCGGCCGGCGCGCAGCCCGGCCCGGGCCTCGTCGCGCGCATCCCGCGCTGCGGAGAGCATCACCTCGGAGTAGGGGCCGATGCTGAGCAATTTGTCCTTGCCGCCGATCTTGTAGCGGAAGCGCCAGAGCTTTCCTCCAGCCGGCGTGACCAGCAGGTACAAACCATAGGAATCAAACATCTTGTATGGCTTGTCTCGGATCTGTGCCTTGCGGATGGCGATGTCGGTGAGCATACCCCTGCTTCCTGTCCCATACCCCGCATCCGACCCCAGGGCGCCCCGGGATTGAGGGGTATTTCGTGAGACGGATTAGGACACCGTCACGGAGGAAAGTGAAGAGATTTCAGGTGGTTGAGACTGATTGAGATCGCGTGAAAAGCGAAACTGGCGGAGGGGATGTCCGCCTTACCTCGTGATCTAGCCTCAGAGAAACGGCGGCATACACCCAGCGATATAGCCAAAGTTTGCCCTATAACGTCCATTGACGTCCTAGGACGTGCGGGATTATGGTGTATCCATGAAGGCCCGAGCATGTAGCCGGACAGTTCGACGGAGAGTCTGACGTGATGAGCCCAGCGACCACGGCACATAGACCCCCTGCGGTTTCTGCGGTTTTTGCGGTTCCTGAGTGTCGGCCAAATGAAATCAATGGTTTAAGTGCCAAACAAAACCGCAAACGGGTTGCGGTTCGGTTGCGGTTTTCTGCGGTTTTCTGCGGTTCGGGGTGCTGACGATGCCCAAAACCGTCTCAAAACGCTTGAACGCTCTCGCCATTACGAACGCGAACCGCGAGGGCAACCTGCACGATGGGGGCGGTTTGTATTTGCGCGTTCGGGCTGACGGCTCGAAAAGTTGGGCGTTCCGCTACACGATGGCTGGACGCAAGCATTGGATGAGCCTTGGCCCGCTCCGGGATGTATCCCTGAGTGAAGCCCGCGAGCAGGCCCGCCAGCTACGTAATCTTGTGCGGGATGGGTTCGATCCGCTCGCCCAGCGCCGCGAACGCCAGCACCTCGCCGCCGAGCAGACTGCCAGAACCTTCGATGCCGTCGCCGCGGCTTATGTCGAGGCGCATCGAGCCGAATGGTCAAACCCAAAGCACGCTCAACAGTGGGAGAACACGCTCGCCACCTACGCCAGTCCGATCATTGGAAAGCGGCCGGTAAGCGAGATCAGCCTGCTCGACGTCCGCCGGGTGCTCGATCCGATCTGGGCCGAAAAGCCGGAGACGGCTAGCCGGCTGCGCGGCCGCGTCGAGGCCGTGCTGGCATACGCGACGGTTCATGGCTGGCGAAGCGGCGACAATCCGGCCCGCTGGCCGGGCTTCCTCGATCAGATTTATGCACCGAAAGCGAAAGTGCGGGCGGTGAAGCATCACGCTGCGCTCGACTACCACGACATGCCGGCCTTCATGGCCGAACTGCGCGAGCGTGAAGCCGTTTCGGCGCGATGCCTAGAGTTCGCCATCCTGACGGCTACACGCTCCGGCGAGGCGCGCGGCGCCCGATGGGATGAGATCGACTTTGACGCAGCCGTGTGGGTGATCCCGGCGCCTCGAATGAAGATGAAAAAAGAACACCGCGTGCCGCTGGCTCCGCGTGCCGTCGAACTCCTGCGCGAGATGGCAGGCCGCTCTCCCCGCCGGGATGGGCTGATCTTCCCCGGCGGCGCACCCGGCAAACCCATGACAGACGTTGCGCTCGCCAAGGCCGTCGCTGTGCTGCGGCCGGGCTTCACGGCGCATGGGATGCGGTCATCGTTTCGCGATTGGGCTGCAGAGATGACCAGCTTCCCACGCGAGATCGCCGAGGTTGCGTTGGCGCATATCAACAAAGACCGCACAGAGGCGGCATACCAGCGCGGCGACCTGCTCGCGAAGCGGCGGCAGCTTATGGAAGCCTGGGCGAACTACTGCGCCGGGCTGGTCGAGGAATCTGAAAAGGTGGTGGCGATGCGCCGCGCCTAACTGATCCGTGCCGGCCGGATGCCGGCGAACCGGGAGTGCCGGAGCGGGATTGCAGCCCGCCCCGGCGATTGATCCCGAATATGGAAGGCTGAACCATGCAACGAGATCGAAAAAACCATACCACGAATCCGGCCACGAATGACAATCGGCCCCGCGTGCTGGTGCTGGACGTGGCCCGCCGGGCCGAAGCCCCCGCCCGCGACCTGGCGGCGATGGCGACGACCGCCAGCGAGCGGCGCCTCGTCGGCCTGATCCTTTCAGGTGCGATGCACCGGGCCGGGCTGGCATGAACCGCCGCCACACGCTCAAGGCCGCGATGGCAAGCGCCGCCGCCATCGTCGCCCCTGCGGTCGCTACCGCTGCCGGCAACCCGGACGCCGAGCTTATCGCCATGTGCGACCGGTTCGTGCTGCTGCAAGCTGAATATGAGGCAGCGTATAAGGTGCCCGACCTGACAATCGAAACCGAGGAACGGATCGACGCGCAGACGGCACCCCTCGAAGCCGAGACACAGGATCTGCTCGACCGCATCACCCGAATGAAGGCTGAGACGGCTTCCGGGGTGGCTGCCATTGCCCGCGCCGCCCATGCTTACGCCGATTCTCGCGAACTCGACCCGACCAACGAGCGGCTCTATCTCTGTGATCGGCTGAACGCTCTGCTTATCCGTGATGCTGGGAGGCTGGCATGAGCCGCCCCGTCAAGAGCGTGGTGGAACTCCGCGCAGCCGACGTAGACGACAGCACAAGCCGGATGCAGGACGCCGCCCGCGCCCTGCGGACGTTCGCGAGTGATCTTCCCGCCGCGCCTGACGAAAGCAGGCTTCGCTCCCTGCGCTGGCTGGCGGACGCTGTGGAGATGGAGGCCCACGTGCTGCGCGATAACTGGCAGAAATTCTGCGATGACGCGGGTATGAACTCAGACGAGAGGGCAGCATGACCCGCGCAGCCAAGCCCGGCTCGAACGCCACGCTGCGCGAGGCCCTGATCTACGTTGCCCAGCACCCTCGCCACTGGCCCGGCTTCGTCATGCTGCTGGTGCGGCATCTGGCCGGCAAGGTGCGGTTTTACGTGATGTGCTGGCGGGCGGGGTATCGCGTCTCAACGGTGCGGCGCCTGGCGCGGGAGAATGGACTGTGACCGATGACAGGGAGGCCGGGGGTAAAGCCCCGGCCGATCCGCAATTCGTGGAAATCACGGGGGCGGATGGCAAAGTTATTTTTCGTGCTGCGCTTAATCCTCCCCGGTTTCGTCAACTCGACGCCGAGGCGCAAGCGCGGATTGTTTCTGAGGTTCGCCTGCATCTTGCCGTGCCCGAGACAGTTGCCGCAGCGGCTTGGCGAAATGTGTTCATGGCGATGTTTCCGCTAGCTCACGCAATCGAGCCACGTCCTGACACATTCAAAAAATCGGACTGGCTGCGAATGACAAAGTTGGCCGCCGAGCTTAAGAACTTATGCGCTCGGCACGTTCGAGAGCAGCCAGAAACAGCCGAGCAAGACCCCTGTTTTGATCTAATTGGGCGGCTCGACCATCTAGAAAATTGGTCGAAGCGACAATCTGCGATGTCTGGCCGAGCGCGCGGCCAGCCTCGCCCCAATTGGCTTGACGGCGCGTTGGAAGACTTTCGCCTTTCATTTGCTCACTTGTTCGGTGTCGAACCAACAGACGCGCCGAAAGCCCCGTTCAATAGGTTTGTTCAGGCAACGTTGCGAGAACTCTCGGGCATTGAAATCGGCAATGATTGGCTGCGCGACAAGCGCAGAAAACAAGGCGGGAAGTAATCTGAAAAAAACTGCTTTGTTCCCGCAAAAGGACTTTGTCAGTACGATACGCGACCTGATAACTGGATCGTCAGTCCATTAACATCCGTATGGAGTAAGGAATGACGACTGACACAAAACTTCTCTACCGGCCAGCCGAGGCGCAGGCCGCCCTAGGCGTCAGACACGCAAAGTTCTGGGAGCTGGTGAAGGCCGGGACGTTCGACGTCCGCAAGCTGGGCCGCAGCACCTTCATTACCGCTGAGAGCCTCCGCCGGTTTGCTGAAAACCTGCCCAAGAGCGCGGCCTGATCCCCCAAATGAACACCGCCCCGAAAACCTACTGGCTCCGGAGCGGCGCGGAAATCTTTGGATTGCTTGGCGGCGATACAGAGATAGAGGCGTCGGTGACTCGGTGCAAGCGGTTTGTGGGGCAGAAAGGATGCCCAAAATGGTTGACCGCAAAGGCGCTGCCGACCGGCAGCACGACCGCATTATTGACGACATCGAAACCCGCTCACGCCGCCGGACTCTGACTATCGAGATGCCCGAGGCTGATCTGCGCCGCGCTGCCCGCTCGCTCGCCAGCCGCGCCGATTGGATCATGGCAAAGCGCGAGCGCGATAGCGTGCTCCGCGCGCTGGCGGACATTGAGGCTCGCCACTGCCGCCGCATCGCTGAGGCGCTGGCCGGCATGATCCGCGAGGGCAACTGATGGCCAAGATCCTGGACACCGCCCTCGACCTCGCCGCCGCCGGCCGCGCCGTTTTCCCCGTAGGCAACGATAAGGCTCCGCGCTGCCCGCGCGGTCATCTGGCCGCCTCGACCGATCCCGCCGTGATCCGCGCGATGCACCGCGATTTTGGTTTCGTCCTGGTAGGGGTTGCGACCGGCGAACGCTCCGGCATCGCCGCCTTGGATATTGACAACAAGCCGGGCGGCCTCGACTGGTTCGAGGCGAACCGCGACAAGCTGCCCGCCACCCGGACGCACCGCACCCGGTCCGGCGGCCTGCACTTGTGGTTCAAGCATCGCGCCGGGCTGCGTTCCAGCGTGTCAGCCATCGCCCCCGGCATCGACATCCGGGCGGACGGGGGATCGTGTGCTGATTCCGGGCTCAATTCGCCCGGGATTCCGATATTAACTCGCCCGGGATTCCGGGAATTATTCGCCCACCTATTCCGAGATTAATTCGCCCACCTGTTCCGACTTTTATTCGCCCAGGCGGGCGGGGTTGGCCGGGTCGGATTGAGGTCTCTGCTGGCTGGTTCAGGTTCCCTCCCTTTGTCTGATCGAGGGAGTGGATGAATGCCAGTGGAGCGGATTGCGATGCGCGATGTGCGCGAGATTGTCAGATTGAGGATGGCGGGGCTTTCGACCCGCCAGGTAGGGATCCGGGTCGGGGTTGCGGCATCGACGGTGCGCTTGACGCTGCGGCGACTGGAGGCGGCCGGGCTCGATGGGCCAGGGGCTCTGGCGCTGTCCGAAGCGGCCTTGGAAAGGCGCTTGTTCGAAGGCTCGGCGGGCAAGCGGCCGGGGCATCGACGTGTGGATGAGCCGGACTGGGGGCGTATCCGCCGCGAGTTGCAGCGCAAGCACGTGACGCTGTCGATCCTGTGGGACGAGTATATCGCCGAGCACCCGGACGGATATCGCTACAGCCGGTTCTGCGAGCTCTACCGGAGCTGGGAAGCCCGGCTACCGGTGACGATGCGCCAGACCCACGCATCGGGCGAGAAGCTGTTCGTCGATTATGCCGGCGACACGGTGCCGGTGGTGATCGACCGACTCACCGGCGAGACGCGTGCGGCCCAGATCTTCGTCGCCGTTCTCGGCGCATCGAGCTTCACCTATGCTGAGGCGACCTGGACCCAGACCCTGCCGGACTGGATCGAGGCGCATAATCGCACTCTGGCAGCAATTGGCGGCGTGCCGGCGCTGCTGGTGCCCGACAACGCCAGGGTCGCGATCATCCGCGCCTGCCTCTACGATCCACAGGTCAACCGGACCTACACCGATATGGCGCGCCATTACGGCACGGCCATTCTCCCGGCGCGGCCGCGGCGGCCGCGTGACAAGGCGAAGGTCGAGGTGGCGGTTTTGCTGGCGGAGCGGTGGCTGCTGGGCAAGCTGCGCAACCGGGCATTTTACAGCCTCGCCGAACTGAATGCCGCGATCGCTGAATTCTGCCGCTGGCTGAACGAGGAGCGGGTCGTCCGTCGCCTGGGGGCGACAAGACGGCATCTGCTGGAAACACTCGATCGTCCCGCGCTGAAGGAACTGCCGGCCGAACCCTATGTGCTGGCGCAATGGCGGCGCCGGCGGGTCGGCATCGATTATCACGTCGAGATCGAGAAGCATTTTTACTCCGTCCCCTACCGGCACGCCCGCGCCGAGGTCGAGGCCCGGTTCACCGTGCGCACGGTCGAGATCTTTCTCCGTGGCGAGCGGATCGCCGTGCATGCGCGCGGGTCGGGCAACGGCAAGCACACGACGATCGCCGAGCACATGCCCTCGAGCCACCGGCGTTACGGCGACTGGACCATCGCGCGGATCCATCAGGAAGCCGCACGGCTCGGCCCGTCGGTCGCGACACTCTGCACCCTGATCCTCGAACGCCGGCCTCATCCGGAGCAGGGGTTCCGCGCCTGCATCGGCATCCTTCGCCTGGCCCGCAGTGTTGGCGCCGACCGGCTCGACGCCGCAGCCGAGCGCGCGCTCACCATCGGCACCCTGACCTACGGCTCGGTCAAATCCATCCTCGATCACCGGCTGGAGCGAGCCGCCGGCACCGCCAGTCCCGATCCCACCCCGATCCGCCACCCCAACATCAGGGGCGGCGGATATTTCCACTGATGACAAGGAGAAGCCTCATGCTGAACCATCCGACCCTCGATCAGATCCACCAGCTCGGTCTTGCAGGCATGGCCCGCGCGTTCACCGAGCTGCACGCCAATCCCGAAACCCCCAGCCTCAGTCACGCCGAATGGCTCGGCCTTCTGCTCGACCGCGAGATCACCGTCCGACGTGACAAGCGGTTGAGCACAAGGCTGCGCCATGCCAAGCTGCGCCATGACGCTGCAATCGAGGATGTCGATTACCGGAGTGCCCGCGGCCTCGATCGGGCTCTGTTCCAGAAGCTGATCCAGGGTGAGTGGATCGACGCGCACGACAATCTCGTCCTGAGCGGGCCGACAGGGGTCGGAAAATCCTGGCTGGCCTGCGCCCTCGGTCACAAGGCATGTCGTGATGACAGGAGCGTGCTCTATCAGCGCGCGCCGAAACTCTTCACCGAACTCGCACTCGCCCGCGCCGAAGGGCGGCACGGCCGGATGATCCGCACTCTCGGCACCGTCAATCTGCTGATCCTCGACGACTTCGGCCTTGCACCGCTTGACGCCAGCGCCCGTCACGACCTGCTCGAGATCGTCGAGGATCGCTACGGCCGTCGCGCCACCATCATCACCAGCCAGATCCCTCCGGCGCATTGGCATGAGCTGATCGGCGATCCGACCTACGCCGACGCCATTCTCGACCGTCTGCTCCACAATGCCCACCGCATCGAACTCACCGGTGAAAGCCTGCGCAAGACCCGCAAGCAAACCCCAAAAACCGCTTGACCCAACAAGAACAGGAGAGCAACGAAATCAACAGCCACAGAGACCGCTACCCGGGCGAATAAATCTCGGAATCCCCGGGCGAATAAACGTCGGAATCGTGGGCGAATTAAAATCGGAATCCATGGGCGAATTCTCCGGAATCCGCAATCGTGCATCTGGTGGCCCGCTGCCGGCCTTCCTGTCCTGTCTGCCGGCCCGCTGGCCGAGTGGCCTGAATGGCTTGCGCCGCCGCCGAAACCGGCCTGGACGCCGCCACCTGCCGCGCCGTGGGCAGGGAACGACCGCCGCGCCCGCGCCTATGCCGAGGCCGCGCTACGGCGCGCAATCGAGCGTGTCGCCGGCGCCGCGCCTGGCACCCGCAACGCGACACTGAATTCCGAGACGTATGGCTTGTTGCGCCTCACCTCGACCGGCGGACTGTCAGCCGGCGAGGTTGCGGAGGCGATGGCACACGCCGCCATCGTCGCCGGCCTCGAAAGGCGAGAGATCGAGGCAACGCTGAAAAGCGCACTATCGGCGCGCGAGGTGGCACGATGAACCATTTCATGGCCGATCAGATCGCCCGCGAGGCCGCTGCCAAGGCGAGCACGCCACCGGAGTTGAAACGGCCTCTCCAACGCGAGACGCCGCCGCCGGAGCCTTATCCGATGGCTGCGCTGCTCGCTTTGCGGCCGGCAGTAGAGGCCATCCAGCGCAGGACGCAGGCCCCGCACGCTCTATGCGCTGCATCCGTGCTCGCCGCGGCCGGCTTCGCTGCCGCGATTCACTACGATGTCGAAATTCCGGTCATCGGAGTGCGGCCGCTGCTGACGGCTTTTATGACCATCGGGCACTCGGGCGAGCGCAAGTCATCGGTAGATATTCTCGCTAGTTTTCCGATCACCCGCGCCGAGGCCGCACTTGCGGCGCAATTCGAGGTGGATCAGGAAAAATTCAGCCGCGACAAAGAGGCTTTTGATGCCGCCCGGATCGAGGCGCGCAAGGCCGCAAAGGACGGCCGCGCTGCAGCCGAGCGGGCGCTGGCAGATGTCGGATCAGAGCCGAAACCGCCGGCCCCCCCGATCCTGACCGCGCAGGAGGGGACCATTGAGGGTCTAATCAATTTGCTCGTGCTTCGCCCATACGCTTCGATCTTCTCGAGCGAAGGCGGTCAATTCCTTGGCGGCCATGCGATGTCAGAAGACGCCGCGCTGAGGACGATGACCACAATCAATTCGCTGTGGGACGGCGCCCCGATTAAGCGGCTGCGGGCAGGTAAAGCGACATTCGCGCGCGGGCGCCGAGCTTCGCTTAGCCTGTTTGTTCAACGCTCCGTTGCCGCCATCCTGCTGGACAACAGCAGCGCACGCGACAACGGCCTTCTCGCGCGGATGCTAATCGCGGACCCGTCCACCACAATGGGCACCCGCATGTGGCGGGAACGGGAATCCGACTTTGACTTGTTACTCGACGAATACAACGACCGTTTGGGCTACATGCTCGCCAAACGGCCGCGCTTGCTGGAAGGATCGGACGGCCTCGATCCTGAGCCGTTGCCCTTCAACGTCGCGGCCGAACGCCGCCTGATCCTTTTTCACGATGCAACCGAACGCGACCTGGCGGACGGTCGGCGCTACGCCTCAATCCGTGGTTTCGGCGCAAAGATGACCGAACACGCCAGCCGCCTCGCCGGCATCCTCGGTGCCTATGCCGGGCGGGATATGATCGACGCCGAGACTTTCGAGGCCGGCGCCGCACTGGCAACATGGTATGCTGGCGAACAACTCCGCCTCGGCGAGACGGTTGCACCTGATCCCGAACTGGACGCAGCGCAAGAATTGCTCACCTGGTGGCAGTCGCAGCCCGAGCCACGCCTTTACCTCACTGCGCTTTACAAGTCCGGGCCGAACCGGCTGCGGCAGGCCGCCGACGCCAAGCGGGCCGTTGCCATCCTCGAAGATCACGGATGGATCGAGCGACTACCGACCGGAACAGTGCTCGACGGCAGCCCGAGGCGCGAAGCGTGGAGTTTGATCCAATGATGCAGATAAGGACAAAAGCCGAGTTCGGCCGCGTCATCGAGGTTGCTTCGCGCCTGGTGCCGTGGCGGCTGCCGCTCTACGCCGCCGCCGCCGATGGGCTGATCCAGTTGGTCGAGGTCATGCCCGGCGCCGGGCTTCCGAAGGCTCTTGACCGGGCAGCGCGGCCGCTTGTCATCCTGGTGGGCGATGATGGGGAAACGCCCGTAGGGCCGGACGGCTGGCGCTGCACGGCACGGCTGCGGCGCATGGCTCGCAGTGCCATCGTCCATGCAGCCGGCGGCCAGCGCGGCCACTATCAGGAAGCCGTCCGGGCTGCTGTTTCCGGCGCGGCGCCGCTCGCCCTGATCGAGACAACGACCGAGCAGGCCCAAGCCTGGCGTGCAGTATTCGGGCAGCGGCCTCAAATATTGATCCTCCCGCCGCCGGGCGACCGTCACCCGCGCGTCACGCCGGCCCAGCCGATCAACTGAACGCCATACCGGCGCCCGTAAACGTATCCAAGACGGGCGCCAAATCCCCAAACGACTGACATAAACAAGCCTATTGCTGGAATGGATCAGCGATAGCGGCGGAAACGACGTCCGCCGTATATCGTTGAGATGGCACCTGCGGCGCAATCGGTGCAGATGTAGTGCGCAAGCCGGTTCAAATAATGATCGTCTATGATCCATAGTAATTCATAGTAATATGCTACCGTATGCCGAACAGTATATTTAATATTTATTGTCTCCTATCCGCCATTTCTGCTATTATTTGAAAAGTTGACTATAGGAATGCAGCGAAATGGGTAAGCCGTTTTCAGAGATGACCCCGCTTGAACAGCACGTGAACCGGCGGCGGATGCGCGCCGGCTTCGATGCGGGATGGACCGAGGAAATCGGCGTCCGCGACCTGGCAGGGCGCGAGGGCGACGTGGTTTCAGCCGCGATCCTCGATCACGTTCAGCGCGTCCAGCGAGCAACTGATTCCGCCCGGCAGAACGAAAACGCGCTGAACGGCACGTTGAAGCGTCTCGGGCTCGACCGTTGAAAGGAAATCAGATGGACCTTCAGGACATTCTCAACCTCCGCGATGCAGGCCTGCCGCAGCGGGCGCGCGAAGCCTATCAGGCGGCGATCAGCCGGGTTGCAACTGCTACCGCCGCAATCAGCGATGCCGAGGCCGCCGTTGCCGCAGCCCGCGCCACCCGCGCCAACCTCGTGCAGCGGGCCGCCGAAGGCGAGGCGATCGACACGGGCGAACTGGTGAAGGCCGAGGCCGCTATCCGCGCCGCCGAGGATAGCGTCCTGTTCCGGCGCGAAAGCCTTGCCGCTGCCGAGGCCGCCGTCACGAAGGCCGGCGAAGACCTCCGCACCGCAGAACAACGCGCCTGGGAGCCTGTTCTCGCTGCCGGGATCAAGCTGCGGATCGAAGGCGCGGCGATGATCGTTGAGGCAAAGCGACTGCTCGCAAACGGCGAGGCCGCTTTCGGTGCCGGCGTTGAAGCGGTCGGGCGGGCGATGGCCGGGGGCGTCAATCTCCGGCTGGGCTTCATGCCGGGGGCCAACCCCGAGATGTTCAACGGCGTTCTGAGCCCCGAGCATCCGAACCCGGACGCGGAGCGCCGCACCTGGGCCGCGCATCTCGACGGATCCGGCGACGTGATCCTGCCGGATACCGCCCGCAAGCTGCTGGAAGCCGCCGAATGACCGTTGGCAGCGTCAACCCGTTCAATCCCGCCGGCACGGTCGCCATTGCCGCGACCTCGACCAGCGCGAGCACGGCATTGCCGGCGAAGGGCGATACGGTGGTGGTGACAAACCCCACGGCCTCGCTCGCCTTCGTCCGCGTCGGCAATGGGCCGCAGAGCGCAAGCGAAGGCGATATGCCGGTGCCGGCTGGAACGCGGGCACGCATCTTTGCCGGCCCCTACGTCAACCAGATCGGCGCCGTCATGCCGGGCGGCTCCGGCACGATCTACGCGACGGTGGGTAATGGCACCGAATTCTGAGACCGCGCCGCCTATCCAGCGCGCCCGGCCCGGCGAGGTTTGCTCCATTTCCTCGTCGGGCCACCCCGTCGCGTCGAAAGGAACTGACCGATGCTGAAAAGCTACAAGATCGGGATCGAGATAGCCGCGATCAATTCGGTCGGCCCGGTGCTCAAGCTGATCTCGAAGGACATGATCGGCCTCGGCAAGCAGGCCAAGTATGTCAGCAGCCAGATCAAGGGCGTCCGCATCGCCGCCATCGGCGCCGCCGCGGCCCTCGGCGGTATGGCGATCCTCAAGGCGTCGTCAGACCTCGCCACCTATGGCAACCGGCTGGCGAACGTCCAGAGCCGCCTGCGGCAGATGGGCGTTTCGGCCCGCAACGTCGGCGCCCTGACCAATGCCGCGTTCACGCAATCCATGCGGACGCCGAATGTGGACTGGTCGGACGCGCTGGCCGCACTCACCAAGGGCCGCACGGTGCTGGGATCGAGCGCCGAGGCCGTGCGCGCTGCGCCGCTGATCGTCCGCGCCGAGGGCGTCCTGTCGAACTGGGGCATGGGCGGTCCGACCGCGCTGGGCGAACTGCTCAAGGCCATCGAACTGCGCGGCGGCACGTATGGACCGGACGGCAAGACGTTCTCGGTCGGGGCGCTGGGCCGCAACCTGAATTACGCGCTTGAGGCGCAGAACATCGCCGGCAAGCTGCTGACGCCGAACCAGATCATGCGGGCCACAAAGTTGGCCGGCGCAGCGTCGCAGATGATGAGCGGTTTTGCGTGGTGGTCCAGCATGGCGGAAGCCGTGCAGCAGATGGGCCCGACCGGCGGTCGCGGCTTCGGCATGGTCATGAAGGCGCTTTCCGGTGGTCCGATCAGCCGGATGTATGCCTACAACATGAAGCGTTATGGCCTCGTCGCGCCGGGCGGCTTCGTCCACATCCCGCACACCTTCCAGACCGCCATCAAGCCCGGCGCGCTCAAGGGATCCAAGATCCTTTACGGTCAAGGCCTATTCGCCTGGACGCAGAAGGTGCTGGTGCCGACGCTGGAAGCGCACGGCGTTCACGGCAAGACCAACCTGCTCGCGGCGGTCTATCAGACGATCAGCAGCCAGACCGGTTCGCGGCTCATCGCGAACATGATCACCAACGCGCTCTCCTACATCCGCACGCAGAAGCAGATGCGGCAGGCTGGTAGTGTGTCGGTCTACGGCGTTCAGATGGCGACCTCCATGACCGGGCCGCTGCACGCCTTCGAGGGGGCATGGACAAGCCTGCTGGAAGCCCTCGGCACGCCGTTGGTCAAGCCGGCGATCGCCATCCTCAACGCCATGACCAGCGCCGTAACCGGCGTGACGAAATGGTCGAAGGTGCATCCGGCGATGGTCCGCGACATTGTGGGCGGCATAGCCGGTCTGGGCGTGGCACTGGTGGGCCTCGGGACGGGCGCCGTGCTGGTCGGCCTCGCAACCGCCGGCGCCATCCCGGCGACGATAGCGGGCGCGGTGGCGGCAATTGCTACCGGAACCGGCGCGATCATCGCCAACTTCAACGGGATCAAGACCGTCTTCCACGACCTCGGCAACGACTTCAGGCAGTTCAATCACTGGCTGCTCGGGCTCGAGCGGACGATCAACGGCTTTCTCGAACATCCGATCCGAAGTATCGGCAGCGGCCTCGCATCCGCTGGTCACGCGCTGGCAACCGACATTGCCAACCATCCACACGGCATGCTGCCGGCGTGGGATACGGCAGGCAGGCAGCCTGCGGTGCCGTATGGGTCGGGTGTGGGTGCGCTGGTGCACGGCGTCCACATCACCAACCCGCACGATATCGCCAAGGCGGTCAAAAGCGGCCTCGGCGCGTCCCTGAACCGCAACCAGAGCGGCACCACGGGCTTTAACGGGCGCGTCTCGCCCGCTGGCTCGCCTGCCTACGCGGACGGCCTATGAGCAAGCACCGCACCCCCAGCCGAAAGAGCATCCGCGCCTGGCGCCGGTTTCTTGCCGGGGCCAAGGCCGGGCGAATCCGCACGCCGAGGCGGAAAAAGAGCCGATGACCGCAATCGACGACGCCGCCATTGTGCTGCTGCTGGCCCGCGCCTTGGCCGCTGCATCCGGCGAGGGGCGGGTGGCGACACCTGCCCTTCACGCCGCTTGCCGGGCCGCGTTCCCGTCTTGGCACGTCACGCCCGCCGAGATCGGCGCGATCCTGTCCGCCGCCGGCTGGAAGCATAAGCAATGGCGCGAAAGGCGCGGAAATCCTGACAATCGGATGCGCGGATACATGCCGCCAATGCCGGAGGGGCAACGATGAGTGCCGAACCGCTTAACCGGTGCGCGCGCGTCTATATAGACGAAGGCGTGACGCGGCACCGCAGACCGGAGACCTGCAGATGACTGAAACATTGCGCGCCAAAATGGCCGCCAAGGCCGGCGGCGACGTTGTCCGCACCGCCTGCAGGAATGACCTGATCGCCGCCCGCCGCAAGCTCTATGCCGGCGCCAAGGCGGTTGACGCCGCGTTGAAGCTGGGCACGGATGAGATGATCGACGCCGCGCGCCCGCTGGTGGCCGCTGCACGGCTGCTGCCCGATGCCTGACGCCATGACCGAGGATCAGATCGAGATGGTCGCCCTGGTGGCCGTGGCAGCCGCCGCCGCTCTGGGAGACAACAAGATCAGCACCGCCCGCCTCGTTGCCGCGTGCCGCACGGTGCCGCAACTTTCCACTGTCACACGATTCGGAGTTGGCCGCGCCATGAAGGGCGCCGGCTTTCAACGGGCGCAATGGCGTGAGTTCGGTGCAAAGTGCTCATTCTGCTCGGATCGAGTGCGAGGATACCGCATTGAGCGTAGCCGCAAGGCGCAACAGTGTGACGAAAACGCAACAAAGGGATACAACCATACGCGCACGGGAGAGGTCCATGACTGACGCCGAGATTGCCGAACTGCGCCGCGTAGCCGAAAACCAGCTGGTGCGGCCATCTGAGCGTGTGGAAGCCCGGCGCAAGCTGGTGGAGATGGGCGAGGTGCGGCAGCGCCGGATCAGCGCCAAGGACAAGTCATATGCCCTGATCGAAGCACGGCAGATGCTGCGGGAAATGGGCTTCGAATAGAATGGCGCCAAGTCGACTTCTAACCGTGCCCGGAATGCATCCGGAACAGCGCGAACAAGGTGAGGCCGATCAGGCTGGCGCCTCCCATCAGCAGAACGCCAATGGCCTCGGATCGGTTCTCGGATTTCGTCTTTTGCGGATAGGTGTGATGCATCGAATGTCTCCTGTCCAGGCGCTCTACCGATTGCCGGATAAAGGGGTTGATTTGTGCTGATCCGGCCGGTTTTGCATGTTGAACGCGGCGAGCCATGCGCAGGGCGTACCTGACACGGTCAGACATACGTCCTCATTGAAGCCGGTCGTGCTGATTGGAAGGCTACTGACGATGAGTATCTTTTTTCTTTCGCCGTAGCGGATGGTATAGCGAATTATTCAGATATAGCAAGGTTTCTAAAAATAATATGAAAATTGATGCGATACAAACTATAATTAAAACCAAAATAATAGGGTGAGCTATCAGATCATAATACCAAGACAGGAATTTTATCATTTGAATTTTTCCAGACAAACAAACTGAGTTTTCACAAATTTATCGAAATAAATATACTTTTTAATTGTAAATTAATGTGCAGTTATGCCGCGCGAGCGCGCGCTGTTCACGCAGCGCCGCAAGGAGGCTTACGAGGCGCTGCATCCTGAGACGAGGCATGGAACGCCGGGCGTAAGTCGCTAAGTTGGCGACACACATGAGCGGTCATCCGAAAGCCGCTTCACCGCCGATACCGCCTCCCGCACCGGCCAGTCAGAGCGCAGCGTGCAGCCAGCACCCGCCCGGTTATCTCGCACTGCGTGGCGGGCCGCTCTGCGGCGATACGTGAGCCTGTAGAGGCGTCCCAGCCGGCGGATCGTCAATGCTTCCGTCACCGCCTGGCGACGGGCTGGGCGAGGCCGCAGGCCGGGCGCCGGCTTCCATGCCGACGATGCCCGAAACCGCCCCCAGATCGAGCGCCGGTCAATGCGCCATCGCCCTGCATCCTGCCGCCGGTCGGGTGCCGGTCATGGGGCGGTCGCCGCGCGCCGGATTGCACGCCAGTTATCGACCCAATAGGGGAGACATAGATAGCGGATGAGGCATAGATAACCGGCATATAAAGGCTATTGCATTGCCATAGGGCATGAATTGACCGCGCATCACCCGAAAAACCGCAGAAAACCGCAAGGAACCGCAAGTGGGTTGCGGTTTTTCGAGGCCACCAACTCGACTAAATACCTGCATTTTTTCCAAGCATAGCCTCAAAACCGCAGGAACCGCAGGAACCGCAAGGGGTGCCAATCGCCCGAAACCGCGCAAACCGCCTCTCTAGGCTAAACACAAATTAAAATAGGACAGTATTACTGTCATATTATATATCTTATAGATATATTCTGCGGTTTTTAGAACAACTTTCAATACATCGTGTCTATGGCTTGGGCTTTTGAAAAGTAACATTCCGATTGGTGCGGGACGTCCATAGACGTCCGACAAGATGCGGGGGCTGAATGTATCCGGATATGTGTATCCACGATACATCGTTGCTTTTGAATATTGCTGGAAAAAACTATGGATTTAGGAAATGGGTGGCGGAGGGGATGGGATTCGAACCCACGAGACGACTCTACATCGTCTAACGGTTTAGCAAACCGCCGCCTTCGGCCACTCGGCCACCCCTCCGCCGAGGGTCACGGCGTATGCGAAAATGTTTCTAGTGAGGCGCATCGCATTCGTAAAGGGCGCTGCCTCTGGTTGTCGCACCGGGTGGGCAAAATTCGCACCAAGATGTAGCTTGACAATCATGACTTGTATCTCGCCCTGCGATCGTGAAAGTCGCGCATCTGTGTGCCGAGGCATGTTGCCTCGCCGGTGGCGGGTATGAGTCTTCAGCGCGGCGCGGCAAGGAGCACGGCGTGGAACCTGCTCACCGTCCTTGGCGAGCGGAGTTTCGGATTCGCCATCCTTGTCGTGCTGCTCCGCCACGTCTCGGTGCAGGATGTCGGAATCGTCGCGTTGGCGTCCGCGATTTCCGAACTTGCGCGCATGGTCACGGCAGGCGGCGCGGGTGAGCAGGTTGTGGCCGCCCCCGGAGACCGGACCGTGGAGGCGGGGGCGTTCTGGGCGCAGATGCTCCTTGCGCTCGTTGTCACCGGATTACTTTTCGCCATTGCCGGACCGATTGCCCGGTATTATCAGGCATCGGCGCTCGGCTGGGTCATGCGGGCGTTGTCGCTCAACATCCTTCTTGGCGCGTTCCTCATCGTGCCGGCGGCAAGGCTCGCCCAGGCGTTCCGGTTTCGCGCGCTCAGCCTGATGTCGCTGGGCAGCACGATGCTGGGCGGCGCGGTGGCGCTGGAACTCGTCTTCCATGGCTACGGGCTGGCGGCCCTTGTCGTGCAGAGGATGGTCGGGATCGGCTTCTATTCGGTCGCGGCATCGATCGCCGCCCGTTGGCATCCGCCTCGGCCGCCGCGATGGGACGCTCTCGCCGCGGCGCTGCGCTTCAACCTGCCGATGATGGGGGCAGCGTTCGTCGATTATCTCGCCCATACCGGCTATGTCGTGCTGGTCGGCATGCGCGTGCCGGTGTTTGCCGTGGGGCAGTTCCGCATTGCCCAGCGCCTCGCCGAAGTGCTGCAGGAACTGGCGATCCTGCCGGCGAGCAAGGTTTTTCTCCCCGTGTTCGTGGCCGTGCGCGACGACCAGGAACGGCGGTATGCCGTTGCCTCGGCGCTGATGGATACGCTGGCGATCCTCTCGCTGGCCGCCGCCGCCGTCAGCGGTGCCGTCGCACACCCCCTTGTGGTGCTGATGTTCGGCGCGCGCTGGGCCAGCGCGGCGCCGGTGTTCGCGGCGCTCAGCCTGATCGTGCCGGCCTCGACGATCTACGCCTTCGTCAAGCCGATGCTCACCGCCCTGCGCCGGCCGGGGCTGGTGTCGATCTTTGCGGCGTTGAATGCCGGCACCATCGGACTCGCCGCCTGGTTCGCCGCACCCTACGGGCTCGTGCCGCTCGCCTGGGCGCTGTCCGCCCGCGGCCTGGTCGTCGCGCTGCTGCTGCTGCCGGCGCTGTCGATCGGGATCGGCCAGTCGGGCTGGCCGCTGCTGCGGCTGATGGGCGCGCCGATTACCGCCCTCGTCGCCGCCCGCCTCGCGACCGCCGCGTTCCTGCATGCGGTGGCGCCCGGCATCGGGCTGCTGTCGCAACTCGTACTGGGCGCGAGCGTGGCGGGCGCGGTGTTCCTGCTGGTGCTCATGGCGCTCGCGCCCTGGCGGCTGATCGGGATGGCCCGCCGCCTGGCCTCGGCCTTCCGTCGCAGTCCGGTGCTGACCATCGCCGGCTGAAACCTCAAACCGGCTGCGGCGCCGCGTCGAAGACCCGCTCGAATGACCGGGCCAGCGCCGCATCGACCGCATCCAGCGTCGCGGCGACGCCGAGTGCCGCCAGCGACGTCACGCCATGCTCGCTGATGCCGCAGGGCACTATGCCGCCGAATCGCCCCAGGTCCGGCGCGACATTCAGCGCGATCCCATGATAGCTGACCCAGCGCGACACCCGCACGCCGATCGCCGCGATCTTCGATTCGCCGCCCAACGGGTTGGCCACCCAGATGCCGACGCGCCCCTCGCGCAATTCGCCGCGCACGCCGAACCCGGCCAGCGTGTCGATCAGCCAGGCTTCGAGCCCGGCGACGAACCCGCGCACATCCCGCGCCGGAACGCGGCCGTGCGGCCGGGAGAGGTCGAGCATGACATAGGCCACGCGCTGCCCGGGGCCATGATAGGTCCATTGCCCCCCGCGCCCGCTGCGGAAAACCTGCGCATCGCCGGGGTGCAGCAGATCGGCGTCCCGCGCCGAGGTTCCCGCCGTGTAAAGCGGCGGATGCTCGACCAGCCAGACCCGCTCCGCCTCCTCTCCCGCCCGGATCGCCGCCGCGCGGGCCTGCATTTCCGCCAGCGCAGAGGGATAATCGGTCAATCCGGGCGCTTTTGCCCATTCGACCGCATTCGTGGTTGTTGATACCGCGCGATCCATCGGCTATAGCGCTCCCGCTACGAGGCGGTCGTGGCGGAATGGTAGACGCGCAAGCTTGAGGTGCTTGTGGGGGAAACCCTGTGGAAGTTCGAGTCTTCTCGACCGCACCAGATTTCCGAGCCGGGACGCCAGGCTCGCACCGGGCGAGGTCATTTCGCCTGCTGACAAATTCGTCATCGCTATCCTGCCATGTGAAAGCCCGGTTGTCCGGGCCGCCCTGATCGCGCATTCTTGCTCCACTCAGGGGGGCACCGGATATGGATGAAACGCTTCGCAAGGCCGCACTCGATTACCACCGCCATCCGCGGCCGGGCAAACTCGCGATCACGCCGACCAAGCGCATGGAAACCTCGCGCGACCTGGCGCTGGCCTATTCTCCTGGCGTGGCGGCGGCCTGCCTCGCCATCAAGGACGATCCCGATACCGCTTATGACTACACGACGCGCGGCAATCTCGTCGCGGTGATCACCAACGGCACGGCGGTGCTCGGCCTCGGCAATATCGGCGCGCTCGCCTCCAAGCCGGTGATGGAGGGCAAGGCCGTCCTGTTCAAGAAATTCGCCGGGATCGACACGTTCGACATCGAGGTCGACCAGCCGGACCCGGACCGGTTCATCGAGGTGGTGGCGGCGCTGGAGCCGAGCTTCGGCGGCATCAATCTCGAGGACATCAAGGCGCCGGAATGTTTCCGCATCGAGCAGACGCTGCGCGAGCGGATGAACATCCCCGTGTTCCACGACGACCAGCACGGCACCGCCATCATCGTCGGCGCCGCCGTGCAGAACGCGATGATCGTGCAGGGCAAGACGATCGACGATGTCAGGATCGTCACCTCCGGCGCGGGGGCGGCGGCGATTTCCTGCGTGCGCATCCTGATCGCGCTCGGTGCCAACCCCGAGAACATCGTGATGACCGATATCGAGGGGGTGATCTACAAGGGCCGGCCGAACCTGAACGAGACGCTGGAGCCCTTCGCCCGCGACACTGCGGCGCGGACCCTGCCGGAAGTGCTGGACGGGGCGGACATCTTCCTCGGCCTGTCCGCCCCCGGCGTGCTGAAGCCGGAATGGCTGGACAAGTTCGCCGCCAACCCGCTGATCCTCGCGCTGGCCAACCCGGAGCCGGAAATCCGCCCCGAGCTGGTGGCGGAACACCGGCCGGATGCGATCGTCTGCACCGGGCGGTCGGATTTTCCGAACCAGGTCAACAACGTGCTGTGCTTTCCCTTCATCTTCCGCGGCGCGCTGGATGTGGGGGCGACCGCCATCACCGAAGGGATGAAGCTCGCCGCCGTCACCGCCATCGCGGAGCTGACGCGGATCGAGGCCTCCGAGACGGTGGCGGCGGCCTATGGCGGCGTCGCCCCGGTATTCGGGCGGGACTACATCATTCCGAAGCCGTTCGATCCGCGGTTGATCCTGCACATCGCCCCTGCCGTGGCGCGGGCGGCGATGGATGAAGGAGTGGCGCGCCGGCCGATCGCGGATTTCGACGTCTACCAGCACGATCTCGAACGCCTCGTGTTCCGCTCGGGCCTGCTGCTGCGCCCGGTGATCGAGGTCGCGCGCTCGGCGAAGGTGCGGATCGTCTATGGCGAGGGCGAGGACGAGCGCACGCTGCGCGCCGCCCAGAGCGTGATCGACGACCGGATGGGCACGCCGCTGCTGGTCGGCCGCACCGCGGCGATCATGCAGCGGATCGCCGCACTCGGCCTGCGGATGAAGCCGGAGCAGGATTTCCGCATCGTCGATTTCGAGCGCGAGCAGGGGCTGTTCCGCCGGCTGCTGGAGACGTACCAGCACATCGTCAACCGCCGCGGCGTGCCGCCGGATGCGGCGCAGCGCCAGCTCTCGCGCCGGCCGACCGTGGCCGCCGGGATGCTGCTCGCCGCCGGCGAGGCGGATGCGGCGATCTGCGGCGGGCTCGGCGACTGGTCGCGCCAGTTCCGCTACGCGATGCCGATCATCCCGCGCAAGCCTGGGATCAAGCGGGTATCGGCGATGACGGCGCTGATCCTGCAGAGCGGCAACCTCTTCTTCTGCGACACGCACGTGAACGAGGACCCCTCGTCGGAGGACATCGCCGAGATGACCCATCTGGCGGCGGGAATGGTCTCGCATTTCGGGATCACGCCGAAGGTGGCGCTGCTGTCGCATTCGAATTTCGGGGCGTCGAACTCGGCCTCCGCGCGCAAGATGCGCCGGGCGCTGGCGCTGATCCACGCGCAGGATCCGGAACTCGAGGTCGATGGCGAGATGCACGCCGACGCGGCACTGTTCGAACCGATCCGCGCCCGCGCGGTGTGCGACAGCCGGCTGACCGGCTCGGCCAACCTGCTGGTGATGCCCTCGATCGACGCGGCGAATATCGGCTTCAACCTGCTCAAGGCCGCTGGCGAGGCGGTGACGGTCGGCCCGTTCCTGCTCGGCTTGTCGAAGCCGCTGCATATCGCGATCCCGAGCGTGACCGCCCGCGGCCTCGTGAACATGAGCGCTGTCGCCGCGATGGAGGCCGCGCTGATGGCGGGGTAACGGCGCTGCGGTTTTTGCACCGCAGCACTTTCAGATTTCAGGGAAACTTGCCATACTCGAAAGAAATTTTAGGAGGAAACAGGCATGTCGCAGCCCGAAACCATTCCCGTGAAGCCGGAGATCGCCGCTAACGCGCTTGTCGATCGTGCGAGATACGACGACATGGCGCGCCGCGCGGCGGAAAATCCCGAGGCGTTCTGGGCCGAGGAATCCAAGCGCATCACCTGGATGACGCCGCCGACCCGCATCAAGAACGTCACCTTCACCGGCAATGTCTCGATCAAGTGGTTCGAGGACGGCGTGCTGAACGCATCGGCCAACTGTCTCGACCGGCATCTCGCCACCCGCGGCGACCAGGTTGCGATCATCTGGGAAGGTGACGATCCCGGCGAACAGAAGCATGTGACCTATCGCGAGTTGCACGCCGAAGTGTGCCGCATGGCGAATGTGTTGAAGTCGCTCGGCGTGCGGAAGGGCGACCGCGTCACCGTCTACATGCCGATGATCGTCGAGGCGGCGGTGGCGATTCTCGCCTGCGCGCGCATCGGCGCGGTTCATTCCGTGGTGTTCGGCGGGTTCTCGCCGGACAGCCTCGCCAACCGCATCCAGGATTGCGACAGCTCGATCCTGATCACCGCCGATGAAGGCCGCCGCGGCGGCCGCAAGGTGCCGCTGAAGGCCAATGTCGATGCCGCGGCGAAATCCTGCCCGATGCTGAAGAAGGTTGTCGTGGTGAAGGCGACCGGCGGCCAGGTCGACATGCAGGACGGCCGCGACGTCTGGTATCACGAGGCGGCGGCGACCATGCCGCTCGACTGCCCCCCCGAGCCGATGAATGCCGAGGACCCGCTCTTCATCCTCTACACCTCCGGCTCCACCGGCAAGCCCAAGGGCGTGCTGCACACGACCGGTGGTTACATGGTCTGGGCGAGCTTCACCCACCAGTATGTGTTCGATTACCATGACGGCGAGGTCTACTGGTGCACCGCCGATGTCGGCTGGGTGACCGGCCATACCTATATCGTCTATGGTCCGCTCGCCAACGGCGCCACCACGCTGATGTTCGAGGGGATTCCGAACTACCCCGACACCAGCCGCTTCTGGCAGGTGGTGGACAAGCACAAGGTCAACATCTTCTACACCGCCCCGACCGCGATCCGCGCGCTGATGCGCGACGGCGAGGGGCCGGTGAAAAAGACCTCGCGCGCCTCGCTGCGGGTGCTGGGTTCGGTCGGCGAGCCGATCAATCCCGAAGCGTGGCTTTGGTACTATCGCGTCGTCGGCGACCAGCGCTGCCCGATCGTCGATACCTGGTGGCAGACCGAAACCGGCGGCATCCTGATCTCGGCGCTGCCCGGCGCGATCGACCAGAAGCCGGGCTCGGCGACGCTGCCGCTGCCCGGCGTGAAGCCGGTTCTGGTCGATGGCGACGGCAACGTCCTGGAAGGGGCGACTGAAGGCAATCTCTGCCTCGCCGACAGCTGGCCCGGCCAGATGCGGACGGTTTACGGCGATCACGAGCGGTTCATCCAGACCTATTTCTCGACCTTCCGGGGCTTCTACTTCTCCGGCGACGGCGCCCGCCGCGACGAGGATGGATATTACTGGATCACCGGCCGGGTAGACGACGTCATCAACGTCTCCGGCCACCGGATGGGCACGGCCGAGGTCGAGAGCGCGCTGGTCGCGCACGCCAAGGTGGCCGAGGCCGCGGTGGTGGGCTTCCCGCACGACATCAAGGGACAGGGCATCTACGCCTATGTGACGCTCGTCGCCGGCGAGGAGCCGACCGAGGAACTGCGCAAGGAACTGGTGATGTGGGTCCGCAAGGAAATCGGCCCGATCGCTGCGCCGGATGCGATCCAGTGGGCGCCCGGCCTGCCCAAGACGCGCTCGGGCAAGATCATGCGCCGAATCCTGCGCAAGATCGCCGCGAATGAGACCGACAGCCTGGGTGATACCTCGACCCTCGCCGACCCGGCGGTGGTCGACGATCTTGTCCGCAACCGGATGGCCTGATTGACCGGCGCCGAAGTGAGCGGGATGATCGAGCACGAGGCCGGCCGGGTCCATCGGGTGATGGGCTCGGGCGGTGTCGGATTGCATGTGCGGGAATGGGGGAGCGAGCACGCGCAACCCATCCTGTTCATCCATGGCTGGTCGTCCTGCTACCTCGCGTGGCGGTCGCAGTTCGACAGCGCGCTGCGCGAGCGGTTCCGCCTGGTCTGCGTCGACCTGCGCGGGCACGGGTTTTCCGACAAGCCGCTCGACCCCGCGATGTACCAGACCAGCGCCCACTGGGCCGACGATATCGCGGCGGTGATGATCGCGCTCGGGCTCAGGCGGCCGGTTCTGGTGGGCGCGAGCTATGGTGGCTACGTGATCGGCGATTATCTGGCCCGCCATGGCACCAAGAATGTGAGCGCTGTAAACTTCGTGGGTGCCGCCGTGATTTCGTCGAACCCGCCCGTCAATATCGGTCGCCGCTTCATCGAGGGGGCCTTGATGGCGGCCAGCGACGATCCCGCCGTGATGATCGAGGGGGCGCGCAGCGTGATCCACGCCACCACGCATCGCCCGCTGCCGCCGGCCGATGCCGAGCGCGCGCTGGTCGCGTTCGCGCTCACGCCACCCGCGATCCGCGCCTTCCTGCTGATGCGGACGCTCGATTTCACAAGGACATTGGCCGAACTCGACCGTCCGGTGCTGATCACCCAGGGGGATGAGGATGCGATTGTTCTGCCGTCGATGGCCGAGCATATTGCCGCAACCGTCCCTGAGGGACGGTTGTCTCTGTATCCGGAATGCGGTCACACGCCACAATACGAATTTGCCGAACGGTTCAACGGGGAACTCGCCGAATTTGCGGGCGCGGTCTGACGAAAGGCGACTTATGCAGGTTATGCGATAAATTCATGGCGGGTTCACAGAGTGAACCCTTTATTCCCGTCCGTGCCGTCTTATGTGACAGACAGGCCGGTTGCTCCGGTCGAGAGTTCGGCAGAGATGCCGCGAGTGATCCGGTCCTGACCGACCGGATAGGGATCTTCGGATCCCGACGTCTCCCAGACGTGAAGCCTCCCTGTTGACTTCCCCGCCGGTCCGCCGGCGGGGATTTTTTTGTGTCAGATCGGCAACACCATGATTTTGTAGCCAAATGTTGCGGAAATCGCAATCTATGCAATCGTTCCACCGCTAATTCGCGGTCCGGTGTTGCCATCGAGACACGCTTTGATCACGGCGCGGCCTGCCGCGATCATCCGATCGAGTGGCAGGGATGCGGCGCCGTCCTGGGCGGCGGGCATATCCGGCAAGCAGGGCACATGCACGAACCCGACCAGAGCCGGCCGGGCCATCGTCTCCGCGATGTGCCGCGCGAGATAGAAGGTGGCGTTGCACACGAAGGTGCCCGCGGTATGCGAGACGGCGACGGGTATGTCGGCCGCGCGCACCGCCTGCAGCGCGCCCTTGACGGGCAGGGTGCTGAAATACGCCGCGGGGCCGTCGAAGGCGACAGGCTCGTCGATCGGCGCATTGCCGTCATTGTCGGGAATGCGGGCGTCGACCAGGTTGATGGCCACCCGCTCGATGCTGATGCCCGATCGTCCGGTGGCGAGGCCGAAACCAATCACCACGTCGGGCGCCCAGTCCGTCATCGCCTCGCGCAGGGCGCTTTCGAGCGGCGTGAACGCGCAGGGCAGGACGTGCCGGCGGATCTCGGTGCCGGCGACAGGTTCCGCGGCAAGTCGCTCGACGAGCAGGGCGGAGGGATTGACGCTGTCGCCGCCGAAAGGCTCGAACCCGGTGACGAGGATTTTCATGCCTTCGATATAGGCACCGGCGCATGCCGACGCCACCGGGCAGCGGCGCTACCCCAGTTTGTCTCCGCCGCGCGAGTGTGGAATTCTGCCCGCTCATCGAGCGGAGGAGCGGATGACATTCAAGCAAATCTGGGAGTCGGGCCGTGCCGTGCTGAACGGCTGGCTGTCGGTTCCGGCCGGGTTCGCCACCGAACTCATGGCGCGTCAGGGCTGGGACAGCCTGACGGTCGACATGCAGCATGGGCTGATCGAGTATGGCGACGCGGTTCGGATGCTCACCGCGATCGCGACGACCGGGGTGATCCCGATGGTGCGGGTGCCCTGGTTCGAGCCCGGCATCGTCATGAAGTCGATCGACGCCGGCGCGCTCGGCGTGATCTGCCCGATGATCAATTCCCGCGCCGAGGCCGAAGCCTTCGTCTCCTGCCTGCGCTACGCGCCGCGCGGCCGGCGCAGCTACGGCCCGATCCGCGCCGCGCTGATCCATGGCGCCGACTATGCGCAGCGCGCCAACGACATGGTGACAGGCTTCGCGATGATCGAGACCCGCGCGGCGCTCGAGGCGATCGACGACATCGTCTCGCTTCCGGAACTCGACGCGGTCTATATCGGCCCGAGCGATCTCGCGCTGTCGCTCGGCGAGGCGCCGCGGTTCGATCCGGTGGACTCTCCCGTTCACGACGCGATCCTGCATATCCTCGCCCGCGCCAAACACCACGGCAAGCGTGCCGCGGTGCATACGGGCTCGGCCGCCTATGCGCGCAAGATGGTCGATGCGGGTTTCGATCTCGTCACCGTCGGCTCGGATGCCGCCTTCATCGCGCAGGGCGCCTCGGCGGCGGTGCAAGCCTTCCACGGAGGGACCTGACGCCGATGCCGCCGCCCCGGCAAGACTGCCGGATTTGACGCGCCCCGTGCCGGCGAGGTCATGCGCGGCAACTTTCATGTCGCTGCGCATGCGGGTCATGTTCGGCATCATCCTGGTCACGCTTGGCGCCGTCGTCATCCGGAACGGATGACGGCATGTGCATGCCGAGCTGAACGCGGCGCAGGAGGTCGCGAAAGCAACCGTTCTGAACGATTTCCGGCTGTTGCGCGACCGGCCGGATCGCAACGGCGTTCTGCGCGGCCTCGTGCATATCTTCGACGGCTCGCGCAACATCCGCGCCATGCTTTACGATTCCGCGCGCCGGGAACTCGCGGCGTCGCGACTGCGGGAGCCCACGACATCATCGTGCTGGATCTCTCGGCGCGCGACGAGACATCCGAGGTGTGAGCCAACATCTCGGATGACACGCTGTTCGTCGTTCTCTTCGTTGGCGCCTCCCTGCTGCTGGGCTGGCGGCTGATCGGCTGGATCCTGGCGCCGCTCGCCAAGCTGGCAAGCGGCATCGCCGATCTGCGCGCCGGCCGCACCGCCGGCCCGCGTGAACGGCGCTCGTTGGTCGCCGCCTTCAACGGTCTGGTGCGCGGCCTCGCGGCACGCGCGGCCGAGGCACGCCAGCTCAGGATCAGATGGACCGGATTCAGGAGGAAGAGCGGGTCGACCTTGCCGTGACCTGCACGACGATGTCGGTCCGCAACTCTCTCTCACCAAGATAGAGTTCGACACGCCGAGGCCATGCCGGTGCGATGCTGGTGGTGACGGTGTTCAGATCCGGATGTCCTCGCGCGCGCTGGCCAGAAGCCGTCCCGAGAGCCTGAGGTCGACGCCACGCTCTCGCCGCGCCAGGCGGAGATCGTCCATCTGCTCGGCATGGGCAATTCGATCGGCCAGATCGCCGATGCGATGGGGGTGAGCTACAAGACGATCGCCAACAACTGCACGCGGATCCGCGGCAAACTCGGGCTTGCCGATGTAAAGGAGCTGGCGCGCCACGCGGTCGAGCGCCGCTTTCGCGGCACCGGGTTCGGTTAGAGCATCTTTATCAATACAATCGAGCATTACATCCGATCTGGAAGGATCGGAAAATGCTCGAGGTTCTGTACCATTTCCGTGACCACGGAGCGTTAGATTCAAGCCTCCACGCAGGGCTTGGAACATGGCGGACCGCTTCTGACTGAACGACACGCGATGGGCGGCGATCGGCCGATCGAGGGGTGGACGGACGACCAGGATCCATGCCGCCGCGGATGAGCAGGGTGCGCGTCGCCGCCGTCCTCCTGACGCCGGGACAGGTATCCGACATCAGCGGCGCCCGATTGCTTCTGCCGACCATGCCGCCGCCAGAAGACCTGATCGCCGACAAGGCCTACGACGCCGATGACCTCCGCGCCTTCCTCACCAGGCAGGGCACAAGGCTCGTGATCTCGACGACGCCCCACCGCCGCGCCATACCGGCTTTCGACTCCGTCGCCTACAGATTGGGCAATCTCATCGAGTGCGCCTTCTGCAGGCTCAAGGACCGGCGCGCCATCGTCACACGCTAGGACAAAGCCGCACGTGACGTTCTTGCCGTTAGATGTCTCGTCCTCGCCGTCACGGCATGGGTCTGCTGAGTCCAGAACCTAGGACTAACATTCCGTAGTCCCAAATCTTTCGACATGGACACCATATGATCATATTTTATGTAATCAAATGATATACTTCATCTGAAAGCGTCATCACTCGGCATCCCTCCTTGATGCAGATCAAAGTGACATTTTGAATTGTCACTATAACCTGACATATCAAAATCACCGGGAGGGATGGATGCGGATCCTGCTGTTGCATCCGAATTATCATTCGGGCGGCGCCGAAATCGCCGGAAACTGGCCGCCCGCCTGGGCCGCCTACATCGCCGGCGCGCTGAAATCCGCCGGCTTCACCGATCTGCGCTTCATCGACGCGATGACCAACGACCTGTCGGACGACGCCCTGCGCGACATCCTCCGCGCCGAACGGCCGGACATCATCGGCAGCACCGCGATCACCCCCTCGATCTACAAGGCCGAGCGCCTGCTCAAGATCGCGCGCGAGGAACATCCCGGCGCGCTGACGGTTCTCGGCGGCGTGCACGCCACCTTCATGTATGGCCAGGTTCTCGCCGAAGCCCCCTGGATCGACGTGATCGTCCGCGGCGAGGGCGAAGGGATCATCGTCGATCTCGCCCGCGCCGTGGCGGCGGGGAATTTCGCGGCAACCCGCCACGACATCCGCGGCATCGCCTTCCGCGAGGCGGGCAAGGTCGTCGCCACCGAAGCCGCCCCCACCGTCAAGGATCTCGACGCCCTCGCCCCCGACTGGAGCATCCTCGACTGGGACCGCTACCGCTACATCCCGCTCGGCACCCGTGTCGCCATCCCCAACATGGCGCGCGGCTGCCCCTTCACCTGCTCGTTCTGCTCGCAATGGAAATTCTGGCGCGACTACCGCTACCGCGATCCCTCGAAAGTGGTCGATGAAATCGTGCGTCTGCGCGATGAGCACGGCGTCGGCTTCTTCATCCTCGCCGACGAGGAACCGACGATCAACCGGAAGAAATTCGTCGCCTTCTGCGAGGAGCTGATCGCACGCGATGTCGGCCTGCTCTGGGGCATCAACACCCGCGTCACCGACATACTGCGCGACGAGGCGCTGCTGCCGCTCTACCGCCGCGCCGGGCTCATCCATGTCTCCCTCGGCACCGAGGCCGCCGCCCAGATGAAGCTCGACCGTTTCAACAAGGAAACCACGATCGAGCAGAACCGCAAGGCGATCGCCCTGCTGCGCGCCGCCGGCATCGTGGTCGAGGCGCAGTTCATCGTCGGGCTGGAGAACGAAACACGCGAAACGCTGGAGGAAACCTACCGCATGGCGCGCGACTGGGCGCCCGATCTCGCCAACTGGTCGATGTACACGCCCTGGCCCTTCTCCGACCTGTTCCGCGACCTGGCCGACAAGGTCGAGGTGTTCGACTACGAGAAATACAATTTCGTCACCCCGATCATCCGCCCCGCGGCAATGGACCGCGCCGAACTGCTCGACCGGGTGATGCACAATTACCGCCGCTTCTACATGCGCAAGGCGTTCTTCTCCTACCCCTGGGCCGGCTCCGGCGCGCGGCGGCGCTACCTGCTCGGCTGCCTCAAGGCGTTCATGAAATCCGGCTTCGAGCGGAAATTCTACGATCTCGGCCGGGTCGGCTACTGGGGGCCGCAATCGAAGCGCAAGGTCGATTTCCATTTCGACGGCGCGCGAAGCAAGGCCGGCGCGGAACAGGTCGAATGGCGCACCATGCATGACAACAAGCGGCACCCAAGCAAGGCGCCCAGCCCTGCGGAACCACCACCCTGACCGCGCTCGACAATCCGTCGGGGCCGCGCATCGGGCCGAACGCGATCCTCCAGGTCTTCGCCGCCCTCGCCGCCGCCGGCGGGCCAGCCTGCGTTGCCAGGGTCGCGCGCGTGGCCGGCGCCGAATCGCATCTCTCCCATCCGCCCGTCGCGATGGTCTCGGTGGCCGAGGTGCTGGCGCTGCACCGCGCGGTGCGCGCCTGCCTCGGCGCCGGGCCGGGCGGGGCGGTGCTGCGCGCGGCGGGCGAGGCGACCGGGCGCTATCTCCTCGCGCACCGGATTCCGCGCGCGGTCCGCCTCGCGCTCCGCGCCGCCCCGGCGCCGCTCGCCGCCCGCCTGCTGGTCGCGGCGATCCGCCGCCACGCCTGGACTTTCGGCATGCCGGACGGGCTCGATGCCGCCTGGCGCGGCGGGCTGCGCCTGTTCCTCGCGGCAAACCCGATCGCGGTGCCCGGCGCGGCCGGTCCCGGCTGCGACTTTCACGCCGGCACCTTCGAGGTGCTGTTCCAGGCGCTGGTCGACCGCCACCTTGTCGTGCGCGAAACCGCCTGCCGCGCCGCCGGCCACCCCGCCTGCGTCTTCGCGATCCGGCGCGGCTGATCTCCCGGCAATAGACCGGCGGCGCGGATGATGCTCTACCGGCCTGCCCGATACCCACCCGGCCTCGCCGCCGCGAGGGCTTCGCCTTCGATTTCGGCGCCCAGTTCTGGGTCTGAACCAAACGCCGTGCGGCCTTGAGGGGATTGATCTGTGGTCTGCCCACTTCTGCTACCAGATGGCCTGGAGGAAAAGGTCGGTGGGTATAAAGACATGGGACAGCAGTCTGTCGCTGCCGGGCTTGATCGTGGAGCGCAAGATGCTCGTTGGCGGTGTTGTGCAGATGTCGGGCCGGCTGTCCGCTTCGCAGGCAACGTGTCCGGACTACGGCACGCCGTCGACATCCTGCAACAGCCGGCGCGATCGCATGCTCTCGGAAATGCCCGTCAGTGGGAGCGCGGTCCAGCTTCGGCTATTGATACGACGTTTCGGTGCGGACACGCCTCTTGCCGGCGGCAAACGCTCAGCGAGCCGTTAGCACCCGCATTTGGCCGCCGGTACGGTCGGTGGGTCGGGCGCTGCAATGCGCTGGTGTGCGCGGTGACCCGCTGACAGAGCCACCGCCGCCCGCGCGGGTGAATCGGTATCGACGACTTCTCCTGGCGCCGCGGGGATAGCGACGGCGGCGTCGTCGTCGATCTCGAAGTCGTCAGGTCATCGACCTGTTGACGGACAGGTGGCGCGAGACCGTGACCGCCTGGCTTGAGCAGAGCCCGCAGGTCGAGATCATCTGCCCCGTGATCGCGGCCCTGGCTATGGCGCTGCCGCCACCGCAGCGGCGCCCCAGGCGCGTCAGGTAGCCGAGCGCTGGCACATGTTCGAGAATGCGTCTGCGGTGTTCCTTGCGCGGTTCGATCCGAGATGCAGTGCCTGCGCCGTACGCCCGCACCCGCGCGGCCGGTCATCCCGCGACCCTGACCCGCGCCGAGCATATCCAGTGGGATGGCACTCAGCTTCGCCAGGCACTCAACCGACAAATTGTGGATCTTGCCGGGCGAGGCGTGCCGATCAAGGCGATGGAGCGCACCACCGGCGCGTCGTGCCAGACGTTCCGCAAGATCCTGAGCGGCCAGCGCCACGATACATTCTGGCAGCGTCAGAGCGCGCTCGATGCCTGGTCGCTCACGCTCGAGGCCGAGTGGAACGCAGGACGCAGGGTTGGTTCCGAACTCTGGCGGCGCTTGAAGGCATCAGGCTTTACAGGCTCGCTGCGCATGGTCAGCGAACGGACCACGCGCCGCCGCTGTCTCGTCGCCATGGGCCAGCGGTCAGGTCGAAGGCAAAATTACACGCCTCAAATCCATAAAGTGCCAGATGTACGGCCGCGCCAAGATCGATTTGCTCAAGGCGCGGTTCATGGTGCCCGCATGACCACATCTGCAGGGAATTTGAGTCAGACCCTGCCATCCATGCCGGCCACCTTCACCAGTACGGATTCTGGATCAGAATTCTGCGCAAGCTGGAATCGCCCATCAATTCAATCCGATCGCAAAACACCCGAGGATAAATCTCTATGATCTGGAATACATCTTTATTATCTGGTTCACAATTTCATTATCCATCGACAACTAAAATTCGTCCCGATGATTGATTATTCGACGGTTACCGATTTCGCAAGATTACGAGGCTGATCGACATCGGTGCCCTTGAGGACGGCGACATGGTAGGCGAGAAGCTGAACCGGGATCGCGTAGAGAATGGGCGCGACGAACGGATCGCACTCGGTGATGATGATGGTCCGGTTCGCGATGCCAGCGAGGCGGGCGGCGCCGGCCTTGTCGCTGAACAGTATGATCCGTCCACCGCGTGCCGCGGCTTCCTGCAGGTTGGACGCAGTCTTTTCGAAGAGCGGGCCGGAAGGCAGCACGGCGATGACCGGCACCGAGGGATCGATCAGCGCGATCGGCCCGTGCTTCATTTCGCCGGCGGGGTATCCTTCGGCGTGGATATAGCTCAGTTCCTTCAGCTTCAGCGCGCCTTCGAGGGCGATCGGCATCATCGAGCCGCGGCCGAAGAACAGCACGTCGCGCGCATCGCGGATGTCTTCGGCAAGGGCGCGGATCTCCGTATCATCGGCAAGGAGCTGGGCCATCTTGCCGGGAAGCTCCATCAAGGCGGCGACCAGCGGCGCGATTTCCGCATCGCTCCGCGCGCCGCGGGCGCGGGCGAGGGCGAGGGTGAAGCCGGCGAGCACGGCGAGCTGTGCGGTAAAGGCCTTGGTGCTGGCAACACTGATTTCCGGGCCGGCGATGGTTTCCAGCATCAGGTCGCTCTCGCGCGCCATCGTGCTTTCCGGCACGTTGACCACCGACATCACCTTGCAGCCCTGGCGCTTCATGTAGCGCAGCGCCGCCATGGTATCGGCGGTTTCGCCGGACTGGCTGATGACGAGGCCGAGCCCCGCGGGGTCGAGCGGTGGCTCGCGGTAGCGGAACTCGCTGGCTACATCAGCATCGACGGCGATCCGCGCGATCTCCTCCAGCCAGTAACGCGCCGTCAGACCGGCATAGTAGGCCGAGCCGCAGGCCGAGAGGCTGATGCGCGGAATGGCGGCGAGGTCGACCGCGAGGTCCGGCAGGACCGGCAGGCGGGTTGCCGGGTCGATCATGCGGTTCAGCGTGTCGCCGATGATCGCGGGGTTCTCGTGCAGCTCCTTTTCCATGAAATGGCGGAAATTGCCCTTGCCGATGGACGCGCCGGTCAGGCGGGTCAGCTTGACCTCGCGGGTGACCGGGTTGTTCGCGGCGTCGCGGAATTCGGCACCGCTGCGCGACACGATCACCCAGTCGCCATCGTCGAGATAGGCGATGCGGCGGGTCAGCGGCGCGAGGGCAAGGGCATCGGAGCCGAGATACATCTCCTCCTCGCCGAAGCCGACCGCGAGCGGGGCGCCGCGCTGCGCGCCGATGATCAGCTCGGGATGACCGGCGAAGATCAGCGCCAGCGCATAGGCGCCTTCGAGCCGGGCGAAGGCGGCGGCGGCGGCCTCGACCGGGGCGAGGCCGCGGGCGAGATGAAGATCGACGAGCTGGGCAACGGTTTCGGTGTCGGTCTCGGTGGAGAAGACCTGGCCGGCGGCTTCGAGCTCGGCGCGCAGTTCGGCATGGTTCTCGATGATGCCGTTATGCACGACGGCGACGCGGGCGGTGCCGTGCGGATGGGCGTTGCCTTCGGTGGGCGCGCCATGCGTCGCCCAGCGGGTGTGGCCGATGCCGGTGGTGCCGGCGAGCGGTGCCGCGGCGAGGCTGGCGGCGAGGTTGGCGAGCTTGCCCTCGGCCCGGCGGCGGGTGATCGCGCCCTCGACCAGGGTGGCGATGCCGGCGCTGTCATAGCCGCGATAGGCGAGGCGGGAGAGACCGTCGAGCAGCAGGGGGGCGGCGTCGTTCCGCCCGATCAGTCCAACAATGCCGCACATCAGCGTTTTCCCTTCGTCATGCGCAGTTCGGCCGCGCGGCCGGGTTTTTCGACCTGCCGGCCGCGCGCGAGCGCCAGCGCATCCGCCGCCACCGGGTCGGTGATGACGCTGCCGGCGGCGATGATCGCGCGGTCGCCCACCGAAACAGGGGCGACGAGGGCGACGTCCGAGCCGATGAAGGCGTCGGCGCCGATCGTGGTGCGGTGCTTGGCGAAGCCGTCGTAATTGCAGGTGATGGTGCCGGCGCCGATATTGGCGCGCGGACCGATTTCGGCATCGCCGAGATAGGTCAGGTGGTTGGCCTTGGCGCCGGCACCGAGGCGGGCGGCCTTGAGCTCGACGAAATTGCCGACATGGGCGCCGGCGCCGATGTCGCTGCCTGGGCGCAGCCGCGCATAGGGGCCGATGATGGCGCCGGCGGAGATGGCGCAGCCCTCGAGATGGGAGAAGGCGCGGATCGTGACATCCGGCCCGACCGTCACGCCGGGGCCGAAGACGACATGCGGCTCGATCGTGACATCGGCGGCGAGTGCCGTGTCGGCGGCGAGGAAGACGGTTTCGGGGGCGGTCATCGTCACCCCGGCGGCGAGGGCGGCGGCGCGCAGGCGGGACTGCATCGCCGCCTCGGCGGCGGCGAGCTCGGCGCGGGAATTCACGCCCCGGCATTCGTCCCACGGCGCCTCGACCACGGCGACGGAGGCACCCTCGGCGCGGGCGACGGCGACGAGGTCGGTAAGGTAGTATTCGCCTTTCGCGTTGTCGTTGCCGATGTTCCCGAGCCAGCGGCGCATGTCGGCGGCGGCGGCGGAGAAGCCGCCGACATTGCACAGGCCGACGGCGCGCTCGGCCTCGGTCGCGTCGGCGAATTCGACGATGCGTTCGGCGAAGCCGGCGGGCCCGATGATGCGGCCGAAGGCGCCGGGTTCCGGCGGGCGGGTGCCGAGCAGCACCAGCGCCGCATCCCCCGCGCCGAGCCGCGCGCCGAGGCGCTGGAGAGTCGGGCCGGTGACCAGCGGATTGTCGCCATAGACGAGGGTGACGGCGCCGGCACCGAAATGGTCCGCGGCGGCGAGGGCTGCATGGGCGGTGCCGAGGCGCTCGCGCTGGATCACGGTCGGGTGCGGGGCGGCGGCGCGGGCGACTTCGTCCATGTCCGGCCCGGTGACGACCACGGTGGCCGCGAAGGCCGTCTTGCAGGCGGCGAGGAGATGGGCGAGCATCGGCCGGCCGGCGATGTGGTGCAACACCTTGGGTCGGCTCGACTTCATGCGGGTGCCGAGGCCGGCGGCAAGAATCACGGCGGTATTGTGCATGAGCGAAGCGGTAGCCCTGGCCAGCCGCGCCTGTAAAGTGTCCGGCCATCAAATAGGATTTCGGAGTGTGTCATGAATGCTGCACGCGGTGTTGTTTTCGATCTGGACGGCACGGTCATCGACAGCCTGCCGGATCTCGCGGCAGCGCTGAATCGCTCCCTCGCGCGCCATGGCATGGCGCCGGTCCCTCGGGAAGAGGTGGCGCCGATGGTCGGCGATGGCGCGAAAATGTTGCTGAAGCGGGGCTATGAAGCTCGCGGAATGACGCCGGATGACGAGGACGAGGCCATCTTCCTCGCCGATTACGAGGCCCATGTGACCGACCTGACCGAGCCCTATCCGGGCATCGCCGAGGCGCTCGGCACGTTGGCCGCGCGCGGCTACAGCCTGGGGATGTGCACCAACAAGCCGGAGGCCTCGGCGCGCAAGGTGCTGGCGGCGCTGGACCTCGATCGCTTCTTCCCGGTCCTGATCGGCGGCGACGCCACCACGTTCCGCAAGCCCGACCCCCGCCATCTCGGCGCGGTGCTCGAGGCAATGGCGGTCGGCAAGGATGCGGCGGTGATGGTCGGCGACCACCACAACGACATCGCCACCGCGGACGGGCTGGGCGTGGCGTCCATCTTCGTCCGTTGGGGGTATGGGCGCGCGGAAGCGACGGTGTCGATCGACGAAACGGCGGCGCTCGTGCCGGCGGTGGAGCGCCTGCTCGGGGCGGGCTGATCGGCTGCCCCGCGCACGCGGCCGATTCGCGTGGGCGCCATCCCGCAACCGGCCTTGACGGGCGCTGCCCGATAGCCCATGTGCGGAAACAGGACCTGCATTGTCCGCAATCGGGTGAACCATGTTGAGATTGTCACGACTGACCGACTACGCCGTGGTGGTTCTGGTGCGTCTGGCCCAGGCTGGATGCGTCGAGACCGCGCCCTCGATCGCCGCCGGAACCGGCATCCCGGAGCCGACCGTGGCGAAGGTGCTGAAGGGATTGGCGCAATCCGGCCTCGTGTCGTCGCAGCGTGGCGCGCATGGCGGGTATCGGCTCGGGCGGCCGCTCGCCGCGATTCCGATCGCCGATGTGATCGTGGCGATCGACGGACCCATTGCGCTGACCGCCTGCGTCGAAGGCACCGGCGGATCGTGAGACAGCGCTTCGCTGTGCCCGATGGCGGGGCGCTGGGGCGTCGTGAACGATGCGATCAGCGATGCGCTCAACGCGATCTCGCTGGATGACATGCAGGCGGCCGCATTGCCCAGGGCGTTGCGGGTCGAAGGATCGGATGTCGCGGCGCGCGCGCCGTCAACTGTCGAATAGGGGTTTCCATGCCTGCCGTGAACGAGACGATCGAGACCGTCGACCGGATATCCGGCGGCGGCTACAAGTTCGGCTTCGAGACCAATATCGAGATGGAGTTCGCGCCCAAGGGGCTGAACGAGGACATCGTCCGGCTCATCTCGGCGAAGAAGGGCGAGCCGGAATGGCTGCTCGAATGGCGGCTCAAGGCCTATCGCGCCTGGCTCTCCATGGAAGACCCGGCTTGGGCGCGCATCCGCCATCCGAAAATCGACTATCAGGACCTGCATTATTACGCGGCGCCGAAGAAGCCGGCGCCGAAGTCGCTGGACGAGGTCGATCCCGAACTTCTCGCGATGTACGAGAAGCTCGGCATTCCGCTGAACGAGCGCGCGGCGCTGGCGGGAATCGCCGTCGATGCCGTGTTCGACAGCGTTTCGGTCGCGACCACGTTCCGGGAGTCGCTGGCCAAGGCCGGGGTGATCTTCTGCTCGATTTCCGAGGCGGTGCGCGAGCATCCCGATCTGGTACGGAAATATCTCGGCAGCGTCGTGCCGGCGGGCGACAACTATTACGCGGCGCTGAACTCGGCGGTGTTTTCCGATGGCAGCTTCGTCTTCGTGCCGAAGGGCGTGCGCTGCCCGATGGAGCTTTCGACCTATTTCCGCATCAACGCCCGCAACACCGGCCAGTTCGAGCGCACACTGATCGTCGCCGAGGCTGGGGCCAGCGTGTCGTATCTCGAGGGCTGCACGGCGCCGATGCGCGACGAGAACCAGCTTCACGCCGCGGTGGTCGAGCTCGTGGCGCTCGACGAGGCGACGATCAAGTATTCGACCGTGCAGAACTGGTATCCGGGCGATGCCGAGGGGCGCGGCGGCATCTATAACTTCGTGACCAAGCGCGGCGCCTGCCGGGGGCGGAACTCGAAGATTTCCTGGACCCAGGTGGAAACCGGCTCGGCGATCACCTGGAAATATCCCTCCTGCATCCTGCAGGGCGAGGGCTCGACCGGCGAGTTCTACTCGGTGGCGGTGACGAACAATTTCCAGCAGGCCGATACCGGCACCAAGATGATCCATCTGGCGCCGAACACGACGAGCACGATCGTCTCCAAGGGGATTTCGGCCGGACGCTCGAACAACACCTATCGCGGCCTGGTGCGGATCATGCCGCGGGCGACGAATGCGCGGAACTTCACCCAGTGCGACAGTCTGCTGATCGGCGATCGCTGCGGCGCGCATACGGTGCCCTATATCGAGAGTCGCAACCGCACCGCCAAGGTGGAGCACGAGGCGACAACCTCGAAGATCGCCGATGACCAGCTGTTCTACTGCCGCTCGCGCGGGCTTTCGGAAGAGGACGCGGTGGGGCTGCTGGTCAACGGCTTCTGCCGGGACGTTTTGAAGGAATTGCCGATGGAGTTCGCGGTCGAGGCGCAGAAGCTGCTCGCCGTGTCTCTCGAAGGCTCCGTGGGCTGAGGACGCAACATGCTTGAAATCAAGGGACTGACCGCGACCATCGATGGCAAGGAGATCCTGCGCGGGATCGACCTGACCGTGCCGGAGGGCGAGGTGCACGCGATCATGGGGCCGAACGGGGCGGGAAAATCCACCCTGTCCTACGTGCTGTCGGGCCGCGAGGGCTACGAGGTCACCGGCGGCAGCGTGACGTATAACGGCGCCGACCTGCTGGCGATGGAGCCGGAAGAGCGGGCGGCGGCGGGTGTGTTCCTCGCCTTCCAGTATCCGGTCGAACTGCCGGGGGTGGGCAACGCCAATTTCATCCGCACCGCGCTGAACGCGATCCGCCGGGCGCGCGGCGAGGCGGAGCTCGACGCCGTTCAGTTCCTCAAGGAAGCGCGGGCGGCGGTGAAGGCGCTGAAAATGCCGGACGACATGCTGAAGCGGAACGTCAATGTCGGGTTCTCGGGCGGCGAGAAGAAGCGCAACGAGGTGCTGCAGATGGCACTGCTGAAGCCGACCCTGGCGCTGCTCGACGAGACCGACTCCGGGCTCGATATCGATGCGCTCAAGATCGTCGCCGAAGGGGTGAACGCGCTGCGCGGGCCCAGTTTCTCGGCGTTGGTGATCACGCATTATCAGCGGCTGCTCGACCATATCGTGCCGGACCGGGTGCATGTGCTGGCGGCCGGCAAGATCGTCCGCTCCGGTGGGCCGGAGCTTGCGCGCGAACTGGAGGCCAACGGTTATGCGGGGCTGGAGGCGGCATGAGCGGGACTGACCTGCTCGACGGTTTCGATCTCGCCGCGCTGCCGGGCGCGGCCGCGCGGGAGGCGGCGGCAGCGCGGGTGCGCGCCGGCGGCTGGCCGACGAAGCGCGACGAGGCCTGGCACTATACCGATCTCGCGGCCGGGCTGCGCGGTTTTGCTCTCGGCCCCGCCCCGGCGGTGGAGGTCGCGGCTGAACTGCCGGAGGGGCCGCGCGTCGTGTTCGTCAACGGCCGGTTCGATGCCGCGCGTTCGGCGGCGCCCGACTGGGTGAGCCAGCTGGGCGATGCGGCGGCGGATCCGGCGCGCGGCGGCGTGGTCGTCGCGCTGAACACCGCGCTGGCGGAGGATGGCGTGGCCATCACCCTGGCGCCGGGCCAGCAGGGCGGCACGCTGTTCCTGGTGGCGCTGGCGGCGGGCCGGGGCGAGACGATGCCGGCCATCGCGCCGCGCCACCGGATCGTGCTCGGCGCCGGTGCGACGCTGACGCTGATCGAGACGGCGCGTGGCGAGGGCAGCTACCTGCATGCGCCGGTCTTCGAGGTTGACCTCGGCGCGGGGGCGCGGCTCAACCATTATCGGCTCCAGGACGAATCCGCCGAGGCGGTGCATGTCGCGACCATCTTCGCCGAGATCGCGGGCGGAGCGGGCTATGAGAGCTTCACCCTCAATCGCGGCGCCCGGCTCAGCCGCAACGAGACCCATGCGCGGCTGACCGGCCCGGCGGCGGATGTGCATCTCAACGCGGCGCAACTGCTCGCCGGCACCCAGCATGGCGACGTGACCACGGTGGTGCGGCACGACGCGCCGGACTGCGCCTCGCGGCAGACGGTGAAATCGGTCCTGGCCGGGGCGGCGCGCGGTGTCTTCCAGGGCCGGATCGAGGTCGATCGCATCGCGCAGAAGACCGACGGCTATCAGATGAACCAGGCGCTGCTGCTCTCCGACGAGGCGGAGATCGACAGCAAGCCGGAGCTGGAAATCTTCGCCGACGACGTGAAGTGCAGCCATGGCGCGACGATCGGCGCGCTCGACCCCGAACAGCTTTTCTACCTGCGCAGCCGCGGCGTGCCGGCGGCGGAGGCAAAATCGATCCTGATCCGCGCCTTTCTCGACGAGGCGCTGGAGCCGGTGACCGATGAGGCGGCGCGGGCCGTCTTCGAGGCGGCGATCGGCGCCTGGTGGCGGGAGGGGGCATGAGCGCGGCCATCGAGCAGCCCGGCTTCGACATCGCGCGCATCCGCGCCGATTTCCCCATCCTGTCGCAGACGGTGCATGGCAAGAAACTGGTGTTTCTCGATAGCGGCGCCTCGGCGCAGAAGCCGCGCGCGGTGATCGATGCGATGGTCCGCTCGATGGAGACACGCTACGCCAATGTCCATCGCGGGCTGCACTGGCTGAGCGAGCGCGCCTCGGACGACTACGAGGCCGCGCGCGACAAGGCGGCGGCTTTCCTTAACGCGGCGCGGGAGGAGATCGTCTTCGTGCGCAACGCGACCGAGGGGATCAACCTCGTCGCCGCGACCTTCGGCCGGTCGGCGCTGCGTCCGGGCGATGCGGTGGTGGTGAGCGAGATGGAGCACCACGCCAATCTCGTGCCCTGGCAGATGCTGCGGGATTCGCACGGGATCGAGCTGCGCATCGCGAAGATCACCGATGCCGGCGAGCTCGACTTCGCCGATCTGGAGCGGCAATTCGCCGATGGGCGGGTGCGGCTGCTGGCGATCACCCATATGTCGAACGTGCTCGGCACCTACACGCCGGTGGAGCGGCTTGCCGCCTTTGCGCACGAGCGCGGGGCGCGGCTGCTGCTCGATGGCGCGCAGGCGGTGGTGCACCGGGCGGTGGACGTCCGTGCGATCGATGCGGATTTCTACGTGTTCTCCGGCCACAAGCTCTACGGGCCGTCCGGCATCGGGGTGCTGTTCGGCAAGCGCGAGCTGCTCGACGCGATGCCGCCCTTCCTCGGCGGCGGCGACATGATCCGCAGCGTGAGCTACGAAAAATCGACCTGGGCGGAGCCGCCCTACCGGTTCGAGGCGGGAACGCCGGCGATCGTCGAGGCGGTGGGTCTCGCGGCAGCGATCGATTATGTGAACGCGATCGGGTTTCCGGCGATCGCGTCGCATGAGCGGGCGCTGACCGATCACGCGCTGGCGACGCTCGATGCGATCGGCGGCGTCCATGTGGTCGGGCGGGCGCAGGACCGCGGCGGGGTCGTCGCCTTCACCATGGACGGGGTGCATGCGCACGACGTCGCCACCCTGCTCGACAAGCAGGGGATCGCGGTGCGGGCCGGGCATCATTGCGCCGAACCGCTGACCCGCCGGCTCGGGCTCGACAGCACCGCCCGCGCGACGTTCGGCGTCTATACGACGATGGAGGAGATCGACGCGCTGGCGGCGGGGCTGCGGCGCGTGCAGCAGGTGTTCGGCGGATGAGCGGTGCGGCGGATGTCGGCGATCTCTACCAGCGGCTGATCATGGAGCGCGCCCGCGCGCCGCTGCATGCCGGCCGGCCGGCGCGCTTCGATGCCGAGGCGGAGGGCGACAACCCGATGTGCGGCGACCGGGTGCATCTGCGCCTGAGCTGCGCGGGCGGGGCGATCGGCGAGGTGTGGCACGAGACCCGCGGCTGCGCGATCTGCGTCGCCTCGGCCGATCTGATGGCGGATGCGGTGGCCGGGCGCTCGCGCGCGGCGGCCGAGGAGCTTGCCGACGCCTTCGAGGCGATGGTGGCGACCGGGGCGGTGCCCGACCGCGAGGATTTCAGCGAATTGCGGGCGCTGTCGGGCGTTCATGAATATCGCTCGCGCCACCGCTGCGCCACACTTCCCTGGCAGGCGCTGCGCGCCGCGCTGACCAAGACGATGGAGACCGGACATGGCGGATGACATGGCCAGGACCGAACCCGTGACCACCTGGACGCCGGAGGGCGAAACCGCGCCGCTGGTGAGCGAGGAGAACGTGATCGCGGCGATTTCCACGGTCTATGACCCGGAAATTCCGGTGAACATCTTCGAGCTCGGCCTGATCTACGCGATCGAGATCGAGGGTGGGGCGGTGAAGGTGGAGATGACGCTGACCGCGCCAGCCTGCCCCAGCGCGCAGGAACTGCCCGAGGCGGTGCGCCTCGCGGTGGGGACGGTGCCGGGGGTGAGCGAGGTAGAGGTCGAGACCGTGTGGGATCCGCCCTGGGATCCCTCGCGGATGAGCGACGAGGCGCGCCTCGCCCTCAACATGTTCTGAGGAGTCTGCGATGACCACGATCCGCACCGAATCCGCACCGCCCCGCCGCAGCCTGCCGCCGCTGATGCAGCTGACCGATGCCGCCGCCGATCGCCTTCGCGCGCTGTATGAAAACGGCCAGCAGGGCCGGCTGCTGCGAATCAGTGTTGGTACCAAGGGGTGTTCCGGCCTGTCCTACGAGATGAACTGGGTGGACGAGCCGGCGCCGACCGACGAACAGGTGAGCGACAAGGGGGTCACGGTGCTGATCGACCGCAAGGCCACCCTGTTCCTCATCGGCACGGTGATGGACTACAAGGTGGAAAAATTCACCTCGGGCTTCACCTTCGAAAACCCGAACGAGAAGGGCCGCTGTGGCTGCGGCGAGAGTTTCCACGTCTGACGCGCCGCGTTGACGCCGCGGCCTGACGGCCGAAAACTGCTTAGAGCATCATCCGATCAGATGGAGTCATCTGATCGGATGGCGATGCTCTGTTTATCAATATGATAGAGCACTACATCCGATCCGAAAGGATCGGAAAGTGCTCTAGGCGATCTCCTCCAGCCCGTCTTTGGTGACACGGCGGAAGAAGCAGTTATGCGCGCCGGTGTGGCACGCCGGCCCGGTCTGCTCGACAAGGAGCAGCAGCGTATCGCCATCGCAGTCGAGCCGCATCTCTACGAGGCGCTGCACATGGCCCGAGCTTTCGCCCTTGCGCCAGAGCTTCCCCCGGCTGCGGCTGAAGTAGCAGACCTGCCCGGTGGAGAGGCTCTCGGCGATCGACTCCGCGTTCATCCAGGCCATCATCAGCACCTCGCCGGTATCGTGCTGCTGCGCGATGGCGGGAATGAGTCCGGCTTCGTTGAAGCGGGCGGCGGTGATGACGGGGTGGGTCATGCCGTGCCGTCCGGGCTGAAGCCGTCTTGCAATTCCCCGGCCATGCAGGGCGGCGAGGCGCAGGTGGTGCGGGCCTGGCCGCGCAGCACGGCGAGGCCCTGTTCGAGATCGGCGATCAGGTCGTCGGTGTGTTCGAGGCCGATCTGCAGCCGCAGCATCTCGCCGCCGAAGCGGCCGGTGCCTTCGGTGCGGGTGATGGTGTTGGTGGTCGGCAGGGCGAGGCTCTCATAGCCGCCCCAGGACGCGCCGATGCCGAACAGGCGCAGCGCGTCGGCCATCGCGCAGACGGCGTCGTAATCATGCTCGGGCTGGAACACCACGCCGAACAGGCCGCAGGCGCCGGTGAAATCGCGCTTCCAGAATTCGTGGCCGGGGCAGGAGGGCAGGGCGGGATGCAGCACGCGCAGCACTTCCGGCCGGTCCGCGAGCCAGGTGGCGACGGCGAGGGCCGCGCGTTCCTGCTCGGCGAGGCGGACCGTGAGGGTGCGCGCGCCGCGCAGGGCCAGCCAGCAATCGTCCGGCGAGGCGTACTGGCCGAGATCGAGCGCGCCGGCGCGCAGCCAGGCCCAGTCCTCATCCGTCGCGACGGTGATGGCGCCGAGCACGATGTCGGAATGGCCGCCGACATATTTCGTCAGCGCCTGGATCGACACGTCGACCCCGTGGCGGAAGGGCTGGAAGGTGCGGATGCCCCAGGTATTGTCCATGAACAGCTTGGCGCCATGCGCGTGGGCGACGCGGGCGAGCATCGGCACGTCCTGCACCTCGAAAGTGTGGCTGCCGGGGCTCTCGGAAAAGATGGCCGTGGTTTGCGGGCGCATCAGCGCCGCCAGCCGGTCTTCGGCGATAAGCGGATCGTAATAGGTGGTGGCGACGCCATAGCGGGCGAGTACACTGTCGCAGAAGCGGCGCGTCGGGCCATAGACGGAGTCCGGCACCAGCATGTGGTCGCCCGCCTTCAGCCAGGCGAGCAGCGGCACGGTGATGGCGGCAAGGCCCGAGGAGACGATCTGGCAATGCGTGCCGCCCTCGATTTCGGCGACCACGTTTTCCAGCGCGAAATGGGTTTCGCTGCCATAGAGACCGTAGATCTCCTCCTGTTCGAGGCGGCGCTTGCCGATTTCGCGGCGCGCGGCACAGGAGGGATAGAGCACGGTGGAGCCGCGGACGAGCTTGGGATTCACATAGCCGTGCGACTTGACCGGCCGGCGTGAGGCCAGGGAGAGGCGGGTTTCGAAGCGATCTTCAGTCATGCGGGATCCTCTCCGGTGGCAACCGGGGTGTCGGGCAGGGCGCCCCATTCGGCCCATGAGCCGTCATAGAGCGCGCCCATCGGCAGGCCGGCGCGCGCCAGGCCGAGGGTGAGAACCGCGGCAGTGACGCCCGAGCCGCACATCGTGACCGGGCGGCTGGTATCGTCGATGCCGGCGGCGGCGAAGCGGGCGCGCAACGCATCCGGCGGGAGCATGGTTGCGTCAGCGCCCAGAAGTTCGGAATAGGGTAGCGAACGGGCGCCGGGGACGTGGCCGCCGCGCATGCCGGCGCGCGGCTCCGGCACTGTGGCGGCGTAGCGGCCGGCGGCCCGGGCATCGAGCACGGTTTCCGCTCGACACGCCACATTGGCTTCAATCGCCGCGCGGTCCCGCACACGGGAGGGATCGAACCGGGCAATGAAGCGGCCTAGTGGTCTCAGGTTGGCTTTGCCCTGTTCGAGCGGGCGGCCCTCGGCGCGCCATTTCGGTAATCCGCCGTCGAGCACGAAGACGTTCTCGTGGCCAAAGACGCGAAACATCCACCAGCCGCGAGCCGCCGAAAACAGGCCTCGCTGGTCATAGACCACGATCCGGCTGTCATTGCCGACCCCGAGCGCCTCGACGGCAGAGGCAAAACCTCCTTCATCCGGGAGCATATGGGGCAGGTGCGAGGTCGTATCGGCAATGCGCTCGATATCGAAGAAGGCTGCGCCCGGCAGGTGCGCCTCGTCAAACAGCGACAGCGCATCCTGTCGCTCGTTCGGCAGGTAAAACGACGCGTCGAAAACGACGAGGGCCGGGTCGTCGAGCGTTGCAGCGAGCGCTTCCGTCGAGATCAGTGGGGATGACATGCCCGAGCATTAACTCGCCGGCGAAGATTTGTCTCCCCGCCGGCGCGTCGAGTCAGGCCATGGCAGGCTCGAGCATCCGTCGCACCTCCGCGGCGGCGGCGCGGCCCTTGATGGCATCGCGCCAGGCGCCTTCGGCGATACGCTGATGCGTCATCACGGCATCTTCCGCGCTCGTAATCATGGCGACGCCGGTCTGAGCATCCGGCGGCGCGTCGGTCGAGAAGGGATTGATCGACAGCGATGCGCGCTCGCGCGCGCGCAGAATCGTAAAGGGGCCGTTCGGTTCGGCCCCGGACATGAGGCCGAATTGCAGGCCGATCGGCTCGCTCTCCATCAGTTCGACCATGCGTTCGACTTCCCTGCGAGCGGTTTCGCGGCACTTCCGACGCAGCTTTTCGGAAAGCGGCAGCGCGCTGGCGATGCCCTGCTCCATGAATCGTCGTAGCGCGGTGGTCGTGAAAATCGCGATGACCGACGGGCGGCGCGCCACGAACATGCGTTTGCGAACCGAGAGCACGCCCAGAACCTGTTCCGCCGCCGAGCGGGCCATGGCCCGATCCTGTCCGCTCGATTCCGCGTTTTCCTCGAACACCTGGGTCAGGGTCGAGTCATATTCATCCGAGGTCGTCAGGTAGCAGACCGGCCCGAAAAATTGCAGGATTTGATCGGATGTCTCCTCGATCTGTCGCAGCCTTTCGAGGTAGCCGATCGGACGGCTGTAATATTCGATGCCGATCCCGAGCAGGGTCAGCGGCGAGATCTTGAGCAGCTCCGCGAGGCGCTTGACGGTGTCGAGCTTGATGACCTCGCCTTTCTCATAGCGGTAGAGAGCCGCGCGGGATACGCCGAGACGGGCAGCAATTTCCTCGGCCTTGAGACCGGATTCCATGCGGTAGGCCCGGAGTTGCTGACCAATATCGTTAAAATGCATCATCCGTTCTCACTTTTAAAACACGAACTTGTTCCAAATGCGGAGCCTAATTTTCAATCCGTTTCTATCAGAAATAGATCGGGACGCAAAATATTATCGGCATACTAAATTCTGGGCATGAACCTCGATTATCCTGACATCGGACCGAATCGTCATGGCTATGGCATCTGAAAAATTGCATATGCCGTATTCTTATTAATTTGTCGAGACAATCGGTGTGAGAAACGAATCTGAAAGACGGGCAGCCGCCCGTCGGCGGGCCGAGCATCGAGGGCGCGATGCCGAGAGGCGTGTCGCCGGATGGTACGCCGCACAAGGCTTTGTTGTGCTTGCGCAAAGGCTGCGCACGGCGGCGGGCGAACTCGACCTCGTGGTGGCCGACCGCACAACGCTCGTCTTCGTGGAGGTAAAGGCACGGAATGCTCTGCGGTCCGCGATCGAATCGGTTGCGCCGCGCCAGCGCCGGCGTCTTGTCGCCGCGGCGGCCATCGTCCTCGCCGGCCAGCCGGACTGGGGGCGAGCGGAGACACGTTTCGACGTTGTGCTGCTCGTCGGGGATGACGTGCACGCGATACGCGACGCGTTCCGCGCCGATGATCCCTGACCTGTTTGGCCGAGCGGCCCGGGAACGGCTATAAGCCTCTCATGAGTGATCCCATGCCCGAGCCGGCCCGGCTCACCGGTACCCGCGCAGACATGCCGGTGAGTGCCGAACTGCGTCGGAACGTGGCGTTCTGGATGCTTCGCGAAATGGAATGTCGCCTTGGCGAGGCGCGGTCGGACCTCGTGATCGACTTCGCGGCCCGCCGAACGACGATCGATGAAGCCGCGGGGGCGGCCGTTGCGCGCGTTGCCGCGAGACTGGCCGGCGAATGGATGCTCCTGGCGCGCGCGGGCGTTCCGCTTCCTCTGGCCGGACTTGCGGCTGCGCGCGTCGCGGCCCAGTTCGCGGAAGCCGAACATCTGACCCTGCCAGACGGCATGGGCTGGGCAGCGACGATGGCGGCGGAACTGCCGCCCAGTGCCGCCAGCTTGGCAGATGTGTCGCGCCGTCTGGCGGACTATGTGGCCGGCGCCGGGGCGGCCGTGGCGGACGAGGCGGCCATCGCGAGGCTGCGCGCCCTATGGCCGGTGATCGGGATCGCCGAGTCGATCATGGAGACGGGGGGCGACATCCGTCTGATGCGCGATCCCCAGAGCGATCTGAACGGCTATGGTTGCAGCCATCGGCCCCGCCCCTGGGCGGTGACCTTTGCCTCGTCGACCGCATCGTCGGTCTCCGAACGGGGATACGAAGCGGCGGACCGCCTCCGGCTGAAGATCACGGCCGCGATGCTGCTGGAGGGTACGCGTCGCCCGATCGAGCGTCAGGCCATTGCGGTAAGGCGGACGATCGGCCGCGATTTCGGCCTTCCGCGCGGTGGAGCCGTCGTGCTTGCGGCTTCCGGCACCGATAGCGAATTGCTGGCGCTGGCGCTGAGCCATCTGCCGGACGCGGTGCGCCCCATCACGACCATCCTGCTCGCGCCCGAGGAGACGGGAAGCGGCGTGCCGATGGCGGCGGTCGGGCGGCATTTTGCGATCGATACGGCAAACGGGCATGACGTTTCTCGCGCGGCACCCATCGAGGGCTTCCGTCCGGATACCGAACTGGTTTCGATTCCGTTGCGGGACGAACGCGGCGCTCCGCGTCATCGCGATGCGGTCGAGGCGGAGATCGTCGCAGCTGTCGAGGCCGCCGTGGCATCAGGCCGGCGCGTGATCCTGCATGCGCTCGATCTGTCCAAGACCGGCCTGCTCGCACCATCGATGGCGTTGCTGCGGCGGCTGAGGGCCCGCTTCGGCGACAGTCTGGATATCGTCGTCGATGCCTGTCAGCTGCGGATGGCCCCGGCGCGGATCCGCGCCTATCTCGGCCTTGACGCCGTCGTGCAGGTGACCGGCTCGAAGTTTCTCACCGGCCCGCCCTTTGCGGGGGCCGCGCTGATTCCGCCGGCGATCGCCCGGCGGCTGGGGCGCGGCAGGCTGCCCGCGGGGCTTGAGGCCTATTTCAGCCGGGGCGAATGGCCCCCCGCGGCAAAGGCGGCGCGGGCGCTTCCGGAGGGCGCCAATTACGGTCTGCTGTTGCGCTGGCGGGCGGCGCTCGCCGAATTCAGGGCGCTCGCCTCTGTGTCGGATGCGCGCAAGGCCGAGGTGATCCTGCGCTTCCGCAAGGCAGTCGAGGCGGCGGTTGCCCGTCATGATGTCTTCGTGCTGCAGGATGTGCCCGATCCGGCGCGCGAGGGCGAAGGATGGGATACGCTGCGCAGCGTCTTTGCTTTCGCCGTGCGCGCGCCAGGGGCGGCGGAACGCCTGCTCGACCCGGCAGCGGCCCGGCGGCTTTATCACTGGCTGAATGCGGATTGCGCCGCCCTGTTCGACACCGCCGCCGAGCGGCGCGTGGCGGCGCGGATCTGCCATATCGGCCAGCCTGTCGCCCTGCCGGACGGCGCGGGCGGGCAGGTCGGCTGGCTCAGGGTCTCGGCGGGGGCGCGGCTGATTTCCGGCGAGCCGTCGCATCGCGGCCTTGCCACCGAGCGGCGCCTTGCGCGCGAAATGGCGGACCTCGCACTGGTGTTCGACAAGATCGCGCTGCTGCGCGCGCACTGGGAGCGGGTGGCCGAGGCCGACCCGCGCCCGTGTTACCGATAGGCCGGCTCAGCCGGCGAGGGCGGCTTCCAGCGCGTCCATCCCCTCGCCCAGAACCGTGTCGCTCACCGTCAGCGGCACCAGCAGGCGGATGGCGTTGCCATAGACGCCGCAGGAAATCACGATGAGCCCGTGTTCGCGGGCGCGCGCGATGACCTGCTTCGTAGTGTCGGGGTCGGGCTCGTAGCTGCCGCGCTGCCTGACGATGTCGAAGGCGATCATCGCCCCCGGACCGCGGATCGCGGTGATCGGCGCCACATCGTTGCGCGAGGCGATGCGTTCCAGCCGGCTCTTCATCGTGGCGCCGATCGCATTGGCGCGCTCCACCAGGTTTTCATCCCGGATGACGTCGAGCACGGCAAGGGCGGCGGCGCAGGCGAGCGGATTGCCGGCATAGGTGCCGCCGAGGCCGCCGGGCTCCGGCGCATCCATCACCGCGGCGCGGCCGATCACGCCGGAGAGCGGGAAGCCGCCGGCGAGGGATTTCGCGATCGTCATCAGGTCCGGCTTGACGCCCGAATGCTCGATGCCGAACATCTTCCCGGTGCGGCCGAAACCGGTCTGCACCTCGTCGACGATCAGCAGGATACCGTGGCGGTCGCAGATCTCGCGCAGCGCCACCAGCAGCTCGGTCGGCGCCGGGATGAACCCGCCCTCGCCCTGGACAGGCTCGATCACGATGGCGGCAACGCGCTCGGGCTCGATATCGGCACGGAACAGCATGTCGATGCCGCGGATACTGTCGGCCACGCTGACGCCGAAGGGCTCGTACGGGAAGGGCGCGTGGTAGATCTCGGCCGGCATCGGCGCGAAGCGCTTCTTGTAGGGAATGACCTTGCCGGTCATCGCCATGGTCAGCAGGGTGCGGCCGTGATACCCGCCGGCGAAGGTGATCACGCCGGGGCGGCCGGTGGCGGCGCGGGCGATCTTGATCGCGTTTTCCAACGCCTCGGCGCCGGTGGTCAGGAACACGGTCTTGGCCGGCCCCTCGATCGGCGCGATCGCGTTGAGCCGTTCGGCGAGCGCCACGTAAGGCTCGTACGGCGTGACCTGGAAGCAGGTATGGGTAAAGCGGTCGAGCTGCGCCTTCACCGCCTCGATCACCTTCGGATGGCGATGCCCCGTGTTGAGCACCGCGATCCCGCCGGCGAAGTCGATATAGCGCTTGCCGTCCGCGTCCCACAGCTCGGCGTTCTCGGCGCGGGCCGTGTAGGCCATCGGGTGGCTGATGCCCACACCGCGGGCCACGGCGGCCTCGCGCCGCGCATGAAGGTCGGTATTCGTGCTCATTCCTCGATCTCCGCAGCGGCGGGGTTACGGTGCATCGTGCTGTGCACCACGAAATCGGCTTCGGTCGCGTCGCGGATCTGCTCGATCGTCACATCGTCGGGCTTGTCGACCAGGACGAGCGACGGGGATCGTGCATGGTCGACCTCGAACACCGCCATGTCGGTGACGATCATGCTGACCACACCCTTGCCGGTGAGCGGCAGAGTGCATTTCTTCAGGATCTTGGGCTCGCCCTTCGCCGTGTGCTCCATCAGCACGACGACGCGCGGCACGCCGGCGACGAGGTCCATCGCCCCGCCCATGCCCTTCACCATCTTGCCGGGGATCATCCAGTTCGCGAGATCGCCGTTCTCGGCCACCTGCAGCGCGCCCAGGATCGAAATATCGATATGCCCGCCGCGCACCATGGCGAAGGACTGGGCAGAATCGAAATAGCTCGTGGTCGGCAATGCGGTCACGGTCTGCTTGCCGGCGTTGATCAGGTCGGCGTCCTCCTCGCCCTCGTAGGGGAAGGGGCCGATGCCGAGCATGCCGTTCTCCGAGTGCAGCTGCACGGAGATGCCCTCGGGAATGTGGTTCGCCACCAGCGTCGGGATGCCGATGCCGAGATTGACGTAGAAGCCGTCCTTCAGTTCACGGGCGGCGCGGGCCGCCATCTGATCGCGTGTCCAGGGCATGTTTCCCTCCTCAGGCCCGCTCGCGGACGGTGCGTTTCTCGATGTGCTTCTCGACGTGCGCGAGCTTGACGATGCGTTTGACGTAGATGCCGGGGGTGACGATGTGGTCGGGGTCGATCGTGCCGGGTTCGACGAGTTCCTCGACCTCGGCGACCGTCACTTTCGCGGCGGCAGCGCAGATCGGATTGAAGTTCCGCGCCGTCTTCCGGTAGACGAGATTGCCCTCGGTATCGCCCTTCCAGGCATGGACCACGGCGAGATCGCCGAAAATGCCGCGTTCCATCACGTAGTGCCGGCCGTCGAACTCGCGGGTTTCCTTGCCTTCGGCAACCTGGGTGCCATAGCCGGTGGCGGTGAAGAAGGCCGGGATGCCGGCACCGCCGGCGCGGATGCGCTCGGCCAGCGTGCCCTGCGGGTTGAACTCGATCTCCAGCTCGCCGGCGAGATACTGCCGGGCGAAGGTGGCGTTCTCGCCGACATAGGAGGAGATCATCTTCTTCACCTGCCGCGTGTCGAGCAGGATGCCGAGACCGACCCCGTCGATCCCGGCATTGTTGGAGACGATGGTCAGGTTGCGCACCCCGCTCTCGCGGATGGCCTCGATCAGCGCCATCGGCACGCCGCACAGGCCGAAGCCGCCGGCGAGGATGGTCATGTCGTCGCGCAGCAGACCGGCGAGCGCCTCGACGGCGCCGGAATAGACCTTACGCATCCGGTTGGTTTCCTCCCTGGTGTTTCAGCGTTCGACGCACATGGCCACGCCCATGCCGCCGCCGATGCACAGCGTGGCGAGCCCCTTGCGGGCGTCGCGCTTCTGCATCTCGAAAAGGAGCGTGGTGAGCACCCGCGCGCCCGAAGCGCCGATCGGGTGGCCGATGGCGATGGCGCCGCCGTTCACGTTGACCTTCGCCGGGTCGAGATTGAGGCCCTTGTTCACCGCGCAGGCCTGTGCCGCGAAGGCCTCGTTCGCCTCGATCAGGTCGAGATCGGCGACCGACCAGCCGGCGCGGGCGAGCGCTTTCTGCGAGGAGGGGATCGGCCCGGTGCCCATCACCGCGGGATCGACGCCGGCGGTGGCGAAGCTGGCGATGCGGGCCAGCGGCGTCAGGCCGCGCTTCGCCGCTTCCTTCGCCGACATGACGACGAGGGCGGCGGCGCCGTCGTTGATGCCGGAGGCGTTGCCGGCGGTCACGGTGCCGTCCTTCGAGAAGGCGGGCTTGAGCTTCGCCATGCTCTCGGCCGAGGCGTCATGGCGGATGTATTCGTCATCGGCGATCACGACCTCGCCCTTGCGTGTGACGATCGTCACCGGCGCGATCTCGTCGCGGAAGCGGCCGGACTTCTGCGCCGCCGAGGCCTTCTGCTGCGAGGCGAGGGCGAGGGCGTCCTGCTCCTCGCGGGTGATCTGATAGGACCGGGCGACGTTCTCGGCGGTGGTGCCCATGTGGTAGCCGTTGAAGGCATCCCACAGCCCGTCCTTGATCATGGAGTCGATGAACTTGACATCGCCCATCTTGGTGCCGGCCCGCAGATGGGCGACATGGGTGCTGAGCGACATGCTCTCCTGGCCGCCGGCGATGACGATATCGGACTGGCCGGACATCACCTGCTGCGCGGCCAGCGCGACGGCGCGCAGGCCGGAGCCGCAGACCTGGTTGATGCCGAACGCGGTCTTGGCATCCGGGATGCCGGCATTGCGCGCGGCCTGGCGGGCGGGGTTCTGGCCCGCGCCGGCGGAGAGCACCTGGCCGAGGATCACCTCGTCGACCTCGTCGGCGGAAAGTCCGGCACGCTCCATGGCGGCCCTGATGGCAACCTCGCCCAGCACATGCGCCGGGGTGGCGGCAAAGGCGCCGTTGAAGCTGCCGACCGGCGTGCGGGCGGCCGCGGCGATGACGATGTCGTCCATTGTGCTCCTCCTCTCGGTTCCGTGCGGTGCAGCATAGACCTTTGCCGCCGCAAGGGCTACAGCCCGGCCACCCATTCGCCGAATGGTTGCCATAGGGCTTGCGGCGCGCTCATGCCGGCGATCATGCCGATGTGGCCGGCCTTCGGCGCGATCACCGTAGCGTGCGGAACGACCGTGGCGAGGGCGGCGGCGGAGGCCGGGGGCACCAGCCGGTCGCGCGCCGGTGTCGCGATCAGGGTGGGACAGGTGATGGCGGCGGGGTTCACCGGCAGGCCGGCGATGCGCCATGCGCCCTGCGCGGTCGCGTTCTCGCCATACCATCCGCCAAGGGTTTCCCGCGCCACCGGGGCGGCGAGCGGCACGCCGTCGTTCAGCCAATCCTCGAGCGCAACGAAGCGGACCGCGCGCGGGCTCGCGGGGTCGAGGGCGGCGAATGCGCGGTATTTCGCGGTGACGCCGAACGGATCGAGGGTTGCGAACAGCGTCTGCAGAGCGTCGATCGGCACTGTGCCGGTGGCCGCCATCAGCGGTTCGAGGATGGGCAGGCTGGTGGCGAGGCTGCGCGCCGCCTCCTCGTCCTCGGCATGGAAATCCCACGGCGTCGCCAGCAGGGCGAGGGCACGGATACGCTCCGGCGCGCGCAGGGCGGCGGCCAGGGCCAGCAGCCCGCCCATGCAGTAGCCGACCAGGACGACCGGGCCGGCCACCGCCTCCAGCGCCCGTTCAAGGCGGCCGGCGACATAGTCGGTCAGCGTGAATTGCCGTTCGATGGCGCCGGGCCAGCCCCAGTCGAGCAGCAGCGGATGGGCGCCATGCGCCGCGAGAAAACGCAGGAACGAGGCGTCCTCGGCGAGATCGAGGATATGGGCGCGGTTGACGAGGCTGGGGACGAAGAACAGCACGGGTCCGGTGCCGCCGTAGTCGAGCAGACGCGAAGAGCCCTCGGCCCATACGGCAGGCGGATCGGCCAGGGTGCGGCGCCACGGGTGGCGGCGATAGGCGGCGATGCCGGCGAGCAGGGCGGCATCCTGCGCAAGGGCCTCGCGCACCACCGCCGCGGCGAAATCAGGATCCGCCAGACTGTCCGTCGCGTTCCAGTGCGGCCAGACGTGCCTCAAGTTCGGCAATGCGGCGATGGAGGCGTTCGACCGCATCGCCGCCAGCATCAGGTGCAGCAGGAGAGGACGCGGGCCGCGGCGCTCCATCGGGCCGGGCGCGTCGGGGCGGGTCATGGCGGGACAGCGCCTCGGCCGTGCCGATCGCGGCGGTCGCGGCGCCGGCCCAGAGCGTCATCAATCCGGTCCAGCCCTCGCGCCACTCGCGATCCTGCGCGAGGGCGGTCAACTCGCTCTGCCAGAGCGTGATCCAGTCGCGCGCAAGCTCGCCGAGGCGCGATTCGGCGTTCGGAGGTTCGGCTTCGTGCTTGTCGCCCTGTCCGGCGTCTGTCATGAGGCATCCTGGCAACCGCGCTATACCGAGGATTTTCTAGCGCGAAAGGCGTCCCTTCTGCCAGTGGTCGCCTGACAAGGAGTGGCCATGTCGCCGGCATTCGTGCTCACCGGGTTCGTCGTCGGCCTGCTCATCGGGCTCACCGGCGTGGGCGGCGGATCGGTGATGACGCCGATCCTCGTTCTGCTCTTCGGCATCCGCGCCTCCACCGCAATCGGCACCGACCTGCTGTTTGCGGCCTTCACCAAGGCGGTCGGGACCGCGGTTCACGGCGCGAACCGCACCGTGGCGTGGCCGGTGGTCTGGCGCCTTGGCGCCGGCAGCGTGCCGGGCGCCGCGCTGGCGATCCTGCTGCTTGCCCGCCTCGGCGTTCACGGTGCCGCGGCGAACCGGCTCAGCCTGCTGCTGCTCGGCGCGATGCTGCTGTTCGCGGCGGCTTCGCTTGCTGTGAAGCCCTGGGTCACGCATCGCGGCGCCGGCGGATTGCATCGTGCGCCACCGGCATGGATGACCATCGCTCTCGGGATCGTGCTGGGCGTGACGGTGACGCTCTCCTCGGTCGGCGCCGGCGCGCTCGGCACGGTCGCGCTCATCTATCTCTACCCGCGGCTGTCGATGCGGGAGGTGGTCGGCTCCGACATCGCCCATGCGCTGCTGCTGACGCTGGTTGCCGGGTTTGGCCGGCTCTGGCTGCACGGAATCGATGCGCCGATGCTCGGCGCCCTCCTCGCCGGATCGCTTCCCGGCGTCGTGATCGGCAGCCTGTTCGTGAAGCGCGCCCCCGAGCGCCTGCTGCGGTTGCTGCTCGCCGCGATGCTCGGCCTGGTCGGACTGCGGATGCTCCTCGAACTGGCATGAGGCGGTGCTGGCCTTTGCCGTTCGTCTCTGTCATGGTGTTGCATTGCAAACTGCCGAATCAACGGCGACCGGATTCCACGCCTTGCGACGAGGGGAAAGGGCGAAGAAAATGCCTCAGACGCCGGACGGCACCAAGCCGATCGTCATCAAGAAATACGCCAACCGGCGCCTGTACAATACCGAAAGCTCGACCTACATCACGCTCGAAACCCTTTCGGAAATGGTGCGGGAAGGGCGCGATTTCGAAGTATTCGACGCCAAGACGGGCGAGGACATCACCCGGGCGGTGCTCACCCAGATCATCGTCGAGGAGGAGAGCAAGGTTGGCCAGGCCATGCTGCCGACCAATTTCCTCCGCCAGCTTATCGGTCTGTACGGAAACAACATGCAGGGCGTCGTGCCGCGCTTTCTCGAGCAGGCGATGAGCCAGTTCAGCCGCCAGCAGTCGCAGATGCGCGCGGCGATGCAGCAGACGATGGGAAATTTCATCCCCCCCGGCATGGAAGAGATCGGCCGCCAGAACATGGCGATGATGGAACGGGCCATGAGCCTGTTCTCGCCGTTCGGGGCGCAGGGCGAGGCATCCGCCGCCGGTGCGGACGATCATGGCGCCGCCGAGGAAATCGAGACCCTGCGCGCCGAGGTCGAGAGGCTGCAGGCGGAACTTGCCGCGCTCAGGGCGAGGGCGCCGAAGCGGGCGTGACGACGTCCCGCCGACGGAACGGCTCATGAGCGAACGGACGGTACTGGTCAGCGGGGCCGCCGGGTTCATCGGCCGGGCGGTGACTGCCCGCCTTGCCCTGTCGGGCGCGGAAGTCGTCGTCGCGCTGCGTCGCGCGCGCGCGGTGCCCGGGGCGGCGCGCGCGGTCGACGCCGGGGACCTTGCCGCCCCCGCTCCCGCCCTCGTCAACGCGATGCGCGGGGTCGGCGCGGTGGTTCACGCGGCGGGACTGGCGCATCGCACCGGCGTTGATCCGGCGGCGCTGGCGGCGGCGAATGTGACGGCGGCCCGCCGGGTGGCCGAGGCCGCGGTCGCGCGCGGGGTGCCGCGCCTGGTTCTGGTTTCCTCGGCGGCGGTGTTCGGCAAGCGGCGGGACGAGATGTTCGACGAGATCAGCGCCCCCCGGCCGGACGACGCTTATGCCGCAAGCAAGCTCGAAGGCGAGGCCGCCGTGCGGGCGGCGGTGGCCGGCAGCGCGACGCGGCTGGTGATCGTGCGGCCCTGCGCGGTGATCGGGCCGGGATGTGCCGGCAACATTCCGCGACTTGTCCGGCTGATCCGCCGTGGCTTGCCGCTGCCCTTCGGCGCCATCAGCAATGCCCGCAGCTTCATCGCGGTGAACGATCTCGCCCTCCTGATCGAGCGGGCGGTGAGCGCGGAAGATCCGCCGGACTGCGTGATCGGCGCGCATCCCGAGCCGGTTTCAACGACAGGGCTGATCCGCGCGCTGGGCCGTGGCCTCGGCCGGCGGGTCACGCTGCTGCCGTTTCCGCCCTCATGGCTGGGCGCGGCCGCACGCATGGCCGGGCAGGGTGAGTCGTGGCGAAGCTTCGCCGGCTCGTTTCATGCCGATGTCGCCCTTGCCAGGGATTCCCTCGGATTTTCGGCATCCACGCCGGTGCCGACGGCCCTGGAAGCGACCGCGTCCGCTTTGCGGTAATCGGTTACCGCTCACTGATCCGCTTGACGCGATGGCGCATTTCGCGCATACGCGCCGCCATCGTATGGATGATGTCACGAGGACTCCCGTCATGAAGACCACCGTTTCGCTGAAACCGGCGGACGTGCAGAAGGACTGGGTGCTGATCGACGCCGACGGGCTTGTGCTCGGCCGGCTCGCCGCCCTGATCGCCAATCGTCTGCGCGGCAAGCACAAGCCGCAATTCACCCCGCATGTCGACTGCGGTGACCACATCATTGTCGTCAACGCGGAAAAGGTGAAGGTGACGGGCAAGAAGATGGACGATTCCGTCTTCTACTACCACACCGGCTATCCGGGCGGCATCAAGGGGCGGTCAATCCGCCAGCGCCTCGAAGGCAAGAATCCGGAAAGCGTGATCGAAAAGGCGGTCGAGCGAATGATCACCCGTGGACCGCTGCAGCGCCAGCAGATGAAGAACCTGCACATCTATGCCGGTCCGTCGCATCCGCATCATGGCCAGCAGCCGCAGGCGCTCGACGTCGCGGCGCTGAACCGCAAGAACACCAACCGTAACGCGAGGGCGTGAACATGTCCGGAACCGGTACGCTCGCCGATCTGAAGACCATCATCACCCCGACCGCCGGCACCGCCGCCGACGCCGAGGCCCCCAAGCGCGAGCCGAAGCGCGATGCGTTGGGCCGCTCCTACGCAACCGGCCGCCGCAAGGACGCGGTCGCCCGGGTCTGGATCAAGCCGGGTAAGGGCGAGATCGTGATCAATGGCCGCAAGGCGGCACAGTATTTCGCGCGGCCGGTGTTGCGGATGCTGATCACCCAGCCGTTCCTCGTCGCCGACCGCTACAATCAGTTCGACGTGATGGCGACCGTCACCGGCGGCGGGCTTTCGGGCCAGGCCGGCGCGGTGCGGCACGGCATTTCCCGCGCGCTGACCTATTACGAGCCGGACCTGCGCGGCATTCTCAAGGCGGCGGGCTTCCTCACCCGCGACCCGCGCACGGTGGAGCGCAAGAAATACGGCAAGGCGAAGGCCCGCCGGAGCTTCCAGTTCTCCAAGCGCTGAGCGAAGCGGATTTCGGCATGCAGCCGCCCCGGCACCGTCCGGGGCGGTTCGTATTTGTGCCGTTTCCATTTTTTTGTCATTTAGGCTCTGGCGGTGGTGCACGGGGCGATTCGGAACGCGCCTGCCGATTTGGCAAAAGCAACGGGATCGGGTCAGATGGCCGCAGCGCGTGAGGGTTTCAGCAATCTGTGTCTGGGCGAGCAGCTCTGTTTTGCGCTCTATGCCGCGACACATGCGATCACGCGGGTATATCGCCCCCTGCTGGCCGAGTTCGGCCTGACCTATCCGCAATACATCGTCCTGCTCGTGCTGTTCGAGCGCGCCGAGTCCACGGTCAACGGCATTGCGGAGGCGCTCCGCCTCGATGCGGCGACGGTAACGCCGCTGCTCAAGCGTCTGGCCGAGGCCGGGTGGGTGTCACGGGAACGCAGCCAGGCCGACGAGCGCGTGGTTGTCGTCAAGCTGACCGCCAAGAGCCACGCTGCCGCCGCCCAGCTTTCCGCCGTGCAGCATAAGGTGCGCTGCCGCGCAGGTCTCGACGATCTGCAGTTTGAACGGCTGCGGACGGAACTCATCGACCTTACGCAAAGGCTCAGTGTCGAGGTCGAAGAGCCTGCGTGATCGCGGGACTCCGGCGCTCGTGCCCGGCATGACGACGGGCATCGGGCGCAATATCGGGCAATAGGCAGGGCCTCCCCTGGCCAGCCTCAGGAAAATCAGTGCGGCAGATGGCGTTCGATGGCTGTGGCCATCCGGTCGGCCACGCGGTCGAGCATGATGTGGTCGTCGGATTTCACTTCGAAGGTTCTTCCCATCAACTCGCGCCCGGAACGCAGGTCGAGCAGATAGCCCTTCAGATAGACGATCAGATCGCTGACCCGGTGCAGGGTGCCGACGAAGAGGAACCGGGCGTGCGCCTTCCTCGCGGCGGTGGCGAGGCATTCCGGGCAGGTCGACGGATGATCGTAATCGTCGTTGATCGGCGCCATTCTCGCGCGCGTCTCCACGGTACCGACGGCCTTGACCGGACCGGCATGGTCGAGATCGGCCCGGATCCTGGCGGCGGCCTCATGCAGCCAAAGACGCTGGTCGGCGACGACGGCCGGCCTTTGGTCGGCCGCCGTGTCGAACAAGTCGATCGGGGCGACGAACACCGTCGCCCGCGGTGCAGCGGTTGCGGTGGGAACGATGCCGGCCAGCATCGAGGGCAGAAAGAGCGGTGCGGCAAGAAGAGGCCGGAGCCGCATCCGATCAGGTCACCCTGCCGTGGCAGTATTTGTATTTCTTGCCCGAGCCGCATGGGCAGGCGGCATTGCGCGGCGTGGACGCCCAGGTCTCCGGTCGGTTGGGATCAACCGATTCGGCCCGGTAGGTGCTGACCGCCATCTCCGGCGCGAGCGTCGGCTGCGGTTCCGCCAGGGCGACGCCGTCATACGGGCCGCTGGCGGGATGGCTGGTGAACATCGATGCCGGATCGAAGGCGGGCGCCGGTGCCGTGGCCGGGTCGGAGCCGAGTTCAACATGTGCGAGCACCGACGAGACCTGTTCCTTCAGGTCCTCGAGCATCGCGGTGAACAGGGCGAAGGCCTCGGCCTTGTATTCGTTGAGCGGGTCGCGCTGGCCATAGGCGCGCAGGCCGATGCCCTGACGCAGATGGTCAAGCGCGAGCAGATGTTCCTTCCAGAGATGATCCAGCGTTTGCAGCAGGATCGATTTCTCGAGGAAGCGCATGAAATCCGGGCCGAAATTGGCGGCCTTGGCGGCCATGTGGGCCTCGACCGCCTCGCTGATGCGCTCGCGCAGATGGCTCTCGTCGATGCCTTCCTCGGCGGCCCAGTCGACGACCGGCAGCTCCAGGCCGAACACGCGCTTCACGTCCTCGGCGAGTTCCGCGCTTTCCCACTGCTCGGCATAGGCCTTCTCGGGGATTCGCCGCTCGACCATCTGGGCGATCGTGTCGGCGCGCATTTCGCCGATCACATCGGCGACGCTTTCGGCGCGCATGAACTCGCGGCGCTGGGCATAAACCTCCTTGCGCTGGTTGTTCATCACGTCATCGTATTTGAGAAGGTTCTTGCGGGTGTCGAAGTTCCGCGCCTCGACCTTCTTCTGGGCCTTTTCGAGGGCCTTGTTGATCCACGGATGGATGATCGCCTCGCCGTCCTTGAGACCGAGCTTCTCCAGCATCGGGCCCATCCGGTCGGAGCCGAAGATCCGCATCAGGTCGTCTTCGAGGGAGAGGAAGAAGCGCGAGGCGCCGGGGTCTCCCTGGCGGCCGGAGCGGCCGCGCAGCTGGTTGTCGACCCGGCGGCTCTCGTGCCGCTCGGTACCGATCACGAACAGGCCGCCGGCGGCATGGACGATGTCGTGCGCCGCCTCGATCTCGGCGCGGATCTCCGCCTCGCGTGCCGGGCGGGCGGATTCGGGCAGCCTTTCGAGTTCGGTCTTCAACCGCATCTCGAGATTGCCGCCGAGCTTGATGTCGGTGCCGCGGCCGGCCATGTTTGTCGCGATCGTGACAGCACCCGGCGCGCCGGCTTCGGCGACGATCGCCGCTTCCTGCTCGTGAAACCGCGCGTTCAGCACGGCGTGGGGAATTTTCCGGCTGTTGAGCAGGTTCGAGATGATCTCCGATTTCTCGATCGAGGTGGTGCCCACCAGCACCGGCTGCTGGCGCTGGCGGCATTCCTCGATCAGCGCGGCGACGGCCTCGTATTTCTCGTCGGCCGAGCGGTAGACCTCGTCATCGCCGTCCTTGCGGGCGACCGGCACGTTGGTCGGGATTTCGACCACCGCGAGCTTGTAGATCTCGTCGAACTCGTCGGCCTCGGTCATCGCCGTGCCGGTCATGCCGGAGAGCTTGGGGTAAAGGCGGAAATAGTTCTGGAAGGTGATCGAGGCGAGGGTCTGGTTCTCGCGCTCGACCGTGACGTGCTCCTTGGCTTCCAGCGCCTGGTGCAGCCCGTCGGAATAGCGGCGGCCCTCCATCATGCGGCCGGTGAACTCGTCGATGATGATGACCTGGCCGTCCTTGACGATGTAATCCACATCGCGGGTGAACAGCGTGTGCGCGCGCAGCGACTGGTTCGTGTGATGCACCAGCGAGACGTTGAAGACGTCGTAGAGATTGCCCTCGGTGAGCAGCCCGGCCTCGGAGAGCATCTGCTCGACCCGCTCGGAGCCGAGCTCGGTGAGGTTCACCGTCTTGAACTTCTCGTCCTTGTCGTAGGTATCGGGGTCCTCGACAAGCTGCTTCACGATGCCGTCGACCTGGTTGTAGAGTTCGGTCGGCTCGTCGGAGGGGCCGGAGATGATCAGCGGGGTGCGGGCCTCGTCGATCAGGATCGAGTCGACCTCGTCGACGATCGCGTAATTGAAGTCGCGCTGCACCATGTCGGCCAGCGCGTATTTCATGTTGTCGCGCAGATAGTCGAAGCCGAACTCGTTGTTGGTGCCGTAGGTGATGTCGGCCGCGTAGGCGTCGCGCCGCGCATCGTCCTCCAGCCCGGGCACGATCACGCCTACGGACAGGCCGAGGAAGTTGTAGAGCTGGCCCATCCAGCCGGCGTCGCGTTTGGCGAGATAATCGTTGACGGTGACGACATGCACGCCCTTGCCGCTGAGCGCGTTGAGATAGACCGGCAGGGTGGCGACGAGCGTCTTGCCCTCGCCGGTCTTCATCTCGGCGATCTTGCCATCGTGCAGCACCATGCCGCCGATCAGCTGCACGTCGAAATGGCGCATGCCGAGCACGCGCTTCGCGGCTTCGCGGCAGACGGCGAACGCCTCGGGCAGCAGGCGGTCGAGGCTTTCGCCGGCGGCGAGGCGGTCGCGGAATTCGGAGGTCTTGCCCTGGAGGGCCGCATCATCGAGCGTGGCCAGGGCGGCTTCGTGGCCATTGATTTCGGCGATGCGGCGGCGATAGGCTTTCAGCGCGCGGTCGTTGCTGGTGCCGATGATGGCGCGGGCGATGCTTGAGAACATGTTGGAGCGAGCTTCCGGTCTATCCGCGAGTCTGAAACTGTCTGTCCCGAGTGGTCTGGGTGTGAAGGCAGCCCGCCCGCGCGCCATTCTGCGCGGCGGCCGGACTGCGGGCGCTGATCTGACATAAGAGTGTGCGCCGATCTGGTCAAATCAAGCATCGTTACGGGTGGGGGCATGGCCGCAAATGTAAGCGAAGCCGGAGGCGGGCGGGTTGCGGGCGATGCGCGCTTCAGTCATGGTGCGGCCGATTTCCACTAGGGACCAGCAGCATGAAGCGTTCTCTCTCAGGATATTCGGTCGGTTTCGCCTTCGCCGCGGTGATTGCGCTGGGGTTGGCCGGCCCCGCGCAGGCGGCCACCGGCGGCGATGCGGGTGCAGCGGCACCGGCGGCCGCAACCAAGGCCCAGCCCGCCGCGAAGGCGCAGAAGGACACGGTTGTCGCGATCGTCGATGGCCATGACATCCACCTTTCGGACGTCGCCAAGGCGGCGCAGGATCTCCCGCCGCAGTTGCAGAACGCGCCGCCGCAGGAGCTTTTCCCGGTGCTTCTCAACCGCCTCGTCGATGAGCGCGCCCTGCTGGTCAAGGCCCGCAAGGCCGGCACCGCCAAGGATCCGAAGGTGGCCGCCGAAATGAAGGCGGCAGCGGACCAGGCGCTTGAACGCGCCTATCTCCGCGCGCTGGTCGAGCCGAAGCTGACGGATGCGGCGGTGAAGGCCTATTACGACGCGCATTACGTGAAGGCGAAGCAGCCCGAGGAAGTAAAGGCGCGGCAGATCCTGGTGAAGACCCAGCAGGAAGCCGAGAAGATCATCGCCCAGCTGGGCAAGGGTGCGAAGTTCTCCGCCCTCGCGAAGAAGTACAGCATCGATCCCGGCGCCAAGAACGGCGGCGAACTGGGCTGGTTCACCAAGGACGAGATGGTGAAGCCCTTCGCGGATGCGGCCTTTGCCCTGAAGCCGGGCACCTACACCAAGACACCCGTTCATTCGCAGTTCGGCTGGCATGTCATCGAGAGCCAGGGCAAGCGCGAGAAGCCGGTGCCGCCGCTGGCGGATGTGAAGGACCAGATCCGGCAGCAGATCACCAACAAGGCGGTCACCGCCGCGCTGGAGGATGCGCGCAAGGGGCTGGATATCAAGCTCTTCAATCCGGACGGCACGCCGGTGCAGGGCGGCGCTTCCGCCGCGCCCGCGAAGAACTGAGCGGGACGCCGTGGCGAAGGACCTGCCGGTATCGCCGCTGGCGGTGCCGTTGCCCGAGCTTCCGGCCATCGGCGGCGTGCGGTTTGCGACCGCCGCCGCCGGCATCCGTTACCGCGGGCGGGATGACGTGCTGCTCGCTTCCTTCGCGCCCGGCACGACGGTTGCGGGCGTCTTTACCCGCAACAAGTGTCCCGGCGCGCCGGTGACCTGGTGCCGCGACATCCTGCCCGGCGGAACCGCGCGGGGCCTCGTCGTCAATGCCGGCAACGCCAACGTCTTCAACGGCGCGGCAGGTGCGGCGGCGGCGCGGCTGAGCGCCGAAGCTGCGGCGCGCACGCTCGGATGCGCTCCGGAGCAGGTGTTCCTGGCGTCGACCGGCGTGATCGGGGAGCCGATGCCGGCGGAGCGGATCGTCGCGGTCATGGATGGGCTCGCCGCCGATCTGGCGCCGGAGCGCTGGGCGCAGGCCGCGCGCGCGATCATGACGACCGACACCTTTCCCAAGGCGTCGACCCGCACGGCGAAGATCGGCGGGGTCGAGGTGCGGATTTCCGGGATCGCCAAGGGCAGCGGCATGATCGCGCCCGACATGGCGACGATGCTCGCCTGCATCGTGACCGACGCGGCGGTGCCCGCCGCGACCCTGCAGGCGCTGCTCCGCCGCGGCGTCGGCCCCAGCTTCAATTCGATCACCGTGGATTCGGACACGTCGACGTCCGATACGGTGCTGCTGTTCGCGACCGGCGCGGCCGGAAATCCACCCGTCGAAGACGCGCGCGACCTGGCCGCCTTTCGCCGGGCGTTGAACGCCGTGCTGCATGATCTGGCCCTGATGGTGGTGCGCGACGGCGAAGGGGCGCGGAAACTGATCGAGATCAACGTCGCCGGCGCCGTCTCCGCGCGCTCGGCGCGGCGGATCGGGCTCGCAATCGCGAATTCGCCGCTGGTCAAGACCGCCGTGGCGGGCGAGGACGCAAACTGGGGGCGGATCGTCATGGCGGTGGGCAAGTCCGGCGAGCCGGCCGACCGCGACCGGCTGGCGGTGGCCGTCGGCGGCGTCTGGATGGCCCGCGACGGGCGGGTGGTCGAGGGCTACGACGAGGCGCCGGTGGTCGCGCATATGCGCGGGTCGGACATCCGTATCGATGTCGATCTCGGCTTGGGGCGCGGGCGCGGGCGGGTTTGGACCTGCGACCTCACGCATGGCTATATCGACATCAACGGCAGCTATCGCAGCTGATCTGCCGGCGGGGCGGCACGAATGGCCGCCTCGCACTCCTGTCCTCACGATCTCGTGACCGAGGAAATCTTTCCGCAACTCATCCGTTTGAATGCCCGCTGCGTAACCGGGGCATGAGATCGCCGCCGGCGATCGAGCAGAGGAGATGACGGACCATGAAACTCAGCCATCTGGCCCTGGGCAGCGCGCTTGCCCTCGCCGCCTGCGGCGCGGCCTTCGCCGCGATGACGAACGATTCGGTGATGGTCGGCGGCGCGCCGATGTATCCCACCCGGAACATCGTGCAGAATGCCGTGAACTCGAAGGACAACACGACGCTGGTGGCCGCCGTGAAGGCCGCCGGCCTCGTGAAGGCGCTCGAGGGCAAGGGGCCGTTCACCGTTTTCGCGCCGACCAACGAGGCTTTCGACATGCTGCCGAAAGGTACGGTCGCCACGCTTCTCGAGCCGAAGAACAAGGCGGAACTCACCTCGATCCTGCTTTATCACGTCGTCCCTGGTGACTTCACCTTCGACACCCTGCGCGCCGACATCGAAGGCCATGGCGGCATGGTGAAACTGCCGACCCTCGACAAGGGGCACGACCTCACCTTCCGGATGAACGGCCCGCACAATATCGAGGTCGTCGATGGCAAGGGCAATGTGGCGCAGATCGAGACATACGACGTCAATCAGTCGAACGGCGTCATTCAGGTGATCGACCGTGTTCTGATGCCCTGAACCGGGTTTCCCGCGATCCGGCGGGGCCCCGCCCGGCCGGAATTCGAGCCAGCGGCATGCACGCCGCTGGCTCTTTTTTGATGCGGAACGCATCCGGATGTCTCCCGGGGCAGGCGCATCGTGGATCTGAATCGGCGAGCGGTCTTCTGCGGCAAGGGAATATCACGAAGCAGGGGGAGTGCCGCGGCTACCGGTTTGGAGCACCATCCGATCCATCCGGATCGGATGTAGTGCTCTATGATATTGATAATTAGAGCATCTTTATCCGATCAGATGACTCCATCTGATCGGATAAAGATGCTCTAGCCGGGCGCGCGGAGGATACGGGCACGGTAGGCGGCGCGGATATGGGCGCGGGCCTCGCGCTCGGCGCCGGCGGAATCCCGCGCGGCGATCCGCTCGACGACCGCGCGGTGCTCCGCGACGGAGTCGGCTCCGCGCCCCTGGACCGCGAGGGTGGTGCCGCCCAGCAAAGCGAGCGAGAGGCGCATGCTTTCGAGCATTCCGTTGAGGTAGCGGTTGCGCGCCGCGTTCCGGATCTGCCGGTGAAAGATGCGGTTGTTGGCCGCCAGCTCCTCGGGCCGGTCGACCAGCGCCGCGTCGCGCTCGACGAGGGCGGCCAGAAGCGAAATCTCCGCCTCGGTCGCGTGAAGCGCGGCGAGGCGCGCGGCGGTTCCTTCCAGGACCTCGCGCATTTCATAAAGCTCCGCCAGCTGGGTATCGTCGAGTGTCGCCACGATCGCGCCGTGATGGGGTTCGTGGACGACAAGCCCCTGATGCTCGAGGCGCTTCAACGCCTCGCGGACCGGCGTGCGGCTGATCCCGAAGCGTCGCGCGAGTTCGACCTCGCGGAGCCGGGCGCCGGGCGCGAACTCGCCGCCCTCGATGGCCGAGAGCAGGCTTTCATAGGCATCCAGGGAACTCGGCCGGCCGGCGGCCTTTGCGCCGGCCGGTTCCGTCCCACCCAGCTCGTGCTCACCGGCAGGCGTCATCCCGCACTCATACGCGACCGTGGTGAGGCCTCCAAGCCTGGCCCGCCGCCTTCCGCATCATGCGTGGGGGGCGGCGTCCCGCGTCGCGATGCGCTGGACGGTGGGCGGCGCGGCGGGCAGCGCCACGCCCGGCGTTGCCAGTTCGACACGTTTCAGGGCCTGCCGCGCCGCGAGCCGGTCCGGATGGCGCGGCGGCTTCCTGTGCGCGAGGATATAGGCGTAGGCATTGGCGCCGGGCGGAAACGGATGACCCGGGCCGAGCGCGGTGCGCCCCGGCGGAACGGGAGGGTCGAGCGGAATGTCGAACCGCCGGTTCACCTCGGCAAGCCGTGCGCCTTCCAGGGGGGCGATGCCGAGCATCGGGCCGATCCGCGCAATGATCCGCCCGACCGCCGGCGCGGCGACATAGCCGCCGGTGGTGAAGCCGTGCGAAAATCCGGCCATCTTCTTCGTCGGCCTCGGATGGATCACCAGCACGTAGATGACGTAGCGCGGATCGTCGGCCGGAAACACCGCCATGAAGGACGAGTTGTTGAGATGGTTCCGATAGCGGCCATCCCGGCCGACGACCTGCGCCGTGCCGGTCTTGCCACCGACGCGATATCCCTTCACCCGCGCGTAGACGCCGGTTCCCGACAGCACGACGCCCCGCATCAGCCGCCTCATCGTTTCCGATACGCCCGGCCGCATGACCCGGACGCCCGTGCGCGGCGGCGCGCCGGGCCGGCGCGCGAGCAGCGTCGGGCGGAAGAGGATGCCGCCGTTCACGTCCGCGACCACGGCATTGACAAGCGTCAGCGGCGCCATGGCGATGCCGTTGCCGAAGCTCACCGTCATCGTCGTCAGCAGCTTCCAGGTATCGGCGGGATGCCAGATCGGCGGCTGGGCGCCGGTCATCTGGATCGGCGGCGGCTTGAAGAATCCCATCTTGCGCAGCCAGGCGCGCTGCAGTTTCGGCCCGAGGATGGTCGCGATCCGCGAGGCCCCGATATTCGACGAATACGCAAGGATCGACGGCATCGCCAGCCAGCGGTGCACCGGCTCGTAGTCGGTGATCGCGAAGCCGTTCATGACGAGCGGATGGGTCGTGTTGAACTTGTCCCAGTAATGCATCAGCCCCGATTGCAGCGCCGCCGGCAGGGTCATCAGCTTCATCACGCTGCCAGGCTCGTAGTCGCCCGAGATGCAGCGGTCGAACAGGGAGTCGGCCGGCGCGTCGTGGTAATCGTTGGCGTTGTAATCCGGCAGGCTGACCATGGCGACGATCCGCCCGCTCATCGATTCCACGATTCCGCAGGCGCCGCGTGCCTTGTAGTCGCGCATGGCGCGCGCGACCTCGTGGTGGACGATGGCCTCCACCCGCAGGTCGATCGACAGGCGCAGCGGCTGGCCGGGCTTGCTCAGCAGCCGCTTGTCGTAATAGGCCTCAACTCCGGAAAGGCCGTGCTGGCCCGGGGTGACGCCGCCCAGGATATGCGCGGCAAGGTCGCCCTGCGGATAATGCCGCTGCCAGGTTCTCTGGAAATACAGGCCGGGAATGCCGAGCCGGTTCACCGCGAGCTCCTGCGTGGCGGTGAGGTGCCGGGAGATATAGACGAATCCGTAATGCTTCATGCCGAGCCGGCGCGCCGTCGATCTGACGTCCAGGCCCGCGATCTTCGTGGCCAGCGCCCTGGCGTCGCGCCACGGATGGCGAATCTGGCGCGGATCGGCATAGAGCGAGGCGCCGGGCAGCGAGACGGCCAGCAGCCGCCCATTGCGATCGAGAATGGCGGCGCGGTCCGGTTCCAGGGGTCTGGTGCTCAGGTCGGGCCTGAGCGCCGAGAGCGCCGCCTGGTTCGGCGGAAGCGGATCGATGACCGTGGCATCGGTCAGCTTCACCGCGACCGCCACGAACAGCACGACGAATCCGGCGGCGCCGAGGCGCATCCGCCGCCGGAACCGGCGCGCCCAGCCGGACGTCGCGGACTCGCCGGAAGCAGGAGGTCTCGGCGTCATTGCTCACCGCGAGGTGAAGAAGTCACAATAGCCTCGCGCCCCCACGAGACCCGCGACGACCATGCAGTTTCCGGTCGGCGCCCCCGGGTGTGCGGGTTCGTAGAACTGGCATACGGCGCAATCGGCACCGCCCGGCCCCGGATGCGGCACGTAGCGGGCGCTGGCCTTCGACTGCATGTCGGCCGCGGCGAAAGAGATCGGCAGCCCCCGCAACGCCCAGCCAGAGCGCCCCTGCGGCGCGGTCCCGGCATCTGCCCCCATGTTCGGCATCCTCGCAAATCCATCCCGCGGGCGGCCCCAATGCGCCCGCGCGCCGCGAGTGTAGCCCGAACTCGTCAAAAACGATCATCAAATATATGATATTAAATAATATTCCCGGCCAGTTCCGGAAATTCCGGCAGCCGGGCCGCGAAACCGGCCTGCCTTGGGGCGGGGCATTGTCCGGCGGCGGTGCTCCGGGCGGGCGCGGGGGCGATCAGACCGGGCAGTTGGAGAAGGCGAGGTCGCGCGAAATCCGTTCCGCGGCGCTTCTGACCTCGGGCGCCAGCGCGGCGACGCGATCGTCATTCATGCGAACGGCCGGTGCGGTCACGCTGACGCTGGCGACGGGATGGCCCTGCCGGTCGAAGATCGGCGCCGCGACGCAGACGATGCCTTCCTCATGCTCGGCGCGGTCGAACGCGACGCCGTCGCGGCGGATCCGCTCGAACTCCGCGCGCAGGCCGGCCCGCGACGTGATGGTGCTCGGCGTATGGCGCGTCAGGGTGAGGCGGGCGAGGACATCGTCGCGCTCGGCGGCGGGAAGATGCGCGAAAATCGCCTTGCCCACGCCGGTGCAGTACAGCGGCCCGCGCCGCCCGATCGAGGAAAACAGCCGCAGCGCCTTCGGACTTTCCCGCTTGTCAACATAGATGATCTCGATGTCGTCGCGCACGGCGACGTGCACCGTCTCCTGAGTGCTGTGCCACAGCGCGTCGACATGGCGGGCAGCCACCTGCCGCAGGTCGATCGAGTCCCAGGCGCGGCTGGCGAGTTCCAGCAGGCCGAGCGCCGGCCGATAGGTGCGGTCGGGCGAATGATGGCGGACCAGCCCGGCATCGGCGAGTTCGCGCAGCAGCCTGTGGAGCGTCGCCTTCGGCAGGCCGGTCCGCTCCAGCAGGGCGTTGAACCCGGCGGGCGGCTCGGCGAGGCTGACGGCACGCAGCAGCGCCAGGGCCTTGGCAACGCTCGATGACGCCTCGTTGGCGGGAGTGTCGATCCTCATGGGACCTTCAGCGTAGAGCGGGACGTTGCGCTGTCAATTCGCTAACCCCCCTTGGTTGCAAAAAACCGAATTTATCCGCAGCGGCCCGAACGGGCTGCGAAATCCCCGCCATTCGCGGCGGCATCCAGGGCCGTGGCGCCGATGTCCGATCCGCATTTGACAGCTTGTAACAGCCCGCTTAGCATGAATATAGAACTAAGTTCCATTATACGGAACTACAACGGCCAACCGGCCCGATAACGCCGAAGAGAGCGAATGGAGGGGACATGAAGACCAGAACGATATTGCTTGCGGCCACGTGCATCGGCGCTGCCATGCTGACGGTCGCATCCGCACAGGCGGCGAAGCAGACTGCCGCGCAGATGATCCTGGGAACGTCGAAGGCGGTGTGTGTGAACCCGCACCCGAGCCACGCGAAGCTGTCGAGCCTCGTGGTCGGCTTCTCCCAGTCGCAGGGCAACCAGAACCCGTTCCGCGCCGAAGAGACGCGGTCGCTGCGGGAAGCCGCGCATCAGGTGCACGCGAAGCGCTACATCTACACCAACGCGCATTCCAACGAGGCGAAGCAGGTCGCCGATGTCGAGAGCATGATCAACCAGGGCGCGCAGGCCCTGGTCATCGCGCCGCTCAACTCGACCGGGCTGCAGCCGGCCTTCGCCCAGGCGGTCGCGAAACATATCCCGATCATCACGATCGACCGCGAGACGGCCGGAACCCATTGCTCCGACTTCCTGAGCTTCGTCGGGTCGGATTTCTACAACCAGGGTGTGATCGACGGCCGCGAACTGGCCAAGGCGACGGGCGGGCACGCCGTGATCGCCGAGATCCAGGGCGCCTACGGCAATTCGGTGGAAACCGCGAGAACCAAGGGCTTCGCCGCCGCGATATCGAAATATCCCGGCATGAAGGTCATCGCCGCGCAGACCGGCAACTGGTCGACGACCGACGCGCAGAAGGTGGTCAGCCAGATTCTGCTCGCGCATCCCGATGTCAACGCGATCTACACGCAGAGCGACACGATGGCCTACGGCGCCATCACCGCCCTGCGCGACGCCGGCAAGAAGCCGGGGCAGGTCAAGATCGTGACCATCGACGGCACCAAGCAGGGCGTGCAGGACATCGTCTCCGGCTGGATCTATGCCGATGACGAGACCAATCCGCGCTTCGGGCCGATCGCCATGCACGAGATCCAGAACTGGCTCGACGGCAAGCCGGTGCCGCAGAAGATCACGATCCGCGATCATCTCTACACGCCCGCCAATGCCAAGGCGGCGCTGGCCAGCGGCGTTCCCTACTGACGCCCATGTCTGTGCCGGTTCTTGAAACGGTCGCCGTTTCAAGGCGTTTCGGTGCGGTGCGGGCGTTGGAGGGGGTGTCGCTGACGCTCAATGCCGGCGAGGTGCATGGACTTGCCGGCGAGAACGGCGCTGGCAAGTCGACGCTGATCAAGCTGCTGACCGGGTTCCATCAGCCTGACGACGGAACGATCAGGCTGGGCGGCGCGGCGGTGCGGTTCGACTCCCCCCGCACCGCCCAACGCCACGGCATCAGCGCCGTCTACCAGGAGATCAACCTGATCCCCGAACGGGACGTGGCCGAGAACCTCTTCCTCGGCCACGAGCCGAGGCGGTTTGGCTGGCTGATCGACCGGCGCCGGATGGAGGCGGAGGCGCAGTCGCTGCTGGCGCGCTACGAGTTGCGCATCGACCCGCGGGCGCGGCTCGGCACGCTCGGGCTCGGGCTCCAGCAGATGGTCGCGATCGCCCGCGGCATCCGGCTCGGCGCGAAGGTCGTCATTCTCGACGAGCCGACCTCCGCGCTCACCGGCGGCGAGGTCGAGACCCTGTTCCGCGTGGTCGACCGGCTGAAGGCCGAGCGCATCGCGATCCTGTTCGTCAGCCACCGGCTGTCGGAATGTTACCGGCTGTGCGACCGCTTCTCGGTGCTGCGCGACGGCCGCCTGGTCGCCAGCGCGCCGGCCGCCGACCTGCCGCGCCAGGCGCTGATCGCCGCGATGCTGGGGCGGAGCGCGGAAACGCTGCAGCGCCAGCACGCGCCGCGCGCGGCGGCTTCGGGCGCCCCTGCGCTGGCCGCGCGCCATCTCACCTGGCGCAACCGGGTGCGGGACGTGTCCTACGAGGTCATGCCCGGCGAGGTGGTCGGCCTGGCCGGCCTGCTCGGCTCCGGCCGCACCGAGACGATGAAGGCGAGTTTCGGGATCGAGACGCCGGGTGCCGGCACGGTCGAGGTCGGCGGCCGGCCGCTGCCCGCCCCCGCGCCGGAGCGGTCGATTGCCGCCGGCCTCGCCTTCCTGTCGGAAGACCGGCGGGCGGAGGGGATCTTTCCGAAGCTCTCGGTCGCGGAGAACCTGACGGCCTGCGCGCTGCGGCGCATCTCCCGCTACGGCTTCGTCTCCCGCCGCCGGCAGGCCGAAATGGTGGCCGAGTTCGTCCGCCTGCTGGGGATCAAGACGGCGGGCGCCGATGCGCCCATCACCTCGCTTTCGGGCGGCAACCAGCAGAAGGTCCTGCTGGCCCGCTGCCTCGCCACCGACCCGCGCGCCATCATGCTCGACGACCCGACGCGGGGGATCGATGTGGGCGCCAAGGCCGAGGTGCACGACGCGATCCGCCGCCTGGTCGAGCGCGGCCTCGGTGTGCTGGTGACGTCTTCGGAAATGGAGGAGCTGATGGTGCTGGCCGACCGGCTGGTGATCCTCGACGAGGGACGTGTCGCGGACACGATGGAAACCGCCGGCGCCGGCGTGCAGGACGTGCTCGACCGGCTGGCCGCCCCGCACGAGCGGGCGGGAGCATGAGCGCCGTCATGAACAGGCCGTCCCGCCTTGCCGGGCTTGCGGCGCGCGCCGGCCACGACACGCCGGCGGCGATGCTGCGCGCGCAGAGCGTCTACATCGCCTTCGCCCTGCTGGTGATCGTCGACCTGATCTTCACGCCGGGGTTCCGCAACCCGATCGTGATCCGCAACCTGCTGTTCCAGGCCGCGCCGATCATCCTCATCACGCTCGGGCAGAGCCTGGCGATCGGCACGCGGGGGATCGACCTGTCGGTCGGCTCGTCGATGGCGCTCGCCGCATCGGTGATGGCCCTGGCGCTGCCGGGCGGCGCGGGTGTTTCCGTCGTCGCGGCGCTGGGCACCGGCCTCGCGGTGGGCCTGCTGAACGGCGCGCTCATCGCCTTCCTCGACATCAATCCGCTGATCTCGAGCCTGGCGCTGCTGGTCACCGCCCGCGGCCTGGCCGAGGCGCTGCTCGATGGATCGCGCGTGTCGCTGCCCACGGGCGGGGTGTTCGACTGGCTCGGCATCGGCGCCGTGTCGCTGGTGCCGATGGTCGCGATCATCGCCCTCGCGCTGGCCGCCACGGTCGCCCTCGTCGTGCGCACCACCGTCTTCGGGCGCAGCCTCGTCTTCATCGGCGCCAACCAGGCGGCGGCGGTGATCGCCGGCATCAAGGTGCGGCGGACGCTGTTCGCCGTCTATGCGGCGAGCGGCCTGCTTGCGGGGCTTGCCGGCCTGTTCGCCGCCGCCCGGCTCGGCGCGGCGGATCCCAACTATATCGGGCTGAATTTCGAGCTTGACGCGATCGCCGCGGCCGTGATCGGCGGCACGCCGCTCTCCGGCGGCCGGGTCTCGATCGCCGGCGGCGTCTTCGGCGTCCTGCTGCTGCAGGTCCTGGGAGCGAGCTTCATCATGAACGACATCAATTTCAGCTACGCGCAGATCCTCAAGGCGGCCTTCATCGTCGCCGCGCTGTACCTGCAGCGGGCCGGCGGATGAGCGGCGCGCCAGCCGCCGGTGCGGGCATCGCGGCACCGGACACCGAACGCCGCGCGCGGATCATCGCGCTGATCCGGTCGCGCGGCGCCATCGTGGTCCTCGCCATCGCCGCGGTCATCGCCAGCGCGGTCTTCCCGTATTTTGCGACGGTCAACAATTTCGAGAATATCGGCGTCGCGGCGAGCTTCGTCGGCCTGGTGACGATCGGCCAGACCTTCGTGATCATTCTCGGCGGGTTCGACCTGTCGGTCGGCTCGGTCATCGGCCTCGGCTCGGTGCTGGCGGCCTATGCGGTGCCCTATGGCTGGGTGCCCGCCCTGCTGGTGCCCTGCCTGGCGGGCGCGGCGGTCGGGCTGATCGACGGGCTGCTGATCGCCCGCGCCGGCATGGCGCCGTTCATCGTCACGCTCGCCGCCCTGCTCGGCGTGCGCGGCCTCGATCTCGTCCTGGCCAGGAGCAGCATGGTCATCGTCCACCCCGGCCTGTTCGGCCAGATCGCCAACGGCACGTTGCTCGGGGTCGGCAACCTGATCTGGATCCTGCTCGCCGGCTTCGCGCTGGCGGCGCTGGTGCTGAACCGGTCGCGCTTCGGCGTCGCCGTGTTCGCGATCGGCGGCAACGAGGAGGCGGCGCGGATGCTCGGCGTCCCGGTCGCCACCGTCAAGGTCGCGACTTACGTGCTGTCGGGCACGCTGGCGGGCCTCGCCGGCGCGCTGCTGGGCGCGCATCTCTCCTCCGGCCTGTCGACGGCGGGGCAGGGCGACGAACTGCGCTCGATCGCCGCCGCCGTCATCGGCGGGGTGCTGCTGACCGGTGGCGTCGGCACCATGACCGGCGCCCTCTCGGGCGTGCTGCTGCTCGGCGTCATCGAGAACGTGATCGACCAGATCGGCAATCTCAGCTCGTATTACCAGAACCTCGCCTCCGGCCTCTTCCTGCTGGTCGCCGTCCTGATCCAGACCGGGCTGGTGCGGAAGCGGTGATAGGCTCCGCTGTCCCGACGCTGGACTCAGCGCCCTGCGCAGGCCCGGGAATCAGGGGCTGGCTGGCGGTGGAGGCGCGGGTCGAGCGCAAAGCGCTCTTGATGCCTGATCGTATAGCCGGACTAGTCTGCTTCTCCGAGGAAGATCAGATTCCAGCTATACGTCGACACGGCGCTCGGGATCAGAAAACACCGATGTTGCCTTAACAGTTCGTCCCCGAATTTCTGCTGGCCAGCCGACGGTATACCCGGACGAAGTCAGTTGCGGTTTGGAACCATGCGGCGGTCCACAACGTAAACCTGCGCCGGGTCGTCCACGGTTATTGCCGTGAGCGTGTGGGGGGTGTGTCGAGTATGCCAAATCCCTTGTGCACGGCGACCTCGAGAATCGCGGTCGCCGGATCTAGCGAATAATAGACTGCGCGCACGCCTCTGCTGTTCCAGCGCCCTCCGCCGAGGTGGGCGCCTTCGCCGTTATCCCAACTGGCCGCATACACCTCCTGGTCAATGCGCCACGTTCCCGCGCCCTTCCGGCGGAAAAATTGATGGCTGAGTTGATCGCTGAGACGCAGTTGGCATGAGGGCCGATAGCGGATTGGAACGTTACGGATAGCGTACAAGCCAAAGCAGATGTTTAGACACCTAACGTCTAGATATACATTGGCTGTCCAGGATCAATTACGCACCGCCAGGTGTGCAGGTATACGGAAGGATATCGGGATGACGTGTGAGGTGGACGGAGTGTTTTTTCGGACTGCGCCGCCCCCTTCCCCGCCGACCTTCCACCAGCGCCATCCGGTGGCGTCCTGCCCCGGTTCGCGTTCGACTTCAGCGATCTGGAGGAGGTCATGGCGGCAGCCGACGCCGCGATCCGCGAGACCAGGATCAGCCTCGATCGGATCCGTAAGACAGGCCGGCCGGAGGCCGATCCTGAATCCGACCGTGAAGATTCAGCGTGAATGGGTGAGCAATGCCCACAGGATGCGTCGCGCCCGGCGACCTGCCATGCGAGCAGGTTTCAGGGAAGGGAGTGCGACGATGATGGACGCTCCTCAAAAGGATACCGCGGTGGTGTTGCCCCCGCTAATGATGACACCGACATTCTCACCTGGTGCAGGTCGGTAGCGCCCGGAGAGCAAAGCGGCGAGCGCCGTAGCGCCGCCTGGCTCAGCGGCCACGCGCGCCACTTTCCACAAGCGACGCTGGGCATCGGCGATTGCGTCATCCCCGACCAGAACGACGTCGGCGACATGATCACGGGCAATAGGGAAGACCAGATCGCCGACCCGCCTCGGTGCCAGCGAGTCTGCCGCAATTCCGCCGGTTTCGGCATCAACCGGTCGGCCGGCGGCGAGCGCCCTCGTCAGGGTTGGCGATGATTCGGGCTCGACGCCCACGACCTTGATGCGCCCGTGATACCAACTGGCGATCCCTCCGATCAGCCCACCACCGCCGACAGCGACCAGCAGGGTATTGAGCCCAGCCACTTGCTCCTCCATTTCAAGCGCAATCGTACCCTGTCCGACCAACGTTTCGCGTTGATCGAAGGCATGGATGGCAAGGGCACCGCTATTTGCGATCCATGCCTCGCTCGCGGCCAGCGCATCGGAATAACCTTCGCCGCCGACGACAAGTTCGGCGCCGAAATCGCGGATGCGTTGGATCTTGGCCGGAGACGAGATCGCCGGCACGAAGATGCGCGCAGGGATTCCGAGCCTCATCGCCGCATAAGCCACGGCGGCACCGTGGTTTCCTCCCGAAGCGGCAACCACGCCGACCGTCGGGATTTCTCTTGTCAGCAGGTTTGTGAAGGCACCCCGTGCCTTGAAGGAGCCGGCATGCTGCAGCAATTCGAGTTTGAGAGTGATCGGCTGTGAGGCTAGACCGAAATCAACGCCATTGCAGGCCAGAACCGGCGTGCGTCGTATGTGCGGCCGAATCAATCTCTCCGCAGCCTGAATGTCACTTGTGCCGATCATCGCAACGTCACCCTGTTTCTCAATTCGGTCTCTCATCGCAGGTTGTCTTTCAAGTATTCCCTTGCTGGGAAGATGTGCCGGGCATTGGGAAAGGTCGGCACCCGGCGATAACCTGCTAGCATCGTGTTTCAGCCGATATGATCGCCATGGATATGGGCGTGCAGATGAATAAATCTCCTCGGATAAGAGGTGGCCAGCACCCTGAGAGAGGAAATATAGGAAAAAAGGCGGCGCACTCTCAGGCCAGAGCATGACGAACGATTTGGTCGATGTGAAGCTGAGCCAGATCGATATGTGGGAAATCCGGCTGATGTTCCGCATAAAACGACGACAGATCGGTTCCCGCTAGAAGAATTGCCTGCGCATTCTTCCTTTGCAAAAGCCGATTGGCCAGTCTGCTGAATTCCGTCATTTCAGGCTGCGTTGCCCGTTTCCCGTGAATGGCGATCTCGGCATACGTATTGTGCACCCAATCGAGATCATCCCTGTCCAGCGAGATATCCCGTTGTTTCGCAACGGCTCCGAAGACGCGCGTATGCATGACAGCACGGTTGCCGAACACAGCAACGCGATCCGTCCCGGCGGCAGCAAGTCCGGCGGGAACGGCATCCAATATGCTGATCAGGGGAACACGGGCCACACGTGTTATGTCCGATATGGCGATATGAGGCGCGACGGCGGAAATGGCGACGATTTCGCACCCGGCATCGGCGAGTTCATTGGCCAGGCCCCCGAGATAGGCGCCAAGAGCAATCCTGTCCTCTGCGGCTACATAAGATAACACCCGCAAGACGTCTGCGTGGCTGAGGACGAGTTGCAGTGGAGCTTGGCTCGCGGCGAACCTTTTTTGGATCTGCTCGTAATAGAAAATACCCGCCCGGAGCGCGAGACCTCCGATAAGACCTATCTTGCGCATCAGGAACTCCATTATTGTCTCAACCTTGATGCGCGTGAAGATGACGCATCCGGGAAACGTGCCAATCATGGCTTGTGATTCGCGTGAAGGAGCGTGGCGCGCTTCCCTGCGCCATACCCCGTCGTGGTATCGGTCGGAGAGCCCCGACCTCAGATCACCATCCCACCGGAGGCTTCAATGCGTTGCGCATTGATCCATCGATTGTCCTCCGACAGGAGGGCAGCGATCATCGGACCGATATCGTCGGGCAAACCCGCCCGTCCAAGCGCTGTCAGGTCTGAAATGCGCTTGTTTACCTCGGGATTGTCTCGCACGATGCCGCCGCTGAAATCGGTCTGCACCGCGCCGGGAGCGACGACATTGGCGGTAATGCGCCGGGCGCCAAGTTCCCTCGCCATGTATCTCGTCATCACCTCAACAGCACCTTTCATCGACGCATAGGCAGTACTGCCTGGATAGGCCACGCGGGTCAGCGCCGACGAGACGTTCACGATCCGGCCGCCATCGACGATCAGCGACAGCACCGCCTGTGTAAGAAAGAAAACGCCCTTCACGTGCACCCGAAACAGCGCATCGAAATCCGCCTCGGTGATATCGCTGATCGGTGCGTGGTGGGACGTTCCGGCATTATTGATGAGATAGTCGAACTGCTCCACCCCCCACTCGGCCAGAATCCTGCGCAGTTCGGCGACAAAGGCCGGAAAGGTCGCGGTATTCCCCGTATCGAGTTGCAAGGTTGCGGCACGCGCGCCTGCCCGCTCGGTTGCGGCGACCACCTCATCTGCTTCTGCCCGTCTGCGATGATAGGTGAAGATCGACCTGACGCCGCGCCGGGCGAGCGCCTCAACGGTCGAACGGCCAATGCCCCGACTGCCGCCGGTGACGATTGCGATATGAGATTGTGCGGGCATGAGGGTCTCCTGTTCCGGTGCTACGGATTTGGCCCGCCCGCCCGACGGAATAAGGCCGCTGTTGCAGACGACTTTGTTTTGCAGGACAGAATAATGACCATGGATCGCCTCGCCGCCCTCGAGCTATTCGTCCGTATCGTCGATCGTGGCAGTTTTACCGCTGCGGCGGCGGATTGCTCCATCTCCCGACCGGCAGCGACCGCCACGATCAACGCGCTGGAGAAGAGGTTGGGAACCAGGTTGCTGCAACGCTCGACACGGCATGTGCAGCCGACCGTCGAGGGTGAAGCCTACTACCGACGCTGCATTGGTATCCTTGCCGATCTCGAGGATGCGGACCGGGGGGCCAGCGGTGCCGTGGCAGGGCTGCTGCGCGTCGACATGGTCGGCACGCTGGCGCGCATCGTGTTGCCGGCACTACCGACCTTTCTAGCTCTGCATCCAGCCGTGACGGTGCATATCGGTGAGGGCGAGCGCTTTGTCGATTTGGTACGCGAAGGGGTTGATTGTGTCGTGCGAGCGGGCACTCTTCCTGATAGCGATATGATCGTCCGGCATCTCGGCGTGTTGGAGGAGATCATCTGTGCCAGCCCCGCCTATCTCAGCGAACATGGCGTGCCAGCAACGCCGGATCAGCTGGACGGGCATTTCATGGTCGGATTCGTCTCCTCGCGCACGGGCCAGCCCTTGCCGCTGGAATTCATGGTCGATGGCGTGAAGGTCGAGAGGACGTTGCCGGCTCGCGTCATGGTTAATGGGGCGGACACGAGTGCTGCTGCGGCGCGCCTCGGGATGGGGCTGGTGCAGGCGCCGCGCTTGCGGTTCAAGGATGATCTAAACACCGGAGCACTCGTGGAGATTCTCCAGGACTTCCAGCCCAGTCCCACTCCGATTTCCGTCATCTATCCGAATCATCGCCAGCTTTCGCCGCGCGTGCGGGTCTTTGTCGACTGGCTCGTTGAAACGATCGCACCTCTGCTTGGCCGCTCTGGATACAAGGTGCCGTGATCGGTCTGCCGCCGCATCCATCGGCGCCGTGGCGCTTGCTCCGCATCTTATTCCGCATAGTGTAATGTGATCGGGTGTTGAACTGGCCGGCCGCAAACCGTTCGGAAGTCGGTTCCAGCATGCGCCCGGCTCGCGTGTCGCCATTGGATCGATATGATGAAGGTGCGCTCTTGATCGTGCGCGAAAAGATCTACGGGCAAGTGCGTGATCCCGTTTTAGATGCCCTGGAACTGGACCGTTCAACCGCGCAAAGAGCTTTCGCCACGAGGCTTCGGCCCGACCAATTACCTTGGAAAAAAGCCGCTCGTCAGCTACCCGGCCTATAAGCAACTATCTTGGCGGAACCTCCATCAACTCGTGTTACATGCTATCGGAGCGCACGAACAAAATCGGGTTAGAACCCGATGAGAAGGACATCGAGGGCTCGGGTAATGCTGTCGCGCTCCGCAGCCAACGAGCAAATATGCTGACTCAGCTCGCGCCGTGGGATGCTGGCGATTGCCTGCGTCATCATGACGAGACGCGTGCCGTCAACCTCGAACACTGGATTGAGGTCGCTGAAGGGTTTTGGCGCCATCTCTGCCGGCAGGAGCGGGACAACGACCCGCGTCGCCAATTCCGAGAGCAGATCGGCCTGAACGTCGAGTACGTAACCCGGTCTGCCTCCGGGCATAGGGTGCACATCGAACCGTGCCATCAAAACTGCCGGTATGCCGCCAAGGGCAAGCCGTGCGACTCGACATGCTCATTCCACGCCTGAAATGCTGCACGGTTTTCATCGAGCCAGCGTTGTCTCCGGGCCGCGGCAACGGCCGTCGCCACGCCCTGTTCGCAAGCTTGCGACAGATTGATGCCAAGGCTCCGGGCGTCCTGCAGCAATGCTGCGGGCAGTGTGACATTGGTTGCGCGCCGCGAAGAAGCCACAGTGCGGTCGCTGGGTTGTGGCATAGACATCCGCTGCTCCTCCAGAAGTAAGTGTGCAGGATATGCGCATATATCATGCGCATATCCTGCACACAACATTATTTGCCCCAACATACTGCGGGCGATGTGTCAAACACCCACTCCACCAAAAGTGGACCAGACCCCAGCAGGAACCCCACTCCATTGCGATCCTGCCCGATCAAATCGCGGTTGCGGTCGATCTCTCGCCTGTCCAGCTTCACGATCCGGCGCTGATCGAGCGGATCGGCGCCGCCCTCGTCCGCCACCGCCTCGCCCCGGGCCGGACTCTAATCCCAACCGGAGGAAATTACCCGGGGCAGGTCATCGATGATGCGCCTCGATTGCCTAACCTGACATTTCCCCGAAGCCAACAAATCCCTTACCCTGCCGTCGACCCCGTGATTCCTCGGTCGCTTCGCGGGGGGCTACCTGGAGGCGTAAGCCCTCACATCTGGAGATGCCCATGCCTGGTGCAGGTCAATTCCCTGCGGTCGAGCAACTTGCCGAAGAGATAACGCAATGGCGCCGGCATTTTCATGCCAACCCTGAGCTCATGTACGAGGTGCACCGCACCGCTGAAACAGTCGCCGATAAGCTGCGGCATTTCGGCGTTGATGAGGTCGTCACCGGCATCGGCCGCACAGGGGTTGTCGGCATCATCAAGGGGCGCGAGACCGGCTCGGGACGGGTGGTCGGCCTGCGCGCCGACATGGACGCGCTGCCGATCGAGGAGGCCACCGGATTGCCCTACGCATCGACCAGAAAGGGAGTGATGCATGCCTGCGGCCATGACGGGCATACCGCCATGCTGCTCGGTGCGGCGAAGCACTTGGCTGGAACCCGGAACTTCGACGGTGCTGTGGCGCTCATCTTCCAGCCGGCCGCGGAGGGCGGCGCTGGATCCAAGGCGATGATCGACGACGGACTGATGGATCGTTTCGGTATCAGTGAAGTCTATGGGCTGCACAACATGCCCGGTGAGCCGCTCGGACATTTCAGCATCCGTCCCGGGCCGATGCTGGCCGCGAGCGATCGGTTCACCATCTGCATCACCGGCCGTGGCGGTCACGCCGCCTACCCGCACACCACCATCGATGCGACGCTTGTTGCGGCCCATGTGACGGTGATGCTGCAGAGCATCGCCGCGCGAAACGTGGATCCGCTGGAAGCGGCTGTGCTTTCGGTGACGACGGTTCACGTTGGCGATGCGTTCAACGTCATTCCCGAAACCGCGAAACTGACCGGCACGGTGAGAACGCTGAGCCCTACCATTCGCGATCTGATGGAACGGCGCATCTCCGAGACCGCCGAAATGACTGCGCGAGCGCTCGGTGCAACCGCCGAGGTGCATTACAAGCGTAGCTATCCGGTCCTGATCAATCATCCGGAGCAGACCAGCTTCGCCGCCGAGGTTGCGCAGAACGTGGCGGGCGAAGCCGCTGTGAACCGGGAGTGTCGGCCGACCATGGGGGCGGAGGACTTCGCCTTTATGCTCCAGGCCCGCCCTGGCGCGTTCATCTTCGCCGGCATTGGCGAGGACCGCCCGCGCCTGCACCACCCGCTCTACGATTTCAACGACGAGCTGATCCCTATCGGCTGCGCCTACTGGATCCGGCTGGTGGAGAAGGCAATGCCCATCAAGGAGGGCTGACATGGGTAACACCGCCGCGTCAATGCTTGACGATATCTTCGCGTATATCGATGCCCGCTCGGAAAACTATATTCGCCGGCTGATCGACTATGCCCGCCATCCGGCGATCAGCGCGCAGAATCGCGGCATCGCCGAAGTTTCCGGGATGCTGGTGGACATGCTCGCCGGGCTCGGCATGGTGGCCGAGGCGGTTCCCACTGCGGGCCATCCGATGGTACTAGCGCGTTACGAGGCTGGACCAGAAATGCCAACGATACTGCTCTACGGCCATTACGACGTGCAGCCGCCCGAACCGCTAGAGCTTTGGAAGAGCCCGCCCTTCGAGCCGACGATCCGCGACGGCCGGATCTGGGGGCGAGGCTTGGGCGACAACAAGGGACAGCACTTCGCTCAGATCCTGGCGATCGAGGCGCATCTCGTCGTCAGCGGCCGGCTACCCTGCAATGTTATCCTGCTCCTGGAGGGCGAAGAAGAGATTGGCAGCCCGCACATCGCCGATTTCGTGCGGACCCATGCCGACCGCTTGCGTGCCGACCTCGTGGTGACGGCGGATGGCGGCCGGCACCAGTCGGGCCTGCCGCTGATCCTCTATGGTGTGCGTGGTGTATTCTCCTTCGAACTGCGGGCACGTACCGGTTCGCGGGACGCGCATTCGGGCAATTACGGCGGCGTCATGCCGAATGCAGTCTGGAAGCTGGTTCATCTCCTTGCTTCGATGAAAACACCAGCGGGTGAGATCACGATCGCCGGCCTGGCCGATCCGGTTCGGGCGGCGACGGCGACCGAGCGCGCGGCGATCGCGCGCCTGCCAGACGACATGCCTGCCTATATGAAAGAGGCGGGTCTCACCGAGCTCGATGCGCCGCGCGACCGCCCGCTCTTCGACCGTCTGATGTTTCATCCGACCCTCACGATCAACGGCCTCCATGGCGGCTATGGCGGGCCCGGCTCCAAGACCGTGCTACCGAGCGAGGCTGTGGCGAAATGCGATATTCGCCTCGTCGAAGCGATGACGGTCGAACAGGTGCGGACCTGCGTCGCGGAGCATGTGAAGAAATTCGCACCGGATGTAGAGTTCGTGCCGCAGGGTGGCATGCAGCCATCGCGCACCTCGATGGACTCGCCTTGGCGGGCGGTACTGCGGGAGGCGGTGGTTCAGGCCCAGGGGATCGAGCCGCTTGAGCTTCCTAGCCGGGATTATTCACGAGCGCATTTCCTCTGATTTTTCTCAGGCGGTCTGTTCAACCTGACGTCGTGCGGGCGTGATGGCTTACCGGCCGAACTTGGCTGGTTTTGGTGGGCTCTATGATGTGTTGGCGTTGGATGTGGCAGAGATCGGGACCGGACGGGGCAAACGCCCCTGTGATCAGATGACCAGCCTGGGCAGTCTGGCCAGGGCATAGCCGAGGATCGCCTGGTCTGGCATTGAGCGCGGCAGATGCAGACGGATCGAGCGTTTCAGGGTTTCGAGGCGGACGGCGAGTTTGATCAGGCGCAGGCGCAGGGTATCGAACTGGATACCACGCCAGCGCGACCGGCGCGGCATCAGGGAGCGCAAACTCCACATCAGCCAGTAGGCGCCGATATGCAGAAACAGGCGCATCTGGTTGGCGCTGGCCCGCGAGCACGAGGTCCGGTCGGCGGCAAGATGGGTCTTCCACGCCTTGATATGGTTCTCGGCCTGGCCACGCGCGCAGTAGATCTCTTGATACAGGGTGCGCGGGGAACCTGCCTTCAGGCTGGTAACGATGAAGCGGGTATCGACCCCCATCGGCCCGGCCTCGACGCGGGCGATGATCCGCTCGACGCGGTCCCAGCTTGCTGCGCCATCATTGAACTCTTTGAACCGCCGGATTTTCTCTCCCGGAGCTTGTTGCGCGCGCGCCGTGGTGCTGGCCTCCAGCGCGATGACGTGCTTGCGCAGCGTCGTGGTCGGTGCGACGCCGAAGATGTAATCGAGGCGACGCGCCCGACAGAACCGCAGCACCTCCGGCGTGCAGTAGTGCGAATCACCGCGCAGCATGATCGCGGTGCGGGGCCAGTGGCTGCGGATGGCGTCGATCAGCCGGCGCAACCATTTGACGATCTGGCTACCTTTTGGCCGGCACGCCGGACGCAGCACCGCGGCGAGCATCCGGCCGTCGCCGTCGAATACCACAATCGGCTGGAAACCGTACTCATCGTGGTGTGCGTTGAACAAGCAGAGTTGCTGCGCGCCGTGAGCGGCATCGAAGGTATCGTCGATATCGAGCACGACCCGGTTGGGTATGGTGCGGAAACTCGCACAATAATGCTCGACCATCGCCAGGCCCATGCGCAGCAGCGCGCGAGGACCGGGCAAATTCTCGGTGCGTGAAATCGTCGCTTGCGAGCACAGATCGCCCGCCTCGGGCAGACGCTCCATCGCGAGTTTGAACATCGGGTCGTTGCGCAACCGGTCGGCGTCGTTGCCATCCTCGTAACCGGCCGCGATCATCAACATGCGAAACCGAATGATCTCGTCGAGCCCATGCTGGACGCGCTCCGGCGTGCGCGGATCATCGATGCAGGCTGCCAACTGCGCGGCAATCCCCAGCCGCTTCTCGACCTCGCGCAATGCCAGCAGACCGCCGTCAGAGGACAGCATCTCGCCGTCGAAGCGGGCCTCGATCGATTTGCCGGCGACAGGTGACAGACCAGGGAGAATTGGGGTATTTGCAACCGAGGCGAGCATCGCGTTCCGTCGTGGTGAAGATTTGTCTCGACAACAAATTCTTACATCGAATCAATGGACTACGCTATGCTCGCCAACCTTCATGCATAATTCCGGCTAGCATGGGTGGCAGCCTGCCCGACTATGTGTTCACCAAGATTCTCGGCGTCGATGCCTTCGTGGTGCCCTATGCGAATTTCGACGAAGCAAACCATGCGCCGAACGAAAACCTGCGGATCGACTGCTTCCTTGCCGGCATTCGCACCGGCGCCGCGCTGCTGAACCAGGTCGGCTGCGCGGCAGCAGGCGTCTGAAGCGAAAGCTCGGGCAGGGCCGCCCCTAAAATGAACGGGAAGAGTGATGCCAAATGACAATGGCGCTGTTCTTTGGCGGGATCGCGGCCGTGCAGGCGGAGTCGGGGGCGGATGCGATCGTGGACGGCATGATCGCGGAGCTGGCCTGGTGACTGTCCGAATGGGCGGGCCTGATTGCCGGGAAGGATTTCGTTGAGGCGGTGATCAAGGCCGGTCACGCCAGGACGGATGAGGAGATCAAACTCGCCACCAAACTCGCCGCGGCGGCTTTGGTCTCGCTGGGCCTCCTCGTCCTGCTCCGCGAAATCGTCGAGCGCATGCATGAGCTGAAACCCAAGGCGCCAGAGGCAGAGAATGAGCCCGTCCGTCCGCCACCACGCCGCGCGGGGAACCTGCCCCGCTCAAGCCCGTTGCCATCGACGAACCAAAAGCTCCGGCAGATCTGGGCGCAGTGGACGAAGGCGAACCTGCTAAGGGAAGATTGGACGACCTAATTGCAGGCGGTTCTCGACATTCGGACGACGAAATGAATTCCACATTTCCAGCGGGCTATGAGCCGCCATATGCTCCAGCAACGCAAGTCACAGAATTTGTTTCGGATGGCAACCAAACATTCGTTCGTGTTGTTTCTGGAGATACCCCGAGCGGCCAAAGGGTTATGAAGGCATCCGACATCAAGGGGCCTTCACCGCAGCAAATAGAGGATAAATTTGCGCTGCCGGAAGTTCCGACAGGTATAGCCTCGGTTACCCCGCCTGCTGGAACTCGGATTCGTACCGGCCAGGTAAACCCGAACTTCGGCGGTGCTGGCGTGGAACCCAATTCCAATTGCTTGATCGTGTAGATGAAGGGTGGGCGGATGTTTCTCCTCTCAAATGATTTAATAAGCGGGCTTTCGGATGCTAGTCCAAAGTCGTCGATGCCGGTGAAAGGAGGAACACTTTGCCTGTATCTTGGAGAGACGAGCAATACGCTTCGGGATCATGGCTTACTGAATGTTGTTTTGTGGGGTGATGATAGCAATGCTTTCGGTTTTGACATGGCTGATTTAGAAAGCTGTCATAGGAAAATCAAATTTCGCGAGCGCATGAAGAGGCTCAATTCAAGTGAAATCGTCGGTTTGTCGCAAGGTGATGGAAAGATATATTTCCAACACTGGACTTCTTTAAGATCGAGCTGGATGCTGGCAGGATGGAAGTCATTGACCAGAAATTTACTAAATAAGATTATTCAAAGCCTCGCAAATTTTTTCGCTGTGGCCCTCTCGGCGCAACTTCTGCGCACGGTCATGTCGCATGTTCACTCTCCTCGATCCCTGAGCTTACGTTTTGCGAGCGTGCAAAGATTTGCGCTGGCGCGACGGTCTGAGCGGGGCGACTGATCGAGTACTACTCAAGTATGAGGCATTTATCGATATTTTTCTGACTAATTTGATATCAGATGAACGAACATCCAGCGACGCAGTATATACAACCTAAAGTCCATTATGAAATTATTTTCAATCCACAGTATATATTGAAATAATATTTTGTCGGAATCTCTTACGTCTCATAGAATGAGACGTTATATCCGTTTGATTTTATTAATATTGCAAATACGGCACAATTTTTGCCTGATTATTGAACGCACTTCAATGTATGAAGTGTCCGTGGTCATTCATGGCATGATTTCTCAAACGTTTGGAGATTGAACATGTCTAGCGTCCGCAAATATCTGTTACATGGAGCCGTGGTGCTCCTCGGCCTCACGGGAATAGCGCGGGCGGATATTTATAATCCGACCTGGCTAGTAACGGCCTGGACCACAACGACCGGTATGATTGGCGGCACCAACTTCATAAACGCTGCAAGCCAGCCTGCGCCATCGGCCGTAGATGCACTGGCTTCCTTCACATACTCAGGGCAGTTGAATTTCGACAACACCAATAATCAGGGACAGTCGAATACGTACGCCGACTTCTTTACGAATACCGCCAACATCTCAAATTTCAGCGGTACGGGTGGCAAGGCTGCGTTCCTTGGAACCACGATGAGTTCTCCAGGAAGCTCGAATTATTCATATCTGGAGTTCTCGCTCCAAGGCCCCGCTGCGAATATAGCTGCAGGCACCTACGTCACGATCACCCACGACGATGGCGCCAGCAGCTATGCAAACGGCAACAAGGTGACTTACTCGCCTGGCGAAACTCAAGCCGTCAGCGATATTGGCACGTTACCTGTGGGATCGATGACAAGTTTCGCTGTCGACTACGTTGAGGCGAACGGAGCACCGGCAGTTCTCAAAGTGGACGTACCGGAACCGGGCAGTGTTCTGCTCCTCGGAACAGGCTTGCTCGTTCTCGGTCTCGTCGTTCGCCGGCGGCAGAAAGCCCTCTGAGACCCGCTGGTCGATCTTGACTGATGCGGTCCCGCTCACCCGGGACCGCCTTTCAGTGGGCATATTCGCCAGTATCGAGGAGAGCGTGCAAGCGGACGAATCGACGCACAGGGGTTTGGCGGATTTGAGTACGTCACCTATCCCGTCACGGTCCTGAATACCGGCATGATGAACCACGGCGCTGACGGGGTGGCCGATTGTATCCGTGATGATGTGGCGCTTGCGCCCGTGATCTTCTCTCCGGCATCGAACTCGCGCGGCCCGCCGGCTTCGGTGGCCTTGACCGACTGGCTATCGATCACGCCGGCTGTGGGCGATGCCTCGCGTCTGGCCAACTCCCGCGCTTGTATGACCAGGACGTGATTGAGCCGATCGAGGGTGCCGTCGCGACAGAAGCGGTGGAAATACCCCTGCGCGGTGGCGAACGGCGCGAATTGCTTCGGGATCTGCCACCTCCGGCGGCATTCCACCTGCTCCGCAGGCGGAACCTTGAGCCGCCTCCGCCACTGGCAACCGGTTAGAAGATGGCCTCCATAATCCGCCGCAGCGGCACCGTCCGGGGCCGGCTTCGAGGTAGTCGAGCCGGCATGAACGGTGCGATCAAGGCCGATTCGGCATCGGTCAGGTCGCTTGCGTAGCGCAATCCAGACCGGCGATATCGTCGCCGAGCGATTTCAATCTAGGCCATCGTGCCTCCATCCGTCTTCGCAAGCGAACTGAATCACAACCTACTGTAATCGTTCAACTATATTTTTCGGTCCGGCTCTGAGATAGGGGGCTGTCCGCAAACGCACGCCTTCCTGCTGTGCTGCGAGATGCATGGTTCGATCAGCTGACCATCTGCCCCGGCCTGCCGGCGAACGGCATCGAGCCTGAACCGGTAAATGAACGCGTTGCGCAAAGGGTGCATGTCAGAGCTTGGCCAGCCGGGCGAAGCTCGCCGAGACCCATGAAGGTACCGGTTTCGGGGAAAATACCAATACAAACCGAGGTCTTGAGGAACTTGCCTGCTAAGCCTGGCGATGATTGCGACGGACAGGACTGCGGCATGATCTCGGCGCGGCCGGCGGGCGTTTCAGGAGCACGCCCGGGGGGATTTCCGCGGCATGGCGGCAAGGGCCCGGGCCGGCGAGATCAACCTCGACAAGTCCATCTGGGGCCTGCGCGCCCAGGCGGAAAACCACACTCGCCCGCGAGCCCGAGTAAAAGAGGCACCGGGTCTGCCAGGGCAACCGGAGGTGACGAACACCGGTAGATTGCCAGCGTAAAGTCGGCACTGACAGGGAATGTCGAGACAGATCGGCATCATATGGAAGGATTAAATCCTATTTCGAAAGGAGCATAAGCGATATGCTCGACCCGGCAACTGAGCATCACCTTGCCAAAGGAAATGGCACAGCAGATCCCTGCCAAGGTTGCCGCCGTCGAGTATGCGAGCGAAAGCGAGGTGATCCGCGACGGGCTGCGCACCTTGCTGGCGCATGACCGGGTGGTGGAAGCCTGGCTGCGTGATCAGGTGGCCCCGGCTCTTGATGCGCTGAAAGCCGATCCGTCACGCGCTGTCACCACGGACGGGATGCGCGCTGCCCTGGCCGCCGAACATACGAAGGCCACCGGTTCCCGGTGAAGCGCTATCCGGGTGATTTTACGTCGGAGGCGCGTGGCCTGCTGGTTGCGCTGTAGCGGCGGATCCCGACCGAGGCTTCGCCGGACATCGCGTTGCGTTACACCGACACGATCATGTCCCGCTGCGAGGGGTTGAGCCTGTTTCCGGCGCCTCCTTTGCGGGGCGTTCATTACGACCGACACAAAAGATATATCTTGATCGGTCTTGCATGGGCCCAATTAAGATATATCTTAGTGCCATCATATTGGAGTGACGAGGATAGTCATGTTTGGAAGACACATGGGCCGGCATGGCCTGAATGAAGAAATGATGCGCCTTGCCGGGCGGTTCGGCGCCGGTCGCCGCGGTTTCGGGGGTGGTCGCGGCTGGAGCGACGACGATGACGGCGGCTTTGGCCGCCATGGTCATGGTCGCCGCCGCATGTTCGAGGGAGGCCAGCTCCGCCTGGTCCTGCTCAAACTGATCTCCGAGCAGCCGCGTCATGGCTATGAACTGATCCGGGCGATCGAGGAGCGGACCGGCGGCGCCTATGCGCCCAGCCCGGGCATCGTCTATCCGACGCTCACGCTGCTCGCGGAAACGGGACTGGCCAGCGAGCAGGTCACGGACGGTACGCGCAAGCTCTACGAGATCACCACTGAAGGCCAGGCATATCTTGCCGAACAGGCAGACGAGGTCACGCTGATCCTTGCCCGGCTGGATGCGGTGGGGAATGCGCGCGGCCGTCTCGATGCGGTGCCCGTGCGGCGGGCCATGCACAACCTGCGCAACGTACTCATCAACCGGCTGCAGGGCGGGCTCGACAAGGAGCGCGTCCATGAGGTCGTGGCGCTGATCGACGAGGCTGCCGGCAGGATCGAACGGCTCTAACCGGCAAAGCCGGCTCAAACGGAATGTCGCGGGCACCGGACCTGCCCGCGACAGGGGAACAGAATCTACCGGATCACGTGCATCTTCACGGTCGTGGCGCAGGAAGCCCCCTGCCGGGTTTAGTGATACCGGCGGCGCATGTGCGGATGACCTCTGCCGCGGATTATGGCGTTTTGCCGAGCCGAGGCGCGGCATGAGCGGCGCGATCGAGACGCCGCAGGTGCTGCTGGCGCATCATCTGAAGGCGTTGAAGCTGCCGACCTTCCTGCGCGAATATGCCAAGGTCGCTGCCGAGTGCGCGAAGGATCGTGCGGATCATCCGAAATTCCTGCTGCGGCTGGCGGAGCTGGAGCTGCTCGATCGCGAACGCCGGCTGGTGGAGCGGCGGATCCGTGCGGCGCACTTCCAGGCGGTCAAAAGCCTCGATACCTTCGACTTCACCGCGATCCCGTCGCTGAACAAGATGCTGGTGCTCGATCTGGCGCGCTGCGACAACATCATCGCTCTGGGAAATTCCGGCACCGGCGCGCTGCTCGATCGTCTCACGCAGCACGTCCAGATCCTGGAGATGCACGGCGAAATCAACGACAGCTGATACCCACCGCCAATCAGGCAGCTGATATGAGAACGGCCCCTGCAGGGGCCGTTCTCATATCTGTCACGTCACAACCCGGTGGCTGGTTTTTACGCCGCCGCGCCGGCCTGGCTTTGATCCGCCGTTGACATCCGAACCGACCAACTCCGCCCAGCCGGGCGAATAAAGTCGGAAAGGGAGGGCGAATTAATCTTGGAACCGGTGGAGGAATAATTCCCGGAGACCGTGCAAGTTAAATTCGGAATACTTGACAATTTCGGAATACTTGGGGGTTCGGCAAGACCCCGCCTTCGGTTTTGTTCACGAAAACGGGTATTTCTTCCTTTCTGTTCTTCATTTATACGATCTGATGAAAAAATATAATTGACAGGTTTTTGATCGCTTGTTATCGATAAAAAACTATCAACTAGCCGCCGTCAAGGCGGTCATGAAGGAGGAAACATGATGATTTTCAGGAGCGCTTCGGCGCTTGGCGCGATGGCGGCCGTCTTGAGCTTCGTGGGAGTCGCGCGGGCGGCGCCGGCCCTGGATACGGCAAAAATGACCCAGATGCAGTCGAAGGCGGTGTGCGTGAATCCGCACCCTACGCATGTCAATTTGTCGAAGCTCGTAGTCGGATTCAGCCAGTCTGAATCGAATGCCAATCCGTTCCGAGCCGGTGAGACCAAGTCGGTCCGGGATGCGGCGAAAGCGTTTCATGTCCGCCGGCTGATCTATACAAACGCGCATAGCAACCAGTCGCGCCAGGTCGCCGATGTCGAGAACATGATCAACCAAGGCGCGCAGGCGCTGATCATCGCGCCGCTGGATTCGACCGGCTTGCAACCGGCTTTCGCGCAGGCCGCAGCCAAGCACATTCCCATCCTCACCCTCGACCGGCGGACCGCGGGCTCGAAGTGCAGCGATTATCTGAGCTTCCTGGGCTCCAACTTCTATTTCAAGCAAGGCGAGATCGACGCGCGAGAACTAGCGAAGGCGACCGGCGGCCACGCGATGGTGGCGGAGATTCAGGGCGCCTACGGCAATTCGGTGGAGGTGGCGCGCACCAAGGGCTTCGCCGCTGGGCTCAAAGCCTATCCTGGCATGAAGATCGTCACCGAGCAGACCGGTAACTGGTTCACCACCGACGCGCAGAAGGTGATGAGCCAGATTCTGCTCGCGCATCCGAATGTGAATGCGGTCTATGCCCAAGCGGATACGATGGCGTTCGGCGCGATCACCGCGCTGCGCGACGCCGGCAAGAAGCCGGGACAGGTCAAGATCGTGTCGATCGACGGCACCCGGCAGGGGGTTCAGGACATCGTTGACGGCTGGATCTATGCCGATGACGAAACCAATCCGCGCTTCGGGCCGATCGCGTTTCACGAGCTGCAGAACTGGTTCGACGGTAAGCCGGTGCCGCGGCACATCGTGCTGACGGATCATATCTACACCCCGGCGAATGCAGCGGCGGCGCTGAAGAACAACGTGCCGTTCTAACGGCGGAGGAGCGGCATGGCCGGGTGCAAGCATGCTGTGCCGGTTCTTGAAACGGTCGCCGTTTCAAGGCGTTTCGGTGCGGTGCGGGCGTTGGAGGGGGTGTCGCTGACGCTCAATGCCGGCGAGGTGCATGGACTTGCCGGCGAGAACGGCGCTGGCAAGTCGACGCTGATCAAGCTGCTGACCGGGTTCCATCAGCCTGACGACGGAACGATCAGGCTGGGCGGCGCGGCGGTGCGGTTCGACTCCCCCCGCACCGCCCAACGCCACGGCATCAGCGCCGTCTACCAGGAGATCAACCTGATCCCCGAACGGGACGTGGCCGAGAACCTCTTCCTCGGCCACGAGCCGAGGCGGTTTGGCTGGCTGATCGACCGGCGCCGGATGGAGGCGGAGGCGCAGTCGCTGCTGGCGCGCTACGAGTTGCGCATCGACCCGCGGGCGCGGCTCGGCACGCTCGGGCTCGGGCTCCAGCAGATGGTCGCGATCGCCCGCGGCATCCGGCTCGGCGCGAAGGTCGTCATTCTCGACGAGCCGACCTCCGCGCTCACCGGCGGCGAGGTCGAGACCCTGTTCCGCGTGGTCGACCGGCTGAAGGCCGAGCGCATCGCGATCCTGTTCGTCAGCCACCGGCTGTCGGAATGTTACCGGCTGTGCGACCGCTTCTCGGTGCTGCGCGACGGCCGCCTGGTCGCCAGCGCGCCGGCCGCCGACCTGCCGCGCCAGGCGCTGATCGCCGCGATGCTGGGGCGGAGCGCGGAAACGCTGCAGCGCCAGCACGCGCCGCGCGCGGCGGCTTCGGGCGCCCCTGCGCTGGCCGCGCGCCATCTCACCTGGCGCAACCGGGTGCGGGACGTGTCCTACGAGGTCATGCCCGGCGAGGTGGTCGGCCTGGCCGGCCTGCTCGGCTCCGGCCGCACCGAGACGATGAAGGCGAGTTTCGGGATCGAGACGCCGGGTGCCGGCACGGTCGAGGTCGGCGGCCGGCCGCTGCCCGCCCCCGCGCCGGAGCGGTCGATTGCCGCCGGCCTCGCCTTCCTGTCGGAAGACCGGCGGGCGGAGGGGATCTTTCCGAAGCTCTCGGTCGCGGAGAACCTGACGGCCTGCGCGCTGCGGCGCATCTCCCGCTACGGCTTCGTCTCCCGCCGCCGGCAGGCCGAAATGGTGGCCGAGTTCGTCCGCCTGCTGGGGATCAAGACGGCGGGCGCCGATGCGCCCATCACCTCGCTTTCGGGCGGCAACCAGCAGAAGGTCCTGCTGGCCCGCTGCCTCGCCACCGACCCGCGCGCCATCATGCTCGACGACCCGACGCGGGGGATCGATGTGGGCGCCAAGGCCGAGGTGCACGACGCGATCCGCCGCCTGGTCGAGCGCGGCCTCGGTGTGCTGGTGACGTCTTCGGAAATGGAGGAGCTGATGGTGCTGGCCGACCGGCTGGTGATCCTCGACGAGGGACGTGTCGCGGACACGATGGAAACCGCCGGCGCCGGCGTGCAGGACGTGCTCGACCGGCTGGCCGCCCCGCACGAGCGGGCGGGAGCATGAGCGCCGTCATGAACAGGCCGTCCCGCCTTGCCGGGCTTGCGGCGCGCGCCGGCCACGACACGCCGGCGGCGATGCTGCGCGCGCAGAGCGTCTACATCGCCTTCGCCCTGCTGGTGATCGTCGACCTGATCTTCACGCCGGGGTTCCGCAACCCGATCGTGATCCGCAACCTGCTGTTCCAGGCCGCGCCGATCATCCTCATCACGCTCGGGCAGAGCCTGGCGATCGGCACGCGGGGGATCGACCTGTCGGTCGGCTCGTCGATGGCGCTCGCCGCATCGGTGATGGCCCTGGCGCTGCCGGGCGGCGCGGGTGTTTCCGTCGTCGCGGCGCTGGGCACCGGCCTCGCGGTGGGCCTGCTGAACGGCGCGCTCATCGCCTTCCTCGACATCAATCCGCTGATCTCGAGCCTGGCGCTGCTGGTCACCGCCCGCGGCCTGGCCGAGGCGCTGCTCGATGGATCGCGCGTGTCGCTGCCCACGGGCGGGGTGTTCGACTGGCTCGGCATCGGCGCCGTGTCGCTGGTGCCGATGGTCGCGATCATCGCCCTCGCGCTGGCCGCCACGGTCGCCCTCGTCGTGCGCACCACCGTCTTCGGGCGCAGCCTCGTCTTCATCGGCGCCAACCAGGCGGCGGCGGTGATCGCCGGCATCAAGGTGCGGCGGACGCTGTTCGCCGTCTATGCGGCGAGCGGCCTGCTTGCGGGGCTTGCCGGCCTGTTCGCCGCCGCCCGGCTCGGCGCGGCGGATCCCAACTATATCGGGCTGAATTTCGAGCTTGACGCGATCGCCGCGGCCGTGATCGGCGGCACGCCGCTCTCCGGCGGCCGGGTCTCGATCGCCGGCGGCGTCTTCGGCGTCCTGCTGCTGCAGGTCCTGGGAGCGAGCTTCATCATGAACGACATCAATTTCAGCTACGCGCAGATCCTCAAGGCGGCCTTCATCGTCGCCGCGCTGTACCTGCAGCGGGCCGGCGGATGAGCGGCGCGCCAGCCGCCGGTGCGGGCATCGCGGCACCGGACACCGAACGCCGCGCGCGGATCATCGCGCTGATCCGGTCGCGCGGCGCCATCGTGGTCCTCGCCATCGCCGCGGTCATCGCCAGCGCGGTCTTCCCGTATTTTGCGACGGTCAACAATTTCGAGAATATCGGCGTCGCGGCGAGCTTCGTCGGCCTGGTGACGATCGGCCAGACCTTCGTGATCATTCTCGGCGGGTTCGACCTGTCGGTCGGCTCGGTCATCGGCCTCGGCTCGGTGCTGGCGGCCTATGCGGTGCCCTATGGCTGGGTGCCCGCCCTGCTGGTGCCCTGCCTGGCGGGCGCGGCGGTCGGGCTGATCGACGGGCTGCTGATCGCCCGCGCCGGCATGGCGCCGTTCATCGTCACGCTCGCCGCCCTGCTCGGCGTGCGCGGCCTCGACCTCGTCCTGGCCAGGAGCAGCATGGTCATCGTCCACCCCGGCCTGTTCGGCCAGATCGCCAACGGCACGTTGCTCGGGGTCGGCAACCTGATCTGGATCCTGCTCGCCGGCTTCGCGCTGGCGGCGCTGGTGCTGAACCGGTCGCGCTTCGGCGTCGCCGTGTTCGCGATCGGCGGCAACGAGGAGGCGGCGCGGATGCTCGGTGTCCCGGTCGCCACCGTCAAGGTCGCGACTTACGTGCTGTCGGGCACGCTGGCGGGCCTCGCCGGCGCGCTGCTGGGCGCGCATCTCTCCTCCGGCCTGTCGACGGCGGGGCAGGGCGACGAACTGCGCTCGATCGCCGCCGCCGTCATCGGCGGGGTGCTGCTGACCGGCGGCGTCGGCACCATGGCCGGCGCCCTCTCGGGCGTGCTGCTGCTCGGCGTCATCGAGAACGTGATCGACCAGATCGGCAATCTCAGCTCGTATTACCAGAACCTCGCCTCCGGCCTCTTCCTGCTGATGGCCGTCCTGATCCAGACCGTCCTGACGCGCAGGAGCTGACGCCGTCCGCCGGGCGGGTTCGTTGTCTCATGCAAATAAATGACGCGGTTTGATCTAGGTCATATCGGGAGCACACGCGTCTCCTGTATCAACCGGATGAACGTTTCTCCCAGACGTTGAATTCCCTGTTCCCAACTGGGCCCCGGAGTCATCCGGGGCCCTTTTTGTCGGGCCCGCTCGCCTGTCCCGCCGGACGCGCTATGCTGCGGCATGTCGCAACCGAATCGCGCAGGCAGGAGAAAGAGTCCGATCGGCCGGGACGCATGCTTACAGGCCGACGCCCACGTCACGGTCGTGATCCCGACCCTCGACGAGGGGCATCGCATTGGCGCCCTGCTGGCCGTCCTGGCCGGGGCGCCGGCGCTCGTCGCGCGCATCGTCGTCTCGGATGGCGGCAGCGTGGATGACACCGTGTCCATCGCGCGGCGTCATGGCGCCGAAGTCGTCACGGGCCGGCCCGGTCGCGGCGGCCAGCTTCGCCGCGGGGCCGAACGGATCGCCGACGGCTGGATCTGGCTCCTGCACGCCGACAGCGAACTGCCGCCGGGCTGGGCGGAATCTCTCCGCGACACGCTCGCCCGGGCCGACCCCGCGCGGGCCTATTATGGAAGGCTGCGCTTCGCGTCGGGCGATATTCGCGCGCGGATCGTCGAGCGCCTCGCGGGATGGCGGTGCCGCGTCTTTCGCCTGCCCTATGGCGACCAGTCCCTGCTGATCCATGCGCGCCTGCTCGCGGCGCTGGATGGCGTGCCCGACCTGAAGCTGATGGAGGATGTCGCGCTGGCCCGCCGCCTCGGCCGCCGCCTCGCCCCGATGGATCTCGTGATCGGCACCAGCGCCCGGACCTACCAGCGCGACGGCTGGTTCCGCCGGGCCGCGGGAAACCTCATCCGCCTGGCGCTGTTTCTGGCCGGGCGCGACCCGGTCAGGCTGGCTAAAACCTACCGGCGCTAGAGCACTTTCCGATCCTGTCGGATCGGATGTAGCGCTCCATCATATTGATAACCGGAGCATCATCCACCCGGCCGGATCTTCGCCGCCTGGATCGCCTCCCACACACGGCGCGGGGTGGCCGGTATGTCGATATGCGCGATGCCGAAGCCGGACAGCGCATCGGCCACCGCGTTCATCACCGCCGGCAGGCTGCCGGCGCAGCCAGCCTCGCCGCAGCCCTTGACGCCGAGCGGGTTGGTCCGCGCCGGCGCCGGGTGGCTGGCGAAGCCGATCCCCGGCACCGCGTCCGCCCGCGGCAGCGCATAGTCCATGAACGAGCCGGTCAGCAGCTGGCCGGCCTCGTCATAGGCGACCAGCTCGTGCAGCGCCTGGCCGATCCCCTGCGCCACACCGCCATGCACCTGGCCGGCGACCAGCATCGGGTTCACCAGCACGCCGAAATCGTTGACCGTGTGATAGGCGACGACCTCGATCACCCCGGTTTCGGGATCGAGCTCGACCTCGGCGATGTGGCAGCCATTGGGGAAGGCCGAGGGCACGCCGCGCGTGACATGGCCGACATCGAGCGTGGCGGGCACACCCTCGGGCAGGGTGCCGGCGGTGCGCAGCCGTTCGGCGAGGTCCATGATGTCGATCCCGAGATCGGTGCCGGCGACACTGAAGCGCCCGTTGGCGAATTCGATGTCGGCCTCGCCGGCTTCGAGCAGATGGGCGGCGGCGCGGCGGCCCTTTTCGATCACGAGGTCGCCGGCCTCGATGATGGCGGCGCCGCTCTGCATGATCGAGCGCGAGCCGCCGGTGCCGCCGCCGGCGAGGAGCTGGCTGGAATCGCCCTGCACCAGCCGGATGCGCTCGAAGGGAATGCCGAGCTTGCCGTGCAGAACCTGGGCGAAGGGGGTCGCGTGGCCCTGGCCGTAATCGAGCGTGCCGGTGACGATCGTCACCCCGCCATCGGCATCGAAGCGGATGCCGCCCATCTCGGGGCTCGCATCCGCCGTCACTTCCAGATAGTGCCCGATCCCGCGCCCGCGGATCCGCCCGCGCGCTTCGCTCTCCGCCCGCCGTGCCGCGAACCCGTCCCAGTCCGCCGCGGCCAGCGCGCGGTCGAGGGTCGCGGGGAAATCGCCGCTGTCATAGGTCAGGCCCGAGGGCGCGCGATGCGGGATCGCCTCCGGGCGGATCAGGTTGCGCCGGCGCAGCGCCAGCGGATCGAGCCCCATCTCGCGCGCGGCGGTCTCGACCAGCCGCTCCATGTAGTAATTGCCTTCCGGCCGCCCCGCGCCGCGATAGGCGCCGACCGGGGTGGTGTTGGTGAAGACGCTGCGGCTGGAAACCTCCATCAGCGGGGTGCGGTAGACGCCGACGAAGTTCTTCACCGCGTTCAGCGTCGCCGGCAGCAGCACCACGTTGGAGAGATAGGCGCCGAGATTGGCAAACCCGGTCAGCCTGGTCGCGAGGAAATTGCCCTCGGCGTCGAGGGCCAGTTCGGCCAGCATCTCATGGTCGCGGCCATGGCTGTCGGAGAGGAAGCTGCCGGAGCGCTCGTCGGTCCACTTCACCGGCCGGCCGAGTTGCCTGGCGGCGAGCAGGGCGCAGACATATTCGGGATAGCACGAGGCCTTCATGCCGAACGAGCCGCCGACATGGCCGGCCAGCACCCGGACCTGCTCCTTCGGCACGCCGAGCACGGTGCAGAGCAGCCCCCGCATGTTGACCGCCCCCTGGCAGCCGAGCCGCAGCACGTAGCCCTCCGCCGGGTCGAACTCGCCGATCGCAGCACGAGGCTCCATCGGGCTGACGATCACGCGGCTGCTGCGCAGGCTCAGCCGGGTGACATGCGCGGCCCGGGCGAAGGCGGCGGCGACGGCCTCGGCATCGCCGAAATGATAGTCGAGCACGAGATTGCCCGGCGCCTCGTCGTGCAGTTGCGGCGCGCCGGGGGTGGCGGCGTCGCGCGCGTCGGTCACCGCCGGCAGCGCGTCGATCTCGGCCAGCACCGCCTCGGCGGCGTCGCGCGCCTGCTGGAGCGTTTCGGCGACGACGAAGGCGATCGGGTCGCCGACATACCTGACGCGGTCGGTCGCCAGCGCGAATTGCCGGGGCCTTGGCGTGTCCGACCCGTCGCGGTTGCGGCTCGCGGCCGCCGGCATCGGGCCGAAGCCCGACGCCGCGATGTCGGCGCCGGTGATGATCGCGGCAACGCCCGGCATCGCCGTGGCGGCTGCGGTATCGACGCCGCGCAGAATGCCATGCGCGACCCCGCTGCGCACCACGACGCCGTAGAGCTGGCCCGGCCGGTCGAGATCGTCGGTATAGCGCCCCTCGCCGCGCAGCAGCACCGGGTCTTCGCTACGCGACACCGGCTGGCCGATCGCGAAGCGCCCGGTGGCCAGCGCGCGATCCAGCCCTTCCGGCTGGCGGAGGATGCGTGTCATGCGGAATGTCCTTCGAAGAACGTCAATAGGGTTGCCCCTTATGTTCGGTCCCGACAGGGCGGGCGCAAGATGCGGTACCGTGAAACCCGGCCGTGCTAACCAGATGTCAGTGGATTTCCGGCTCCGCGATCGTCCCCGGCCGGGCCAGCACGTCGAAATCGCAGCCGGTATCGGCCTGGCCGATATGGGCGGCGAAGATCGCGCCATAGCCGCGCGGGAAGCGCGGCGGCGGCGTCGTCCACGCCGCGCGGCGCCGGGCGAGTTCCTCATCGGACAACCGCACGTCGATCCGCCGCGCCGCGACGTCGATGGCGATGACATCGCCGGTGCGGATCAGCGCGAGCGGTCCGCCGACGAAGGATTCCGGGGCGACATGCAGCACGCAGGCGCCGTAGCTGGTGCCGCTCATCCGCGCGTCGGAAATCCGCAGCATGTCGCGCACGCCCTGGCGGAGCAGCTTCACCGGGATCGGCAGCATCCCCCATTCCGGCATGCCCGGCCCGCCCTGCGGCCCGGCATTGCGCAGCACCAGCACATGATCGGCGGTGACGTCGAGATCGGGATCGGCGACGGCTTTCGCCATCGCGTCGTAATCGTCGAACACCAGCGCTGGGCCTTCATGCTTGAGCAGGCGCGGCTCCGCGGCGGAGGGTTTCATCACGCAGCCGCCGGGAGCGAGATTGCCGCGCAGCACCGCGAGCCCCTCGGCGCGGGAGACCGGATTGTCCAGCGGACGGATCACGTCGTCGTTCCACACGGTCGCTCCGGCGATGTTATCGCCGAGCGTCATGCCGTTCACCGTGCGGGTCGCGAGGTCGAGCCGGTCGGCGATGCGGGTGAGGAAGGCCGGCAGGCCGCCGGCGTAGTAGAAATCCTCCATCAGGTATTGGCCGGAGGGGCGGATGTTGGCGAGCACCGGCACGCCGGCGGAGAGCGCGTCGAACCGGTCGAGATCGAGCTCGATCCCGGCGCGGCGGGCCATCGCGATCAGGTGGATGATCGCGTTGGTCGAGCCGGCCAGCGCCGCGCTGGCGACGATCGCGTTCTCGAAGCTCGCCTGGCTCAGCAGGTCGGCGGGAGTGACGTCGTCCCAGACCATCTCGACGATCCGCCGCCCGGTCGCCGCCGCCATGCGGGCATGGCGCGAATCCGGCGCCGGGATCGAGGTCGCCCCCGGCAGGGTGAGGCCGAGCACCTCGGCGAGCGAGGTCATCGTCATCGCCGTGCCCATCGTCATGCACACGCCATCCGAGCGGGCGATGCCGGATTCCATGTCTTCCCATTGCGCTTCGGAAATGTTGCCGGCGCGCTTCTCGTCCCAGTATTTCCAGACATCCGAGCCCGAGCCGAGGATGCGCCCGCCCCAGTCGCCGCGCAGCATCGGCCCGGCGGGCATGAAGATCGCCGGCAGGCCGGCGCTGATCGCGCCCATGATGGTGGCCGGCGTGGTCTTGTCGCAGCCGCCCATCAGCACCGCGCCGTCCACCGGCAGCGAGCGCAGGCTTTCCTCGACCTCCATCGCGAGCAGGTTGCGATAGAGCATCGTCGTCGGCTTCACGAAATTCTCCGGCAGCGCCATCACCGGAATCTCGACTGGAAAGCCGCCCGCCTGCAGCACGCCGCGGCGGATCGCCTCGACGCGGGCGGGAAAATGCCCGTGGCAATGGGCGAGGCCGCTCCAGGTGTTGACGATGGCGATGACCGGCTTGCCGGCGTAATCCTCGGGCGCGTGGCCGAGCTGCTTGATCCGCGAGCGATGGCCGAAGCTGCGCAGGTCGGACGCGCCGAACCAGCGGTGGCTGCGCAACTCCTCGGGTGTCTTGCGCGTCTTGGTCATCGTGGGTCTCCTCGCCTGCCGGCGCCGCAGGGCGCGGCGCCGCCTCCGGTTCTGGAATCTAGCAAGGATCGACGCAAGGGCCACGCCGCGCCGGCCGATGGGCGGGCGGGCGATCAGCCCGCCGCGCCGCGCGCGCCGCGATGGGCCAGCAGCGCCGCGCCGAAGCCGAGCGTGGCCGCGATCCCGCCGATCAGGAACACGCTGGCATAGCCGGTGCGGTCGGCCAGCAGGCCGACGACCGGGCCCGTCGCGCCATAGGCCAGGTCCTGGAACGCGGCGAATCCGCCGATCGCCGTGCCGCGCAGATGCGGCTCCACCCGGCGGATCGCTTCCTTGCCCATCGAGGGGAACACCATCGAGCAGCCGAGCCCGGTCAGCAGGGCGCCGAGCAGCGCGACCCATGCCTCGGGCGCAAGCCAGATCAGATATTGTCCCGTGGCTTCGACCAGCAGCGACCCCGCCGCCACCGCGGTGCCGCCGACCCGGTCCGGCAGGTCGCCGAAGGCGAGGCGCATCAACACGAAGCCGATTCCGAAACAGGTCAGCCCGAGCCCGGCGCCCGGCCAGCCCTTGCTCAGGAAGTCGAGCGACATGAAGGCGCCGAGCGCGGCGAAGCCGATCCCCTGCAACCCGACCGCGGCACCCGGCAGCGCGATGCGCCGCACCACCCGCCAGAGCGGCTGCCGCTGTCCCGGCGTCGGCGGCGCGTCGGGAAAGCGGAACGCGATGGCGGCGCCCAGCACCGACAGGAGGGTGCAGGTTGCCATCAGCCCGGCAAAGCCGAGCGCGCGGAACAGCGCGAGGCCGAGCGGCCCGCCGACCGCGAGCGCGCCATACATCCCCGCGCCGACCAGCGCGATCACCTTGCCCGAGCGGGCATGGCCCATCAGCCCGATGCCCCAGCCGATCATGCCGACCGCGACCTGGCTTTCCCCGACGCCGAGCAGCGCCCGCCCGGCGAGCAGCACGGCGAAGCGGAGATGCGGCGCGGCCGGCACGGCGGCGGCCATGCAGATCGCGCTCGCCACGGTGTAGACGCCGAGGCCGCGCAGCATGCAGCGCCGCCCGCCCCGCTCGTCCGCCAGGCGGCCGGCCTGCGCGCGGGTCAGCAGCGTAGTCAGGAACGGCAGGCCGACGGCGAGCCCGCCGAGCGCATTGTCGAGCCCGAGCCGGTCGTGCACCTCGATCGGCACGGTCGGCAGCGCCATCGCGACGGTCAGGTAGGAGACGAACAGGATCCCCGTCAGCACGATGACGCGGCGCTGGGCTGCGGCGGGGGATGCGGCGATCGGCATGCGGAACGGGCTCCGGCGGCGGGTTGCGGCCGATGCCGGTGTATCCGCGATCGGCCGCGCCGCAAACGCCGCCCCGCGCGGTGCCGGCCGGATGGCGCGCATCCGGCCGGCGGGCGGGATCAGGCCGGGATCGCCTCCGCCCGCAGCCGCCGCGCGGCGCCGACCAGGTTCTCCAGCGCCGGAATCACCTCGCGCCAGTTGCGGGTCTTCAGCCCGCAATCCGGGTTCACCCAGAGCTGGTCGTCCGCCAGCTTCCGCCGGGCGAGGCGGAGCAGGGCGAGGATTTCCTCCTCGGGCGGGATTCGCGGGCTGTGGATGTCCCACACGCCGGGGCCGATCTCGGCCGGGTAGGCGGAGGGGCCGTGGCCGGCGAAGGCCTCCAGCAGTTCCATCCGGCTGCGGGCGGTCTCGATCGAGATCGCGTCCGCATCCATCGTGGCGATGGCCGGCATGATGTCCTGGAATTCGGCGTAGCACATATGGGTGTGGATCGCCGTGTCGTCGCGCACCACGGCGGTGGCGAGGCGGAAGCAGGACACCGCCCAGCGCAGATAGGCCTCGCGGTCGGCGGTGCGCAGCGGCAGCCCCTCGCGGAAGGCCGGCTCGTCCACCTGGATGATGGCGAGGCCGGCGGCCTCGAGGTCGGCCACCTCGTCGCGCAGCGCCAGCGCGATCTGCCGGCAGACCGTCTCGCGCGGCAGGTCGTCGCGCACGAAGGACCATTGCAGCATCGTCACCGGCCCGGTCAGCATCCCCTTCACCGGCCGGGCGGTGAGCGACTGGGCATGGCGCGCCCAGCGCACCGTCATCGGCCGGGGCCGCGCGACATCGCCCCAGATGATCGGCGGCGCCACGCAGCGGCTGCCATAGGACTGCACCCAGCCATGCCGGGTGAAGGCGAAACCGTCGAGCTGCTCGCCGAAATACTTGACCATGTCGTTGCGCTCGAACTCGCCGTGCACCAGCACGTCGAGCCCGATCCGCTCCTGCAGGCGGATCGCGTCCTCGGTCCAGGTCGCGATCGCTTCGTCGTATTCGGCGGCGCCGATCTCGCCGCGCGCGAGCGCCGCCCGGGTCCGGCGCACGCCCGAGGTCTGCGGCAGCGAGCCGATCGTCGTGGTCGGAAAGGCGGGCAGGGGCAGGCGCTGCCGCTGCCGCGCGCGCCGCGCGGCGTGCGGGGCGGGGCGGCGTTCCATCTCCGGTGTCGCGCCCAGCAGCCGGGCGGCGACGTCGGTCCGGTGGACCCGCGCGCTGTCGCGGCGGGTGCGGAGTGCGGCGTCAGAGGCCTCCAGCGCCTCGGCGATCGCGCCCTCCCCCTCGTCGAGGCCGCGGGCGATGGTCGCGACCTCGGCGAGCTTCTGGGTGGCGAAGGCGAGCCACGGGCGGATCGCCGGATCGAGCCGGTCCTCCTGCGCGAGGTCGACCGGCACGTGCAGCAGGCTGCAGCTCGGCGCGATCATCAGCCGCTCGCTGCCGCCGAGCGCGCGCGCCGCCTCGCGCGCGGTGGCGAGGGCGGCGCGCAGGTCCGCCCGCCAGACATTCCGCCCGTCGACCAGCCCGAGCGAGAGCCATGTCGCCGGGCCGATCGCGGCGAGGACCGGCGCGAGATCGTCCCGGCCGCGCACCAGGTCGAGATGCAGGCCGGCGACCGGCAGGGCCAGCGCGGTCGGCAGGTTGTCCGCGATCGGCGCGAAATAGCTGGCGAGCAGCAGGCGCGGCGTCGCCCCGCGGGCGAGGGTCTCATAGGCGTGGCGCAGCGCCGCCCGCGCCTTCGGCGCGAGGTCGAGGGCGAGAACCGGCTCGTCCATCTGCACCCAGGCGCAGCCCTCGGCGGCCAGCTCCGCCAGCACCTGCGCATAGCAGGGCAGCAGGCGGTCGAGCAGGTCGAGCGGATCGGACCCGTCATCGGTCTTGGCGAGCAGCAGGAACGACACCGGGCCGAGCAGCACCGGCCGGGTGCGGCGGTGGCGGGCCAGCGCCTCGCGGAACAGCGCGAGCGGACGGTTGGCGGTGACCGCGAAATGCTGCCCCGCCGCGAGCCGGGGGACGAGATAGTGATAGTTGGTGTCGAACCACTTGGTCATTTCGAGCGCGGGCAGGCCGGCCGCGGCATCGCCGCCGCCGGTGCCGCGCGCGAGGGCGAAATAGGTCGGCAGCGTCACCTCGCCGCCGCGCCAGCCATAGCCCGGCGGAATCGCGCCGACCATGCAGGCGGTATCCAGCACATGGTCGTAAAGCGCGAAATCGTTCGAGGGGATGTGGCCGATGCCCAGCCCCTGCTGCAGCGAATGGGACTCCGCGCGCAGCAGGCGCGCCGCCTCCTGCAGGCCGGCTTCGGACAGCTCGCCCGCCCAGTGCGCCTCGAGGGCCGATTTCAGCTCCCGCCGGCGGCCGATGCGGGGAAAGCCGAGACTGGTCGCGATGCTCATGCGCGGCCTCCCCGGCGGGCGTGGGACCGCGAACGGCGCGATGAGGGGGAAACGAGAGGACGCGCGCGGCAGGCGCTGCCGCTGATGCGTGCAGTCATGGGTCGGCTCCGGCTTCCGGTGCACCCCGCCCGGCAGCAAGGTTGGTGCGACACCGGCAGGTCTCCTGGCTCACGGCTCGACGCTGGTGGCCCTGCCTTCCCGAACCGCTCCCGGTTCAGTGGCTCGCCCTTGCGGGCGGACGGACCACCGGCTCGCCGCTGACAGTTGCGGGGGCAGCCATCGACTTGCTTCCGGGACAATGAAGCCCGGCCGAAGCGCACGATGTTCCCTTTTCACCCGCTCGCGCGGGACCGGTGACGAATGTCGTATGCCGCCCGGACGGACATTCGGCAAGGGTGGCGGCATCCGCCGCGCCGGCAAATAATCGCGTCGTCCGCGCAGAATCGTTGCAGTCATGGATCGAGTTCGATCGGTATTTCATCCCCGGGGCGAAAATCGGCAATCACGGCTTGTTTATTGCTTGCCTATCCGGTTGACTCCCATACCTACTAGATCTAGTGTTGGGCATGGATGTCCTGGCCCGTGAAGACCTGCCGTTCCCGCAGTCTCTGCCGGAATTCCAGCGTATTTTCCCGAACGACGCGGCCTGTGCCGCCTATCTCGAAAGCGCCCGCTGGAATGGAGGGTTCGCCTGCCCAAGGTGCGGCGTCGTTGGCGAGCCGTTCCGTTTCGAGGCGCGCCCGGGCGTTCTGCGCTGCCGGGCCTGTCGCAAAGACGTAAGCCTGATGGCTGGGACCGTTATGGAACGCAGTCACACGCCGCTGTCGACTTGGTTCTGGGCGGCTTACTTGATCGCCAGCCAGACGCCCGGAATGTCGGCCGTCCAATTTCAGCGGCAACTCGGCCTGTCGCGCTACGAGACCGCCTTCGGCATCCTTCATAAGCTGCGCGCCGGGATGGTGCGCCCCGAGCGCGACAAGATTGGCGACACGCCGCAAGAACACGTCGAAGTGGATGAAACGTGGGTTGGAGGACGAACCCGAGGCGATGGACGGGGTGTCCATCACAAGGTTCTCGTCGCCTGTGCCGTGGAGGTGCGCCACCGGAAACCGGGAACCAAGCTCGACAATCGGAAAGACGGTCGCTACGCGGGACGCGTTCGTCTCGCTGTTGTCCCCGACCGTAGCGCCAATTCGCTCTGCGGATTCGTCGAAAACGCCGTTGCTCCCGGATCGCTGATCGTTACCGACGACTGGAGCGGCTATGCCGGTCTCGGAAGGCGCGGGTTCGACCACCATGCAATCGCCGAATGCGGCGACCCGGAGGTGGCAGAAGAATTCCTGCCGATCGTCCACTTGGTCTTTACCAACCTGAAGACCTGGATCAACGGCATCCATCACGGGGTCAGCGCCAAACATCTACAAGCCTACCTCAATGAATTCACGTTTCGGTTCAACCGGCGCCTCTATCCCTTCAACGCGTTCCGCTCGCTGCTCGGAATCGCGGGTAGGGCAGCCGCACCAACCTTTGACGAGCTTTATTCCGGGGAATGGACACACCCTACATTTAGTGGGTGTGGGTAACAACCGGATAGGCAAGGTTTATTGGTTGCGAGTATTGACCGTCCGGCTTCTGTGGTCATATCGGTCGGTCAAATTTCAACAATTGGCCGTGACTGGCTCATTGCATCAAGGGGAGCAACCATGCGGGCACAATTCAGACGCGCCTGGGGTTTTTGCGCGGCGGGAGTCCTGGCCTCGGGCCTGGCGCTGGCGGGCATCGGCCAGGCGTCCGCCGCGACGGCGCCGTCGGTCCTGAAGATCGGCACGCTCTATGCGAGCAGCGGGTCTTTCGCGGTGGCGTCCGAGGGGCAGTATCACGGGCTCGAATACTGGGCGAAGACGGTCAACAAGTCCGGCGGCGTCTTCGTCAAGGCGTTCGACAAGAAGATCCCGGTCAAGATCGTCGCCTATGACGACCAGAGCTCGACCGCGACCGCGACGACGCTGTACAACCAGCTCATCACCCAGGACCACGTGAACCTGCTGGTCGCCGATTTCGGCTCGGTGCTCACCTCGGTCGCGATTCCGCTGGCCGCCGAGCACCACATGCTGCTGATCGACCCGACCGGCTCGGGGGCGAACTTCTTCACCAAGAAGACCGACTATCTCGCCGATGTCAGCATTCCCGCCTCCACGGTGTGGCCGCTGCCGCTCGGCCATTTCCTGCTCGACCACAAGATCAAGCGCGTCGCCGTCATCTACGATTCGAACGATTTCGATGCCTCGCAGGCGGAAACGCTGAAGGCGACGCTGAAGAAGGGCGGCGTCACGCCGGTGTATTATCACGGCGTGCCCACCAGCGAATCCAACTACACCGTGCTGCTGCACACGATCGCGGCGCACCGGCCGGATGCGGTGATCGAGTTCGGCTATCCGCCGAACGACATCGCCTTCCTGCACACGCTGGCCGGCAGCGGCCTGCACTTCAAGATGACGTTCACCATCTTCCCCGGCCAGCTTCTCGCCCTGATGACGAAGAATGTCGGCGCGAAAACCCTCGCCTATACCTACACCTATCCGACGCCGCCGCTCGTCTCCTTCGCCAAGACCACCTATGGCCCGAACACCGCGACCTTCGTGAAGGAGTTCACCGCGGCGACGCATAACGCGCCGAACTTCCTCGATGCGGCCGGCTACAATACCGGGCTGATCATGCAGGACATGCTCGGCACCGCGCCGAAATTCACCCAGCTCGCCTTCCATCAGGCGCTGATGGACATGTCCGGCAAGACGACGACGGTGCTCGGCCAGTTCAAGATCAACGCGAACGGCGCCCAGCTCGGCGAATTGCTGCCGGTGGCGCAGCTCGTCCCCGCCGGCAAGACCAACAAGATCGTCGTGGTCTATCCGCAGGACAAGGCGACCGGCAAGCCGGTCTATCCCGCGCCGCACCACTGACCGGCGCCCCGGAACCGCAGGATCCCGGCCCGTGACGGGCCGGGATCTTTCGTCGATCCGGACCACTGGTTTCCAACTTCCCTGCAAGAAAGGGCGCGCCGTTGGCACTTCTCGAATACGCGCTGATCGGCGGCATTCTCTACGGCATCTTCTTCAGCCTTGTCGGCATCGGGCTCAATCTCGTCTTCGGCGTGATGCGGATGATCAATCTCGCCCACGGCCAGTTCATCATGCTGGGCGGGTTCGGCGCGTGGCTTCTGGTGCATGACCTTCACCTCAACCCGATCTTCGGCATTCCGCTGGCGATTCTCGGCGGGATCCTGATCGGCTATCCGCTCTATTACGGCGTGGTGCCGCGCCTGCAGCGCAGCCAGGACCCGGAGATGCTGTCCTTCATCCTGTTCTTCGGCATCGCCCAGATGATCGAGGCGGTGATGCTCCTCATCTTCGGCGCGGACCAGCGCTCGCTGCCCGGTAACGCGCTGGGCTCGGGGAATATCGGCGCGTTCGGCCAGGAATTTCCGGACAGCTGGTGGGTCGCCGCCGCGGTCAGCGTCATCTGTATCGGCGGGCTCTGGCTCTATTTCACGCGCACGCGGCTCGGCTTCGCGACGCGCGCCATCATGGCCGACCGCGACGAGGCGCGGGCAACCGGCATCGATGTCGACAGGGTGTCGGCGATCGCCTTCATGATCGGCCTCTCGCTCGCCGGGATCGCCGGCGTGTTCGTGCCCTACATGGTCGGCTCGGTGTCGCCCTCGATCGGCGACGGGCTGACCACGACATCCTTCGCCATCATCATCATCGGCTCGCTCGGCAATCCGCTCGGCACCGTGGTCGGCGGCCTCGTGTTCGGCGTGGGAACGATGCTGATGCAGACCTACTACGCCTCGTGGTCGAATCTCGTGCCCTATGCGCTGCTCCTCATCATCGTGCTGATCCGGCCCTCCGGCCTGCTCGGCAAGGCGGTGCGCAGTGCGTAAGCGGAACAGTACAATGCGTTATCCCGTCGCGGTGCTGGCGATCCTCGCCGCCGCCTTCCTGGTCCTGCCGCATGTCTATGGCAACCAGTCCGTGCTGTTCACCATGATGACGTTCATGGCGCTCGCCCAGGGGCTGAACCTGCTCTACGGCTTCACCGGATATCTGCCGTTCGGCTATGTCGGCTTCTTCGGCACCGGCGCCTATGCCACCTCGCTGCTGGTCACCTTCACCGGCCTGCCGGTGCTGGTCTGCGTGCTTGGCGGCGGGTTGGCGGCGGTCGTGGTCGGGCTCATCCTCGGGCCGCTGCTGCGCCTGTCCGGCGCGTATTTCTCGATCGCCAATCTCGCCGCCTCGCAGATCATCTACTACGTGGTGGCGAACGAGGCGCTCAAGCATGTGACCGGCGGGCCCTATGGCGTGAAGATCGAGCAGGTCTACGCGCCCACGGCGAGCTACGCGACGATGCTGGCGATCCTGTTGCTCGCCACCGGGCTTGCCGCGTATTTCCGCCGCTCGCGATTCGGGCTCGGGCTGCGGGCGATGCACCAGGACCCGATCAGCGCGGGGCTCGCGGGTGTCAACATCGTGCGCGAGCGCCTCATCGTCTGGCTGGCCTCGGCCGGCATCGCCGGGCTGGTCGGCGGCGCCTATGCGTGGAACCTGTCGGTGTTCTACCCCGACGCGGTGTTCACCCTGCAGATTTCGGTCTTCGCCATCGTCTTCGCCCTGTTCGGCGGGGTGGGCACGGTGATCGGCCCGCTGCTCGGCGCGGCCCTGCTCTATGCGTTCTACGCGGTGATCGGCGTCTCCGCGCCGCAATATTTCGAACTGCTCTACGGGCTGCTGATCGTGCTGCTGGTGCTGTTCCTGCCCAACGGCCTGATGTCGCTGCTGATCCGGAGAAATGTCGATGTCCTCTGAACCGCTGCTCCGGCTGGACGGGGTGAGCAAGCGCTTCGGCGGGCTCACCGTGCTCGACCGGCAGAGTTTCTCGATATCCGAAGGCGAGATTCTCGGCCTGGTCGGCCCCAACGGTTCCGGCAAGACGACAACGATCAACGTCATCTCCGGGGTGCACCAGGCCGATGCCGGGCGCATCCTGTTCGAGGGGCGGGAAATCCAGCGCCTGCCGCTGTTCCGCATCGCCCGGCTCGGCATCAACCGCAGCTTCCAGGTGCCGAAATGCTTCCGCGCGATGCGGGTGCGCGAGAACATCGAGGTCGCCGCGACCTTCGCCGGGCGCGGCACGGTGGATATCGACGAGATCCTCGCCGGTATCGGGCTCGCCGACCAGGCCGACGCGATCGCCGGGGCGCTGACCGTCAACCAGCAGAAGATGCTCGATCTCGGCCGCGCGCTGGCGACCAATCCGCGCCTGCTGCTGATCGACGAGATCGGCGCGGGGCTCAATCCGGCGGAGCTCGGGGGCATCGCCGAACTGCTGAAATCGCTCGCCGCGCGGGGCATCGCGCTCATCGTCGTCGAGCATCTGCTCGATTTCCTCAACCGCATCACCGACCGGGTGATCGTGCTGGGCGCGGGGCGGATGCTGTTCGAGGGTTCGCTCAAGGCGGCGTCGCGGGACCCGGACGTGGTCGCCGCGTTCATCGGAGGCTGACGGCATGACCCTTCTCGCACTCAAGGGCGTCGAGTCCGGGTATGGCCCGATGCAGGTTCTCTGGGGCATCGACCTCGCGGTGAACGCGGGCGAGACGGTGATCCTGCTCGGCGCCAACAGCGCCGGCAAGACCACGCTGCTGCGCACGATCATCGGCCTGCTGCCCTGCACCGGCGGGACGATCACCTTCGATGGCGAGCCGGTCGGCGCCCTGCCGCCGGACCAGCGCATCCGCCGCGGCATCGCCTTCATGTCCGAACTCGGCGTGTTTCCCGGCCTGACCATCGAGGAGAACATCCGCCTCGGCGGCTATTTCCTCTCGGCCGCCGAGGTGCGGCGGCGCAGCGCCCGGCTCTACGACCTGTTTCCCGCCCTCGCCGGCAAGCGGCGCGACCTCGCCTCCAGCCTGTCCGGCGGGCAGCGCAAGATGCTCGGCATCGCCAAGGTGCTGGTCTCCGAGCCGAAGCTGCTGCTGATGGACGAACCCTCGTCCGGCCTCGCGCCGGTCTTCGTCAAGCAGGTGGTCGACGTGCTGAAGACCGCGATCACCGGCGGGATGACGCTGCTGATCGCCGAACAGAACGTCGCCTTCCTGCCGCTGGCCGACCGGGGCTACCTGATCGATGGCGGGCGGGTGCGGCTTTCCGGCACGCGGGCCGAGCTCGAGGCGAGCGACGCCGTGCACGAGGCCTATTTCGGGCTCTGAGCAGGTCCCGCCTTCGGCCATCTGGCGGCGCCTGCCGCTTGCGTGCATGTTGCACGGCAGCAGAAGGAGGGGCTCCGATGGCCGACACGCACGAGATCGTCCTGCGTCAGATCGAGAATTTCCGCTTCGAGACCGAATTCGGCGGCGGGCTGCCGAAGCTGGTGTCCGACGAGCCGCCGCCGCTCGGCGGCGGGGCGGGGCCGGAGCCGGTGCAGCTGCTGCTCGCGGCGGTGGGCTCGTGCATGTCCTCCAGCTTTCATTTCGCGATGACCAAGTTCCGCGAGGCACCCGGGGCGATCACCACCACCGCGCGGGCCACCGTGGACCGGGACGAGAACCGGCGGCTGCGGGTGCAGGCGATCCAGGTCGCGATCGGGTTTGCCGCCGAGGCGGGGACGATCGGGCATCTCGATCGGATTCTCGGCCAGTTCGAACAGTTCTGCACGGTCGGCGCCTCGGTCGCCCGCGGCATTCCGATCGAGGTGAGCGTGACCGACGGCACCGGTGCCAGGGTCAAGGGCTGAGCCCGTCCAGGCCGGCGAAACCGGCCAGCCGCCTCGGCAATCTCCGGCGAGTTGTCCACAGAAATCTGAATAAGCCTGTGGACAAGCGCGGGGGAAACCGCAAGGACGCTTTCCGCAAGACGCATGTTTGCGATTCCCCGGCGCGCCGGTCCGCCATCTTGCAAGCGCGGGGCAGATGGGCGCAGAACGCACGAATGTCGTCCCTGTCCGCCGATTCCATCCAGCCCGCCCCGCCGGCCGCCGCGCCGGCCAATCCGCGCGACCATGTCGAGAGTTTCGCCCGCGGCCTTGCCATCCTCTGCGCCTTCGGGCCGGACCGGCCGAAAATGACCCTGTCGGACGCCGCCCGCGTCACCGGGTTGCAGCGCTCGGCGGCGCGGCGGTTCCTGCTCACCCTGTGCGATCTCGGCTACGCCGTGCAGACCGACCGGTGGTTCGCGCTCACCCCGCGCGTGCTGGAACTCGGTTACGCCTATCTCGGCAGCCTGCGCTTTCCCGAACTCATCGAACCCTATCTGACCGGGCTGACCCGCGAGCTCGGCGAATCGAGCTCGGCGGCGGTGCTGGACGGGACCGACATCGTGTACGTCGCGCGCTCGGCGGCGCCGCAGCGGCTGATGGCGCTGTCGCTCGGGGTCGGCACCAGGCTGCCGGCGCATGCGACCTCGATGGGCCAGGCGCTGCTCGCCACCCTGAGCGATGACGAGGTGCGCGCCCGGTACGGGCGGGCGCCGTTGCAGGGGTTCACGCCCGCGACCATCACCGATGTCGGCCGGCTGCTCGAACGGCTGGCGACGGTGCGGCGGGACGGGTTCGCGCTGAACGACCAGGAACTCGAATTCGGCCTGCGCTCGGTCGCGGTGGCGGTGCCGGGCAAGGGGCAGCGGCAGGCGGTGGCGCTGAATGTCGCCACCAACGCGGCGCGGGTGTCGCATGAGGAGGTGATGCGCCGCATCCTGCCCGCGATTCGCGAGGCGGCGGCGCAATGCGCGCGGGCGGTCGCCCTGCTCGGCTGAGCGGGCGCGCCTGACGGGATCATCATCGGGACCGGACGAGCGGCGGGGCGCGGTTGCGCCGGCGCGGCGGCGCGCAGGCGGCGGGCGGGCGGAACCGGCGCGCCAGCGGCCGTGATTCTGCTCCTCCCGCATGCGTGCTGCTTGCGGGGGCGGGCTTGGTCCGCTTCCTGCTGCCTGCGCGCGGCGGGAGGCGGAGCGGCGCGGGGAGTTTCACGCCGAGGCAGCGGCAGAGCGGACGGAGGATGCGGCCGAGGCGCGGTTCCTCGCCGATGCGGCGCTGCAATTCGGGATCGGCGAGCAGGGCGCGGAGCTGGCCGGCGGCGGCGATGGCCTCGGGGACCGGAGCGAGAAGCCAGGCGGTGCGGCGCGGCAAGGCCAGCCTTGCGCGATCCACCGGCCGGCGTGGCCGGCGGCTCGCGGGACGCGGACGCGGGGCCGGAACCTGGTTATCGCAGAGGCGGAGCAAAAATGTGGCGTAGCGGCGCAGGCGGGTCCAGAGCAGGATGGTGAGGGCGCCGCTCCCGGGGCCGAAGGCGCCGGCAGCCCCGCGCCGGGCGACGGCGTCGCACAGCGTGTCGATCAGGGCGCGGAAGCGGCGGGCGACATCCATGAACGGAACAAGAACACACCTGCGCCAGGGTGGGCAAGAATTTTGCTCACCACGCTCCGCCGCGCGGAGGCCGGTGACGGAGAGCCGTGTCGCCCTGGACAGAGGCGTCCGCCGCGGTCTTGGGACTCAACCGGTCCGTTCCCGGCTCACGCCGCAGGCCGCCGTGCCTACCAGGGCACGACCGGCGGCGATACCTTGTCCGCAGTCTTGATGACCGACTTGTCGGACTGCTTCTGGTACCAGTCCTTGCCCGGGTTATTGAGTTTCGTCGTGTCGGTGGACGTCACCGGATAGGCGCTGGCGAACATGAGGTAGTTGTTGGTCTTGCGCAGGCAGACCACGACGTATTCGGTATCGCCCTTGTTCATCGACGCCGGATCGGCCGCCTTCTTGGTGGGGTTGGCGCGGGTGAACTGCTGGGTGCCGCCGAGTGTCTCGACCGCGGTTCGCGAATAGAGATCGATCCCGTCGTCCTGGCCCATGAGCGAATTCAGCGCCTGGGCGCCGATATCGGTGTTGAGCGCGCCAGTGATCGCCTCCACGGCGGAAAGCGGCGAATCGAACATCGAATGTTCCGCGCGCTTCTTGTATTCGCTCTTGAGATGGTCATCGACCGTTGCGGTCGAGCCGATCTTCGTGCCGTCCTTGCCGCTGCGCTGCGTCGTCCAGAAATCCTCGGATTTCATGTGGGCATCGGCGTGCGACGCCGACTTGCTTGCATCGCCGATGATTTCGGTGACGACTGCCGCGCTCAGCTGGCGCTTCTTCGCCGCGTCTTCTGCGGCACTGACAGTATACGCGAAAGGCATGACCCTGAACCCTCCTGGCTGTGACCGACCCGTTTTGCGATGATGACCGTCCGGATTGACGCAGATGGCCAAACAGGCGGCGATCTACGTCGATATCTTTCGACAATAATTCTAATTTGATACGGGCGGCAATCGAATAAGACAGGAGTCGATGCCGCGGCGTGTTCCGCATCACACGGGACGGGGATCGCCCGACGCAAGTCATCGGGCCGATGTACTGGCCTTGCCAGGGGCTGCCGCGACCCTGAAATCCGGCGGATTTCAGGGGTCGGGTGTCAGCGCAGGTCGGGCGGGGTGGCTTCTGCCTTGAGGGTGGCGATGGCCTCGTCGAGGGTCATGCTGTCCTGCTTGTCGGAGCCGAGGCGGCGGATCGAGACGGTTTGCTGCTCGGCCTCGCGCCGGCCGACGACGAGGATGTTCGGCACCAGGGCGAGCGAGAGGTCGCGCACCTTGGCGTTGATCTTTTCGTTGCGGGTGTCGGTGGCGACGGCGAGGCCGGCTTCCTTGAGCCGTGCGGCGACCGTCTCGGCATAGTCGTTGGCGTCGGTGACGATGCTGGCCACGGCCGCCTGGGTGGGGGCGAGCCAGAGCGGGAAGCGGCCGGCGCAGTTCTCGATCAGGATGCCGATGAAGCGCTCGAAACTGCCCACGATCGCGCGGTGCAGCATGACCGGGCGGGCGCGGCCGGACTCGGCGGTGACGTAGGAGGCGTCGAGCCGCTCGGGGAGGACGAAATCGACCTGGAGCGTGCCGCACTGCCAGTCCCGCCCGATCGCGTCGCGGAGGACGAATTCGAGTTTCGGGCCGTAGAAGGCGCCCTCGCCGGGATTGACGGTGAATTCGACGCCGGCGGTTTCGCAGGCCGAGCGCAGGGCGGCCTCGGCCTTGTCCCACACCTCGTCAGACCCGGAGCGCGGGGTCGGGCGGTCGGCGAATTTCACCGCGAATTCGGGGAAGCCGAAATCGGCGTAGACGCGGCGGAGCATCTCGACGAAGCGGACGGTTTCGTCGGCGATCTGGTCTTCGGTGCAGAAGATGTGGGCGTCGTCCTGGGCGAAGGCGCGGACGCGCATGATGCCGTGCAGCGCGCCGGAGGGCTCGTAGCGGTGGCAGGCGCCGAACTCGGCCATGCGCAGCGGCAGCTCGCGGTAGGAGCGGAGGCCGTGATTGAAGATCTGCACGTGGCAGGGGCAGTTCATCGGCTTGACGGCGAGGACCTTGTCCTCGTCCTCGACCTCGGCGATGAACATGTGGCTGCGGTAATTGTCCCAGTGGCCGGAGGCTTCCCAGAGCTTGCGGTCGAGCAGCTGGGGGGTGCGGACCTCGATATAGCCGAATTCCTCCTGGCGGCGGCGCATATAGGCTTCCACCGTGCGGTAGAGGCGCCAGCCCTTCTCGTGCCAGAACACGCTGCCGACGGCTTCCTCCTGCATGTGGAAGAGGTCCATCTGCCGGCCGATCTTGCGGTGGTCGCGGCGTTCGGCCTCCTCAAGCTGCTTCAGATGGGCATCCAGCTCCTTCTGGTCACGCCAGGCGGTGCCGTAGATGCGGCTGAGCATCGGGTTGCGGTGATCGCCGCGCCAGTAGGCGCCGGCGACCTTGGTCAGCTTGAAGGCGCCGCCGATATCGCCGGTGCCGCGCATGTGCGGGCCGCGGCAGAGATCGAGCCAGTCGCCCTGGCGGTAGATGGTGATGGTCTCGCTGGCTGGCAGGTCGCGGATCAGCTCGGCCTTGAAGCGCTCGCCGCGGGCTTCGAAGAAGCGGATCGCCTCGTCGCGGTCCCAGACCTCGCGGGTGAAGGGGGCGTTGGCGGCGATGATCTCGCGCATCTTCGCCTCGATCGCCGGCAGGTCGTCCGGGGTGAAGGGCTCGTTGCGGAAGAAATCGTAATAGAAGCCGCCCTCGATGGCGGGGCCGATGGTGACCTGGGTGCCGGGGTAGAGCGCCTGCACCGCCTCGGCCATCACATGGGCGGCGTCGTGGCGGATGAGCTCGAGGGAGTCGGCATCGCGGCGGGTGATGAAGCGGAGGCGCGCATCGGCATCGAGCGTGCGGGAGAGGTCCATCATCTTGCCGTCGACCTCCATCGCCAGCGCCGCCTTCGCGAGGCCGGGGCCGATGGAGGCGGCGATCTCGGTGCCGGTGACGGGGCCCGGATAGTCGCGGACGGAACCGTCGGGCAGGGTGATCGCGGGCATTGCGTGCTCCTTCAGGGCGGGGATGACGCGTCGTTATGCCCATCCTGCGCGGCGGCGGCAACGTCCGCCACCGCAAGGGCGGCGAGATCGGGGCGGCGGAGGATGGCGGGCCAGCCGCCATCGGGGGCGCGCGGGGCGGTCAGCGCGGGATCGGAGGCGCCGCCGAACAGCACGACGGAACGGACGCCGAGGGCGGCGGCGAGGTGCATCGGGCCGGTATCGTTGCCGATGGCGAGGCTGGCGCGGGCGAGGGTGCCGGCGAGCTGGGGGATCGTGGTGCGGCCGGTGAGGTCGAGCGTGCGCGGGGCGCGGGCGGCGATGGCGGCGGCGAGCGGGGCTTCGGACGCGGTGCCGAGGACGACGGAGGGGAGGTCGAGCCCGGCGGCGAGGGCGCCGAAGTTTTCCGCCGGCCAGCGCTTTTCCGGCCGGTGCGGGGCGGCGCCGGGGATCAGCGCGACGAAGCGCTCCGGCAGGGGGATGGGCGGGGCGGCGAGCGTCCAGGACAGGTCGGGGAGGGGCAGCGGCAGGGGGATGCGCGCGGCTTCGAGCTGGCCTTCGATCCGTTCGCGGGTGTGGGTGCGGTCGCGCGCGGGGTCGGCGTGGGGGAAGGCGCAGCCGGAGGCGATGCCGGACCAGGGCGGGCGTCCGGCGAGGCGGAAATAGCGGCTGGAGCGGCCGGAGGTCTGCAGGTCGTAGACCATCGCGAAGCCGCCGAGGGCGCGGCGCAGGCGGCGCAGGCCGGCGAGGTCGAGCGGGCCGGGCTTCGGGTCGATCATCACGCGGTCGAACCAGGGGGCGGCTTCGAGCCAGGCGGCGAAGGGTTTCGTGGTCAGGAGCGAAATCTCGGCGGCGGGATGGGCGGCGCGGATGGCGGCGAAGGCGGGGAAGCTGAGGACGATGTCGCCCAGCGCGCCGTGGCGGATGACGAGGATGCGCGGCGTCGATGTCATCCCAGCAGCTCGTCGTAGACGGCGAGATTGCCGTTCTGCATCGCCGCGATCGAGTAGAATTCGGCGACATAGGCGCGGGCGGCCTCGCCCATCGCGAGGCGGGATTCGGGCGGCAGGTCGAGCGCGGCGTCGAGGGCGGCGGCGAGGTCGGCGGCGTCGCCGGGCTTGGTGCGCCAGCCGGTTTCGCCGTGGCGGATGGTTTCGCGGGCGGCGCCGTGATCGGTGGCGATGGCGATCCGCCGCATCGCCTGGGCCTCGACGATGGTGCGGCCGAAGGCTTCGGGGTCGGTCGAGGCGTTCACCACGATGTCCGCCAGCTTGTAGGCGGCGGGCATGTCCGCGCAGTCGCCGGCGAAGACGACGCGGGGGACGAGATCGAGCCGGCGGATCGTCTCGACCAGGGAGCGGCGGTAGGCCTCGCGCCCCTGGGCGGCGCCGACGAGGAGGAGGATCGGGTCGCGGTGGCGCATGCGGGCGAGCGCCTCGATGGCGACGCGCTGGCCCTTCCAGCCTGTGAGCCGGGCGGGGAGCATGATCACCGGCGCGCCGTCGGGCAGGGGCCAGGCGCGGGCGAGGGCCTCCATCCGCCGGCCGCCCACGGCGTCGGGGTCGAATTTCGCGCAGTCCACCCCGCCGGGGACGATGCGCAGGCGGTCCGCCCCGACGCCGTGGCGGGCGCGGACGAGATCGGCGATGAAGCCGGAGATCGCGATCACCCGGTCGCCCGAGGCCATCACCGCGTTGTAGCGCGCCTTGAGCGGGCCGCGCTGGCCATAGGCGCCGTGATAGGTGGTGACGAAGGGCACGCCGCAGCGGCGGGCGGCGAGGCGGGCGGCGATGGCCGGGGCGCGGGAATGGGCGTGGACGAGGGAGATCCGCTCGGCGCGGATCAGCCGGGCGAGGCGGCGCGCGGCGGCGAGGATCTTCAGCGGGTTGCGGGATTCGAGGTCGATCTCGACATGCCGTCCGCCGGCGCGCTCGACCGCGCGGACCAGGCGGCCCGGTTGGCTGGCGACGAAGGCGCGGGCGCCGGTGCGGGCGACGGCCTCGGTCAGCTCGACCACCACCTGCTCCACGCCCCCGGTTTCCAGACGCGGCAGAACCTGTAGAATCGCATAATCCGAGGGATGGCGCATGGCGGACCTTTCGTGCGCCGCGCCGATACCATGCGCGGGCAGCGAAGGGGAGGGCCGGATGGACGAGAGCGTGGCGCGGATCGGGGCGAACGGGACCAGCCTCGCCTGTGCCCTTCTGCGCGGCGCGGGGCCCGTGGTGGTGTTCCTGCCCGGCTTCGCCTCGGACATGCAGGGGACCAAGGCGCTGTTCCTGCGCGACGAATGCGCGGCACGCGGGCGGGCGATGCTGCGGCTCGACTATTCCGGGCACGGGCAGTCGGGCGGGCGGTTCGAGGAGGGGACGATCGGGCGCTGGGCCGACGATGCCGCAGAGGTGATCGCCGCCATGGTGCCGGAGCAAAAGCTCGTGCTGGTCGGATCGTCGATGGGCGGGTGGATCGGGCTGCTGCTGGCGCGGCGGCTCGGGGCGCGGCTGGCGGGGTTCGTCGGCATCGCCGCGGCACCCGATTTCACCGCCGAGCTGATGGAGCCCGCCTTCGATGACGCGGCGCGGGCGGCGCTGGCGCGGGATGGCATCTTGCACCTGCCCAATCCCTATGGCGCGCCGACGCCGGTGACCGCGGCGTTGCTGGAGGATGGGCGGCGGAACCTCGTGCTCGGCGGGCCGATTCCGATCGATGCGCCGGTGCGGCTGATCCAGGGGCAGCGCGACGCCGAGGTGCCGTGGCGGACGGCGCTGCGGATCGCCGAGGCGGTAACGGGCGAGGATGTGCGGGTGACGCTGGTCAAGGACGGGGAGCACCGGCTGTCGCGCCCGCAGGACCTCGCGCTGATCGGCGCGGAGGTGTTTTCGCTCCGAGCCGGCGCGGCGTCATAACCGGCGCGCATTGCCCCCCTGCGCAGGGGGGGTAAAATTTCATCGAAGAACCTTGAAAAACCCCTTGCAAGTCCAGAGGTTTTTCCGCATATCGCGCGCTCTTGGCCCCGGGGGGCGCGGCGCGGTGCCGCGTTCTACAGGCTGTCACTGGTTGAGGGGGTTCGCGATGAACGCACTTGCCCGACTGGGGATGGTCTCGGAAATTCCGAGCGAAAACCAGACTGTTGCTCAGGACGCGACCGATGAGGTCGCCGTGCCGAAGGATTATTTCGTCGAGCGTGACGGCGTGAAATTCGCCGGGACGCATCTGCTCGTGGATTTGTGGGGGGCCGAGAAGCTCGACAGTCCCGAGCTGATCGACGCGACGCTGCGCGAGGGCGCGCTCGCCGCGGGGGCGACGATCCTGCACAGCCATTTCCACCATTTCACGCCGAATGGCGGCGTGTCCGGCGTGGTGGTGCTGGCGGAGAGCCATATCTCGATCCACACCTGGCCGGAGCGCAACTACGCCGCGATCGACATCTTCATGTGCGGCGTGTGCGATCCCTACAAGGCGATTCCGTTCCTGCGCGCGGCGTTCTCGCCGAGCGACGTGCAGGTGGGCGAACAGCGCCGCGGCGTCACCGCCTGAGGCGAAACCGTTGATGACGACACACCGCCTTGCCACCGGCAGGGCGGTGTTTTCGCATGGAGCGAAGACATGACCGACATGTGGGTGAACGAGACGCTGTATCCGTTCTGGGGCCAGCGCTTCGGGGTGACGCGCGAGCTGGCGCGGACGAAGAGCGACTTCCAGGACATCGCGATCTTCGAGAGCGAGTTCCACGGACGGGTGATGATGCTGGACGGCATCGTGCAGATCACCGAGGGCGACGAGTTCGTCTACCAGGAGATGCTGACGCATGTGCCGCTGCTGGCGCATGGGGCGGCGCGATCGGTGCTGATCATCGGCGCCGGCGATGGCGGCGTGCTGCGGCGGGTGCTGATGCACAAGGGCGTCGAGCGGGCGGTGATGGTCGAGATCGACGGCGAGGTGATCCGGCTGGCGAAGGAGTTCCTGCCGAAGATCGCGGGCGAGGCCTGGGACGATCCGCGCGCGGAGGTGATCGTCGGCGACGGGATCGACTATGTGAAGAAGGCGCCGGATGCGAGTTTCGACGTCATCATCGTCGATTCGACCGATCCGATCGGGGTGGGCGAGGTGCTGTTCACCGATGATTTCTATGCCAATTGCGCGCGCATCCTGACCGCGCGGGGGCTGGTGGTGAACCAGTGCGGCGTGCCGTTCATGCAGGCGGACGAGCTGCGCGAGACCTCGGCGCGGCGGCGGAAATTCTTTCCGCACGTGACCGCCTATGTCGCCGCGGTGCCGACCTATGTCGGCGGGTTCATGACGCTGGGCTGGGCCGGCAAGGACCCCGAACTCACCCGTCTGCCGGCGGCGACGATCCGCGCGCGGGCGGAAGCGGCGGGGATTCTCGGGACCACGGAATACTGGTCGCCGGAGATGCACGCGGCGAGCTTCGTGCTGCCGCCCTATATCGCGAAGCACCTGCCGGGCTGAGCTTCGGCGCCCGGTCCCGTTCGGGGTCGGGCGCGAGGCCGGGGTTCAGCCGTCCTGGCCGCGCTGCTCGCTGTGGGTGCGGTGCTGCACGCGGCCGATCCGCAAGAGATCGGTCAGGTGTTTCGGCATCGCGGGCGCGGGGCGGTAGGTCGGCGAGGGGTGCCAGGCGACGTGGCGCGGGCGGTTGATGCCGGGCATGAACCCCGAGGTGAATTCGAAGATCGTGCCGCGCCAGCGATAGTTGAAGCAGGCATCGGTGAAGCCGACCGCGGGGGCGACGAGGCGCAGGCGGACCTGCGAATCGTCCGGCGCGGCGAGCACGGCGCGCAGCTTGACCAGCGTCTCGGTCAGGTCGCGGCGGGGCGGGTCGCCGACGAGGCGCATCGCGCCGCCGTCGAACTTCAGGTGATAGGGGCGGGTGAGGATTTCGCTCACGCGGGCGAGGCCCTTGCCGATCGCGCCCTGCACCGCGCCGAGCTGTTCGCCGAAGCCGGCAACGGTGAGGCCGAGCTCGGCCCAGGTGACGATCATCTCCGCGACCGGCAAGGGCGACAGCCCCTCGGGCAGGAACTGGTCGACGACGAGGCCGAGCAGCTGGTCGGCGGCTTCGTCGCGGTCGGCTTCGAGGCGCTTGAGGGTGATGGTCGGCAGGTGATTCCGGGCCATGTCGGCCTTCCCCTCTTCCGGTGGATCAGGCGCGCAGGCTGAATCGCTTTCGGAATTCGGTCAAGTATCGTAACGATCGCGGCCGGCTTGCGCCGGTCAGACCGGCAGGGTCTGGCCGATGGCGAGGAATTTCTCGCGGCGTTTCGCGCGCAGGGCCTCGGGCGCGAGGGCGGCGAGGCCGGGCAGGGTTTCGGCGATCGCGGCGCCGAGGGCGGTGATCGCGGCCTGGGGGTCGCGATGGGCGCCGCCGAGCGGCTCGGGCACGATGCGGTCGATGATGCCGAGGCGCTTGAGGTCCTGGGCGGTGATCTTCATCGCCTCGGCGGCCTGGGCGGCGTTGGCGCGGTCTTCCCACAGGATGGCGGCGCAGCCCTCGGGCGAGATGACGGAATAGATCGCGTGCTCGAACATCAGCACGGTATCGGCGGCGGCGATGGCGATGGCGCCGCCGGAGCCGCCCTCGCCGATGATGGTCGCGATGAAGGGGACCGGGGCGGCGAGGCAGGCATCGATGCCGCGGGCGATCGCCTCGGCCTGGCCGCGCGCCTCGGCATCGACGCCGGGATAGGCGCCGGAGGTGTCGACGAAGGAGAGCACGGGCAGGCCGAAGCGGCCGGCCATCTCGATCAGGCGGCGCGCCTTGCGGTAGCCCTCCGGCCGGGGCGAGCCGAAATTGTGCTTCAGCCGCGATTCGAGGTCCCAGCCCTTCTCGATGGCGATGACCATGACCGGCTCGCCCTTGAAGCGGCCGGGTCCGGCGACGATGGCGGCATCCTCGCCGAAGCCGCGGTCGCCGGCCAGCGGGGTGAATTCGGTGATCAGCCCGGCGATGACGTCGCGCGCCTTGGGCCGCTCGGGATGGCGGGCGACCTGGGTCTTCTGCCAGGGCGAGAGCCTGCCGTAGAGGGTGCGCAACTGCCGCTCCGCCTTGTCGGACAGGAGGGTGACCTCTTCGGCGATGTTGAGCTCGCCCGGATCGGTCATCCGGCGCAGCTCCTCGATCTTGGCTTCCAGCTCGGCGACCGGCTTCTCGAAATCCAGGAAATGGCGCATGGCCGCTTCCGGTGCCGCAGTTTTTCGCCGGCGTCAAATCCCCCCTGGCGCGGGCCGCGGGTCAGGCGGTTTCGCGGAAGAGTTCGCGGCCGATCAGCATCCGGCGGATTTCCGAGGTGCCGGCGCCGATCTCGTAGAGTTTCGCATCGCGCAGCAGCCGGCCGGTGGCGTAGTCGTTGATGTAGCCGTTGCCGCCGAGGCACTGGATCGCCTCCAGCGCCATCCAGGTCGCCTTCTCGGCGGCGTAGAGGATGGCGCCGGCGGCGTCCTTGCGGGTGGTCCGGCCACGGTCGCACGCCTTGGCCACCGCGTAGACATAGGCGCGGGCGGCGCTCATCGTCACGTACATGTCGGCGAGCTTGCCCTGGATGAGCTGGAACTCGCCGATCTTCTGGCCGAACTGCTCGCGCTCGTGGACATAGGGGATCACGATGTCGAGCGCCGATTGCATGATGCCGAGGGGGCCGGCGGCGAGGACGGCGCGCTCGTAGTCGAGCCCGCTCATCAGCACGTTGACGCCGCGGCCGACCCCGCCGAGCACGTTCGATTCGGGGACGACGCAATCCTCGAAGACCAGCTCGCCGGTGTTGGAGCCGCGCATGCCGAGCTTGTCGAGCTTCTGGGCGCAGGAGAAGCCGGGCATGGTCTTCTCGACGAGGAAGGCGGTGATGCCGCGCGGGCCGGACTCGGGGTCGGTTTTCGCGTAGACCACCAGCGTGTCGGCCTCGGGGCCGTTGGTGATCCACATTTTCGATCCGTTCAGCACGTAGGAATTGCCGCGCTTCTCGGCGCGCAGGCGCATCGAGACGACGTCCGACCCGGCATTGGGCTCGGACATCGCCAGCGCGCCGACCTTGCGGCCGGAGACGAGGTCCGGCAGGTAGCGCTCGCGCTGGGCCTCGGTGCCGTTGAGGCGGATCTGGTTGACGCAGAGATTGGAATGCGCGCCGTAGGACAGGCCGACCGAGGCCGAGGCGCGGGAGATTTCCTCCATCGCGACGCAATGGGCGAGATAGCCCAGGCCGGCCCCGCCATATTGCTCGGGCACGGTGATGCCGAGCAGGCCGATGTCGCCCATCTTCGACCAGAGATCGTGCGGGAAATCGTTGTCGCGGTCGATCGCGGCGGCGCGGGGGGCGATTTCGGCCGCGGCGAAGCGGCGGACCGAATCGCGCAGGGCGTCGATCTCCTCGCCGAGGTCGAAATCGAGCATGGTGTGGCTATTCGCGCGCATGGCGTTGTCCTTCTCCCCGGTCGAAAGCGGCGGGCATCGCGGCTTCGAGCCAGCCCCACAAGGCGAGGGCGGCGCCGACGATGCCTTCGGTGCCGTTGTAATTGATGACGGCGACGATGCCGAGGGCGAGGCCGGCGATGCCGAGCGCGCGGCTGGCGAAGGCGAAGGCGAGCAGGCCGAGCAGCAGGGCGGGAAAGCCGAACAGCCGCTCGTATTGCAGCCAGAGCACGGCGTGGCGCGGGGCGCAGACCAGAGGGGCGTGGGCGGCGGCACAGAGGCCGACATAGGCGCGGGGCTCGATCGTCGCCATGCGGAAGCCGGCGGCGGCGGCGGCGAGCGCGATCACCACCGCGATTCCGATCAGGTCGGCCCGTCCGAATCTTGCCCTCATGCCCCTTGCCTCGTAATGGTGCATCGCGAAAACGCCCGCGAAATCACCGGCTCCATATCACGGACCCATGCAAGACCAGAAACACGCCCTGAGCTTCCAGGATATCATTCTCGCGCTGCACCGGTTCTGGGCCCGCCAGGGCTGCGTGATCCTGCAGCCCTACGACATGGAAATGGGGGCCGGAACCTTCCATCCGGCGACCACGCTGCGCTCGCTCGGGCCGAAGCCGTGGGCGGCGGCCTATGTGCAGCCCTCGCGCCGGCCCTCGGACGGGCGGTATGGCGAGAATCCGAACCGGTTGCAGCATTATTATCAGTACCAGGTGATCATGAAGCCCTCGCCGGCGGACGCGCAGGAGCTGCTGCTGGCGAGCTACCGGGAGATCGGGCTCGATCCGCTGCGGCACGATTTCCGCTTCGTCGAGGATGACTGGGAAAGCCCGACGCTGGGCGCCTGGGGACTCGGCTGGGAGATCTGGTGCGACGGGATGGAGGTGGGGCAGTTCACCTATTTCCAGCAGGTCGGCGGGATCGCGGTGGATGTGCCGAGCTTCGAGATGACCTACGGGCTGGAGCGGCTGGCGATGTATGTGCAGGGGGTGGAGAACGTGTTCTCGCTCCGCTTCAACGACGCCGAGGGGCCGCACGCGCTGAGCTATGGCGATGTTTTTCTCCGGGCGGAGAAAGACTATTCGGCGCATAATTTCGAATTCGCCGATACCGAAATGCTGATGCGGCATTTCGGGGATGCGGAGCAGGAATGCGGGGCGCTGGTGGGGCGGGGGCTGGCGCAGCCGGCCTATGACCAGTGCATCAAGGCGAGCCATCTGTTCAACCTGCTGGATGCGCGGGGGGTGATTTCGGTGACCGAGCGCGCCGCGTATATCGGCCGGGTGCGGGCGCTGGCGAAGGCGTGCGCGGAGGTCTGGGTCGCCGGCGAGCGGGCCGAGGCGGAGGCGCAGAAGAATGGCTGAGTTCTTTCTGGAGCTTTTCTCCGAGGAAATTCCGGCGCGGATGCAGGAAGCGGCGGCCGAGCAGCTCGCGAAGCTGGTGGGCGCGCAGCTCGCGCCGCTGTCGCCGCGCGATATAAAGGCCTTCGGCGCCGCGCGGCGGATTGCCGTCGTGGCGACGATCGACGCCGAGGTGCCGGAATCGGCGAGCGAACTGCGCGGGCCGAAGCTCGCCGCACCGCCGCAGGCGCTGGAGGGGTTCCTGCGCAAGAATGGCGCGGCGCGGGAAGAGCTGGTCGAGGAGGACGGGTATTTCCTGCTCCGGCGGAACCTGCCGTCGCGGCCGGCGGGCGAGCTGATCGCGGGGGAATTCGCGCAGGCGCTGGCGGGGTTCGGCTGGCCGAAATCGATGCGCTGGGGGCAGAGCGGGGCGTTCACCTGGGTGCGGCCGTTGCGGCGGGTGGTGTGTCTGCTCGATGGCGAGGTGGTGCCGTTCACGCTCGGGCCGGTTGCGAGCGGGGATGAGAGCGAGGGGCACCGGTTTCTCGCGCCGGGCGCGTTCCGGGTAAGCTCCGCCGCGCAATGGCGGGAGGAGCTGCGGGCGCGGTTCGTGATCGTCGATGCCGATGAGCGGCGGGAACGGATCAGGGCGGGGCTGCGCGCGGCGGCCGGAGACAAAGGGCTCGGCGTTGCCGGGGATGCGGGGCTGCTGGACGAGGTCGCGGGGCTGGTGGAGTGGCCGGTCTGCCTGATCGGGGCGATCGATCCGGGGCAGATGGCGCTGCCGCCGGAGGTGCGCGAACTGTCGATGAAGGTGAACCAGCGCTATTTCGCCACGCGCGACGCGGCGGGGACTCCGGCGCCGTATTTCGCCTTCGTCGCCAATATCGCGGCGAATGACGGCGGGGCGGCGATCATCGCCGGCAATGAGCGGGTGCTGCGGGCAAGGCTCGCGGATGCGGAGCATTTCTGGGCGCAGGACCGGAAGCAGACGCTGGAGTCGTGGCTGCCGAAGCTCGATGCGGTGACGTTCCACGCGAAGCTCGGCACCCAGCATGCGCGGGCCGGGCGGATCGAGGCGCTGGCGCGGGAGATCGCGCTGGCGCTGGGCGCGGATGCGGCGGCGGCGGATGCGGCGGCGCGGGCCGGGCGGCTGTGCAAGGCGGATCTCGTGAGCGGGATGGTCGGCGAGTTCCCCGAGCTTCAGGGCATCATGGGCGGGTATTACGCCGAGGCGTCGGGCGAGGGCGACGCGATCGCCGGGGCGATCCGCACGCATTACCAGCCGAAAGGCCCGTCGGACGAGGTGCCTTCGGGGGTTGTGTCCGCCGCCGTGGCGCTGGCGGACAAGATCGATACGCTGGCCGGGTTCTTCGTGATTGGCGAGAAGCCGACGGGTTCAGGTGATCCCTACGCCTTGCGCCGTGCCGCTCTCGGCGTGATCCGGATTGTGCTGGTGAACCGCTTTGCCCTGCCTCTGCGGCAGATTCTGGACGTGGCTGTTGAGCGAATTAGCGAAAGCATTTTCGCGGCGGCAGAAGAGACAACTGACAAGGCAATCGCCTACGCCCAAAGTCAGAACGTGCCAGTTGGCGCAAGAGCGAGGTTTTTTGCAAGGGTAACAGTCTTAGATCCAGCTTCCGGGAAGCAGATCAATTCACGCGTTCCTGAAATCTTTGACTTTATCATTGATCGCTTGCGCGTGCTTTTGAGAAGCGAAGGCAAGCGGTTCGACGTGCTGAACGCCGTTCTGGATACGGCGCGGGATGACGACCTGACCCGGCTGATCGCGCGGACCGAGGCGCTGGGGGCGTTCCTGGCCACCGAGGACGGGGCGAACCTGCTCGCGGCGTATCGGCGGAGTACAAACATCCTCAGGATCGAGGATGCGAAGGACGGGCCGCACGAGGGCACCATCGATCCCGGGTTGCTGGCGGAGGCGGCGGAGATCGCGCTCGCGGATGCGCTGGAGGCGGTGGATCGCGAGGCCGTGCGGCGCCTGGCCGATGAGGATTTCGCTGGCGCGATGCGGGGTTTCGCGGCGCTGCGCGCGCCGGTCGACGCGTTTTTCGATCATGTGACCGTGAACGCGACGGGAGCAGAATTACGCCGCAATCGTTTGCGATTGCTGGCCCGCCTGCGCGACGTGATGCATCGCGTCGCCGATTTCTCGAAACTGGAAGGGTAATGCCCCGATGAGCAAATACGTCTACAGCTTCGGTCCCGGCGCCAGCGACGGTTCGGCGGCAATGCGCAACCTGCTTGGCGGCAAGGGGGCGAACCTGGCCGAGATGGCGAGCATCGGCCTGCCGGTGCCGCCGGGTTTCACCATCACCACCGAGGTGTGCACCGCGTTCTACGACAATGACCGCGCCTATCCGGAAGGGCTGCGCGAGCAGGTGGACGCGGCGCTGGCGAAGATCGAGGCGGAGGTGGGGCGGCGCTTCGGCGACAAGCACAACCCGCTGCTGGTGTCGGTGCGTTCGGGCGCGCGGGTGTCGATGCCGGGGATGATGGATACCGTGCTCAATCTCGGGCTCAACGACGTGACGGTGCAGGGCCTGGCCGAGGGGGCGGGGGATGCGCGCTTCGCCTGGGATTCGTATCGGCGGTTCATCCAGATGTACGGCTCGGTGGTGCTGGGTGTGGCGCATCACCGGTTCGAGGAGATCATCGAGAACGTGAAGCTCGATGAGGGGGCGACCGAGGACACCCAGCTTTCGGCGCAGGACTGGCACCGCGTGGTCGAGGCCTACAAGGACGTGGTGCAGGCCGAGACCGGCCATCCGTTCCCGCAGGACCCGCACGACCAGCTCTGGGGCGCGGTGGGGGCGGTGTTCGGCTCGTGGATGAACCAGCGGGCGATCACCTATCGGCGGCTGCACGAGATCCCGGCCGACTGGGGCACGGCGGTGAACGTGCAGGCGATGGTGTTCGGCAACATGGGCGAGGATTGCGCGACCGGCGTGTGCTTCACCCGCGACCCATCGACCGGGGTGAACGAGTTCTACGGCGAATATCTGCCGAACGCGCAGGGCGAGGACGTGGTGGCGGGCATCCGCACGCCGCGGCCGCTGTCGAAATCCTATGCGAAGCCGGGCGAGATCAGCCTGGAGGAGGCGATGCCGCAGGCCTATGCCGAGCTGGTGCGGGTGCGCGAGACGCTGGAGCGGCATTACCGCGACATGCAGGACATCGAATTCACCATCCAGCGGCAGAAGCTGTACATGTTGCAGACGCGCAACGGCAAGCGGACCGCGCCGGCCAGCGTGCGGATCGCGGTGGAGATGGCGGAGTCGGGGCTGATCGACCAGCGCGAGGCGGTGACGCGGGTGAACCCGCAATCGCTCGACCAGCTGCTGCATCCGACGCTCGATCCGAAGGCGAAGAAGACGCTGCTGGCGCGCGGGCTGCCGGCCTCGCCGGGGGCGGCGTCGGGCATCGTGGTGTTCTCGGCCGACGAGGCGGAGATGCGGGCGCAGAAGGGCGAGGCGGTGATCCTGGTGCGGATCGAGACCAGCCCCGAGGATATTCACGGGATGCAAGCGGCGCGCGGCATCCTGACCACGCGGGGCGGGATGACCAGCCACGCGGCGGTGGTCGCGCGCGGGATGGGGCGGCCCTGTGTTGCGGGTGCCGGCGGCATTCACGTCGATTACGGTGCGAAGACGCTCGCCGCCGGCGGGGTGGTCGTGCGCGCGGGCGACACGATCACGCTGGACGGGGCGACGGGCGAGATCTTCACCGGCTTCGTGCCGATGATCGAGCCGCAGCTGTCGGGCGATTTCGCCAAGCTGATGGGCTGGGCCGACGCGGTGCGCCGGCTGCGGGTGCGGGCGAACGCGGAGACGCCGCTGGACGCCGAGACGGCGCGCAAGTTCGGCGCCGAGGGGATCGGCCTGTCGCGCACCGAGCACATGTTCTTCGACCCGGAGCGGATCGGCGCGGTGCGGCAGATGATCATGGCGCATGACGAGGCCGGACGGCGGGCGGCGCTGGCGAAGCTGCTGCCGTATCAGCGGCAGGATTTCGTGGCGTTGTTCCGCATCATGGCGGGGCTGCCGGTGACGATCCGCCTGCTCGACCCGCCGCTGCACGAATTCCTGCCGCATGGCGAGGCGGAGCTGGAGGAAGTGGCGGCGGCGCTGGGCATGGGCGTCGAGGCGATGCGCCAGCGCGCGGCCGAGCTTTCCGAGGCGAACCCGATGCTCGGGCATCGCGGCTGCCGCCTCGGCATTTCGTTCCCGGAAATCTACGAGATGCAGGCGCGGGCGATCTTCGAGGCGGCGCTGGAGGTGGAGACCGAGACCGGCAAGGCGCCGGTGCCGGAGATCATGATTCCGCTGGTGGGGATGAAGCGCGAGCTGGACATCACCCGCGGGCAGGTGGAGCGCGTGGCCAGCGCGGTGTTCGACGAGGCGGGGCGGGTGCTGGACTACAGCATCGGCACGATGATCGAGCTGCCGCGCGCGGCGCTGACGGCGGACACGATCGCGCAGTCCGCCGATTTCTTCTCCTTCGGCACCAACGACCTGACGCAGACGGTGTTCGGCCTGTCGCGCGACGATGCCGGCAAGTTCCTGCCGAAATATGTCGAGAGCGGAATCCTGCCGAAGGACCCGTTCGTCTCGCTCGACATCGAGGGCGTCGGCGGGATGATCCGCATCGCCGCCGAGCGCGGGCGGGGCACCAAGGGCGGGCTCAAGCTCGGGATCTGCGGCGAGCATGGCGGCGATCCGGCCTCGATCGCGTTCTGCGAGGAGATCGGGCTCGATTACGTGTCGTGCAGCCCGTATCGGGTGCCGGTGGCGCGGCTGGCGGCGCAGGCGGCGATCGGCGCGGGCGGCGACCGGACGGCGTAAGCCGGATTTTTGCTCCGCCGACCGGATGGCGGAGCAGAAATACGGTCTGAGGCGCGCTGGAGCGGGTGTCTGGTCTGGCGCGCGGGCGGGCGCAAAAACGGTCAGGCGCTGATGGCGTCGAGGATCCGGCGGACCGTGGCTTCGAAGGGGGCCCGGCCGTTTTCCGCGGCGAGGCGGCGCAGCGCGGAATCGCGCAGCGCGGTCCAGCGGGTTTCGTCGCGGTAGAGCGAGGCGATCTCGGCGGCGAAGGCGGCGGCGTCGGCGGTGGCCGGGGTGGCGATGTCCTTGCCCGGGGTCCAGCCGAGCTGGCGGCAGAGCAGTGGCGTTGCCACGCAGGGCAGGCCGAACGAGGCGGTTTCGTAGACCTTGTAGGGTGTTCCGGCGGCGAAGCGGGTGGGGGCGATGAACAGGCGGTGCTCGTCATAGGCGGGGCGCAGCTCGGCCACCGTGCCGCGCAGCTCGATGCCCGGGATGCCGCGGAATTCGGCGAGGTCGAGATCCGGCGCGGTGTAGCCGACGAAGCTGAGGGTCGGCGGCTCGTCCATGATCCGCCGCAGGGCGGGCAGGATTTCGTCGCGATACCAGCGCAGGCTGTCGAGATTCGGGCTGTCCTCGCGGTGGATGCTGGCGACGAAGAGCAGGCCGGCGCGCGCGGCGAAGGGGCGCGGCGTGGGATCGGGCGCGCGGATGGTGCCGAGCACGGCGACGCCGGGCAGGCCGGCGGCGCGGAGCAGGGCGGCTTCCGCCTCGTTCACCGCGGTGACATGCCGGCAGACCATGGCCGGGCGCATTTCGGCGGCGACGGCGGCGGCGAGGTCGAACGCGGCCTCGCCGCGCAGGGCGGCGGCCTCGGCCTCGCGGGTGGCGGCGACGGCCTCGGTATCGACCACGAAGGGCGTTGTGGCCGGATCGATCCCCGCCGCCTCGAAGATCGGGGCGGTGCGCATCAGGTTGTGGGTGCGGGAGATCCAGACCGCGTCGTAGAAGCCGGGGCGCTCGGCGAGAAGGGCCGGCAGGGTCATGATCGAGCGGTCGTGCAGCACCTCGGCGGTTTCGGGCAGGTCGCCGAACTGGCTCATCAGGTCGTGCCGCGCGCCGTTCACCGGCAGGACCGAGACCTGCCAGCCGGCATCGGCGATGGCGTGCACCACGTCGTTGGCGCGGACGAAGCCGGAGCCGAGGCGGCGGAGCGGCACGGTATCCTCGAGGAACAGCAGCCGCCGTCCGGCGCCGTTGCGCGCGCGGGCGCGGATTTCGCCGCCCGGCGCCGGCGCCTGCTGGAAGTGCAGGAACGCCTTGTGCTTGCGGACGAAGACGCGGCGGTTGCGGCGCATCTGCTGCATCGCCGCCTCGGCGTTGCTCGAACTGCCGTATTCGAGGTGGTGGATGGTGACGTCCGGGTCGTAGATGACGCGGAAGCCGGCCTCGATCATCCGCACGCAGAGATCGACCTCCTCGTAATAGGCGGGGCGGAAGGCTTCGTCGAAGCCGCCGAGGCGGCGCACGAGATCGGTGCGGCAGAGCAGGAAGACGCCGGAGCAGAAATCGACGTCGCGGACGAAATTGGCCTCGGGGGCCAGCGGCGAGGCGTCGCGCAGGTAGCCCTGGGTCGAGCCGTCGGCCCAGACGATCGAGCCGGCTTCCTGCAGGCGGCCATGGGTGCGGATGACCTTGCCGCCGACGGCGCCGATATCGGGTGCCGAGGCGAGGCGGCGCAGGGCGGCGGCGATGGCGCCGAAGCCGAGCTCGACATCGTTGTTGAGGTAAAGCACCGCCGGGGCGCGGACCTCGCGCAGGCCGCGATTGCAGGCGAGCAGGAAGCCGGGATTGCCGGGCTCGCGGAGGATGGTCGCGCCGCGGACATAGGTCTCGATCCGGGCGGTGGCGTCGGTCGAGCCGTTGTCGATCAGGATGAGGTCGAGATCGCCGGGGAAGTTGGCGCGCAGGGAGGCGAGCGCCTGCATGGTCAGCTCGAATTTCTCGTGCAGCACCATGATGACCGAAAGCGCGGGCGGGGCGGACGGAGCGAAGTCGATCCGCTGGCGGGCGAACAGGGCGGACTGGTTGCGCGCGCGCAGTTCGAAGAGCTGGCGGGCGGCGCGTTCGGGCAGGTCCGGCACGCGCTCGGGCGGGCAGTGGTCGAGCCCCTCGCGCAGGCCGATCGTGCGCAGATGGGCGAAGGCGTCGCGCACCGCGCCGGCGGCGAGATCGTTGCGGACGCGGGGGTTGGTGTCGCGGTAGTAGATCAGGTCGATGTCGGCGCGGGGGCGGCGTAGTTCGAGCGTGCCGTAGCGGACGAAATGATGGTAGCCGCTGCGGAACACGCCGGCCTCGACGGCGGCGGCGATGTCGTCATAGGTGTCGAGATGGTAGCGCTCGGAGAATTCCGGCACCGGGTCGAAGCCGGCGGCCTCGCCGCGCGTGATGTAGTGGTGCAGCGCGTTGCGGGCGCGGCCCTCGGCGATGTCGTCGCGCGCGGATTCGTGCATCGCGGCGTACCAGGCGGGGTCGAAATAGGGCGAGGTGGCGCGTTCGGGCGTGTCGTCCCAGAGCGCGTAGAGATAGTGGACGAAGGGGCCCATGGACTCGAGCCGCGCCGCGCCCTCTCCCGCCGCCTCGACCTCGCGGCGGTAGAACGCGCTGTCGAACAGGAAGTGGCAGATCCGCTGCTCGCGCTGGCCGGATTTCAGCCAGTGGTCGTAGCGGCCGAAGCAGCGGTGGCGGTCGAGATTCTCGAGCGACATGTCGGCGTGCAGGTCGCCGTAGAGCGTGTCGTCGAACAGCCAGTGCGGCGAGAGGCCGCGATGGCCGTACTGGCAGAAATGATCGAAGCCCGAGGCGTAGCCGCCCTCGGCGACCAGCGCCGCGATGTCGGGGTTGCTGGCGCGGTAGAAGCCTTCGTCGAAGAGCGGGCTCGGGCTGTGCCCCAGCCGGCCGCCGACGGCGAGGTAGTATTCGAGCAGGGCGGCCTCGTCGCGCCCGGCGGCGATGTCCGGATGGCGGAGGGCGTACCAGACCGGATCGAAGAGCGCCCAGGCGGGTCGTTGCTCGGCGGGGAGGCGCAATAGGAGATGGGCGGGCTGGGGCACCTGAAATGGTCTCGCGGCTGAAATGACGGATCGAAAATGGACGGCGAATGCAGGGCGACAGAACTGCAAAAACCGGTCGAGCGCAAGAACGGCTGAGAAACGGTTAGCGGATCAGCGGGTCGTGGCCGGAGTCGGCGAGCGCGGCCCAGGCCGTGGGGGCGAGGGCGGGGACGGGATAATACAGGAACGGCTTGGCGCCGCGGCCGGGCCCGACCGCGAGGCCGGTGGACAGCACGGCGCCGCCCGTCGCCCGGAGGAATCCGGAGCGGGTGCGCGCGGCGCGCAGCGTGGCGGCGAAGCGGACCGCCGTTGTCTGGTGGCCGCCGGCGCGGCGCAGGGCGAGCAGCGCGAAGCCGGTGCCCTCGGTCCAGAGTCCCTGGCTGGCGGCGCTGAAGCCGATTCCGGCCGGCGCGCCGCGCGGCTGGCCGAGCGCGCCGAGGCAGGCGGCGATTCCGGCGGGCGGGGCCAGGCCGGCGAGGACCGGCCAGAGATTGGCGTCCGCGGCGACGAGGCGGTTGGGGGCGCCGCCGGGCAGCAGGCCGGCGGCGAACAGGCCGGTGGCGGGATCGCGCATGGCGCGGACGAAGCGCGCGGCGTGGGCGGCCTCCGCCCGCCGGCCGAGCCGGGCGAAGGCCACCGCGAGATCGGTGTTTTGTTCCGTGCTGGTCCAGCGCAGGCGCTGCGGATGCGGCGGGAAGCCGAACACGCCGCCGGTGAAGCCGCGCGGGGCGCGGCATTGGGTGACGATCCAGTCCGCCGCGCGTGTTGCCGCCTCGCGGTAGCGGGCCGCGTTGACCCCGGCGCGGGCGAGTGCGGTCCAGAGCAGGATGGCCCAGGCGATCGGGCCGGTTTCGCTGCCGGTCTGGTACGGGTCCTCGGCCCAGTGGCCGCCCGCCGCGTCCCACCAGCCGGGCAGGGGGACGGCGCCGTGGAGCAGGCGCATCGTCCCGGCGCGGTAGGCGTTGCGCAGGCGGAAATCGCGGTGATCGGGGTCGTGGGTCTGGGCGAGGACGAGGGCGTCGGCGATGCGGGCGGCGCGCGGCGCGTCGCCCGCGGCGAGGAGGGCGAGGCCGGCGAGGGCGTTGTCATAGACATAGGCGACGCCGTCATTGGCGGGGAAGAAGGCGGGGAAGCGGCGGTTGGCCGCGGTGTCGGGGTAGCTCGCCAGCAGGGCGGGGCCGGGGGGAATCGAGTCGATCGCGGCGGCGATGGCGGTGGTGGGGGATGGCGGCGCGGCGGCGCGGGCGGTGGTGTGGGCGAGGGCCGGGCTCGTGGCGAGCCCGGCGAGCAGGGCGCGGCGGCGGATCGGCCGCGCCGCGCCCCGCATGGTCAGGACAGCGCCTCGACCAGCGCCTCGGCGGTGCGGCCATTGGCGATGGTGGCGGCGCGGCGGTCGAAATGCACGCCGTTGACGCGGGCGAAGGCGTGGTGGACGGCGGGATAGACATGCGAGGAGACCAGGGCGTTGCCCTTCGTCGCCGCCATCACCGCGTCGCGCGCCTCTTTCGGGGCGAACTCGTCGAGCTCGGCCATGTGCATCACCAGCTTGCGGCCGATGTTGCCGAATTCGGGGATCAGCTTGTCGAGCATGACGCCGTAATAGGAGATGTTCACGTCGGCGTCCGACCGTGTGGCCATCATCACCGCGAGGCGGCCGCCGAGGCAGAAGCCGACGGTGCCGACCTTGCCGTTGCAGCCCGGCAGGGCGCGGGCGGTGGCGAGGGTGGTCTTGAGATCCTCGATCCCCTTGTCCTGGTCGAAGCCGTTCATCAGCTCGAAGGCGCGCTTCCACTCGGCCTCGGACTTGTCGGTGAGGTCGACGCCCGGCTCCTGCCGCCAGAACAGGTCCGGCGCGATGGCGATGAAGCCCATCTCGGCGATTTCCTGGCAGGTCGCGCGCAGCGCGTCGTTCACGCCGAAGATTTCCTGGATCACCACCACCGCGCCGGTCGGCTTGACGGAGGGGGTGACGGTGTAGGCCTTGAACGCGCCCGAACCGTCGGCGGCCTTGATGTCGATGCTGCCGATGGTCGTCGTGATCTTGTCGGTCATGAGGCTCTCCCTGAGCGCTGGTTGCAACAACGCGCCGCCCGGACGCCGGGCGGCGCGACTGCGTCAGAGATAGTGTTCTTCCGGCGGGAGAAAACCGTTGAACCCCTGGCTCGCGTAACTTGTCACGTAGGCGCCGGTATCGTGGATCAGCACGCGGTCGCCGGCGGCGAGGGATGCGGGCAGCGGGCAGGGGGTTTCGCGATACATCACATCCACGCCATCGCAGCTCGGCCCGGCGAGCACGGCGGGCGCGTCGGCGCCGGCGACGCCGGGGGCGGTGATGCGGTAGCGGATGGCCTCGCCCTCGGTTTCGGCGAGGCCGCCGAAACGGCCGAGATCGAGATAGACCCAGCGGCGGCCCTCATCCTCGTGCCTTGTGCAGGCGAGCACCACCTCGCTCACCGCAACGCCGGCATCGCCGACGATGGCGCGGCCGGGCTCGATCAGCAGGTCCGGCACGTTGTTGCCGAAGGCTTGGCGCACGGTATCCATGATCGCGGCGCCGAAATCGCCGAGCGGCGGGATGTCGTCGCGGTAGCGGGTCGGGAAGCCGCCGCCGAGATTGAGCAGCCGCAGGTCGATCCCGCGCGCCCGCAGGTCGGTGAACACGGCGGCGGCCTGGCCGATCGCGGTGCGCCAGGCGCCGACGCCGGTCTGCTGGCTGCCGACATGAAAGGAGACGCCCCAGGGGATCAGGCCGCGTTCGGCGGCGCGGACCAGCAGGTCGCGCGCATGGGTGCCGCTGGTGCCGAACTTGCGCGAGAGCGGCCAGTCCGCCCCGTCCTGGCTGACGGCGAGGCGGCAATAGACTTTCGCGCCGGGCGCGGCCTCGGCGAGCTTGTCCAGCTCCTCGTCGGAATCGAAGGCGAAGAGATCGACGCCGCGCGCATGCGCCTCGGCGATGGCGGCGCGCTTCTTGACCGTGTTGCCGAAGCTGATCGCGGCGGGGGCGGCGCCGGCGGCGAGGCAGGCGCGGATTTCCTCGATGCTGGCGGCATCGAAGCGCGAGCCGAGGCCGACCAGGCGATCGAGCACCGGGGCGGCCGGATTGGCCTTCACCGCGTAGTAGATCGCGGCGTCCGGCAGGGCGGCGCGCAGGGCGGCGAAATTCGCCGCCACGCGATCGAGATCGACGAGGATGGCCGGCGTGGAGACCATGCCGGAATCGAGAAAACGGGCGAGCTTGGGGGTCATGACCCACTCCCTTCCCAGATCCATGGGCCCGGCGCTTGCGGCGCAGGGCGGGTTGCGAAACGGTCGAACGAACCAGCGACCAGACGAAACCGGCACGAATGCCGGGTTGTTGCCAGAACGCTTGACGTCGTTGCGTAACCCCCGACGGGAGGCAGAGGCACGTGCGTTGCTGCGTGGAGCGCGACATAGGGCCATCACCCCGGGGGCGCAAGTAAAATCTTGGACGCCGGGGCATGATCATTTTGCGTAAGGAAATGCAACGGCGCGCCCAAAGTGAAACGATCCCGGCTATTGTAACAGCCATGGACATCATGCCGCACATCCTCGTGGTCGACGATGACCGCGAAATCCGTGAACTGCTCGCCCGCTTTCTCGAACGCCAGCGCTTCCGCGTCACCGCCGTGCGGGATGCGCGCGAGGCGCGGCGGGCCTACCTCAACGGCCATTACCAGCTCGTCGTGCTCGATCTCATGCTGCCCGGCGAATCGGGGATCGATTTCGCTCGCTGGCTGCGCGGGGAATCGCAGGTGCCGATCATCATGCTCACGGCGCTGGGCGAGGAGCCGGACCGGATCATCGGCCTCGAACTCGGCGCCGACGACTATGTGACGAAGCCGTTCAACCCGCGCGAGCTGGTGGCGCGGATCCGCGCGGTGCTGCGCCGCGTCGGCGAGAACGAGACCCCGGGCCGCGAAAGCTCGGCGCGGCTCTACCGCTTCGCCGGGTGGGTGCTGGAGACGTCGCGGCGCCGGCTGCTCGACCCGCACGGGGTCGAGGTGCCGCTGACCGGCGGGGAATACGACCTGCTGCTCGCCCTGCTCGACCGGCCGAACCGGGTGCTGACCCGCGACATGCTGCTCGACCTGCTGCGCGGGCGGCAGGCGGGGCCGTTCGACCGGGCGATCGACGTCGCGATCTCGCGGCTGCGGCGCAAGCTCGAGGATGACGGGCGGCACGCGCAGATCATCAAGACGGTGCGCGGCGGCGGCTATGTGCTGGCGGTGCCGGTCGAGCGTTCATGACCCTCGGCCGGATCTGGGCACGGCTGAAATTCTGGCCTTCCAGCCTCGCCTGGCGCACCGGGCTCGTTCTGCTGCTCGGGTTTTCGCTGATCCAGGCCATCGGCCTCGGCGTTCATGTGCTCAACCAGATCGAGGTGAACGGGATCGTCGCCGAACGCGCGATCGCGACGCGGGACGGCGCGCTCTATCGCCGGGTGGTGAGCGCGCCGAAGCCGCTGCGGGCGCAGATCGTGGCGGAGGCGAACGGCGTCGCCGGCGACCGGGTCAGCCTCGATCCGGTGCCGCCCTATTCCGGCACCTTCACCCTGCCGCTGCCGACCCGGCAGATCATCCAGGGTTCGCTGCTCGCCTTTCCGATGCCCGATTTCCTGCAGCCGAGGCAGGTGGTGATGCGGGGCACGACCGCGCCCTCGACCACGATCCTGAGCTTCGAGCTGCCGGATGGCGGCTGGCTGACGGTGCAGAGCCCGTTCCGGCCGCGCCCGCCCTGGGAACAGCCCGGCTTCGCGAGCGCCTTTCTGGTGATGTTCGCGCTCGGCGCGCTGCTGATCTTCTGGGGGGTGGTCAGGCTGACCGCGCCGGTCCGCACGCTGGCCGCCGCCGCCGAGCAGCTCGGGCGCGACATCGCCCATGCGCCGTCGCTGCCGGAGGGCGGGGCGACCGAGATCGCCACCGCGGCCATCGCGTTCAATACGATGGCCGCGCGCATCCGCCGCTTCGTCGAGGACCGGACCTTCCTGCTCACCGCCATCGGCCACGACCTGCGCACGCCGATCACCCGGCTCCGGCTGCGCGCCGAATTCCTCGACGACGACGCGCAGCGCGAGAAGATCCTCGCCGATCTCGACGAGCTGGAGGCGATGCTGACCTCGACCATCGCCTTCGGGCGCGACGTGGCGCAGACCGAGGCCTCGGTGCCGGTCGACCTCGCGATCCTGCTGCGCACCGTGATCGACGAGACGGCCGATATCGCCCCCGCCGCTTCGGCCAGGCTCGCCTATCAGGGGCCCGATCACATCACCATCCGCGGCCGGCCGCTCTCGCTCAAGCGCGCCTTCGCCAACCTGATCGGCAACGCGGTGAAATACGGCCAGTCGGCGCGGGTCTCGCTGCACCAGGCGGAGCGGCATACGCTGCGCGTCGATATCGAGGATGACGGGCCGGGCGTGCCGCCGGGCGAGCTGGAGCGGGTGTTCGAGCCGTTCCGCCGGCTGGAGACCAGCCGCAACCGCGAGACCGGCGGCTCGGGGCTCGGCCTCGCCATCGCCCGCAACGCGATCCGCGCGCATGGCGGCGACATCACGCTGGCGAACCGGCCGGGCGGCAAGGGGCTGATCGCCAGCGTGTATCTGCCCGAATGAACGCAGGCGCATCGCCGCGAGACCGGATCTGGCGGCGATGCGCCGGTTGAGGAAGATCGAGTAAAATACAGGGATATTTCCGCGCGTTCGCCGGGAATGACATGAATCCTGCGATTTTTTCTTGATCCGTGAGCTGACGCCTCCATATCTGGATTGAGACTGCAATCTCAGATGGTGCCCGTCGGGCGCCTGATTCATGAGTCGCCGCGTGTCCCGGTTGCCGGGGCGCGGCGGGCCGGGCGCCGCGACGAGGCGACCGGCGCCGTGATGACGCGCTGACGCCGTCCGGCCGCAACCCAGGACCCGACCGGTTCGCCCCGCGCCGCCCCTCACCGGGGCGCGGCGATGCGTCGCCGCCGTTCGGGAAGAACGAAAGCGAGGTCCAAGATGCCGCACCCTGCTTCTGAGCCGCACCCGGCTTCCTCCGCCACCGCGCCCTCGCGGCGCAGGAAACGCCGCACCCTCTCGCTCGGCAATCTCAGCGCCGGCACGATCGGGAACGTGCTGGAATGGTACGATTTCGGCCTCTACGGCTATCTCGCGCCGATGATCGCCAGCCTGTTCTTCCCCTCGTCCGACAAGATCGCCTCGTTGCTCGGCGCCTATGGCGGGTTCGCCATCGGGTTCATGATGCGGCCGATCGGCGGGGTGATCTTCGGCCATCTCGGCGACCGGGTGGGGCGGCAGACGGTGCTGGTGACCTCGGTGGTGATGATGGGGCTGGCGACCACGGCGGTCGGGCTGTTGCCGACCTATCAGCAGATCGGCTTCTGGGCGCCGGTGCTGCTGCTGGTGGTGCGGCTGTTCCAGGGCCTGTCGGTGGGCGGGGAGTTCACCGGCTCGGTGTCGTATCTCGTGGAAACCGCGCCGGCGAACCGGCGGGGCTTCGCCGGCAGTTTCGCGAATTTCGGCTCGACCGGCGGCTATCTGCTCGCCGCCGGCTTCGCCGCGCTGACCACGCTGATGGCGGGCCATCATGCGGTGCAGGGCTGGGCCTGGCGCGTGCCGTTCCTCGCCGGCGGCGTGCTCGCGGTGCTGGCCTATCTGGTGCGTTCGCGGCTGACCGATACCGGATATGAGCCCGACAAGGCGGCGGAGGATGACGAACTGCCGATCCGCCAGGCGTTCCGCCGCAGCCCGAAGATCATGCTGCTGGCGATGCTGTTCACCTGGGGCTATGGCGTCGCGGATTATCTCACCCTCGTGTTCCTGCCGACCTTCGGGTCCAAGTTCGGCGCGATTTCCGACGGCCTGGCGCTGGAGATCGTGACCGTCACGCAGCTTTTCGTGCTTGTCCTGATCCCGCTGACCGGCTGGCTGACCGATCACTGGATCCTGCGCCGCTCCTGGCTGATCGGCAATTTCGGCTTGCTGCTGGTTCTGGCGCTGCCCTTCTTCGCGATGGCGCAGGGGGCGTTGACGCCCTTCGCCATCGCCCAGGTGGTCTCGGGCCTGATGCTCGGCTCGATCATGGGCGTCGCCCCGGCGATGCTCTCCGAGCAGTTCCGCTCTGAATACCGGCTGTCGGGCTATTCGCTGGCGTTCAATGTCGGGCTCGGGATCGGCGGCGGCACGGCGCCGCTGATCGCCACCGCGCTGATCGGGCTGACCGGAGTGAAGCTCGCCGCCGGCGCCTATCTGCTGGTCGGCTGCGCGATGTCGGTGGTCGCGCTGTGGATGCTGAAGGACCGCGGCCGCCAGCCCCTGAGGTGAGCGCCGTGCGGCGGCGGGGCGATTGACGCGCCCGCCGCGATCGGACAGGTTTCGGGCGAGGAATGTCATGAAACCTGCTCCATTCGATTACGTCCGTGCCGGGTCGGTCGCCGAGGCGGTCGGGCTGCTCGCCGCCCATGAGGGGGCGAAGCTCCTCGCCGGCGGGCAGAGCCTGCTGCCGGCGCTGAACTTCCGGCTGTCGGCGCCGGGCCTGCTGGTCGATATCGGCCGGATCGCGGACCTGCGGCGCATCGACGTCACCGCGACGATGCTGCGGATCGGCGCCGGCTGCACCCATGCGACGCTGCTCGACGCACCCGAGATCGCCGCCCATGCGCCGCTGATCGCGACCGCGCTCGCCCATGTCGCGCATCCGGCGATCCGCTCGCGGGGGACGATCGGCGGCAGCCTCGCCAATGCCGATCCGGCGGCGGAACTGCCGGCCTGCATGCTGGCGCTCGATGCGACGATCATCGCCGAGGGGCAGGCGGGCGCGCGGCGGATCGCGGCGGCGGATTTTTTCACCGGCCTGTTCGAAACCGCGCTGGAACCGGGGGAGATTCTGACCGCGGTGGAGATTCCGCTGGTGCCGGGGCGGCGGCATGGCTTCGCGGAGCTGGCGCGGCGGCATGGGGATTACGCGCTGGTCGGGCTTGCCGCCGCGGCGGAAGGGGATGCGGTGCGGCTCGGGTTCTTCGCGGTCGGCCATGCGGCGCTGCGCGCGCCGGCGGCGGAGCGCGCACTCGCGGACGGGGCGGCGGGGATCGAGGCGGCGTGCGCGGCACTCGCCGGGGATTTGCCGCCGCATGCGGACCCGGAGATTTCGGCGCCGGTGCGGCTGCACCTGGCGCGGGTGCTGCTGCGGCGGGTGATGAAGGAATGTCTGGCTCCATGACGGCGATTTCCCTGATCGTGAATGGCGAGCGCGTCGAGGCCGAGGTGCCGGCCCGGCTGCATCTGGCGGATTTCCTGCGCGAGCGGCTCGGCCTGACCGGCACGCATCTCGGCTGCGAGCATGGCGTGTGCGGCGCCTGCACGGTGCGGCTGGACGGGGCGATCGTGCGCGGCTGCCTCGTCCTCGCGGTGCAGGCGGCGGGGTGCGTGGTCGAGACCATCGAGGGGGTGTCGGATTCGGGCGAGCTGGCGGATTTGCAGGAGGCGTTCTGGCGCCGCAACGCGCTGCAATGCGGCTATTGCACGCCGGGGATGATGCTGGCGGCGGCGGATTTCCTCGCCCATGCGCCCGACCCGACCGACCGCGCGGCGATCCGCGCGCATCTTTCGGGCAATTACTGCCGCTGCACCGGATATGAGGCGATCGTCGACGCGGTCGAGGCGACGGCGCGGGCGCGGAGGGCGGCATGAACGGCGCCGACCGGCCGATCGGACGGGCGATGGCGCGGCCGGATGCGCGGCGGCTGACCCAGGGGCGCGGGCTGTTCGCCAGCGATATCGCGCTGCCGCGCATGGTGCATGCGGCGTTCCTGCGATCGCCCTATGCGCATGCCGAGATCAGGGCGATCGACCTGGCGCCGGCGCGGGAGATGCCGGGGGTGGTCGGCGTGTTCGACGCGGCGGCGCTGGAGGGGCGGTGCGCGCCGTGGGTCGGCGTGCTGACGCATCTCAAGGGATTGAAATCGGCGCCGCAATATCCGCTGGCGCGAGGACGGGTCCGGTTCCAGGGCGAGCCGGTGGCGATGGTGGTGGCGGCGAGCCGGGCCGAGGCGGAGGATGCGGCGGAGCGGATTCTCGTGGAGTACGCGCCGCTCGCGCCGGTGGTCGATCCGCTGGCGGCGCTCGCGCCGGGGGCGGCGGCGATCCATCCCGAACTCGGGGATAATCTCGCGTTCGCGCGGACGATCGAGGCGGGCGGCGGGGCGGCGGCGATCGACGCGGCGGCGGAGCGCGTGGCGCTGGAGTTCGATTTCGCCCGGCATACCGGGGTGACGCTGGAGCCGCGCGCGCTGGTGGCGGACTGGAACGAGGGCGAGCAGCGGCTGACCGTGCATCTCGGCACCCAGGTGCCGCACATGTTCCAGACCGTGCTGGCCACATTGCTCGGCCTCGCCGAGCGGCAAATCCGGGTGATCGGGCCGGATGTGGGCGGGTCGTTCGGGATCAAGATCCATGTCTATCCCGACGAGATGGCGGCGGTGGCGGCGAGCCGCATCCTGCGCCGGCCGGTGCGGTTCGTGGCCGACCGGCTGGAGAGTTTCACCGGCGATATCCATGCGCGCGGGCACCGGGTGTCGGCGCGGATCGGGGTGGCGGAAGACGGGCGGATCGAGGGGTTCGCGGTGGACGATCTGACCGGGGTGGGGCCGTATTCGGCCTATCCGCGCACCTCGGCGGTGGAGGCGAACCAGGTGATCAATCTGGTCGGCGGGCCGTATGATTTCGCGCATTACGCGGCGCGGGCGCGGGTGGTGTTCCAGACCAAGGCGATGATGTCGCAATATCGCGCGGTGGGGCATCCGATCGCGACCGCGGTGACGGAGGCGCTGGTGGACGAGGCGGCGCGGCGGCGGGGGATCGACCCGGTCGAGATGCGGCGGCGCAACCTGATCGCCGACGACGCCTATCCCTGCGCCTCGCCGGCGGGGATGAGGTTCGAGGCGCTGTCGCACCATGCCTGTCTCGACGAGCTGGTCCGGCTGATGGACTACGACGCGCTGCGGGCGGAGCAGGCCGGGCTGCGGGCGCGCGGGGTGTGGCGGGGCATCGGGATCGCGAGTTTCATCGAGATCACCAATCCGGGGGCGGCGTTCTACGGCGTCGGCGGGGCGCGGATCGCCGCGCAGGACGGGGCGACGGCGCGGCTCGATGCGGCCGGCGACGTGGTGCTGCATGCCGGCGCCACCGAGCAGGGGCAGGGGACGACGACGATCCTCGCCCAGGTGACGGCCGCGGCGATGGGGGTGGACCCGGCGCGGGTGCTGGTGAAGCTCGGCGATACCGACGCCACACCCTATGGCGGCGGCACCTGGGCCTCGCGCGGGGCGGGGGTGGGCGGCGAGGCGGCGTTTCGCGCCGCATCCGCGCTGCGGGAGAATGTGCTGGCGCTGGCGGCGAGCATCCTGCAGGCCGCCCCGGAGGCGCTCGACATCAGGGATGGCGCGATCGTCGATGCGGCGGGCGGGGCCGAGCGGATGAGCCTCGCCGAGCTGGCGCGCATCGCCCATTTCCGGCCCGACACGTTGCCGCAGGGGGTGGAGCCGGCGCTGGTCGCGAGCCGGCATTACGTGCCGCGGGAGTATCCCTTCGCCTTCACCAACGGGGTGCAGGCGGCGGTGGTGGAGGTGGACGCCGAGACCGGCTTCGTGCGGCTGCTGAAGCATTTCGTGGTCGAGGATTGCGGGACGATCATCAACCCGCTGCTGGTGGACGAGCAGATTCGCGGCGGCGTGGTGCAGGGGCTGGGGGCGGCGCTGTTCGAGGAATGCCGCTACGATTCCGAGGGGCAGATGCTGAACGCGACGATGGCGGATTATCTGGTGCCGATGGCGGCCGAGATGCCGGACATCGTGATCGGCCATGTCTGCACGCCGACGCGGGAAAGCCATATCGGCGCCAAGGGCGTGGGCGAGGCCGGCACGGCGGCGGCGGCGGCGGCGGTGCTGAACGCGGTGAACGACGCGCTCGCACCGCGAGGCGCGCGGATCACGGCGCTGCCGATCACGCCCGCGCGCGTGCTGGAAGCCCTCGGCATCGGCTGACGCGGAGGGCGCCGGCCGCGGTCAGCGGCCGGTCAGGATCTGACGCGGTCAGCGGCCGGTGAGGATCTGACGCGGTCAGCGGCCGGTCAGGATCTGACGCGGTCAGCTTCCGGTGAGGATCTGACGCGGTCAGCGGCCGGTCAGGATCCGTTCGATGAGCTGCTTCACCGTCGGGATGAAGCCGTTGGAATAGAACGGATCGGTCGCGAAGCGGTAGCCGTTGTGGCCGCTGAACATCAGGTTGTGGTCGACCGAATCGGGGTCGTTATGGGTGTGGGCGATGTCCTGCAGGGTCTTCTGGATGCAGAAGCTGCGCGGGTCGGCCTTCTTGCCGGTGGAGAAATCGGGCTCTTCCTGCGACCAGTTGGAGAAGCGGCACTGCGAGAGGCAGCCCATGCAGTTCACCTGGTCGAGCCGGATTTCCTCGGCGGTTTCGGGGGTTTCGAAGACGAGGGTGGAATCCGGGGTGCGCATCGCCTCGGTGAAGCCCTCGCGCTCCCAGGCGTGGACGTCCTTGAGGTCGGCCGGGGTGAGCCAGACCGGGCGCTTGCGCGGGCCGACGCCGTATTCCTCGGTATGCTCGCCGACCGGCTCGGTGGTGTAGGCGACCTGCCGCTCGTTGCGGGCGCGCAGGCCCTGGATGAAGCCGTTGTTCACCGCGCTGGAATAGAAGCCGGTGGGCGAGAAGCGGTTGAGGAAGACGTCGCCCTGCTTGAGGGTGAGGAGCTTCTGCTTCCAGACGTCGCTGATCGGGCTTTCCCTGGTCAGCAGTGGTCGGGTGCCGAACTGAAAGGCGACGGGGCCGAGATCCGGATTGTCGATCCAGTCCTCCCATTCCTCGAGCCACCAGACGCCGCCGGCCATGATGATCGGCGTCTCGCCGAGGCCGAACTCGCGCATCTGCCGGCGCAGCGCGATGACGCGGGGCAGCGGGCTTTCGGGCCTGGTCGGGTCTTCGGAGTTGGACAGGCCGTTATGGCCGCCGGCGAGCCAGGGGTCTTCGTAGACGACGCCGCCGAGCAGTTCCTGCGCCTTGTGGTAGGCGCGGCGCCAGAGCGCGTTGAAGGCACGGGCGGAGGAGACGATCGGATAGTAGTGGATGTTGAATTTCGAGGCGATTTCCGAGAGCCGGTAGGGCATGCCGGCGCCGCAGGTGATGCCGTTCACGAGGCCTTTCGCGCCTTCGAGGATGCCGGTGATGACGCGCTCGGCGCCGCCCATCTCCCAGAGGATGTTGGCGTGGATGCGCCCCTGGCCGCCCGATTCCTCGTGCGCGCGCCGGGCCTGGGCGATGCCGCCCTCGATCGCGAAGGCCACGAGCTCCTCGTGGCGGGCGCGCCGCGTGGTGCCGTGATAGACCTGCGGGACCGGACGGCCGGAGTCGTCGTAGCTGTCGGCATTGACGGCGCTGAACGTGCCGACGCCGCCCGAGGCGGCCCAGCTTCCGGCCGAAAGTCCGTTGGAGACCGCCACACCCTTGCCGCCTTCGACCAGCGGGAGAACATCGACGCCGCCCATCCTGATCGCGTTGATCGTCTTCATCGTCTCGATAACCTGTTCATCGCCTGCGCGATGCCATCCTGAGTTTCACTGCCGCCCGCCGTCCATCGTCGCGCGCCGCCCCGTGCCGGGCCGGCCGTGGGCGAGGATCGGGTGTCGGGCGGGGGGTGCCGCCGAAACGCCGATCCGGCTTGCTGGGCCGGCTTGCGGTGCCGCATCGCGAACGCCTGCACCGTCCGGATACGAATTCATATCATCATTCGGATGCACGAGAAACCGCCGCGTGAGACGCCGATACACGAAACCGTCATGCACCGTCCACAAAATCCGCACGCGCCGCGCGCCAGCGCTGCCAGCCCGCCGCGCGCAGCTCGCAGGCCGGGCAGGTGCCGCAGCCATAGCCCCAGTCGTGCAGCGTGGCGCGCTCGCCGCGATAGCAGCTGTGGCTGCCGGTCCGCAGCGCCTCGACCAGCGCAGCGCCGCCGAGTTCGGCGGCGAGCTCCCAGGTGGCGGCCTTGTCGCGATACATCAGCGGCGTCTCGACCGTGACGGCGCGGTCGAGGCCGAGCGAGAGGGCGAGCTGCATCGCCTGCATCGTCGTGTTCCGGCAGTCGGGGTAGCCGGAATAGTCGGTCTCGCACATGCCGCCGACCAGCGCGCCGATGCCGCGGCGATAGGCGAGGGCGGCGGCATAGGTGAGGAAGAGCAGGTTGCGGCCGGGGACGAAGGTGTTGGGCAGGCCGGCCTCGGTGGTCTCGATCTCGATCTCGGCGGTCATCGCGGTGGCGCCGAGGGTGGCCAGCGCGGCGCTGATGTCGAGCATCGTGTCGGCGCCGAGTGTGGCGCGCCAGGGGCGCAGGCCGGCGATGGCGGCGCGCAGCGGGGCGCGGCACTCCAGCTCGACCGCGTGGCGCTGGCCGTAGAAGAAGCCGATCGTCTCGACCCGGTCGTAGCGGTCGAGCGCCCAGGCGAGGCAGGTGCCGCTGTCCTGGCCGCCGGAAAAGAGGACGAGGGCCGCGCCGGATGCGGCGGGAGGGGAGGTGGTCATGGCCGGAACATGCCGGGCGGGCCGGCCGCGATCAAGCGCGATCGGGGGCGTAGATCCGCGCCCTTGCGGCGGGGCGGCGCGGATGCGATTCTATGCGGCATGGATCTCGACTTCACCGAAACCGAAATCGCCCGGTATTCGCGCCACATCCTGCTGCGCGAGGTGGGCGGCACCGGGCAGGCGCGGCTGCGCGCGGCCTCGGTGCTGATCGTCGGCGCGGGCGGGCTCGGCTCGCCGGCGGCACTTTATCTCGCGGCCGCCGGCGTCGGGCGGATTTCCATCGTCGATGACGACGTGCTGGAACTCTCCAACCTGCAGCGGCAGATCGCGCACGGGGTGGCGTTTCTCGGCGCGCCGAAGGTGGAGAGCGCGGCGGCGGCGATGCGCGGGCTGAACCCGGAGGTGAGCGTCAACCCGGTCCGCGCCCGGCTGGACGCGGGGAATGTCGGCGCGCTGGTCGCCGCGCACGACATCGTGCTCGACGGGACCGACAATTTCGCGACCCGCTTCCTCGTCGCCGATGCCTGTGTCGCGGCGCGGCGGACGCTGGTTTCGGCGGCGGTGCTGCGCTTCGAGGGGCAGCTTTCCACCTTCAAGCCGCATGCGGGGCCGGATTGCCCCTGCTATCGGTGCCTCTATCCCGAGGCGCCGCCGGCGGGCATGGTGCCGACCTGTTCGGAGGCCGGGGTGCTCGGCCCGGTGACGGGGGTGATGGGCACGTTGCAGGCGACGGAGGCGATGAAGGAGATTCTCGGCATCGGCACCTCGCTGGCCGGGCGGCTGCTGCTGTGGGACGCGCTGGATGCGCGGTTCCGCACGATCACGATCCCCCGCGTGCCGGACTGTGCCGCCTGTGCGGGCGTCTAGCCGCCTCGCCCGGCTCGGGCTGGTCGTCGTGGCGCTGGCGCTCGGCGCGTGGCACGCGCCGAAGGTCGGGCCGGGACCGGGGCCGGGCAAGGGGTCGGCCACCGGCTGGCCGGTGCCGCGCTTCGAGAGTTTCCGCTCCAGGGAAATCTACATGCGGGCGGGGCCGGGCTTCCAGTATCCGATCATCTGGGTCTATCACCGGCTCGACCTGCCGGTGGAGGTGACCGGGGAATTCAATGTCTGGCGCCACGTCGTCGCGCCGGATGGCGGCGACGGGTGGGTGCACGAGGCGCTGCTGCACGGCCTGCGCAGCTTCATCGTCATCGGCGGCCGGCACACGCTGCGCGCGGGGCCGCACAAGGATGCGGCGCCGGTCGCCTATCTCGACAAGGGCGTGATCGGCGTGATCCGGCGCTGCAAGGCGGGGGCGGCGTGGTGCCAGGTGGAGGTCGATCACCGCGCGGGGTGGCTCCGGCGCGACCAGTTCTGGGGCTCGTTCGCCGGCGAGGCGATAAAATAGCCCTTCGACGTGGGTTTTCCACAGAAAACTGCAAGGCAGAACTCAACTAGATGTTGAGTGAGGCCGGTCGCTCGGCTACAGAATGTTGTAGCACATGAGAGGGACAGGACAGGCCATGGAATGGACCGACGAGATCATTGCCCGCCTCCGCCAGCTCTGGGACGAAGGGCTTTCGACCGCCGAAATCGGGCGACGGCTGAACATTTCCAAGAATTCGGTGGTCGGCAAGGCGCACCGGCTTGATCTGCCGGCCCGTCCCTCGCCGATCCGGCGCGACATCAGCGGCGCGCGGCCGTCGCGCCCCGCGCCGGCGCGGGTGACCGGGCCGACCCTGCCTTCGCTGGCGATCGCGGCGGAGCCGGTTCCGGTGATGCCGCACGTGACGGCGGCGCCGGCGGGCGGGGCTTCGACGGTTGCGGCGGTGCGGACGGCGCCGCCGCGCCCGACCCTGGTGGCATCGCGTCCGGCGGCGCCGCCGCGGGCGGTGGCCCGGGTGCCGGCCTGCTGCTGGCCGATCGGCGAACCCGGAACGCCGAGCTTCCGGTTCTGCGGCGATCCCGCGATGAACGGCAAGCCCTACTGCCAGCCGCATGCCGAGATCGCCTATGTGCGGGTGCGCGACCGCCGCGAGGACGTCGCCTGAGGTGTTTTGCCGCCGGAGATGAATTCCGGGCTTGCATGTCCGGCCCGCTTCACGCAGTGTTTGTCCTGCCCGCGCCGCGGGCATGAGGCACGCGCCTTCGGTCTGCTGTCTTGCGCCCCTGGCGGGCGTGCTGCGCTGCCGATCGTCGGTCGCAAGTGACGGGTCGACAGGAGCAGCGTCCGAAAATGAGCGAAGCCTACAAGAGCGCCCCCAACACCGGCGAGGCCGAGAGGCTGGCCAGGCGCGCTTCCGCGCTCGACGCCGATGCGGTGCGGGCTGCGTATCGGCGTTGGGCCGGGATCTACGACGGCGTGTTCGGCGCGGTTTCGGCGCCGGCCCGCCGCGCCGCGGTGGACGCGGTGAACAGGGCGCCGGGCACCGAGGTGCTGGAGGTGGGCGTGGGCACGGGCCTCGCGCTGCCGCACTACCGGCCGGAGAAGCGGATCACCGGCATCGACCTCTCGACCGACATGCTGGACCGCGCGCGGGCGCGGGTGAAGCGCGAAGGGCTGCGGAATGTCGAGCAGCTGCTGGAACTCGACGCCGAGGCGACCGGGTTCGAGGACGGGCGGTTCGACATCGCGGTGGCGATGTTCGTCGCCTCCGTGGTGCCGAATCCGCGCCGCCTGGCGGCGGAACTCCGCCGTGTGGTCCGGCCGGGCGGGCTGATCCTGTTCGTCAACCATTTCGCCGCCGAGTCGGGCCCGATGGTGTGGATCGAGCGGGCGCTGGCGCCGGCCTCGCGGGCGCTGGGCTGGCACCCCGATTTCGCGATCGAGCGGCTGATACCCGCCGACCAGCGGGGGCGGCTGAGTGTGGCGCGGATGCGACCCTTCGGGCTTTTCAGGCTGATTTCGTTCCCCAATCCGCGGGGCGAGGGGAACCAGCCCGCTTTGTGACATCAGGTCTCTTGATCGAGGGGTGGGCCTGTTATATCCAGTTTGTTGAATGCGCGTGAAAGGGGCGTAATCGGCCCCGGCTGCGCTGTGACGTATTTTTATTTCAACTGACTTCGACGGCCGCGCCGAACGCGGTCCGAGTACACGGAACTGGCGGAGCTGATGAAACGATCCAACAAATATCTGTTCCTGGGCCTGGTCGGCTTCGCGGTTCTCGCCGCGGGCGCGCCGATGGCGCTTGCCGCCGCGAAGAATGCCGTCGGGTTTCCGGTGCATGCGCCGACGCCGTGGGAATGGTGGTTCCAGCCCGCCGCCAGCCCGATCCAGAAGAGCATCGACTGGCTCATGCAGTTCGTGCTCTGGATCATGGCGGGCGTGGTCGGGCTGGTGGGCCTGCTGCTGGCCATCGTGATCATCCGCTTCCGCGCCTCGAAGCACCCGGTGGCGACGACCACGACGCACAACACGCTGATCGAGGTGATCTGGACGGTGGTGCCGGCGTTGCTGCTGGTCGTGATCTTCGTGCCGTCGCTGAACCTGATCTACGAACAGTCGAACTACACGCACCGCTACATGACCGTGAAGGTCACCGGGCACCAGTGGTATTGGGAATACGACTATCCCGCCGCCAAGGGGGTCGATTTCACCTCGTACCCGATCCCCGACAACCAGATCAAACCCGGGCAGATCGCGCGGCTTTCGGCGGATCACCCGCTGGTGCTGCCGGCGAACGAGAAGATCGTCTTCAAGATCACCAGCGCCGACGTGCTGCACTCGTTCTTCATTCCCTCGCTCGGCGTGCAGCGCTACGCCATTCCCGGCCAGTACTGGCACCAGTGGACCAAGATCGACGCGCCGGGCATCTATTACGGCGAGTGCAACCAGATCTGCGGCATGAACCACGACAACATGCCGATCGAGATCGTCGCGCTTCCGCTGAAGCAGTTCAAGGCGTGGCTGGCCGAGGCGAAGGCCGACGCCGCGCAGGGCAATGTGCCGCCCGTGCGCAAATACGAGGTGCTGGCCATGGCCGATGCGGCGAAGAAGGCCGCATCGCGCGCGCAGGGGCACATCGCCCTGGCCAGCGCAACCACCGATGAAACGACGCGTTAATCTGTAGTCGGCGATCATCAGGAGCATATGACAATGTCCGCGACCGCACTGCACGATGCCCATGGCGAACATGCCCACCACCAGCCGGGATTCTTCCGGCGCTGGGTGATGAGCACGAACCACAAGGATATCGGCACGCTCTACATCACCTGGGCGATCATCGCCGCGATCGAGGGCGGCGTGCTCTCGATGATCATGCGCGCGCAGCTGGCCCATCCGAACAACACGATCATCACCTCGGGCCAGACCTGGAACGCGATCGTGACCGCGCACGGCCTGCTGATGATCTTCTTCTTCGTCATGCCCGCGCTGATCGGCGGTTTCGGCAACTGGATGGTGCCGATGATGATCGGCGCGCCGGACATGGCGTTCCCGCGCCTGAACAATATGAGCTTCTGGTTCCTGTTCATGGCGTTCATCTTCGTCAACCTGGGCCTGCTGGTCGGCGCCGGCTCCGGCGTGGGCTGGACGCTGTATCCGCCGCTGTCGGACATCACCTACCAGCCCGGGGTGGCCGTCGACTTCACGCTGTTCTCGCTGCATCTGGCCGGCATTTCCTCGCTGCTCGGCGCGATCAACTTCATCGCGACGATCCTGAACATGCGCGCGCCCGGCATGACGATGCACAAGATGCCGCTGTTCGTGTGGTCGATCCTGGTGACGGCGTTCCTGCTGCTGCTGGCCATTCCGGTGCTGGCCGGCGCGATCACCATGCTCATCATGGACCGCAATTTCGGCACCTCGTTCTTCGAGCCGGCGGGCGGCGGCGATCCGGTGCTGTTCCAGCACCTGTTCTGGTTCTTCGGCCATCCCGAAGTGTACATCATGATCCTGCCGGCCTTCGGCGTGATCAGCCACGTGGTCTCGACCTTCTCGAAGAAGCCGATCTTCGGCTATCTCGGCATGGTCTACGCGATGGTGGCGATCGGGTTCGTCGGCTTCGTGGTCTGGGCGCACCACATGTTCGTCTCGGGCATCTCGGTGGACAGCAAGGTCTATTTCGAGGCCGCGACCCTGGTGATCGCGGTGCCGACCGGCGTGAAGGTGTTCTCGTGGATCGCCACGATGTGGGGCGGGTCGATCGAGCTGAAGACGCCGATGCTGTGGGCGATCGGGTTCATCTTCATGTTCGTGCTCGGCGGCGCCACGGGCGTGGTGCTGGCGAATGCCGGCCTCGATACCGAGCTGCACAACACTTATTTCGTGATCGCCCACTTCCATTACGTGCTGTCGATGGGCTCGGTGTTCGCGATCTTTGCCGGCTTCTACTACTGGATCGGCAAGATGTATGGCCAGCCCTATCCCGAGGGCGCGGCGAAGCTGCATTTCTGGCTGTTCTTCATCGGGGTGAACCTGACCTTCTTCCCGCAGCACTTCCTCGGCCTCGCCGGCATGCCGCGCCGCTACCCGGACTATCCGGTGGCGTTCGCGGGGTGGAACTACGTCTCCTCCGTGGGGGCGCTGATCTCCGGCATCAGCACGCTGGTGTTCTTCTACATCCTCTTCAAGATCTTCACCGGGCGGCAGCAGCTGGCCGCCAACTACTGGGGTGAGGGCGCGACGACCCTCGAGTGGACGGTTCCCTCGCCGGCGCCGCACCACACCTTCGAGGATGTTCCGGTAATCCGCTGACGCGCGGGTTGCCACTGACGAAAGCGGGCGGGTGATGGTTCTCTCCGGCGGGGAGAACCATCCTCGTTCCCGCAAGGCAAAATCCGGATGCGAATATTCGCGCCGGCTGGATTGATGGAATGAGCGATACGATCCTGCGCACCTCTGCCACCGCTGTCCCCGATACGGCGCTGCTCGACCAGTCGCTGCTCGGCGCGACGGCCGGCGACTGGCTCGCCCTGCTCAAGCCGCGGGTGCTCTACCTCGTGGTCTATACGGGCGCGGCCGGATTGCTCGTGGCGCCGGGCGGGATCAATCCCATCCTCGGCTTTACCGCGATTCTCTGCATCGCCATGGCCGCCGGCGCGGCGGGGGCGATCAACATGTGGTATGATCGCGACATCGATGCCGTGATGCGGCGGACCGCCGGCCGGCCGATCCCGACCGGGCGGATTTCGCCGGATGGCGCGCTGGCCTACGGCGTTGCGCTTTCCGCATTGTCGGTGCTGTTGATGTGGCTCGCCACGAACCTGCTGGCCGCCGGGCTGCTGGCCGCCTCGATCGGGTTCTACGTGTTCATCTACACGATGTGGCTGAAGCGGCGGACGCCGCAGAATATCGTGATCGGGGGCGCGGCGGGGGCGTTTCCGCCGGTCATCGGCTGGGCCGCCGCGACCGGGCATGTCGGATTGCTGCCGGTGCTGCTGTTCGCGATCATCTTCTTCTGGACGCCGCCGCATTTCTGGGCCCTGTCGCTCTTCGCGTCGGCCGATTACCAGAAGGCGGGCGTGCCGATGCTGCCGGTGGTGGCCGGCCAGAAGGCCACGCGCCTCGCGGTGATGCGCTACACGCTGTGGCTGGTGCCGCTCTCGCTGCTGCCCTACGTGCTGCACCTCGCGGGCCCGGTCTACGGCGCGAGCGCCATGGTGCTGGGCCTCGCGTTCGTGTGGTATTCCTGGCGGGTGCTGCGCGACCGGCAGGATGGAAATGGCGTCAGCCTGACGCGGGACGCGCCGGCGAAGGCGGCGTTCAAGTTCTCGATTCTGTACCTTTTCCTGATCTTCGGCGCGCTCGTTCTGGACCATCTGGTATGACCGGGGTGGAACGGGCCAGCAGCAAGGACTGGAGCCGGGAGGAGCGGGCGGAATTCATCCGCCGGCGGCGGGGGCGGAACTGGGCGCTGCTCGCGGCGCTCGTCGCGCTCTGCGGCCTCATCTACGCGATTGCCGTCGTCAAGCTTTATCATGCCGGGCATATGTGGTGAAACGAATCATGGCCTTAGCGGCCGGCTTCTATCGGGAGAGAGTGTCTTATGAGTGCTGAGAGTCATACCGCCGAAGGGCAGATCGCGGGGCACGTGCCGCACCCGTATCACCTGGTAGAACCCAGCGTGTGGCCGCTGACGGGGGCGATGTCCGCCATCCTGATCGCGACCGGCATCATCTTCGTCGCGCATTTCAACGATTACTGGTTCCTCATTGCCGGCTTCATCGGCGCGGTCAGCACCATGTTCGTCTGGTGGCGCGACGTGGTGCGCGAAAGCCGCACGCCCGGCCTGCACAAGCTCGTCACCCAGATCGGGCTGCGCTACGGCATGGCGCTGTTCATCTCTTCCGAGGTGATGTTCTTCGTCTCCTTCTTCTGGGCCTATTTCAACTTCTTCTTCTTCCCGGCGCACCAGGGCTACATGCACCAGCCGGTCTGGCCGCCGGCGCATATCACCACGATCGACCCGTTCGCGGTGCCGCTGTTCAACACGATGGTGCTGCTGCTCTCCGGCACGACGATCACCTGGGCGCACCACGCGCTGATCGAGGGGGACCGCCGCGGGCTGATCCAGGGCCTCGGCTGCACCATCATTCTCGGCCTCGCCTTCCTCTGCGGCCAGACCTACGAATACACGCACTCGCCGTTCAACTTCTATCATGGCGGCATCTTCCCGTCGGTGTTCTTCATCGCGACCGGGTTCCATGGGTTCCACGTGATCGTCGGCACCAGCTTCCTGATCGTGAACTTCTTCCGCGCGCTGAAGAACCAGTTCACCCAGAAGCGGCATTTCGGCTTCGAGGCCGCCGCCTGGTACTGGCACTTCGTCGACGTGGTGTGGCTGTTCCTGTTCGTCTGCATCTACTACTTCGGCCGCAGCGCCATCACCGCCGCCTGACCGCATGACCGATCAGGCCTTGCCGCGCTCGCGCTGGCGGCGCCTGATCGGGATGGGGGCGATCAGCCTGTTCATGCTGGTCGCCCTGATCGCCCTCGGCGTCTGGCAGGTCCACCGGTGGCACTACAAGGACCGGATCCAGCGCGAGATTCATGCCGCCCAGCTACGGCCGCCGGTTCCGCTCTCCGCAAAACCCTCGCCTTATGAAAAGGTGGCGCTGACCGGGACCTGGGTTTCCGGCAAGGCGGCGTTCTATGGCGACCAGATCCGCAATTCGCCGACCGGCCCGCTGCGGGGCGGTCAACTGATCGTGCCGTTCCGCCGCGCGGACGGCGGCGTGGTGCTGGTCGATCTCGGCTGGGTGCGGGGACGGGTGCCGAAGCCGGTGCCCTTGCCCGCGGGGCCGGCGGTGGTTTCGGGCTATGTCCAGGCGCCGCAGAAATTCGGGCCGTTCGCCCCAAGCCCCGATCTGGCCCGGCTGATTTTCTACAAGCTCGATCCGCGGGCGATCGGGGCCGCTCTCGGGTTTGCGGATGCCGCGCCGTTCACCCTGGTGATGCTGGGGCCGAAGCCGGTCGCGGGCGGGCCGATCCCGGCGCCGAGCCTGCCGACGCCGCCGAACAATTCCGAGCAATACGCGCTCACCTGGTTCGGCCTCGCGCTGGTCGTCGTGCTCGAATATATCTTCTACGTGCGAAAAGTGATTCTGGAGACCGCGTGAACGATCTGGGCACCGACATCCCGGCAACCGCGTATCGGCGACTGGTGTCGCGGTTCGAGCGGCTGGCGATCATCGACGAGGCCAGCGCGATGCTGGGCTGGGACCAGGCGGCGGTGATGCCGGAAGGCGGCGCCGCGGCGCGGGGCGACCAGCTGGCGACGCTCGCCGGCGTCGCCCATGGGATGCTGGCGGCGCCGGAGGTCGAGGAGGATCTCGCCGCCGCCGAAATCGCGCCGCCCGCCGATCCGGTCGAGCGGCGCAATCTCGCGCTGATGCGGCGGGCGTATCGGCGGGCGACGGCGGTGCCGGCCGATCTGGTCGAGGCCGTGGCCCGCGAAAGCGCGGCCTGCGAGACGGTGTGGCGCGGGGCGCGGCGGGATGCCGATTTCGCCGCCGTCCGCCCGAGGCTGGAGGTGCTGCTCGGGCTGATCCGCGAACAGGCGGCGGCACTCGGCGCGACGCTCGGCCTCTCGCCCTACGATGCGCTGATCGATTCCTACCAGCCGGGAATCACCGCGGCCGAAATCGACCCGGTGTTCGACCGCTACGAGGCGTTCCTGCGGGACCATCTCGCCACCGTCGAGGCGCGGCAGGCGGGGCGGATGGCTGGCCTGCCGGGCACGCCGCCCTTCGCCGAGGCGGCGCAGGAGGCGCTGTGCCGCCGCCTCGCCGAGCGCGTCGGGCTCGATTTCCGGGGTGCGCGGCTGGACCGCTCGCTGCACCCGTTCTGCGGCGGCACGCCGACCGACATCCGGATCACCACGCGGTATGACGAGGCGGATTTCGCCTCCGCCCTGATGGGCGTGCTGCATGAATCCGGCCACGGGCTGTACGAGGCCGGATTGCCGCGCGCGCGCGCGCGCCAGCCCGTCGGCGCGGCGGCCGGCATGGCGGTGCATGAAAGCCAGTCGCTGATCGTGGAATTGCAGGCGGCGCGATCCGATCCGTTCCTGCGCTGGCTCGGCCCGCAACTCGCCGCCGCCTTCGGCCAGCCGCCGGCGGATTTCGCGCCGGACCGGCTGGCGGCGCGGCTGCGGCGGGTCGAGCGGAGTTTCATCCGCGTCGAGGCGGACGAGGTGACCTACCCGGCGCATGTGATTCTCCGCTTCCGGCTGGAGGCGGCGATGGTGGCCGGCGACCTCGCGGTTGCCGACCTGCCGGCGGCCTGGAACGACGGGATGCGCGCGCTGCTCGGCATCGTGCCGCCGGACGACGCCAGGGGCTGCCTGCAGGACATTCACTGGTACGCGGGGCTGTTCGGCTATTTTCCGTCCTACACGCTTGGCGCGATGGCCGCGGCGCAGCTGATGCAGGCGGCGCGGCGGGCGCGGCCGGACATCGACGCCGCCCTGGCGGAGGGCGATTTTGCCCCGCTGCGGGACTGGCTGCGCGCCAATGTCCACGGTCACGGCGCGCGCTATGGGTTCAACGAACTGTTGGTCGAGGCGACCGGCAAGCCGCTCGACCCCGCTTCGTTCGAGGCGCATCTGCGGGCGCGTTACCTGGCCTGAGGCCGCCCGCCGCCGGGCGGGTCAGGCGGCGACGCGCTTGAGGCCGGCCTTGAGCGAACGGCGGGAGGTCGCGAGATGAACCGCCATGGCAAGCTCGGCCTTTTCCATCGCACCGGACCGCAGGGCGATGAGCACCGTCATGTGTTCGGCGATGGCGACGCGGGTGCGTTCGACCTCGTAGTTCCGGTCCCACTGGTAGTGGTAATGGAACAGGAAGGACACGATGTCGAAGAAATCGTAGGCGAAGCGGTTGTTCAGGAAGCCGATGATCCAGAGATGGAAATCCCGGTCCAGCGCCGCGAACTCGGTGTAGCGCCTTGCGATTGCCGCCTCGATGTCGCGGTGGCGGGCGATCATCGCATCCGCCGCCTCGGTGAGGGCGGCGCTGCCGGCGCGGGGCATGCGCGCCAGGGCGGCCATTTCGATCAGTTCGCGCATGTCGGCCACCTCGGCGGCGAAACCGTCATGGAATTCCCGCAGGATCCAGCCGCCGCGCGGCTGCTTGGCGATGAGCCCGAAGCGGGAGAAGCCGATCAGGAATTCGCGGACGGAAACGGTGCTGGCATTGCTGTCGCGCGCCAGCTCGGCTTCGGAGAAGGTGTGCCCGGGCCGCCAGTCGCCAAGGAGCACGCGCTGCATGAAGACGCGTTCGATCTGCTCCTGCGGACCGTCGGTTTCCGACTCGGTGTAATAGTCCGCGCGTTCCGGGCGGCGCACGATCCGCAGGCCGGCCGGGCCGCGCTCCAGGATGCCGCTCCCGATCATGGTTTCGATGGCGGCGCGCACCGTGGTGCGGCTCACCCCGAACTGGCGGGCGAGCGCGCTGTCCGACCCGAGTGCGGCTGACTCCTCCGGAAGATCCTTGATGTAGTCGAGTAGGGCGTTGCTCGTTCGTTTCAGCAACGTATTCGGCTTTGCCATCCGTTCTGCCCGGCGCTTCCTCTTGATTGTCGGGCCGGCGGTCGAACCGCCGGCCTAGTCGGTTTGCAATATTTATTGTGCGGCGAGCTTTGCCGCGTTGGCAAGCCCTGATTCGTAGATCCCGGAAATCGCCTTGATCGCGGCGGCGTTGTCCTCGCCCTTCTTCGGATGGGCGGAGAGATCGAGGCGGCGGAAATGGCCGCTCCAGACGAGGCGGGTCTCGTTGGCGCCGAGCCGGTGCACCGAAATCGTCGAGACATAGTCGCGCACCGGCAGGATCTTCATGTTGTTGGCGGTGTGCTGGATTTCATAGGTGTAGGTCATGTGCCGGGCGTCATACCGGATGAGCTGTTCGGTCAGCACCGGCCCGCCGAGATCGAGATGGCGCACCGAGCCGGGGTGGTTGCCCTTGTCGGCCTTGCTGGTCTTGACGGCGGGAACCCAGGTCAGCTTGCCGAAATCATGCACGATCGACCACACCTTCGCGGCCGGCGCCTTGATGACGACGCTTTTCGTCACGTGCAGCACGGGGGCTTTCGCCTGGGCGGGAGCGACGGCGGCGAGCAGGGTCAGCGGCAGCGCGACGAGAACGGCGCGGCGCAAGATCGGTGCTTTCAAGTGTTCCTCCTGTTGACGGTCCGGTGAAGCCGGTCCTATGCGTTTACATGCATGGATCGCTCTATGCCATAGTTTTGCGTGCGTATGAAAATTTAGCGGGCACGGGCTTCTGGGCGAACGTCGTTCGGACGAGGCTGCCCTGACGAGGCCGGTTCAGGATGACCCTCGATCAGTTGCGGATCTTCATCGCGGTCGCCGAACGCGAGCATGTGACACGGGCCGCCGAGGCGCTGGGGCTCACCCAGTCCGCCGCCTCGGGGGCGGTGGCGGCACTGGAGCGTGAATTCGGCACCAGGCTGTTCCACCGGGTCGGCCGCGGCATCGCGCTGACCGAGGCGGGCCGCGTGTTCTTCACCGAGGCGCGGGCGATCCTGAACCGGACGGAGCAGGCGGCGCTGACGATGCGCGAGATCGCCGGCCTCGCGCGCGGGCGGCTGGCGATCAAGGCCAGCCAGACCATCGCCAACCACTTCCTGCCGCTGCGCCTCGTCGCCTTCCGGCAGGCCTATCCGGGCATCGGGCTCGCGGTCTCGATCGGCAATTCGGCCGAGGTGGCGCGCGCGATCCTGGAAGGGGATGTCGAGCTCGGCTTCGTCGAGGGGCCGGGCGATACGCTGATCCAGCCGCGGCTCGCCGCCGAGCCGATCGCGCAGGACCGGCTGGTCATGGTGGTCGCCCCCGGTCATCCCTGGGCGAAGCGGCGCGCGCTGCGGCCGGCGGAGCTCGCCTCCGGCAGCTGGGTGCTGCGCGAGGACGGGTCGGGGACGCGGGCGGTGCTCTTCGAGGCGCTGGCGGGGCTCGGGATCGACCATGCGGCGGTCGATGTCGCGATCGAGCTGCCGGCGAACAATTCGGTGCTGACGGCGGTGAGCGGCGGCGCCGGGGCGACGATCCTCTCCGAGCTGGTCTGCGCCGATGCGCTGGCCGCGGGCAAGGTGGTGGAGGTGCCGGTGAAGCTGCCGCGGCGGACCTATTTCGCGGTCCAGCACCAGGACCGCACGCGCACCAGGGCCGCGGCGGCGCTGCTCGCCCTGCTGCGCGAGTCCCCGCCGGAGGACGGCCACGGCTGACGCCGCGGCCGCCGGGGGGATCAGGCGGCGTCCAGATCCTTCATGGTCTGCACGACGCGGCTGACCATGCCGTAGGCGATCGCCTCCTCCGCGCCCATCCAGTAGTTGCGGTCGGTGTCCTTCTCGACGCGGGCATAGTCCTGCCCGGTCTCGCGGGCGATGATGCGGTTGATCCGCTCGCGCATCTTGATGATCTCGCGGGCCTCGATGTCGATATCGGTCGCCGGGCCGCGCACGCCGCCCATCGGCTGGTGCAGCAGGAAGCGCGTGTTGGGCAGGCAGAAGCGGCGGTCCTTGTGGCCGGCGAGGTAGATCAGCGCGCCGGCGCTGGCGACCCAGCCGGTGCCGATCATCCGCACCGGCGCGGTGGCGTCGACGAAGCGGATCACGTCATGGATCGTGTCGCCGCTCTCGACATGGCCGCCCGGCGAGTTGACGAAGACGTCGATCGGCTCGTCGCTCGCGCCGGCGAGGGCGAGGAGCTGGCCGGTGACGGCGCGGGCGATGCGGTCGTGGATCTCGCCGAAGATCAGCACCTTGCGCTGCTTGAACAGACGGTTTTCGAGTTCGGGCCCGACCTTGCCGGCCTTGGCGGCCTCGGGCGCCTCCTTCTCGGGGGCGTCCTCGTCATCGGCGCGGGGGGCGAGCCTGTTGCTCATGTCGCTTGTCATGCCTACTCCTCAGAACCAGTCGCACTATTGTGGGGTATGCGGGTCCCCCTGTCGAGACGATCGGGCGCGCATGGGTGCCGTCTTGACAGCGCGGCCCGCGCATGGTGCGAGATTGCGGGACCGTTATCACATCTGTGGCATAATTGCTGCTTTGAATGGTGCGGTGCGACACAATATTTCGGACGCCGGGGCGCACGATCGTTGCGCGGTGTTGAACGAAGGGATGGATATGATGCGTCTTGCGGTGTTGAAAGAGCGTCTGCCGGGCGAGACCCGCGTCGCCGCGGTGCCGGATTCGATCAAGAAGCTGAAGGCCCTCGGGCTCGACGTGGTGATCGAGGCGGGGGCCGGCGAGCGGGCCTCGGTCTCCGACGCGGCGCTGCGCGAGGCCGGCGCGGAGATCGCGCCGGATGCGGCCTCGGCACTGAAGGGGGCCGGCATCGTGTTCACGGTGCAGCCGCCCGGGGACGAGATTCTGGCGCAGATCGAGCGCGGCGCGCTGCTGGTCGGCACGCTCGGCGCGATGGGGAACCAGGAGCGGGTGCAGGCCTATGCCAAGGCCGGGATCGACGCCTGCTCGATGGAGCTGCTGCCGCGCATCACCCGCGCGCAGTCGATGGACGTGCTGTCGAGCCAGGCGAATCTCGCCGGCTATCGCGCCGTGATCGAGGCGGCGGAGGCGTTTCCGCGCGGCTTCGCGATGATGATGACGGCGGCCGGCACCGTGCCGCCGGCGCGCGTGTTCGTGGTCGGCGCCGGGGTTGCCGGGCTGCAGGCGATCGCCACCGCCCGCCGGCTCGGCGCCATCGTCTCGGCGACCGACGTGCGGCCGGCGGCGAAGGAGGAGATCAAGTCGCTCGGCGCGACCTTCGTCGGCGTCGAGGACGAGGAGAGCAAGGCGCAGACCGGCGCCTACGCGAAGGAGATGAGTGCGGAGTTCCGCGCCAAGCAGGCGGCGCTGATCGCCGAGACGGTGGCGAAGAACGACATCGTCATCTGCACCGCGCTGGTGATGGGGCGCAAGGCGCCGACCATCGTCACCGCCGACGCGGTGGCGAAGATGCGGATGGGCAGCGTGATCGTCGATATCGCGGCGGATGCCGGCGGCAACTGCGAGGCGACGGTGCCGGGCGAGCGGATCGTGACGGAGAACGGCGTGATCGTGCTCGGGCACAGGAACTGGCCGTCGCGCATCGGCGTCGCCGCCAGCACGCTCTATGCGCGCAACCTCTCGACCTTCCTCACCGGGTTCTGGGACAAGGAGGCCGGGCGGCCGAAACTGCCCGCCGACGACGATATCGTGAAGGGCGTCCTGCTCACGCGGGATGGCGCCGTCGTTCATCCGAACTTCCAGCCGCAAGCAGCTGCCTAGGAGCCACATCATGACCCCTGCACAACTCGCGGACCAGGCCGACGCGCTCGCGCACAAGGCCACCGTGCTGGCGCAGAACGCCGCCGGCTTCGCCGCCCAGGCGGCGGCGCACGCGCCGCACGGCGCCCCGCTGATCGACCTGTTCGCCATTTTCGTGATGGCGGTGTTCGTCGGCTATTACGTGATCTGGAGCGTGACCCCGGCCCTGCACTCGCCGCTGCTGGCGGTGACCAACGCCATCTCGTCGGTGATCATCGTCGGCGCGATGCTCGCGACCGGGCTGAAGGGCGGCTATGCCGCGCACGCCTTCGGCTTCATCGCGGTGCTGCTGGCCAGCGTGAACATCGTGGGCGGCTTCCTCGTGACCCAGCGCATGCTGGCCATGTTCAAGAAAAAAGCGAAGTAAGGGCGGCGCGACAATGAATTACGCATCCGATCCGGGGATCACGCTCGCCTATCTGGTGGCGGCCGTCCTGTTCATCCTGGCCCTGCGCGGGCTTTCGCATCCCGAGACCGCGCGGCGCGGCAACCTGCTCGGCATGGCCGGCATGGCGATCGCCGCGCTGGCGACGCTGGCGCATCCGGCGATGCTGCTCTCGGGCGTGGGGCTCATCGTGCTCGGCGTCGTCATCGGCGGCGCGATCGGCGCGGTGGTGGCGCGGCGGGTCAACATGACCGCGCTGCCGCAGCTCGTCGCCGCGTTCCACTCGCTGGTGGGGCTTGCCGCGGTGTTCGTCGCCGCCTCGGCGCTGAACGCGCCGCAGAGCTTCGGCATCGGCACGCCGGGGCACCTGCATCTCGAAAGCCTGATCGAGATGTCGCTCGGCCTGTCGATCGGCGCCATCACCTTCACCGGCGCGGTCATCGCCTTCGCCAAGCTGCAGGCGCTGATGAGCGGCGCGCCGATCAACTTCCCCGGCCAGCACAAGCTCAATCTCGGCCTCGGCATCCTGCTCGTGGTGCTGATCATCGCCTTCGTCGCCTCGGGCGGCTCGCAGGTGCTGTTCTGGATCATCGCGGCCCTCGCGCTCGCGCTTGGCGTGCTGCTGATCATCCCGATCGGCGGTGCGGACATGCCGGTGGTGATCTCGATGCTGAACTCCTATTCCGGCTGGGCGGCGGCGGGCATCGGCTTCACCATCAGCAACATCGCGCTGATCGTGACCGGCGCGCTGGTCGGCTCGTCGGGTGCGATTCTCTCCTACATCATGTGCAAGGGGATGAACCGCTCGATCCTCAACGTGCTGCTCGGCGGCTTCGGCACCGATGCCGCCGCCGCGGCCGGCCCCGCGGGGGCCGCCGGCGACAAGGCGGTGAAGATCGGCTCGGCCGAGGATGCGAGCTTCATCATGAGCAACGCCTCGAAGGTGATCATCGTGCCGGGCTACGGCATGGCGGTGGCCCAGGCGCAGCACGCGGTGCGCGAGATGTCCGACCTGCTGAAGGAGGCGGGCGTCGAGGTGAAATACGCGATCCATCCGGTCGCCGGCCGCATGCCGGGGCACATGAACGTGCTGCTCGCCGAGGCGCAGGTGCCGTATGACGAGGTGTTCGAACTCGAGGAGATCAACAACGAGTTCTCGACCGCCGACGTGGTCTACGTGATCGGCGCGAACGACGTGACCAACCCGGCGGCGAAGACCAATTCGTCGAGCCCGATCTACGGCATGCCGATCCTCGAGGTCGACAAGGCGAAGACGGTGCTGTTCGTCAAGCGCTCGATGGCCTCGGGCTATGCCGGCGTGGAGAACGAGCTGTTCTTCCGCGACAACACGATGATGCTGTTCGGCGACGCGAAGAAGATGACCGAGGAGATCGTGCAGTCGCTCGGCAAGTAAGCCGGGCGAACGCGGGACGATCCGGCGGCGGGGGCCACTGGCTCCGCCGCTTTCGTTTGGGGACGCGCTTGCCAGCGGCGGGAAATTCGGCCATAGGCGGAGCGGAATAGAGCCGTCGCGCTGCGAGTTTCGCACCGCGGCGCGTTTTTCGTTGATGGAGCGGGTTGCGATGTTTGACGCCCTGTCGGGCAAGCTCGGGGATGTTTTCGACCGGTTGCGCCGGCGCGGCGCGCTGTCCGAAAGCGATGTGATCGAGGCGATGCGGGATATCCGCCTCGCGCTGCTCGAAGCCGACGTCGCTTTGCCGGTGGTGCGGGATTTCATCGCCAAGGTGCGGTTGCAGGCGGTGGGCGCGGAGGTGCTGCGGGCGGTCTCGCCGGGGCAGCAGGTCGTCAAGATCGTCAACGACGCGCTGGTCGACGCCCTCGGCGGCGAGGGGGCGGTGCCGCTCAACCTCAACGCGGCATCACCCATTCCGTTCCTGATGGTCGGGTTGCAGGGCTCGGGCAAGACCACGACCTCGGGCAAGATCGCGCTCCTGCTCAAGGAGAAGCAGCGCAAGAAGGTGCTGCTGGCGAGCCTCGATACCCAGCGCCCGGCCGCACAGCTCCAGCTCGCGCAGCTGGCCGAGCGCGCCGGGGTGGCGAGCCTGCCGATCGTGCCGGGGGAGACGCCGGTGCAGATCGCGCGGCGGGCGATGGAGACCGGGCGGCGCGAGGTGTTCGACGTCGTCATCCTCGACACCGCCGGACGGCTCGCGATCGACCAGGCGCTGATGGACGAGGTCAAGGCGATCCGCGACGTGACCGCGCCGGCGGAGACGCTGCTGGTGGTCGACGCGATGACCGGCCAGGACGCGCTCGCCACGGCGACGGCGTTCAACGAGGCGGTGAGCATCACCGGCATCGTCATGACGCGGCTCGATGGCGACGCGCGGGGCGGCGCCGCGCTGTCGATGCGGGCGGTGACGGGCGCGCCGATCAAGCTGATGGGCATGGGCGAGAAGCTCGATGCGCTGGAGCCGTTCCATCCCGAGCGCATCGCCGGGCGCATCCTCGGCATGGGCGACATTGTCAGCCTGGTCGAGAAGGCGGCGGAGAATGTCGACCAGCAGAAGGCCGAACAGCTCGCCAAGAAGATGGCGCGCGGCAAGTTCGACCTCGAGGATTATGCCGAGCAGCTCAAGCAGATCACCAAGATGGGCTCGCTGTCGGGCATCATGGGCATGCTGCCCGGCGTGGGCAAGATCAAGCAGCAGCTCGCCGAGGCGGATCTCGACACCTCGATCCTGAAGCGGCAGGCGGCGATCATCTCCTCGATGACCAAGGCCGAGCGGGCCAATCCGGACATCATGAAGGCGAGCCGGAAGAAGCGCGTGGCGGCGGGCTCGGGCACCTCGGTGCAGGAGGTCAACCGGCTGCTCAAGCAGTTCGAGCAGATGAAGGACATGATGAAGCGGGCGCAGAAGCTGGGCCAGAAGGGCCTCGCGCGCGGCGGGCTGGCCGCGCTGCTGCCGCAGGGAGGCGGGCGCCGCCCGTTCTGAGATCGCGGGTTTTTGCCCGGACTGAAAACCGCGGGTTTCGGCCCGGAGTGAAATAACGGGCTTCGGCCCGGAGCGAAATAACGGGCTTTGGCCCGGACTGACACCACGGCGGCCGGGCTGGCCGCCATCGAGACTACTGACCAGGAGACAATGGAATGTCGTTGAAGATCAGACTGGCCCGCGCGGGTGCGAAGAAGCGGCCGTTCTACCACATCGTCGTCGCCGACTCGCGCAGTCCGCGCGATGGCAAGTTCATCGAGCGGATCGGCACCTACAACCCGATGCTGCCGGCCGATCACGAGGATCGCATCCGCCTCGTGACCGATCGGGTGACGCACTGGCTGAGCCAGGGCGCGCAGGCGACCGACCGCGTCGCCCGTTTCATCGGCAAGGCCGGCCTCGCGCCGATGCCGGCGTTCCGCGAGCAGCCCGTGCAGTCCGCGCCGAAGAAGAAGGCGCAGGAGCGCGCCGCCGAGCGCGCCAAGGCCGCCGAGGCCTGATTTCGCGGCTGAGCGATGGATGATCGCCTGATCCTGATGGGCGTGATCGGCCGGCCCCACGGTGTGCGCGGGGCCGTGCATGTCACCACCTATTCGCCGGACCCGGAGGGGCTGGCCGAGCTGCCGTTGCGCGACGAGCGCGGCCGGCGGGTCGGGCTGGCCTGGACCGGGGCGGGGATCGCGCGCGTCACCATCGGCGAGGGCGACGAGGCCGCCGCGATCGCCGACCGCGATGCGGCGGCGAAGCTGACCAATCTCCGGCTCTATGTGCGCCGGGCCGACCTGCCGCCGCCCGAGGACGAGGACGAATTCTACTTCGCCGACCTCATCGGGCTGCACGCGGTGGGGCCGGATGGGGCGGCACTCGGCACGATCCGCGCGGTGCATGATTTCGGCGCCGGCGCGAGCATCGAACTCTCCGACGGCTCGCTGCTGCCCTTCACCCGCGCGGTGGTGCCGGAGATCGACCTGCCGGGCGGCCGCGCCGTGGTGGTGCGGCCGGTCGAGGTGGAGATGCGGGAATGAGCTTCCGCGCCACGATCATCACCCTGTTCCCCGAGATGTTTCCGGGGCCGCTCGGCCAGTCGCTGGCCGGACGCGCGCTGGAGACGGGCATCTGGGCGCTTGATTGCGTGAACCTGCGCGATTTCGGCCTCGGCCGGCATCGCGCGGTGGACGACACGCCGTTCGGCGGCGGCGCGGGCATGGTGCTGCGGCCGGACGTGCTGGATGCCGCGATCGGCCAGGCGCGGGACGGGCGACCGTTGATCGCCCTGACGCCGCGCGGCGCGCCGCTGACCCAGGCGCGCATCCGCCGGCTTGCCGAAGGGCCGGGTGCCGTGCTGCTCTGCGGCCGGTTCGAGGGGTTCGACCAGCGCGCCCTCGATGCCAACGAAGCCGAGGAGATCAGCCTCGGCGATTTCGTGCTCTCGGGCGGCGAGATCGCGGCGCTCGCGCTGCTCGATGCCACCATCCGCCTGCTGCCGGGCGTGATGGGGGCGGCGGAGAGCGCCGAGGAGGAAAGCTTCTCGGACGGCACGCTGCTCGAATATCCGCATTATACCCGCCCGGCCGTGTGGCAGGGGCGGGCGGTGCCGGAGGCGCTGCTCTCCGGCCATCATGCCGCCATCGCCGCCTGGCGCCGCGCCGAGGCCGAGGCCGTGACCAGGCGGCGCAGACCAGATCTATGGGCCCGGCACATTGCCAGCCAGCCGGCTCTTCCGTAAATGAACTCCCCCGAAAGGATGCCAGACATGAACGTGATCCAGACCATCGACGCCGAGCAGATCGGCAAGCTCGCGGAAGCCCGCGCCGTGCCGGACTTCAAGCCGGGCGACAATCTCCGCGTTTCGGTCCGGGTGACCGAGGGCGAGCGCACCCGCATCCAGGCGTTCGAGGGCGTGTGCATCGCGCGGTCGAATCGCGGCATCAACTCGAACTTCACCGTACGGAAGATTTCGTATGGCGAGGGCGTGGAGCGCGTGTTTCCGCTCTATTCGCCGAATGTGACCGAGATCGCCGTCACCCGCCGGGGCGTGGTGCGCCGGGCGAAGCTGTATTACCTGCGCGGCCGCCGCGGCAAGTCCGCCCGCATCGCCGAGGCCGCGCGCGAGACCAACGCCGACTGACGCGCCGGGGGAGCGCCAGGGGGCCACGCGCCCCCTGCCATCCCCGCCGGGCGGCGCGCCGCCCGCGCAGCACGGTTTCAGCCGGAGGGGCATCACGCGGGCGCTTGCGCGTCTGCCGCCCGATGCCGCTCTGACCGAAACCTTGAAGGTGTCCGGAGCGTGACGCTCATGTCGGGCGCGGGTGATTCCCGCCCGGTCCGGCACCTTGAGCCGGAGGACGCACGCATGGCTTCGACATTGTTCGACAAGATCTGGGCGGCGCATGTCGTCGATCGCATGCCGGACGGCACCGCGGTTCTCTATATCGACCGGCATCTCGTCCATGAGGTGACCAGCCCGCAGGCCTTCGAGGGGCTGCGGATGGCCGGGCGCAAGGTGCGGCGGGTGGATGCGACCATCGCGGTCGCCGACCATAACGTGCCGACCGAGGACCGCGCCGCCGGCATCGCCGAGCCGGAGAGCGCGCTGCAGGTCGCGACCCTCGAACAGAATGTCGCCGCCTTTGGCGTGCCCTATATTCCGGTGACCGATGCGCGGCAGGGCATCGTTCACGTGATCGGGCCGGAGCAGGGGATCTCGTTGCCGGGGATGACGATCGTCTGCGGCGATTCCCACACCTCGACCCATGGCGCGATGGGCGCGCTGGCCTTCGGCATCGGCACCTCCGAGGTCGAGCATGTGCTGGCGACGCAGACGCTGTTGCAGAAGCCGGCGAAGAACATGCTGGTGCGGGTGGATGGCACGCTGCCGCCGGGCTGCTCGGCGAAGGACATCGTGCTGGCGATCATCGGCGAGATCGGCACCGCCGGCGGCACCGGGCACGTGATCGAATATGCCGGCGAGGCGATCCGCGCGCTCGACATGGCGGGGCGGATGACCGTCTGCAACATGTCGATCGAGGCGGGGGCGCGGGCCGGGCTGATCGCGCCGGACGAGACGACGTTCGAGTATGTGCGCGGCCGGCCCTACGCGCCGAAGGGCGAGGCGCTGGAGCGGGCGATCGACTACTGGAAGACGCTCGCCTCCGACGAGGGCGCGCAGTACGACCGGGTGGTGACGATCGACGCGTCCGCCCTGGTGCCGCAGGTGACCTGGGGGACCAGCCCGGAGACGGTGGTGCCGATCACCGGCCACGTGCCCGACCCCGCGGCCGAGCCGGATGCCGGCCGCCGGGCGCAGATGGAGCGCATGTTGCAGTATATGGACCTCGCACCGGGGCAGGCGCTGAAGGGCACGAAGATCGACGCGGTGTTCATCGGCTCCTGCACCAATTCGCGGATCGAGGATCTGCGGGTTGCCGCCGGGATCGTGCGGGGGAAGAAGGTCGCCGGCCATGTCCGCGCCATGGTGGTGCCGGGCTCGGGGCTGGTGAAGGCGCAGGCCGAAGCCGAGGGCCTCGCCCAGGTGTTTCTCGATGCCGGGTTCGAATGGCGCGAGGCGGGGTGTTCGATGTGCCTCGGCATGAACCCCGACAAGCTGAAGCCGGGCGAGCGATGCGCCAGCACCTCGAACCGGAATTTCGAGGGCCGGCAGGGGCCGGGCGGGCGCACGCATCTGGTGTCGCCGGCGATGGCGGCGGCCTCGGCAATTACCGGCGCGCTCGCCGATCCGCGGGAGATGGCATGATGGACAGGTTCGAACGGCTGGAGGCGGTCGCCGCCCCGCTCAGGATGGCGAATGTCGATACCGACAAGATCATCCCGGCGCGCTTCCTCAAGACGATCAAGCGCTCGGGGCTGGGCAAGCACGCCTTCGCCGGGCTGCGCTACAACGAGGATGGCAGCGAGAACCCGGATTTCGTGCTGAACCGCGAGCCCTACCGGCAGGCGCATATCCTCGTCGCCGGGGAGAATTTCGGCTGCGGCTCGTCGCGCGAGCACGCGCCCTGGGCGTTGCTGGATTTCGGCATCCGCTGCGTGATCGCGCCGAGCTTCGCCGACATCTTCTTCAACAACTGCTTCAAGAACGGCATCCTGCCGATCGTGCTGCCGCGCGAACAATGCGAGGCGCTGATGGAGGATGCGGAATCGGGGGCGAATGCGCGGATCATCATCGATCTCGCGGCGCAGACCGTCTCGCGGCCGGATGGCGAGACCTACGGGTTCGAGATCGATCCGTTCCGCAAGCGCTGCCTGCTGGAGGGGCTCGACGATATCGGCCTGACGCTGGAGAAGGCGCCCTCGATCGACGCCTATGAGGCGAAGCTGGACGGCGCGGCCTGGCGGCCGCGGATCGAGACCGTCTGATCCGCCCGCCCCGCTCCACCACCGCCGAACGCGACCCCAAGGGAGAGACGACCATGATTGCGAACCGGAAACTGCTGCTCCTGCCGGGGGATGGCATCGGCCCCGAGGTGATGGCGGAAGCCCGCCGGGTGATCGACTGGCTGGCGCGCAGCGGCCGAGCCCGGTTCGAACTCGCCGAGGATCTCGTCGGCGGCGCCTCGATCGAGGCGACCGGCAAGCCGATCACCGAACCGGTGATCGAGCGCGCGCTGGAGGCGGATGCCGTGCTGTTCGGCGCGGTGGGCGGGCCGCAATGGGATTCGCAGCCCTTCGACAACCGGCCGGAAATCGCCATTCTCGAACTGCGCAAGCGCCTCGGCCTGTTCGCCAACCTGCGCCCCGCGCCGGTGTTCGACGCGCTGATCGACGCGAGCCCGCTCAAGCCCGAGATCGTGCGCGGGCTCGACATCATGATCGTCCGGGAATCGACGGGCGGCATCTATTTCGGCGAGCCGCGCGGGATCGAGACCCTGCCGGATGGCACGAAGCGCGGGATCAACACCGAGGTCTACACCACGCCGGAGATCGAGCGGGTGGCGCGCGTCGCCTTCGAGCTGGCGCGCAAGCGGCAGGGGCGGCTGACCAGCGTCGAGAAGGCGAACGTGATGGAATCCGGCCTGCTCTGGCGGCAGACCGTCACCGCCCTCGGGGCGGAGGAATATCCTGACGTGCAGCTCTCGCACATGTACGCCGACAATTGCGCGATGCAGCTGGCGAAGAATCCGCGCCAGTTCGACGTGATCGTGACCGGCAACCTGTTCGGCGACCTGCTCTCCGACCTGGCCTCGATGCTGACCGGCTCGCTCGGGATGCTGCCCTCGGCGACGCTCGGCGCGCCGGATGCGGCGGGGCGGCGGCATGCGCTCTACGAGCCGATCCACGGCTCGGCGCCGGACATCGCCGGCAAGGGCCTGGCCAATCCGCTGGCGCAGATCCTCAGCCTCGCGATGCTGCTGCGCTATTCCTTCGACATGCAGGAGGATGCGGCGGCGATCGAAGCCGCCGTCTCCAACGTGCTCGCGAGCGGCATGCGCACCGCGGATATCGAGCAGAAGGGCACGGCGCGGATCGGCACGCGCACGATGGGCGACGCGGTGCTGCGCGAGCTCGACAAGCTCGGCGGCTGATCCGGGCCGGAAAAGGATCGGGGCGGCAGGTTTGCGCCTGCCGCCCCGTTTTCGTTTCAGCCGGAGGAAGCGCGGTCAGTCGCCGGCCGCGGTGCGCGCGCTGATCGGCATCCGCGATTGCGGCAGCAGCGCCGGCGCCTTGATCCGCGTCCGCTTCGGCGCCTTCGCCGGCATCGACGCGATGATCGAGACCAGGACCGAGGCCAGATAGGGCAGCGACTGGGTGAACAGCACCGCGCACCAGAGCCGGCTTTCCGGCGTGGCCCAGTGATGCCCGAAGCCGACGCCGAGCAGCGCCGCCCAGGTGAGGGCAAGCAGGATCAGCTCCTCGCGCACCATTACCAGCCCCTGCACCAGGGCGGGCGCATTTTCCATCTTCGGCGTGCGGATGAAGGGCAGCGAGTTGGTGAACAGGCCTTTCCACACCGCCTTGCCGATCGTGTGCGAGAGCGCGAGCCCGGCGACGGCCGCCCCCAGCCGGTCGCCCACGCCGCACGGCACCCGCGCGGCGTAAAGCGCGAAAATCTGCACGATCTTGAAGGCGAACAGGCCGATCGAGGGCAGCATGAACAGCAGGATCGGGAATTCGAACCGCACCGGATCGAGGATCAGACCGGCCGACCAGGCGAGGCCCAGCAGCAGGAAGGCGAGACCCAGCGCATCGCCGATCCAGGGCAGCCAGCCGGTGACGAAGTGCCAGCGCTGGCCGATCGTCAGCGTGCGGTCGAAGGGCGAGAGGAACGCCTTCCAGTGCCGGCGGGAAATCCGCATCGCGCCATAGGCCCAGCGGTAGCGCTGCTTGCGGAAGGCGTTGAAATCGTCCGGCATCACGCCGCGGCCGAAGCTCCGCTTGGAATAGACCGCCTCGTAACCCTCGCGGAACAGCCGCAGGCCGAGCTCGCTGTCCTCGGTGATGCACCATTCGGCCCAGCCGCCCTCGGCATCGAGGGCCGCCTTGCGGATCAACGTCATCGTGCCGTGCTGGATGACCGCGTTGCGCTCGTTGCGGTTGACCATGCCGATATGGAAGAAGCCGGCATATTCCCAGAACATCATCCGCTTGAAGAGCGAGCCGTCATTGTCGCGGTAGTCCTGCGGCGACTGGGTGAAGCCCACATTCGGGTCGGCGAAGGCGGGGACCATGCAGCGCAGCCAGTCGGGGTCGACGATATAGTCGGAGTCGAGCACGCCGACGATCTCGGCATCCGGCGCGGTCTCGCGCAGGGCGAAGTTCAGCGCGCCGGCCTTGTAGCCGGGATGCTTGCCGAGGGTGAAGAAGCGGAACTGCTTGCCGAGCCGCGCGCAATGCGCCGCCACCGGTTCCCATACCGCCGGGTCCTTGGTGTTGTTGTCGATCACCAGCACCTCGAAATTCTCGTAATCGAGGGCGGCGAGGGCGTTCAGCGTCTGCTTCACCATCTCGGGCGGTTCGTTGCAGATGGCGAGATGCAGCGAGACCTTGGGCAGTTTCGTGCCGGGGGCCGCGGGCACCGGCTCGAAATGGCGCATCCGCACCCGGCCGAACAGGGTTTCCACGAGGTCGAAACTGTCGGCGACGAGCAGGAAGAGCAGCAGCGCCTGGCCGGCGGCGAGCGCGGCCCAGACCGCGGCGGCGGACCAGGAGAGATAGGTCTCGCCCATCGTCATCAGCAGCGAGGCGAGGGCGGCGCCGAAACCCTGCACCAGGGCCGCGAACAGGATCTTGCCGGGCCAGCGGATGTCGGGCCTGACGCCGAGCATCAGCAGGGTGACGAGGAAGCCGAGCAGGCTGGAGCCGAGCGCCCAGGCGAGCCAGGCGCGGTTCTGCTGCACCGGGCCGGTGAGCGACCATTTGGCCTGGCGGTCGAGCGACCACATGCCCCAGTAGCCGGCGGCGCGGCCCTCGAAGCTCGTCTTCCAGGGCTGGTCGAACGCTTCCATCACGAAATAGTCGAGATGCTGCTTCTGCGCGATGTTGAAGAAATCGCGCAGGAAGCGGGCCTGCAGCACGCGCGAGGCGCGGGCGGCGCCGATATCGATGCCGTCCGACGGCCAGCCGATCTCGCCGATCACCACCTTCTTGCCGGGGAAGCGCTTCTCCACCTCGTGCAACCGCATCAGCGCATACTGCACGGCGTCCTTCTCGGGCACGCCCTCCCAGTAGGGCAGCAGGTGCACGGTGATGAAGTCGACCGACTTCGCAAGCTCGGGGTGGTGCAGCCAGACATGCCAGGGCTCGGCGGTGGAGACCGGCACATGCACGCGCTTCTTCACGTATTCGATGTCGGCGGCGAGTTCCGGCACGGTGAGGTTGCGGCGCAGGATCACCTCGTTGCCGACCATGACGGCCTTGACGTCGGCATTGGCGTTGGCGACCTTGACCACCTTCTTCAGCTCGGCCTCGTTCGCCTTCGGATGCTGGTCGATCCAGGCGCCGAGCGTGACGTTCAGGTGGTAGGGGGCGGCGAGCGCCGGAATCTGGCCGAGATCGCCCTGGACGGTGTAGGTCCGGATGTCATGCGTGTGCTTCGCGACGAGTGCGAGGTCCGACCGGATCTGGGCGATCGAGGGGTAGATCCCGCTCTGCGGGCTTTCGCCGGCGTGAAAGGGCGAGAAGGCGAAGCCGCCGATTTCGCCGCGATAGGGCGGCAGGTTCGTCACGGGACGGTTCAGCGCGGCCCAGATGCCAAAGGTGGCGCCCGCAGCGCCAAGAGCTGCAAGCCATGTGCCCGGGTGACGCCAGCCCGCCCTGGTCTGGCGGGGGCTGACCCGGGGAGCGATCGGGCGGAGGCGCGCGAGATGCGTCATGAACCATCATCCGGTTGACCCGCGGAAAAAGTCCGCGTTGAACATCTCCCATGACGGTGCAGTGCGGCATCGCGTCGGCTGGATTATGGCTAAAGAGTGGCGTGTGGTTCATGTCCTGCGCATCCGCTATGCTGCTGGATCGGAGATCGTTACGCCGGTGAAGCTCGGTTTCGTTGTCCTGGGTTCATGTCAGAACTGAAGTAAGGTATGCACGTTGTTGTTCTGATACTGATTTTGACCTTGCTGATCCTGCTCAATGCCGGATTCGCCCTCGCCGAGATGGCGCTGGTGTCGTCCCGCAAGGCGGCGCTCGCGCTGTTCGCCCGAAAAGGCGTGCGCGGCGCCGAGCGCGCGCGCCTGCTGGCCGAGACGCCCGAGCGCTTCCTGCCCACGGTGCAGATCGGCATCACCGCGATCAGCGTGCTGACCGGCGTGGTGGGCGGGGCGCAGCTCGCCCATTCGCTGGCGCCGGCGATCGCGCTGATCCGCCCGCTCGCCCCGCTCGCCGACACGATCGCGCTGGCGCTCACCGTCGTCGGCGTCACGCTGCTCACCCTCGTCTTCGGCGAACTCGTGCCGAAGCAGCTCGCCTTGCGCAATGCCGAGCGGATCGCCTGCCTCGTCGCCTGGCCGATCGACATGTTCGCCCGCGCCGCCTCGCCGCTGGTCTGGCTGCTGGGCTTCACCTCCGACCTGGTGCTGCGCCTGTTCGGCCCGGTCGATCCGCACCGCCGGGCGATCAGCGAGGAGGAGCTGAAGGCCATCCTCGCCGAGGGCACCGAATCCGGCATGCTCGAATACGAGGAGCGGGACATGATGGAGCGGGTCATGCGCCTCGCCGACAAGCCGATCCGCGCGATCATGACGCCGCGGCAGGACATCGCCTGGCTCGACCGCACCGCCCCGCGCGGCCAGGTGATCTCCTCGCTGAAGGCCGCGCCGCATTCCCGCTTCGTGGTCTGCGACCGCAGCATCGACAATGTGGTCGGCATCGTCCAGGCCAAGGACATCCTCGACCGGATGCTGGACGGCAAGGACATCTCGATCGCCACCGCGCTGCGCCAGCCGCTCGCCGTGCCGGACGCGATCTCCGCGCTCGATGCGCTGGAGCGCCTGAAATCCGACCCGCTCGGCGTCGCCTTCGTGCTCGACGAATATGGCAGCTTCGAGGGCATGGTGACGGTGGGCGACCTGCTCGAGGCGATCGTCGGCGATGTCGAGGAGGCGGGCTATGGCGAGGCCGGCGAACCCGCGCCCGACCGCTACGAGCTCGACGGTCTCGAACCGATCGACGAGGTGGCGCACAAGTTCGGGCTGGAGAACCTGCCCGCCCACGGCTCGTATCACACGCTGGGCGGCTTCCTGCTCGCCCTGCTCAAGCGGGTGCCGCGCCAGGGCGACGCGATCGCCTTCGGCGGCTGGCGCTTCGAGGTGCTGGCGATGAACGGCCGCCGGGTGGAACTCGTGCGCGTCAGCCGCGATCCCACGGCCGTGCCGTGAAATTAGGCTTTCATTAAGTCCCGCCTGCTATGCGGGGTCGGTGATCCACGCTGCTAGGCCCAGCCTGTCAAGGGGAGCCCGATCCATGAAACGCCATCCCGTCAGGATTGTCGTCCCGTCCGCCGGCCGGTCGCGGGGCCGGTGACGATGGTCTGGATACTGGCCGGCATCGTCCTGGCCGCGGCCGGCGCCATCGCCGCCATTCTGCTCGGCGTCCGCCGCCGCATCTCCGCCCTCGCGCGGGATCTGAACGCCGTGGCGATCGCCGCGAGCGAGGCGCATCGCGACATGGTCGCGCAGAACGGGCTCGACCGGAACATCGATGGCCTGCGCGCCCGTCTCGCGGCCCTCGGCCCGGCGCGCATCGAGAACGACGAACTCTGGTTCGGCGCCTACCGCATCAATGGCGACGATCGTGTCGTCGACGAGATCAAGACGCAATACGGCGGCGCCGTGACCATCTTCATGCGCGACGTCCGGGTGGCCACGAATGTCCAGAAGCCGGACGGCACCCGCGCGGTCGGCACGAGACTCGCCCCCGGCCCGATCCACGATGCCGTGCTCGGCATGGGCAAGACCTATCGCGGCGAGGCTGAAATCCTCGGCGAACCCTATTTCGCCATCTACGAGCCGGTCATCGCCAACCACGAGACGATCGCGATCATCTTCGTCGGCGTCAGGAAGCTGGACCTGCCGGAGGGGACGGTGACCGGCGATCCGCGCAGCATGGCCTGCATCCGCGCCGATCTCGATTCCCTGCGGAAGGTGCTCGCCGAGCAGGTCAGGACGGCCGGGGAAGCGATCGCCCTGCGGCAGCTTTCCGAGGATACGCGGCGCGCCCTCGATGCCGAGCGTGTCACGCGCGCCCACCAGCAGGCGCACGCGATCGCCGCCCTCGGCACCGGCCTCGAGCGCCTCGCCGGCGGCGACCTGCTGTTCCGGCTCGACGAGAAGCTGGCCGCGGAATACGAAAAGCTCCGCACCGACTTCAACGGCGCGATCCGCCAGCTTCACGACGCGATGGCGATGATTGCCCGCAACGCCGACGCGGTGCGTTCGGGCGCGCAGGAAATCACCGCGGCGTCGGACGATCTGGCCCGCCGCACCGAACAGCAGGCCGCGACGCTCGAACAGACGGCCGCGGCGCTGGAACAGATCACCGCCACCGTGCGGCGCACCGCCGCCGGCACCGGCGAGGCCCGGAAACTGGTCGGCGACGCGCGCTCCGAGACCGATCATTCGGGCGAGATCGTGCAGCGCGCGGTCGCGGCGATGAGCGCAATCGAGGCGTCATCCCGCCAGATCGGGCAGATCAGCGGGCTGATCGACGAAATTGCCTTCCAGACCAACCTCCTCGCCCTGAATGCCGGCGTCGAGGCGGCGCGCGCGGGCGAGGCCGGCCGCGGCTTCGCCGTCGTCGCCACCGAGGTCCGCGCCCTGGCCCAGCGCTCGGCCTCCGCCGCGCGCGAGATCCAGCAGCTCATCGCCACCTCGGATCGCGAGGTCGGCGCCGGCGTCGAACTCGTGGGCGAAACCGGCGCCGCGCTCGAGCGCATCGCCCGGCAGGTCTCGGCGCTCAACGGCCTGATCGTCGACATCGCGGCCTCGTCGGAAGAACAGTCGACCGGGCTCGCCGAGGTCAACACCGCCGTCAACCAGATGGATCAGGTGACCCAGCAAAACGCCGCCATGGTCGAGCAGACCACCGCGGCCAGCCACGGCATGTCGTCCGAAGCGGCGACCCTGGCGCAGTTGCTCAGCCGGTTCCGCATCGCCGCCGGCGCCAACGTGGTGCGCCTGCCCGCAAAGGTCGCCTGAACCGCGCGGGGTCCGCTCGCCGCCCGGCGGAAAGCCCGCCGGGTGCCGCCCTCACGCGTGGATCAGCGTGCCGATGCCGCCTTCGGTGAACAGTTCCAGCAGGCAGGCATGGGGCACGCGGCCATCGACGATCGTCGCCCCCTTCACGCCCTGTCGCACCGCCTCGATGCAGGTTTCGACCTTCGGAATCATCCCGCCGGAAATCGTCCCGTCGGCGCGCAGCGCCTCGACCTCGGCGATGCTGAGATCGGGAATGAGCTTGCCGTTGCGGTCGAGCACGCCGGCGACATCGGTCAGCATCAGCAGCCGGTTGGCGCCGAGCGCGCCGGCGATGGCGCCCGCCACCGTATCGGCGTTGATGTTGTAGGTCGCGCCATCCGCGCCGACGCCGACGGGGGCGACGACGGGGATGAGCCCGGCGCCGGTCAGCGCATGGATCACCCGGACATCGACATGCTCCGGCTCGCCGACGAAGCCGAGATCGAGCGCGCGCTCGATCGCGCCCTCGGGGTCGCGCCTCGTCCGCGTCAGCTTGCGCGCGCGGATCAGCCCGCCATCCTTGCCGCAGATGCCGACGGCCAGCGCGCCGGCCCGGTTGATCAGCCCGGCGACCATCTTGTTGACGGTGCCGGCGAGGACCATCTCGACCACCTCGACCATCGCCGCGTCGGTCACCCGCAGGCCATCGACGAAGGTGGACTGGATCGCCAGCCGCTTGAGCATCGCGTTGATCTGCGGCCCGCCGCCATGCACCACCACGGGATTGATGCCGACCTGCTTGAGCAGGGCGATGTCGCGCCCGAATTCCTCGGCGAGCGATTCCTCGCCCATCGCGTGGCCGCCATATTTCACCACGATCGTCGCCCCGGCATAGCGGCGCAGATAGGGCAGGGCGAGGGCGACGATGCGGGCCTGTTCGGCGGCGTCGGCGTGGCGGTCGGAAATCGTCATGACGGCAGGATCTTTCCTTGCTTTTCCGGCGGTCCAGAGCGTCACCCGACCGGATGGGGTCATCTGGTCGGATAAAGATGCTCTAATTTTCAATACGATAGAGCACTGCATCCGATCCGGCAGGATCGGAAAGTGCTCTATGGAACCGGGCGCGGGCGGTCAAGCCAGCAGGCCGTGGATCACCGCGCGCAGTTCGGCAATACCGGCGCCGGTTTCGCCGGAGGTGACGAGCACCTCGTTCAGCGCCGCCGGATGCCGCCGGGCGATCGCCCCGATCGAGGCGAGCTTGCTGGCGAGGGCCTCGGGTTTCATCTTGTCGGCCTTGGTCAGCACGACCTGGAAGGACACCGCCGCCTGGTCGAGCAGTTCCATCACCGCGTGGTCGGCCGGCTTGTCCTCGATCCGCGCGTCCATCAGCAGCAGGACGCGGCGCAGGTTGGGCCGGCCGCGCAGATAGCGGAACATCAGGCCCTGCCAGTCCCGCTTCACCGCCTTGGGGGCGGCGGCGTAGCCATAGCCCGGCATGTCGACGATGGTCAGCGGCCCGTCGCCGATGCGGAAGAAGTTGAGCTGGCGGGTGCGCCCCGGCGCCTGGGCGACGCGGGCGAGCGCCACCTGGCCGGTGATCGCGTTGATCAGCGTCGACTTGCCGACATTCGAGCGGCCGGCGAGGGCGATCTCGATGCCTTCCGGCTCGGGCAGGCCCTCGGCGGTCTGCGCGGCATGGAAGAACCGCGCCCCGCGGGCGAAGAGTTTCCGCCCTTCCTCGATCGGGTCGGTCTCTTCCATGGCGCCGCGCTCAACCCTTGGCGTTGAGGTTGGCGGCGGCGCGCGGGGCGGCGTTGGTGCCGCGCATGATCGTCCATTGCTGCAGGATCGTGAGCGTGTTGTTCACGCAGTAATACAGCACCAGCCCCGCGGCGAAGCGGCCGAGCATGAAGGTGAAGATCACCGGCATGAACTGCATCATCTTCGCCTGGGTCGGGTCCGGCGGCGGCGGATTCAGCCGCTGCTGACCCCACATCGTGATGCCCATGATGATCGGCAGGATGCCGAGATGCAGGAAGGGCGACAGCGCGCTCGGGTGGAACGGCAGCAGGCCGAAGAGGTTGAAGATGTTGGTCGGGTCCTCGGCCGAGAGGTCGTGGATCCACAGCACGAAGGGCGCGTGGCGCATGCCGATCGAGATGAAGATGACCTTGTAGAGCGAGAAGAAGATCGGGATCTGCGGCAGCATCGGCAGGCAGCCGGCGGCGGGGTTGACGCCTTCGGCCTTGTAGAGCGCCATGATCTCCTTCTGCTGCTGCATCTGGTCGTCCTTGTAGCGCTCGCGCAGCGCCTGGACCTTCGGGGTGATCGCGCGCATCCGCGCCATCGAGCGGTAGGAGGTGCGGACCAGCGGGAACAGCACCAGCTTCAGCCCGATGGTGAAGACGATGATCGCCACCCCCATGTTGCCGAACACGCCGGCGAGGTAGTCGAGCGCGATGAAGATCGGCTTGGTGAGGAAGAAGAACCAGCCGAAATCGATCGCGCGTTCGAACAGCGGGATGCGGTATTGCGTTTCGTAGTGGCTCAGGATGCTCAGCACCTTGGCGCCGGCGAAGACGTGGGTCGTGGTCGACGCGGTGGCGCCGGGGGCGGCATCGACGGGCTTCGCGGTCATGTAGTCGACCTGGTATCCGCCGTGCTCCGGCTGGCCGGGATCCGCGAGGTAGCGATAGGCGCCGATCACCTCGCGGCCCTGGCTCGGGATGAGCGCGGTCAGCCAGTATTTGCCGGTGATGCCGGCCCAGCCGCCGAGATTGGTCGTCTGATACGCGGTGCCGGGCGCATCGCCGGCGGCGGGATGCTTCCCGCCCGACTTCACGCCCTCATAGCCCATCTCGTGCAGCGTGCCGTGAAAGACGCCGATGGGCCCCTTGTGGAGGGTGAACGAGCCCGGCTCCTCCGGCAGGAAGTCGCGGCGGATGCGCGACCAGGGATAGACCTCGACCGCCGCCGCGCCGTGATTGATCACGCGCTGCTGGACCGTGAAGAGATACTGGCGGTCGACCGCAAGCTTGAGTTCGAAGGTCACGCCGGCGCCGTTGTTCCATGACAGCGTCACCGGGTGGGCGGGCGAGAGGTCCCCGCCGGAGCTGGTCCACACCGTATCGGGACCGGGCACCTTGAGGGAGCTGCCGGGTGCTGCATCCCAGCCGAACTGGACGTAATAGGATTTCGCCGTGCCGGCCTGCGAGAGCAGCTGCACGAGCGGCGACGTCTTCTTGACCGTCTGGTGATAGCGGGTGAGCACGAGGTCATCCAGCCGGGCGCCGACCAGGCTCATCGATCCGCGCAGCAGCGGGGTCGAGATCGCGAGGCGCGGGCCGGCGGGTATCTTCGCCGCGACGCCGCCCGGCGCGGCCGCGGGCGGCACCGCGCTGGGGGCCGGCACGCCCGGCGCGGGCTGGCCGGAGACCGGCTGTGTCTGCGCTGTCTGCGTGGCCGGGTGCGGCGGCGCCTTTTTCGGCGGCGGCAGCACGTAGCTCGCGATGACCTGGAACAGCACGAGGATCACCAGAGAGATCGAGATCGAGTAGAGAAGCCGTCGATTATCCATTCTGTTTCATCTCATCGTGGTGATGGGCCGGTGGGACGGGATCGACCCCGCCCGGATTCCAGGGATGGCAACGCAGGATGCGCCGTGCGGCGAGGGCGGAACCATGCAGCGCGCCATGAACCGCGAGCGCTTCCATCGCATAGGCGCTGCACGAAGGATAGAAGCGGCACTGCCCGCCGAGGACAGATGACAGCGTCAGTTGATAGGCCCGCACCCCGCCACGCAGCAACTTCGTCGCCGTGTTCATCGCGCGTCTGCCGCCGCAGGGGGAAAAGCCGCGTCGAGCACGGCGCGGAAATCCGCGCGGAGGCTTGAAAATTCGGCGGTTGCCGTGCCTTTGCGGGCGATCAGGACGATGTCCGCCCCGGAAACCGATCGGTGGCGCAATTCTTCGCGAGCGAGCGCACGAAGCCGGCGGCGTGCCCGGTTCCGGATGACCGCGTTGCCGACCTTCCGGCTCGCGGTCAGGCCGAGGCGGACGGGCGCGCCGGGCATTGTCAGCAGGATTTGTACGACGAAACCTTCGCGCGCCGCCTTCCGCCCATGGGCAGCGGCACGGAGGAAATCGGCACGCTGGGGCAGAGACTGGAAGGGCGCGGCGCGCATGATCGTGACTGGTTCCGGGCCCGGCCACGCAGCGCGATGTGCGGGCCCGGGCGAACGCGAAGGAACGTCAGGCGGAAAGACGCTTCCGGCCCTTCGCGCGACGGCTTGCCAGCACCTTGCGGCCGCCGACGGTCTCCATCCGCGAGCGGAAACCATGGCGGCGCTTGCGAACGAGCTTGGAGGGTTGGTAGGTGCGCTTCACGGTCTCTACTCCAATGACTGCCGTATGGCGGTGGTTGCGGGCAACCTGCCGCCGGTTGAATTCGGAAAACAGGCAGAGCGCCGCGTTCCGTCCGGAGCGGCTCCCTTCGGTCCGTCCTCTTAGGCATTGTCCTGCCCGACGTCAACAAAGACGGCTGAACCGCCGCGTGCCGGCGCGGTTCCGCTTGCCCAACCCATATGCGATTGTGCAGATTGCGATGATGACCTCACAGCAACCGTATCGTTGTCGCACTGCGCTGGCCCTGCAGGGCGGCGGCTCGCACGGCGCCTATGCCTGGGGTGTTCTCGACGCATTGCTGGCCGCCGGGGAGGTGTTCGACGCCGTCTGCGGTGTTTCCTCCGGCGCCATTCTGGGCACGATGGCCGTCCAGGGTTTCGTTCGCGGCGGGGCGGACGGCGCCCGGGCGGCGATGGCGCAGTTCTGGGACCGGGTGGTGGCGACCAACGTGCTGGCGCCGCTGACGTCGCATCTCGACCGCTGGCTGCCCGGCTTCGAGGTCGGGCGCGAATTCGGCAGCAACCTTGCAATGCAGGGTATTGCGACGGTTCTCAGCATGTTTGGACACGCGTCGATCAACCCGCTGGGGCAGAATCCGCTGCGTCCGATCCTGACGGATTTGCTCGATCGTGCCGCCTTGGCCGATCCTTCGGCGCCGCGGCTGTTCATTGCGGCGACCGCCGTGGAATCGGGGTTGTCACGCATATTCACGAATCAGGACATCACGGTCGACGCCCTTCTGGCTTCCGCCTGCCTGCCGACCCTGTTTCCGACGGTGCTGATCGATGGAATCGCTTACTGGGACGGGGCGTATTCGGGCAATCCGCCTCTCGGTCCGTTGCTGGCGCTCGATCCCGAGAGGCTGGTGCTGATTCGGGCGCAGAGCCGGCTTCGGGCCGGCGTGCCGAGCCAGCCGGCCGATATTCTCAATCGGGTGCAGGAACTCGCCTTCCAGACGGCGATCGACGCTGAATGCGCCCTGCTGCCGCCGACGCTGACCTTCATCGAATATCCGGCCGATCGTGCCCTGGCCGGCCTTTCGCCCGAATCGCGGGCCTATGCGGACCGTGCCTTTCTCGATCGCCTGTTCGAGGAAGGGCGCGCCGCTTTCCGCGCGAGGGCCGCCTGACCGCCATGAACAAAGTCTTCGGGCGATGGATCGGCCACAGCCTGTCGGCGCGGCTGCTCTGGCTGACCGTGATCGTGACGCTGCTTGTCGAGGTCATGATCCTGTTGCCGAGCCTCGGCCATGAACGCAGCGCCTGGCTGATGAATAGAGTGACCGAGGCCCATCTCGCGGCGCTGACGGTATCGACCGCGCCGCATGGGGTCGTCGATCTGTCGACTCGCAACGAATTGCTCCGTCTGTCCGGCACCGAGGCGATCCGGCTCGTGCAGGGCGGACGCAGCATCCTGGTGTTGCCGCCGCGGGGGACGGTGCGCGCCGAGGGCTCGATCAACCTCGCGCACGAAACCCTGTTTGGTTCCGTTCTCAGGGCTCTCGATGTGCAGTTCGGCCTTGCCCCGCGCGATGTGCTGGTCACCGCGCCAAGTCCGCTGCAGCCGAATGTCATCGTGCAGATCGTCGTCCACAATCCCGTTCTCGCAAGGCATCTGTGGCACTATGCGGACCATACCGCGGCCCTCTCTCTCGCCATCGCGCTGCTGACCGGACTGGTGGTCTATGTCGCGCTCAACCGGGTGCTCGTGCTGCCGATGCGCCGGCTGACGGAAAGCATCACCCGCTTCCGGGAAGATCCCGAGCACGCCGCGCCGCTTGCGATCCGGCCGGCGGATGAGTTCAGGGACGACGAGATCGCGGTTGCCGCGCGCGAACTCGCAAGCATGCAGACGGAGCTTCGTGCCGCGCTGTGGCGCAACGCCAGGCTGGCGGCACTCGGCACGGCGGTGGCCAAGATCAGCCACGATCTGCGCAACATATTATCGACGGCGTTGCTGGTCGCTGACCGGCTTTCCGGAAGTGCTGACCCCGCGATCCGCAGCGGCGCGACGACCCTGGTCGACGCGGTCGAACGCGCGACGGATCTCGTCACTCATACGCTCAGTTTCGCCCGGGAGGGCCCGCCGCCTCTGGTCAGAGCGGCCTGCCCCCTGGCGGAACTGGTCGCGGACGTCGCCGCGCAGACGCGCCTGCTGCACGAGCGCCTGACCATCGAAACGAACATTCCAGCTGAAATCATGCCGTCGCTGGACAGAACGCAGATGCAGCGCGCCTTGCTGAACCTGATGCGCAACGCCGCCGAGGCGGGGGCGGGCCGGCTCGTCATCAGCAGCGGCATCGATGCCGGCCAGGTCATCATCGACATCGTGGATGACGGACCTGGTCTGCCCGAGCGGGCGCAGGCCAATCTGTTCAGGCCCTTCACAGGGTCTGCCCGCAGCGGTGGAACGGGCCTGGGCCTCGCCATCGCCCGTGACCTGGTGCGCGCCCATGGAGGCGAGCTTACGCTCGTGGCGACGAGCAGCAGAGGAACGCATTTCAGGATATCGATCCCGCTCGACCCCGGCTGACCGGCCGTCACGCAGGGTGAGGAGACGTTCCAGTCGCAACTAGAAATGTATGGGCGGAAAGCTTCTCACCAGGCTGCCGCAGACGAGTTGCCAGCCATCGACAAGAACGAAAAAGATGATCTTGAATGGCAGTGACACCGCGGTGGGCGGCAGCATCATCATGCCGAGGCTCATCAGGATCGAGGAAATGACGATGTCGATCACCATGAACGGCAGGAAGATCATGAAGCCCATTTCAAATCCGCGGCGCAACTCACCGACGACGAAGCCGGGAATCAGTGCGCGCCAAGGAACATCCTGCATGTTTGCCGGCGGCTTGATGTGTGCCAGCGAGAGGAAGACCCGCACATCGGCGGGGCGGGCATTATCAGCGAGAAAGGTGTGAAACGGCGCGGCGGCGAGCTTCAGCCCCTCCAGCGTGCCAACATCGCCCTGGGTCATCGGCAGGAGACCGGTGTGCCACGACTGCGAGAACACCGGGGCCATGACAAAATAGGTGAGAAACAGAGCAAGTCCGATCAGCACCGAGTTTGGCGGTGTCGTCTGTGTGCCGAGGGCCGTGCGCAGCAGACTCAGCACGATGACGATCCGCGTGAAGGCCGTGAGCATGACAAGCAGGCTGGGCGCCAGCGAGATGACGCCGATCAGCGCGATGAGCTGGATAAGCTTCGCGGTTTCGGGCGCGCCTCCCGACCCGAGATCGAGATTGACCGACTGGGCATGGGCGGCGTGAGGCAAGGCCAGGAGGGCAAGGCCGAGGCCGGCCCCCAGCAGCACGCCGGTGCGTGTACGCCGGTTCATCAGGTGTCGTTCCCGTGCCGAGCCGTCGGCAAGAGCTGTATTTGGTCCGATCGCGGGCCATTCATGACAACAAAACTGAAGTCGCCCAGTGTAACGATCGACAATGTCGTGCTGCGGCCGACTCGGCAGGACTGTGTCTGGGCCGTCACGCCCCAAGCGGAGGCAATCCCTGTCAAGGCGCTGGTCAGACGGAGTCGGCGCAGAATTGCGGCAAGTCCCGCAATCAGGAGCAAGACGACCCCCAGCGCGATAACAACGTGCTCTATTCCTGCCATGCCCATTCTGCAGCAGTCTCCGGATCTGATCCCGCCGACCTGGCTTCGTCCGAATCGGCGGCAGGTCGGTCTGCGGAAGAAAGCCGGAAAAAGATTAATATTTCATTGAACCCGCGTGTCGGGTTCGCAGAAATAAAAAAATTAATGCCCATTATCCTTGACGGAATTTTAACTTTTCAAAGGCATCATCCTTCCGGTTTCGGAGGGCAAAATGACCTTGAATCTTATCGGCCTCGCCGCCGATCGGCTGGTCTATCTGGCGCAATCGCAATCGGTATTGGCGCAAAACATAGCGAATATCGATACCCCAGGATATGTGTCCAGAATGCCGGTTGCGTTCTCGGATACGCTGAACGGCACTGGCAATCTTGCCTTGGCCACGACGAATGCCCTCGATATTCCGTCATCCTCCGGTCAATCCGTTGGCACGGAGACCGCCACCGTCGCGGCACGCGCGCCCGATGGAAACGCGGTTTCGCTTGAAAGTCAGCTCGCGGCGGTCGCCGGAACCCAGATCAACCAGCAATATGCAGTGAATATCTACAAGACCTATCTTGGCATGTTCACTACGGCGCTTGGTCCCAACCCGTAAAATCCGAGGAACTATAATGAAATTCGGTACCACACTCGACATTACGGCTGCGGGACTGTCAGCGCAGGATGCGCGGCTGCAGGTCATCGCGCAGAATCTGGCCAACGCGGACAGCACGGGCTCGACGCCGGGCAGCAATCCATATCAGCGAAAGACCATCTCATTCCAGGACGTCTTTAGCCAGACCACCGGCACTGACCTGGTGCAGGTTGCGAATATCGGCAAGGACACGGCGCCATTCCCAATGAAATACGATCCCTCCAATCCCGCGGCCAACGCCCAGGGCTACGTCAAGTTGCCAAACGTAAATAGTCTGGTGGAACTCATGGACATGCAGCAGGCCGAGCGTTCCTACGATGCCAATCTCTCCGTCATGAATGCCACGCGCGGCATGATGACCCGCACGCTGGGGCTGATCTGATGTCCGGAACGATCTCGGCTCTCGTAAATCCGTCCAATGCAATCTCTGCCTATGGTCGCGCTGCCGGCACGGGCGCGGCCGGTTCGCCCAGCTTTGGCGATTACATGTCGAACGTCATCACGAGCGCAATTCATCAGAGCGCGTCGACGGAGCAGGCAGCCAGTTCCGGTTTGATGGGAAAGGGAGACCTTACCCATGTCGTTGCCTCTGTTGCCCAGGCTCAGGTTGCGTTGCAGACGACCGTTGCCATCCGTGATCGTCTGATCCAGGCCTATCAATCGATCATGAGCATGCCGATCTGATCATGGGCGGTGGTGCTTCAGCGACGATTGGCAGACAAAAGGAGCGGCGGTCCGGCATCGCTTGCGGTTCCCGGCATGACTGATCCAGCGGTCATCACGTCGCTCCACGAGGCATTTCTTGTTGCGGCGCAACTATCGGCGCCGCCTTTGCTCGCCGCGCTCGTGGCGGGCGTCGTGATATCGCTGCTGCAGGCGGTGACGCAAATCAACGAGGCGACCATTGTCTTTTTGCCAAAGATGGCTGCCGTCGCCGGAACATTGATGATCATGGGCAGTTTTTTGCTCGGTACGTTATCGCAGTTCGCGCACGAGATATTCACCGCCATGATTCACGTCGGCTGATCATGTTTCCGCACGGCCTTGCCGATATGGTTTTCGGGCCGTTGCTGATTTTCATCAGAATTTCGAGTCTAGTCATGGCGCTGCCCTTCATGGGGGCGGGGAATGCGCCGCCGCAGATACGCATCGGGCTGTCGATCGCTCTTACGGCAATCGTGGCGCCGTTGATCGTCTCCGGTACGATTGGCGTTCCATCCTCGATTCCGGTTTTCGTGTTTCTGGTTCTTCGTGAGATCGTTGTCGGGCTATCTCTCGGCTGGCTCACGGCGGCGATCATGCTGAGCCTGCCCGTAGCGGGACAGATTATTTCCTATCAGATGGGCCTGTCCAGCGTGTTGCTGCCGAATGTCGAGATTGGTCCGAACAGCACGCTGGTGGCGAATGCCCTGAGCGTCATGTTGCCGGCTGTAGTGTTCACCACCGGTCTTTTTATGTTGCCGGTCCTCGCCATAATCCGGTCGTTCCGGGTAATCCCGCTGACGTCGACAATCATTGGCGCTCACCTTCCCCCGGCGGGGCTGCTGCTCGGCTTCGCTGTCCGGGCCGTGTCGGCAGAGTTCGTGACGGCCTTGCATCTTGCCGCGCCCTTTCTCTTCATCGGTCTCCTGTGGCAAGCCGGTCTTGGACTGATGTCCAAGGTCGCCCCGAGCATGCAGGTTTATTTCGTTGCCGCCCCGCTGCAGCTGCTTGGCGGCATGTTTCTGCTCGCGATCCTCGCCTCCCCGATGCTCACTGTCTGGCAGGATGCGATGCTGCCGCTTCTGCATGCTTACGCGAGCTGGTGAGATGCAGGCCGGAATCCGTGATATCGCATGAGGTCGTGTCATAGCGGCTGAAGACAAGGAAGATCGGACCGAAGCTGCGACGCCAACGCGCCTTGCGAAGGCGTTGGACGAGCAGGGGCCCGGAACGTCCAGGGAAGTGGCGACACTGGCCAGTCTCGGTGTTGCCCTTGCGGTGATGATCGGTGTGCTGCCGTCTTCCGCCGAACGCCTTGCGAATACGCTTGCGAGCGCCTTCACCAGGGCTGCAACGGTCGACAGTGGGGCCGGTCTCAGCCGCGCCTTATGGCAGGCTGGAATGGCATCGCTCGGCGTTTTCATTCCGTTTGCAGGCGCGATTGCACTATCGGCAATCGTCGTATCGCTCCTGCAGACCGGCTTCAGGACGAACTGGGGGGCGATTGGCCTGAACTTCGCCAGGTTGAACCCGCTTGCCGGCATCGGCAAACTGTTTGGGACTCCAAACCTCGCCGCTTCCGGACAGTCCATCCTCAAGTTGGCGGCGATTGGTGCAGCGCTTTATGTCGTCATGGACGCAAGGCTCCACGGCCTGGAGGCGATGCTGCTCGGTTCGGAAAAGACGCTTCTTGCGGCGATCTTTGGTTCGATCGTTGCCATTCTGTCTGCGGCCGTCATGATTCAGGTTGTTTCGGGCGCAGTCGACTTCGTGTTGGTGCGCAACCGCTTTTCGACTTCAGTCAAAATGTCACGGCAGGAAGTCAAGGACGAACAGAAGGAAACGGATGGCGATCCGCACGTTCGCGCGCGGATCAAGGCGGCGCGGAGTGCCCTTGCCAAACGAAGCCTCAACGTGGCGATGGCCCGGGCGGCCGTCGTCATTACGAACCCGACACATTATGCGGTTGCGCTGGAATACCGTGCGGGCCAGGCGGAAGCGCCGAAGATCGTCGCCAAGGGCGCAGATGAGCGGGCGGCGCGGATCCGGGATCTTGCGCGCGAGGCCCGCATTCCGATCGTGGCAAATCCGCCGCTCGCCAGGGCGCTGTTCCAGCAGGATGTTGAAACCGAGATCCTGCCCGAGCATTACCGGGCGGTGGCCGAAATCATCGCCTATATCTGGAAGCTTGCGGAGCGGCAGATGTCGCGGATCTGAACGTCGATCAGGAACGACGGGAGTGGATCTCAAGGATCGCCAGCAACGATCGCACACGTTCTGCGTCGGTCCGGGCTTCGAGAAGTGTCTGCTTCTCGATCGGGCTGAACGGGCACGCCATGCACAGGGTGACAATCAGCGCATCGTCCGAGATTTCATTGATCGCATCCCAGTTCGCATCGACGCCGATCGCTTCGAAATAGCGTCGTAGCGCGCCGGTCAGCAGCTCTCGTGAAACGAGGGGAGGGGCTCCGATGGCGCCATTCGACTGTATCGCGAAATCATCGCGGAATGCGGACACATCGCCCTGCACCCGGCGGTAGCCGCGCCGCATTTCCGCTTCCTCGACGACCTCGAAGCGAACGAGACCCGTCAGGGTGATGAGATAGCGTCCGTCATCCGTCTCGCTGAAGGCCGTGATGCGGCCGAGGCAGCCGAGGCGATAGATGGCCGGCCCGTTCGCGGTTCGCGGTGTGTCGGGAAGCGGCTGGATCATGCCGAACATTCGCCCCGCGGCCATCGCGTCGTCGACCATGGCCAGATAGCGCGGCTCGAAAATGTTCAGCGGCAGACGCCCGCCCGGAAACAGCACGGCCCCGGTCAGTGGAAAGATCGGAAAGATCTCCGGGACGCCCTCGAACCGTGCGGACGTCCCCGACATGCCGAAGAGTGAACTCAACTGAACAGCAGGGCCGAGAGTTTGCGCCGGGCGGCCATCGTGTCGGCGTCATCGACGCCCCAGGCGTCGAAGAACTTGAGAAGCTGAAGTCGGGCCGCGTCATCCTTCCAGTTGCGCTGACGTCGCATGATGTCGAGCAGGGCCTCGGCGGCGCCGGTGCGGTCGCCGGTGGCGTTGAGGGCGGCAGCGAGAGCGAACCGGGTGTCGTGGTCGTTCGGATCCGCGGCAAGCCTGGCCTGGAGTTCGGCCAGTTGGCGGGCGGCCATGCGGCCTTCGCGGGCGACGGAAACCGCCGTCTTTGCCGCCTGGATCTCCGCGTGCTCGGCGAGGGATTGCGGGACCTCGGCCAGGATGGCCTCGGCCCTCTCATCCGCGCCGAGGGCGACAAGCGCCCGCACGAGGCCGGCCCAGGCCTCGGGGCGGTTCTGGTCCTCATCGAGCGCGGCGCTGAACAGGGCGGCGGCCTGCTCCGGCTGATCGTCCTCCATCGCCTTGCGGGCCTGAGCGATCAGGTCTGCCGAGGGTGCCGAGGAGCCGGCCAGCTTGAGCAGCGCGTCGACGAACCGGCGCACCTCGCTTTCCGGCAGGGCGCCCTGGAACAGATCGGCGATCTGTCCCTGCCAGAATGCGGCGACGGTCGGCACCGACTGCAACGGCAACCCGAGGCTCGAAAGCTGCTGAACGAGCGCGCGGTTCTCGTCGATGTCGATCTTGACCAGCCTGATCCTGCCGCCATAGGCGCGGACGACTTTCTCGAGCGTCGGCGTCAGCGTCTTGCAGGGACCGCACCAGGTAGCCCAGAAATCGACCAGAACCGGGACCTTTCTCGATGCCTCGACGACATCGGCCATGAACGTGGTCTGGCTGCCCTCGATGATTGCGGCGTCCGCGCCTGTTGGGCGCCGTGCGTCCGAGTCGGTGAAATGATCCATGGTCGCTGATCCGTTGCTATGACTCCCTAGATGATAGTCAACCGCGCCCGCGCAAGCCAGTCGGACGCATGGATGCCCCCGGACCGGCGATCAGCGGCCGCCTTGTGAGCCAAAGGGATGTGTGCAAGCCGTCCGCGCGGCGCGGGATCAGCCGGGATCGCGGGAGAGGCCCGCGGCGTCGAGCGCCTTCAGATAAGCGGTCCACCGCTGATCCTGCTCGCGCCCCAGCCTGTGAAGATAGTCCCAGGAATAGATGCCGGTGGAGTGCCCGTCGTCGAAGGTGATACGCACCGCGTAGTTGCCGTTCGGCTCGAGGCGGGAGATGCCCACCGCCTTCTTGCCGGCGACCAGTTGCCGCTCTGACGGGCTGTGGCCCTGCACTTCGGCACTCGGGCTCTCGACGCGGAGATATTCGGCCGAAAGCTCGAAGTGAGCGCCATCGGCGAAGGTGATCTCGAGCACCCGCTCGGCCCGGCGCAGGCGGATTTCGGTCGGTTCCGGCGCGGTCACGGGTCGATCTGGCGCGCTTCGTCGACCAGCATGATCGGGATGCCGTCCCGGATCGGGAAGGCGAGGCCGGCTTTCGTGCTGATCAGTTCCCCGGCCTCGCGATCATAGATCAGTGGCCCCTTGGTGAGCGGGCAGACCAGGATTTCCAGAAGGCGGGGGTCGATCGGCGCCGGATCGGCCATTGGCGGGCATCCTCTGCGGCGGGGACTGGCGGACCCGAAGAGACTCGAACTCCTAACCCCCAGATTCGTAGTCTGGTGCTCTATCCAGTTGAGCTACGGGTCCGCCGTGGAGGGCGAATTAGCGGATCGGCGGCGATCCCGCAACCCCATAACGCGGTTGTGCCCCATGCACGCCATTCGCGGCCAGCCAGTGCGACATCGCTTGGCGCAAATCCGGTTTCGCGCCAGGGCCGGGCGTGCTAAGGCCCCGCCATGAGCGAAAACATGACACTGGTGGTCGGCGCCGACCATGCGGGGTTCGAATTGAAGGACCGGCTGGCAGAGGCCGCGCGCGCCGCCGGCTGGGCGGTGATCGATTGCGGCACGAATTCGGCCGCGAGCGTGGATTATCCCGATATCGCGCATGAGGTGAGCATGCGGATCGAGGCCGGATCGGCCCGTTTCGGCCTCCTTGTGTGCGGTTCCGGCATCGGCATGGCGATCGCGGCGAACCGCCACACCGGCGTTCGTTGCGCGCAGGCCCATGATGCAACCGAGGCGCGCCTTTCGCGCATGCACAATAATGCCAATATCCTCGCCCTGGGTGCCCGGCTGACCGGCGAAATGGTCGCGCTGGACGCGCTCAATGCGTTTCTGACCACCGAATTCGAAGGCGGCCGGCACGAGAAGAGGCTCGCCAAACTGACCCCGGAGCCGAAAACATGAACCAGCAGAGCCCGATCGCGAACATCTCGCGCTTCTTCAATGCCCCTCTCGCCGAGACCGATCCTGATCTCGCGGCGGCGATCGGCCGCGAACTCGGCCGCCAGCAGGACGGCATCGAGCTGATCGCCTCCGAGAATATCGTCTCCCGCGCCGTGCTCGAGGCCCAGGGGTCGGTGCTGACCAACAAATACGCCGAAGGCTATCCCGGCAAGCGCTACTATGGCGGTTGTGCGGCGGTCGATATCGCCGAGGAACTGGCGATCGCGCGCGCGAAGGAGCTGTTCGGCTGCGCCTTCGCCAATGTCCAGCCGCATTCCGGCGCGCAGGCCAACCAGGCGGTGTTCCTCGCCCTGCTCAACGCGGGCGACACGATTCTGGGCATGAGCCTCGCCGCCGGCGGCCATCTGACCCATGGGGCGGCGCCGAACCTGTCCGGCAAGTGGTTCGACGCCGTGCAGTATGGCGTGAAGCGCGAGGATGGCACCCTCGATTACGAGGAGCTGGAGCGCCTCGCGCGCGAGCGCAAGCCGAAGCTGATCATCGCTGGGGGCTCGGCCTATCCGCGCTTCATCGACTTTGCCCGCATCCGCAAGGTGGCGGACGAGGTCGGCGCCTATTTCATGGTCGACATGGCGCATTTCGCCGGGCTCGTCGCGGCCGGGATCTTCCCCTCGCCGGTGCCTCACGCGCATGTCGTTACCACGACGACGCACAAGACCCTGCGCGGCCCGCGCGGCGGCATGATCCTCTCCAACGACCTCGACCTCGGCAAGAAGATCAACTCGGCGGTGTTCCCCGGCCTGCAGGGCGGCCCGCTGATGCATGTGATCGCGGCGAAGGCGGTCGCCTTCGGCGAGGCGCTCCGCCCCGAATTCCGCGCCTACCAGAAGGCGCTGGCCGAAAATGCCAAGGTGCTGGCGGAAACGCTGGTCGAGGGCGGTCTCGATATCGTGACCGGCGGGACCGACTGCCATCTCATGCTGGTGGATCTCCGCCCGAAGAACGTGACCGGCAAGGCGGCGGAAGCCTCGCTCGAGCGCGCCCACATGACCGCGAACAAGAACGCGATTCCGTTCGACCCGGCGAAGCCGGCGGTCACCTCCGGCATTCGCCTCGGCACGCCGGCGGCGACGACGCGCGGTTTCGGACCCGACGAGTTCCGTATGGTCGGCCGTTTCATCGTCGAGGTGCTGGACGGGCTCTCCGCATCGAACGACGGTGACAACGCCGCCGTCGAGGCGGCGGTGGGCGCCAAGGTGCTGGAGCTCTGCGCCCGGTTCCCGATCTACCGGTAAAAAAGCGTGCGCTGCCCGTTCTGCGGCGAGGCCGATACCCAGGTCAAGGACAGCCGGCCGACGGAGGATGGCGCCGCCATCCGTCGCCGGCGCTTCTGCCCGCAGTGCAGCCAGCGTTTCACCACGATCGAGCGCGTGCAGCTGCGCGAGCTGGTCGTGGTGAAGGCCGATCAGCGGCGGGTCGCGTTCGATCGTGACAAGCTGGCCCGCTCGATCCGCACCGCGCTGCGCAAGCGACCCGTCGATGACGAGCGGATCGAGCGGATCGTCAACGGCATCGTCCGCAAGCTGGAAGCCTCGGGCGAGGCGGAAATTCCGTCCAGCGAGATTGGCGAGCTGGTGATGGATACGTTGAAAGAGGTCGATGCGGTGGCCTATGTGCGCTTCGCCTCGGTCTATCGCGATTTCCGGGAAGCCAAGGATTTCAAGGCCTTCCTGGGTACGATGGACCCATCGAAATAGGCATGGACGATCTCGCGCATATGCGGACGGCCCTCGCGCTCGCACGGCGCGGCCTGGGCGAGACCGCGCCGAATCCGACCGTCGGCTGCGTGATCGTGCGCGGCGGGCGGGTGGTCGGGCGTGGCCGCACGGCGCAAGGCGGGCGGCCGCATGCCGAAACCGAAGCCCTTGCCGCGGCGGGCGACGCGGCAAGGGGCGCCACCGCCTATGTCACGCTCGAACCCTGCGCCCATCACGGCCGGACGCCGCCCTGCGCCGATGCGCTGGTCGCGGCCGGCATCGCGCGCGTCGTCGTCGCCATGACCGACCCGGACGAGCGGACCAACGGCGCGGGCCTCTCCCGCCTGCGCGAGGCGGGACTCGAGGTGGTCGAGGGAATTGGCGGTGCCGAGGCCGCGGAAATCAATGCGGGGTTCTGCAAGCGCATCCGTGAGGGGCGGCCGCTGGTGACGCTGAAGCTCGCGACCTCGCTCGACGGGCAGATCGCGACGCGCACCGGCGCCAGCCAGTGGATCACCGGTGCGGCGGCCCGCCAGGCGGCGCACGCGTTGCGCGGGACGCATGACGCCGTGATGGTCGGCGTCGGCACCGTGCTGGCCGATGATCCGGAACTGACCTGCCGCCTCGAGGGCTTCCGCAGCACGCCGGTCATCCGCCTGATCGTCGATTCGCATTTGCGGATCCCGCTCGACGGGCGGCTGGTGCGCGGGGCCGCGGACCACCCCCTCTGGATCGTGCATCGCGACGGCGCCGACCCGGCCCGGCGCGCGGCGCTGCTCGATCTCGGCGCCCGGCTGTTCGAGGTTCCCGCCGCCCCGGTGGGGATCGACCTTGCGGCGGCGCTCGCGGTGGTGGGCGCGGCGGGGCTGACCCGCGTGCTGGCCGAGGGCGGCGGCACTCTTGCGGCGGCGCTGATCCGTGCCGATCTGGTGGACCGTCTGGAGTGGTTCACCGCCCCGGTCGTGATCGGCGATGACGGGATCGGCGCGGTGGCCGGCTTCGGTGTGGAGGAGTTGGGCCGGGCGGCGCGTTTCACGCGCATCGACGCGTCGGTTTGCGGCGGCGACATCCGCACGCGCTATCGGAGGGATTGAACGATGTTCACCGGGATCATCACCGGGGTTGGCGATGTGCGCGACGTGCGCCCGGCGGACAGCGTCAGCGATACGCGTCTCGTCATCGGCGTGCCGGCGGGCAATCCCGACTGGGCCGGGATCGGCGAGGTCGCGCTCGGCGCCTCGATCGCCTGTTCGGGGTGCTGCCTCACGGTGGTCGAGCGCGGGCCGGACTGGTTCGCCGTCGAGGTTTCCGGCGAGACGCTGTCGAAGACCACGCTCGGCGCGTGGCGCACCGGCACCAGGATCAATCTCGAGCGCGCGCTGCGCATGGGCGACGAACTGGGCGGCCATGTCGTCTCCGGCCATGTCGACGGGCTGGGCGAGGTGGTGTCGATGCGGCCGGAGGGCGGCTCGACGCGCTGGCGCTTCCGGGTGTCGCGGGAACTGGCCCGCTTCATCGCGCCGAAGGGCAGCGTTGCGGTGAACGGTGTCTCGCTGACGGTGAACGAGGTTGACGGCACTGAATTCGGGGTGAACATCATCCCGCACACGGAAACGCACACCAATTTCGCCACGCTGGCGGTCGGCGATGCGGTGAATATCGAAATCGACATGCTGGCCCGCTATGTCGCGCGGCTGGCGGAGGTAGCCTGATGGATCAGCTCAAGACCGCATCGCTGCAGCAATACCTTGCCTCGGCCGAGGAGATCATCGAGGAAGCGCGCGCCGGGCGGATGTTCATCCTGGTGGATGACGAGGACCGGGAAAACGAGGGCGACCTCGTGATCCCCGCCCAGTTCGCGACGCCAGACGCCGTGAATTTCATGGCCCGGCACGCGAGGGGGCTGATCTGCCTCGCGCTGACCCGCGCGCGCTGCGAGACGCTCGGGCTCAAGCTCATGGCGCAGTCGAACGGGTCGCGCCACGAAACCGCCTTCACGGTCTCGATCGAGGCGCGCGAGGGGGTGACCACCGGGATTTCCGCGGCCGACCGGGCGCGGACCATCGCGGTCGCCATCAATCCCGAATGCGGCGCCGCGGACATCGTCTCGCCCGGCCACATCTTTCCGCTGATGGCGCGGGACGGCGGCACGCTGGTCCGCACCGGTCATACCGAGGCGGCGGTGGACATTGCCCGCCTCGCCGGCCTCACGCCGGCCGGGGTGATCTGCGAGATCATGAACGAGGACGGGACGATGGCGCGGCTGCCGGACCTCGTCTCGGTCGCGCAGTACCATAATCTCAAGCTCGGGACGATCGCCGATCTGATCGCCTATCGCCGGCGGATGGAGAAGCTGGTCCGCCGCGCGGGCGATGGAATGATCACGGATGGCGCGGGGCATCAGTGGCGCAGCGTCGTCTTCGAGAACACGATCGACCAGGTCGAGCACGTCGCTCTCATCAAGGGCGACATTGCCGCCGACGAGCCCGTGCTGGTGCGGATGCACGCGATCAGCACGATCGACGACATTCTGGGCGGCGACCATATCCGCGACCTGCGCCGGGCGATGGCGCAGATCGCCCAGTCCGGGCGCGGGGTCGTCGTGCTCATCCGCGAGGCGCGGCCCGATGCGGTCTCCTCGCGGTTGCGGCAGATCGTCGGCGGGGCGCGCACCGGCGCCGTGCTGCGCGACTATGGCGTGGGCGCGCAGATCCTCGCGGATCTGGGCGTGCGCGACATGGTGCTGCTCTCGAACCACAAGCGCGCCGTGGTCGGGCTGGAAGGCTACGGGCTCAACATTGTCGAGCAACTGCCGATCGAGGAGCCTTCGAAGCCATGAGCACGGCCGATGCCCCTGAAGCCGAGGTGCCGGATGTGCCTGGCCCGGCGCCGCGCATCCTGCTGATCCGCGCGCCCTATTACCGGCAGATCGTCGACGGCATGACGGATGCGGCGGTGCTGCTCCTCGGCCGGGCGAATGCGACGGTCGAGACGGTCGACGTCGCCGGCGCGTTCGAGCTGCCGCAGGCGCTCGCCATCGCGCTGCGCGGGCGGACGCGCTACGATGGCTATGTGGCGCTCGGCTGCGTCGTGCGCGGCGAGACGGACCATTACGATTTCATCTGCGATTCGGCGATGAACGGGCTGATGCAGGTGGCGATCGACTATGCGGCGCCGCTCGGGACGGCGCTGCTGACCGTCGATACCCTGGCTCAGGCGGAGGCGCGCTCGGCCGAGACCGGATCGAACAAGGGGGCCGAGGCGGCATCGGCCTGTCTGCGGCAGATCGCCCTCGCGCGTCGTCTGGGGGCGGCATGAAACCGGCGGGAAGCAAGGCGCGGCCGCGCACGCTCGCCCGCGCCGCGGCGGTGCAGGCGCTCTACCAGTGCGAGCATGCCGGCGAGACGGCCGAAACCGTGATCGACCAGTTCGTCCGCCACCGTTTCGGGCGGATGGCGGGGATGCTCGGCGTCGAGGAAGGCGAGGTTCCGCCGCCCGATGTGCCGCTGTTCTCGCGCATCGTCCGCACCGCGACGGCGCAGCAGGACGTGGTCGACCCGCTGATCGCCGGCGTGCTGCCCGAAGCCTGGCCGATGCCGCGGCTCGATCCGGTGCTGCGAGCCCTGCTGCGCGCCGCTGGCGCCGAGCTGTGGATGACCGACGGGCCGCCGGCGCGGGTCGTCATCAACGAATATCTCGACGTGGCGCACGGCTTCCTCGAAGGCGATGCGGTGCAGATGGGCAACGCCGTGCTCGACCGGATTGCCCGCACGCTGCGCGAAGGCGAGTTCACCGACCCCGTCAGGGCATGAAGTGAGCGGCGAGTTCGGCCGCATCGCCCGGTATTTCGCGCCGCTCGCCTCGGCGGAAGCGCTCGGCCTGGCCGACGATGCCGCGCTCTGGACGCCGCCGGCCGGGCGCCAGGCCGTGCTGACGGTGGATCAGATGATCGAGGGCGTGCACTTCCTGCCGGATGATCCCGCCGATCTGGTCGCCCGCAAGCTGATGCGCCGGAATCTTTCCGATCTCGCCGCCATGGGCGCGCGGGCGGAGGGATACCTGCTTACGACCGCCTTGCGCGCCGACACGCCCGAGACCTGGCTTTCGGCGTTTGCCGAAGGCCTTGCCGCCGACCAGGCACGGTTCGGCCTGCCGCTCTGGGGGGGCGACAGCTCGTCCACGCCCGGTCCGGTGATGACGTCGATCACCATGATCGGCAGTGTCGAGCCCGGGGCGGCGCTGCGGCGCGGTGGGGCGGTTGCGGGCGACGCGCTCTACGTCACCGGCACGATCGGCGATGCGGCGCTCGGGCTGCATGCCGCGCGCGGCGAGATCGCCGATCCGACCGGCCAGTTCCGCGCGCGCCGCCTGCTGCCCGAGCCCCGCATCGGCCTAGCGCTCGCGGGTCTCGTTCATGCCGCGATCGATGTCTCCGACGGGCTGGTGCAGGATCTCGGCCATGTGTGCCGAGCATCGGGCTGCGGCGCGGTGATCGAGGCGGACCGCGTTCCGCTCTCGCCGGCGGCGCGGGCGGCGGGACCCGCCTGGCGGGAGACGATCCTCACCGGCGGCGACGATTACGAATTGCTGATCGCCGCCCCGGCCGGATCGGACCACGAGTTGCGGCAGGCCTGCGCCGGCACGCCGCTCACGCGGATCGGCCATTTCGTGGCGGGGGCGCCCGCGGTGACGGCGGTGGACAAGGATGGCCGGCCGGTCACGCTGGCGCGAACCGGCTGGCAACATTTCTGACGAAGCGTCAGTTCTGCGGCGCCTTGAAGGCGACCTCCCGCTTGAGCGAGAACGGGTCGCTCGGGTCGCGCTGGTTCAGGAGATCCTGCATCCGCAGTTCGACCGCGCCGAGAATCTTCGGATGCGTCAGGCAGTAGAAGCGTCCCTCTTCGATGCATTCGAAGGTTCTGGCCGCAACCTCCGGCGCGCCGATCCGCCCCGAGGTGACCGCCTTGCGGGTCTGCTCCTCGGCCAGGCGCTGGCTGGCCGTCGGCGGCGCGTCGTTGGCGAGTTCGGCCGGGCGATTGCGCGCCGCATCCTTGATGCCGGTATCGACGAAGGCGGGGCAGAGCACGGTCACGCCGAGGATCGATCCGGAAATCCGCAGATCCTGGAACAGCGTTTCCGACAGCGTGACGACACCGTGTTTGGAGACGTTATAGACGCCCATGGTCTGTGCCGAGATCAGCCCGGCGACCGAGGCGGTGTTGACGATGTGGCCCTCGTCGCCGTTGGCGATCATGCGCGGGACGAAGCAGCGCACGCCGTGGATCACGCCCCAGAGGTTGACGCCGAGCACCCATTGCCAGTCGCGCACCGAGTGCTCCCAGAGCAGCCCGCCGCCGCCGACGCCGGCATTGTTGAAGAGCAGATGGGCGTTGCCGTACTGCGCGAACACCGCATCCGCGAACCGCTCCATCGCTTCGGCGTTGCTGACATCGACGCGTTCGGCCAGCACCTCGGCGCCGGCCGCGCGCAGTTCGGCGGCGATGGCCTCCAGCGCGTCGGGCTGGATGTCGGCGAGGGCAAGGCGCATGCCGCGGGCGGCGGCGATGCGGGCGAATTCGCGGCCGAAGCCGCTGCCCGCGCCGGTGATGACGGCAACCCGGTTGCTGAACTCTTTCATGGCAGGATCACGATCTTTCCGGTGACGCGGCGTGCCGCCATGTCCCGCAGCGCCTCGTCCGTCTGGTCGAGGCTGTAGGTTTTCGACACGAGCGGGCGGATTTCGCCGCGCGCCAGCATGGCGAACAGGTCTTCCATCATCCGGATCTGGTTCTTCGGCTCGCGGCGGGCGAACTCGCCCCAGAACACGCCGACCAGCGACGCGCCCTTGAGCAGCGGCAGGTTGAGCGGCAGGGACGGAATGGTGCCTTCGGCGAAGCCGATCACCAGATAGCGCCCGCGCCAGGCGATCGAGCGGAAGGCCGGCTCGGCCAGGTGCCCGCCCACGGGATCGAAGATGACGTCCGGTCCCTTGCCGCCGGTGTGTTCGCGGATCGCGGCCCGCAGGTCCCCGGTGCCGTAATTGATCGTGGCGTCGGCGCCATGCGCGCGGCAGATCTCGAGCTTTTCCTCTGACGAGGCGGCGGCGATCACCCTGGCACCCTTGGCCTTGGCGATATCCACCGCGGCAAGGCCGACGCCGCCGGCGGCACCCAGCACCAGGATCGTCTCGCCGGGCTTGAGTTCCCCGCGGTCGACGACGGCGTGGTGCGAGGTGCCGAAGGCGAGCATCAGCCCGGCGGCGACCTCGAACGAAACGCTGTCCGGTATGGGCACGCAGCGATGCGCGTCGAGCGCGATCTTTTCCGCAAATCCGCCGGTCGAGCAGAGGGCGAGCACGCGGCCACCAGGCTTGTAGCCGGTGACGCCCTCGCCGACCGCCTCGATCTCCCCGGCGATTTCGGCGCCGGGGGTGAAGGGCAGTTCGGGCTGCACCTGGTACTTTTTCTGGATGATCAGCACGTCGGGGAAATTCACCCCGGCGGCGTGAATCCGGATCAGCACCTCGCCTTTCTGCGGGACGGGATCGGGGATGTCGCGCAGGCGCAGCGTCTCCGGCCCGCCCCATTCCTCGCAGCGGATCGCGCGCATCAGGCCTGGCCCGGCTCGGACAGCCCGTCCGCGATCAGCACATTCGGATAGCCGCCCGTGCGTGCCGGATCGGTGTTGCGGTAGCGCCGGTGTTCAAGCCGGGCGAGCTGGTCGCGATGCACCTCGTCCGGCCCGTCGGCCAGACGCAGCGTGCGCTGGTGCGCATAGGCCGAGGAGAGCCAGGTATCGGCGACGCCGCCGCCGCCGAAGGCCTGGATCGCCCAGTCGACCACCTTGCAGGCGACGTTGGGGGCGACGACCTTGATCATCGCGATCTCGGCGCGGGCTTCCTTGTTGCCCACCGTGTCCATCATGTGCGCGGCCTTGAGGGTGAGCAGGCGGGCCTGGTCGATCATGATGCGGCTTTCGGCGATGCGCTCGCGCCAGACGCTCTGCTCGATGACCGGCTTGCCGAAGGCGGTGCGGCTTTCGAGCCGGCGGACCATGCGCTCCAGCGCCCGCTCGGCCACCCCGATCGAGCGCATGCAGTGATGGATGCGTCCCGGCCCGAGCCGGCCCTGGGCGATCTCGAAGCCGCGGCCCTCGCCGAGCAGCATGTTGGCGGCCGGCACCCGCACCTTGTCGAAGATCATCTCGGCATGGCCGTGCGGGGCATCCACATCGCCGAACACCGGCAGGGCGCGCTTCATCGTCACACCCGGATGCGGGAAGGGCACCAGGATCATCGACTGGCGCTTGTAGGGGTCGGGGTTCTCGGGGTCGGACTGGCCCATCACGATGAGGATGCGGCAGCGCGGGTCGGGCGCGCCGGAGGTCCACCACTTATGGCCGTCGATGACGTATTCGTCGCCCTCGCGGCGGATCGAGGTCTCGATGTTCTTCGCATCCGAGGATGCGACGCGCGGCTCGGTCATCGCGAAGGCGGAACGGATCTCGCCGGCGAGCAGCGGCTTCAGCCAGGCTTCCTTTTGCTCCGGTGTTCCGTAGCGGGTCAGCACTTCCATGTTGCCGGTATCGGGGGCGGAGCAGTTGAAGGCTTCCGGGCCGAAGGGCGAGCGGCCCATGATTTCGGCGAGCGGCGCGTATTCGACGTTGGTCAGCCCGGCGCCATGCTCGGATTCGGGGAGGAACAGGTTCCACAGCCCCGCCGCCTTCGCCTTCTGCTTGATCTCCTGCAGCAGCTCCAGCGGCTTCCACTGGTTGGCCTGGGTGTGGGCGGTGTGGAACAGCGCCTGTTCGTTCGGATAGATGTGCTCGGCCATGAAGTCGGCAACGCGCTGGCGCAGCGCCTCGGTCTTGGCGGAATAACGGAACTCCATGGTAGCATATTCCTCGCTGTTCTGATTCTGCTGAGCCGTCTGTTTGACCCAACTGTGCGAGGTGCGCGCGGGTTATGCAAGTCCCCCAAGCGGCAGGCTCGATACGGCTGGGGCAATGACGCTTGACAGCGCGCCGCCTGCCCCCGATTTTCCGGCGCGATCGGGAGGAGGGAACCGGATGAGCACGGAAAGCCAGCCGCGACTTGTCGAGATGCTGCCACAGCACAGGCTCGATGAGGCGAGGCTGTTCGCCTACCTGGCCGGCCATGTCGAGGGATTCGCGGAACCGGCGACGATCCGCCAGTTCCAGGGCGGGCAGTCGAACCCGACCTACCTGATCGAGACGGCGGCCCGGAACTATGTGCTGCGCAAGAAGCCGCCGGGAACCCTGCTGCCCTCGGCGCACCAGATCGACCGCGAATTCCGCATCCAGTGCGCGCTGGCCGCGACCGACGTGCCGGTGGCGCCGATGCTGCATTACTGCACCGATGCCGCGGTGATCGGCACCGAGTTCTACGTGATGGGTCACGTGGCGGGCCGGGTGTTTCACGACGTGATGATGCCCGGGCTTGCGCCGGAGGAGCGCGGCGCCATCCATCGGCAGATCTTCGAGACCATCGCGGCGCTGCACAAGGTCGACTACAACGCGGTGGGCCTGACCGGCTTCGGCCGGCCGGACCACTATGTCGCCCGCCAGATCGAGCGCTGGACGAAGCAGTACGAAGCCTCGAAGACCGAGGACTTCGCGCCGATGACCGACCTGATCGCCTGGCTGCGCGCCAACATTCCCGAGCGCGACGAGAGTGCGATCGTGCATGGCGACTTCCGGCTCGGCAACATGATGATCCACCCGACCGAGCCGCGGATCGTCGCCGTGCTGGACTGGGAGCTTTCGACCATCGGCCACCCGCTCGCGGATCTCGCGTATTGCTGCATGTCCTATCATCTGCCGCCCGGCTCCGGCCCGGCGATGGCGGGCTACCAGGGGGTGGATCTCGCGGAACTCGGCCTGATGAGCGAGGCCGAGGCGCTGGAGCTGTATTGCCGGCGGACGGGGCGCGAGCGGATCGACAACTGGCGGTTCTTCATGGGCTTCTCGCTGTTCCGCTCGGCGGCCATTGTCGAGGGCGTCTATGCCCGCGCGCTGGCCGGCAACGCGGCCGACCAGCGCGCGCATCGCATGCATGACGTGTTCCTGCAGGTCGCCAAGACCGGCTGGAACATCGTGCGCGGGGATTGAGGCGGGGCGTGCCCGTCTCCGGCGCTTGCCTCCCCGCGCACGGGGGCGCTATCCGCCTCGGTGGCAACGGCGCCAGCGCGCCGATTTCATGATGGCTCCGCCCAGGAAAGGTTCCGACGCATGAAGCTCTTCCACTCCCCGACCAGCCCGTATGTCCGCAAGGTGATGGCCTGCGCGATTGCCCGCGACATCGACCGGAGGATCGAACTGATCCCGACCAATCCGCACGAAAGCCCCGCGGCGCTGATCGCGAACAATCCGCTCTCCAAGGTGCCCTGTCTGGTCAATGACGAGGGCGTGGCCCTCTTCGACAGCAGGGTGATCTGCGAATACCTCGACCAGATCGGCGATGCGCTGCCGCTGTTTCCTGCCAGCGGGTCGGCCAGATGGGTGGCGCTGCGCTACCAGGCGATGGGCGACGGCATTCTCGATGCCGCGGTCGGCGCCCGGATGGAGAGCATGAAGCCGAGGGAAGCCGCGCGCGAGGCCTTCATCGAGCGGCAGATGCACGCCATCGACCGGACCCTTGCGATGCTCGAACAGGATCCGCCGGGCCGGATGCTCGATATCGGGTCGATCGCGGTGGCCTGCGCGCTTGGTTATCTTGATTTCCGTTGCGCGGCACGGGAGTGGCGGAAGTCCTGCCCTGGCCTCGCCGCCTGGTTCGCCGCCTTCGGCAAGGAACCGGCCATCGCCCGGACCGAGCCGCCGGCGGCCTGAGCGAACCGGTCAGGCGGCGACCCAGTGCGCCGCCAGCCCGCCCGCGCCGTCCGTCACGCCGATGGCGCGGCGATGGCCGGCGGCGCGCAGATACAGCACGTCGATCATCGATGCGGTGAGGCGGCAGACGGTGAAGTGCCGCTCGGCTTCGTCCTCGCCGATCGTTTCATCGAGCACGCGCGGTTCGGCCCGCATGCCCGGCGCTCGCGCGCCGCGGTAGATTTGACGGGCGCCATCCGGCAGGCCGCGCCAGACCGCAGCGCTGTCCGCATCGTCGCTGTGCAGGTCGACCTGCCCCTCGATCCGGATCTGCAGCTTCGCTCCGGCATCGTAGGCGAGGATGGCGGCGCGCCGGTCACGGGAGAGTTCGGCGAACTTCGCGGATCGCGAGTCGGTGTGGAAGGTGAGCCGGACGCTGTGTGGCTCGAAGCTGCGCAGCACGACGGAGCGCAGGCGCGGCGCGCCATCGGCACCCAGCGTCGCAATGCCGATGACATGGAAATCGCTGCGCCGGCCGCGCGCGCCGCTGGCAAGGCGGGCCAGCGCGGCAGAGATGAAATCCGCGGCCGGATGATGGGCGGGATCTTCGTCCTGAAATGGAAGGGGTGGGGTGTTCGATCCGGTCATGGGCGGAAATCTGGTCCGCTTCAGCCGGTTGAAAACCCCACCCCGGAACAGGAAGGCGGGCGGAGGTCATCCGCCCGCCGCCGATTGCCCTTACTCGGCCCCGAACATTTCCGGTTCGCCGGCGAGGATCGTGGCTTTCGCCTCTTCCGGGTCGGGAATGCCCGAATTCATGGCGATGACGAGGATGACAAGGCTGAAGACGATCAGGATGACCGAGGCCGCAACCTGTCCGAGCGCTCCGGTTCCGCCGGTGAGGCCCTTCGGCCCGAGATAGGTGATCAGCCACATGCCGAAGAAATACGGCGCAAGCCACCACGCGCCGCTCCAGTGGAGATTGCTCAACCCGACGCCGGCAATCGCCTCATAGCCGACATAGATCACCGTGAACGCCAGGATGAGCTCGAACAGGAAGGTGTCCGTCGAGGAGCCGCTCCAGAAGATGATGAAGTTCGAGATGATGAAGGCCACCGCGGAAATCAGCATGCCGCCGGAAAGCAGGTAGGGGCGCTTGTACTTGTCGACCGGCATGGTCTTGCGCAGCGTCATGAGCACGACGGGGCCCGTGCCATACGACAGCACGGTTGCCGAGGAGATGAACGTGACGATGCCCTGCCACGACGGGAACGGAACAAGAAACAGCAGGCCGACCAGGAAAGACACGATCACCCCGACAATCGGCACGCCGGCGACAGAGAGCCGCGCAAACGTGTTGCCGCCCAGCAATCCTTCCTTGCCGGTCGCATACAGCACGCGGGACGTGGTGGTGAAATAGATGATACCCGTCCCGGACGGCGAGATGAATGCGTCGATGTAGAGGAGAACCGCCAGCCAGCCCATGCCGATCAACGAGGCCAGGCCGGCGAACGGACCGAACGCCCCCTTGAAGGTGACCTTGGCCCAGCCATTCGCGATATCGCTGGGGTTGAGCGCGCCGATGAACGCGATTTGCAGGCCCATGTAGATGACGAGGCCGATGACGACCGACCCGACGATCGCGATCGGGAGGTTTCGGCGCGGATTGCTTGATTCGCCAGCGAGTTCGACGGCCTGGCGGAAGCCCAGATAGGAGAAGACGATACCCGACGTTGCGACCGCCGAGAATATGCCGGAGGCTCCGCCAGGAGCAAAGCGATGAGAGCTGAAATTCGCGCCGTGGAACCCCACGATGACGAAAACAAGGATCGTGAGCACCGGAATGGCGAGTTTCCACCAGGTCAGCGCGCTGTTGATGGCAAGCACAATGCGGATGGCCAGGGTGTTGATGATCGCGAAGATGGCGAGGAGCACGGCCGAGGCAATGAAGCCTTCGCTGGTCAGCACGCCAGCCTTGTCGATGAGACCCGAAACGTAGTTGCTGCCGTACGTGATCACGGCGGACGCTTCCGCCGGCGCGACAGAGGCGTATCCCAGGAACACCACGAAGCTGAGCACCGTGGCCATCAGATTGCCGTGGGACAGTTTCGGGAATGCGATCACCGCGCCGGCCCGTGGAAATGCGGTCGCCAGCTCGGCATAGACAAAAGACAGCAAGAGAACGGCAAAGCCGCCGATGGCCCATGCGATGATCGCCGACGGACCGGCAATCTTTGCCGCGTTCAACGGGCCCAGCAGCCAGCCCGATCCGATGATACCTCCCAGACTTGCGAACAGCAGGCCGATCACGCCTGCGTCGCGCTTGAGTTTAACTCCGGTTCCTTCAGCCATTATACGTGCCCCCATTAGAGTTTATGTCAAAACCCTAATCCGGTTTTTGAGCTAATGTCTGCGCTTGTGGTGGAAATTGTCTGACTGCCGTGCGTTGGATTGGCGCCGGAGGTCGGCGTAGCCGGCCGGAGGGGCCGATCCAACGCATGAGCCTGGGTTTAGGTGGCCATCGGATCGAGCGGCTACGGTGGAGTTGCGAAGCTTCACCCGAACCCGAGAGGACCCGATGACCGACGACAGACTACCCTTGGCTGAATTGCTGGCGAAAGCCGGCGATGGAGATTTCCTGCGCAGTGTGGCGGAGGCCGTAGTGCAACTGCTTATGGAGGCCGACGTGGAAGGCCTGATCGGCGCCGGGCGCCATGAGCGCACTGGTGAGCGGACGACCTACCGCAACGGTTACCGCGATCGCTCCCTCGACACCCGGCTCGGCAATCTGCAACTGCGCATTCCCAAGCTGCGGCAGGGCTCTTACTTTCCGCCCTTCCTCGAGCCTAGGAAGACGTCCGAGAAGGCCCTGGTCGCGGTGATCCAGGAAGCCTGGGTTGGCGGCGTCTCCACCCGACGCGTCGACGACCTGGTGCAGGCCATGGGGCTGAGTGGCATAGGCAAGAGCACGGTGAGCAAGCTGTGCAAGGATATCGACGAGCGGGTGAACGCCTTCCTCGAGCGCCCGCTGACCGGTGACTGGCCGTATCTTTGGCTCGACGCCACCTACCTCAAGCAGCGCGAGGGAGGGCGCATCGTCTCGGTGGCTGCGATAATCGCCGTGGCCGCTAACACCGAAGGCAAGCGCGAGATCGTCGGGCTGCACATCGGCCCCAGCGAGGCCGAGACCTTCTGGGCTGCCTTCCTCAAGAGCTTGGTGCGCCGCGGTCTGCGTCAGGTAAAGCTGGTCATCTCCGACGCGCACGAGGGCCTCAAGTCCGCAATCCGCCGCGTCATGGGCGCGTCCTGGCAACGATGCCGCGTTCACTGGATGCGCAATGCCCTGGCCTATGTCGGCAAGGGCCAGCAGAGCATGGTCTCGGCGGCGCTCCGCCAAGCCTTCATTCAGCCTGACCGTGCCGGCGCTAGCCAGACGCTACGCCACACCGCCGACCAGTTCCGCGCCAAATGGCCCAAGCTCGCCGCATTTATCGATGATAGCGAGGTCGATGTCCTCGCCCACATGGACTTCCCCGTGCAACACAGGGTCAAGATCCACTCTACCAACCCGATCGAACGCCTGAACAAGGAGGTCAAGCGGCGCGCTGATGTCGTCGGCATCTTTCCAAACGAAGCCGCCATCATCAGGCTCGTGGGCGCCGTGCTCCTCGAGCAGAATGACGAGTGGCAAACACAAAATCGCTACATGCAGACCGAGCCAATGGCCGAACTTACACCGCCCGCAATCGACGTATTTCCACCCCAGATCGCCACCGCAGCCGAATGATCCTTGGTCACCTTAAACCATCTATAATTTCCACCACGTTGACGGACGTGACCGTTTTTGATCTGAGGAAACCTTTCCGTGAAGCTGCCATGACAAAATCAGGCTTTACAACCTAGGCGATCAGGAAAGGCGAGATACACCGGCTTGTCCGGGATGGCTTCGGCCCCCATCTCCCGAGTTCTGATCCGACATGCCGAAGGAGGAAAACCCGATGGACAAGGATGAGATCGAAGGTGGAGCCCGCGCTTTTGCAGGCAAGGCCGAGGAAGCTCTTGGCGAGGCGACCGGCGACGAGGATTTGCAGCGGGAAGGAATGCGCCACCAGGCCGCGGGCGAAGCGCAGAAGCTCTTTGGCGCGGCCAAGGATGCCGCGCGCTCGGCAAGCCATACGGCAGGGGCCGCTTTCGAGTCCGTGCGTGACTCGGTGGCGGGAGGTGCCGGCCGGGCGCCGGAGGATCGGGCGGCGGCGCCGGCGAGTGACGGCGCGGCATGGGTGGCGGACTTCGTGCGCGAACAGCCCGTTCTCGCCCTGTTCGGCGCCGCGACGCTCGGCTACGCGCTGGCCTTCCTCTTCCACGGGGGGCGGCGCTGAGGCCGCAGGATCAGCACCATCGAGACGAACAGGGCGGCAAAGCCCATTGCATCGCCCCGGGTGAACGGTTCTGCCAGAACGAGCACGCCCATCAAGGTGGCCGTCGCGGGGAGCAGCGCGGTGAACGTGCCGGCAATGCCGGCCTGAACACGCCGCATTCCGTGATACCACAGGATCACGGCCAGCACGCTTGAGGTCAGGCTGTTCACCAGCAACAGCCCGGCGATCAGCCAGGTGAAGTGGACCTGTCCGAAACTGGCGATGGCGAGCGGGGCCGTCATCGCGGCGCCGCAGGCTTGCATCCAGAATGTCGCCTGCATCACCGGCAGCAGGCCGGCGGCGCGGCGGGCGAACAGGGCATATCCGGCCTCGCCGCACACCGCGCCGAAGATGAGTGCATCACCCACCAGGCTGAAACCGCCGCCGCCGCGCGCGAGGGCGGCGATGCCGACGCCCGCCAGCACCACCGCCGCCCATTGCAGCGGCCGCAGGTGCTCGCGCAGGAACAGCGCCGCGCCGAGCGCGATCACCGCCGGAAGACTCGCGAGGACCAGTCCCGCCTGCACCGCGCCGGTGAGCTTCAATCCGGCGACCATCATGCCGTTGTACAGCAGGGTGCCACAGGCGGCTTGCATGAACAGGATGGCCAGCGTGCGCGGCGCCGGCAGGCGCGGTGCCACCAGCGGGGCAAGGCACAGCGTGGCGAAACTGGTGCGCATGAACAGCAACGGGAAGGTCGGCAGGTGCGCGGCCAGCAGCTTGAGCAGGACGACATTGCCGCCGACGATCACCATCGAGGCGGCCAGCGCCGCATAGGCCGCGATCACGGCGAAATATCGCTGCGATAGGGGGATTGCTCGCCGAGCATCGCCATTTCCTCGTCCACCGCCGGGCGCTCGGCCTCGAGGAAGCGGGCGACGGCATCGCTCAGGCCGGGATGGCCGATCCAGTGCGCGGAGAAGGTGCGGCTCGGCAGGTAGCCGCGCTGGATCTTGTGCTGGCCCTGCGCACCGGCCTCGACGCGGGCGAGGCCGGCGCCGATCGCGTAGTCGATCGCCTGATAGTAGCAGAGCTCGAAATGCAGGAAGGGGACGTCTTCCAGCGCCCCCCAGTTGCGGCCGTAGAGCGCGTCCGGGCCGCGCAGGTTGAGCGCGCCGGCGATCGGGCGGCCGGCGCGGAAGGCCATCATCATCACCACGGCATCGCCGAGGCGCTCGCCGAGCAGGGGGAAGAAGCGCTCGGTGAGGTAGGCGCCGCCCCATTTGCGGTCGACGGTGGAGAGATAGAAGTTGTAGAAGGCGGCCCATTCGCGCCGCCCCATCTCGCTGCCGCGCAGGGCGCGGATCTCGAGCCCGGCCTGCGCGTCGCGCCGTTCGCGGCGGATCGCCTTGCGCTTGCGCGAGGACAGGGCGGCGAGGAAATCCTCGAACCCTTCATAGCCGCGATTGTGCCAGTGATATTGCACGCCCATGCGCCGCAGCCAGCCGGCCTCGCCGAGCGCGTGCCACTCGGCCTCGGTGCAGAAGGTGGCATGGACCGAGGAGCAGCCGAGCCGCTCGGCGGCGATCTCCAGGCCGCGGGCGAGCAGCGACAGGGGCAGGCCTTCGGCCATCAGCAGGCGCGGGCCGGGCACCGGGCTGAACGGGGCGGCGACTTGCAGCTTCGGGTAGTAGCGCCCGCCGGCGCGTTCGAAGGCGTTGGCCCAGCCGTGATCGAACACGTATTCGCCGTAGGAATGGGCCTTGACGTAGGTGGGGGCGGCGCCGAGCAGGCGGCCGGCGCCGTCGCGCAGCACCGCGTGCTGGGGATACCAGCCGCTGTCGCCGCCGACGGAGGCGCTGTCTTCCAGGGCCGAGAGGAAGGCGTGGCTGACGAAGGGGTTGCCGCCGGCCAGCGCATCCCAGTCCGGCGCCGGGACCTCGTGGATGCTCTGGTGCAGCGAGAGGGAGAGGTCGTCTGCGGTGCCGTTCATGAATCCCGTGCGCGATGCGGGAGGGAGCGTGGCGTCCCGCGTAACTTCGACGAAATCATAGGTGGTGATGCTGCGGATGCAACCATCCGCCGGGCAGGGCGGAGTCCCGTTCGCGGCATTCCGGGGGGCGGTGAGGCGATTTGCGCGCCGGCAGCCGGCGAGGCACATAAAACGGCGCTGCAAGGAGAGTCCGATGACCGAACGCCCCGTCCCGCTGCCCGACGCCGCCCCGCGCCGCCTCGACGAATACCGGCCGCCGGCCTTTCTGGTCGATACGGTCGATCTCATCTTCGATCTCGATCCGGCGGCAACACGGGTGCGCGCCAGCCTGACGCTGCGGCGCAGCGCGGCGCACGGGATCGCGGATGCGCCGCTGGAACTCGATGGCGAGGGGCTCGACCTGCGATCGGTGCTGCTCGATGGCGAGGCGCTCGGCGCCAACCGCTACGCGCTCGGCGCGCATGGCCTCGTCATTCGCGACGTGCCGGACGAATTCACCCTCGATACCGAGGTGATCATCGCGCCGGAGCGCAATTCCGAGCTTTCGGGACTGTATGTCTCGGGCGGGGATTTCTTCACCCAGTGCGAGGCCGAGGGGTTTCGCCGCATCACCTTCTTCCCCGACCGGCCGGATGTGATGGCCCGCTACACGGCGACGCTGATCGCCGATCCGGCGCGCTGTCCGCTGCTGCTGTCCAACGGCAATCCGGTCGATCGCGGCACCCTGCCGGACGGGCGGCACTGGGCGAAATGGGAGGATCCGCACCCCAAGCCGTCCTATCTGTTCGCGCTGGTCGCGGGCGACCTGGTTTCGGTGCATGACGCGTTCGTCACCCGCTCGGGGCGGCAGGTGCAGCTCGGCATCCATGTCCGCCGCGGCGACGAGGACAAGGTCGACCACGCGATGGCCTGCCTCAAGCGGGCGATGCGCTGGGACGAGGAGGCGTTCGGCCTCGAATACGACCTCGACATCTTCAACATCGCCGCCGTGTCCGACTTCAACATGGGGGCGATGGAGAACAAGGGGCTCAACATCTTCAACACCGCCCTCGTCCTCGCCCGGCCGGATACCGCGACGGATGCCGACTACCAGCGGATCGACCGGGTGATCGCGCATGAATATTTCCACAACTGGACCGGCGACCGGGTGACCTGCCGGGACTGGTTCCAGCTCTCGCTCAAGGAGGGACTGACCGTCTTTCGCGACCAGGAATACGGGGCTGCGACGACCGATGCGGCGCTGTCGCGGATCGACGACGTCAAGATGCTGCGCGCCCGGCAATTCGCCGAGGATGCCGGGCCGCTGGCGCACCCCGTCCGCCCCGCCGCCTATCGCAAGATCGACAATTTCTACACCGCGACCGTCTATGAGAAGGGGGCGGAGGTGGTGCGGATGATCCGCACCATCATCGGGCATGAGGCGTTCCGCCGCGGCTTCGATCGCTACATCGCGCGCAACGACAATTCGGCGGCGACGATCGAGGATTTCGTGGCCGCGATGCGCGAGGAATCGGGGTTCGATTTTTCCCAGTTCATGCGCTGGTACGAGCAGGCGGGCACGCCGCAGCTGCGATTCGAGGGCGAATACGACGCGGCGGCGCGGTGCTACACGCTCACGCTGCGGCAGGTGACGGCGCCGACGCCGGGGCAGGCGCATAAGGAGCCGTTCCTGATCCCGGTGGCGATGGGGCTGATCGGGCCGGATGGGGCGGAGCTTGAAGCTCGGCTGGAGGGCGAGGCGGACGCGCATCGCGGCACTCGGGTGCTGCTGCTGCGCGCGGCCGAGCAGCGTTTCGTGTTCGAGGAGGTCGCGGCTCCGCCGGTGCCCTCGCTGTTGCGCGGGTTCTCGGCGCCGGTGAAGCTCTCGGGGCACGATGCGGCCGGGCTCGCGCACCTTGCCGCGCACGATACCGACGGGTTCAGCCGCTGGGAGGCCGGGCAGGAATATGCGACGCGCGCGCTGCTCGACGCGATCGCCGCATTGCAGCGCGGCGAGGCGGTGGCGACCGATCCGGCGCTGGTGGCGGCGATGGCGGCGGCGCTCGACCTCGCGCAGGAGGCGCCGGCGCTCGCCGCGCGGATATTGTCGCTGCCGGGCAAGGACGTGTTGGCGGACCGGATGGCGGTGATCGACCCGGATGCGATTCACGAGGCGCTGGAGACGACGCGGGCGGCGATCGGCCGGCAGTTGCGCGACCGCTTCGCCGCGCTGTGCGGGGCGGAGGACCCGTCGGCGCCGTTCAGCCTCGACCCGGCGAGCATGGGGCGGCGGGTGCTCGGCAATGTCGCGCTGGCCTATCTGATGGCGGCGGACCCGGCGGCGGGGCTGGACGCGGCACAGCGCCGCTTCGAGACCGCGCCGACGATGACCGGGCGGCTCGGCGCGCTGGCGCTGCTCGCCGATACCGCGACGCCGGCGCGCGATGCGGCACTCGCGGCGTTTCACGCGCGCTGGCGCGGCGATGCGCTGGTGGGCGACAAGTGGTTCCGCATCCAGGCGATGGCGGCCGCCCCGGACACGCTGGACCGCGTCGAGGCGCTGACCCGGCACGCCGATTTCGACCTGCGCAACCCCAACCGCTTCCGCGCCCTGGTGCAGGCGTTCGGCGCGGGGAACCAGCGCTGGTTCCACGATGCGTCGGGGCGGGGCTATGCGCTGGTGGCGCGGATGATCGGCGAGGTCGACCGGGTGAACCGGCAGATCGCGGCGCGCTGCATCGACGTGTTCGCGAGCTGGCAGCGCTTCGATCCGGCGCGGCAGGCGCTGATGCGCGGCGCGCTGGACGCGCTGCTCGCCGATCCCGCTTTGTCGGCCAATGCGCGGGAGATGGCCGAGCGGGCGCGGGCGGGGTCGTGAAAAATCACGGGCCGGATCGGGGATCCGGCCCGCGACATCGGGATACTGAAGCTCAGCGCGCGGCCGCCAGCGCCTGATCCAGATCGGCGATGATGTCCTCGATGTGTTCGAGGCCGATCGACAGCCGGACATAGCCCGGCGTGACGCCGGTGGCCGCCTGTTCCTCGGCCGAGAGCTGCGAGTGGGTGGTGCTGGCGGGGTGGATGGCGAGGCTGCGGGCGTCGCCGATATTGGCGACGTGGTAGAACATCCGCAGCGCCTCGATGAATTTCCGCCCCGATGCGGCGCCGCCGGCCAGTTCGAAGCCGACCAGCGCGCCCCTGCCGCCGGTGAGGTAGGTTTCCGTGCGCCGCCGCGCCTCGCCGGTGGCGACGCCGGGGTGGATCACCCGCACCACGTCGGGATGGCTGGAGAGGAAATCGACCACCTTCTCGGCGTTCTCGCAATGCCGCGCCATGCGCAGCGGCAGCGTCTCCAGCCCCTGGATGAGCTGGAAGGCGTTGAACGGCGAGAGCGCCGCCCCCTCGTCGCGCAGGATCACGGTGCGGGCGCGGATGATGTAGGCGATCGGGCCGAGCGGCTTGACCGCCTCGACCCAGACCGCGCCGTGATAGGAGGGGTCGGGCGCGTTCAGCAGCGGCTGGCGCGCGGGGTGGGCGGCCCAGTCGAAATTGCCGGAATCGATGATCATCCCGCCGATCGAGGTGCCGTGGCCGCCGATATATTTCGTGGTGGAATAGATCACGATGGCCGCGCCGTGGTCGAAGGGCCGGCAGAGCAGCGGCGCGGCCGTGTTGTCCATGATCAGCGGGATGCCGAGCGGGCGGCCGATCGCCGCGACCTCGGCGATGGGGAAGACCGCGAGCTTCGGGTTGGGCAGGGTTTCGGCGTAATACGCGCGGGTCTTGTCATCGGTCGCGCGGCGGAAATTCTCGGGGTCGGTCGGGTCGACGAAGCGGATCTCGATGCCTTGGTCGCGCAGCGTGTTGGCGAAGAGGTTCCAGGTGCCGCCGTAGAGATCGGTGGAGGCGACGACGTTCTCGCCCGCGCGCGTCAGCGTGCGGATCGCGCTCGCCGAGGCGGCCTGGCCGGAGGCGAGGGCAAGCGCGGCGACCCCGCCCTCGACGGCGGCGAGGCGCTGCTCGAGCACGTCCGTCGTCGGGTTCATGATGCGGGTGTAGATGTTGCCGAGCTCGGACAGCGCGAACAGGTTGGCCGCGTGTTCGGTGCTGTTGAACTGGTAGGAGGTGGTCTGGTGGATCGGCACCGCGACCGAGCCGGTGGTGGGATCGGCGCGCCAGCCGGCGTGCAGGGCGAGCGTTTCCGGGTGTCGGCTCTTGACCGTCATGGGGCTGTCTCCATCGGGCATCTGTTCTCGTGGGAGCGAAAGCTAACGCCCGCGCGCCCGCCGTGGCAAGGGCGTGGCCCGTCAGGCCATGCGTGAACGGCCCTGCAGGAGCGCGGACAGGCCGTTCCGGTCCCGCACCGTGATTCGGCCCGGGGTGAGTTCGATGAGGCCGCGGGCCTCGAGATCCCTGAGTCGCCGGTTCACCGTTTCGCGCGTCGATCCGACGGCGCGGCCAAGCGCGCTCTGGGTGGTGTCGATCCGCGCGCGTTCCAGCCCCTCGGAACGCTGCAGCAGGAAGGTGACGACTCTCTGGCTCACATCCTGGAACAGGATGGAGTCAAGCTGCGCGAGTGTGGTGCGCAGCCGCATGCAGATGATTTCGATCACCCGCATGGCGAATTGCGGATCACGCTCGATCAGCCGCACCACCGAGGCGCGTTCCAGCACCAGAAGCCGGCCATTGGTCGCGGCGACCACGTCCGCGCTGCGGGGCTTGCCGTCGAACAGCGCGATTTCGCCGAAAACCGCGCCCTCGCGCAGCGTGTTGAGATCCTGGTCGTTGCCATCGATTCCGGGGAGCACGACCCGCACCTCGCCGGCAAGGATCAGCATCATCGACGTGCCCGGATCGCCGCGCTGGATCAGCATTTCGCCGGTCGTCATGTTGCGCTCGTAGGTGCAGGCATAGAGCGCATCCAGCTCTTCCGGGCTGAAGGGGGCGAAGAGCGGGATGCGGGCCATGTAGTTTCGTGCGTTCCGGGTCATGCCGTTGTCCTCGCGAGCACGGCGAGCACGGCGTCGCCGTAGCGTTCGATCTTGCTGGTTCCCATGCCGGGCACGGCCGCCAGATCGCGCCGGCTGCTTGGCCTCGCGGCAGCGAGGGCGGCCAGCGTCGCATCGTGAAAAATGACATAGGCAGGCACTTGCTGCGAGCGGGCGACCTCGCGCCGCCATTCCCGGAGCGCCTCGAAACCGGGGGCTTCGATCGCCGGTGATGGCCCCGCCGTGCTGCGCTGCCCGCCCCTCCTGCCGGTGGCGGGGTCGCGGCGCAGGCGGAGCGCCTCCTCGCCGCGAAGCACCGGCCGGGCCCGCTCCGTGATGCGCAGCGCGCCATAGGCCTCGTGGTCGATCTCGACCAGCCCGGCCACCGCGAGCTGACGGAAGACCGAGCCCCACTGGCGGCGGTCGAGATCCGCGCCGACCCCGAACGTCGGCAGCCTGTCGTGACCAAGATGCCTGATCCGGTCGGTCGCGGTGCCGCGGAGAATATCGGTCAGGTGGCCCACACCGAAGCGCTGCCCCGTGCGCAGTATCGCCGAAAGCGCCTTGCGCGCGGCTTCGGTACCGTCCCAGGTCTGCACCGGTGTGCGGCAATTGTCGCAGCGGCCGCAGTCTCCGGGATAGGTTTCGCCGAAATGCGCGAGCACCGCGCGCCGCCTGCACCCGGCCGTCTCGCAGACGCCGAGCAGCGCGCCGAGCTTGGCCCGGGCAATGCGCTTGACCTCGTCCGGCGCGTCGCTCTGGTCGATCAGGCGTCCACGCAATGCCACATCCTGCATACCATAGAGCATCAGGGTCTCGGCCGGCGCGCCGTCGCGGCCGGCGCGGCCGGTCTCCTGATAATAGGCCTCCAGGCTCGATGGCAGGTCCAGATGGGCGACGAAGCGGATGTCCGGCTTGTCGATCCCCATGCCGAAGGCGATGGTGGCAACCAGTATCAGGCCGTCCTCGCCGAGGAAGGCGTCCTGGTTCCGGTTCCGCGTCGCCGCATCCAGCCCGGCATGATAGGGCAGGGCCCGCAGGCCCTGGCCGGCAAGCCAGCTCGCCGTTTCCTCGACGGCGGCGCGGCTCAGGCAGTAGACGATGCCGCACTCGCCCTCATGGCCGCGCAGGAAGGCGAGAAGCTGCCGCCGTGGCTCGATCTTGGGCGCGATCGCGTAGGTCAGGTTCGGCCGGTCGAAACTCGAGATGAACAGGCGCGCCCCGTCGAGCCCGAGGCGGCGCGCGATGTCATCGCGCGTCTGCGGATCGGCCGTGGCGGTGAGTGCGATGCGGGGCACGCCCGGAAATCTCTCGCCGATCGTTGCGAGTTGGAGATATTCGGGCCGGAAATCATGGCCCCATTGGCTGACGCAGTGGGCTTCGTCGATCGCGAAGAGTGCGATCCGCACCGACCCTAACAGGGCGAGGAAATCCTCGGTGACCAGCCGCTCCGGCGCCACGTAGAGCAGGTCGAGCTCCCCTGCCCGAAGTGCCCGGAGAACCGTCGCGCGTTCGGCGGCCTCGAGGCTCGAGTTGAAGGCCGCGGCGCGCACACCCAGCTGGCGCAGCGCCTCGACCTGATTGCGCATCAGGGCAATCAGCGGCGAGACCACGATTCCGACGCCCCGCCGGCAGATTGCGGGAAGTTGATAGCAGATCGACTTCCCGCCGCCGGTGGGCATCAGCACGAGGGCGTCATGCCCGGCGATGACATGGGTGACGATGTCGCGCTGCGGCCCCCGGAAACCGTCATGGCCGAAAACCCGCCTTAGAACCGCTTCGGGTTCTATGGCGATATCTTCCGTAGGCCGTCGGGGCGGGTCGATTCGCACGGGACAAGGTGTAGGGCTTTCGCCGGGCCGGCGGCAATGGTGCACACCTGCAACATGCGGTCACAAGCCGTCACAAATTGATCTCGATCAACGACCACGATTTTGGGCCCTGTTAATCGGATGCTCGTCACTGAATGAAAGTCAACGGGAGACTGCAAATGAAAACCCGGTCACATCCCTATTCCTGGCGGCTTGCGGCCGCTGGCATGGTTGCCGCAGCCTGGCTTGCGGCGCCTCGCGCTGCCTACGCGATCCCCGCCTTTGCAGCGCAGACCGGCGAACCGTGCTCGGCCTGTCATATCGGCTTTCCCCAGCTCACGCCGTATGGGCGGGATTTCAAGCTCGAGGGCTACATCGCCGGCGGCACCTTCCCGACCTGGAAGAATTTCGCCGTGATGTCCCAGATCGGATGGACCCAGCAGCACGACAAGGTCCCGGGCGGCCTGCAGCCCGGCTTCAAGTCGAACGATGCCTGGGCCGCGCAGCAGACCAGCCTGTTCTATGGCGGCGCGCTCGATTCGGCGATCGGCCTCGGCGCGTTTGTGCAGGTGACGTATGACGGCGTCGCCAGGCAGTGGAGTTGGGACAACACCGATATCCGTCTTGCCCGGCCCGGCAGCCTGTTCGGTCACCCGCTGTTCTGGGGCATTACCCTCAACAACAACCCGGCCGTGACAGACCTCTGGAACACGCCGCCGAGCTGGGGCTATCCCTATATCCCCTCGGGTCTCGCGAACGCCCCCGCGGCCTCGCAGCAGATCGCGTCGCTGGCGCAGACCGTGTATGGCGCGGGCGTCTACGGCGCGCTCAACGTCACGCCGTCCGACATGATCTATGCCGAGGCGGACCTCTACAAGTCGTTGCCGCAACGCATGGGCTACGCGCTCGGCGCGGGCGGCGGCCCCAAGATCGATGGTGTGGCGCCCTATCTGCGGCTCGCCTTCCAGCATCAGTGGGGTAACTCCTCGATCGAGGTCGGCAGCTATGCGCTGATGGATCGGGTCTATCCGACGGGTGTGGCGAGCGGCCCGACGGATCAATTCTTCGACATCGCGGCCGACACGCAGTTCCAGTACATCACGCACAATCAGGCGTTTTCGGTTCAGGCGAACATCATCCACGAGTCGCAGGACTGGGCGGCAAGCTATCCGCTCGGCAGTGTCAGCAACCGTGCCGACAGTCTGAACGTCGCCACGATCACGCTGTCCGAACTGCTCTACCAGAAGTTCGGGATCACAGAGTCGTTCAACACGATTTACGGGAATTCCGATCCGGTTTATTACGGAAACGCGAACGGCAAGCCGAACAGCAACAGCTGGACGACGGAGCTCGATTACTACCCGTTCAACGATGGGGGACCGAAATGGCTGCCCTGGCTGAATGCCAAGTTCTTCGTCGAGGATACCGTCTATCCGATCTTCAATGGCCTTGCGCACAATTATGACGGCCAGGGAACCAACGCACAGGCGAACGATACGCTGTTTGCCGGTGTATGGCTGGCTTTCTGAGGACAACACGCACCCGCCCGGACGGGCGGGTGCCCGACAGGAGAGACCAAAATGAAATCCACTCTTCTCATCGCCGTTGCCGCGGGTGCATTCTGCATCGCGAGCGCGCAGGCGGCGAACGTGGCACATGGCAAGGCACTGTTTCAGGCCCAGTGCGCAGCCTGCCATAGCGTGAGCCCGGGGCAGAACGGGATCGGCCCGTCATTGGCGGGCGTCTACGGCGCGAAGGCCGCTGCGACCCCGGGATTCCAGTTCTCCCCGGCGCTCAAGAAGTCCGGTATCGTGTGGAACGCCTCGACGCTCGACAAGTTCCTGGCCAATCCGCAGGCGGATGTGCCGGGCACCAAGATGCCCTATATGGGCATGGCCAATGCCACCGATCGGGCCGACGTGGTCGCCTATCTGCAGACGCTCGGCAAATAATCGATCATTTTGGTCTCGTATCAAGCAATATGGCGGCCGTGGCGACGCGGCCGCCTTTTTGCGTGATCGTCGAAAGCGCGGACTGAAGCTGTCCTGGCCATGCTTTCGTCGATGTTAGCTGATCGCCCGTGGCCAGCGGCAGCGGGGCGGTCGAGGCGATGGCAACGATCATGTCCCTCCCGAACGGCGCGCCAACCTGACCCAGCGTGTCGCTGATGATCCCGTCCTTCCGGTCCGCGGCGGGGTGGAGACGATAGATCTGCCCATTGCTCGAGACATAGTCGATCTCGAGATCATGGGCCCATGCGGGCGGCTTCACGCGCACAGTGATCGGCTGCCCCTTGGCAAGGCGGTTGACGCCGCCCGCAAGCCTGAAGCCGAGTCGCTGGGCGGCATCCGCGAAGACGGGTGCATAGGGCTCGATCGTCGAAACCATGCCGCAATACGGGCCGGTGAAATCGTCGAGCGTGACGGCAACATGCGCCGAGGGAATCGCGCGGGCGACATCGTCGATCGCTGCCGCCAGCGCGGGCTTGTTCGCAGCGCGAACGAGAGCCGAGACCTGGAAGTCTCCGTTCCGGGCGCTTCCGGTTGCCATCGCGCAGGAGGTCTGACGCACGGCGGCGGTCAGTCGCGCCTCGATCGTGGCGGCCGAGGGCGGCGGCACGGGTGTGGGCGCCGATGCGGGCGCGGGCGTCGCTTGAGCGGCAACCGGTGGCGCGGGCGCCGGCGCCGGCGTCTTGACGCTTCTGGCTGAGGCCGGCTTCGTCGCGGAGGGGTGGGACGGCGCGGCTTGCTGCGCGGCATGGTGCCCGCCGCCCAGCAGGAAATAAGTGCCGCCGCCGGCGACGATCAACGCGGCCGCGGCAATTCCGCCGATGAGGAGGCCACGCCGGCCGCCGGTCTCGCCCGCGGGTGCGGGAGGGGTGGGCAAGCGGACGGAGGCTTCCGGTGCGGCGGCGGCATGACGGCCGGAAGAGGCGATCATCGTCGCATCTCCATCAACTCCCTCGCCAGCGAGCGAGAGGCCGCCGGAACCGGTGTCGGACTCCGCGGTTGCCAGGGCTTGCGCGAATTCCCTTGCGTCGGCGAAACGGTCGTCCGGCCGCTTCGCCATCGCCTTGCGGACGATTGCATCGAGCCTCGGCGGCACCGAGATCGACAGGGCCGAGGGCGCTGGCGGCTCGACGTTCAGCACCTTGTGCATGATCGCGGTGATCGAGCCTTCGAACGGCTTCTCGCCAGTGAGTAGCTGATAAAGCATGACGCCTGCGGAATAGATGTCGGTCCGCATGTCGATCGTCTGCCCCATGAACTGCTCGGGAGACATGTACGAAGGCGTGCCGATCATCGTCCCGGCCTGGGTGAGGCTCGAACTTTCGATTCTGGCGACGCCGAAATCGGCGAGCTTCACCTGGTCATCTCTCGTGATCATCACATTGGCAGGCTTGATGTCACGATGGATAACGCCGTTGTCGTGGCTGTAGGCCAGTCCTGCGAGCAGCGACCGCATCATTCGCAGCGCGTCGACCGTGGCAAAGCGTTCGCCTCTGTCGAGCACCGATTTCAGTGTTTCGCCTTCGACATATTCCATGACGATATAGGCAAGCCCGTCGGTCTCGCCGTAATCGTAGATGCCCACGATGTTCGGATGCGTCAGCCGTCCGGCGGCCTGCGCTTCCCGCCGGAACCGGAGCAGCCCCTCGGCGGCCTCGGCGTCGTCGGTATCATCGAGATTGACCGTCTTGATGGCGACGCGACGCGCAATGATCGGATCGAAGCCTTCGTAGACGGTGCCCATGGCGCCCCGGCCGAGAATACGGACGATGTCATATTTTCCGAGCTTCGTCAGATCTGGCGCTGCCATGAGGGGATGTCTCGCTTTCTGATGCGTGATGATCGCTACTTGGCCAGATTGCGCGTGCCCTGTCCACCGTCGCCGATGACCACGAAAGGCGCCCAGAAGAACGGATCGGCGAGCTTGGCCGGCAGGGTGCCGGACGCGGCGCCCCTGATCAGGTCGAGCTGGGCGCTCCGCAGGCTCGCGGCCGCCCCCTCGCCCGTCGATGAGGCCAGATGGGTGAGCGTGGTTGCGACCAGATAGGAGCTGACCTGGTCGTTCACCGACCATTGCGTGACCATCAGCGCGCGGGCGCCGGCGAAGAAGAACGCGCGGGCAAGGCCGGAAAGCGCTTCACCGCCGGCCTTTCCGTCGCCCCCGCCCGTATTGCATGCCGACAGGATCACGAGGTCGGCGTTCAGTTTGAGATTGGTGATGTCGGAGGTCGTCAGCATCGAGTTCGCCGCGGACCTGGCGCCGGGCGGCGGCGAGGTGACGATCGCCGGTTCATGAGCGCAGGGCAGTTCGGAGGGCAGCAGCGCGTGGGTCGCGAAATGCAGGATCCGGTATTGCTTCAGGTCGGCGTGCTCGACATTCGGGACCGTGAAGGCCGCCCCCAGCAGCTCGTCCGATGCGGGTGCCTTGAAGATCGCGCGGGCGGCGTCAAGTTCGAGCTTCGCATACGGCAGGTGGGGCAGGCCGGCGAAGAGCCGGGCGCTGTCGCCGCAACTGGGGCCACTGAACGTGGCCTCGGCCTGGGCCAGGCTCGTGTTCTTGAAGTCCCCGAAGCCAAACCATGGCTGCTTGGCGGGCGACGTGCCGGCGATGGCGCGCAGCGAGACGAAATTCGCGGCCGCGGGAACGTAGACCAGCGTCATCTTCCTGATCAGCCAGGGCACCTTGGCCAGCGGCGTGCCGGGGGCGACCGGCTCGGTGGGCAGCAGCGCGAATGGCAGCGACAGCAGCGCCCCGGCCGGTGAAACCACCATCGCCGTGGTCTTCGCGAGGTCGGTCGCGAAGGGGGCCAGGGTCGCGCGATAGATCGCTTCGGCAGAGGTCATCGCGAAGGTCGGCAATCCCGCCTGCGTCGGCACGACGCTTTGGCGCACTTTGCGGACCAGTGCGGTCATGCGCGTCTCGTCGACCTTCGTGTGCGCGACGGCGATCCGCCCGTCGTGCAACAGGAACGTCCACGTGCCGTCCGGCGCCGGCATGATATCGAGAAAGGCTTCGCCAGGCCTCAGCCGGTCGAGCACGGTGCCGGCGGGCACGACCTGCTGGACCAGCTGGCCGAAATTCGGTGCCGCCGCCTCGACGGACTCGTCCGCTTCGGCGAGCCGCCGGGTTGCCGCCGCGATCTTCATGTCGATTGCGTTGATGGCGGCCGGCGTTGCCTGCCGTTCATGGGCGATGCCGTCACGCTCCCGGTAGAGGCGCGACAGGGCGATGACGGCATCCTGATGGGCGCGGATCGCGGCGGCGACTTTGGGGCTCTTTGAATCCGCGGCCAGCCGCGCGGCGGACTCGGCGATTTCACGGCTGGTCGTGCTGCCTTGCGCGAGTTCCGCCATCGCGAACATCTCGGCGCGAAGCACCCCGGCCCGGGCAGGATTCTTCTCCGCTTCCCGATTGGCCGCGTCGAGGCACGGAGCAACCAGGGCCGCAGAGGTGCCGAGGCGCAGGCGGGCGAGAAGCTTTATGCCGGCCCGGCAAGCCTCCAGGGCCTTTCCGGGTTGACCGGCGAGGTCGAGCACGCCGCCGCGCAGCAGGTGCGTGTCGGCGACCGGGCGCGAACCGGGCAGGGCATGTTCGAAATCATACGAGGCTTGCGCCAGCCTGGCGGCAGCCGAGGCGGTCCTGTCAAACGCCGTGTCGACGGCGGCCGTGCTCCGGTCAAGCCTGGCGCGAAGCACGGGAGGAGCAATCCCGTTCGCCGAAGCGATCGCCGATGCACGGTCAATTTTCACGGCGGCCTGCTTGTGATGCCCGGCCGCATCGAGCACCACGCCCTCATACCGCAGTGTTTCGATCACGCCGAGCAGGGCCTGCTGCCCGATCGGGCTCAACAGGGTCGACTGCGCGGCGAGGAGCGATCCCCCCCGGCTTCCGGCCGAAAGGCCGAAGCCATCGTCGGACCCGGTCGCGGCAGGGTGGGGGCGCAACACGGAGCGGGGCAGAAGCGATGCATAATCCCGGTTTGCGGCCGAGAGCAGCCGCAGCGCACGGCGATCATGACCCTGATTGAGTTGATCGAGACCCCGATAATGGTCGAGTCGCGCGACCGCCGTGGGATCCACGGCCAGGGGAGCCAGCTTCGCCGCCTGCGCAAGCAGGGCGTCAGCCTGGCTATAATCGCCCTGATCCGAGAGATTCAGGGCAAGATCCAGCATCGGCGTCACCGTATTCGGATTTTCCGGCCCAAGCGCCTTTTGCTGCAGCGCGAGCGCGGCCCGGTAGGCGGTGATGGCGGCAGGGTAATCCTCGGCCTGGTTGGAGCGGTTGCCGAGCGTCATCAACTTGCCGTACTCGTGGATATCACCCGAGGTGAAGGCGGCGGCGGCGAGGCGGTCGGCAAGCTGGCTGTCGGAAACCGAAGTGGTCATCGCGCCGGCATCGGCGGCTGGCACTGCGCCGCTGATCACGCCGACGGCGCGTTCCATGGCTGGAAAAGCCGGTTGCACGCCATCGGCAAACCACACATGGCCGCGGATCAAGGCTGCCAGGGCGACATGCGGCCAGCCGCCGATCCGCTGCGTGCAGAGCAGAACCTCTCCAGGGTAGTGCCCGAGCACCGTTGTCGGCTTTGGATTGCCGCACGCGTAGCGCTGTTCGAGACCGGCCCGCCAGTTTCCTCGCGTAACGATTGCATTCAGGTTCGCCCGGTTCGCCTCCGGACCCGCATGCACTTCGGCGCTGGGCTGGTGCCAACTGCCGCAGTAGATCAATGCGCCGCCGGAGGTCGTGCGGCTGGCGGTGCAGGTTTCGCCGCTGGTATTTTTGCCCAGCGCGAGTTGCCGGCCGCTAGCCGATTGCGGGGAATCCGTGTCATGCGCATAGGCGCCCGGCGGCGGCCGCGTGCACGCGCTCAACAGCGCCAGGCCGGCAAGGGCGGCCAGAACCAGGACCGTTCGGCGCATGGTCAATAGTCCTTTGCCGCCACACCTGGCAGCCGGACATTCGCATCCAGCTTGCGTCGCCGCCGTGGACTGATGTCGAAATCATCCAGCGGGTTGCGCTCCGGCACGATCGCCACAGGCAACACGGTGCAACTCACCGATCCGATAATGCACGAGTTGAAGCGATAGCTGGATCCCGGCACAGGAACGACCTTGCCGTTATGCGCCGCGGCCGAGCCGGCAAGACCGGCGATCTGGCCGACGAAAGCCGTTTGTCCATTAAGGCCGCCCGCCACCAGCAGATAGTGCAAATACAATGTTCCCTGTGCATATCCGTTGATCAGCGAAATCGCCAGATCCGTGCTGCGCGCATTGAGATCGTTGAACTTCGCGTCGGCACCGTCCGGCAGAAGCATAAACAGCGTGTTTGGCTGACCTTGAAGGGGACCGGTGTCGATGTTGAACTGGCCGGTCTGTACGATGCCGTTAGCCGGCGCTCCATTCGCGATCACCTGCAGAACCGAATCGATGCCGTTACGTGGCGACAGGCCATTGTAGACGTATGTCGGGAGAAATTGGCCGCCGATCGCGAAGGAACCGCCATCCGCCCCGTCCAGAGTGATCTGGCCGGTTGCCGTTATGGTCAGCGCCTTCGCCGAAACAGGTCCGGCCACGGTTAACGCCGTGGCATCGGTCAACGCGAAGAGATGGCCGGCGGCATCGAATCCGCCGAGAGTGCCTATGACGTTCTCCGTTCCAGTCAGCGCCACGTCGCCGATGACGGCACTGTTGCTCGTAAGCGTCGCGGCGGTGATGGGACCGTTTCCGGAAATCGGGCCATAGCCCAGACCGAGCGTGCCGGGCGTGTTGATCGCGCCGGGAATATACATGGCGGGTGAATCAAGTGAGATATTGAGGGCGTATACGGGGCCGTTCACCGTGAGAGGCACCTGATCCACCAGCGCCAGGTTTCCCAGAGGCACGCTGACCGACCCAAGAGCGTCGATCGTATTGCTGCCGGTCAGCAGCACGTCCCGCGCCCCTGCGATCTGGAGCAGGGTGGGGTCGATCGTCCCGGTCTCGGAGATCGTTCCGGACGTCGCCAGGCTTAACGCGCCATCGACAAGAATGACGCCTGGAATGGTGAGATCGGCGGCCGAGATTGCTGCGCGCTGCGCAACGAGACTTCCGGCGATGGTGAGGGCGGCGGCTTCGTCGTCGAGGGTGAGGGTGCCGACGTTGATGCTGCCGAGAGTGGTGATGGAGTTGCTGCCGGTGAGGGCGACGAGGCTTGCGGCGGCATCGAGGGTCGGTGCGGAGATGGAACCGGTGCCCGAGCTGGTGATGGATCCGCTTGTTGCGGAGAGGGCGAGGAGTGAGGCGAGGCTGACCTGTGCGGCGATGTCGAAGCCGCCGGCGCTGGTGTCGGTAAGGCTTGCATTGGTGGCGGTGAAGGGGCCGGCGATGGTGAGGGGTGCGTTGTCGTCGAGGGTGAAGCTGCCGACGTTGATGCTGCCGAGAGTGGTGATGGAGTTGCTGCCGGTCAGGGCGACGAGGCTGGCGGTGGCATCGAGGGTCGGCGCGGAGATGGAACCGGTGCCCGAGCTGGTGATGGATCCGCCTGTTGCGGAGAGGGCGAGGAGTGAGGCGAGGCTGACCTGCCCGGCGATGTCGAAGCCACCGGCGCTGGTGTCGGTGAGGCTTGCGCTGGTGGCGTTGAAGGGACCGGCGATGGTGAGGGGCGCGTTGTCGTCGAGGGTGAAGTTGCCGACGTTGATGCTGCCGAGAGTGGTGATGGCATTGCTGCCGGTGAGGGCGACGAGGCTTGCGGCGGCATCGAGTGTTGTGGCGTTGACGTAGCCGGAGCCCGCATTGGCGATGGTGCCCGAGCCGGCGTCGAGGCTGAGGATCGTGGCGTCGAGACTGGCGTTGATGCCGATGTTCGAGGCGGCGAGGCCGAGACTGCCTATGGCGGAGACGGCACTGGCGATGTCGAGGGAACCGGTGTCGGTGAGGCGTGCGTCGGTAACATTGAAGGGACCGGCGATGGTGAGGGCGGCGGCTTCGTCGTCGAGGGTGAGGGTGCCGACATTGATGCTGCCGAGAGTGGTGACGGCGTTGCTGCCGGTGAGGGCGACGAGGCTTGCGGCGGCATCGAGAGTGGGTGCGGAGATGGAACCGGTACCCGAGCTGGTGATGGATCCGCTTGTTGCGGAGAGGGCGAGGAAGGAGGCGAGGCTGACCTGTCCGGCGATGTCGAAGCCACCGGCGCTGGTGTCGGTGAGGCTTGCGCTGGTGGCGGTGAAGGGGCCGGCGACGGTGAGGGGTACGTTGTCGTCGAGGGTGAAGCTGCCGGCGCTGACGTTGCCGAGAGTGGTGATGGCGTTGCTGCCGGTCAGGGCGACGAGGCTTGCGACGGCATCGAGTGTTGTGGCGTTGACGTAGCCGGAGCCGGCATTGGCGATGGTGCCTGCGTTGGCATCGAGGCTGAGGGTCGTTGCGTCGAGATTGGCGTTGATGCCGATGTCCGAGGCGGAGAGGCTTGCGTCGGTGGCGTTGAAGGAACCGGTGATGGTGAGGGGTGCGTTGTCGTCGAGGGTGAAGCTGCCGGCGCTGATGCTGCCGAGAGTGGTGATGGCATTGCTGCCGGTGAGGGCGACGAGGCTTGCGGTGGCATCGAGGTTCGAGGCGGTGACGTAGCCGGAGACGGAGCCGGCATTGGTGATGGTGCCTCCGTTGGCATCGAGGCTGAGGGTCGTGGCGTCGAGATTGGCGTTGATGCGGATGTCCGAGGCGGCGAGGCTTGCGCTGGTGGCGTTGAAGGAACCCGCGATGGTGAGGGGTGCGTTGTCGTCGAGGGTGAAGCTGCCGGCGCTGATGCTGCCGAGAGTGGTGATGGCATTGCTGCCGGTGAGGGCGACGAGGCTTGCGGTGGCATCGAGGACCGAGGCGGTGACGTAGCCGGAGACGGAGCCGGAGGCGGCATTGGTGATGGTGCCTCCCTTGGCATCGAGGCTGAGGGTCGTTGCGTCGAGACTGGCGTTGATGCCGATGTCCGAGGCGGAGAGGCCGAGACTGCCTATGGCGGAGACGGCACTGGCGATGTCGAGGGAACCGGTGTCGGTGATGCTTGCGTCGGTGGCGTTGAAGGAGCCGGCGATGGTGAGGGGCGCGTTGTCGTCGAGGGTGAGGTTGCCGACGTTGACGCTGCCGAGAGTGGTGATGGAGTTGCTGCCGGTGAGGGCGACGAGGCTTGCGGTGGCATCGAGGTTCGAGGCGGTGACGTAGCCGGAGACGGAGCCGGCATTGGTGATGGTGCCTCCGTTGGCGTCGAGGCTGAGGGTCGTGGCGTCGAGATTGGCGTTGATGCGGATGTCCGAGGCGGAGAGGCTTGCGTCGGTGGCGTTGAAGGAGCCGGCGATGGTGAGGGGCGCGTTGTCGTCGAGGGTGAAGCTGCCGGCGCTGATGCTGCCGAGAGTGGTGATGGAGTTGCTGCCGGTCAGGGCGACGAGGCTTGCGGTGGCATCGAGGTTCGAGGCGTTGACGTAGCCGGAGACGGAGCCGGAGCCGGCATTGGTGATGGTGCCTCCGTTGGCATCGAGGCTGAGGGTCGTGGCGTCGAGATTGGCGTTGATGCGGATGTCCGAGGCGGCGAGGCTTGCGTCGGTGGCGTTGAAGGAACCGGTGATGTCGAGAGAACCAGTGTTGGTGATGCTTGCGTTGGTGGCGGTGAAGGGTCCGGCGATGGTGAGGGGCGCGTTGTCGTCGAGGGTGAAGCTGCCGGCGCTGATGCTGCCGAGAGTGGTGATGGCATTGCTGCCGGTAAGGGCGACGAGGCTTGCGGCGGCACCGAGGGCAGCTACCGTAATGCCACCATTACCGGTGAATTCGCCACCTGCCTGCACGATCAACGAGCTATGTTGCGCAAGGAACGGCTGGTTGATGTTGATAGTGCCCGCATCCATCAGGATGTTTGGGATTGAAAGACTGATCGAGCCATCGTTTTCGATCAGCCCGGTCTGGACAGTGCCGATCTGAAGGGAATTCGCACTGATGGCGTTCAAGAGCTGATTTGAAAGATCGAGCGCCGTAGTCGAGGTCCCACCGAGGGCGATGGTATCGAAGCCAAGTGGAGCAAGCGTCACCGCGCCCGAATTCGCCAGGATCGTTCCACCGGCCAGATCCATTCCATTGGCGCTGAGAACGATATTTCCGCCAGACGCTACACTCAGCGTGCCGGCAATAGTGAGCGGCTGACTGTCAGCAACATCAATCGACGAGCCAGCGCTGAGACTCGTGATGACCTTTATGGAGTTGCCACGATTCTGCAGGCTGGCGAAACCTGAGACACTACCTGCCAAGCTATCCGCCGTAACGGCACCAGAGCCGGAAAAGTCGCTGCCCATGACGGTGATATTGCCGACAGAGAGTAGGCCGTCATTGACGATGCTGCCGCTGGCTTCAACCATCAGGGTGGGTGTGAAGGATGGCAAATTGCCATCGAAGATGACGCCTCCGGCCAGAGTGCCCGGGCCGGCATTGGCCGTGCCTAGATCGAGAAGTGCCGCACCGGAGTCTGCGAGCAGGGTAACGAAATTCGTCGAGACGTTGACGTTGCCCGCGCTGGTACCGCCAAGATCGAGTATCCCCGCAATCGTGCTCGATCCCAGTGGAGCGATCTCGATCGTGCCGTCCGGTGCCAGGAAGGTGGCGCCGGACGTATCATCCAGTCCCCGCGTGATGAAAGCGACCTGCCCATGGGTCGCAACCGAAACCGTGCCGGCGATGGTGAGGGCGGTTTCGTCGTCGAGGGCGAGGGAGCCGACGTTGATGCTGCCGAGGGTATCGATGGCATTGTTCAGGGAACTGCTGCCGGTTCCCGCGAGGGTGAGGACCGAGGCTGTGGCATCGAGGGTCGAGGCGGTGACGTAGCCGGAGACGGAGCCGGCATTGGAGATGGTGCCTCCGCTGGCATCGAGGCTGAGGGTCGGGGCGTCGATGTTGGCGTTGATGCGGATGTCCGGGGCGGCGAGGCTTGCGACGGTGGCGTTGAAGGGGGCGGCGATGGTGAGGGCGGTTTCATCGTCGAGGGCGAGGGAGCCGACGTTGATGCTGCCGAGGGTGGCGATGGCATTGTTCAGGGAACTGCTGCCGGTTCCCGCGAGGGTGAGGACCGAGGCTGTGGCATCGAGGACCGAGGCGGTGACGTAGCCGGAGACGGAGCCGGCATTGGAGATGGTGCCTCCGCTGGCATCGAGGCTGAGGGTTTGGGCGTCGATGTTGGCGTTGATGCGGATGTCCGGGGCGGCGAGGCTTGCGACGGTGGCGTTGAAGGGGGCGGCGATGGTGAGGGCGGTTTCGTCGTCGAGGGCGAGGGAGCCGACGTTGATGCTGCCGAGGGTGGTGATGGCATTGTTCAGGGAACTGTTGCCGGTTCCTACGAGGGTGAGGACCGAGGCTGTGGCATCGAGGGTCGAGGCGGTGACGTAGCCGGAGACGGAGCCGGCATTGGAGATGGTGCCTCCGCTGGCATCGAGGCTGAGGGTTTGGGCATCGATGTTGGCGTTGATGCGGATGTCCGGGGCGGCGAGGCTTGCGACGGTGACGTTGAAGGGGGCGGCGATGGTGAGGGCGGTTTCGTCGTCGAGGGCGAGGGAGCCGACGTTGATGCTGCCGAGGGTGTCGATGGAGTTGTTCAGGGAACTGCTGCCGGTTCCCGCGAGGGTGAGGACCGAGGCTGTGGCATCGAGGGTCGAGGCGGTGACGTAGCCGGAGACGGAACCGGAGCCGGCATTGGAGATGGTGCCTCCGCTGGCATCGAGGCTGAGGGTTTGGGCATCGAGGCTGGCGTTGATGCGGATGTCCGGGGCGGCGAGGCTTGCGACGGTGGCGTTGAAGGGGGCGGCGATGGTGAGGGCGGCTTCGTCGTTGAGGGCGAGGGAGCCGACGTTGATGCTGCCGAGGGTGTCGATGGAGTTGTTCAGGGAACTGCTGCCGGTTCCCGCGAGGGTGAGGACCGAGGCTGTGGCATCGAGGACCGAGGCGGTGACGTAGCCGGAGACGGAACCGGCATTGGAGATGGTGCCTCCGCTGGCATCGAGGCTGAGGGTTTGGGCATCGATGTTGGCGTTGATGCGGATGTCCGGGGCGGCGAGGCTTGCGGCGGTGGCGTTGAAGGAGCCGGTGATGTCGAGAGAACCAGTGTCTGTGAGGCTTGCGCTGGTGGCGGTGAAGGAGCCGGCGATGGTGAGGGGTGCGTTATCGTCGAGGGTGAGGGTGCCGACGTTGACGCTGCCGAGAGTGGTGATGGAGTTGCTGCCGGTGAGGGCGACGAGGCTTGCGGTGGCATCGAGGGTCGAGGCGGTGACGTAGCCGGAGACGGAGCCGGAGCCGGAGCCGGCATTGGTGATGGTGCCTCCCTTGGCATCGAGGCTGAGGGTCGTTGCGTCGAGACTGGCGTTGATGCCGATGTCCGAGGCGGAGAGGCCGAGACTGCCTATGGCGGAGACGGCACTGGCGATGTCGAGGGAACCGGTGTCGGTGATGCTTGCGTCGGTGGCGTTGAAGGAGCCGGCGATGGTGAGGGGCGCGTTGTCGTCGAGGGTGAGGTTGCCGACGTTGACGCTGCCGAGAGTGGTGATGGAGTTGCTGCCGGTGAGGGCGACGAGGCTTGCGGCGGCATCGAGGGTCGAGGCGGTGACGTAGCCGGAGCCGGCATTGGCGATGGTGCCCGAGCCGGCGTCGAGGCTGAGGGTCGTTGCGTCGAGACTGGCGTTGATGCCGATGTCCGAGGCGGAGAGGCCGAGACTGCCTATGGCGGAGACGGCACTGGCGATGTCGAGGGAACCGGTGTCGGTGATGCTTGCGTCGGTGGCGTTGAAGGAGCCGGCGATGGTGAGGGGCGCGTTGTCGTCGAGGGTGAGGTTGCCGACGTTGACGCTGCCGAGAGTGGTGATGGAGTTGCTGCCGGTGAGGGCGACGAGGCTTGCGGCGGCATCGAGGGTCGAGGCGGTGACGTAGCCGGAGCCGGCATTGGCGATGGTGCCCGAGCCGGCGTCGAGGCTGAGCGTCGGGGCATCGATGTTGGCGTTGATGTCAATTTTGTTGGTTGGGCTGCTGGCAGTGTCGAGCAGCGAGATGCTGCTCGCGCCAAGAGCGCCGCTGACCTCGATGGTCCCGTTGGCTGTTGCCTCGATTGATCCGGCGGTAAGCGTCACCGGCGCTGCAATACGAATATCGCCGCCGGAATTCATCGCCAGTGTGGAGATCGACGAACTCGAGATGGCGGAGACGATCGAAATCAGGGACGATGCGCTGAGTTCGACCGCGCCGGTCTGCGAATCCAGTATCGATGCATCGATATAGGAAGACGTGCTACTGTCCGTGCCGACCGTGAGAGTACCGGACGTGGTGGTCGTGCCCGCACTCGGGGTGCCGCTCGACGACGTGACGATGAGGGTCTGCGGATCGAGCAGGATGGTGCCGTTGCGCCCGCTGGGTGCGAAGGTGGTGTCGGTTCCCGAGAGGGAGATCACGCCGTCGCTGGAGATTTCGATCAGGCCACCGTCGCCATTCCCCGCGCCCTGGGCGGAAATCGTGCCGGCCGCCGTCGTTCTGTCGCGCGAAAGAACGGTGATTCGGCCGCCATTGCCATTCCGTGTTGCATCGGCGGAAATTGTCGCCCCCTGGGCGATCGCGACCCGCGCGGCCTTCGGCGCCGTTGTGTCGGATGGTCCCTGCAACGCGCGCGCCGCATCGGTGCCGAGCGCCACGACACCGCCGCCCGCCGGGCCCGAGGCATCGATCCGCGCGGTGCTGGCCACGCTCACATTGCCTGTCGCATCGACGGCGATCGTTCCGCCGGAACTGCCAGGCGTCTCTCCCCGTGCCAGTAGCTGGCCGGCAACCTGGAGGTCGCCGCCGACTCCCTGAATGGTGATCGCGCCGGGCTGCCGGCCAACGCTGTCGGCCCTGAGTGTGCCGCCGACATCGAGAAGCTGCTGGATCAACCCGTCCACCGCCCGCGCCGTGAGGGTGATGCGCCCGCCATTGGCAATGATCGTTCCCTCGTTGGTCACCAGTGCGGTGACCTTCCGGCCGCCGAGGTCGATCTGCCGAACCGCCTGCGTCACGTTGATCGAGATCAGCCCATCGCCCGAAAGGTTCAGCGTGAAGGCCGATGCCCCGGCGAGCACGACATGGCCAAGCTGCGCGGTGATCGTCCCCCGGTTGATCACCTCCGGCGCCACGAAAGCGGCGAGGCCCGCCTGCTTCATCGTGATCCGCCCGTCGTTGACGATGCGGGCGCCGGGCTTTGGCTGCTGGTCGAAGATCAGCTTGCCCGCCATGAAGTTTTTCGGCGATATCCCCGAGGTGCTGACGACCAGGCTCTCGGCGTTGACCTCCGAGCCGGGCGTGAACACGACGCCATCCTGGTTGACCAGCACGATGCGCCCGTTGGCGTCGATCCGCCCGGCGATGATCGAGGGATTGTTGGCGATCACCCGGTTGAGCGCGATGGCCTGGGCGTTCGGCTGGTTGAAGGTGACGCGCGCCTTCGACCCGAGATTGAAGCTCTGCCAGTCGATTGCGGCGCGCTGGCTGGTCTGGGTGATCGTCGTCGTGCCGGGTGCCTGGGAAATCGTCGCCGAGCCGCCGACGACGGTGCCGCCCTGCGGCGTCGCCATCGGCGCCGGTTGCCCCGCGCGGCCCTGGGACGGGGCGAGCAGGGCCGCGGTCAGCGCTGTCGAGGCGAGCAGCAACCGCCGGCGGCCGGCACGGCGGCCCGGACGGGAGACGGCGATCCGATGCTGGCTATTCGTCATTCCCGCGCATCCTTGCCCCATCAATAGCGTGCGAGCACGCCCCAGTAGACAGCCGTTTCCCGAAGCGGCGGCACGCCGCTCGCCGGCGGCTGCAACTGCGTGACAAAACGGTGCACGGCGGCGATATCGAATTCGATCCGGCGCGTCAGGCGTAACCGGACCCCACCGCCAAACGAGGCGAGCCGCTTGTCGTTCGGCTTCTGTCCCAGCGTTCTCGGCTCATTCTGCCAGACCTGGCCCCAGTCGTAGAAGGTGTAGAATTGTGACCCGATGAAAAAATGCCGGCCCAGCAACCGCAGATTGAGCGGTGTGTTGAGTTGAAGCTCGGCACTTGCATAAAGAGCGTCGTCGCCAGTTACCTGCCCGGAATAATAGCCTTGGGCGATATGGTTTCCGCCGAGATAGAAGGTTTCGGAGGAGGGCAGGATGTCGGGCGAATACTGGCCGCCAAACGTCCCTTCGAGGGCGACGCTCGCATTCCGCCAGGGGTTGAACAGCGTCTGGGTGCGGTCGAGCGAGAGATCGATCTTCCAGAAATCGAACCGTTCCCCGAGGCGTCCCGCGTTCGACCTGCCGTTCGCGGACGCCCCGAAAAGCCGCAATCCACGTGACGCCTCGAGCGTGGCGGTGGTCAGGGCGGGCCGCGCGGCGCCGAGCACATCATCGCTGAACGCCTCGTCGAGTTCGATGCGCAGGGCTCGCACCGAGTCGGTCGAAGCGGGCGTCTCCGCGCCACTGAAGCCGGAGGCCGTGTAGACGATGTTGTCCGTGCCGTCGAAACGGGCCTTCAGTTCAAGCGACTGACCACGTTCGAGCCAGAGCGGGTAGCTGGCATAGAGACCGAACACGTCGAGATGCGCCCGATATCCCACCTCGCGCAAGGTTCCGGAGGGAATGGCCCGGCCGGCGCCGAAGTAGATCCCGATGCGAAGGCCGCTCGTCCCGGCGAAGAAACTCTCTGAAAACTGGCCGAAATTGTTGGTTCCGCCGGATGTGTGAAAGAACGACGTCTGGCTCTGCTCGCCGAGCGAGGTGAAGCTGTTCATGTCGCCGACGACGAGCCCTTCGGCGGGGCCGGTCTCGTCGAAGCCGCGGTTGTCGGCGGTCACAAGGGCCGAGAACGGTCGGCGGACGACGTCGGCCACCAGGGTGAGCGCACCGGGCGCCGCGGCATTGGGCTGCAGAACGGCGCCGACCGCGACACCCGGTATCTGCTGCGCGAGCAGCAGCCAGTGTTCAAGCGAGGCCTGCCGGACCGGCCGCTCGTGGGTGAGGTGGTCCAGAAAGCCAAGGACGAGCGTGCCGACCGGACCGATATTCCGCGACAGCTTGACGCTGACGATGTGGCCCTCGGTGACGATGAAGCGGAGGTCGCCTGATCTGTTGATTTCCGCGGATACCGCGGTGAGCACGTAACCATGCCCGCGGTAGAGCGCGAGCAACCGCAGCCGCGCGGCCTCGATCGCCGGTAGCGGCGTTGCCGCGCCAATCAGCTTGCCGACGGTTGCGCGGAGTTGCGCCGGGGAAAAGGCGGTTGCCCCCAGCACGGCGACGGAGTGCACCGGCACGGACTGGTCCGGCACGGCGCCCTCCCGCCCGACCGGGCGGAAATCCGGCAATGATTGGCCGAGATTCGGCGCGGCATGCGGCATGATATGTTGCAGGGGCGACACTTGCGGCACGGTCGGCAAGGCGGTCGGGGCCGCGTGCGCGCCCGCCGCGCCGAAGACCGCCAATCCGAATGCCATGATCCCGGCACGGCATCCCTGCCGGCCCGCTACGCCCCGTCCGATCCGCATCGCCGTTCCCTAAGTCGTTAAGGATGTATAACCGAACGACGAATTCATATGAAGCCACGTAAAAGATTTAACGCACGCTGCCTCAAAATTTGAGAAATTGAGAAATTTGAATTCAAGGCGCGATATTTAGTGTGGAGTGCGGATTTTCGCTCCTCGCCATTGCAGTTTGCGTAGCTTCTGCGGCTTTGTTAACTATCAGGAAGAATGGGATGTCCGGCGGCTGGATGGAAAATACCTGTGCGGCGGGTCACGCGGCGCGCCGGCTTGCGGTGCTATGATGTATCGGGCTGGCGTTGCTGCGCGGGCGCGGAACGGCGCCGCCCGGGGCAAATCGTGATCGGGGGTTGGCGGAATGACGACTAATATCGATCTGCTTGACCTCCAGACATCGCTTGGTAGCGGCGTCCTGACGCTGGTCGGGGTCAATGGCCAGGCGGCGCTCAGCCAGTGCTTCCGGTATACGCTGTCGGTGCGCGCGGGTGCCGGCGGGCTCGATCCGAACGATCTTCTATACACGTCGGTCACCGTCGCGATCGGGTCCGACGGGACGAACCAGACCTACATCAATGGCCTCGTCTCGTCCGTGGTCCAGAAGCCCGGCAACGCGGCCGGTACCGCGATCGCCGCCGGCCTCGAACTCTGGGATCATGAACTGACGGTCGTTCCCGCCCTCTGGTTCCTCGGGCAGACACTCGATTGCCGGATATTCCAGAACAAGACCGCCGTTGCCATCGTCAAGGAAGTTCTGGACGAATTCGAGATTACTTCATACGAGCTGCCGAGTGGCGGGACGAGCTATGACTATACAGTCATGTTCAATGAGACCTATCTGGACTTCATAAATCGCATCCTCGCGCGCGATGGGCTTTTCTATTATTTCGTCCACGAAAAGTCCGGACACAAGTTCGTCGTCGCCAGCAGCTCGCAATCTCTCCCCAAGTTGGGAGCCGTCAAATTCGCCGGGCAGACCGCGACCGAAGTCGGGGTTCATACGCTCAGCCGCGCCGACAGCACGACCATCGGCAAGTTCATCGGGAACGACTACAACTATGAAACGGCATCCACCGGCCTCGTCTCCGATGCGGATACCGTGCTCAAGGCGAAGGGGGCGGCAACCCGCAAATTCTATCGCTACCCGTCGGAAAATCCCGTCAAGGAGGCGATCGGACAGCAGGTGCGCCATCAGAACGAGGCGGCCGAGGTTCGTGCCGGGTTGTTCGCCGGTGGCGGCAACACCCCGTCGATGCTCGCTCCCGGCAACGCCGTCACCATCACCGGCGATCCCTTCGGCATCGGCGATTACGTCATTGCGGCGGCCGCGCTCAGCGTGACCGATCACGCCGGCATCGGCGGAGGGACGGCCACCGTCGATGTCGCATTCACCCTGTTCGACGCATCCGTTCCCTGGCGGCCGGAACTCCTGCCGAAGCCGCAGATCGCCGGCTTGCAGTCCGCCCTCGTCGTCGGGCCCTCGGGCGATGAAATTTACACGAACAAGTACGGCCGGGTGAAGGTTCAGTTCAACTGGGACACGCGCGGCAAGAAGGACGAGAACTCGAGTTGCTGGGTTCGCGTGATCCAGCCCTGGGCCGGCGCCGGCTGGGGGTTCCAGTTCCTTCCGCGCATCGGCCAGGAGGTCGCCATCAGCTTCCTCGAGAGCGACATCGACCGGCCGGTCGTGATCGGTTCCTTCTACAACTCCGGCCAGGTCAGCCTGTTCAATCTCCCCGCCGAGCAGAACAAGGCGGGATTCCGCTCCCGCTCAACCAAGAGTGGCGGGACGTCGAACTACAGCGAATTCAGTATCGACGATACCAAGGGTTCGGAGGTTGTCCTGCTGCATGCGGAGCGGGATTATACGGTCGAGGTCGAGCATGATGAAACCCGCACGATCGGCAACAACCGCACGGTGACCGTCAAGAAGGACGAGGCGATCACCGTGGACGGCAACCAGACCGAGACGGTGAAAGGAAATCGTACCTTCGAGGTCAAGCAGGACCATTCCGAGACGGTCGATGGCAACCAGTCCGTCACGGTCAAGGGCAAGCAGAGCGTGTCGGTGCAGGGGCAGCAATCCGTATCCGTGACCGGGGCCGTCACCTATGAGTCGATGGAGTCGATCACGCTGAAAGTGGGCGGAAACAGCATCAAGATCGACATGACGGGCATCACGCTCTCCGGCACCCTCATCAAGATCAATGCCCAGGCCGAGCTGTCGACGAGCGGCGCGATTGCGCAGCATTCCGGCTCGGGGATGCTGAAACTCCAGGGCGGGATCATCATGGTGAACTGAGGTGGATGCACGGAAGATGGACAAGATACAGGCAGCCGTGCGTGAGACCGTACTCGCCCATGCAGCCCTTGGCGAGGAAGCGCTGGCGGCTGCCGGCGGCGCGGCCACCGTGCCCGCCCTGATCGACGCGCTGGAGGGAGCCGGCTTCCTGGTGGAGGCGACGCGGTGCTTCGCCCATGCCCTGCCGCGGCGCGAGGCGGTCTGGTGGGCGGCGATGTGCGCGCGGCACACCGCTCCCGCGGACCTCGCGGAGACCGGGCGCGCGACCCTCGATGCGGTCGAGCTTTGGGTTCGCCAGCAGAACGAGGAGGGGCGCCGCGCCGCGATGAGCAGGGCGGAAGCGATCGGGTTCCAGACGCCGGAGGCCTGGGCGGCGGTCGCCGCCTTCTGGTCCGGCCCGAGCATTTCCCCGCCCGACCAGCCGCCGGTGCCGCCGCCTGCGCATCTGACCGGCGTGGCCGTGGCCGGTGCCGTTGCCCTTGCCGCCGTGCGCGGGGACGCGCAGCGCGGCCCGGCCCGTCTCGCGCTCTTCCTTCGTTCGGCCCGTGAGATCGCCGCCGGCGGCGTCGGCCGACTGCCGCCGGAGGCCGAACAATGACCCTCACCCTCAGCGTGCTCCGCTGCCCGGATGCCGCCCCGCCGGAAACCCGCAGCATCGAGGGCGGGGAATTCCGCATCGGCCGCGGTCCGGACAATGACTGGGTGCTCACCGATCCCGATCGCGTGCTGTCCAAGCGGCATTGCGTGATCGCCTGGCGTGCCGGCGCCTGGCAGATCGCCGACACCAGCACCAACGGCACATTCGTCAATCAGGACATCGAGCCGCTTGGCGCCGGCCGCGTTCACGCGCTGAGCGACGGCGACCGGATCCGGCTGGGCAGCTACGAAATCGAAGCCCGTCTCGTCGAGCGCGGCTTCGGGGATGCGGGATATGGCGGTGGTTTCGGCGCCGCGCCCGCGACCCGGCCGGACCCCTTCGCCGATCCGTTCGGCGAGGACCCGTTCGCCAAACCCGCGGCACCCGTCTCCTCTCCCGTATCCGACGAGTGGTTCGGCGGCGGCAATTCGATTTCGATGCCCGACGACTTTGCCGGCCTGCCGGATGACGATGCCCTGTTCGGCCCGACGCCGGTGCCCGACCACTCGCCGGCGCAGAACGACGTCTTCCGCCCCGCGCCGATGGCGCCGAAACTTCTGCCCGATGACTGGGATCTGGGCCTCGAACCCGGCGCCAACACGGCGTCGGCCGGCCCGGCATGGACGGCGCCTTCGCCGCTGCCGCCGCCCGCCGAGATCCAGCCGCCTCCACCGGCCGCTCCGGCGCCGCCCGCTCCCCTGCCGCCCGCTCCCCTGCCGCCCGCCCCCGTGCCGGCCGCTCCCGTGCCGGCCGGCGCGCCCGGCGGCGATCTGCTCAGGATCTTTCTCGAGGCCGCGGGCATGGACGGGCTGCCGCCGCCGGCGGATCCGGAACTGCTGATGCGTCGCCTCGCCGGTCTGTTCCGCGCCATGGTGGGCGGGCTGCGCCAGGTGATGATCGCCCGCGCCGCGATCAAGGGCGAATTCCGGATCGAACAGACGATGATCCGCGCGCGCGGCAACAACCCGCTCAAATTCTCGGCGGATGACGACGATGCGATGGCCGCGCTGATCGGCCTCGGCCGCCGCACCAGCGACCTGCAGGCCGAGGAGGCGGTGCGGGACGCGCTGCGCGATATCCGCCTGCACGAGATCGCGGTGATGAGCGGCATGCAGGCCGCGGTGCGCGCCCTGTTCGCCCGGCTCGATCCCGCGCCGCTGCGGGCGGAGGCCGAATCGGCGCGCGCGCTGCTGCCGGCCCAGCGCAAGGCGCGCGCCTTCGAGGCCTATGAAACATTGTATGGCCAGCTCAGCGCGGCCCTTGCCGACGATTTCGACAACGTCTTCGGCAAGACCTTTGCCCGCGCCTACGAGCGCGCCCTGTCGGATGCGGAGGCCAGTGAAACGTGAAGCGCCGTTCGATCATCCTCGCACTTCCTGTCCTCCTTGCCGGCTGCGGCACGCCGCCGCCGAAGCCGCCGGCGGTGCTGTCGCTGACCATCACGGGCGGGGCCAACCAGAACCCCGATGCCTCGGGCACTGCCGAGCCGGTGGCCGTGCGGGTCTACCCGCTGGTCACCGCCGGCAAGTTCAATGCCGCCGACCCGTATTCGTTGCTCGGCAAGGCCACGTCCCTGCTCGGCAGCGACCTCGCCGGTCCGTCGGAGCAGACGATCGTCGCGCCCGGCGCCACGGTGAAGCTGACGCACAAATTGCCGGATCAGGCGCAGTCGATCGGCATCGCCGTGTTCTTCCGGGCGATCGACCGGGCGACATGGCGCCTCGTCGCGCCGGTGAAGGCGCATGAAACGAACGCGCTGACCTTGCGGATCGACGGATTGGACGCCAAGCTCGTCCCAACCAAACCGAAGGGCTGAACGTCGATGAGCTGGACCAACAGGGTCGTCTGGCAGGAAGGCATGTTCCTGCGCTCGCAGCATTTCCAGCAACAGGACCGTTGGCTCGAAGCCCAGGTGCGCGGCCGGGTGGCGGCGCTGCGGCCCTATCCGTGGGGAATCTCCCGTCTCGCGGTCAACCGGGAACTGCTCGGCACCGGCCGTTTCGCCCTGGCCGAGGCTGAAGGCGTGTTCGAGGACGGAACCTGCTTCTCCCTGCCGGGCGAGGCCGATCATCCGCCGCCGTTCGAGGTGCCCGAGAACACGCGCAACATGCTGCTTCACCTCGCGCTGCCGGTGCGCCAGCCCGGCGCCGCCGAGATCGCCGCGGAAGACGGCAGCACCGAGGGACGCTACGGCGCCGCCCGCTTCGAGGCCTACGACACGCATTCCGCCTCGCCCGAGCCGGCGGAGCTGCTGATCGCCCGGCTGCGCCTGCGCTATCTCCTCGACAGCGAGGACCGCGCCGGCTTCCTCTGCCTGCCGGTCGCGCGGATCGTCGAGGTTTCGGCCGACCGGCGCGTGACGCTGGATGACCGCTGGATCCCGCCGGCGCTGGTCTGTCACGCGGCGCCGCCGCTCGCCGGGCTGATCGCCGAATTCTCCGGCATGATCCACCAGCGTGGCGAGGCGCTCGCCGCCCGGCTCAATGCGCCGGGCACGCGCGGCGTCGCCGAGGTGCAGGATTTCATGCTGCTCCAGGCGATCAACCGCTGGCAGGCGATGCTCCAGCACTGGGCCGACGCCGCCGTGATCCATCCGGAGACCCTCTATTCCGCCTTCGTCTCGATGGCCGGCGAGTTTGCCACCTTCATCGAGGGCAGCCGCCGGCCCACCGCCTATCCCGGTTACCGGCACGACGATCTGCAACGCAGCTTCGCGCCGGTCGTCGCCGATCTGCGGCGGGCGCTCTCGGCGGTCATCGAACAGAACGCCGTGCCGATCCCGCTGCAGGAGCGGCGCCACGGCGTTCATGTCGGCCCGATCGTCGACCGCAGCATCCTGCGCGCCGCGAATTTCGTCCTGACCGTGCAGGCCGACGTGCCGGCCGAGACCCTGCGCCGGCTGTTCCCCGCGCAGGTGAAGATCGGCGCCGTCGAGCATATCCGCGAACTGGTCAACGTCGCGTTGCCCGGCATCTCGGTGCGGCCGCTCCCGGTGGCGCCCCGGCAGATCCCTTTCTATGCCGGCGCCACCTATTTCGAGCTCGATCGCGGCAGTCCGCACTGGCAGCAGATGCAGAATTCAGGCGCGTTCGCACTGCACGTATCGGGCGAATTTCCGGGGCTGAAACTCGAACTCTGGGCGATCCGCGGCTGAAGAGGGTGGCATGAGCGACAATCCGTTTGCCGAACCAGACGATTCCGACCGCACGATCATCAGGCCGGCGCCGGGCGGCCGGCGTCCCCCGCCCGCGCCGCCGCCGCCGCCGCCAACCGGCGGTGGCGACCCTTGGAGCGAGCCGCCGCGGCCGGCATCCCCGCCGCCCGCGGGCGGCGCGGAGACGCTGAATATCGGCTCGACGCCGCTGATGGCGGCCGCGGCCCCCCTGCTGCAGTTGCTCGCTCGCTTGCGCAACACCCTGGCCCAGCCCGATTCGGGCGATCTGCGCGAACGCACCGCCCGCGCGTTGCGCGACTTCGAGCAGGCGGGCCGCAATGCGGGCATTCCGAACGACCAGCTGCGCCCCGCGCATTACGCCCTGTGCGCCAGCCTCGATGACGTGGTGCTCGCCACCCCCTGGGGCAGCAGCGGCGCCTGGGCCGCGCGCTCGATGGTGTCCACCTTCCATCAGGAGGTCCGCTCCGGCGAGCGCTTCTTCGACATCCTCAAGCAGATCATGCAGAACCCGGGCCGGTTCCTGCCGGTTCTCGAGCTGATGTATATCTGCCTCTCGCTCGGCTACATGGGGCGCTACCGGCTCAGTCCGCGCGGCCCCGCCGAGATCGACCGGCTGCGCGAGGATGTCTATGCCGTCCTCCGCCGCGCCCGCCCGGCCGCCAGCCCCGAACTGGCGCCCCACTGGCAGGGCGTTGCGGCGCCCTACCGCCCGCGCCGCCCGTCCCTGCCGGTCTGGGTCGCCGCGGTGGCGGCCGCCGGGGTGCTGGCCCTTGTCTACGCGGCCTTCGACTACGGGCTCGGCGGCCAGTCCGCCACGCTCTACGCGCAGTCGGTCGCCGCCCACCCGGCGCGGATGCCGAAGATCGTCCGCGCCGCCGCCGTCGTGCCGCCGCCGCCGCCGGTCACCACCGGCCCGAACGTGCTCGACCGGCTGCGCGGCTTCCTGCAACCCGAAATCACCAAGGGCGAGGTCGCCGTGCTCGGCACCGTCAACGCGCCGGTCATCCGCATCAACAACACCGGCCTGTTCGCCTCCGGCAGCGCGACGGTCGAGAGCACCGCGCTGCCGCTGATTTCCAAGATCGGCCAGGCGCTGGCGCGCGAGAAGGGCAAGGTGCAGGTGATCGGCTATACCGACAGCCAGCCGATCCACACGCTGCGCTTCCCCAACAACCTGGTCCTCTCGGAGGACCGCGCGAAGGCGGCGGCCGCCGTGCTCGACCGCGCGATCGGCGATCAGAGCCGCATCACCGCGGAGGGGCGCGGCGCCGCCGACCCGATCGCGACCAACGCGACGCCGCAGGGGCGCGCCCTGAACCGGCGGATCGAAATCGTGCTGATCCGGAGTGAAACCCAATGAGCGCACGGCTGGTCCGCTGGCTGCTGAGCGGCGTCGGCGCCGCGATCATCGCGGCCCTGGTCTGGTTCTTCGGCCCCTTCCTCGCCGTGCTCGCCGGCATCCTGCCGCGCGCGGCGATCGCTGTCCTGGTGTTCGTGATCTGGCTTGCGGCCAATCTCTGGCTCGATCGCCGCGCCCGCAAGAAGGCGGCCGCCGTCGAAGAGGCGATCACCGAGACCCAGGCCGACCCCGAGGCCGGCATGCGGGCGGAGGAAGTCGCCGCGCTGGCGGACAAGATGAAGAAGGCGCTCGGCATCCTCGCCCGGGCGCGCGGCCGGCGCGGCTTTCTCTACGAACAGCCCTGGTACGTCATCATCGGCCCGCCCGGCGCCGGCAAGACCACCGCGCTGCTCAATGCCGGGCTGAACTTTCCGCTCGCCGCCGAGCTCGGCCAAGGGGCGGTCGCCGGTGTCGGCGGCACCCGCTATTGCGACTGGTGGTTCACCGACCAGGCGGTGATGATCGACACCGCCGGCCGCTACACGACGCAGGATTCCTCGGCGTCGGTCGACCAGGCCGGCTGGCACGGCTTCCTCGACCTGCTGCGCCGCACCCGGCCGCGCCAGCCGCTGAACGGCGTGATCGTCGCCATCGCCCTGTCCGACATCGCCCAGGCCGACGCCGCGGCCCGCGCCGCCCATGCGCGCGCCATCCGCGCGCGGATCAAGGAGATCAACACCCGCCTCGGCGTCACCGTGCCGGTCTACGCGCTGTTCACCAAGGCCGACCTGATCGCCGGCTTCACCGAGTTCCATGACGATCTCGACACCGCCGGCCGCGCGCAGGTCTGGGGCATGACCTTTCCGCCCGATCGCACGCCGGCGGGCATGGCGGGCCGGTTCGCCGCCGAGTTCCGCGAGCTGGTCGGCCGCGTGGAAGAGCGCATGCTCGACCGCCTCGCCGCCGAACGCAGCCCGGATCGCCGCTCGCTCATCGCCGGCTTCCCGATGCAGGTCGCGAGCCTGCAGGCGCCGCTGGAGGCCTTCCTGAACGAGGCGTTCGCCGGCTCCCAGCTCGATCCCGCGCCGTGGCTACGCGGGGTCTATCTCTGCTCGGGCACGCAGGAAGGCACGCCGATCGACCGTCTGACCGGCGCGCTGGCCCGCAGCTTCGGCATCGACCAGCGGCGCGCGCCCAGCCTGCGGCCGCAATCCGGCCGCTCCTATTTCCTTGGCCGGCTGATCGGCGAGGTGATCTTCGGCGAGGCCATGCTGGGCTCGGCGGACCGGTCCGGCGCCCGGCGCCGCCTCGCGCTGCGCGGCGCGGGGTTCGGCGCGGTCGGCCTCGTGTTCGTCGTGCTGCTCGCGGCGCTGTTCCGCAGCCATGCCGACAATGCCGCCGCCATCGCCCGCGCGCGCGCCGGGCTTGCCGCCGAACAGAAGGTCGCGGCGCAGATCCGGCTCGATCCGGTCGCCAGCGCCGATCTGTCGCGGATCGCGCCGCTGCTGCGCGAGGCCCGCGACCTTGCCGGCGCGCCCCCCGAGCGCGGCTATCACGGTATCGGCCTCGACCAGGGCGCCTCGATCAGGGCTGCGACCGCCGCCGTCTACCGCAACGTGCTCGACCATGCGCTGCTGCCGCGCCTCGTGCTTCAGCTCGAGGCGGAAATGCGCGGCGGGCTCGACCGGCCGGATTTCCTGTATCAGGCGACCCGCGTCTATCTCATGCTCGGCAATCAGGGACCGCTCGACGCCTCGCTGGTCGAGGCCTGGATGAAGCTCGACTGGCGGCGCCTCTATCCGGGCTTCGGCCAGACCGCGTTGCGCCATTCGCTGATGCGGGACCTGACCGCGCTGCTCGCCCGCCCGCTGCCGGACGTTCCGCTGGACGGCCAGCTGATCGCCACCGCGCGCGCGACCTTCTCGCGCGTGCCGATCGCCGAGCGGGTCTATTCCCGCATCCGCGATTCCGAGGCGGCGTCCCGCGTGCCGGCCTGGACGCCGGCGGCGGCGCTGGGGGCTGCCGGAACGCCCTATTTCGTCAACGCCACCGGCAAGCCGCTGACCGATGGCGTGCCCGGCTTCTTCACCAAGCGCGGCTTCTACACCGTGCTGCTGCCGGCCCTCACCCATGCGACACAGGATGTCGCCAGGGAAAGCTGGGTGCTCGGCGCACAGGACCGGATCAAGCCGGATTCGCCGCAGATGCAGTCGCTCGAGCAGGATGTGATCCGGCTCTATGACACCGCCTATGCCCGGCACTGGCAGTCGATGATCGACGACCTCAATATCGCGCCCCTCGGCTCCGCGGGCCAGGCCGTGCAGGCGCTCTACGTGCTTGGCTCGCCCCAATCGCCGATGGTGCGGCTGCTGTCGTCGATGGCGGACGAGCTTACGCTCACCAAACCCCCGAAAGACCTTGCGAAGGCCGCCAAGGGGGCGACGGGCGCCGAGGCGAAGCTGCGGGCACCGGCCAAGCTGAACGAAGCGGCGACGCGGCTGAAGCAGTTGCTGGGCCCGCAGGCGTCAGGCGCCCCGGCCCCGAAGCCCGGGGCGGCAATCAACGCCGAGTTCGCGCCGCTGCGCAATTATGTGGGCAACGGCGCGGCAGGCTCTCCGCTCTCGCTGACATTGCAACTGATCGACCAGGTGCAGAAGCAGCTGGCAACCCTCGCCGCCACGGCGCCCGGCGCGGCGGGCCCCGCGTCCCCCGCCGCCGGCGGCGATGCGGCCCAGCTCCTTGCCGGCGAGGCGCAGCACGATCCGCAGCCGGTCAGCCGCTGGCTCGGCGCGATCGTCGCGACATCGAACAGCCTGCGCGGCGGCAGCGCCGCGGCGGCGGCGGCGGCGGCGTTCAAGGCGCCGGGCGGTGCCGCGGCACTCTGCGAGAAGGCGGTGACCGGCCATTACCCGTTCGATGCAAGTGCCGCCTCGGGCATTCCGCTTGCCGATTTCGCCCGTCTCTTCGCGCCGGGCGGCGTGATGGACAATTTCTTCAACACGCAGGTGCGGCCCTTCGTGAACATGACCGGGCAGGTATGGACGGTGCAGCCGGTGAACGGCGTGGCGCCGCCGGTCAGCCAGGGGGCCGTCGCGGAATTCCAGCGCGCGCAGGAAATCCAGCAGATGTTCTTCCTGGGCGGCACGCAGCCCAGCGTGCAGTTCACGGTCACGCCCGCCGGCCTCTCGGCGGGCGCGGCACAGGTCGTGCTGCAGCTTGGCGGCGTCGATGTCAGCTACGCCCACGGCCCGACGGTGCCGACCTCGGTGAACTGGCCGGGTGCCACCGGCATGCAGACGGCCCGGCTGATCATCACGCCGGCCGCCGGCGGCACGCCGGTCACGCTTCAGGCCAGCGGTCCCTGGGCGGTGTTTCGCCTGTTCGGCATGGGGCGGCTCACGCGTGACGGCAGCTCCGCCCGCTACACCCTCACCTTCGATCAGGGGGGCATGCAGGCGCGCTTCACGCTCGAGGCGGGGTCGATCTTCAACCCGTTCGCGCCGGGCGTGCTGAACGACTTCCGCTGCCCGAGCCTCAAAGGATGAAGATGTGGCGCGGGTGAGCGGCTTTTACGGCAAGATTCCGGCGCGCGGCGACTTCGTCGGCGCCGGCCTGCCGCGGGCTGTGGTCGACGCGTTCGATGGCTGGATGCGCGCGAGCCTCGAGGCCAGCCGCAACGCGCTGGGCGATGACTGGCAGGCCTGCTGGATGGAAGCGCCGGTCTGGCGATTTGCCGCGCCGGTCGCGGGCGTGCCGCTCGGTGGCGTGTGGCTGCCCAGCATCGACCGTGTCGGGCGCGCCTTTCCGCTGGTGCTCGCGACCGATGCGGCCTGCGCCGGCTCCGCCTGGCTCGACGCGGTCGAGGAGATCGGCATCGCCGCCGTCACCGCGGATGTGCCGCCGGATACCTTCGCCGCCCGTCTGGCAGATCTCCCGCCCGATCCGTGCGAGCCGGCATATGGCTGGTGGTCGGCCGGGGGGCCGCATCGCGGTCCTGGCCGCATCGAGGTCGCCGGCTTGCCCGACCCCGCCGGTTTCGCGGCGTTCCTGCGCGATGAGGCCGGGGAGACGGTGCGATGATCCCGCGCGCCGTGACCTGGGCGGAAACCCATGTCGGCGCGGTGCGCAGGCACAACGAGGATGCCTATCTCTGCCGCCCCGATCTCGGCCTCTGGGCGGTGGCGGACGGTGCCGGGGGGCATCAGGCGGGCGAGGTGGCCTCGGGGATGATCGTCGCCGGGCTGGACCGCCTCGAGCCGGGGCTGACCGCGGCCGAATTGCTGCCGCAGGTGCGGGGCGTGGTGAACGAGACCCATCACGCCCTGCTGCACGAGGCGTCCCAGCGCGGCCCGCGCGCGGTCATCGCCTCCACGATCGCGATCCTGATCCTGCGCGATGACCATTTCGCCTGCCTCTGGGCGGGGGATTCGCGCGTCTATCTGCTGCGCGGCGGCGAGTTGACCCAGCTGACCCGCGACCACTCGCTGGTGCAGGCGCTGGTGGACGAGGGCCGGCTCACGCCCGAGGCCGCCGAGCACCATCCCCAGGCGAACGTGATTACCCGCGCCGTCGGCGCCGACGACGCGGATCTCGAACTCGACAAGGTGATCGGCCGGATCGAGCCGGGGGACCGGTTCCTGCTCTGCTCGGACGGGCTGAGCAAGACATTGCCCGAGGCGGAAATCGCCGCCCTGCTCGGTTCGCCGGACGGCGTGCCGCCGCCGGAACTGCTGATCGCGGCCACCCTCGCCCGCAAGGGCAACGACAACGTGACGGCCGTGGTCGTCGCGGTCTGACCGCCCCTCACCGTGAAAGCCGCGCCGCGATCCGGTCGGCGAGCCGGCCGAGCGCGACGCTCATGGCGTGCGCTTCCGCCGCCGCGCCTCCGCCGCAACGCTCGGCGATGCGCACCCGCCCAGCCGCCACGGCCTTGCCCGCCCGCACCCCGCGCCAGTCCGCGGCGAGCTCGACATGGCCCGGATGCGGGATGAAGTCCGTCACCTCGACATGCACCAGCAGCGCCGCCCGCGGGACGGGATCGCCGGGCATGGCCACGCGCCGCTCGGGCAGGCGGCGCGCCAGGTCGCGTGCCAATATGGCCTGCGCCTGTCCCGCCAGCGGGGCGGTCCATCGCGCCCGCCGCGAGACGGCGCGCGTGTTCGGGCCGGTCGCGGTGGTCAGGTAGATCCGGTCGATCGTCGGCGGCATCAGCACGTGCGCCACCGCGATCGCCGCTCCACGGGTGTGGAATGTCGGCCCCGATGTCGGCGATAGCGCGAGATAGATGGTCCGCTGGCCGGCGCAGCCGGCAAGGCCGAGGGTCAGGGCCATCGCGAGTGTGGCGATCGTTCGGGTCATCAGCGTCCCTTGCCGAGGATCAGCGCATTGGGATGCGCGTTCAGTTCATCGACCAGTTCGCGCAGCGCCCGCGCGGCCCGGCCGAGTTCGTAGAGCGTATGCGGCATCGTCTGCGACTCCGGGGCGTTGGCCGCGCTGCCCTGGGCGCCGATCATGCCGCGCAGATCGCGCAGCGCTTCATCCGCCTCGTTCGCTGTCCGTCGCAGGTCGGCGAGAAGGTGCGGCGCCTGGCCGCGCGTCGTGCGGGTGATGGCCGCGACGTTCGCGGCGGTTTGCGCGAGCCGCTTCAGCGCGGCCCGCGTCCGCGGCGCCCGGCTGAGCGCGGCGAGACGCGCGCTGACGGCATGGAGGTTGGCCAGAATGCCGCCGGCTTCGGCCATGAGCCGGCCGATCGAGCCGCCGGCGACGGCTGGAACCGCGGGCGGCACGCCCTTGCCGAGCGTGGCCGGCGCTGCCCCGCGCATGATGGCGAGGGCGAGTTCCTGCTGGCCGATCACCGGTGTCGCGCGGGCGAGGTGGGCGCGCAGCCCCCGGTGGATCAGGCGCGCGAGCATCGCGTTCATCTGCGGGCGCGGATGCCGCAGGTTCCACGTCGCACCGGCAAGGCCGATCCGCGACGGATCGAGCGCGAAGCGGACCGTGCTCCGTATCGCGCCCGCGCGCGGCGCGTAGGCCATGGCCACGCCGGTCACCGCGCCGACCGTCGCACCCTCCAGCGTTACCGGCGCGCCGACCGCGAGGCCCCGTGGCCCGCCTGGCAGCACCGTTCTGTAGGCGACGGCATGCGGGCCCGGCGCGTCGCGCGCCGCGGCGGCGCTGGGGTAGAGGCGGAAACGGGCGCCGTCGATGGCCTGGCGGCCGCCGGGCGGCGTCGTCACTCCCAGCGCGCCGGAGACGAGCGCGGGCACCGACTGCATCGCGAGGCGGGGGCCGCCGCCGGAGGCCGTCACCCGTACGCCGCCGGCGTTCCAGAAGCGGCTGCGCGTGGTGATCAGGCGCTGGTAGCGCCGGCTGATGAAGGCGCCGATGGCAAAGCCGCCGCCGTTCGGGCCGAGCGCGATCTTCCGCACGGTTCCGATCCGGAACCCCTTGTAGAAGATGCCCGCGCCGGTCGAGATGTTGCCCTTCTTCGCCGCCGTCAGCATGACCGTCAGTCCGGCCTTCGCGGGGTTGACGGCTGGCGCATGGGCGAGGCCGGCGGCATGATGCCGGATCGGCCCGTTCCGTGGCGCCACCGCGATATGCGGACCCGCGATCACCGATTTCAGCGAGGCAAGGTTGCCGAAACTGACGTGCCGCCCGGCGATCCAGTATCTGGTGCCGCGCCCCAGATGTCCGTCCATGTCGGGATCGAAGCGCAGGCGCACCTTCATGGCGGCGAGCGAGGCATCGAGATGCACGCTGACCACGTGGCCCACCGTCGCGCCGCGATAGGTCACGTCGGTGCCGCCGGGCCTGATGCCGCCGGTGATCGGGAACGTGACGACGACTTCCGGGCCGCGCGTCGCCAGTGCCGCGACGCCGAGCCAGGCGACGATGAGCGCCGCGGCCACCGGAACCGCCCAGATCAACCCCGGCCAGCGCGTGCCACGGAAGCGGGCCTCCGGCGCGTCCGGATCAGCCATGGGCCGGCTCCCGTGCGGCGATCCAGATGCGGCGGGGATCGAGCGCCCGCGCGGCCAGCATGGTCAGCACGACGACGGCGAGAAAGGCCGGCAGCCCGTCGGCGACATCGATGCTCAGCAGGCCGGAGAGGTGCAGCAGCGGCAGGAACACGGCGACGGTGAAGACATCGATATGCGACCATCGGCCGATCTCGACGATGAGGCGGCAGACATGCCCCTTGAGCCGCAGCCGCCGGGTGGAATGGCGGTGCGAGGACAGGATGATCCAGGCGATGCCGAACAGCTTGATCAGGGGAATTGCGACGCTGGCGGTGAAGATGATGAGGCCGAGCGGCCACAGCCCGGCCTGGAACAGCTTCATCACGCCGGAGAGGATCGAGTGCGCATGCGCGGTGCCGGCGCGCATGTCGATTTCCATCGGGTAGAGATAGGCGATCGGGTAGAAGATGAAGCCGGCCAGGGTGAGGGCGAGGGCCTGCGCCGTGGCGTGGGGGCGCTGGCGCCAGAGCGTCGCGCGGCAGCGCGGGCAGCGCGTGCCGGCATCGGCGGCGGCGGCGACGTGGCCGCAGGCCGCGCAGGCGATGGCGTCGTGCCCGGCATGGCTGGATTCCGGCCCGATGGACCGCCAGATCGCCCGGCGCTCGAGCGTTGCCCGGGTGATCATCGTCATGAAGGCGGCGGCGATCACGCAGGCGCCGCCGGCGCCGATCCGCACCGGCAGGAACGGTGCCACGCGCGAATAGCCGATGATGCAGCCGATCAGGAAGACGTCGATGGTCGCCCACTCGTCGAGCCGCTCGGCGATGCGGAAGGCGGGGCCGAGCCATGCCGCCCGTCGTCTGGCGCGCAGCATCGCCAGGACCGCCGCGAGCAGGCCGAAGCGCGCCAGCGGCAGCGCGATCAGTTCGGCGGCCAGGACGATGCCGGCCAGCGGCCAGCCCTGATGCCAGAGCCCGGCGATGCCGGCGGTGATCGTGCTGCGGTTGGCGGTCCCGAGCAGCGAGACGCGCATCAGCGGCAGCAGAATGGCCGGCGGCAGCAGGACCAGCGTGGCCACGGCGCAGGCGAGGGCGGCATCGAGCCCGCGGCCCGACATGCGTTCGAGCGGCGCATCGCACCGGCGGCAATGGATGACGCCGGGCCCTGAACGCGCCGGCAGGCGCTGCACGAGACCGCACCAGGCGCAACCGATGACCCCATGGGGCGGGTCGCGCACGGCATCCGGCGTGCCGAACAGGAAGGACGCCAGGCTCATGCGCGCCACCGATGGTGGAGGCGGCGGGCATTCATCTGGCGTGACATAAGAAGGCGGCGGCGGCGGCGCAGCCGGAACGGCCGCGAATCGGCCGATCTCACGCGACAGTGATCGGCGGACTCAGGGGCGGCGGGCGATCGCGAGGCCGAGGGCGGCGCCGCAGAGCAGGCCGCCGCCGATCCGGTTCGGCAGCCGCCCGACGCCGGCGAGGCGCCGGCCCAGCGCGCCGCCGAGCAGCACCCAGAGACTGTCGATCGCGAGGGCGAGGCCGAGAAAACTGCCGGCGAGCACGGCGACCTGGGACGAGGCGGGGCGCGCCGGATCGATGAACTGGGGAAACAGCGCGCCGTAGAAGAACAGCGTCTTCGGGTTGGTGAGCGAGACGACGAAGCCGCGCACCCAGATGGCGCGCCGCCCGGGCGGGCTGGCCGGCGGCGCCGCCGCATCCACCGGCGGGCGCCGCCAGGTGGCGATGCCGATCCAGAGCAGGTACGCGACCCCGGACCAGCGCAGGACGCCGAACCAGGCGCCCAGATGGGCGAGCAGGGCGGTCAGCCCGAAGGCCGTGACCGCGAGCTGCACCGCCATGGCGGACGCCGTGCCGGCCAGGGTGGTGAAGCCGGCGGACCGCCCGTGCGAGATGCTGTTGCCGACGAGCAGCATCACGTTCGGCCCCGGCAGGAGCATCAGCAGCGTCACGGCGGCGATGAAGCCGAGGAACAGGTCGGGCGGCGGCATGGCGGGCATCCTGACGGAAACCGCGCGCCGCGTCATCCCTGAACGCGAGGATGACGGCGACGCCGCGGGATGGGCGCGCGCGGGCGCATCCGGCGGCGTTCGCCGTCGGGGGGTGAAAGGCGTCCGGTTGTCGGGTCAGGCGGGGGCGGGCGGCGCGCGCGGGCGGCGCGGCGGGCGCGGATGCGGGCTGGTCCGGGCCGGGCGGTGCGGCCGGGTCGGCGGGTCGGCGGCGGCCGGGGTGCCGGGTGCGCGGGTGCGGCGCGGGCAAGATTGCGGTGCTTCGGGGAGCAAAATCCCGAGGGTGCGGCAGAGCGGGCGGAGGATGCGGCCGAGCCGGGGTTCGGCGGCGATGAGGGCGCGGGTTTCGGGTTCGGCGAGGAAGGCGCGGAGTTGCGAGGCGGCGGCGGTGGCTTCGGGCACCGGGGCGAGCAGCCAGCCCCGGCGGCGCGGCAGGTCCGGCACGCCGCGGGCGCGGGCCGGGCGCGGGGTGTGCGGGCGCGGGCGCGGCGGCGGGGCGCCGGCGGCGAGGCGGGCGAAGCGGGCGATAGCGCGTTGCAGGCGGGACCAGAGCAGGACGGTCAGGGCGTGCGGATCGGCGAAGGCCGAGCCGCGACGCGACGTTTCGCGCACGAACGCCCCGTTAGCGCCGCGCCTGGCGACGGCGGCGCAGAGGCCTTGGATGATCGCGGCGAAGCGGGCGGCCAGGTTCATGCGGCGCAGAAGACCATGGAGGGGCGGGGGTGGGCAATCGCTTTTTCGCCGCCGCGGTGGCGTGAGAAAATCTAACGGAGTCGCCGCGCCCGTTCCGGGGCGAGGGCGAGGACGTGAAGCTGGAGCAGGGCGGTGAGCGCGTGGCGGTCGGTGATGGCGGCGAGGCGCTCGTAGGGGATCACCTCGCCGATCCGCACCTTGAGCGGAAGGCCGATGCGGCGCACCGCCTCGGGCACGATCAGCGAGAGGCGGAGGAACATGCTCACCCGGCTCGCCGCGTGGAACAGCGGGCTGTTCTGGCCGGGGAAATGGACCGGCAGCACATCCGCCCGGGCGAGATGGATCAGCTTCGCGGTGAACAGTTTCCAGGGCAGGTCCTCGGCGCGGCCGAACGGGTTGCGCGCCGTCGCGATGCCGCCGCTCGGGAAGACCGCCACCGTCTCGCCGCGATCGAGGCAGGCGAGCGCCTCCTTGCGGCTTTCGAGATTCCGGCGCAGCGCCTCCTTCGTTTCGGAAAAGTCGATCGGCAATGCGTAGCGCGCCATCTCGGGGACGCGCAGCAGGTCGTTGTTGATGAGGATGCGGACCGGACGGTCGAGCTGCTCGGCGAGGGCGAGGATGGCGATGCCGTCGGCGATGCCGAACGGGTGGTTCGCGATCATGACCAGGCGGCGGCCGGGCGGGTGCTCGACCGGCCAGCGCGGCGCCTGCACGTTCAGCGCGATGTCGAGAAGTTCGAGCAGGCGGTTCATCGGCCGCGCTTCCGCTCCGGCCAGCAGCGACTGCCAGGCGGCATAGCAGCGATTGGCGCGCGAGATGCCGCACATCGCCTCCAGCGACAGCAGGAACAGGCGGCGGGCGAGCGACATCTCCGCCGACGCGTAGCTCAGCGCGCTGCGGGGCAGGAACCTCGGCGAAGCCATGAGCGTGTTTCGTGCTGCCTTGACTGGAGATATGTGACGACTGGAGATATGTGACGGTTCGATGACGCGCTGTCGCGTTTTCTGACAGCATAAGTCTTTCGGGCCCGCATCGCAACGATGATCGGCGGCGCAAGCGGGCCGGCGCGTCAGTGCTCGGCGAGGAAGATCATCGCGTCGGTCGCGGCGGCGGAGGGGAGCGGGCGGCGCTTGTGGCGGAGGAAGGACAGGATGTCGCCGATCGGGGGGCGGCGTTCATGGTCGAGCAGCATCAGGTGATCGCCGGCGGGATACCAGGCGAGGGTCGCGCGGGCGCCGCGCGGAATGGCGCGCCAGCAGGCGGCGGTGGCGTGCGGCGGGATGACATCGTCATGCCCGCCATACATCAGCAGGACGCGGGGCGCGGCGAGGCGGGCGCAGTCGCGCTGGGCCGCGCCCATCATCCGCACCATGCCGGCGAGCATGCCGAGCGGGGCGGCGTGGAGGGTCAGCGGGTCGGCGGCGAGCGCGCGGAGGGCGGCGAGATTGTCGCTGAGGCGCAGGTGCAGGCTCCGGCCGGTCAGGCGCAGGCGGGGGGCGAGCGTGCCGGCGGCGGCCACCACCCAGTGCAGCGGCAGCGGAAACGTCGCGGCGCCCCAGACGGCGGGGGCGATCGCGACATAGGATGAAATGGCGGGATCGCCGGCGGCGGCGACGATGATCGCGATGGCGCCGCCCATGCTCTCGCCCATCAGCGTCAGGGGAATGAAGGGGTCGCGGCGGTGGAGGATGGCGGCCATCTGCCGCGCGTCGGAGACCAGGGTGGCGGTGCCGGGCCAGCGCCCGCGCCCGGGCGCGGCGCCGAAGCCGCGCTGGTCGGGGGCGTAGACCGCGATGCCATCCGCGGCGAGCTCGGGGCCGAGCGTGGACCAGGCGTTGCGGCTGTCCTCGAAGCCGTGCAGGGCGAGGACGACGGCGCGCGGCCGGCCGGGCGGCAGCCAGTCGCGATAGGGCAGGCCGATGGTCTCCCGCGGCGCCGGCGAGGCGGCGATGCGGAAATATCCGTCGGTGACGATCCGGGCGCGGGCGGCGGCGGATGGCGTGGGCGCGCGCGCCGCGCAGGCGGCGAGGCCGGCGGAAAGGGCGAGGGCGGCGATCAGGCGCAGGCAGGCGGGGGTGCGGCGGATCATGGCGGGGACGATCCTCGTCGGCAGGGCGGCGGGCGCGGGCATGACCGGCCGGCGCGGGCCGTGGCGTGGAACGGTGGGCGGGGTGCGGCGGGGCGTCAAGCTCATCGGTGTTTTCGCGGGATGATTTTCTGAAACGAAACTGTAATGGAATAAACGCTGGGCAGTCACGGCGGAACCGGCGATAGTGCGGACGGTCGGGGAGAGCCGACCCTATGACAAAAAATCAATTGAACTTGACTATATTTCACGCCAGACTGCCCAATGACAGGGAGATTTGAAAAAAACAAAGGCGCGGGCAGGGTTTTTCGCGCCTCGCGCGGCGGCGCGCCGCGCGGGATAACGGAACGGAGAACGGGGACATGAAGTTCAGACTGCCGAACCAGCAGGCGCGTTCAGGGCTCGACGAGCTGCAAAATCACGTGATCGACGAGTTCCTGGCCGGGCGGATCGACCGCCGGGGGCTGCTGCGGCATGGCAGCGCCTACGGGATTTCCGCCGCCCTGCTCGGCGGCATGATCGGCGAGGCGCCGGGGCGGGCGCTGGCCGCGGGCGGGGAGGGTGCGACCATCCGCGTCTCGATCACCGCGCCGTCGACCGCGATCAACCCCGTCGTCGCCGGGGATACCGGCAGCCTGTGCATGTTGCAGCAGGCGGGCGAATTCCTGCTGTTCGACAATCCGAAGACGCTGCGGCTGGAGCCGATGCTGGCGACGTCGTGGAAGTCGAGCCGGGATGGCAGGGTGTGGACCTTCACGCTGCGCAAGGGGGTGAAATTCCACAGCGGCGGCACGATGACGGCGGATGACGTGGTCTATTCGCTCGCCCGCCTCGCCGACCCGAAGAACGGCTCCAACGCGCTTTCCACCTTCAAGGGCGTGCTGAAGCCGGAGGGGGTGGTGAAGGTCGACGATCATACCGTCGCGTTCCATCTCGAAGCGCCGAACGGGAATTTCGCCTATCTCGTCTCCTCGGACAATTACAACGCGATCATCCTGCCGAAGGGATCGGTCGCCGCGGATTACGAGAAGACCTTCGATGGCACCGGGCCGTTCCGGCTCGACGCCTACACGCCGGGGCGCGGCGCGAGCTTCGTGCGCAACCCCGCCTGGTGGGGCGGCAAGGTGATGCCGGCGCGGACCGAGTTCGGCTTCTACAGCAACCAGCAATCGCAGGTGCTGGCGCTGCAGGGCGGGCAGGTCGACGTGATCCAGCAGATCGTGGTGCAGGGCGCGCAGGGGCTGCTGCACGACCCTTCGGTGAAGATCCTCAACATCCGCTCCTCGAACCATCGCGAGGTGCACATGCGCTGCGACAAGCCGCCCTTCACCGACAAGCGGGTGCGCCAGGCGGTGGCGCTGACGCTGAACCGGCCGGGCATCGTGCACGCGCTGTTCGGCGGGCTTTCCGACCTCGGCAATGACAGCCCGTTCGCGCCGATCTATCCCTCGACCAACACGAGCGTGCCGCAGCGGCACCGGCAGATCGCGCGGGCGAAGCACCTGATGGCGGAGGCCGGGCTCGCGCATGGCGCCGAGGTGACGCTGACCACCGAGCAGGTGCAGGAAATCCCCGACTATGCCGTGCTGATCCAGAACGCCGCGGCGGAGATCGGGCTGAAGATCAACCTCAAGATCGAGACAAGCGCCGCCTATTACGGAAAGGCAACGTTCGGCAATTCGGACTGGCTCGATTCCACCATGGGAATCACCGATTACGGCCATCGCGGCGTGCCCAACGTGTTTCTCACCGCGCCGCTGGAATCGGGCGGTTCGTGGAACGCCGCGCATTTCAACAACAAGACCTACGACAAGCTGGTGGCCGATTACATCGCCACCGTCGACCTCACGCGCCAGCGCGAATATTCCGGGCGGATCGAGCGGCTGCTGCTCGACGAGACGCCGATCATCTTCGCGTATTTCTACAACTACCTCGCGGCCACGAAAAAGACCGTCAGCGGGGTGGTGGTGACCGGGATGTCGCAGGTGTTCCTGCAGCACGCCACGGTGGCATAGGGCATGGCGCGGCGGCTGCTCGGCCTGCTCGCGGGGCGGCTGATGCTCGGCCTCGTGACGCTGCTGCTGCTGAGCATGGTCGTCTTCGCCGGGGCGCAGCTGCTGCCCGGCAATGTCGGCCGGGCGATCCTCGGGCCGCTGGCGAGCCCCGTCGCGGTCGCCGCCCTCGACCGCCAGCTCGGCACCAACCTGCCGGTGCCGGTGCAGTACTGGCACTGGATCAGCCGGTTCGCCACCGGGAACATGGGCGAGTCCTACGCGTTCCGCCGGCCGGTGGCGAGCTTCGTGGTGCCGGCGCTGCTCAACTCGCTGAAGCTCGCGTCCATCGCCTTCGTCATCGTCGTGCCGCTGTCGATCGGCGCCGGGGTGTATGCGGCGATCCACGCGCGCTCGCGGATCGACCGGGCGATCAGCCTCACCGGCCTGTCGATGACGGTGATCCCGGAATTCGTCTCCTCGATCGTGCTGATCCTGATCCTCGGCATCTGGCTGCGGGCGCTGCCGGTGACCGCGACGGCGCCGCGCCATGCCGGGGCGCTGGGGCAGATCCATCACCTGATCCTGCCGGCGCTGCCGCTGGTGTTCGTGCTGTTCGGCTACATCGCGCGGATGGCCAGGGCGGGGACGATCGAGGCGCTGGAATCCGATTACGCGCGCACGGCGACGCTGAAGGGCCTGCCAAGGCGGACCGTGATCGTGCGGCACGTGCTGCGCAACGCGCTGCCGCCGACGATCACCGTGGTGGCCACCCAGGTCGGCTATCTCGTCGGCGGGCTGGTGATCGTGGAGACGCTGTTCCGCTACCAGGGCATCGGCAGCCTGATCCTGACCGCCGCGCGGAACAAGGATTTCCCGATGCTGGAGGCGGGGATTCTCGTCATCGGCGCGGTGTATGTGCTGGTGACCGTCGCCGCCGACATGCTGCTGATCATGCTCAATCCGCGGCTGCATCGCGGGGCGGCGAAATGAGCGGCGCCGGGGCGGCGATGCCGGAAGCGGCCGCCGGGCGGGCGCGGCTGATCCTCGGCTCGGGCAGCGCGCGGGCGGGCATCGGCATCGTGCTGTTCTGGGCCATCTGCGCGCTGTTCGGCCCGTGGATCGTGCCCTGGAACCCCTATCACGACAGCCTGATGCACACGCTGGCGCCGCCGAGCCTCGCGCATCCGTTCGGCACCGACCAGCTCGGCCGCGACATCTTCTCGCGCGTCATCGTCGGCTCGCGCTCGATCCTTTCGGTGGCACCGCTGGCCACGCTGCTCGGCACCGTGCTCGGCACCTCGATCGGGCTGGTCACCGGCTATTTCGGCGGGCTGATCGACACCGTGCTGAGCCGGCTGATCGAGGTGCTGCTGGCGCTGCCGCTGATCATCGTCGCCCTGCTGGCGCTCGTCGCGCTCGGCCCGTCGACGCCGACGGTGGTGATCGTCATCGGGCTGATCTTCGCGCCGCTGATCTCGCGCACGGTGCGCGCCGCGGTGATCGCGGAGCGCGAGCTGGACTACGTCGCCGCCGCGGAGCTGCGCGGGGAGGGGGCGGCGCACATCATGTTCGTCGAGATCCTGCCCAACGTGATGCCGCCGATCCTGGTGGAGGCCACGGTGCGGCTCGGCTACGCGATCTTCACCGTCGCCTCGCTCAGCTTTCTCGGCTTCGGCATCCAGCCGCCCTCGGCCGACTGGGGGCTGGCGATCTCGCAGAACTACGCCATGATCACCGGCGGCTACTGGTGGACCGTGGTGTTCGACGCCATCGCCATCGCCTCGCTCGTGGTCGGCGTGAACCTCGTCGCCGACGGCGTGCAGGCGGCGCTGGAATGAGCGCGGTGCTGGCCGGCACGGAGCGGGACGGCGCCACCGCGGCGACCCCGGCCCTGGCGGTGGAGGGGCTCGAGGTCGCCTATCGCACGCGGGGGCAGGAACTCGCGGTGCTGCGCGGCGTGTCGTTCTCGATCGCGCCGGGGGAGTCGTTCGGCCTGGTCGGCGAATCGGGGTGCGGCAAGTCGACCGCGGCGCTGGCCGCCCTCGGCGCGCTGCCGCGCAACGGGCGGGTGCGGGCGGGCAGCATCCGCATCGGCGGCGAGGATCTCGCCCGCCTCGACGCCGGAGCGCTGCGGCGGCTCAGGGCGCGCCGGGTGTCGATGGTGTATCAGGACGCGAGCCGCGCGCTGAACCCGGCGCTGACCATCGGGGTGCAGCTGCGCGAGGCGTTCGAGCTGCTCGGCATTACCGGGGCGGCGGCCGGGGCGCGCTCGCGCGAGGCGCTCGACCAGGTGCGGATCGCAGCGCCGGGGCGGGTGCTCGCCGCCTATCCGCACGAGCTCTCGGGCGGGATGCTGCAGCGGGTGGTGATCGCCATGGCGCTGGCGAAGGACCCGGCGCTGCTGGTGCTCGACGAGCCGACCACGGCGCTCGACGCCACGGTGGAGGCCGAGGTGCTCGACCTGATCGCCACGCTGCGGGCGGTGCATGGCACCTCGGTGCTGTTCATCAGCCACAATCTCGGCGTGATCGAGCAGATGTGCGACCGGATCGGCGTGCTCTATGCCGGCAGCCTGGTGGAGCAGGGCGGTGCCGCGCGGCTGCTGGAGCGGCCGCTGCATCCCTACACGATCCGGCTGCTGCGCTGCCTGCCGGCGCCGGGGCGGAACAAGGTGACGTCGCGGCTCGACACGATTCCCGGCTTCCTGCCGCCGCCGGGGGCGATGGTTCCCGGCTGCGTGTTCGCGCCGCGCTGCGACCTGGCCGATCAGACCTGCCGGACCCGCCCGCCGCCGCCGCACCGCGAGGGGGAGCAGACGACGCGCTGCCATCACTGGCAACGCGCGGGCACGCTGGCGGACGCGCCCGCCGCCGCACTGGCGCCGCCGGAGGCCGCCCCGGCGGAGACCGTGCTGCGGGCGGAGAATCTTTCCAAGACCTTCGCGATCGGCGGGCGGGCGCTGCGCGCGCTCGGCGAGGTGTCGCTCACGCTCGGGCGGGGGGAGACGCTCGGCATCGTCGGCGAGAGCGGCAGCGGCAAGACGACGCTGGCGCGGCTGCTGCTCGGCCTCGTCCGCCCGGATGCGGCGAGCCGGGTGGAGCTTGCCGGGGAGATTGCCGCGCCGGAGGCGGCGGGGCGGAGCGATGCCCAGCGCAAGGCGTTGCAGATCGTCTTCCAGAACCCGGATTCGGCGCTGAACCGCGCGCACAGCGTGCGCCACCTGATCGGCCGGGCGCTGCGGCGGCTGGCGGGGCTGGCGCCGGGGCAGGCCGAGGCGCGGCTCGCCGAGCTGGTGGCGGCGGTGCGGCTGACCGAGCGGCATCTCGCGATGCGGCCGCGCCAGCTTTCGGGCGGGCTGAAGCAGCGCGTCGCCATCGCCCGCGCCTTTGCCGGCGAGCCGCGCGTGATCATCTGCGACGAGCCGACCTCGGCCCTCGACGTCTCGGTGCAGGCGGCGATCCTCAACCTGCTCGCCGACCTGCAGCGCGAGCGGCAGGTGAGCTACATCTTCATCTCGCACGATCTCGGCGTGGTCCGTTACATCTCCGACCGGATCGCGGTGCTCTATCTCGGGCGGATCATGGAACTCGGCCCGGCGGAGGCGGTGTTTTCCGGCCCGCACCACCCCTATACCGAGGCGCTGCTCTCGGCGGTGGCCACCCCGGGCGGGCGCAGCGGGCGGATCCGGCTCGCGGGCGAGATCCCGAGCCCGCTCAACCCGCCGCAGGGCTGCGCGTTCCACACCCGCTGCCCGCGCAAGCTCGGCGCGGTGTGCGAGACGACGGAGCCGGCGCTGGAGACGATCGGCGATCACGCGATCCGCTGCCACATCCCGCGCGACGCGCTGGGGCGGCGCGGGGCGTAGCGGCCGGCCGGGCGTGGCACCCCTTGCGCGCGATTCGTTAGAGAGGCAACCTGACGATCCGCATGGTCGTGGCATGACAGACAAATCGCCGATCAACCGACGCTGGCTGCCGCTCAACGCCCTGCGCGCCTTCGAGGCGGTCGGCCGGCATTCCAGCTTCACCGCCGGCGGCCATGCGCTCAACGTCTCGCAATCGGCGCTCAGCCGGCACGTGCAGACGCTGGAGGCGCTGCTCGGCTGCCCGCTGCTGATCCGCCATCCGCACGGGCTGGAGACCACCGAGGCCGGGCGGCGGCTGCTGCCGGCGATCAGCCGCGGCTTCGACGGCATCGAGCGCGAGATGAACGAGATCATCCGCAACCGCGGCCGCGACCGCCACCTGCGCACGCTGCGCGTGCACATGCCGCCGAGCTTCCTCCAGCAGGTGGGGCTGCCGGCGCTGAAATCGTTCCGCCGGGAATATCCCGACATCATCATCGACGTCGCCTCCTCCTACGTGACCGGCTGGCCGCGGGAGGAGCCGGACATCGCCGTGGTGTACGACCGGCCGCAGGCGGGGCAGTCGGTCACCGACCTGCTGTGGATGATCCATGTCGCCCCGGCCTGCGCGCCGGAGATCGCCCGCGAGCACGAGGGCAAGACGCTGGAGCGGTTCCTGCGCGACACCGAGCTGCTGCACGTGAAGCTCCAGGGCCAGGCGCGGGGGCTGATGTGGGCGAGCTATATCCGCCAGCGCGGGCTGGAGGTGGACACCGATCGCGGCCTCGCCTTCGAGACCGCGAGCGCGGCCACCGGCTATGCGATGACGGGCGGCGGGGTGGCGCTGATCGACCTCGTGCTGTTCGCGCAGGAGATCGCCGCGGGGCGGCTCGTGGTGCCGTATCCGGAGCCGGCGGAGGAGGGCTACGGCTATTTCCTGACGATGCGGCCGGAGGACATGGCGGACCCGATCCTCGCGCTGTTCCGCACCTGGATGATCGAGCATTGCGCGCGGCCGGAGCCGCCGCCGCTGCTGCGGGCGGCGGCCGCGCCGTAGGGTGACTCAGTCCGGGATGTCGAGCCCGGCGGCCCAGCGGGTGAGGGACGCCGCGTCGCGCTCGCCGGCGACGGCGCCGGCCACCGCGTCGCCCATCAGCACGCCGAGCTTGAAGCCGTGGCCGGAGCAGGCGCTGCACAGCCAGGCGCGCGCGCCCTCGCGGCGGAGGATGAAGCGCTCGTCCTCGGTCACCGTATAGAAGCAGGCCTTGCGCTCCAGCACGGTGTAGCGATCGAAGCCGCGCCAGGCGCGGGACGCGGCGTCGAGCAGGCGGGCGACGTCCTCGTCGGTGCCGGCGCGGTCGCCGTCGGGGTCGCCGGCGCGGGTGAAGCGGTGATCGCCGATTTTCAGCCGCGTGCCGGCGCGCGGCGGCAGGGTATAGGTGCCGCTTTCCTCGCCGAGATCGATCATCACCGGGGCGGCGGCCCAGGCGGCTTCGAGCTCGGGCGGCGGGGCGAGGAACATCACCGCCTGGCGCGAGGGCACCGCCGCATCCGCGAGCGAGGGGACCAGCCGCGCCGCCCAGGCGCCGGCGGCGACGATGACGGCATCGCCGCGCACCGTGCCGGCGGCGGTGCGGAGCGTGCCGGCCTCGGCGTCGATCGCCTCGACCCTGGTGTTGGCGTGCAGCGCGACGCCGCGCCGGCCGAGCAGCTTCACGAGATCGGTCAGGATGCGGACGGGGTAGAGGATGCCGCCGCCCGCCGTCCGCATCACGCGGGTGAGGCCGGCGGGCTCGATCATCGGGAAGCGGGCGGGGATCTCGGCCAGCGGGATGTCCGCATGGGCGATGCCGAGACGGTCGAGCGAGCGGCGGGTGGGCTCGTACCAGGGGGTTTCGCCGCGCATGAAGTAGATCACCGGCAGGTCGTCGTAATGGCGCGCGCCGGTTTCCGCCCAGAGCGCCTCCCACAGGCGGAAGGCGGCGGGCATCATGTGGGCGTAGCCCTCCAGCTCGCCATAGGCGTGGCGGATGATGCGGTGCTCGTCATGCGAGGAGGCGCGGGGGTTGGGCAGCGGGCCCTGCTCGAACAGCTCGACCGCGAAGCCGCGCCGGCTCAGCCCCCAGGCGGCGGAGAGGCCGGCGATGCCGCCGCCGACCACCAGCACGCGCGGCGCGCTCATGCCGGCATCTCCTCGCGCGCCGGGGCGGCGGCCGGGGTGAACCATCCCTGACGGCGCCGCCAGTCGGGGTCGAGATCGCGGAAGCGGGCGAGGGAGAGCTTGCCGAGATCGGCGAAGGTGCAGCGCCCCTCCACGACGATGTCGCGCAGGGCGCGGCCGGTGGCGGGCGAGAGGCCGAAGCCGACGCTCGACATCGTCGCCACCGTCACGTTGCCGGGATCGGCCGGGCGGTCGAGCACGGGCCGGCCATCGGGCGTGTTCTCGACGATGCCGGCCCAGGAGCGGATGACCCGCGCGTGCGCCGCCTTCGGGAAGAGCTCGGCGAGGCGGCGGGCGAGAGGGCGGATCGTCGGCGTCGAGGGGCGGGGAAGCGGGTTGTCCGCCGGCACGGCGTCGAGCCATTCGTGCCAGCCGCCGCCATAGGCGAGGTTGCCGCGCAGGGTCTGCCGCCCGTAGAGCCCGTTGCCGTCGACGCCGCCGAGCGGCATCGGCGGCAGCGCCTCGGTGACGATCATCTCGGCGCGGGCCGGGGCGAGCGGCAGGTCGAGCCCGGCGTCGCGGGCGAGGCGGTCGGATTGCGGGCCGGCGGCGATCACCAGCTGGTCGCAGCCGATCACGCCCGCCGCCGTGCGGACGCCGACGGCGCGGCCGCCGGCCATCGCGATGCCGAGGGCGGGGGTGTGCTGGAGGATGCGCGCGCCATGGTCCTGCGCCGCCCAGGCATAGGCCTGCACGGTGCGCTGCGGGTTGGCCTGGCCGCCGGTGCGGATGTGCACGCCGCCGAGATTGGCGCCGGCGAGCGGCACGGCGTCGCGCACCTGCCGCGGGTCGAGCAGGTCGACCCGGTAGCCGAGCTCGCCGACGATGCCCTGGATGCGGTGGTAGCGGGCGAGCTGCGCCTCGGTCACCGCGATGACGATCCGCTCGCCGCGCCATTCGGTCGGGTAGCCGAGCAACTCGTCCATCCGCGGCCAGAGGCGCTGCTCCTCGTGGAAGAGCGGGCTCTGGTAGTGGGTGCAGCCGCCGCCGTTGCGGCTGGAGGCCTCGTAGCCGACCACGCCCTTGTCGAGCACGAGCACGTCGACGCCGTCGCGCGCCAGCCAGAACGCCGCCGACAGGCCGGTGACGCCGGCGCCGACGATGACGACCGAGGCGCCCTTCGCCACGGCGCTCACAGGTGCATGCTCCCGGCGCGCCAGGCGTCCTCGCGCTCGGTGCCGATGGCGGCGTAGGGCACCCACTGGCTGAGGATGCCGAACCATACGTCCCACCCCGCCTCGTCGTCGCCGCCGGCGGCGAGGGCGGAAAGCGGCAGCGGGCGGACCGGGGCGCGGTAGCCGGCGAGGCCGATGGACGCGGCGGGCAGGCCGGCGCCGATCGCCATCAGCAGCGCCACCTGCTCGCGGCAGCGGCGGGCCTGGCAGGGGCCCATCGAGACGCGGGTGAGGCGCTTCATCTGGTCGTGGTCCGGCGGGCCGTCGCGCAGCAGCGCGGCATAGTCGCGCGCCGCCATCGCCGGGGGCGGCGGGCCGAGATAGCGCGGCGGGTTGAGGGCGAAGACGTCGGCCCGCGTCACCTCCTCGCACAGGCAGGCGGGCGCGTCGGCGCCGCCGGTGGCGAGCAGCGCGCGCATCCAGCCCATCCGGTAGTCGAGCCCCGGATCGTCGGCGATGCCGGCGCAGTCGCCCACCGCGACGACGCCGGGCGCGGTGCATCGCCCGGCATCGTCCAGCACCGGGACGTAGCCGCCGCGCGCCGCGTCCATGACGAGGCGGGCGCCGGCGACGTCGAGCAGTTCGACCGCCGGCACGAGGCCGATGGCGAGGCAGACCGTGTCGCAGTCGAGGCGCCGGGCCGGGCCGCCGGCCACGGGGACGACGTCGAGCCCGGCGACGCCGGCGGGCGAGGCCACCGCCGCGAGCGGGACATGGCCGCAGAGGATCTCGACGCCGCGCGAACGCACGGCCTCGACCAGCGGCGCCGGGCCGACGGGTGCGGCAGCGGCCTCGACCAGCGCCGGCACGGCGATGCCGCGATCGAGGGCGAGCAGCGCGGTGTCCAGCGCGAGGCGGCCGGTGCCGAGGATGACGATCTCGCGGCCGTCGAACGCGTCGTAGCGGGTCAGCAGCGCGGCCAGGCCCCGCGCGCCCATGACACCCGGCTGGTCGGCATCGCGGAAGGAGAGCACGAGGTCGCGCGCGCCGGCGGCGACGACGAGGCGGCGGAAGCCGCACATCCACGAGCGGCTGCCGTCCGAAAGCCCCGCCAGGCTGCAGGGCAGCACGGCGAGGCCCGGCCGCTCGACCCAGGCGCCCCAGGCGGAGACGCCGAGCAGGACCTCGACGCCGGCGTCATACGCCTCCGCGAGGCCGGGGGTGGCGGCGGCGATCCGCTCGACCATGCGCGCCGGGTTGGCGAGGGCGGTGCCGGCGCGGCCGCCGAAGAGATAGGGCACGTCGAGCCCGGCGAGGCCGACCGGCACCGGATGCTCGTCCACCAGCAGGACCGAGGCGCCGGAGCGCGCCGCCTCCAGCGCCGCGGCGAGGCCCGCCGGGCCGGCGCCGACCACCAGCACGTCGACCATCTGTTCGGGAGCGGGGAATTTGCCCGAAGCGGATTTCGGATCGGCCATGCCGTGCGGCGGCAGCGTCGTGTCCATGCTCATGCCTTTTCCAGCGCCTGGGCGAGGTCTTCGATGAGGTCGGCCTCGTGCTCGATGCCGACCGAGATGCGGATGGTGCCGTCGGTGACGCCGGCGGCGGCGCGGCGTTCGGGCGGGACGGAGAAATGCGTCGTCGTCGCCGGGTGGCAGATCAGCGATTCGGTGCCGCCGAGGCTGACCGCGAGGCGGAACACCCGGAGCGCGTCGAGCAGGCGGAAGCAGGACGCCTCGCCGCCCGCGACATCGAAGGCGAAGGTGGGGCCGGCGCCGTCGCACTGGCGGCGCAGCAGCGCGCCGGCCGGGCTCGCCGGATCGGCGAAGCCGGCCCAGGTGACGCGCGAGACCTTGGGATGCGCGGCGAGGAAGCGCGCCACGGTGGCGGCGTTCTGCCCCGCCCGCTCGACGCGCAGGCCCATCGTCTCGATCGAGCGCAGCAGCAGCCAGCTGCCATGCGGGTCGAGATGGGTGCCCATCAGCGTGCGCCGCTTGCGCAGCGGCTCGACCAGCGCCGTGGCCCCGGAGATGGCGCCGCCCAGCAGGTCGCTGTGGCCGCCGGCATATTTGGTCAGCGAGGTCATGCACAGATCGGCGCCGTGGCGGAGCGGCGCCTGCAGGGTGGGGCCGAGGAAGGTGTTGTCGACGATGACGACGGGCGGCCGGGCCTGGCCGGCGGCGGCCTCGCGCGCGACGCGGGCGATCAGCGCGATGTCGGCCAGGCCGGCGAGCGGGTTGGAGGGCGTCTCGATCCAGACCGCGGCGAGCGGGCCGTGCGCCAGCGCCCCGGCCGCGGCCTCGCGCACCGACCCCTCGTCCAGCGCGTCGGCGATGGCGACGGGGCGGACGCCGAGTTCGGGCGCCATCACGCCGGTCAGCAGGCCGTCGGTCCCGCCATAGAGGGGGCTCGTGTGCAGCACCGAGTCGCCCGGGCGGACCAGCGAGAGCAGCGCGGTGGCCACCGCCGCCATGCCGGAACCGAACGCCGCACAGGCTTCCGCGCCGTCCAGCGCCGCCATGCGCGCCTGCAGCATCTGCAGGTTCGGATGGTCGAGCCGGGCGTAGATGTAGCCCTCGGCGTCGCCCGAGTCGGGGGCGCGGCCGGCGGCGTAGCCCTCATGCGCCGAGCGGGCGTGCGCGGCGTCGCGATAGACGAAGGTGGAGCTCATGTAGACGGGCGGTTTCGCCGCCCCGTTATGCCTCGCCGGATCGTAGCCGTGGCCGACCGCGATGGTCTCGACGCGCCGCCCCGCCACGTCAGGCGTCGACCAGCTTCTGGGCCGGCGCCGCCACGCCGATGCGGCGGGCCACGCTGTTCACGTACCAGTCGGTAAAGCCGATGGCGAGACTCTCCGACGCCTCGCTGTAGGGGCCGGGCACGTAGCCGAGCGAGTTGACGCCGCGCTGGTTCAGCTCGACCAGCGCGCGGTCCTGCAGGTTGGTCTCGTTCCAGACATGCATCAGCCCGTCCCGCGTGTAGTCGACGCCTTCCTCGGCATCCTTGTGGACATACCACTTGGCGACGACCAGGGTTTCCTGCGGCGCGAGCGGCAGGGCGGAGAAGATGATGAGGAAATCGCCCACCGCATGGGCGAAGCAGTGCGGCTCCAGCGCCCAGCGCAGCGAGCCGACATCGCCGCCGTTGACGTGGCAGAGCGGCTTGGCGACGCAGGGCGTGCCGTCCATCGTCATCGACACGTTGCCGTCGCGCAGCGGGAAGCGCGAGGCCTGCCACCATTCGCCCTGCACCGCGGCGGAGGGCAGGCCGAGCGCCTCCATCCGCGCGATGAAGCCGGGCAGGTCGACCATGCCGGCGGTGCTGAAATTGCCGCGCACGTCGGTCGGGAAGGAGCGGGCGAGCTCGGGATGGCCGGCGCCGCAGTGATAGCACTCGCGCGCGTTCTCCATCACCAGCTTCCAGTTGCCGCGCTCGAACAGCGTGCATTCGGCGGCGAGCTTGGCGTTGCCGAGATCGTGGCCGGCGAGCATCGGCGCGAGATGGTCGTGGAAGGCGTCGAATTCGGGCGGCTCGGCGGCGAGGCAGACATAGACGGTGCCGGCGACGGTGCGGACATGGATCGGGTTCAGACCGTGGGCGGACTTGTCGAACTCGCGCGGCATGCGGCCGGCGCCGCGCAGGGCGCCGGTGTCGTCATACATCCACTGGTGATAGGGGCAGAGCAGGCGCTGCGCGTGGCCGCAGCCATCGGCCAGGATCTGCGCGCCGCGATGGCGGCAGGTGTTGAAGAAGCCGCGCAGCACGCCGTCCTGTCCGCGGAGCAGGAGGATCGGCGAGCGGCCGATGGTCATCGCGAGATAGCTGCCGGGGTCGGGGATCTCGGTTTCCAGCCCGATGAGCAGCCAGCTGCGGCCGTAGATCTCGCGCAGGTCGAACTCGAAGATCTCGGGATCGGTGTAGAAGGCCTGCGGCAGCGTGTGCCGGGGCGGACGCTGGGCGAGAAGCGCGGAGAGGCGGTTGCGCAGGGGCGTATCCGGCATCGGTGACCTCCAGTGGACACCGGACGTTAGTCAGCACGCCGGGGCGGCGGCAAATCGCATTTGTGCATAAGCCTATGAGCCGGCGCGCTGGCCCCCGGCGGCCAGGGTGATCCGGAAGGGTGCGGCCGATGGCGGCGAACGCCGCGTCATGTCCGGCGTTCGTCCACCGTGTTGATGGACCGCGTTCAGGGGCGTTCGGGGATGGACGAGGTGGCACCGGCGCGGGTGGAACCGGCCGGTGCCTTCGTCAGCTTGGTGCTAGACTATTGTTCTTATCGTTTTCCAGTGTCCGGGACACTGGCTCATTCGGCGGGGCTGACCGCGGGGCCGTGCACGGTCGGGGCCGTTTCGCGGACCCTGATCGTCAGCATCACGAGGCCGGCGGCGAACAGCGAGATGGCGAAGAGGATCGCCGTGGCGTAGAAATTGTGCGTCTTGTCCTGGAGATAGCCGCCCAGGAACGGCCCGAGATAGCCGCCGAGATTGCCGAGCGCGTTGATCAGCCCCATGGCGCCGCCGACCAGGGCGACGGGCAGCGTGCGCGAGGCGGCCGCCCAGAACGGGCCGTCATAGGACATCGCGCCGCCCATCGCGAGGCAGAGGAAGAAGATGGACAGCAGGATCATGCCCTCGCCGACCGTCACCGACAGGATGAGGCTGACGGCCGCCAGCGTCATGGGCAGGAAGACGTGGCGGGAGTAGCGGCGGTTGGTGTCCGCCCACCAGCCGTTGAACCAGAGCATCAGCCCCGCGACCACGTAGGGCAGTGTCGCGATCAGGCCGACCGCGCCGAAGCCCGCATGGGTGAGGGACTTGAGCAGGGTGGGCATCCACATGTTCAGCCCGTAGAAGCCGACCTGCACGAGGAAATAGACCACCACGAGGCGCCACACGGTCGCGGACTTGAAGATGTCGCTGAACGGTCCCGGCTCGGGTTCGTTGGCGCGGTCCTGGGCGAGCGAGCGGTTGATGTAGTCGCGCTCGGCGGGCAGGCACCAATGGGCGTCTTCGGGCCGGTCCTTGATGAAGATCAGCCAGAGCGGCAGCGCGATGATGAAGGGCAGCGCGCCTTCGACGAAGAAGAGCGTGCGCCAGTCCGAGCCGGCGACGATGAAGCCCGACAGCGGCTGGGTGATGATCGACGAGATCGCCAGGTTGGCGATCCAGAAGCCGTAGGCGCGGGCGCGCTCCTGCACGGGGAACCAGTGCGACAGCAGCACCAGCGTGGCCGGCCAGATCCCGCCCTCGGCGACGCCGAGAAGGAACCTGAAGATCACGAGCTGGGTGAAATTCTGCGCGAGCCCGCAGGCCAGCGCCATCAGCCCCCAGAAGCAGATCATGATGGCGACGAATTTCTTGGCGGACCAGTGTTCGGCCAGCCAGCCGCCGGGAATCTGCAGCAGCACGTAGCCGACGAAGAAGATGCCGCCCGCGGTGCCTTCGTCCGCCTTGGTGATGTGGAAATCGTGGCCGATTCCCGAAAAGGCGTAGGCGATGTTGGTGCGGTCCATGAACGAGATGATGTAGACGATCATCGCGATGGGAATGAGGCGGAACCAGCGGGTCATGCCCACCTCCGCCGCTCCTGTGCTTGAACTCATCGGTTTCCTCCGTATTGACGTGGCGTCGGGATCAAATTTTGCTCTTGCGGCCGGGCGGCCGTTGGTTGCGCTATCATCGGCATAGCAAAAGAGGCCCACCTCTCCCAAGTTGAGATTTATCGTTAAACTACCACCGATCGGACGGCAATCCGGCAGGACGCGGGATGTGGGTGTTCCGGCCGGAGACGTGCTTCGAGCGGCCGGTCAGCGGGCAGGTCATCCCTGATATGCCCCGGGATTTCATAACGATCCATTAAGAATTGCCGTGCTTAAGGCGCGTGAGGGAGTGGCGGACGCCGCAAGGGGGTCCGCCGGTCCGCGAGTATGGCGCCGGATCGTCAAGCCGATCCCCTGTCGGGAATTCACATGCGTAAGCCCAAGCGATCAGAGCCTGACGAAACAGCCGATCCCGAACTGGAGGAGCTGATCGAGAGGGATCGTGCCGAACTGCTCTATTCGTTGGGCGGCGGCAGCGTGTTCGTCACGGTCGCGGTGTCGTTCCTGCTCATCATCCTCGTGCAGGCGCCGGGCGAGTGGTCCGCCCTGCTGGCCTGGTTCGCCGCCATCGTCCTCGTTTCCGCGATCCGCTCCGTCGACATCATCATCCTGTTTCCCCGGGTCAGCCGGAAGCCTTTCGACGGCCGGAAGATGATCCGCCGCTTCGGGCTCGGCACGTCGACCCTGGCCCTGCTGCTCGGCAGTTTCCCGATCTTCTTCTTTCCGCATCTCGCCGTCGTCGAGCGGGCGTATGCGTTCATGGTGTGTTTCGGCATGGCGGGGGGGAGCGTCACCGTCCTGAGCGCCAGCTTTCCGCTGATCGTGACCTATTGCACCGCCGTCCTGCTGCCGGGGGTTGCGGAGACCCTGATCGCGTATCAGCCGGGCGGGCAGAAATTCGCGGTGATCGGCATCGTCGGCTACATCTCGTCGTTCTTCTTCGCCCGGACCACGTCGCGGACGGTGCTGCGCGGCTTGCGCCTGATGCGCACGAACCAGGTGCTGACGCTGCGCTCCGAGCAGGAGAGGGTTCATCTCGAAGCGATGAAGAGCGACCTCGCGGACGCCAACGAGAGCCTGGAGCGCCGGGTGTGCGAGCGGACCGCCCAGCTCGCGCACGAGGTGGCCGAGCGCGAGCGCTACGCGGCGGCCCTGAGCCGGCTCGCCTCGACCGATCCGCTGACCGGGCTCTACAACCGCCCGACCTTCACCGCCCGCCTCGCCGGGCGCGCGGAGGGTTCGGTGGGGGCGCCCGGCCGGGTCGCGCTGCTGTTCATCGATCTCGACAGCTTCAAGCAGATCAACGACCTGCGCGGCCACGAGATGGGGGACCAGGTTCTGCGGCAAACCGCCGAGCGCGTCGCCCGGGTGATCGGCGCGACGGGGGACGTCGCGCGGTGGGGCGGCGACGAGTTCCTCGTCGCCCTGCCGGACTGCGGCGGCGAGGAGGCGCTCCGCCATGCCGAGCGGCTGATCGAGGCGATCAAGACGCCGATCACGGTGGGCGCGGATGTCTGCCGGGTCGAGGCCTCGGTGGGGGTGGCGCTCTATCCCGACAATGGCGATACCGCCGACAGCGTGATCCGCGCCGCCGATGTCGCGATGTATGCGGCGAAGCGCGAGGGCAAGAGCCGGGCCAAGCGCTTCGACCCGGTTCTCGCCGATGACATGGCGGATCGCTACGACCTCGAACAGGGCCTGCGGGACGCCATCAAGGGGGATCAGTTCCGCCTGGTGTTCCAGCCGATCATCGACGCGCGGACGGGCGCCTGCACGGCGTTCGAGGCGCTGCTGCGCTGGAATCACCCGGTGCGCGGCGCGGTCAGCCCGGCGACGTTCATCCCGGTCGCCGAGCAGAGCGGGCAGATCGAGCGGATCGGCCGCTGGGTGCTGGAAGAGGCGTGCCGCGCGGCGACCGGCTGGCCGGACCCGTCGATCGCCGTCACCGTCAACATCTCGGTCTCGCATGTGCTGGTCGGCAGCCTGCTCGATGACGTCGAGCACGCGCTGGCGGTTTCGGGTCTGCCGCCATCGCGCCTGAAGATCGAAATCACCGAGACGATGTTCCTGCACGACGCCGACCGGTCGGCGCCGCTGTTCGACAGGCTGCGGCAGATGGGCGTGGGAATCCTGCTCGACGATTTCGGCACCGGCTTCTCGTCGCTGTCCTTCCTCGGCAACCTGCCGATCGACGTGATCAAGATCGACCAGTCCTTCGTGCGCGACGCCGGGCGCAACGGCTATGCGACGATCGAGGCGATCCTCTCGATCGCCCGCGCGCTCGGGCTGCAGGTGACGGCCGAAGGCGTCGAGACGCCGGAACAGAACCGCAACCTGGTGGAGCGGGGCGTCGGCAGCGTTCAGGGGTATCTGTTCAGCCGTCCGATTCCCGCCGCGGACGTGACGGACTGGCTGCAGATGACGGGGCGGGTGCCCGATCGTCCGTTCGATCCGGCCGCCGCGCCCGCCCTGGCGGCGAGCGCCTGAACGCGGGCTGGCCGGTCACGCCGAGCGCGACACCCCGGCCTTGACCCGGCGCAGCGGGATCGAGCTCTCGATCGAGGCGACGCCGCGCACCCGCGTCAGTTGCCCGACCAGGAACTGCTCGAACGCGGCGAGGCTCGTCGTCACCACCCGGAGCAGGTAGTCGCGGTTGCCGGTCATCAGCCAGCAATCGACCACCTCGGGGAACGAGGCGATGGCCGCCTCGAAACGCACCAGCGCGTCGTCCACCTGCTTGTCGAGCTTGACCGAGACGAACACCGACACGTCGAAGCCGAGGGCCGCCTCGTCGATCATCACGGTATAGCCGCGGATGATGCCCTCGCGCTCCAGCCGGCGCACGCGGCGGGCCACCGGGGTCGCACTCAGCCCGACCCGCTCGGCGAGGTCGAGCATGGAGATCCGCGCGTCGCTCCGCAGGGCGGACAGGATCTCCCTATCGAAATCGTCGATCGTGCCGGATTTCACCATGATGGTGCGGTTCCTTGCAGACTATCGCCACGATATTGCCCTGGGCCGCGCGAATCGCAAGGATTCGCTCCGCCCGCCCGCCTAGACTCGGCGCACCGCCCTCACGCCGGGAGACCGCGAATGACGCCGCATCTGAAAACCGCCGAACAGCGCCTGCTCTGGCTGTCGCACTGGATGATCCACAACGCCAACCACCTCCGGCCGAAAGTGGACGGGATCAAGACCGGCGGGCATCAGGCCTCCTCCGCCTCGATGGTGGGCATCATGGCGGCGCTCTATTTCACCGCGCTGCGCCCGGAGGACCGCGTCGCGGTGAAGCCGCACGCCGCCCCGGTGTTTCACGCGATGCAATACCTGATGGGCAACACCACGCGCGAGCGGCTGGAGACTTTCCGCGGCTTCGGCGGCACCCAGAGCTATCCGAGCCGCACCAAGGACGATGACGACGTGGATTTCTCCACCGGATCGGTGGGCCTCGGCGTCGCCATCACCTCCTTCGCCGCGCTGGTGCAGGACTATATCGCGGCGAAGCAATGGGGGCGGGATGTGCGGCGCGGCCGCATGGTCGCGCTGATGGGCGATGCCGAGATCGACGAGGGCAACATCCACGAATGCCTCCAGGAAGGCTGGAAGAACGGGCTGCGCGATGTCTGGTGGGTGATCGACTACAACCGCCAGTCGCTCGACGGGGTGGCCCGCGAGGGGCTGTGGCAGCGCATCGAGAAGATCTTCGAGGCGTTCGGCTGGGATGTGGTGCGGATCAAGTACGGCGCGTTGCAGCGCGCGGCCTTCGCCGAGCCGGGCGGGGAGGCGCTGCGAAACTGGATCGATTCCTGCCCCAACCAGCGCTACGCAGCACTCACCTTCCAGGGCGGCGCGGCCTGGCGCAAGCGCCTGCTCGACGAGCTGGGCGACCAGGGCGCGGTCTCGGCGCTGATCGCCCGGCGCAGCGATGCCGAGCTGGCCGCGCTGATGGAGAATCTCGGCGGCAACTGCGTGCAGACCATGGCCGACACCTTCGCCGCGATCGACCACGACCGCCCGACCTGCTTCCTCGCCTACACGATCAAGGGCTGGGGCACGCCGATCGCCGGGCACAAGGACAATCACGGCGGGGTGATGACGGTCGAGCAGATGCAGGCCTGGCAGCGCCACATGGGCGTGGGGCAGGGCGAGGAGTGGGAGCGTTTCGCCGCGGTGGCGGACGTGGAGGGCTTCCGCGCCTGGCTCGACGCGGTGCCCTTCTTCGCCGCCGGCCGCCGCCGGCACGACGATGCGCATCTGCCGGTCCCCGCCCTCGCTTCACCCGGCGAGCGGGAGATCTCCACCCAGGCCGCCTTCGGCCGCATCCTCGACGATCTCGCCCGCGGCGACAGCGCGCTCGCCGCGCGCATCCTCACCACCTCGCCCGACGTCACCGGCACCACCTCGCTCGGCCCCTGGGTCAACCGCCGCCGCCTGTTCGCCCGCGAGGCGATGGCCGACCTCTTCCGCGCCGAGAAGATCCCCTCGACCGCGCGCTGGGATTTCGCGCCCGAGGGCCAGCATCTCGAACTCGGCATCGCCGAGACCAACCTGATGCTGCTGCTCGCCGCCGCCGGCCTCGCCCGTTCGCTGTTCGGCCGCCGCCTCATCCCCATCGGCACCGTCTACGATCCGTTCATCGCCCGCGGGCTCGATGCGCTGAACTACGCCTGTTACCAGGATGCCCGCTTCCTGCTGGTCGGCACGCCCTCGGGCGTCACCCTCGCGCCGGAGGGTGGGGCGCACCAGTCGATCGGCACGCCGGCGATCGGCATGACCCAGCCCGGCCTCGCCGCCTTCGAGCCGGCCTTCGCCGACGAGCTGGCGGCGATCATGGAATGGGCGTTCGACCATCTCCAGCGCGACGCCGCCGATCCGTATACCGATCCGCGCACCGGCCTCGCCGATGCGGCGGGCGGCTCGGTCTATCTGCGCCTGTCGACCAACCCGGTCGAGCAGCCGGGCCGGCGCGGCACCGCCTGGCGGCAGGGGGCCACCGAGGGCGCCTACTGGCTGCGCGAGCCGGGGCCGAACGCCGAACTCGTCATCGCCTATCAGGGGGTGGTGGCGCCGGAGGCGATCCGCGCCGCCGGGGCGCTGGCGGAAAGCCGGCGCGATATCGGCGTGCTCGCCGTCACCTCGGCCGACCGGCTGCATGCCGGCTGGAGCGCGGCCCAGCGGGCGAGATGCCGGGGCGAGGCGGTGACCTCGCTGGCCGAGCGCCTGCTCGCCCCGCTCCCGCGCGACTGCCGCATCGTCACGGTGATCGACGGCCATCCCGCCACCCTGTCCTGGCTCGGCGGCGTCGCCGGCCATGCGGTGCTGCCGCTCGGCGTCGAGCGCTTCGGCCAGACCGGCACCATCGCCGATCTCTACCGCGCCAACGGCATCGACGCCGCCGCGATCATCGAGCGCGTCGGCACCTTCACCAGCGGCCGGCCGGTGCTGGCCTTTCCGGCCCGTCCGCGCGCCCGGTCCGGGGCGGCCGCGCTGGCGGGGTGATGCCGGCGGGCTTGGCATCGGCCCGCATATCGTCCTACCTGCGGATCAGGAGGAGCGGCGATGACGGACTGGGACTGGCGGCGCCCGCAAGGGCGGCATGATGCCCCGCCCCGCGCGTTGACGGCATGAGCGCCCCGCTCGGCACGGACCTCGCGCGGCCGCGCCTGCCGCGCGCGATCTGGGCGCTCGGCTGCGTGAGCCTGCTGATGGATATCTCCTCGGAGATGATCCACGCGCTGCTGCCGGTCTTTCTCGTCGTCACGCTCGGCGCCGGCACCGAGATGGTCGGGCTGATCGAAGGGGTGGGCGAGGGCACGGCCTCGATCGTCAAGGTGTTCTCGGGCTGGCTCAGCGACCGGCTCGGCCGGCGCAAGGCGCTGGCCGTCGCCGGCTATGCGATGGGGGCGCTGTCGAAACCCGTCTTCGCGCTCGCCCCGGCGGCGGGCTGGGTGCTCGGCGCGCGCGTGTTCGACCGGATCGGCAAGGGGGTGCGCGGGGCGCCGCGCGATGCGCTGGTGGGCGATCTCGCGCCGCCCGGGATGAGCGGGGCGGCGTTCGGCCTGCGCCAGTCGCTCGACACGGTGGGCGCCTTCGCCGGCCCGCTGCTCGCGATCGTGCTGATGGCGGCGAGCGGCGACGATATCCGCCTCGTCTTCTGGCTGGCGCTGCCCTTCGGCCTTGCCGCCGTGCTGCTGCTCGCGGTCGCGGTGCGCGATCCGCCGCGCAAGGCGAGCCACCGGCCCGCGCGCCTGCCGCTGCGGCGGAGCGAATTCGTCCAGCTCGGCCCGCGCTTTCGCGCCGTCGTGCTCGCCGGCGCGGTGCTGACGCTCGCCCGCTTCGGCGAGGCGTTCCTCGTGCTGCGCGCCCGCAGCCTCGGCCTGCCGCTGGCGCTCACCCCGGCGGTGCTGGTGGTGATGAACGTGGTCTACGGGCTTGCGGCCTATCCGGCCGGGCGGCTGGCGGACCGGCTGGACCGGCGGGGCGTGCTGGCGGCCGGATTCGGGGTGCTGGTGCTCGCCGATCTGTGCCTCGGCTTCGCGCCGGGCCTTGTGGTGGGCATGGCCGGCATCGCCCTGTTCGGCCTGCATATGGGGCTGACCCAGGGCGTGCTGTCGGCGCTGGTGTCCGACGCGGCGCCGGAGACGGCGCGGGGCACGGCGTTCGGCATCTTTCACCTCGCCGGCGGGGTGGCGCTGCTGGCGGCGAGCCTGCTCGCCGGCGTGGCGTGGAGCCTGGCCGGGCCGGCGGCGACCTTCCTGGCCAGCGCCGGCTTTGCCGTGATCGGGCTCGTCCTGCTTTTCGCGCTGGTGGATGCCGGCCACGCGCGCGCGCGGTAACGGGCGCCTCAGCCGGCGCCGCCGGCGCGCGGCAGCAGATCGTGCCGTTCCAGCGCCGCCCGGAAGGCGGCGACGATATCGCCGGTGATCCGTGCGGAGATGGTGCCTTCGGCGGCGTCGAACCAGAGATTGGCCAGCAGCCCCGAGATCTCGTCTTTCTGCGCGATGGCGAGAAGGGCGGCCACCCGCTGGCCGAGTGCCGGGCGCAGCGTTGCGGGGTCGAGTTGCCCCGCGGGCCAGGGCAGGATGCCGGCATAGCCGCCGGGCGCCGGGCCGAGACTGTCGGGGATCACCGGCAGCCAGTAGGCGGCGGGCGGCGTCGCGCCGTCCACCGTGGGCAGGGGGGCGCCATCGGCATCGAGCGCGCGGCGCTGCCGCTCGGCGAGGGTCCAGCCGTCGAAGAGCGGGTTGTCGGCGCGCAGGATGAGCACGCGGCGCAGATAGTCGCGCATGTTCAGCCGGCCGAGCATGAAATCGTGGACCCGGAAGGCCCGGCAGAAGAAGCCGCCGAAGGCGTGCAGGACGGTGGTGGCGGCGGCGGCGGCGCCCGCCGTCTTGCGGTCCGGCCGGACCGGCACGAGCTGGAAATGGCTGAAGATCCGCGGGTCGGCCATCATGTCGAGATCGGCGGTGAGGTAGTTGGCGCCGGCCTCCATCGCTCCGAGCGCGGCGAGGCCGATGCCGCCCATCCCGCCCGCCACGCGGCCGGGCGCGCGGGGCTGGTGCAGCGTGGGGTCGATCAGCAGCAGGGCGCGCCGCGCCGCGTCCGGCCCGGGTTCGAGCGGGGCGGCCATGCCGGCGAGTTCGCGATGCGCGAGCAGGACCGGATTGTTGTCGAACACGCCGCCATCGATGCCGGTGAAGCCGACCTGCCCGCCGGTGGTCGGCAGGCTGGACCAGTCGGGGACCAGCGGCTCGCAGATCGCGCCGGCCGGCGTCCGCAGCACATGCGGGCGATAGCGGTAGTGCGCGGCGGGGCGGGTGAGCGCGCGGGGCCGCAGCGCCATCGGGTAGGCGCCGCCGGCCAGCGCATATTGCATCAGCGTGCCGAAATCGGCGAAGCCCTCGCCGGACGGGTTCCGGCCGACCCAGAATTCGTCCGGCCGCCGCGCGCCGGCGGGGTCGGCGGCGATGCCGCTCGCGGGCAGCGCGAAGCGGGCGTAGTCGGCGTGCTGGGCGTAGTTTCCGCCCGTCCAGCCGGTGAAGGCCGGGACGTCGAACCGGTAGGGAATGCCTTCGACATTGGTGACGGACAGGATCATCCGGTACGGGTCGGGCAGATAGGCGCGGCCGAACCCGTTGGGCGTTTCGCCATAGCGGACCATGTCCCGCGCGATCTCGTCGAGGCGCCGGCAGTTGAGCAGCGAGGCCGCCGCGCCGCCCGCGAGGTCGGACGGGTCGAGAAAGGCGAGGCCGTCGACACGGTTGACCCAGACATCGAAGAGCGGATTGTCCGGCATCGCGGCGGTCGCCATCAGGGCGGCGAAATCGTCCGGCATCGGGTGATGGGCCTTGCGGGCGTAAAGGCCGAGAATCCCCGCCGTGATGCCGCCGCCCGAGCAGCCGGTGACGATCGGCAGGCGAACCCTGTGCGGCGGGTCGGTCGCCTCCCAGGCGTCGAGCAGCTCGACCAGCGCGTCGAGCGCGCCGGCGGTATAGGCGCCGGCCGAGACGGTGCCGCCGAGCACGAGGCCGAGTTCGAAGGTGCGTGGCGGCGGCGGCGGGCGCTCCAGGGGGAAATACCGGGCGAAGCCGGGCGGCGGGGCGGGCGCCGCCAACGGCGCGTCATCATCGTCCATCGAAGGATCCCCTTCAGCCGCCCGGCGGGGGCGGCTGCGCCATACGTAACAAGTCGAAACGAAATTCGCCAGTCGCCGGAACGCATTTCGCCGGACCGCATTGTAACCCGATCGGACGACTGCGTTGCCCCTGATTCTGCTCTAGCCTGCGGGCATGACGACATCGAACGGAGGGCCGGTGATGAAGGCCGCAAGTCTCGATACCTCGGTGCAGCGGGCGCATGAGTGGCTGCATGAAATCGCCGGCGAACTCGGCTTCGACAACGAGCGGGCGGCCTATGCGGCGCTGCGGGCGACGCTGCACGCCGTGCGCGACCGGCTGCCGGTCGGGCTGGTGGCCCATTTCGGCGCCGAGATGCCGACCATCGTGCGCGGGGTCTATTACGAGGGCTGGCATCCGTCGCCGGAGCGCCTGCGCGCCGCGCACAATCGCGATTTCGCCGAGGCGTTGCGCGCGGAACTCGCCGGGCATGACGAGTTGCAGGATGTCGGGCGCGTCGCCGGCGCGGTGATCCGCGTGATCGAGCGGCGGATGGCGCCGGGGCAGCTCGCCCACGTGGTCGAGGCGCTGCCGCGCGGGGCGCGGGCATTGTGGGCGGCGGCGCAGGCCGCGCCGGGCTGAACCCCGCCCCATGTTCCGCGACCGCGCCGATGCCGGGCGCCGCCTCGCGGCCCGGCTCCGCCACCTGCGGCACCGCCATCCCGTCGTGCTCGCCCTGCCGCGCGGGGGCCTGCCCGTCGGGTTCGAGGTGGCGGCGGACCTGGAGGCGCCGCTCGACATCGTCATCGTCCGCAAGATCGGCGCGCCGGACCAGAAGGAACTCGCCATCGGCGCCGTCGCCGAGGGCGATCCGCCGCTGGTGTATCTCGACGACGGGCTGATCCGCGCGCTGGCGGTGCCGGCGCGCTATGTCGAGGCCGAAACCGCGCGCCAGATCGAGGAGATCGCGCGCCGGCGCGCGGTGTATGGCGCGGGCCGGACGCGGGTGCCGGTGGCCGGCGCCGCGGCGATCGTCGTCGATGACGGGATCGCGACCGGGGCGACGATGCGCGTCGCGCTGCGCGCCACGCGGGCGCTGCGGCCGGCGCGGCTCGTGCTCGCCGTGCCGGTCGCGGCGCCCGACTCGCTGGCGGCGCTGCGCCCGCTGGCGGACGAGATCGCCTGCGTGGAGACGCCGGCCTCGCTCGGCGCGGTCGGCGCGTTCTATCTCGATTTTCCCCAGCTCGAGGACGGCGAGGTGACCGCCATCCTCGCCCGCGCCGCGGCGCGGCCTCAGCGCAGCGGCGGCAGCGCGTAGAGGGCGAGGCCGAGTTCGGCGAGGATCAGCGCGACGATGTACCACTCGACCCGCAGGCTGCTGCGCGCCTGGACGAGGCCGAGCAGGGTCTCCACCGTCCGGCCGGCGAGATCGAGCTTGCGGTCGAGCGCGCGGTCGCGCTCGCGGAGCTCGTATTCCTCGGCGAGATGCAGGTGCAGGCGTTCGAGTTCGGGATGGTCCCAGAGCAGTTCGGGCTTTTCCGCCGTCTCGGCGCGGCCGACCATGCGGTGCTGGATGCCGAGGACGACGCCGATCTGCCGCAGCAATACCCGCCCGCGCGCGTTCACCCGGCCCCGCGCCCGCAGCTCCGCGGCGAGCGGCTCGATCCGGTCGAACATCCCGGCCATCACCGTTTCGTAACGCGCCAGCACCAGGCTCTTCGCCAGCACGTCGGCGATCAGTTGCAGATGCTCGATCGCGCAGTGCGGCAGCGCGATGGCGCCCTCGTCGCCGGCCGGCGGCGGCCCGGGGCCGATCCGCAGGCGGGCCGTCTCGGTCTCGGGGCTGGCGAAGGGCTCGGCGACGAAGGGCGCGAGCGCGGCGAGAAGGCGGGCCGTTGCCCCCTCGTCGGCGCCGAACAGCACCGCGGCGCCGTAGCGGAACAGGACCGCGACGCCGCCGGCCGCCGGAAGCGCGAGCGCGAGCGGCGCCGTCGCCAATGGCTTCGCCCGGTCGAGCCGCCGCAGGTCCAGCCGCTCGCCGAGCAGCAGCGCCCGGACCGCGATGTCGCCCCGCGCCGTCAGCGCCGCGATCGCGTCCGCCGCGCCGGGGAGGGGAGGGTCAGCCGGCATCGTGGCAGGCGGCGATCGCCCGGGCGAGCGGCTCGGCGGCGTCGAGGACCGTCAGCCGCGCCCTGGCCGCCCCGGCGAGGCGAAACGGCGGCACCGTGCTGCTGACCACGATGCTCTCGAACAGGCCGGCGGCGAAGAGGTCTTCGGCGCCGCCGGTGAACAGGCCGTGCGCCGCGGCGGCGTGGATTTCGGCGGCGCCGGCCTCGCGGCAGGCGCGGGCCGCGCGCAGCAGCGTGCCGCCGGTGCTGATCAGGTCGTCGACGATGATGGCCACGCGGCCGCGCACGTCGCCGGCGAAGAGCGTGCCGGTCACCACCCCGCCGGAGCGGTGCTTTTCCATGAAGGCGGCGCTCACCGGGGCGCCGCGCAGGGATTCCAGCGCCTCGCGGACCTGTTCGGCGCGCTTGGCGCCGCCGGTATCCGGCGACACCACCACCGCCGGAACCCGGCGCAGCAGGGGCGCGAAATGCGCGGCGAACAGCGGCGCGGCGGGGACGTGCAGGCTCGGGCAGCGGAAGGCGTTCTCGAACGCGGCGAGGTTGTGCACCTCCAGCGTGATCACCTGGCCGATGCCGACCGCCTCGAACATCGCGGCGACGTAGCGGGTGGTGACGGGATCGTTGGTCTTGGTCCGCCGGTCCTTCCGCGCGTAGCAGAGATAGGGCGCCACCGCGGTGACGCGCGCGGCGCCGGCATCGCGCAGCGCGCCGCAGAAGAACAGCAGGCGGCAGAGCCGGTCATTCGCCGAATCGCCCTCGCCGCCGTGCAGGGTGTGCAGCACGAAGGCGTCGTGGCCGCGCACGTCCTGCAACGGGCGGGCCTTGTGCTCGCCATCCTCGAAGTCGCGCTCCTCGTGCGCGGCGAGGGCGATTTCCAGCCGGGCGGCGACCTGTTCGGCGAGCGGTCGGCTGCCATGCAGGCCGAACAGCGAGAGCGGGGCGCGGGTCATGGGGATGTCCTTTTCGCGGCATCGGGCGGGCGCCAGGCGGCGGCATCCGGCGGCACCGGGCCGAGGCTCCACAGCCCCTCGAACGGCGCGGCGTGGGCGGTGGCGAGGGCGAGGGCGCGGGCGCGGGTGGCTTCGTCGCCGAACGCCGCATCGATCACGACCGAGCAGCCGGCGGCGAGGGTTTCCGCCGCCTCGTGCCAGGCGGCGTCGCCCGCCGCATCCGGCCTCACGATCCGCGCGCCGGGCGCGGGCGCGGCGCGGCCGGCGCATGCCGCGGCACGGTGGCTCCGGTCCGCGCCGCCGCCGCCGACGGCGATCACGCGCGGCCGGGCCGGGGCGAGGAAATCGAGGCCGGCGGCGACATGGCGCCTGGCCTGCGCCGCCAGCAGCAGCGCCCGCGCGGAATCGGTCTGGCGCCGCGCGCCGCCGGCCAGCGCGTAGCTGCGGGTCGCGGCGCGCAGGGCGAGGAAAAGCGGCATGGCGCGCAGCCCCATCGCATCCGGCGCGACATCCGCATGGGCGTTGAACACCGCGTTGGCGAGGTCGCGCCGGCCGCGCAGCTCGAGGTCCATCAGCAGGAAGGCAAGGTCGTAGAGCAGGTCGATGCAGCCGATCTCGTCGCTGAACTCGATGCAGTCGAACATCGTCGGACGGCCGCCGAACAGGCAGATATTGGCGAGCCGCAGATCGCCGTGGCAGCGCCGCACCCGGCCGCTCGATCGCCGCCAGTCGAGCAGCGGCGCGAGCCCGGCCAGGGTGGCGCGGGCGTGGCGGCTCAGCGTGTCGACCGCGGCACCGTCGAGCGTGCGGGCGGTCAGGGCGAGTTCGCGCTCGTTGGCGGCGATCACGCGTTCGATCGCCTCGCTGCCGCCGTGGTCGGGCCGGGATTCGGCGGCGAGATGAAAGCGGGCGATGGCGGCGCCGAGCTCGCGCATCAGCGCCGGCGTGAGCGCGTCGCGCGCGGCCATCGCGTCGAACAGGTCGGACTGGTCGAAGCGCCGCATGACGACGACATGATCGACCGCGGTACCCGGACCATCGAAGGCGAGGTGGCCCTTTTCGTCGCGGGTGATGGCGCGGACGGTGAGATAGAGCGTCGGCGCGGTGCGGCGGTTGAGCACCAGCTCGGCCTCGCAGGCGGCGCGGCGGGCGGCGGGCGTGGTGTAGTCGAGCGCCGAATAGCGGATCGCCCGCTTGAGCTTGAAGGCGTGCGGACCGGCGAGAAAGACGATCGAGCAATGGGTCTCGATCCGCTCCACCGTGCCGGTGGCGAGGCCGTGGCTCTCCGGGCGGGAGAGGAAGGCGATGACGCGCCGCTGATCCTCGGGGTGCGGCGACATGCTCAGGGTTCACCGGCCGCCGCGCGGTCCGCCGCGGCGGCGAGGGCGCGGATGGCGGGGCTGATCGTCACCGGCACCGTGCCGGGTTCGAGCCGGCGCAGCGCCGGGGGCAGGCTGGCGAGCGCGGCGGCGGCCCGCTGCCGGGCGGCGGCGAGATCCGCCGTTGCCGGGTCGATGCGCCGGCCGGCGCGCATCACCGGGCGCAGCAGCGCCGTGCCGGTGGGCGGTTCGTCGTGCAGCCCGACGGTATCGCCGAGGATGGTTCCGTCGGCGGCGAGGCGGCGCCAGACCTGCTTGGCGCCGGGCCAGGTGGCCTTGCCCTCGCTGCGCTTGCGCCGCGGCCGGCCGGCATAGGCCTGCAGCTTGTAGGCGCAGTCGAGCGCCGGGGCGTCGCTCGCGGTGGTCAGCGCGGTGCCGATGCCGAACCCGTCGATCGGCGCGCCGGCGAGGCGCGCGATCCGCGCCTCGTCGAGCCCGCCGCTGGCGAAGATCCGGATCGCGCCGCATCCCGCCGCGTCGAGAATGCCGCGCACCGCTCGCGCGTGATAGGCGAGATCGCCGCTGTCGAGCCTGACCGCCGCGATCGCGATGCCCTCCGCCGCGAGGCGGGGCGCCAGCGCCGCGACCCGCGCGGCGCCGCGCTCGGTGTCGTAGGTGTCGATCAGCAGGCAGAGCCCGGCGGGGCGGGTGCGCGCGAAGTCGAGGAAGGCCTCGGTCTCGCCGTCATGCGCCTCGACGAAGGCATGGGCCATCGTGCCCATGAGCGGAATGCCGAACCGGCGGCCGGCGAGCACGGTGGCGGTGGCGTCGAAGCCGGCGAGCCAGGCGGCGCGGGCGGCGAACAGCCCGGCCTCGCCGCCATGGGCGCGGCGCAGCCCGAAATCGACGAGCTGGCGCCCGCCCGACGCGAGCACCATCCGCGCCGCCTTCGAGGCGATGACGGTCTGGAAATGAACGATGTTGAGGAGGCGGGTTTCCACGAACTGCGCCTCGGGCAGCGGCGCGGTGACCCGCAGCACCGGCTCGTCGGCGAAGACGGCCGTGCCCTCGGGCACCGCATCGACGTCGCCGGTGAAGCGGAACCCGGCGAGACTGTCGATGAAGCCCGGCGCGAACCGGCCGGTATCGCGCAGCCAGGCGAGGTCGTCGGCGGCGAAGCGCATGCCTTCGAGGAACGTCACCGCCTGGTCCAGCCCGGCGGCGAGCAGGAAGCCGCGCTCGGGCGGCAGGCGGCGGAAGAACAGTTCGAACACCGCGCTGCCGGTCATGCCCCGCGCCGCGTAGGCTTCGAGCATCGACAGCTCGTAGAGGTCGGTCAGCAATGCGCTGGCATCCGGCATGGCGGAATTCTGCGCGGCGCGGGCGGTGCGTGTCGTTGATTCTCGTCAACCGGCGCCGCGGCTTGCCCGGGTCGGCGGATCGGGCCACATGGACGCGATGACCGAAAACGACCCTGAAGCCGCGCTCCGTCGCTCGCTCTTCCGGCATCGTGCCTTCGCGACCGGGCTGCTGGCGCTGATGGCGGCGCTGATGGCGGCGGGATACGCCATGCCGCCCGACCCCGCCGCCCTGTTCCTGCGCGATGCCGCCAAGGCCGGGCTGATCGGCGGCATCGCCGACTGGTTCGCCGTGACCGCGCTGTTCCGCCACCCGCTCGGCCTGCCGATTCCGCACACCGCCATCCTGCCGGCGCAGAAGGAGCGGCTCGGCGCCGCCCTGGGCCGGTTCGTCGCCAACCACGTGTTCACCGGCGCCGATGTGACGCGGTTTCTCGCCGGGCTCGACATTCCCGCCCTGCTCGGCCGGTTCCTCGCCGATCCGGCGATGTCCACACCGCTGGCGGAGGCCATCGCCGGGGCGCTGCCGCGCCTGCTCGATTCGGTCGAGGATGGCCGGGCGCGGCGGGTGCTCGGCCGCCTGCTGCCGCGCATGGCGGGCGGGCCGACCGCGGGCCGCCTCGTCGCCCGCGCGCTGGCCTCGCTGGTCGAGAGCGGGCGGCACCAGGAGGTGTTCAGCTTCATCCTCGGCCAGCTCCGCCTGCTGCTGCAAAGCCGCGAGGCCGAGCTGAAGCAGGCGGTGCGCGAGCGCGTGCGCGAGCAGGGCGGCGCGCTGGTCGGCTGGGCGGTGGGGGCGAACATCGCCGCGCGCGTCGTCACCGCGCTCAATACCGAGCTGGAGCGCGTCGACCCCGATGGCTCCGAGCTGCGCGCGGCCTTCGACGAATGGGTGCGCCGCGAGATCGTCCGCCTCACCGAGGACCCCGAACGCGCCGCCGAACTCGGCGCCGCGCTGCGCGGGGTGGTGGGGCATGAGAGCGTGCGCGCCTGGGGGGCGGAGCTGTGGTCGCGGCTGCGCGCCGCGATCGCGGCGGACGCGGCGCGGCCGGGCGGGCACGCGCAGCAGCTGATCGCCGGCGCCCTCGCCAATTTCGGCGCGCTGCTCGCCGGGGATCCCACCATGCGCGCGCGCATTTCCGCCGGCGCGGGCATGGTCGTCACCCGCCTGCTGCCGGGGGCGCAGGCCGAGATCGCCGGGTTCATCGGCCGCGTGATCGGCAACTGGGACGCCGCGACGATCACCGAGCGGCTGGAGCTGCGCGTCGGCAAGGACCTGCAATATATCCGCGTCAACGGCACGCTGGTCGGCTTCCTGATCGGCGGGCTGATCTTCCTTGTCCTGCATTTCGGATTTCACCAGCCGGGGTAAGCATGCACATCCACATCCAGGAATTCGCCGACAGCCCCTATCTCAAGCTGACGGCGGCCGAATTTCACGAGGCCGCCGCGCTGGCCGGCGGGATCGGGGAGGGGCATACGCTGACCGTGGGCGAGAGCGAGGCGGAGTTCGCCGCCGCGGCACCCGGGATCGAGGCGCTGATCGCCACCCCCGCCGCGATCCGCCGGCTCGACCTCTCGATCGCGCCGAAGCTGCGGCTGATCCAGTCCACCTCCGCCGGCGTCGACCCGCTCGCCCCGTTCGACATGATCCCCGACGGGGTGATGCTGCTGAACAATCGCGGCGTGCATGCCGACCGCGCCGGCGAGTTCGCGATCATGGCGATGCTGATGCTGGCCACCCACATGCCCGCCTTCGCGACCGACCAGCGGGCGCATCGCTGGCAGCGCCGGTCCTCCGGCACGGTGGCCGGCATGCGGGCGACGATCGTCGGCGTCGGCGGGCTCGGCGGCGGCGCGGCGCGGCGGGCGCGGCAGTTCGGCATCCATGTCACCGGCGTGCGCAACGGCGCCGCGCCGCACCCCGATTGCGACGCGACGCGGCCGGTCGGCGATCTCGACCTGATCCTGCCGCACACCGATTTCCTGCTGCTGACCTGCCCGCTCACCGCGGCGACGCGCAACCTGCTCGATGCGCGGCGGCTGGCGCTGCTGCCGCCGCATGCCGGGGTGATCAACATGGGCCGCGGCGCGCTGGTCGATCAGCCGGCACTCTGCGCCGCGCTGCGCGCGGGCAGCATCGCCGGCGCGGTGCTCGACGTGTTCACGACCGAGCCGGTGCCGCCGGACGATCCGGTGTGGGACACGCCGAACCTGGTCATGACGCCGCATATCTCGTCGGACGATCCGGCGCGCTACAACGCGGCGACGCTGGCCAGCTTCTTCGCCGCGCTGCGGGCGCTCGCCGCCGGGCGCGTCCCGGCCACGCTGGTCGATTTCGCGAGAGGCTACTGAGGCGCGTGGCGGGCGCCGAACAGCGCCGAGCCGACGCGCACCTCGGTCGCCCCGCAGGCGATCGCGGTCTCGAAATCGTCGGACATGCCGATCGAGCGCACCGGCAGCCCGTGCGTGTCGGCCATGGCGACGAGGGTGCGGAAATGCGGCGCGGGGTCCTCGCCGAGCGGGGGAATCGCCATCAGCCCCCGCAACCGCTCGCCGAACCGGGCGCGCATCGCGCGGATGAAGCCATCCGCCTCCGCAAGGCTCACCCCGGCCTTCTGCGGCTCGTCGCCGACATTCACCTGCACCAGCAGCCGCGGCATCCGCCCGGCGCGCTCGGCCGCCGCCGCCAGCGCATCCGCCAGTTTCGGCCGGTCGAGCGAATCGATGCAGTCGAACAAAGCCACCGCCTCGCGCGCCTTGTTGGTCTGCAACGGCCCGATCAGGTGCAGCGCGAGGCCCGGATGCGCCGCGCGCAGGAGCGGGAACTTCGCCGCCGCCTCCTGCACCCGGTTCTCGCCGAACACGAGTTGCCCGGCGGCGAGTGCCGCCTCGATCGCCGCGACCGGCTTGGTTTTCGACACCGCGATGAGCGTGACCGCGCGGCCCTGCGCGGCCGTGGCGATGCGCGCGCGGATGGAATCGAGGGCGGGCCTGATCGTCTCGGGCCTGATCGTCTCGGGGCTGAATTCGCTCATGGATGAACAACTGATCGCGGCGGCGCGGGCGGTCAAGCGGCGCCATCGCTGCCGCCACCCCACGCTCTGGCTGTTCACCGATCGGGCCCGATTGCCCGACCCGCTCGGCGCGATCGCCCGCCTGCCGCCGGGACTCTCCGGCGTGGTGCTGCGCGACGATGCGGCGCCGGACCGGGCGGCACTCGCGGCGGCGGTGGCGAAGCTCTGCCGGCGCCGGCGAATCGCCCTCGTGGTCGCCGGCGATGCCCGGCTGGCGGCCCGTCTGCACGCCGGGCTGCACCTGCGGCGGGGCAGGGTTGCGCCGGGCCGCAAGCCGGGTCTGGTGACCGCCTCGGCGCATGGCCGGCAGGAGCTGGTGCGCGCGCGCCGGGCCGGCGCCGGGCTGGTGTTTCTCTCGCCGGCCTTCCCGACGGCGAGCCATCCTGGGGCGCCCGCCCTCGGGCCGGTGCGCTGGGCGGCGCTGGCGCGGCTGGCCGGCGGGGTTCAGGTGGTGGCCCTTGGCGGCATCGAGGGGCGGCGGATGCGGGCGCTTGGCCCGGCCTGCCGCGGTGTTGCGGCGATCGGGGCTTTGTCAAATCAGTGTCATACAGTGTGGCGTTGATACCACAGCGCAGCCAAATAGCCTTCACCGGCGCTTTCGGATGTTGCTTCCTGAGACTGAAATGCCTTTTATCCGCCTGTCTGACGCCTCGCCGCGACGGCTTTCGGGCCTTGAAGCGGCGCAGACGGCAAAGAATTCACGCCGGTCTGACCGGCAACATGGAGGTTTGAATGCGCAAGTATCTTCTGGCGTCTGCCGCATCGCTCGGCTTGATGGTCGCCGCGTCCGGTGCCGCTCACGCCCAGGCTGCCAAGGCCCCCGCTCCGGGTCAGATCGTCGTCCACCTGAACGGCCTGTTGAACGACCAGATCAACATGATCGGCGCGACGGGCGACAACGTCCAGGGCGGCAACAAGCTGAACCCGATCGGCATGGCCGGCTTCCTCCGCCTGTATCCGGGCTTCGACGCCACCACCGAGAACGGCATCGAATACGGTGTCGCGGCCGAGCTCCGCACCACCTATAGCTCCGCTGGCGTCGGCATCCACGAATCGACCGCCGGCACGAGCGGTGTGACCGGCCTCGCGATCCGCCGCGCCTACGCCTATATCGGCACGCCGCAGACCGGCTTCGTCCGTTTCGGCCAGACCGACGGCATCTGGTGGCTGCTGTCGACCGGCGAATACTACAATTTCGGCGACGGCAACCTGTGGAATGCTGACGGCGGCGTCGGCTCCTCGGTGCCGAACCAGGATCATCCGTCGGGCCTCTTCACCTCGTCCGGCTCGCTCTACACGACCAACAAGATCGTGTACATCTCGCCTGACGTCGCTGGCTTCAAGGCCGGCTTCGACTTCGAGCCGAACTCGAACGGCTTCAAGGAAGGCGAGAGCTGCAGCCTGACCACCGACTGCGCGACGCTGTCCAGCGCCGCTGGCGGTGCCGGCAATGCGCGCCGCAAGAACACCGTCACGGGCGGTCTCGAGTATTCGAGCGAGTTCAGCGGCACGGGCGTGACGCTGGCCGTCGACTACCTGCATGCGGCGCCGATCGGCGTCAGCTCGGGCGGCGTGACCGCGACCGGCTATACCTTCAACGGCTACAAGTCGATGGGCATCGCCGAGTTCTCGGGCCAGGTGAAGTATGCCGGGTTCACGCTGGGCGCGAACGTCAAGACCGGTCAGGTGAACGATGGCTACACCTTCCTGCTGCCGGGCCAGCGCGACCTGCTCTTCTATGAAGTGACCGGCATCTACGATTTCGGCCCCTACACGGTCGGCGCCTACTACTTCAACCAGCAGTCCGCCGGTGCCTACACGCTCGGTTCGAGCTATGGCCGCACCGCGACCAACTACGGCATCGCCGTCGGCGCGAACTACGCCCTCAGCAAGAACCTCGGCCTGTATGCGACCTATCTCTATGGTCACCGTCACCAGGCTGGCTATAACTTCATCTCGAACAGCGCGACTGTCGCGACCGGCTACGACAACGTGCAGTCCCAGGCGTTCAGCCTCGGTGCCGCTCTGAAGTGGTAATCTGACCCGAAAGGTGTTCAGGTGGGGCGGCGGAGCGATCCGCCGCCCTTTTCATTTGCCGGTGCCGCGTGGCGGTTGTCGCCTGGCGGCCTTCGTGGCCGCGTCGCCTGGCGGCCTTGATGCCGTTGTTTGGCGGCCTTGAGGGCCGCGCGGGCCTTGGCGCGGCCGCGCGGCAAGGTTAAAGACCATCGTTGCCGGCCGGATCCTCCGGTCCGAACTGCGGAGACGAATGTGCGCTTTCCAGACATGACCTGCCCGAACAACTTCCTCCGGCCTGCTCTGAAAGCCGCGGCGCTGGGCTCCGCGCTCGCGCTCGTGGCGTGCAGCAACGCGAAGCAGCCCAACCTGCCGAACATGGAAACCTATCGAACCCCGCAGGCGATGGCCTCCAGCGGCAATGGCGGGCTCGGCACGCTGTTCACGTTCGGCGGCAAGAGCCACGCGGAGCAGACCGGTGTGGCGGTCAATGCCTATCTCTGGCGCGCCTCGCTCGTCACGCTCAGCTTCATGCCGCTGGCCTCGGCGGATCCCTTCGCCGGCGTGATCGTGACCGACTGGTATTCGCCGCCGGCCAAGCCGGACCGGCGCTTCAAGGTGTCCGCCTATGTGCTCGGCACCACGCTGACCGCCAACAACCTGAAGGTTTCGGTCTTCGAGCAGGATCGCCAGGGCGGCGCCTGGGTCGACCAGCCGGTCGATCCCGCGGTTGCCAACGGCCTCGAGGATCGCATCCTCGCCCGCGCCGCCCAGCTGAAGGCGGCGGGGCAGCTGAACGGCTGAGACCATGGACCAGACCACGCACGACGCCTCCGCCTATGATTTCACCGCCGCCGAGGCGCGCTGGCAGGCGGCGTGGGAGGCGCGGAACTGCTTCGCCACCGCCGACGCGCCGCAGGGCGGCCGGCGGAAATGCTACGTGCTGGAGATGTTCCCCTACCCGTCGGGGAAGATCCATATGGGCCATGTGCGGAACTACGCGATCGGCGACGTGATCGCCCGCGCCCGCCGCGCCCAGGGCTATGACGTGCTGCACCCGATGGGCTGGGACGCGTTCGGCCTGCCGGCCGAGAACGCGGCGCGGGAGCGCAATGTCGATCCCGCCAAATGGACGCGCGACAACATCGCGGCGATGAAGGCCGACCTGAAGCGCGTCGGCCTCTCGGTCGACTGGTCGCGCGAATTCGCCACCTGCGACCCGGAATATTACGGGCACCAGCAGAAACTCTTCCTCGACCTCTGGCGCGCCGGCCTGGCCTATCGGCGCGAGTCGGCGGTGAACTGGGACCCGGTCGACATGACCGTGCTCGCCAACGAGCAGGTGATCGACGGGCGGGGCTGGAAATCCGGCGCGCCGGTGGAAAAGCGCAAGCTGCGCCAGTGGTTCTTTCGCATCACCGATTTCGCCGCGGACCTGCTCGCCGGGCTCGACACGCTGGAGAACTGGCCCGAGCGGGTGCGGACCATGCAGCGCAACTGGATCGGCCGCTCCGAGGGCGCGGAATTCACGATCCGGCTGGCGGCGCCGTGCGGCGGCATCGAGAGCGTGCCGGTCTATTCCACGCGGCCGGACACGCTGTTCGGGATGAGCTTCGTCGCCCTGGCGCCGGATCATCCGCTCGCCACCGCCGTTGCCGCGGCCAATCCCGAGGCCGCCGCCTTCATCGCCGAGTGCCAGAGCGCCGGCACCTCCGAAGCCGCGATCGAGGCGGCCGAGAAGCGCGGGTTCGATACCGGGCTGCGCGTCGTCCACCCCTTCGATCCGTCGCGGACCCACCCGGTCTGGATCGCCAATTTCGTGCTGATGGACTACGGCACGGGCGCGATTTTCGGCTGCCCGGCGCATGACCAGCGCGACCTCGATTTCGCCCGCAAATACGGGCTGGACGTTACCGTCGTCGTAGCACCCAAGGACGATCCGGGCCTCGCGGTGGGGGATGTCGCCTTCACCGGCGATGGCGTGATCGTCAATTCCGGCTTCCTCGACGGGCTCGACGTCGCGGCGGCGAAGTCCCGCGCCATCGCCGAGCTCGAATCGCGCGGCGCCGGCAAGGGCGTGGTCAACTGGCGCCTGCGCGACTGGGGCGTGTCGCGCCAGCGCGCCTGGGGCTGCCCGATCCCGATGATCCATTGCGAGGTCTGCGGCACCGTTCCCGTGCCGGAAAAGGACCTGCCGGTGCGGCTGCCGGACGACCTGCCGTTCGACCGGCCGGGCAACGCGCTCGACCATCACCCGAGCTGGAAGCACGTGGCCTGTCCGCAATGCGGCGCGGCCGCCCAGCGCGAGACCGACACGTTCGACACCTTCGTCGATTCCTCGTGGTATTTCGCCCGGTTCTGCGCCCCGCACGCGCCCGTGCCGGCGGACCCGGCGGCGACCTCGCACTGGATGCCGGTCGATCACTATATCGGCGGCATCGAGCACGCGATCCTGCACCTGCTGTACGCCCGCTTCTTCACCCGGGCGATGCACCGGCTCGGCCAGGTCGGCGTCGCCGAGCCCTTCGCCGGCCTGTTCACCCAGGGCATGCTCACGCATGAGAGCTACCGCACCGAGGACGGCAAGTGGCTCTACCCCGAGGAGGTGATCCGCCACGCCGATCACGCGACGACGCTGGATGGCCGCAAGGTGATCGTCGGGCCGATCGAGAAGATGTCGAAATCGAAGCGCAACACGGTCGATCCCTCGGCCGTCATCGCCCGCTTCGGCGCCGACACCGCGCGGTGGTTCGTGCTGTCGGACAATCCGCCCGAGCGCGACGTGGAATGGACCGAGGCGGGGGCGCAGGGCGCGTTCCGCTATGTCCAGCGGCTGTATCGTCTCGCCCGCAGCGTCGCCGCCGACCGGGCCGACGACGTGGCGCTGGAACGCGCCGAGGGCGAGGCCCGCAAGCTGCGGCAGGCGACGCATCGCACCATCGCCGCGGTGACCGAGGCGATCGACGGTTTCGCCTTCAACGTCGCCATCGCCCGGCTCTACGAGCTGGCGAACGCCATCGCCGAGACCGAGGGACGGGATGCGCCGGGGCTGCCGGCGGCGCGGCGGGAGGCGATGTCGGCGCTGATCCGCCTCGCCGCGCCGATCATCCCGCATGTCGCGGAAGAGGCGAACGCGCAGGTCTCGCCGGAGGCCGGGCTGGTCGTCAACCAGCCCTGGCCGGTCGCCGAGCCGGAGCTGCTCAAGCGCGATTCGGTGACGCTTGCGGTGCAGATCATGGGCAAGCTGCGCGGCACGATCGAGCTGCCGCCGGGGGCGGACGCCGAAACCGCCATCGCGGCGGCGATGGCCGAGCCGCGCATCGCGCAACTTCTGGAAGGGGCGACGATCGTCAAGCGCATCCACGTTCCCGACCGGATCGTGAACTTTGTCGTCCGTCCTTAAGATCCTGCCCCTCGCGGGCCTGCTCGCGCTCGCGGGGTGCGGGTTCCGCCCGCTTTATGGCGGCGGCCAGGCGGGAACCGCCGTCGTCTCGCAGCTCGACGAGATCGATGTCGGCCTGCTGCCGGACCGGCAGGGGCAGTTGCTGCGCCAGGCGCTCGAAGCCGAGTTGCAGCGCGCCGGCGCGCCGTCCTTCTATCGCTACCATCTCGCGGTCGACTATGGCTGGAACGTGCAGATCGTGGGCGTGCAGCCGGACAGCTCGAACACCCGAAACCGCTACATCGCCACCGCGCAATGGACGCTGACGCCCGAGGGCGACCGGAGCCGGATCATCGCCCGCGGCTCGACGCAGGCGATGGATGCGATCGACAACATCGACAACCAGAACTTCGCGGGCACCCTGGATCAGGGCGTGCTGCGCCATCGCTTCGCGAAGCGGCTCGCCCGGCAGATCACGCAGCAGCTCGCGGTCTATTTCCGCAATCACCCCGACCGGGGGTAAGCCGGTGAAGATCGACGCCCGCCACGTCGAGACATTCCTCGCCGATCCGGGCCGCGCGCGGTTCGTTCTTGTCTACGGACCCGACACCTCGCTGGTTGCCGAACGGGCGCGCCGGCTGGCGAAGCTGGTCGCGGGATCGCTCGACGATCCGTTCCGGCTCACCGAACTCGATGCCGACACCGCCGAGCGCCTGCCCGAGGAAGCCGGGGCGCAGGCCTTCGGCGGCGGCCGCCGGGTGGTGCTGCTGCGCGATGCCGGCGACCGGCAGGTGGCACCCGTCGAGGCCGCGCTGGAGGGGAAGGGCGATGCCCTCATCGTCGCCATCGGCGGTGATCTGCCGGGGCGGTCGAAACTCCGCGCCCTGGCGGAAAAGCACGCGGAGGCGGCGGCCATCGCCTGCTACCTGCCGGATGGCGCGGCCCGCGGCCCGGCGCTCGAGGCGGCGCTGCGGGCGGCCGGCGTGGGCATCGGCCGCGAGGCGCTCGCCCTCGCCGCGAGCCGGCTCGGCGGCGAGACGGGGGCGCTGCGCGACGCGGCGGAACGGCTCGCCCTCTATGCCGGGCCGAACGGCGCGGTGGATATCGAGGCGGTCGAGGCGGTGCTCGATGATCAGGGCTCGGCCTCGATGCAGGATGCGATCGATGCTGCCCTGGCCGGCGACGTGAAGGCGGCGGACCACGCGATCGGGCTGGCGCTGGAGGAAGGCGCCGCGCCGGTCGCGGTGATCCGCGTGCTGCTCGGCGAACTCGCCGGGTTGCGGCTGATGGCCGACGCGGTCGCCGGCGGCGCGAGCCCGCGCGATGCCGTTGCGGCGCGCCGGCCGCCGGTGTTCTTCAAGCGCCAGCCGGTCGTGATGAAGGCGGTGGCGCGCTGGCGGGAGCCGGCGATCATGGCGGCGATCGAACGGGGCCTGCGCGCCGAGGCGGACTGCAAGCGCACCGGGGCGGTGCCCGAGGCGATCGTGCGGCAGATGCTGCTGGGGCTCGCGCAGCGCGCCGCCCGCGCCTGAGGTTCAGGCGCCGTAGCCGCCGCCCGGCGTTTCGATACGATCGCGTCGCCGGCCGCGAGTTCGGCCTGGTCGCGAGCATCGGCACCGCAGCCCCACGCCGGCGATCTCGGTCTCGGAGGAACGGGCATAGGCGCCGTCGCAGAGCGCGACATCGGTCGAGGTTCCGCCCATGTCGTAGCCGACGATGCCGGTGAAGGTGCCACCGCGATCGATCCAGAACTGCCACGGCCCGCCCATGAACCCGCCTCTTGACGTTGCGCGCGCCTGTCCATCATGCGTCCGCCGGGCGCGCATCTGCCTCCACCCCCTTTCCAGCATGCGCGGACGGGGCCATATCGTCGCGGGGACATTTCGGGAACATGGCTATGGCAGGGTCGGGCTACATCACCGTGCGCGGCGCGCGTGAGCACAATCTGAAGAACATCGACGTCCGCATCCCGCGCGACCAGCTCACCGTGATCACCGGGCTGTCCGGCTCCGGCAAGTCCTCGCTCGCCTTCGACACGATCTATGCCGAGGGGCAGCGCCGCTATGTCGAGAGCCTGTCCGCCTATGCGCGGCAGTTCCTCGAACTGATGGGCAAGCCGGATGTGGACAGTATCGAGGGCCTCTCGCCGGCGATCTCGATCGAGCAGAAGACGACCTCGCGCAACCCGCGCTCCACGGTTGGCACCGTCACCGAAATCCACGACTACATGCGCCTGCTCTGGGCCCGCGCCGGAGTGCCCTATTCGCCGGCGACCGGCCTGCCGATCGAGGCGCAGACGGTGAGCCAGATGGTCGACCGGGTGATGGCGATGGCGCCCGGCACCCGGCTGCTGCTGCTCGCCCCGGTGGTGCGCGACCGCAAGGGCGAATACCGCAAGGAACTCGCCGAATTGCAGCGCCGCGGCTTCACCCGCGTGAAGGTGGACGGCAAGCTCTACGAGATTGCCGAGGTGCCGGCGCTCAACAAGAAGATCAAGCACGAGATCGAGGCGGTGGTGGACCGCATCGTCGTGCGCGAGGGCGCGGAACAGCGGCTTGCCGATTCCTTCGAAACCGCGCTCGCCCTCTCGGATGGCATCGCCTATGCCGAGAATGCCGACACAGGGGAGCGCACGGTGTTTTCCGCCCGCTTCGCCTGCCCGGTCTCCGGCTTCACGATCGAGGAGATCGAGCCGCGCCTGTTCAGCTTCAACTCGCCGCACGGCGCCTGCCCCGAATGCGCCGGGCTCGGCACCGAGACCGTGTTCGACCCCGCGCTGATCGTGCCCGACGAGCGCCGCTCGCTCGCCGACCAGGCCATCGCCCCCTGGGCCAACGCGCAGTCGCCCTATTACGACCAGACGCTGGCCTGCCTCGCGAAGCATTTCCGGGTGAAGCTGACCACGCCCTGGGAAGACCTGCCCGAGACGGTTCGCGAGGCGATCCTGTTCGGCGCCGGCAAGACGGAGATCGACTTTTCCTACAAGGACGGCGTGCGCGCCTATACCGTCACCCGCCCGTTCGAGGGGGTGGTGCGCAATCTCGAACGCCGGATGCGCGAGACCGACAGCGTGTGGGTGCGCGAGGAACTGGCGCGCTACCAGGCCGAGCAGCCCTGCCGGCGCTGCCAGGGCGCGCGCCTGCGCGACGAGGCGCTGGCCGTCCGGGTTGCCGGGAAAAACATCGCCGAGGCCTCGGATCTTTCGATCCGCGAGGCGCGCGACTGGTTCGCCACCGTGCTCGACACGCTGACCCCGCAGCGCCAGGACATCGCCCGCCGCATCCTCCGCGAGATCAACGAGCGGCTGCAATTCCTCGTCGATGTCGGGCTCGACTATCTCTCGCTCGCCCGCAGCTCGGCCACGCTGTCGGGCGGGGAAAGCCAGCGCATCCGCCTCGCCAGCCAGATCGGCTCCGGCCTGACGGGCGTGCTCTACGTTCTCGACGAACCCTCGATCGGCCTGCATCAACGTGATAACGAACGGTTATTGGGCACGCTGCGCCGGCTGCGCGATCTCGGCAACACGGTGCTGGTCGTCGAGCATGACGAGGATGCGATCCGCAGCGCCGACCACGTGATCGATATCGGCCCGCGCGCCGGCGTGCATGGCGGCGAGCTGGTCGCCGAGGGCACCGTCGCGGACATCGCCGCCAATCCGCGCTCGCTCACCGGCGACTATCTCTCCGGGCGACGTTCCATTGCGGTTCCGGAACGGCGAAGGCCGGTCGATCCCGCGCGGATGCTGAAACTCGTCGGCGCCCGCGGCAACAATCTCAAGACCGTCACCGGCGAATTCCCCCTCGGCGTGTTCACCGCCATCACCGGCGTCTCCGGCGGCGGCAAGTCCACCCTGGTGATCGACACGCTCTACAAGGCGGTCTCCCGCCGGCTGATGGGCTCGGGGCAGGTGCCCGCGCCGTTCGAGCGGCTCGACGGGCTCGACCTGCTCGACAAGATCATCGAGATCGACCAGTCGCCGATCGGCCGCACCCCGCGCTCCAACCCCGCGACCTATACCGACCTGTTCGCCCCGATCCGCGACTGGTTCGCCGAACTGCCGGAAAGCCGCGCGCGCGGCTACAAGTCCGGCCGCTTCTCCTTCAACGTCAAGGGCGGGCGCTGCGAGGCCTGCCAGGGCGACGGGGTGCTGAAGATCGAGATGCACTTCCTGCCCGACGTCTTCGTCACCTGCGACACCTGCAAGGGAAAACGTTACAACCGCGAAACGCTGGAAATCCGCTTCCGGGAGAAATCCATCGCCGATGTGCTGGACATGAATGTCGACGAGGCGATGGGCTATTTCTCCGCCCAACCCCGCATCCGCGACCGGCTCGAACTGCTCGGCAAGGTCGGGCTCGGCTATATCAAGCTCGGCCAGGCGGCCACGACCCTTTCCGGCGGCGAGGCGCAGCGGATCAAGCTCGCCAAGGAACTCGCCCGCCGCGCCACCGGCCGCACGCTCTACATCCTCGACGAGCCGACAACCGGCCTGCATTTCGAGGATGTCAGGAAATTGCTGGAGGTTCTCCATGCGCTGGTGGATGCCGGCAATACCGTGATCGTGATCGAGCACAATCTGGAAGTGATCAAGACCGCCGACTGGATCATCGATCTCGGCCCCGAGGGCGGGGATGGCGGCGGCGAGATCGTCGCTGCCGGCACGCCGGAAGAGGTCGTGACGAACGAGCGGTCTCATACCGCGAGCTTCCTCGCGCCCCTGTTGCCGAAGCCGGCGGCGCGGAGCGCCGGGCGGCGTCGCAAGGTGGCGTGATGCTGCCGGCCTGGAAGCGGGCGCTGCTCCGCTTCCCGCCGCTCGCCCGCATCGCCGCGCGGGAGGGCGCGCTGCACAACCGGGTCGCCGCCCTCGAAGCCGAGCTCGCCGCCCTGCGGCGGCCGCCGGCGCCGCCATTCCCGATCGTCCACGCGATCGAGCATTTCTGGTGCGACCGCTGCGGCGTGTTTGTCTGCGGCTGGATCCATGCCCATGCAGTGAAGGTGCGCGCGGTCGCGCTGCGCGTCGGCGACCGCCGCACCGATCCGGTGCCGCCGGCGCCGCGCCCGGACGTGCAGTCGCATTATCCCGAGATCGGAGACAGCGGCTTCAGCCTCTACCTCGAGGCTCCGCCTTTCCAGCCCGCCAGCCTCGAGATCGCGACCGATGCAGGCGACGTCTCGATCCCGCTCGAAGCGCCGCCGCTGTCGCCGCCGCCGCCCTCGCCGCTGGTGATCCGGCCCTTCATCGACGAACTCCGGCAACGGCGCGGCCGGGTGCTGGAAATCGGCGCCCGCCTCGTCAGCCCCGGTGCCTATGCGCGGGCCCGCGATTTCGAACCGGACTGCCATTATGTCGGCTGCGACATTCATCCCGCGCCGGGCGTGGACCTCGTGGCCGACGCGCACTCCCTGTCGGCGGCGACCGGCCGGGCCGCCTTCGAGGGCATCTTTTCGGTCGCGGTGATGGAACACATCGCCGAGCCCTGGCGCGTCGCCGCCGAGATCAACCGCGCCCTTACCCCGGGCGGCCTGACCTTCCACATCACCCACCACACCTTTCCCCTGCACGAGACGCCGAACGATTTCTGGCGCTATTCGGACGAGGCGATGCGGATCCTGTTCGGCCCGGCGCGCGGCTTCGAGATCGTCGATGCCGGCATGCGCAGCCCGGTCAGCCTGGTGCGGCTGTTCCCCGGCCGCGCGGCGGCGGACATGGAGATCACCCGTCACGCCGGCTATGTCGGCACCTGGGTGCTGGCGCGGAAGGTGGCCGAAATCGCCGACGACGCGCCGGATGCCGGGATGAGCGGCGATCTCGCCGAACGCAGCCGCGCCTATCCGAAGCGCGGCTGAGCCTCGGGGACGTTCCGGCCGGATGGGTCCACCCGACCGGACAGCGAGGCCCCGCTATTCCCCGGCGGCGAGCGGCGCCACCGTCACCGGCACCGACTTGTAGGTCGGCGTGCCGCTCTGCCGGTCGTGCCAGGCCAGCGGCATCAGCACGTTGGCCTCCGGGTAATAGGCGGCGACCGAGCCTTCCGCGATGTCGTATTCGATGGCGGTGAACCCGGCGAGGCGATGCGCCCCGTCCTCGGCATGGGCGACGTCGATCCGCCCGCCATGCTCGATGCCGAGCCGCGCCATGTCCGCGCGGTTCATGAACACGACGTCGCGCCGGCCGAACACGCCGCGATAGCGGTCGTCCATCCCGTAGATCGTGGTGTTGTACTGGTCATGGCTGCGGATCGTGGTCAGCAGCAGGGGGGCCTGCGCCGCGCCGGCACCGGCCGGCGGCATGAACTCGGCGCGGCCCGAGGCGGTGCGCCAGACGCGCTCGGCCGGCGGGATCGGCAGGCGGAAGCCGCCCGGCACGGCGATCCGCGCGTTGAAATCGGCGAATTCGGGGAACACCGCCTCGATCGCCTCGCGGATCAGGCTGTAATCGGCCACCATCTCGCGCCAGGGCACGGTGCTGTCGGGGAGGGTGGCCATGGCGATGCCGGCGACGATCGCCGGCTCCGAGCGCAGCAGTGGCGAGGCCGGCGCGAGCTTGCCGGCCGAGGCATGCACCATCGACATCGAGTCCTCGACGGTGATGACCTGCGGCCCGCTCTCCTGGATATCCTCCTCGGTGCGGCCGAGGCAGGGCAGGATGATCGATTCCCGGCCGATCAGCAGGTGCGAGCGGTTGAGCTTGGTGGCGACATGCACGGCGAGATCGAGCCGCCGCATCGCCGCGGCGCAGGCCTCGGTATCCGGCATGGCGATGGCGAGGTTGCCGCCGAGGGCGATCAGCGCGCGGGAGTCGCCGCGCAGCATCGCCTCCATCGCAGCGACCGCGTCATGCCCGTGGGCGCGCGGCGGGGTGAAGCCGAAGCGCTGCGCGATCCGCTCCAGCATCGCCTCGCCCGGCTTCTCGGTGATCCCCACGGTGCGGTCGCCCTGCACGTTGGAATGGCCCCGGAGCGGGCAGATCCCGGCACCCGGCCGGCCGAAATTCCCGCGCAGCAGCAGCAGGTTGGCGATCTGCCGCACATTCTGCGTGCCGGTCGCGTGCTGGGTGATGCCCATGCCGTAGGTGACGATGGTCGATTTCGCCCGCGCGTAATGCCCGGCCACGGTGGCGAGATCGGCGCGCGAGAGCCCGCTCGCCGCCTCGATCCGCTCCCACGGCGTCGCCCGCAGGTCGGCGGCGAGATCCTCGAACCCGTTCGTGTGCGCCGCGATGAACGCCCGATCGAGGATGCCGGCGTCCGGCCCCGCCTCGGCATCGAGTTCGAGCAGCGCCTTCATGATGCCCGAGAGTGCCGCGGCATCGCCGCCGACCCGCACCTTGAGGTAGGTCGAGGCGATCGGCGTCGCCCCCCGCGTCGCCATCTCGACCGCGTTCTGCGGGTCGGCGAAGCGTTCCAGCGCCCGCTCGCGCATTGGGTTGAACACGATGATCGGCACCCCGCGGCGCGCGACCTCGTGCAGCGTGCCCATCATCCGCGGATGGTTGGTGCCGGGATTGTGGCCCATCGCGATGATCAGGTCGCAATGGTCGAAATCGTCGAGCGAGACGGTGCCCTTGCCGAACCCGATCGACTGCGGCAGCCCGACGCTGGTGGCCTCGTGGCACATGTTCGAGCAGTCGGGGAAATTGTTGGTGCCGTATTCGCGGGCGAAGAGCTGGTAGAGGAACGCCGCCTCGTTCGAGGCGCGGCCGGAGGTGTAGAACTCCACCATGTCGGGGTCGGGCAGGGCGCGCAGCACCGCGCCGATGCGGGCGAAGGCGTCGTCCCAGCCGATCTCGCGATAGGTGTCGCTCTCATGGTCGTAGGCCAGCGGGTGGGTGAGCCGCCCGGCATCCTCCAGCGCGTGGTCCGACCAGCCGAGCAACTCGCTGACCGTGTGGGCGGCGAAGAAATCGGGGCCGACGCGCTTGCGCGTCGCTTCCCAGGTCACCGCCTTGGCGCCGTTCTCGCAGAACTGGAAGGTCGAGGTGTGTTCCTTGTCCGGCCAGGCGCAGCCGGGGCAGTCGAACCCGGTGGGCTTGTTGGTGCGCAGCAGCAGGCGGGCGGCGTCGCCGGCATCCATCTGGGTGCGGATCGCCTTGGCGGTGGCGCGCAGCGCGCCCCAGCCGCCGGCCGGCGCGTCATAGCGCCGGATTCCCTTCAGGTTGTGATCGGGCACGATGCGACGTCGGGTGGTCATGGGCAGCATCTCCGCTAGAGCGCCTTCCGATCCTCCCGGACCGGATGCCGTGCTCTATGATATTGACAATTAAAGCATCGTTACCGGACCGGACGATTCCATCCGGGCGGGTGACGCTCCAGGCTGGCCGCGCCGGCCCGGATGCCGGGCGCGTCCCGCACGTGACGCCGCGGGCCGGCCTCCGCAACCCCTCGGGCGGCAAAACTCCTGTGCAGGGCGGGGCAGGGCGCGCGGCCCCGCCGCCCCTTGCGGCGCGGCGGCGTATGGTCGACATCAGGGCACCGGCGCCGCGTGCGGGCGCCGCCCCTGCCGGAGGTCGGAACGTGGATTACCTGGGAGCCCTGCGCCTGTTCGGCCGCGCGGTCGAGCTTGGCAGTTTCTCGAAGGCGGCCGAGGCGCAGGGGGCCAAGGTCTCGACCGTCTCGCGCGCCGTCGCCGCGCTCGAGGCGGATCTCGGCGTCGCCCTGTTCCACCGCTCGACCCGCCGCCTGCACCTCACCGAGCCGGGCGAGCAGTTCTATGCCCAGGTGCAGGCCATCCTCCGCAATCTCGACGAGGCGCGCGATTCGGTCGCGGCGATGCAGGCGCGGCCGCAGGGACTGCTGCGGCTCAACCTGCCCGGCGCCTTCGGCCGCCGCCATGTCGTGCCCTTCATTCCCGACTTCCTGAAGCTCTATCCCGGCCTCAGGCTCGAACTCTCCTTCACCGACGTGCGGATGGACCTGCTGGCCAGCGGCGCCGACCTCGCCATCCGCATCGGCCCGCTGATCGACTCGACGCTGATCGCCCGCAAGCTCGCCGGCCACCGCCGCGTCGTCTGCGCGAGCCCGTCCTATCTCGCCGGCGCCCCGCCGCTCGCCGCGCCGCGCGACCTGCTGCGGCACAACGCGCTGATCTACACGCTGCAGCCGACCGACCGCTGGTTCTTCCGCCGCGGCACCGAGGCGGGCGAGCCGGAGGAGGAGGTGCCGATCGCCGGCATCCTCCGCTCGGATGATTCCGAGGCGCTGCTCGACGCGGCACTCGCCGGCGTCGGCATCGCCCTGCTGCCGGTCTGGCTGGTCGGCGAGGATATCGCGCGCGGCCGGCTGGTCCGCCTGCTGCCGGACTGGTTCTCGATGATCTCGACCCGGCCCGGCGGGATCTATGGCATCTATCCGCCGCATGCGCGGATTTCCCCCAAGGTGCGCGCCTTTCTCGATTTCATCGAGACCAGGTTCGGCCGCCCGCCCTACTGGGATGCCGGCACCGGCTGAATGCCGCCCCCGTCAACCGCACAAAGGACAAAGCCCGCGATGATCGTCCGCGATCGTGCCGATACGCTGACCCTGCTGACCACCCTGCGCGGATCGATCCTGCTGCGCGTCGCGCCGCGGCTGCTGGCCGTCTTTGTCCTCGCGCTCGGCGTGACGCTCGCCCATGCCGCCTATCCGCTCCCGCGCTGGCCGTTGGCGACGCTGCCCTTCACCCTGCTCGGCCTCGCCCTTTCGATCTTTCTCGGCTTCCGCAACAGCGCCTGCTACGACCGGTGGTGGGAGGGGCGGCGGCAATGGGGCGCGCTGATCGCGGAATCGCGCGCCCTGATCAGGGAGGTCGGCGCGCTCCTGCCGGAGGACGCGGCGCTGGCGCATCGCCTCGGCGGCCGCATCGTCGCCTTCGCCCATCTGCTGCGCGACCATCTGCGCGGCGAGGCGGGGGCGGGGTGGGAAGACTGGATCGCGCCCGCCGAGCGGGACTGGCTGGCCGGCCGGCAGAACCGGCCCGATGCCGCGCTGCGCCGGCTTTCGGGCGAACTCGCCGCCCTGGTCGCGGCCGGAAGGCTGAGCGACATGCTCTACCGCATCCTCGCCGAGCGGATTGCCGCGATGACCGGCATCCAGGCCGCGTGCGAGCGGCTGCGGGCCACGCCGCCACCCTTCACCTATTCCCTGCTGCTGCACCGCACCGCATGGCTGTTCTGCATCTTCCTCCCCTTCGGCTTCGTGCAGACCCTTGGCCTTGCGACCCCCGTCGTCACCGTGATCCTGGCCTATGCGTTCTTCGGCCTCGATGCGCTTGGCGACGAGCTCGAGGAGCCTTTCGCGCTGTCGCAGAACGCGCTGCCGCTCAACGCCTTCGTGCGGACGATCGAGATCGGGGTGCTCGAGGCGCTCGGCGCGGCCGACCTGCCGCCGCCGCTCCTGCCGGTCGATCACGTCCTGACCTGACCGCCCGCCTTGACAGGGCTGGATCAATGTCTACTTGGATTTCAGAAATTTCTGAAAGTTCAGGCAATGCCGTTATCCCCCCTCACCGAGGCCTTCGTGCTGCATTTCGGCGAAATGGGCAGCCATTGGGGCATCAACCGCACGGTGGGGCAGATCTATGCGTTGCTTTATGTCTCCGACCGCCCGCTGCCGGCCGACGAGATCGCCGAAACCCTGGGCTTCTCGCGCTCGAACGTGTCGATGGGGTTGAAGGAGCTGCAATCCTGGCGCCTGGTGCGGCTGCAGCATCTGCCGGGTGACCGGCGGGAGCATTTCTCCACCCCCGACGATATCTGGCAGATCGTCCGCACCCTCGCCGAGGAGCGGCGCCGCCGCGAGATCGACCCCACGCTCACCGTGCTGCGCGACCTGCTGATGGAGGCCCCCCGCTCGGAGGCGGACCGCCGCGCCCAGCGCCGCCTCGCCGAGATGCACGACCTGATCGAGCTGCTGATGCGCTGGTCGGAAGACGTGCAGAAGCTCGACAACAAGGATCTGGTCCAGCTCCTCCGCCTCGGCGGCCGCGTGGTCGCGCTGCTGGAACTGAAGAACCGTCTGCCGCTGCTCGGGCGCGGCAAGGCTGGCCGCTCCCGGCCCGAGACCACCGAAGCCGACACCCTCGCCGGCGCCGACGACAACCACAACAACGACGATACGGACAGAGAATGACAAGCTTGCATGCCGGCGGACTGGCGCTCGTGCTCGCGCGCGCCCAGTTCGGGTTCACCATCGCCTTTCACATCATGTTCCCGGCCTTCTCGATCGGGCTCGCCGCCTATCTCGCGGTGCTCGAGCTGATGTGGCTGGTCACCAAGCGCCCGGTCTATCTCGACGCCTACCGCTACTGGCTGAAGATCTTCGCCGTCATCTTCGCGATCGGCGTCGTCTCCGGCCTGGTGATGGCCTACGAGGTGGGCGCCAACTGGGCGGGCTATTCGGCCAAGGTCGGGCCGATCCTCGGGCCGCTGCTCGCCTGGGAGACGATGTCGGCCTTCTTCCTCGAGGCCGGCTTCCTCGGCATCATGCTGTTCGGGATGTCGCGCGTCGGCCCGAAGCTGCATTTCGCGGCGACCGCGCTGGTCTCGATCGGCACGCTGATCTCGGCCTCGTGGATCCTCGCCGCGAATTCGTGGATGCAGACGCCGCGCGGCTACGCCCTTGCCCCGGATGGCGCCTTCATCCCGAAGAACTGGCTCGCCATCATCTTCAACCCGACCTTCCCCTATATGTGGCTGCACATGGTGCTCGCCGCCTTCATCGCGACGGCGCTCGCCGTCGGCGCGGTCGGCGCGTTCCACCTGCTGCGCAACCCGAAGAATCCGGTCAGCCGGCTGATGTTCTCGATGGCGATGTGGCTGCTGACCATCGCCGTGCCGGTGCAGGGCTTCGTCGGCGACGAATCCGGCCGGGCGACGATGACCGACCAGCCGCTGAAGCTCGCCGCGATGGAGGGCGACTTCCACACCCGCGCCGGCCAGGCGCTGCACCTGTTCGGCTGGCCGAGCCGCAGCCTCGGCCGCCTGCTCTATGACGTGAAGATCCCCGATCTCGGCTCGCTGATCATCACCCACAAGCTGCATGGCGTGGTGCAGGGGCTGGATGCCTTTCCGAAGTCCGACTGGCCGGTGCTGATCCCCACCTTCTGGGGCTTCCGCGTCATGGTCGGGCTGTGGTCGCTGATGCTGGTGCTCGCCCTCGGCGCGCTGGCCCTGCGCCGCGGCGGCCGGCTCTACGAGAACGCCTGGTTCAAGCGCTTCGCGGTGGCGATGGGCCCGGCCGGCTTCCTCACCATCATCGCCGGCTGGGTGGTCACCGAAACCGGCCGCCAGCCCTGGACGGTCTATGGCGTGCTGCGCACGGTGCAGAGCGCCTCGCCGCTCACCCTGGGCGAGATCGTCTGGTCGTTCGGCATCATCATCGTGCTCTACACGCTCGTCTTCGGCGTCGGCATCCGCTACGTGCTCGGCCTGATGGCGCATGAGCCGACGGTGGGCGAACCGCCGCTGCGCGACGACAAGCCGCTGCGCAGCCACGGCCCGCACCGCCTGCACGATCCCGCGCCGGCCCCGAGCCCGGCGGAGTGATGGCCATGCTCAACGCCCATACCCTGCCGATCATCTGGGGCTGCATCATGGCCTTCGTGATCTTCGCCTATGTCGTGCTCGACGGGTTCGATCTCGGCGTCGGCATCCTGTTCGCGGCCGAGCGCAGCCGCGCCGAGCGGGACATCATGGTCAATTCCATCGCCCCGGTCTGGGATGGCAACGAAACCTGGCTCGTGCTCGGCGGCTCCGGCCTCTACGGCGCCTTCCCCGAGGCCTACAGCGTGATCCTGCCGGCGGTCTACCCGCTGGTGATCACCATGCTGATCGGCCTCATCCTGCGCGGCGTCGCCTTCGAGTTCCGCTTCCGCGCCCATACCGAGCGGCACCGGCTCAGCTGGGATTACGGGTTCTGGTTCGGCTCGGTCATCGCCGCCTTCTGCCAGGGGGCGATCCTCGGCGCCGTGCTGCACGGCACCAAGGTCGCCGGCGGCCAGTTCGCCGGCGGGCCCTTCGCCTGGTTCTCCGCCTTCTCGGTGTTCACCGGCCTTGCGGTGGTCTGCGGCTACGCGCTGCTCGGCGCCGCCTGGCTGGTCTGGCGCACCGAGGGCGGGCTGCAGCTGCGGATGCGCCGCGAAGCCGCCCGGCTCACGGTGGGGATGCTCGCGGGCATCCTCGCCGTCAGCGTCTGGACCCCGCTGCTCGACCACGCCTATGCCGTGCGCTGGTTCACCTGGCCGGGCCTCGCCGTCACCGGCCTCGCCCCGCTCGCGGTGGCGGCGCTGGCCTTCTTCCTGTTCCGCGCCCTGCGCCACGGCGGCGCGGTGCATGACAGCACCGCCTTCCTCTGCGCGCTCGGCCTGTTCCTCGCCAGCTTTCTCGGCCTCGGCTTCTCGCTGTTCCCGCACATCATCCCGCCCGGCGTGACGATCTGGCAGGCCGCATCCCCCGTCGGCTCGCAGGAATTCCTGCTTGTCGGCGCGGTCGTCCTCATTCCGGTCATCATCGCCTACAACGCCTTTGCCTACACCATCTTCCACGGCAAGGTTGATCACGCGGCGTTCGATCATTGAGCCCGCTCCCGCCGGTCCGCCACCGGACCGGCGGGATGGCTGGACAGCATGTCCAAGCCGTGTTGATACCATAGCCGCAGGCAGCCACTCGCTGCCGCGCGGTTCCGGATGCAAAGGGGAAGACGATGGCGGGTAGTGTGAACAAGGTGATCCTGGTTGGAAATCTCGGGCGGGATCCTGAAATGCGGACGACCCAGTCCGGCATGAAGATCGTCAATCTCGCGGTCGCGACCTCGGAAACCTGGAACGACAAGATGAGCGGCGAGCGGCAGGAGCGCACCGAGTGGCACCGCGTCGTCATCATGAACGACCGGCTGGCCGACGTGGCGGAGCGCTTCCTGAAGAAGGGCTCGAAGATCTATCTCGAGGGCAAGTTGCAGACCCGCAAATGGACCGACCAGTCGGGCCAGGAGAAATACACCACCGAAATCATGTTGGGCCGGATCGGCGCCGAGCTGGTGCTGCTCGACCGTGCTGGCGCCGGGGCGGGCGGTGACGACATGCCGCGCCCGGCATCGCGGCCCTCCGGCGGCGGCGGTGCGCCGCGTGCCGGCGGATGGGATGCCGGGCGGGCCGGCGGCGGCGAACTCGACGACGAAATTCCGTTCTAGAGCACTTTCCGATCCTTTCGGATCGGATGTAGTGCTCTATCATATTGATAAACAGAGCATCTTTATCCGATCAGATGACTCCATCTGATCGGATGATGCTCTAGTGTCCTGCCCCTGAAATTCGTGGGTGAATTTCAGGGACAAGCAGGCCACTAAACTATTGTTTTTCCCAGTGTCCACTTTGAATCTGAAATCCGATGGATTTCAGATTCGGGACACTAGGGCACTTTCCGATCCTGTCGGATCGGATGTCGTGCTCTATCATGTTGATCACCAGAGCATCCTGATCCGGTCAGATGGAGCCGTCTGACCGGATGATGTTCCGGTTCGAATAAACCTCCGTGGTCGAGCCCAGGGGGGTCACTCCAGGTCCGCATCGGTCGCTGGGCCGCGCACTTTCGATATTCGACGGCCGGCGCATCAGAATTTGACACGGACACCGGCATACCCCCCGATTGGCGCCGCGACCGAATAGGCCCGGGGATTGTTATAGCCGGAACCGAGGGTCAGCGCCTCGCCGGCGGGGCTGGAGAATCCGCCGAACTCGTAATATTTGGCGTCAGTGAGGTTGTCGACCTCGCCAAACACGGTGACGCGAGGCGTCACCTTGTAGCTCGTGTTGAAATTCAGCGTCACAAAGCCAGGCAACGGCGGCTGTTGATTGGACTGGTCGCCGTGCAGATAGGTATAGGTCTGCGCGTTGCCAGCCAGTCCGACCGTCCATTGTGGCGTGATCTTGTAGTCGGCGCCGAACTTAAAGATGTTTTTCGGAATGGCGGGCAGGAAGTCGCCTGGCTGGACAGTGATGACGCCGCCGACCGCCGAGGGATTGTGCGAACTGACCAGAAAGCCGCTCTGGTAAGTGGCCTGAATGCGCGAGTAGGTGAAATACGCGTCCCAGCGCCGTTCGTTGAGCTTCAGCGCCAGATCGACGCCCTGTCGCAGAACGCTGCCGATATTGGCAAAATATCCCGTATATTGGCCGAGATAGGGCGACTGGAGAAACTCGATGTCGTTGTTTGCGACGGCATGATAGTAATCGACGTTATAGGTTAGCGTGCCATTGTCCGGCACCAGGAAGGCGCCGCGCAGACCGGCTTCGAACGTGTGGGCAACGACCTGTTTCAGGTTCGGATCCGTCGCGATGAAGTTCGCCAGCGTGCACGAAGCGGTGGGGGACGCACAGGACAGTTCCGCAGGTGTCGGCACCGCGTTCGCCTCCGAATAGCTGCCATAGAGCGTGGCGAGCGGCGTCAGCTTGTAGGCGAAGCCGATATCCGGATTGAAGTGCTTGTAATAGTGCCGCGCGTTGAGCCCCTGCCCGCCGACATATTGATCCGGCGGATTGTGATTGTGCAGGGCGATGTTCGCGATGTTGAACCGGCCGCCGAGCGTCAGGGTCAATCGTCTGGTGAGGTCCAGCGTGTCGAGCAGGTAGAGGCCGTAATACGCGTTGCGCACCACGATTCCGACGGGAACGGCTCCCGCCTCGTCCGATTTGTAGCCCGGATAGGCGATCCCCGGCGGCGGCGCATAGTTGCGCTCGGCATTGAGAATGCCGTCGTAACTTGCCGCCGTGTAGTTCGTGAAACCTCCGTCGAAGCTGACGCCGGCGACAATGTGGTTTCGCAGTCCGAACACGCGCTGCTTGCGGGTGAGCTGCAGCGAGGCGCCATAGCCGTTTGTGTTGGTGGTGTTGACGGCGAGCGATCCGTAACGGCCGGTCGGAGACGCATAATACGGGACATAGCCGCCACCGGCGAGCGTGGCGGGCGTGTTGGAACCGCCCTGACACATGTCGCCGCCATACGGGCCGGCGCCGCAGGGAAGATCGTTCGGCCCGTTGCCGTTGATCAGATGCTCCCAGAGATTGTCGTAGTACAGAACCGCCTGCAGCGATGTCCTGGCATTGATCCGGTCCGTCAGCGTGGCTGACAGCTTGGCGTATTTGTCCTCGATGGAATTGGGGCCGGTATATTCGGCATTCGGGTTGACGGCGAGGAGCTGAACGGGCGTCGCGGCCGGGCCGTTCAGGAACGAATGTCCCAGCGTGGCGTTGACGTGCAATTCCGCGCCGGGCCCGCGCCAGCCAAGATCGCCGTAGAAGCTTTCGAGCGCCGAGGATTGCGCATCGCGCCAGCCTGAACTCCGCGCTCCCTGGATCGCGGCGTAGGCGGCCACGTTGCCGTGCTGCACGCCGTATTGCGCGTTGCCGCGGAACGTGCCGAACGATCCGCCCGAGGCCTCGACCTCCGCGCCATGATAGGTGAAGCCGTTCTTCATCTGAACGTCGAGCGCGCCGCCAAGGGCGTTGAGGCCGAATAACGGGTTGGCGTCCTGCACGCTGATGGACCGGATGGCGACCTGGGGCAGCACGCTCCATAGCGCGAGGTCGCCGAACGGCACGTTGAACCGGGCGCCGTTCACGTAGACGCTGATGCCCTCCGGCGTTCCCTGGATCGGCGAGAGCGTGAACCCGTGATAAATGATGTCCGGCTGATACGGATTGGCCTGGCTGTTCTGCAGGTTCACGCCCGAGGCGGAGCGGTCCAGCGCCGAAACCACGCTCGGGTTGCCGTTCCGGTTGATCTGCCTGCTGCCGAACTGCTGGATCGCCGCCGGCCATTTTCCTGCATTGATCTCGGCGCCGCCAAGCGGCGCCACATTGACGCGGATCGTCCGGATCCCGATCGGGGATTTCGATGATGCGGCCTTGGCCGGCGGCGTTTCGGCACCGGCTGCCGGCGCGACCACGATCGGGTTCTGGGCCGGCGGGACGACCTGCCCGTCGGCGATGCCGGCACTTGCCGCCAGACCGGCCGATACGGCCATGGCGCAAAATGAAAACGAGCGTATTCCGCCGCTCGGGAAATCCCGCTTTTCCATCCCTGTTTCCTCCGCGGCTGAGCCAGCTACAAATGCTTATCGTCGAATATTTATCTTAAACTGCAAGTGGTGTATCGGGAAAAAATCCCGAATCGACCGCGCGCCGGGGAATAAGATCGTGAGGCGAGCCCGCCCTCTCATCCGCCGCTGGAACGGTCTTCCGCACCGATGCCGAGCTGTTTCAGCTTGCGATGCAGCGCGCTGCGCTCCATGCCGACGAAATGGGCGGTCCTGCTGATATTGCCGCCGAACCTCAGCAATTGCGCCTGCAGATACTGGGTTTCGAAAACGTCCCGTGCCTCGCGCAGGGGCAGGGCCATGATGTCGGCAAGCGGATCGATCGCCAGCGCGCGGGGGGCGTGCGCGCCGATCTCCGCGGGCAGATGCTCTGCGCGGAACGGTTCGCCGGACTCGCCGGGATGCATGATCATCAGCCAGTCCATCACGTTGCGCAACTGGCGCACATTGCCTGGCCAGTCATGCACCTGCAACGCCGCCAGCGCTTCCGAGGACAGGGAGCGCAGCGGCAGGCCCGAGGTTTCGGCCGCGCGGTTGAGAAAATGCCGCGCGAGCGCGGGGATGTCCTCGCGTCGTTCCCGTAGCGACGGGACGCGCAGCGGAACCACCGCGAGCCGATAATAGAGATCCTGCCTGAACTTGCCGGCTCCGATCGCGGTTTGCAGGTCGCGCGCGGTACTCGCGATGATCCGCACGTCCACCTTCACCCGCGTCGAACCGCCGATGCGCTCGAAGCTCTGGTCTTGCAGCACGCGAACGATCTTGCCCTGCGTTTCCAGCGGCATGTCGGCGATTTCGTCAAGCAGGAGCGTGCCGCCATGCGCGCGTTCCAACACGCCCGCACGCCGCGGCGGCGCCTTGGGATCGGCGCTGGCCTCGGTGCCGAAAAGCTCCACCTCGAATCGCTCGGGGGCGAGGGTCGCGCAGTTCAGCACCACGAAAGGCTGGTCGGCGCGTTTCGAGCGCGCATGGATCATCCGCGCCACCACTTCCTTTCCCGATCCCGCCGCGCCCGAAAGCAGCACGCGCGAGCCGGTGGGCGCGACCTTCTCGATCGCATGGCGCAGGCCGGTGACCGCGGCGCTCTCGCCCGTCAGGTTCGTTTCCGTGCCGGCCCGCAAGCGGAGTTCGGCGTTTTCCGCGGCAAGGCGGGCGGCTTCCAGGGCCCGCTGGATCACCAGGAGCAGGCGGTCGGACTTGAAGGGCTTTTCGATGAAGTCGTAGGCACCGTGCTGGATCGCGTTCACCGCCATCTCGATCGTGCCATGGCCGGAGATGATGACCACGGGGACGTCTTCCGCCTCGGCCTTCATCACCTTCAGCAGGTCGATCCCGTCGAGCGGGGAATTCTGCAGCCACACATCCAGCACGACGAGCGACGGCCGGCGGTCCCGAAAGGCGGCGAGCGCCTCATCCGAATTGCCGGCATTGCGTGTCGTGTAGCCTTCATCCTGCAGGATGGCCTCGACCAGAAGCCGGATGTCGGGTTCGTCATCGATGATCAGAATCTCGGACATTTGTCTCCTAACCCGCCTTCAGCACCAGCGTTACGGTGGCGCCCGGCCCGTCCTCGCGGTCGGCAAGCTCGAGCCTGCCGTGGTGATCTTCCATGATCTTGCGCACGATGGCGAGGCCGAGGCCGGTGCCCTTCGGCTTCTGCGTTATATATGGTTCCGCAAGCCTTGTGCGATCCTGCACCGGCAACCCGATTCCGTCATCCGTCACCGCCAGGCGGAATTCATCGCCATGCGGGTCGATCCGCAGCCTCACATGGCCCCGGGCCGCTTCGCGCCCGGCATTGTCCGGGCGCATCGCGATGGCATCCGCGGCATTCTGCAACAGGTTCGTCAGTGCCTGGCCGATCAGCCGCGCGTCGCACGCGGCGCGCGGCGCGGGATCGGGGCATTCGACCGACCACTCGATTCCAGGATGTGCCGCGCGTTGCAGGATCACGGCCTCGCGCGCGATCCGGCCGAGGTCTTCGGGCTTGATGATCGGCTGCGGCATCCGCGCGAAGGCGGAGAACTCGTCCACCATTCGGCCGATGTCGCCGACATGGCGCACGATCGTGTCGGCGCATTGGGTGAAACTGTCCTTGTCCGAGGTGATTTCCCGGGCGAAGCGCCGTTTCAGCCGTTCGGCGGAAAGCTGGATCGGGGTCAGGGGGTTCTTGATCTCATGGGCGATCCGCCGCGCCACGTCGGCCCAGGCGGCCTTGCGCTGGGCGGATTGCAGTTCGGTGATGTCATCGAAGGTGACGACAAAGCCGGTCGGCCGCTCGCCCTTCAGGTCAGCGCCGATCCGGACCAGGAACACGCGCCGCTCGGAACCCTTCGCATAGTCGACCTCCCCGGTCGCCGGCCGGCTCGGATTGTCCCGCGCCTGATCGAGCAGCGGGGCGAAATCCGGCACGATTCCGGCCAGCTCTCCTCCGAGATGGTTCAGCAGGTCGATGCCGAGCAGTTCCGACGCCGCGCGATTCGGCAATTCGATCCGCCCTCGCGGGTCGAGGCCGATCACGCCGGCCGAAACGCCGGCCAGCACCGTTTCGGTGAAGCGGCGGCGTTCGTCGATCTGGCCGTAGGCGTTCATCAGTTCGGCGCGTTGCTCGGCGATCTGCCCGGTCATGCGGTTGAAGGCCCGGGACAGCCCGGCGACGTCGTCTCCCGTGTCGCCTTCCGGCACGCGGACATGATAGTCGCCGCCGCGAACCCGCTCGGCCGCCTCGATCAGGTAGGAGATCGGCCGGGCGATCTGGTTGGCGAACAGCAGCCCGATCAGCGAGGCGCCGGAGAGCACCAGCAGGGCGACGGTCGCGAAGATCAGCGCGAAGAACAGCTCGAACTGGGCGCGATGGTGTTCGAGCCGGTTGTATTCGGCAACGGCCTGGCGGGTGCGGTCGACATGGGCGAGGATGGACGGGTCGATCGGCCGCTCGACCATCAGCATGAGCGTCGGCGTCGCCTCCAGTTCGACGACGGCGCGCTCGAGCATGGAGTTGGGCGTGCTCCATACCGCGACCTGGTGCTTCTCCGCTTCGGCGATGATGCGGTCGGGGGGCAGCGTCACGCCTTCCGAGGAGAACAGCCCGGCCGAGGCGACCACCTTGTTGGTCAGGGGCTCGAATATCGCCGACTGGGTCAGGCCGTGCAGGGCGGTCTGCGCGACCAGCACGTTCAGGAAGCCCTGATCGAAGAAGTTCTGCGGATTGCCGAAGAAGATCGGCCCGTTCTGGTTGAGCTGGTTGGCGATGGCCAGGGCATCGAGCCGGATGCTGTTCTTCTTGGCGTCGAGATATCCCTCGGCCACCTGCTGGCTTTCGGCCAGCGCCGTGCGCACCCGCTGGTTGAACCAGGCCTGGATGCCGAGATTGAAGAACACGGCGGCGAAGATCGCGACCAGGATGGCCGGCACCGCAGCCACGCCGCCGAACAGCAGCACGAGCCGCACATGCAGCCGCGCGCCCGCCGCGCCGCGGCGGCTTTCCATCAGCACCCGCGTGACGCTCGCCACCAGCACGGTGATCAGCAGCAGGAGGATCGCGATGTCGCCGATCGCGAGGCCGACGGCCGCACCCGAATGCAATTCGAGCTTGATGCCGCCGGCGAGATAGGCGAACGAACCGATTCCGAGCAGCAGGGCGAGGGTCGCCAGGATCAGGGTCGAGACCCGGCCAAGCAGGAAATCCAGCGGTCCGCTCCGGCGCGGCCTCGTCGGCAGTTTCAGAAGTTCGGCCTGCGGTTCCACGTTGCCCTCAGCCCACCCGGCGCGTGACGCCGATTTCGTGCTCTCGGATCTTCTTGCGCAGCGTGTTGCGGTTGAGGCCGAGCAGGGCCGCGGCGCGAATCTGGTTGCCGCGCGTCTCCCCGAGCACGAGGCGGATCAGCGGCGCCTCGAAGGCGGCGAGCACGCGGTCGTAGAGCACGCCGTCCTCGCCCGCTTCGCGCGCCTCGGTCATCAGCCGGGCGACATGCCGCTCGATGACGCGCTCAAGCGCCTGCGGCGTATCCGGCGGCGGCTCGGCCCCGGCAGGGGGTGGGGCATCCTCGATCGCGCGATCGGAAAGTTCAGCCTCGATGATCTCCTCGCTGATCGTCGACTGCGGCACCAGCGCGGACAGGCGGCGCATCAGGTTTTCCAGTTCGCGCACATTGCCCGGCCAGCGATACTGCGACAGCCGGACCATGGCCTCGGGGGCAAGGGTCTTGGATGGCAACCCTTCGGCTTGCGCGCGGTTCAGGAAATGCTGCGCGAGCAGCGGAATGTCGCCCGGCCGTTCGCGCAGGGATGGCAGGCGGATCGGCACGACATTGAGGCGGTAGAACAGGTCTTCGCGGAACTGGCCCGAGCGGATCAGCACCCGCAGGTCGCGATGGGTCGCGGCGACGATGCGGGCATTCGCGCGGATCGGCTGGCGGCCGCCGACCGTCGTGAACTCGCCTTCCTGCAAGACACGCAGCAGGCGGGTCTGCGCCTCCGGCGGCATGTCGCCGATCTCGTCGAGGAACAGCGTCCCGCCGGCGGCCTGCTCGAAGCGGCCGACATGCCGGTTGGCGGCGCCGGTGAAGGCGCCGCGCTCGTGGCCGAACAGCTCGCTTTCGATCAGTTCGCGCGGGATGGCGGCCATGTTGATCGCAACGAACGGCCCCTGCCGCCGGCGTCCGTAATCGTGCAGGGCGCGGGCGACGAGTTCCTTGCCCGAGCCCGATTCGCCGGTGATCATCACGGTGAGGTCGGTCGTCGTCAGCCGGGCGATGACGCGGTAGATCTCCTGCATGGCGGCCGAACGGCCGATCAGCGGGAGATTGTCCTCCGGCGCGCCGGAAGGTTCGGCCGGCGCCTGCATCGCCGGCTGCTTCAGGGCGCGATCGACGATTGCGAGCAGCTCGCCGAGATCGAACGGCTTCGGGAGATATTCGAAGGCGCCCCGCTGGGTGGACTGCACGGCCGTCAGGATGGTCGACTGCGCGCTCATCACCAGCACCGGCATTTCCGGCCGGATGCGCTTGATCCGGGGAACGAGGTCGAGCCCGTTTTCGTCGGGCATCACCACATCGGTGATGACGAGGTCGCCCTCGCCATCCTCGACCCAGCGCCAGAGCGTTGCGGCGGAGGAGGTGGTGCGGACCTGGTATCCCGAACGTCCGAGCGCCTGGGTCAGCACCGTGCGGATCGAGCGGTCGTCATCGGCGATCAGGATGGTCGGCAGGGTGGTCATGGCGGGCCCTCGGCGCGATCTTCGAACTGCGGCAGATGGATACGGAATTCGGTGCGGCCGGGCCGGCTGTCGACATTGATGAGCCCGCCGTGATCGGCCACGATCTTGGCGACCAGCGCGAGGCCGAGGCCGGAGCCGGCCGCCTTGGTGCTGACGAAGGGCTCGAAGAGGTGGCGGCGGATATCCTCGGGGATTCCCGCGCCGTTGTCGCGCACGGAAATGAAGATCGGCAGGTTGCGCTGGCCGCGGGCAGGGGAGGCGGCGAGCCGCACGCCATGCTGGAAGCCGGTGGCCAGCGTGATCTCGCCATCCGGCCGTTCCGTCTCGCTGATCGCCTCGGCCGCGTTCTTCATGAGGTTCAGCAGAACCTGGACGAGCTGGTCGCGATTGCCGAGCACCGGCGGCAGTGACGGATCATAGGCCTCGACGAAGCGGATCCGCGCGCCGAAGCCGGACTGGGCCAGGCGCCTGACATGCTCGAGCACCCGGTGAATGTTTACGGCCGTCACATCGATCGGCTTGTCGCTGAACACCTCGATGCGTTCGACGAGTTCGCGGATGCGGTCGACCTCGTCGCGGATCAGCACGGCGAGTTCGCGGTCCTCGGGCGCCGCGTTGGCCTCGAGCAGCTGCGCGGCGCCGCGGATGCCCGACAAGGGATTCTTCACCTCGTGCGCGAGAACGGCGGCCATGCCGGTGATGCTGCGGGCCGCGTTGCGGGCCGAAAGCTGCTGGTCGAGCGCCCGGGCGGCCGAACTGTCCTGCATCGTGACCGCGAGATGGCCCGGCGCATCCACGATCGCGGCAACCTGCATCGACACGCCGCGCCGGGCGAAGCGCGGGCCTTCGAGCACGAGGTCGTGTTCGGCGATCGGCGCTTCGTCGCGTCGGGCGCGGTCGAGCAGGATGAAGATGGGATGGTCGGCCGGGATGAATTCGTGCAGCGGCTTGCCGGCAAGGAAGGCCTGCGACGAGCCGAACATTTCCTCCGCCGCGTAATTCGCGAAGAGGAACCGGTCGTCCGCGTCGAGTTCGATGACGGCGAGAGGCAGCGCCGCCAGCAACTGGCGGGAATCGATCGGCGGTTCCGGCTGCCTCGTCACCGCCCCCCGGCGCCGGAATGCGCCGCGCAGGCCGCTCATGCGGCCGCCTGCACCGGTGCGTCCGTCTCGCCCATCGCCCGCGCGTAGATGTCGTGGATCATCGCCTCGACGGCGGCGGAATCGTCTTGCCGGTTGACGGCCGCACGGAATTCGGCGGCGCCCGGCAGGCCGCGCACATACCACCCGATATGCTTGCGCGCCACACGCAGCCCGGGCTGTTCGCCGTAATGCGCCCGCATCGCGCGGTAATGGCCGATGAGCACATCGCGCCGCATTTCCAGGTCCGGCGCCGGCAGCTTCTGGCCGGTGGCGAGATACCGCGCCACCTGGGCGAGAAACCAGGGGCGTCCGTAGGCGCCGCGGCCGATCATCACGCCGTCGGCCTGCGAGCGGCGCAGCGCTTCCTCGGCCTCGTCCTCGGTCGTGATGTCGCCGTTGGCGATCACGGGGATGGCGACGGCCGCCTTCACCGAGGCGATGAAATCCCAGTCCGCCGTGCCTTCGTAGAATTGCTGGCGGGTGCGGCCATGCACCGTGACCATGGCGATGCCGCTTTCCTGGGCGATCCGCGCGAGGGTGGGGGCGTTCAGGCTCTGCCGGTCCCAGCCCATGCGCATCTTCAGCGTCACCGGCACGTCGACCGCCTTCGCCGTGGCTTCGAGGATGCGGCCGGCCTGCACCTCGTCGCGCATCAGCGCCGAGCCTGCCATCTGTCCCACCGCCACCTTCTTCACCGGGCAGCCGAAATTGATGTCGACCAGATCGGCGCCGCCGGCGACGGCGATGCGCGCGGCTTCCGCCATCGCAGCCGGGTCGCAGCCGGCGAGCTGAACCGAGTTCGGCCCCGTGCCCTCGTCGACCGAGGCCATGCGAAGTGTCGCCGCGTTCTCGCGGATCATCGCCCAGGAGGCGATCATCTCCGACACCACGAGCCCGGCACCCATCGACTTGACCAGCCGCCGGAACGGCAGGTCGGTGACGCCGGACATCGGCGCCAGGATCACCGGCGTCTCGATCGTCACGTCGCGCGCGGCGCCGCCCGGCGCCTTGAGCCGGATCGGGTGCAATTTCGGGAAGCTTCTCATCTCGTTGCCCATGAATTAAGCACTACAGGCCCGGGCATTGACGCGCAATCGTCCAGTTGCCAAAGCCGCGCTGTTCCCGCGCACATTGTGCCCGCAAGCCAACTGGAGAACCCGGCCCATGGATATCAAGACCCTTCTCGCCAGCGGCGCGCTGCCCCGCGTGGGCACCGGCTACGACGTGCATGTGCTGGCCGAGGGACGGAAACTGATGCTGTGCGGCATCGAGGTGCCGCACGAAAAGGGGCTCGCCGGGCATTCCGACGCCGATGTGGCGCTGCATGCGCTCTGCGATGCGATCTACGGCGCGATGGCCGAGGGCGATATCGGCCGGCATTTCCCGCCCTCCGAAGCGACGTGGAAGGATGCCGATTCGGCGCGCTTCCTGCGGCATGCCGCGGGCCTCGTCGCGGAAAAGGGCGGGGCGATCGCGAATATCGACATCACCATCATCTGCGAGCGCCCCAAAATCACCCCGCATGCGCTGGCGATGCGCACCCGCGTGGCCGGGCTTGCCGGCGTGCCGCTCGATCGTGTGTCCGTGAAGGCGACGACCTCGGAACGCCTCGGCTTCACCGGTCGGGGCGAGGGGATCGCCGCCCAGGCCGCGGTGCTGCTGCTGATGCCGTTCGCCGCGTGAGCGGGAACGGCCTGCGGGGCTAGCCGCCCTGCGGGCGAGGCTTCTTGAGCACGACAAGCGAGACCGCCGCGGCCCCGAGGCAGATCCAGGCGGAGAGACGGAGCGCGTCGTCGAGGCTCCAGGTGCTCGCATCGAGTTGCAACCGGCCGGCGATCATCGCCATGGTCTGCGCGTGGGACATGCCGTCCTGCCGCGCGTGGGCGAGCGCTTGGCGAACCAGCGACTCGCTCATGGCGCTGCGGGTCAGCGCCGCGACGGATTCGGTGTGCCGCTGCCATAGCGTCTGCAACATGGTGACCCCGACGATGTCGCTGGCAAGGCGGATGAAATTGCTCGTCGTCGAGGCCGCGGCCAGATCGTCCGCCGGGATCTCCGACAGGATGATCATCGTGAGCGGCACGAACAGCATGCCCACGGCAATGCCTTGCAGCAATTCGCTCGGCACCGTCGCCGCGAGGCCGATCTCGGGATTGTAGACCGCCATCGCGAAGGCGATCGCGAAAAGCAGGAAACACAGTGCCGCGAGCATGCGCAGGCTGACATGCCGGGCGATGCGCCCCATGGCGGAGGCCACCGGGATCGCGGTCAGCGCCAGCGGGATCAGCAACACGCCGCCCCACCAGCCATTGTAGCCGAGATCGACCTCGGTCCAGAGCGGGAGGATCGAACTCCAGCCGACGAAGATCGACCAGCCGAGGCACAGCAGCAGCAGGCCGAACCCGAAATTCCGGTTGGTCACGAAGCGCAGTTCGAGCAGCGGCGCCTCGCTCGTCAGTTCCCAGATGATGAAGCAGCCGAGCAACAGGATCGCGGCGACCGTGTAGCGTTGGATGAAGGGCGAGCCGAACCAGCCGAACTGCTCGCCCTGGTTCAGCACGATCTGCAGCGCGATCAGCCCGAGCCAGAGCAGGGCGAGGCCGACAAGATCGAAGGGCGGCGGCGGCGCCGTCGGGCGGTCTTCCGGCAGGGAGACGCGGATCAGCACGAAGGCGAGCAGGGCGAAGGGGATGACCAGCCAGAACAGGTCGATCCAGTCGTAATTCACCGCCAGCCAGCCGCCGAAGGCCGGGCCGAAGAAGAACGGCACCAGCATCGAATTGCTCCAGAGCGCCGTCGCCAGCGTGTGATGGCGCTTCGGGAAATGGCGCAGCAGCAGCGTCTGCACCAGCGGCACCAGCAGGCCGGACGAAATGCCCTGCACGCCGCGCGCGACCAGCATCGTCATCAGCGAATGGGACAGGATTCCCATCCCCGCGCCGATCGCCAGCATGATCATGCTGGCGAGGAACAGTCGCTTGAAGCCGAGCTTGCGGGCGAACCAGGGCATCAGCGCGATGCCGAGGGCCCAGTGAATGAGGAAGTAGGTGAGCGTCCACAGCGCGTGATCGCTGCTGGTCGCCAGCCGGCCGGCGACATAGGGGTAGATGCTCTGCAGCGAGCCGCCGCAGAATGAGCCCGCGGCAAGGCCGAGGCAGGCGCCGATCGTCATCGGCACCAGGGCGACCTCGTTCTTCCGGCCCGCGCGCGAGCGGGCATCAAGTTCGCGTGTGGATGATGAGACAGACATACTGCCCGAAAATAGAAAAGCCGCCGTCCATGTCCAGATGGCGCGGCGGGGTTCAGCCCTGCGAAAACGGGAACATGCGCCAGCCTGGCGCAGATTTCGTTAACCGTTTCGTGCAAGGATCCCGGCATTCCGTCGGGGCTGCCATTTGTTGCGCTGCGGTAGCATCGGCGGACCGGCAGGCGTATACGCGCAATCACAACCAGACCATGGGGGATCAACGATGATCGCAACCTCGCCCGCCCTCGCCAAGACCCTTGTCACCGCCCTGCCGGGCGATGGGATCGGCCCCGAAGTCTTCGAGGCGACGCGCCGCATCTTCGAGGCCGCCGAAGCGCCGGTCGAGTGGGAGGTTGCCGAAGCCGGCGCCGCCGTGTTCAGGAAGGGCATCGCCTCCGGCGCGCCGCGCGAAACCCTCGATTCCATCGCGCGCAACCGCATCGCCCTCAAGGGGCCGCTGGAAACGCCGGTCGGCTACGGCAACAAGTCGGCCAACGTCACCCTGCGCAAGCATTTCGAGCTCTATGCCAATATCCGCCCGGTCCGCGAGCTGCCCGGGGTGAAGACGCCGTTCACCGGGCGCGGGATCGACATGGTCATCGTCCGCGAGAACGTGGAGGACGTCTATGCCGGCATCGAGCACATGCAGACTCCGGATGTCGCCCAGTGCCTCAAGCTGATGACGCGGCCGGGCTGCGAGCGCATCATCCGCGCCGCCTTCGGCCTTGCCCAGGCGGAGGACCGCCGGAAGCTGACCTGTGCCACCAAGGCGAACATCATGAAGCTCACCGAGGGCATGATGAAGCGCGTCTTCGAGGAAGTCGGTCCCGATTATCCGGATATCGCGCAGGATCACATCATCATCGACAACTGCGCCCATCAGCTCGTCATCGCCCCCGAGCAGTTCGACGTGATCGTGACCTCGAACATGAATGGCGACATCATTTCCGACCTCGCCGCCGGGCTGGTCGGTGGCCTCGGCATCGCGCCATCCTCCAATCTCGGCGATCACGCGGCGATTTTCGAGGCGGTGCACGGCTCGGCGCCGGCCATCGCCGGCAAGGGGCTCGCCAACCCGACCGCGCTGCTGTCCGCCGCGATCATGATGCTCCGCCATATCGGCGCCTTCGAGACGGCCGAGACGATCGAGCAGGCGCTGTTCATCACCCTCGCCGAGGGGGAGAACCTGACCGGCGACCTCTCGCCGCGCGGCCATGGCGTCGGCACCGACAAGTTCGTCGGCCAGGTCATCGAGAATCTCGGCCGCACGAGCAATCTCCCGTCGCGCGCCTACCGGCCGCTCGAGCTCAAGGCGTGGCCCGACCGCACCGCCCATACGGAGCCCGCAAGCCGCGAACTGATTGGCGTCGACATCTTTCTGGAAAGCAGCCTTTCCGCGGCCGAGCTGGGCGCCTCCCTCACCGCCATTGCCGAGGGCAGTGCGCTCCGCCTCGACTCGATCTCGAATCGCGGCGTCCAGGTCTGGCCGGCGACCGGCGGCAGGACCTTCCTCGTCGACCATTTCGATTGCCGCTTCATGCTCAATGAACCCGCGGCCGGAAACGGGCCGCAGGGCATTTCCGACCTCGTGAAGGCGATCGGACAGAAGCATTCCTGGATGCATGTCGAGAAGCTGCAACGGTTCGATGGCAAGGACGCCTTCGAACGGCCCCAGGGCGAAAGCTGATCGGCGCTATTTGAAGATGCGCTGGCGGACGAAGCGTCGTGCCGCCAGCCAGCCGCACAGCGAGGCGAGACCGGAAACCACACCACCCCAGACAATGTCGGTCAGGCTCAGCCCGAGAGTCCAGTATTTCAAGGTGGCGAGATTGGTAAGGTCGTAGAGGCCGTAGGTGAACACGCCGAAGCAGAACCCGTATCCAAAGGCTGCGGCCCGGCCGGCCGCGACGGCGCGCGGCCGCACGAACATCGTGAGCCCGAGCACTTGCAGCAGATAGACGGCAAGGGCTGGCGCAGGCCTGAACCCCGGGATCATGATGCCCCCGAGAGAGGCGCGATAGATGGCGTTCGCGGTCAGGCCCAGCCAGACCGCATCGAGAAGCAGATACGCCAGCAGGCAGGCCGTATAGAACACGATGATTGCGCGCATGGGGATCTCCCGGACCGTTCTGGCGGATATGCGCGGTTTGCGATCATTCACAAGCCGCATTGCGATAGGGTGGATTCCGCCGCTCGATCAACCTTCTGTCAATCTCAATGATTTAACGTGCATTCCTGATACCATGGTGGCACTTCATGCCGGAAGCCAGTCTTAAAGGTTGACAGAAAGGAGGCTTGCGATGCGTCTCTCCCGTCGCTTCCTGCTCGATTCGGGGGTCAAGGCCACGATCACCCTGCCGCTCTGGATGCAGTCGGCGCTGGCGCGTGCTGTTCCCGGCCCTGCGCCGCGCCTGAGCCGGGCCGCCTGGCGCGAGGCCACCGGCAGGCGTCTCGTGGTCATCGATCCCGGTCATGGCGGCCACGATCCGGGCTGCATCGGTCAAGGCGACATTTACGAAAAGACGGTCGTGCTCTCCACGGCATACGACCTGCGGCACGCGCTCGAGCGTGCCGGCTATGACGTGGTGATGACGCGTTCGCGCGATATCTTCATCCCGTTGCAGACGAGGGTGGATATTGCCGAGCGGCATAAGGCGGCGCTCTTCCTCTCGATCCACGCGAACTCGGTGGCGCACGATCCCGCGGTGCGGGGCGCCAGCGTCTATACGTTCTCGAACCATGCCTCCGATGCGCTCGCCGCCAAAATCGCGCGTTCGGAGAACAGCGTCGAGCGGATATCGAACCCCAATTTCCGCGGCGTTTCGCCCCAGGTGGCAAAAATCCTGTTCGCGCTGATGGCGCACAGCACCAAGATCGAGTCGCATCTTCTGCAGCAGAAAATGGTCGGCGCGCTTGGCCAGCATGTGCCGTTGCTGCCGAATCCGGCCCGCCACGCAACCTTCGCGGTGCTCCAGTCCTCGGCAATTCCGAGTGTTCTCGTCGAGACGGCCTTCCTGTCGAATCCGCAGGACGAGGCGGAACTGCGCACGCCCGTCTTCCGTCGCCGCGTTGCGCAGTCGATGAAGTCGGCGGTCGATGCCTGGTTCCTCGCCCGGCAGCACGCCGTCGCAAACTTGTAGGAGTATATCCCTACGGCGGCGATGATGTCCGCATCCGGAAATAGGGCGGACTCTCGACCGGCTTGCCGCCTCGAAAGGTGAGGATCGCCGCGGCGCGGACGATTGTTGGATCGACGAGGGGCGCACCCGGCGCGTAGTAGGGCCCGGCAAGGCGAACCTCGCCATGCCCGATCGCGACATCCAGCGCGCACGGGTTCCGGACCGTGACGAGTTCGCCGCGTGAACCGACGAGCCCAACGGTTCCTTCGCCGCAATCCGCGCCGGTGTTGTGCTCGGCAACAATCGCGAAGCGCCGTCCGCCAAGCACGGCGATGCCGGCCAGATGCGCGCGCTGCTGCGGAAACCAGCGCGGCGCGCCGGCCGGCCGGACAAGGCGCGGGATCAGCTGTGCGGGATCACCAGGACTTGAAAAGATGACCCTTCCGTTGTTCCGGACGGAGAGAAAATATTGGAAATTTCCCGGCCCGCGGGGAGAGCGGCGCAATGTTGCCGAGAGCGGTCCTGATGCGGCGTGCCCGACGGGTTCCGATCCTTGCCCCGTCGAACAGGCAACCAGCAAGACTGCGAGCGCGGGAAGCGCTGCCCGCACCGGTCAGTGGCCAGAAGCTCGGCGAGCCTCGATGCGATCCCAGATCGTTGCTTCCAGATGCAGGCCGTTGAAGCGCGCGACCTGTTGCAGCCCGGTCGGGGAGGTGACGTTGATCTCGGTCAGGTAGTCGCCGATCACGTCGATCCCGGCAAAAAGCAGTCCGCGCTCCTTGAGCGTCGGTCCGATCCGCGCGCAGATCTCACGGTCGCGCGCCGTCATTTCGGTGGGTTCGGCGATGCCGCCCGCGTGCATGTTGGATCGGGCGTCTCCCTCCGCCGGCACACGGTTGATCGCGCCCAGCGGCTCGCCATCGATCAGGATGATCCGCTTGTCGCCGGCCCGCACGGCCGGCTCGTAGCGCTGCACCATCAGCGGTTCGCGCGAACCGGCGAAATGCGTGTCGAGCAGGGCGCCGAGATTCTCGTCATCCGGCTTGATGCGGAAGATGCCCATGCCGCCATTGCCGTAGAGCGGCTTGACGATGATGTCCTTGTGACGGGCGCGGAATTCGCGGATGGCGGTGCGGTCCCAGGCAATCAGCGTGGGCGGCATCAGGTCCGGAAAGTCCGTCACCAGCAGCTTTTCCGGTGCGTTGCGCACCGCGGCGGGATCGTTGACGACGAGCGTCCGCGGATGGATGTGCTCGAGCAGGTGCGTCGCCGTGATGTAGCCCATGTCGAACGGTGGATCCTGGCGCATCAGCACCACGTCCATCGCCGCGAGATCCATCGTTTCCGCGGGGCCGAACGCGAAGTGGTTGCCGGCTTCGCGCCGCACCGTCACCGGCCGGAGCCGCGCGTTGAGCGCGCCGTTCTCGAGCCACATGTCGCGCACGGTATAGTGCCAGAGCGCATGGCCCCGGCGTTGTGCCTCGAGCATCAGAACAAAGGTCGAATCACCGTCGATATCGACGCTTTCCATCGGATCCATCTGGACCGCGACCCGCAAACCGCTCATGCGCCCTCCCGTGATCTTCGGCCGCCGGTTCGCGCCACGTGAACCGCTCCGCCTTGTCGGCTTGCTGGATATCAGGAGGCGCGCTGCTGTTCCAGACTGGCAACGCAGGTCGCATCCGCGACGCCGCGAGGGGCCGCCCGCGCAAGGCGCACGACGGGCGCGCCTTTTGCGCCGCGATACAGAATCACGTCGAGCCTGCAGATCGGCGAATGATAGAGCCAGACCTCGGCAGGTCCGTCGACGCGGAGAAGGGATGGTTCGCCAAGATCAGCCTTCAATGTTTCCGGCGTTGCCCCGATCAGCCTGGCCGAGGCGGGCTTGGGCCCGGTATCGGCCAGACCGGTCTTCGGGTTGTGCGGTGCGGCACAACCCGCCAGCGCGCCGGAGGCGAGCAAGATCAGAACGCGGCTGCGTTTCATTCGGAGGCGGTGTCTCCCGTCGCAGGACGGTCAGCAACTCAGTCGGTGGAGGAAGCGCCCGCGTTGCCTTCGGTGATCATTTCGATCCGGCCGGTGATCTGTCCGCCATCCTCGACTTGCAGCCGCCGGCAGCGCGCGGTGCCGAGAACCCGCCCCGTCGCGCGCACGATGAGCGAATGGCGGGCTGTCAGCGTGCCATCGATCACGCCGGCGACTTCCGCCTCCTCGACCTCGACCTCGCCCTTGAACACGCCGCCCTGGCTGATCGACAACTCGGTTGCCTTGATCATCGTGGCCTCGACGGTGCCTTCGACGACGAGACGCTCGGCATCCTGCACCACCCCCTGCAGGCTGATCCCGCGCCCCACCACCAGCGTGCGGCGCTCGGCGGCTTCCGGGTTGCGCATGGTCGGCCGGAAGCTGGCGCCAGAGGCCGGTGCGACGGCCGGCGCGCCGCCGGTTGACGGAGCGGCCGAGGGCTGGTTGGGCGAGAAGGGGGTTCGGGCCATAGGTATCTCCTTAGCCGTTGCGTCTCCCGCCTGGTGCGGGGCAGATTCGGAGGAAGCGGGGCGGAAGGGCGGCATGCTCAGACCGTCATCGGTGGCGCCGTCCTGTCGTGCAGGGGTCAGTCGCGATTTGGTCTCCGCCGCCTGCTCGTCGCGTTTTCTGAAGCTGATCACGAAACCTCCACACCATTCACGTCATGTCCGCTAGCACGCTGCGTGGCCTGCGGACAATCGGCTTGCTGACAAAAATCGCGCATTTTCCCCAAGGTTCCGCAATGCCATCATCTCTCCGCGAGGTAATCCGGCGTTCATGCTCAAGGCGGCATTTGGCACCGGCCCGTGCTGATGATACGCGGTCGCGTGAATACCACGAATGGCTAACAGGACGGGACTGGCAGGAGAGACGCATGAACTCAACCCGGTACGACATCATCGGCATCGGCAATGCGATCGTCGATGTAATCGCCCGCACCGACGACATGTTCCTTGACCGGCATGACATGCGCAAGGGGGCGATGCGTCTGATCGATGCCGAGGCGGCCGAACGGATCCTTACGGCGATGCCGCCTGGCCAGATCGCTTCTGGCGGATCGGTCGCGAACAGTTGTGCCGTCGCCGCGGGACTCGGCGCCCGCACCGCCTTTCTCGGCAAGGTGGCGCGGGACGAGCTTGGCGTGGCCTTCGCCGCCGATCTCCGGGCGATTGGGGTCGACTTTCCGCATGCGCCGCTTCCCGAAGGTGCGCCCACCGCGCGTTGTCTCATCCTTGTGACGCCTGATGGCCAGCGCACCATGAACACCTATCTCGGGGCCTGCATCGATTTCGATCACACCGATCTCGACGCGGAGGCGATCCGCGACTCGTCGATCCTCTACCTTGAGGGCTATCTCTTCGATCCGCCGCGCGCCCAGCACGCGTTCCGCGAAGCGGCGCGAATTGCCCGCGCCGCGGGCCGCCGGGTCGCGCTGTCCCTCTCGGATGCGTTCTGCGTCGATCGCCATCGCTCCGGCTTCCTCGACCTGATTGCGTCCGGCAATGTCGATATCCTGTTTGCGAACGAAGCCGAAATCTGCTCGCTCTTCGAGCAGAACACCTTCGAGAGCGCGGCAACGGAGGCGGCTCATGTCGTTCCGCTTGCCGTGCTCACGCGCAGCGAGGCGGGCAGCGTGATCGTCTCGGGGGCCGAGCGGCATGTCGCCGCCGCGCTGCCGGTCGATGTCGTTGATACGACCGGTGCGGGCGATGCCTATGCCGCGGGCTTCATGGTCGGCTTCTCGCGCAATGCGCCGCTCGCCGAATGTGCCGCCCTTGGCAGCCGCGTCGCCGCCGCCGTCATCGGGCGGATTGGTGCGCGCCCCGATTTGGCGACGCTGGCTGCCCTCGCGCCCGCTGTTGCCTGACCCGCCGGGCGAAGAATCGGTAGGTCCTGATATATTAACGTTTTGGAAAGCTTGTTTTGGTTTGATGGCGCCGTGAATTTCCGGCCCGTGCGCTGACGCCGCGGGCCGTCTGCCAGCAAAATTCTGGCACCGTCATCATCATCGCCGCGCAGGCAGTTGCCATGCGGCGGACAGGAGACCTGACAATGCTTGACTATGCAAAGACCTGGCTCGCGCTGCGCGGCCTGACATTCGCGAAGGACAATCGCGGCGTGACCGCGCTGGAATATGGCCTGATTGCCGCGCTGATGGCGGTTGTCATTATTGGGGCGTTTACCACTCTCAGTGGTGATTTGAAGGGGGCCATCGACGGAATATCTAACGCTTTGTCCGCGAATACCCCGACTTAATTGAACAGTTTGGTTCCGCTTATTTTCTGACCCTGACGCCAAAAGATAGTTGGCGTCAGGGGCCCTGTTCAGTGTGACGCCGTCATGCGTGCGTGTCGTGATCTTCTCCCGCCACCAGCCGGCGCGGCCTATGTGTGCAGGCGCTTCTTCCGAGATGTGTCGTAATGCTGCTGCGTATTGCCCTGTTCATTCTCCTCGCATTGGGACTTGCCGGGTTCGGAACCGTCGCGTGGCTCGACATGCATCCGTCGCACCCTCATGCAAAGGCGCCGAAAATGGTGGCGTTGCTCGCGACCGGGCGGCCGCTGGCGCCGGGCACGTTGCTGCAGCCCGCGGATTTCGTCGCTGAAAACCGTCCGCCGTCGAAAGTGCCGGCGGACGCCGTCCCCGACACGCCGGCGAACCGGGCGGCCTACACGGGAGCCATGGTCCGTCACCGGCTCAGCGCGGGAGACTTGCTGGCAACCGACATTGTCATCCGGCCCGGTGATCACGGCTTTCTCGCGGCGGTGCTGCAACCCGGCATGCGCGCCGTATCTGTCGGGGTCGATGCGATTACGGGGGCGGCCGGTCTGATCTGGCCCGGCGATCATGTCGACCTGCTTCTGACCCAGCACCTGACCGGCGCCAATCTCCTGCCCACCCAGCGCGTTGCGGCGGAGACCGTGTTGTCCGATGTCCGCGTGATCGCGATTGATCAGCGATTGGTGCAGGGGGCGAGCGGCACCCATCCGGCCGCCAAGAACACTGCCAGGACCGTAACCCTTGAAGTGACGCCCGAACAGGCCGAGCGGGTCGAGGTCGCGGCACATCTCGGGCCTCTTTCGCTGATTGTCCGCCCGAGCGAGGCGGCGCGCGGTCCGACTCCGAAGCCGCCGCCCGTGTTCAGCGGTCAGGTTTCCCCTGCTCTTGCCGCCCTGAATGTGCCCGGCCAGACGGGAATCACCGTGTTTCAGGGTGACAAAGGCACGACAGAGTATCATCCTCAATGAACGAACTGGCGCTTCCTGGCCCGGCAGAGCCCACCTCGCGGCACCATAGCGAACGGGGCGGCGGACGACCGGCCTTCATGGGCTTCGTGCGGGACGATGCCAGCCTGCAGGTCATCCGCTCGGCACTGGCTTCGGCTTTTCCGACCGGCGTGCCGTTGCAGCGCGTATCCTTCGCCGAGACGCTGGACTATCTCGCCCGCGTCGACACCCCACGAACGGTTCTGATCGACATTTCCGGTGAAGAGCAGCCGATGAGCGCCGTGCATCGGCTCGAGCCGGTGATCGATCCGGGAACCAGGGTGCTGATCATCGGCGAGGAACGGAGTATCGGCTTCTACCGCAGCCTTACGCGCACGCTCGGGGTCAGCGAATATCTCTCCAAGCCGCTCGACGCGGCGCTGGTCAGCCGGGAATTGGCGCCCTGGGCGGTTGGCGAGGTTCCCGCCTTCGAGACGTCCCGCGGCGGATCGATGGTGGCGGTATGCGGTGCTGCGGGCGGGGTTGGCGCCACCACCATCGCAACCGGCCTCGCTTGGCTCATCGGCGGCGAAATCCGGCGTCACACAATCCTGCTCGATGCGGATTTGCAGCGCGGCAGTGCGGCGCTTGCATCCAATGCCCCACCCAGCACGGGCCTGCGCAACGCACTGGACACTCCTGACCGCATTGACCCATTGCTGATCGAGCGCGCGGCGCAGCCCTCGATCGGCCGGCTTCATGTCCTGGGCGCGGAGGAACCGCTCACCGAACCCTGGGAATATCATCCCGGTGGCGGGCGCGCGCTGCTCAATGCCCTGCGCCAGCGCTACAATCTCGTGGTTGCCGACATACCGGCCCGCCCGACGGGCTTTGCTGCCGAACTGCTCGCCCTTGCGCATATGCGGGTGATCGTGACGACCGGGGCCCCCCGAAGTCTCGGCAACGCCGCCCGGTGGCTGGCTCTTCCCCCGGGCCAGATGCAGACGTCGGCGCCGATCGTGGTTCTCAATCGCTACCAGCGCAAGCGCTGCCCCCCGATCAGCACAATCGCTTCGACCCTCGGCACCGAAATCGCCGTCGTTGTGCCAGAACTTCGGACCATCGTTGCGAAGGGCAGCGACTTGGGCGAACCTCCCGTCGCGCGCAAGGGGCCATTTCGAAAGGTGCTCCTCGATCTTGCCGGCCGGCTCGGCGTCGGCACCGCGGCGCTGGCAACATGATGGACGCCCTGCCCGTGTTCGGCCGACGTGCCGTCGAACCTTCCGCCCCGGTCCAGCAGACGATCCGGTTACGGCTGGAAGACGTCGAGATGATCCGCGCGCTCTGCCTGTCGAATATCGACGCTTCGTCGATCGCCGGGTTGACCCATGCGCGGCTGTTGCAACGCGTCGAGGGCATGGTCGCTGAACTCGCCACCGAGCACAGGATCCAGCTGAACCGGAACGAGCAGAACCAGATTGCCGCCGAGCTTGTGGACGACATGCTTGGCCTGGGACCGCTCGAGCCGCTGCTGGAGGACGAAACGATCACCGACATCATGGTGAACGGTCCGGAACGGGTTTTCGTGGAGCGGCGCGGCCGGCTTGAGCAGCTTGCGGTGCGCTTCCGTGACTCCGCCCATCTCGCGAACATCTGCCAGCGGATCGCCGCCTCTGTCGGCCGGCGCGTCGACGAATCGAGCCCGATGGTGGATGCCCGGCTCAAGGACGGCTCGCGCGTGAATATCGTGCTGCCTCCGCTTTCGATCGACGGCCCCTGCCTGTCGATCCGCAAATTCGCCAAAAAGCCGATCAATTTCGGCAAGCTGATCGAGTATGGCTCGCTCACGCCGCCCGTTGCCCGGCTGCTGGAAATTGCATCCCGTTGCCGGCTCAACGTCATCATTTCCGGGGGCACCGGCTCGGGCAAGACCACGATGATGAACGCGATGAGCAGCTTCATCGATCCGACCGAGCGGGTTGTCACCGTCGAGGATGCCGCGGAACTGCAACTCCAGCAGCCGCACGTGGTCCGGCTTGAGACCCGCCCGATGAATCTCGAGGGCAAGGGAGAGATTACCCAGCGCGATCTCGTTCGCAACGCGCTGCGCATGCGGCCCGACCGGATCATCATCGGGGAGGTGCGTGGCCCCGAGGCATTCGACATGCTGCAGGCGATGAACACCGGCCATGACGGATCGATGTCGACGATCCACGCCAACAACACGCGGGATGCGCTGGCCCGCATCGAAAACATGGTGCAGATGGCCAGCATGGGTCTTTCGCCGCGTGCGATCCGGATGCAGGTCGTCTCGGCCGTCAACCTGATCGTCCAGGTCGAGCGCCAGCGCGACGGCGGCCGGCGCCTCGTGCAACTCACCGAGATCGCCGGAATCGAAGGGGAAACGCCTCTTCTCAACGACATCTTCAAGTTCGAAGTGCTGGGCGAAGATGCGACGGGCCGGATCATCGGTCGCTATGCGATTTCCCATACGCGGGCGAGCTTCCACGAACGACTCAATTATTTCGGCCTGCTTCGTGCCTGGAAGGCCGCACTGGAAGAGGCAGCGGCATGACCGGCCTCCTCTCGCTCATCCTGCCGCTTTCCGCAGTCATGGCGAGCGCACTCGTGCTGCTCGGATTGAATTTCGTGCGGGCCGACCGGATGCAAAAGGCGCTCGACGCGAGGCTGGCGCGGGTTTCCGGACGACGGCTGGTCGTCAGTTCCCAGGATGCGGCTGCTGCGAGCGATCCCCTGGCGCGATTTCGCCGGCCGCTCAATTCCGCCCTGTTGCTTCTGGGGGTCGATCTGGTGCGGGCTCCGGACTACCCGATGCCCTGGTGGGCGATTGTCATTGCCGCTGCGGTGATATCCCGCGGCATTGCCTATCTCGTCGGTGCCCTCATCCCCGGGCTCGGCTGGATCGTCTGGCCGCCGCTGTTTCTTCTTGCTTCACGTCTCGCCTTTGGCGCCGTTCATGCGCGGCGGGCGACTGCGTTGCTGAACCAGTTCCCCGATGCGCTGGCGACGATCGTGCGCTGTGTTCGCGTTGGCATTCCGGTGCAGGAGGCCCTGCGCGTGGTCTCGCAAGACATGCCAGCGCCGACCAGCAGGGAATTCGGCCGGATTGCGGACCAGGTGGCGATCGGCACGCCGCTCGAGCTGGCGCTTCGTCAGATGGCGGACCGGGCGCATCTTGCGGAATATGGCTTTTTTGCCACGGCAATCAGCCTGCAGGCCCGGTATGGCGGTGGCCTCGCGCAGACGCTGGAGGGCCTGGCCGAAGTCATCCGCAAGCGGGTGGCGATGAAGGCACGCGGTTATGCCCTGGCGTCGGAAGCGCGGACCAGCGCTCTCATCCTCGGCATCATTCCGCTCGTTGCCGCCCTCGCCATCGAGGTTATCCAGCCGGCTTATCTCCGCGTCCTGTTCGTGACCCATGGCGGCAATATCGTGCTGGCGGCCGCGGTGGGGCTCCTCGCTGGCGGAGCGCTGGTCATGCGTGAAATCATCCGTCGCAGTCTGAACTGACATGAGAGCCGCCATCCTCTGGGTTCCCGCCCTGTTCCTGCTGGTATCCGTCACGGCGGTGCTGATGCTTCGGCTCGTTATCGTCGAGGAGAAGCTCCAGCGGCGGATCGATCGTGCGGCAGGCACGGCGTCCGGGGCGGCGGAAAAGGGGGGCGAAGCTGCTCAGCCCATCCATGTGCGGATCGTCATGGGTCTCGGTCTCGCGGTGGCGCGCAGCGGCCTGCTCAGTCCCCGCACCCTCGAGGAATTGCGGCATACACTGCGCATGGCCGGTATTCGCGACAAGGGAGCGCTTGCCCTGTTCGTTGGCACCAAGCTTCTTTCATTGACCGGCTTGTCTGTCCTGTCCCTGCTCATGTCCCGGTTCTTGCACATGACCGCGGGCCATGCCGTGATAGCTGCCGTGGTGGGAGCCATCGGGGGGCTGCTGTTGCCCGACATTATCATCCAGCAGCGGCGCAAGCGCTTCATCCAGAAGGTCGAGGGGGGGCTCGCCGATGCGCTCGACCTGATGGTGATCTGCGCCGATGCTGGCTTGAGTCTCGAATCGGCGCTGGTTCGCGTTGCCGGTGAATTGCAGTTGACCCATCCGGCTGTGGCGCAGGAGTTCACTCTGACGGCCCAGGAAATGCGGATCGGCGGCAATATTCGTGATTCGCTGAACGCCCTGGGTGTTCGGACGGGTCTCGACAGTCTGAAACGTCTGGCGTCGACTCTGATCCAGACCCTGCAATACGGCACGCCACTGACTCAGGCCCTGCGCACCCTGTCATCGGAATTGCGGCAGGAACAGCTGACCCGGTTCGAGGAGCGCGCGGCACGCCTGCCCGTACTGCTCACGCTGCCGATGATCATCTTCATCCTGCCCTGCGTGTTCCTGGTGGTGGGCGGACCCGCGGTGCTCAAATTGCTGGCGTCTTTCTGATCCAAAAGGCCTGTCGCGTTTTTGTTGCGCGCCGCTACAGTGGCAACAATTCTTGATGCAAAAAGCGCACCATGCGCGTTCTGCCCGTTCCGCATTGCTGATGGCTTTGGTATGATCCATGCATGGCAATAGGACCTCGTCTCGATCTGCGACATACTCAGTCGCTGGTGATGACGCCTCAGCTGCGGCAGGCGATCCAGTTGCTGCAGTTCACGAATGCCGAGGTCAGCCAGTTCATCGAGGATGAACTTCTCAAGAACCCGCTGCTCGAACGGGTGGAGCCCGAAGCCGACGCGGCGCTGCCCGTGCCGAGGAACGACGCTGCTTCCACCGAGAAGCCGACGGGCGATATTGGCGCGGAACATGTGGTCGATCCGGATCCCTCCGGCGCGAGCACGCCGCTCGATGTCGATTTTTCGAATGTCTATGACGCTGGCGGCGTGGGTGATGGAACCGGTTCCGGCCTTTCGCCGGAGCGGGATGACTGGATCGGCCAGATTGCCGACCGGCCGCCGGGGTTGCGGGAAAGCCTCGATCAGCAGGCGAGGCTCGCCTTTGCCGACCCGGTGCGCCGCAGGATTGCGTTCGCACTCATCATGGCGCTCGACCCTGCCGGACGCCTGGCCGACCCGCCCGAGCAGATCGCCGAACGTCTTGCAGTCGCCCCCGACATGCTGGAGGCGGTGCGTCAGACGATGATGCGTTTCGACCCGACCGGCATGTTTGCCCGCGATCTGGCCGAATGTCTCGCGGTTCAGCTCGACGAGCGCAATAGGCTGGACCCTGCCATGCGCGCGCTGCTTGCCAATCTCGAACTTCTTGCCAGGCGCGATCTTCGGTCACTGATGGAGATCTGCGGCGTCGATGCCGAAGATCTGCGCGACATGATTGCCGAAATCCGCCGCCTCAACCCCAAGCCGGGGGCGATCTTCGATGTCACCCCCATGACGCCGTTGATCCCTGATGTCCTGATGCGCCCGGGGCCGGATGGCGACTATTTTCTCGAACTGAACCCCGAGACCATGCCCCGCGTGCTCATCCGCCGAGGGTTCCACGCCCAAATCGTCGCTCGTGCGTCCCGCGAGACGCGGCAATTTCTTTCCGAACGCGTACAAAGCGCGAACTGGCTGGTACGTGCCCTCGAGTCCCGCGCGGAGACGATCCTGCGCGTCGCCGGCGAGATTGTGCGACACCAGGACGCCTTCTTTCGCCATGGGATCGGGTTTCTCCGGCCATTGACCCTGCGCGAAATTGCCGCCGCTCTCGAGATACATGAAAGTACGGTTAGCCGTGTCACGTCGAACAAGGTGATCGCCACACCGCGCGGCATTTTCGAGATGAAATTTTTCTTCACGACCGCGCTTGCGGGCGCGAATGGCGAAAGCCACAGCGCCGAGGCGGTGCGCCATCGCATCTCGACGCTGATCGAGGGTGAGGCGGCGAACCGAATCCTCTCCGACGATGCGCTTGCCAGATTGTTACAAAAGGAAGGCATAGACATAGCCCGCCGAACTGTGGCCAAATACAGGGAAGCGTTGCGCATTCCCGGCTCGGCGCAACGCAAGCGCGAAAAAGGGCTTCTGGCAGGAGGCTGAAGCGCGTCGCGCGAGGGCCGGCGTCATAAAGACTTGTCGATTATTGAGACGTATCCGTGCCGACGTAAACGCCCGCTTCACCTGGCGGCCCTACAATGCTCGGGTAAGGCTCTAACAAAAAGGATCTCGCTATGCAGATCACGGTCTCCGGCAAACAGGTTGACCTCTCAGACGCGCTGCGCGTCCATGTTGCGAACCAGCTCGACACCATCACCAACAAGTATTTCGATCACGCGCTCGAAGCGAATGTCACCTTCAGTCGTGCCAGAAGCTTCTTCACGTGTGACATCAATGTCCATGCCGGGCGAGGCCTGACCCTGCGCGGGGAAGGCGAGGCGGCCGATGCTCATGCTGCGTTCGACGATGCCGCCGAGCACATTGCCAAGCGGCTCCGGCGCTATCGGCGCCGGGTGAACGACCATGCCCGCGAGAGCGCCACACGTGATCGCCCGGAAACCGCGCGCCAATACGTCCTGCAAGAGGTTTCCGAACAAGCCGAGGTTCCGAAAGGCAACGGGTCGGGTGAGCCGGATGCCGGGCCTTACGCGGCGGTCGTCGCGGAAACGCCGGCTGAAATCGCTTTTCTTTCGGTCAGCGAGGCGGTGATGCGGATGGACCTCGCGGACCAGCCGGTGCTGATGTTCCGCAACTCCGCCAATCGGGCGTTGAACGTTGTCTACCGTCGCAGTGACGGCAATATCGGCTGGATCGACAGTTCCGCGGCGAGTTGAACCTGATTTGCGTGCCTGCGCGGATCAGCCCAACAGGGCCGCCGCGCAGGCATTGAGGATCGAGTCCGCGTCGATGCCATAAATCCTGTAAAGGTCAGGGATGTCGCCCGATTGGCCGAACCGGTCGACCCCCAGTGTCTGCACCCGCTGGCCGCGCACGCCGCCGATCCAGGCGTGCGTTCCAGGGTGTCCGTCCAGCACCGTCACGAGAGAGGCATCCGCCGCAAGCGGGGCGAGCAAGCGTTCGATATGCGAGGTGGCGTCGGCCCTGCCGCTTTGCCGGGCCTGCTGCGCCACCCGCCAGTCGGCGAACAGGCGGTCCGGGCTGGTCAGGGCGAGAAGACCGGCACCGGGCACATCCTCCAGCAGCGCGGCATGGGCGGCCTCCGCCTCCGGCGCCACCGCTCCCTGGTAGACAATCGCGATCCGCGTCCCCCGTTCGGGTGGACAGACCCAGTGGCCGCCGGCGATTACGTCCGCTGGCTCGATCCGCCGGTCCGGCTGGCAGATCGCTCGGGTCGAAAGGCGGAACCAGATCGACGACCCCTCCGGCCGCTGCATCCAGTCGAAGCCGTAGCGCATCAGGAGAAGAAGCTCGTCGCAATAGGCCGGTTCGAATGCAGCGATGCCGTCCTGCACCATGCCGAGCAACGGCGTGTTGTTCGACTGGTGCTGCCCGCCCTCCGGGGCGATGCTGATGCCTGACGGGGTTGCAACCAGCATGAACCGCGCATCCTGATAGCAACCATAAACCAGGGCATCATGACCGCGATTGACAAAGGGGTCGTACACGGTGCCGACCGGCAGAATGCGCGCGCCATAAAGTGGCGCCGCAAGCCCGGCCGCGGCCAGTAATAGGAATAAATTCTGCTCAGCGATGCCGAGCTCGATATGCTGACCTTCGGGGCTCATGCCCCAGCGCTGCGCCGAGGCGAGTTTCGAGTCGCGGAAGACATCGTTGCGGGTGTGCCGATCAAAGATGCCCCGACGATTGACCCATGGGCCGAGGCTGGTGGTAACGGTCACATCCGGGCTCATGGTGACGACGTGCCGTGCCAGTTCGGCCGCCTCACCGGCGCCACGGCCGATTTCGGACAGGATTTCACCGAAGCCGCCCTGCGTCGATAGCCGCCGTCCGGCGAAGGGCGTGTGCGGCAGGGTGGCCGGCACATGTATTCGCGGCGCCTCAAGCATGCGCCCTGCCGGTGTCAATGGCGTCGCGTAGGGTACGCCGGCGATGAACCGGGCCACTCCGTCAGGATCGTCGAGCCCCTCGAAAGGGTCCCATTCATGACCTTCGCGGATCCGCATCTGGCGGCGGAATGCCTCCATCTGCTCCGCGTTCATCAGTCCCGAATGATTGTCCTTGTGCCCCGCGAAAGGCAGGTTGGCCCCCTTGGTCGTATAGGTCAGAAAACAGGTGGGCTGGTCCGACTGAGCCGCTTTCCCGAACACCTCGACAAGTGTGGGCAGGTCGTGACCGGCAAGATTGGTCATCAGCGACGCCAGGGCCTGGTCGCTCATCGGGTCGATGATCGCGCGAACCCCCCGCGAGCGCCCGAGGTCCGTGACCAGCGCCTGCCGCCATGCCGCTCCTCCCTGGAAGGTGAGGGCGGAGTAGAGGCTGTTAGGGCAGTCATCGATCCACGCACGCAGCGCCGCCCCACCCGGCTGGCGAAAGGCGGCCTCGAGGGCCTTGCCATATTTCAGGCTGACGACGTTCCAGCCCATATCGCGGAACAGGCCTTCGAAGCGGCCGAACAGCCGGTCGGGCATCACCGAGTCGAGGCTCTGGCGATTATAATCCACCACCCACCAGACATCGCGGATATCGTGTTTCCAGCCCTCGAGCAGCGCCTCGTAGATGTTGCCTTCGTCCAGCTCGGCGTCGCCCGCGACCGCAATGTGGCGTGACGCAATCCGGTTCTGTCCGACCATGCCATGCGCCCGCAGGTAATCCTGAACCAGGGCCGCAAATGACGTGATGGCGACGCCAAGTCCGACCGAACCAGTCGAAAAGTCGATTTCGGACCCGTCCTTGCTGCGTGACGGATAGGCCTGGGCCCCGCCGAGGCTGCGCAGCCTGGCCATCTTCTCGACCGTCTGCCGACCGAACATGTAGTTGATCGCGTGCAAAACCGGCCCTGCATGTGGCTTTACCGCGACACGGTCCTGCGGCCGCAGCACATGAAAATAGAGCGCGGTCATGATGGTGACGGCGGACGCGCAGGAAGCCTGATGACCGCCGACTTTCAGTCCGTCGCGATTGGGCCGGATATTGTTTGCATGGTGGATCATCCAGGCTGAAAGCCAGAGCAGCTTGCGTTCAATCTGACGCAGGGCCGCATAGTCGGCGATGCCCGCAATGTTGCTGCCCGACCGTTCGCCGGGAGCGAGCAACTCATTCATGCCTGAATCCCGTCCTGTCCGTTTCCTTGATCCGTATAACCAAAAATCAGGCGCGCTTCATGCGCTTTGTGGCCGGCGTGACCTCAATCACGTTTCGTTTTCGTGTAAATCGGCTAACAGAAAACCACACAAGGTGGTATTCACGACAAAAGCAGACTCGAAGAGGTTCCCGCCTCCCTGATTTGATCGACCCATAATCGGCAAGGCGTGCCGACAGAACAAAGCGCCGCGCTTTCCACGCATCCGCGGATCGCCGGAATTACCCGGCGCCCATGTCCGCGGATGCGATCAACTTTGAAATCCAGAAACGTGAATGGAAAATAATTTTATGACCAAACGCCACCGGTCGCAACCGTGATCTGCCTGATTGTGTGGCTGGGGGACCTGGATTCGAACCAAGGCTGCCCGGGTCAGAGCCGGGAGTTCTACCGCTAAACTATCCCCCATGCAGATCGTCAGCGATGTCTGGTCGGGCCTTTAGCACCCTCGGCGATATGAGGCAATCACCGACTGGCCGCGTTGTCGGTCCCCGAGGTGCGTGCAAATCTGTCTTGCTCTCAGCCCATGGGTCTGCCCATTATATCAATGTCATGGCAACCAACGTCGCCGTTCCGCGCTTGTCCGACTCAACGCCCGCCGGTGCAGAACGGCGCGGTGAAGGGCGTGGCGCGCCCGATCGCCGGGCGCGGCCGCCGGCTTTCGCGGCGATTGATCTCGGCACCAATAACTGCCGGATGCTCATCGGCGTGCCGAGCGGCGGCGGTTTCCACGTTCTGGACAGTTTCAGCCGGGTCGTTCGTCTGGGCGAGGGCTTGTATCGCACCGGCATGCTCTCGGATGCGGCGATGGACCGCGCTATCGAGGCCCTCTCCATCTGTGCGGACCGGCAGCGCCGCTGGCAGGTGAGCGCCACCAGGGCGATCGCCACCGAGGCGTGTCGTCAGGCCGAGAATGGCCATGCCTTCATCGCCCGGGCGCGTACCGAAACCGGCCTGCCGATCGAGACGATCTCTCCGCGTGAAGAAATCTGCCTTGCCATGGAGAGCTGCGCCTCGCTCATCACCCAGGCGGAACGGAGGGCTCTCCTGTTCGATATCGGCGGCGGATCCACCGAGATCGCATGGGTCCGCGTGCCCGCCGCGCATGGTGGGTCCGACCGCGTAACGCCTCAATTGATCGGGTACCACACAATTCCCGTCGGAGTCGTCACGCTCTCGGAGCGCTGCGCTGGCTGGTGCGAGACGGAAGCCGGATTCGCCGGCGTGGTGGACGAAGTCAAGGCGCTGCTCCGCCCGTTCGAGGAAACCCACCGCATCAGCCAGGAAATCCGCATGGGCGGTGTCCGTCTGGTCGGCACCAGCGGCACCGTGACCACTATCGCGGGAATTGCCCTCAATCTCGACCGATATCGCCGTGGCGCGATCGACGGCACGGTGCTGCCGCACGATGTCGTCGCCGCCGGTCTCGAGTCGATCCGCGCAATGGGCCGGGCCCGCCTGACCGAGCATCCCTGCATCGGCGCCGACCGGGTGGATTTCGTCCTTCCCGGTTGCGCGATCTTCGCGGCGATCGAGGAGATGTGGCCGGCCGCCGATCTCGCTGTGGCCGACCGCGGCCTGCGCGAGGGGATGCTGATGCGCCTCATCCGCAACGCGCGTTCACGTCCGCGCCGCTGCCAGGCATGACCGAGGAAACCATCGGCTCGCGCCGCCGCGCCGCCGTGCGGCTCAAGGCCGCGCGCAAGCACAAGCCCTCGTCGCAGAAATGGCTGCTCCGCCAGTTGAACGACCCTTATGTCGCCGCGGCGAAGGAGCGGGGATTCCGTTCCCGAGCGGCGTTCAAGCTCATCGAGCTCGACGAGAAATTCGGACTGATCGGCAAGGGGGCGCGGGTGGTGGATCTCGGTGCCGCTCCCGGCGGCTGGACGCAGGTCGCACTTGAGCGCGGCGCGTCACGCGTCGTCGGCATCGACCTGCTGGACATCGACCCGATCGCGGGGGCAACCCTGATCAAGGGTGATTTCCAGGACGAATCGATGGAGACGGCACTTGCCGAGATACTGGGCGGACCTGCCGATGTCGTGATGTCCGACATGGCGCCCAACACCACCGGCCATACCGCGACCGACCATCTCAGGATCATGGGCCTCGCCGAACTCGCGCTCGATTTCGCCTTCAAGCATCTCGCGCCTGGCGGTGCCTTCGTGACCAAGCTGTTTCAGGGTGGGGCGCAGGGCGACATGCTGAACCTGCTCAAGCGCCGCTTCGCCCAGGTGCGCCATGCGAAGCCCGAGGCGAGCCGCAAGGATAGCCGCGAGCTTTACCTCGTCGCCACCGGTTACCGCCCCGACGCATCCTGAGACGCGAGATGCCGCCGCAGTTCCGCGCGGCACGCATCCCCGTCCGGCAGACAATCGTGCGCCATCCACCATCTGCGCACCGCGGCGAGCGCGGCGCCGATCGCGGGGCCTGGGGCAACACCGATGGCTACCGCATCCCGTCCCTTGAGCGGAAAGACCGGACGCTCCATCGTCGCAAGGCGTGCCCGCAGCGCCGAGCGATCGGCATCGTCCGCCGCCAGCCAGCTTCGATCGATCAGCGTTTCCGCCGGCCAGTCGGCCAACGCGTGGCGTAGCACGGCCTCGCCGGCATCAGCGGCGAGGTCCGGTGCCGTGGCAATCGCCTCCAGCCGCGCGCGTTCGGCTTCGGCGAGCCTGAGGCGGCGGGCCAACGGCCGCACCGCCCCACCGATCAGCGCCGCGACCCTGAGCAACGGATCGGCCGGTGCTCCGCGTGTCTGGAGCCGTTGGAGCGCCATGATCCCGGCCGCTTCCGGCAGAACGACTTGCAGCACGCCTGTCTCCGCCATCAGGTTGAGCGCCGCCAGCGGGTCGGGCGCTGCGAGGATGCGCTTGATTTCCTGCCACACCCGTTCCGCCGAGAGCCGGGCAAGTCCGCCCTTCAACGCCCGGATCGCCGCGACCGCCGCCTGGTCTGGAGGACCCGCCTCGTATCTCGCGTGGAAGCGGAAGAACCGCAAGATTCTGAGAAAATCTTCCTGTATCCGTGTCGTTGGGTCGCCCACGAAGCGAACGATGCCGGCGGCGAGATCGTCCCGCCCGCCGAAATAGTCGTGGATCGTGCCGTCCCGCGCCATCGACATGGCGTTGATGGTGAAATCGCGCCGTGCCGCATCCTCCCGCCAGTCATCGGTGAAGGCGACGACGGCGTGGCGGCCGTCCGTCTCGAGATCCCGCCGCAGGGTGGTGATCTCGAAATGCCGTCCGTCGAGAACCGCGGTGATTGTGCCGTGATCGAGACCGGTGGGCACCGCGCGGATACCGGCTTTCGCAAGCCGCGTCGCGACCGCCTCCGGTGGTAGCGGGCTCGCGAGATCGATGTCGCTGATCGGCCGTCCGGCGAGCCGGTCGCGCACCGCGCCGCCAACCACCCGCGCCTCGGGCAAGACGGTCCACAGCCGTTCGAGCTGCGGATCGTCGGCGATCATGGGATTCGGTTCCTGCTCCACGCGCTCTGTCCGCTTGACCATGCGCGCATCTCTACTCGATCGGATGGCGCGTTTGCAGGGCGAGTCGTCCGCTCAGGCGCTGGCCGCTTCGGCGGCGGCGGCGCTGACACCTTCGCGCAGTGTGAGGGCGAGCTGATAGAGAATCCACGCTGTCGCGCCCCAGATCACATGGTCCGGGTGCGGCCAGACGGGGAACTCCCGCGTGCCGCCGTGCCAGGTGCCCTTGCGCCACTCCGGCAGGGCCGGATCGAGGAGATGTTCAAGACGGAGCGGGAACACCGCCACCACCTCGTCCGGCGCCATGCGAAACTCCGGTGTGCCGTGGATCAGCGCGGTGACCGGGGTAATGTGGAATCCGGTGCCGGTTCCGAAATCGTCGAGTCGGCCCAGTAGCTCGACGGCGCCGGGATCGAGGCCGATCTCCTCCTCGGCTTCGCGCAGCGCCGCCGCTTCCGGCGATGCGTCGGACGGATCGACAGTGCCGCCCGGCAGTGCCACCTGTCCCGCATGATGGACGAGATGCGCGGAGCGCCGGGTCAGCCAGACGCCGCGCGCCGGCTCGATTCCGACCAGCACCGCAGCGGCGCGTGCCGTTCCCGGCCCCGCGCTCCGCCGCGCCTTGCGCTCGCGCAGCAGGCGGCGCAGCGTGGTCTCGTCGATCGTCACCGGATCACTCGACCGGATGGGCGATCTCGCCCAGCGAGAAGAACGCACTCTGGCTCCAGACCCCCAGCACCCGCTTGCCGAACTGCACCCCAGGCTCCGCCAGCGCGACGAGTTCGTAGTAGACCGAGCGGCTGACCCGCGCCTCGATCGGGAAGGGACCCTGGCCGGCACGCACGACCACATACGGTGTTGGCTCGCAGGTCAGCAGGTCGTGCGCCACGCGCAGCGGATGGTCCGGTCCGATCGCGATCGTCTCGTCGACATTGGTCCGAAGATAGAGAACCTGGTCGCGCCCCTGGCCATGCCAGTCGAGCTCGACAGCGACGAACGGCGCATCCTCCACCTCGATCCGGCCGCGCTCCACCGGTGTTTCGAGAAGGAAGGCGCCTGTCGGGTCCCGCTTCAGCACGCTGGCGAACAGGCAGACCATGGATTTGCGCCCGATCGGGCTACCGCGATAGAGCCAGGTTCCGTCACGCCTGATCAGGAACGGCAGATCGCCGCAATCCACCGGCGTGCGGGTTCTGGCCGGAGCCGTGACCCCGTCGCAACCGGGCGGACGCAAGGGCACGATGCCGCCGCCGGTTATCGCATTCACGTCGCTGGCAGGACTTCGCAGGGCCGCGGAGGCCGCTTTCGAAGATATTCCCGCCACGTGTCGAGGATCGTCCACCACTAGCCCCTATCCAACATCCTCATATGCAATACATTGGATATAGGCAGCGCGCCGTTCCGGGAAAACCACGCAGGCGATCACAAATGACGGGAATGTTGCAGAACGATGGGCGGGTTGTAAGTTCGACACACCCGGGTGACATCCTTGCCGCTTTCGCCGCCGCCGCGGCGCGGCTCGGTGATGCGCGGGAGCAGGTGCGCCGCGTCATCATCGGGCAGGACGTCGTGATCGACCAGTGTCTCGCCGCCATTCTCGCCGGCGGCCATGCGCTCATCGTCGGTGTGCCGGGGCTTGGCAAGACCCGTCTTGTCGAAGCGCTTGCCGCCGCTCTCGGCCTGTCCACGCGGCGGATCCAGTGCACGCCGGATCTGATGCCAGGCGATATCCTGGGCAGCGAAGTGCTCGAAACGGGTGCTGACGGCGCCCGTGCCTTCCGCTTCATCGAAGGGCCGGTGTTTACCGAGCTGCTGATGGCGGATGAAATCAACCGCGCCAGCCCGCGCACCCAGTCGGCCCTGCTGCAGGCGATGGCGGAGCGCCGGGTCGCGGTGGCCGGGCTCAACCGCCAGCTGCCCGATCCGTTTCACGTGCTCGCCACCCAGAACCCGCTGGAACAGGAAGGCACCTACCCGCTGCCCGAGGCCCAGCTCGACCGGTTTCTGTTCGAGATCCGCATTGAATATCCCTCGGTGGCGGATGAGCGGCGCATGCTGCTGGCGACGACCGGGCTCGATCAGACGGAGGTTGAACCGGTGCTCGACCCTGAAGGACTGCGCGCGGCCCAGCATGTGGTCCGCGCCATGCCGGTGGGGGCGAAGGTGGTTGATGCCATCCTGGCGCTGGTGCGGGGCGCGCGCCCGGAAACGGCGGGTGATCCGAAGATCGCCGCTGCGCTTGCCTGGGGGCCCGGCCCTCGCGCGGCGCAGGCGCTGATGCTCGCGAGCCGTGCCCGCGCCCTGCTGGATGGGCGCGAAGCGCCGAGCCTTGATGACGTCGCGGCGCTGGCGGCGCCGGTGCTGCGGCACCGTATGGGGCTTTCCTTCGCCGCCCGGGCCGAGGGTGAGAGCGTCGAGGCGCTGATCAGCCTCGCCGTTGCGCGGATCCTTGGCTGAAGCGGATGCCCGCGCCGCGGCGGTCGCGGCGGCCGCTGCACTGGCCGCGCGGCTACCGGCCCTGGTGCTCGCCGCGCGGCGCCTGGCCGCGGGAGTGGCGCCGGGCCGGCATGGCCGCCGCCGTGCGGGCGCGGGCGAGCAGTTCTGGCAATATCGCGAACTCCACGAGGCCGACTCCGCCCGCAGCATCGACTGGCGGCGCAGCGCACGCGGCGAACGGCTGTATGTCCGCGAGCGGGAGTGGGAAACCATCGAAACGCTGATGCTGGATATCGCCGATCATCCCGGCATGGCGTTCCACTCCGCCGGCGCGAGTGAACCGAAATTCGACCGCGCGCTGGTGCTCGGTCTCGCCCTGGCCGCGCTCGCGCTCGATGGCGGCGAACGCGTCGCTGCCTGGCGCCGCACGGCACCGCTTGGCGGACCCGGGGCGCTTGAACGCCTCGCTGCCGGCTTTCTGCTGCCGAAGACAGTCGCGCCCGGCCCCGGCCGCCTTGCGCTGATCGGAGACTTCCTCGATCCTCCGGAGGAGGTCGCGGCCGCGCTGTCGGCCATGGGGGCCAGTCTGCGGGGTGGTGTCCTGCTTCAGGTGCTTGATCCCGCCGAATGCGATTTTCCGTTCCGCGGTCGTGTGCTGTTCGAGGATCCGGCGGGGGGGCGTCCGGAAGATGTCGCTTCTGCCGAGGATGTTGCCGTCGCCTATCGCGCGCGCCTGGCCGCGCAACGTGCCGCCGTCGTCCGTGCCGCCGAAACGGCGCGGCTGCGTCCGTTGTTCCACCGCACCGACACTCCTGCCGGCCCGGCGCTCGCCGCCCTGCGGTCTGCGCTTGAACCGGCGCGATGATCGGCCCGGTCAGTTTCGCTGCTCCTGCCGTCCTCGCCGGGTTACTGCTGCTCCCGGGACTATATTTCATCCTTCGTGCGACCCCGCCGGCGCCGCGCCGGCAGCTGTTTCCGGCGATCCGACTGCTGCGCGACGTCCCGCCCACCGCCCGGAGCCCGGCGCGCATGCCGCTCTGGCTGCTGCTTCTGCGACTGGTTGCGGCTGCCGCAATCATCATCGGCTTCGCCGGCCCGCAGATCGTACCGCCTCCAATCCTTGGCGGCGCAGGCCCGGTTCTGCTGGCGATCGACAATGGCTGGGCCAGCGCGGCCGACTTTCCGGCGCGGCAGGAGGCGGCGCGGCGCATCGTCGATCAATCGGGCCGGCGCGGCGTGATCGTGCTGCCGACGGCACGAGATGCCGCGGGGCATCTGCCTCGCGCCAGCGCCCTGCTGGACCGCTCCGCCGCGCTGGCCGCGATCGGCGGGCTTCGTCCCGAGGCCTGGCCGACGGACCGCGCCGCCGCTGCGGCCGCTGTCCGCGCGGTGCGGCGCGCGCATCCTGATCTTACCGCCGTATACGTCGCCGACGGTCTGGCCGCGCAAGGCCTTCGCGGTTTTGTTGCCGCACTCCGCCCGGCGCGAATCGTTGCCGCATCGCCCGCGCGGCTTCGACTGCTGGAGCCGCCGGGCCTCTTGCCGGACGGATCTCTCCTTGCCCGGGTCGGCGTCGTGCCGCAGGCGGCAGCGGTCTCGGTTCCCGTCCTCGCCGAAGACGGCGCAGGGAGCGCGCTCGCCCGCGTGGACATAAAGGTGCAACCTGGAACGTCTGAAGGTGCAGCCCGGATCGACCTGCCGGTTGCACTTCAGGCGCGGGTGAGGCGCCTCGTCATTCCCGGCATTGCCGGGCCAGCGGCGGTCGCCCTGCTGGACGGCGCGTCGAAGGGGCTGCTGGTCGGGCTTGTGGCGGGCGGCGCGGCCGATGCCGAGCAGCGCTTCACCGGCGCACTCTATTACGTGCGCCGGGCTCTCCCCAATGGAACGAAAGTGGTCGCCGGATCGTTTAGCAGTGTGGAGGGGGCTGATCCCGGCGCGCTCATCCTGGCGGATGTGAACCTGCATCCGCGCGAGATCGCGTGGCTGCGGCGCTTCATGTCGGCGGGCGGGGTCGTCATCCGCTTTGCCGGGCCGCTCACCGCATCAAGGCCCGATTCGCTGAATCCAGATGCGCTTCTGCCCGGCGTTCGCGACCTGGCGGGTGCCCTGGCCGGCGGACACCCGGAGGCCATCGCGTCCTTCGCGCCGGATTCGCCGCTGGCAGGAATGGCCTTGCCGCGCGATGCGCGCGTCCGCCGCCAGAGCCTCGCGGACCCGGCGCGGCTCGATCCGGCAACCGTCTGGGCCAGTCTGGCCGATGGCACGCCGATCATACTCGGCAGGCGCGAAGGGCGCGGTGCCTTGGTCGATGTGTTGACGGCCGCCAATCCGGGCTGGTCGGACCTGCCGCTTGCTGCCGATTTTCCCGCGCTGATTCGCCGCCTGGTCCGTCTCGGGGCGGGTCGTGTGCCGAAATCCGGTCAACTCACGCCGGTTCGCGTGCTTGACGGCGAAGGCCGGCTGGTGCCGCCCGGCGCAGCCGCGCGGCCGCTGGATGCGGCGAAACTGGGCAACATCATGGTTTCGCCCGCTCATCCGCCAGGATTGTGGGGCAATGCCCGCGGTTCGGCGGCGCTCGATCTCGGCGGTCATGTGCCGGCACTCGCCGCGGCCTCGTGGCCTGCACTGGTGCCGGTGACCGGGCTCGATGCCTTGCCGCGAGCGCGCCGCTTCGGCCCCGACCTGCTGGCCGCCGCGATGGCCCTGCTGCTCGTCGACATGGTGGCGACGCTGCTGCTCCGTGGCGCCCTTCAGCTGCGTGTTCTGGCCGGGGCGGCCGGGCTTTGCATGCTTATCCCGGCGCCGCATGCGCGTGCGGCGCCACCGGCGGCGGCGCTGACCGCATCGCTCGCCTATGTCCGCACCGGCGATCCGGCAACCGACGCCATCGTGCGTGCCGGACTGACGGCGCTCTCCACCCAGGTGAACGAGGAGACCGCCGCCGTGCTCGGCACACCGCAGGGCGTGGTGCCGGGGCAGGGCAATCTCAATCTCTATCCGCTGCTCTATTGGATGGTGACGTCTGCGACCCGTCCGCCCGATCCGGCTGCCTGTGCGGCGCTCGACGCGTTCATGCGCGGTGGTGGCCTGCTGGTGATCGACACCGATGGCGGCAACCCCGGAAGCGCCGGTTCGGGTGCCGGGTTCGACCCGGGCGCCGGCGCCGCACTGCGCCGGGCGACGGCCTGTCTCTCCCTGCCGCCCCTCAGGCCGCTGACCGACCGTGACACCCTGGCGCACACCTTCTTTCTCACGCGCAGTTTTCCCGGCCGTTTCGACGGAGCGCCGGTCTACATTGCCGCGCCGGGCGGCCGCGACGCCGACGGCGTGAGCCCGGTGGTGATCGGCGCGAATGACTGGGCCGGTGCCTGGGCACTCGACCAGGCCGGCAATCCCTTGCAGGCTCTTCTGCCCGGAACCCCCGGCCAGCGCGACAAGGCCGGCAGGTTCGGCGTCAATCTGGTGATGTATGCGCTGACCGGCACCTATAAGGCGGATCAGTTGCAGATCCCCGCCATTCTCCGAAGACTCGGCGAATGACGATACCCGTCGTCTTTGCGCCGCTGGTGCCTTGGCCTCTGATTGCGGGACTGGCCGCGATTGCGCTCGCGTTCGGCGGCATCGGCCTGCTTCGCCGGGCGCGCGGCGCCTGGCTGCGACTCGCCGGCCTTCTCTTCCTGCTTGCCGTGCTGGCCGGACCGCGCTGGCAGGTGCGCACGACCGCGCCCTTGCCGGACACGATCGTGGTCATTCGCGACCGCTCACCCTCGATGGCGATCGGGCGGCGCGCGGCGCTTGCCGCTGCCGCCTATCGGCATCTTGCTGCCACGGTGCCGAAAGGTGTCACCCTCCGCACCGTTGCCGTCGCCGGCGACGGGCATGATGGAACGCCCCTTTTCTCCGCGCTGAAGGCGGCGCTCTCCGGAATTCCGCCCGGGGAACTCGCGGGTATCGTCGCCATCACCGATGGCGAAGCCACCGACGCACCGCCGAGCCGACTGCCCGACGGCGTGCCTGTCTCGGCATTGATCCCCGCCGCGCCGGGCCAGACGGATCGGGCGCTGAGCCTGATTTCAGCACCGCGCTACGGGCTGGTCGGCCACAAGGTGACGCTGCGTTTCGTCGTCCGGGACCATGGCGTCGAGGATCGCGGCACCGCGGTTCCGGTCGGCATCTCGGTCGATGGGCACACGGTCCATGTGGTCAGCGCACGGGTGGGACAGACGGAGACAGTGCCGCTCGATGTCTCGCATGCCGGGCGCGCGGTCGTTGCGGTGTCGGCGGCGCCGCTGGCGGGTGAGGTGTCCCGCACCAATGACCAGGCGGTGTTCCATCTCGATGGCGTGCGGCGGCGGCTGACGGTGTTGCTGATCGCCGGCCGGCCCAATCCGGGGCTGCGGGCCTGGCGGCTGCTGCTGAAATCCGATCCCGCCGTGCGGCTGGTGAATTTCACCATCCTCCGCCTGCCCGACGAGCCGATGCCGGCGCCGCTGCGGGACATGGCGCTGATTCCGTTTCCGGTGGACCAGTTGTTCGACCGGGATATCGGAAAGTTCGACCTGATCATTCTCGACCAGTTCGCGAATGACGATCTGTTGCTGCCGCCCTATCTCGCGAATATCGCGCGCCATGTCCGCGCCGGCGGCGCGCTGCTGGTCGAGGCCGGGCCGGAATTCGAAGGGAACCGGTCGATCGCCGATTCGCCGCTCGGGCCGATCCTCCCGGTGCGCCCCTATGGTGCCGGCACGGTGACTGGCGCCTTCACGCCCCAGCTCACGCGTGAAGGGCTGCGCGACCCGGTGACCGCCCGTTTCGCGCGTGATTCACTCGGTCCCTGGTATCGCTATGAAACGGTGCAGCGGCGCCGCGGCGTGACGCTGCTTCGCGTGCCGGGCGTGGCGGCGCCGCTGCTCGTTCTTGCGCATGAGGGCAAGGGGCGGGTCGCAATGCTGCTTTCCGATCAATTCTGGCTTTGGGCACGCGGCGCGCTGGCGGGCGATGCGGCGATGCGCGGGCCGGCGGCGGCGCTGCTTGGTCGCACGGTCCACTGGCTGCTCGGCGATCCGTCACTTGCGGCGCGTCAGTTGCATGCGTCCATTGCGGCGGGGCGGCTGAGCATACGCCGGATCGGGCCGGATGGCCCCCCAGGTTCGGTGACGGTGACGGCGCCGGACGGCCAGACCATGACCATCGCGCTGCACCGCACTGCGCCCGGGAGGTTTGCGGCCTCCCTGTCGGCCGGCGGGCCCGGTGTGTGGCGGGTTGCCGGCGGCGGCCGCACCGCCTATGCCGCCGCCGCAGACGAGGATCCGGCAGAGCAGCGGGATCTGGCCGCGAGCAGCCGGATTTTCGCGCCGTTCGCGCGCCGCAGCGGCGGGCGGATCGTCTGGCTCGCACATGACCCGGCGCCAGGCTGGCAGGGGCTCTACCGGCGACGCCATGCCAGCATCGTGACCGGTGAGCGCGATGTGAAACTGCCACCGGCAATTCCGGGCGTGCTTCTTGGACTTCTGCTGATTGTCGCCGGCTGGTGGCGCGAGCGCGCGTGAGCCGGCGGCGCGACGACCTCAGGCCGAGATGGACTTCGCGAAACGCGTCTTGCCGTCCATGTCGATGAAGGCGAACGCAATCGCCTCGCGTGTGACTGACGTCGTCAGGAAGCCATGTGCGCCAAGGCAGAATCCCGCGCGGCTCGGCGTGCCGGGATCGTAGATTTCCGATCCGACGCCGTTGGTCACGTAGGAAACTCCGCCCATCTCGACATATTGCATCGAGTGGTCATGGCCGTTGATGTAGAGCTTCACGCCATGGCGGCGCAGGACCGGTTCGAGTGCCGCGATCAGATCGGGCTGGTCGTGGCCGGGTCCGCCAAGGGCGGTGTAGAGCGGATGATGCCCCACCACGATCTTCCAGCGGGCGGCCGATCGACCGAGCGCATCATCGAGCCAGGCGCGCTGGGCGTGCGGGTCCTGCCCGGAAATATCGGTGACTGTGCCAACATATTTCCGGATGAAGGGCGAGGAATCGAGGAAGAAGATCTCCGCCTCGCCGCCGCCGGGCAGCGTTTCGGTGTGGGTGTAGTAGCGGGCCGGCAACTGCCAGCGCTTCGAGCGTTTCGAATATTCGATCTGCGCGGGCACGTTGCCGCGATAATCATGGTTGCCGAGGATTACTTTCCACGGGCGCTGCAGCGAGGCCTGGTCGTAGACGTCCTCGAAGCTGGTTTTCCACTGCGGATCGTTGACGGATTTCACACCGGATTCATAAAAATTGTCGCCAAGCGAAAGGATGAAGCGCGGCGAATCGGCGGCGGCCCGATCAGCCATGGCCTGGGCGACGTTGCGCTGATGATGCGCGCCGTCGCGGCCCCAGTCACCGATCGAGAGGAAGCGAAATGCATCGGCCGTTCCGGCATGCGCGGCCGGCGCGGCGGCAAGCAGGGAGGCGGCCGTGAGTTCGGCGCCGGTGCCCAGAAAACCGCGGCGGGATATTGTCATGCGGGACCTCCATCGATCAATTCGGCCCCCGTCTACCCCGCTGTCCCGGTGAAGTCATATGACAAGACGGGGACAAAGGGCGGCCCTTGCGGCGCCGCCCGTTCGTCCGTTTAGCCGGCGAGCTTTGCGGCGATCCCGGCGACATGCTTGCCCTGCGCGCGGGCAATGGCGAGTTCGTTGGCGCTCGGCTGGCGGGAACCGTCGGCGCCGGCCAGTGTGGTTGCGCCATACGGCGTGCCGCCGGTGATCTCGTTCATGTTGGTCAGCTCCGGGTTGGAATACGGAACACCGACCACGATCATGCCGTGATGGAACAGCGTGGTATGGAACGAGGTGATGGTGGTTTCCTGGCCGCCATGCTGGGTGCCGGTCGAGGCGAAGACCGAGCCGACCTTGCCGATCAGCGCGCCCTTGGCCCAAAGGCCGCCGGTCTGGTCGAGGAAATTGCGCATCTGGCCGCACATGTTGCCGAAGCGCGTGGGCGTGCCGAAAATGATCGCGTCGTAGTCGGCGAGTTCCGCCGGCGTTGCGACCGGCGCGTCCTGGTCGGTCTTTGCGTGGATCGCCTTCGCGGTGTCTTCCGGCATGGTCTCCGGCACGCGCTTCAGCGTCACCTCCGCTCCGGCGGCCTTCGCCCCTTCCGCCACGGCCTTGGCCATCGTCTCAACATGGCCCCAGGTGCTGTAGTAGAGCACAAGAACTTTCGCCATTTCGACTCTCCGTCAGGTTGTGATGCGCCCGCTATACGACGCAATTCGTTCGATATCAAACGTTATCTGATGACAATTCGGTGTCTGGTTCAATGCTCCTCGGCAATCCAGTCCTCGATCAGCTTGCGCGCGATCGAATCCCGTGGCGGCAGGTTGAAGCCCGCCTCGCGGCGGTTCGCGAGATCCGCGCGGGTGAACCACGCGGCGGCGCGCATTTCCTCGGCGTCGAGCGTGATCGCCTCGCTCACCGCTTCGGCACGGAAACCCAGCATCAGTGAGGCCGGAAACGGCCAGGGCTGGCTGCCGGTATAGGAAACCGTTCCCACGTGAACGCCGACCTCTTCAAGGGTTTCGCGGCGCACCGCATCTTCGAGACTTTCGCCCGGTTCGACGAAGCCGGCGAGGGTCGAGAACATGTTCCGCTCGGGCGGAAATTTCTGTGACTGGCCGAGCAGCACGCGGTCGCCTTTCGCAACCAGCATGATCACCGCCGGATCGGTGCGCGGGAAATGCTCGGTGCCGCATTGCGCGCAGCGCATGGTGTGGCCGCCGCGTTCGGGAGCGCAGGCGCCGCCGCACACGCCGCAGAATTTGTGGCGGGATTGCCAGTAGAGCAGGCCGCGCGCCGTGGCGAGCAGCCCGGCCTCCTCGGCCGGCAGCGTCGCGGTCAGCCCGCGCAGTTCGAGAAACGCGCCGCGCGGACGGTGCAACGCATCGAGCGGCGCGTCATGTGCCGAAAGATCGACGGCGAAGACCGGGCTGCCGTTCATCAGCCCGAGAAAGACGCTTTCCCCCGCGTCCTCGCGCGGCGGGGCATCGAGCACGGCGCGGGGTTCCGGTTCGGGAGCGATCAGCAGCTTGCCGCGCCAGTAGGCGACGAAGCCTGCGCCCGTATCGGCGCGGGCCGCGGCCAGCCAGTCGGCATCGGTGCGGCGGTGGCTGGCGCGGTCGAGCCGGGCGGAGCTGTAGAGCAGGGCGGAAGGGAGCGGAATATCGTGCATGGCGGGAAGGTGGCACCGGTCCACGGTGCCGGCAAGCCGGCCTTGCAAAGAGGCTTCAAAGGATAGATATGGAAAGCGGGAGGCCGGTCGCGGACGGGCGCCTCGCCAACCCGGTCAGGGCCGGAAGGCAGCAGCCGCAACGAGTTTCCGCACGGGTCGCGGTTCCGGTCTCCCACCTCTCAATCCAGCCCAGCTCATCGGAGGCGCATGGCCGGTCTGTTCGACGACGACGAGACGGACGATCAGCCTAGGTCCGAGCCGCCGCCGCCGGGACCGTCGCTGTTCGGCGACGACGAATTGCCCGAGGCCGCCGCCCCGGTCCATGCCGAGTCCTACCGCGTCCTCGCCCGCAAATACCGCCCGACCACCTTCGACGACCTAATCGGCCAGGACGGGCTGGTCCGCACCCTGCGCAACGCCTTCGCGATGAACCGCATCGCCCACGCCTTCATGCTCACCGGCGTGCGCGGTGTGGGCAAGACGACGACGGCGCGGATTCTCGCCCGCGCGCTGAACTGCACCGGGGCGGACGGGCAGGGCGGTCCCACGCCCGATCCCTGCGGCGTGTGCGATAATTGCGTGGCGATCCTCGCCGACCGCCACCCCGACGTGGTGGAGATGGACGCGGCCTCGAACACCGGGGTCGACGACGTGCGCGAGATCATCGAGGCGACGCGCTTCCGCCCGATGATCGCCCGCACCAAGGTGTTCATCGTCGACGAGGTCCACATGCTCTCGCGCAACGCGTTCAACGCGCTGCTCAAGACGCTGGAGGAACCGCCGCCGCACGTGAAATTCGTGTTCGCCACCACGGAAATCCGCAAGGTGCCGATCACCGTGCTCTCGCGCTGCCAGCGTTTCGACCTCAAGCGCGTGCCGGTCGATGTGCTGGCCGCGCATTTTGCCCGCATCGCGGAGAAGGAGGCGGTCGCGGTCGAAGGTGGCGCGCTCGACGCCGTCGCGCGCGCCGCCGACGGGTCGGTGCGCGACGGGCTCTCCCTGCTCGACCAGGCGATCGCCCGGGCCGATGAGGGGGCACCGGTCACGGCCGAACTGGTGGCCGATATGCTCGGCCTGGCCGATCGCGGCATGGTCTTCGATCTGCTGGAGGCCGTCGCCGCCGGCGATCCCGCCGGTGCGCTCGGCGTGATGGACCGCGCGCATGAAGCCGGCGCCGATCCGGTATTGGTGATGCAGGATCTGCTCGGCCTCGCCCATACGCTCTCGCGCCTGAAGGCGATCCCGGCCCTGGCCGAGGGCAGCGAATTGCCCGAGCTCGACCGCGCCCGCGGCGCGCCGCTGGCCGCGCGGCTTTCGGTGCCGTTTCTCGGCCGCCTCTGGCAGATGCTGCTCAAGGGCGTCGCCGAGGTGGAGCAGGCGACCGACCGGCGCGCCGCCGCCGACATGATCCTGATCCGCCTCTGCTACGTGTCCGACCTGCCGCCACCCGGCGAACTGGTTCGGCGCCTGTCTGGCGAGGGGACGGTGGCCCGCGGCAATGCCGTGCCCGCGTCCGCGCCCGGCCCGGCCCCAAGGGCGGTGGTGAACGGCGCCCCGGTCGCGCCGGCCGAGACCGCCCCGGCAACGGCCCCGCGCCTTGCCCGGTTCGAGGACGTGATTGCCCTGGCCGGCGAGAAGCGGGACGCCTTGCTCTATGCCCATCTCCGCCACGATGCCCGGCTGGTGCGGTTCGCGCCGCCGGTGATCGAACTGAACCTTACCCCCGAGGCGCCTCGCGATCTTTCGTCCCGCCTCGCCAGGTTTCTCGAGGCGGAAACCGGACGGCGATGGACCATCGCCCTATCCCGCGCCGCCGGCGCACCGAGCATGGTCGAGGCCGAAACCACGGCACGCGAGACGGCGCGCAACGAGGCACTCGACCATCCGCTGGTCAGGGCCATCTTCGAGACGTTTCCTGGGGCGAAGATCGCGAGCGTCGAGGTCGACGCGCCGCCCGCCCTTGCGGAGCCGCCCGTGATGGATGATGACCGCTTCGACGATGTCCCGCCGATTTCCGACGACGACATCGCCGATGCCATGGAGATCGACTGATGAAGAACCTCGCCGGCCTGATGAAGCAGGCCCAGCAGATGCAGCAGAACATGCAGGAGATGCAGACGCGTCTCGAAGCCATGGAGATCCGGGGCGAGGCCGGCGCCGGCCTGGTGAAGGTCACGCTGTCCGGCAAGGGGGAGATGAAGGGGATCGAGATCGATCCCAAGCTGATCGACCCGAACGATGCCGAGATGCTTCAGGACCTGATCGTCGCCGCCCATCGCGACGCCAAGTCGCGGCTGGAAACCCTCGCTGCCGAGGAAATGCAGAAAGTGACGGGCGGGATTTCGCTGCCGCCCGGCATGAAGCTGCCGTTCTGAGGCTGCATAGGCGGATATTCCTGCGATGATGGGCCCGGAGATCGAGCGGCTGGTCGGGCTGATGGCGCGGCTGCCGGGTCTCGGGCCGCGTTCGGCGCGGCGCATCGTGCTGCGGCTGATGGCCGAGCGCGAGCAGCGCCTGCTGCCGCTGATCGCGGCCCTTGATGCCGCTTGCCAGCGCGTCGCCGTCTGCCCGGTTTGCGGCGGACTGGATTCCCAACAACCCTGCATGATCTGCGCCGATGCCGCCCGCGAACCGCTGATCTGCGTGGTCGAGACGGTGGCCGATCAATGGGCGCTGGAACGCGCGGCAGTCTATCGCGGCCGCTATCATGTCCTCGGCGGCCTGTTGTCGGCCATTGCCGGCCATGGCCCCGAAGATCTTGGCATCGACCGACTCGTCGCCCGGCTCGACGGATCGGTGCGCGAGGTGATTCTCGCCCTGCCGGCCACCGTCGATGGCCAGGCCACCGCGCATTATCTCACCGAACGGCTCGCAACCTGTGGCGTGAGCGTTACCCGGCTTGCCCAGGGCGTTCCCGTCGGCGGCAGTATCGAAATCCTCGACGAGGGCACACTCGCCCTCGCGCTTTCCGCCCGCCGCGCTGCCGGATGATGCAACTCGTCCGCGACGGGCGCGACCTCAGGGTCGATTTCTTCCGCGGCATCGCGCTGTTCTGCATCTTTCTCGACCATATCCCGCACGACACACTGGCCCGCTTCACCGTGCGCAACCTCGCACTGAACGACGCGACGGAAATCTTCATCCTGCTTGCCGGCTTTGCCGCCGCCCTTGTCTATGGCCGCAAAATGGATCGCGCGGGGCCACTTTCCGCCTCGGCCGACATGCTCAAGCGCGCCTGGACGCTCTATATCGCGCATATTTTCCTCTTCGTGCTGTTCGCAGCGCAGGTGGCGCTTGCGGCCATCTGGTTCGCGCGGCCGCAATACATTTCCGGGGTGGGAATCGATCATCTGGTTGCGAAGCCGCTTTCGGCAATCATCGAGGCCGTGCCGCTGCTCTACCAGCCGGCCTATCTGAATGTCCTGCCGCTCTATGTCGCCATCATGGGCGGCATCGCGCCGCTGCTCTTCATGCTGCGCTTTCCGCGCGCACTGCTCGTGCTCAGTTTCGCGCTCTATGCCGGCGCACGGATCTATGGCTGGAACCTGCCGACCCACAGTGGCCACGGCTGGTACTTCAACCCGTTCACCTGGCAGTTGCTCTTCGTCCTCGGCATGCTGTTCTCGCGCTATGGCAAGCCGGATTTGCCCGTTCTCGCGACCGATGCGGTTGCGGTCGTGCTGCTGCTGATCGGCTTCGCGATCCTGCTGACCACATGGATCGAGCCGTCCCTCGCGAAGCACATCCCGCCACTGCTCAAGCCATTCGTGAGCAATATCGACAAAACCGGCCTGCATCCGTACCGGCTGGCCTCCATTCTCTCGCTTGCCTGGCTCGCCTCCCGCCATGTCCGCGCCGAAGGACGGTTTCTGAGCAGCCGCCTCGCCCGCGTCTTCGTCCTGATCGGCCAGTACGGCTTGCCAACCTATTGCGCGAGTATCCTGCTCTCCTATGCCGGGCGCATCGTGATGGACACCGATGACGGCTGGGCGATGCAGATCGTCGTCAATCTCACCGGTCTCGCCGCGCTGCTCGGCGTCGCCGCGATCGCCGCCTGGTACAGGGTGAAAGATGCCAAACCGTCTGTTTCCTAGTCTCCTGCTGCTTTTCGCATTGGCCGGGACGGCGGCGGCCGCGCCGTCCTGCCCGACCGTGCCGGTGCAATATCTGCGTCTGCCGCATCTGCGGGCCGCGATCCACCAGGGCCAGCCGGTCGTGATCGCGGCGATCGGTTCGTCATCCACCTGGGGGGCGATGGCGCACGACATCGGCGATTCCTATCCCGCGATGTTGCAGGACGACCTTGGCGACCGGTTGCCGGACGCGGAGATCAGCGTGATCAATCGCGGCATCAGCGGCGAGGATGCGCTGCGCGAGGACCGCCGGATGGAGCGCGATGTGCTTGCCCTGCGGCCCGTGCTGGTCATCTGGCAGGTCGGCGCCAATGCGGCGATGCGCGGCGAATCACCGGACCGGTTCACCGCTCTGGTGGAGCAGGGATTGCGCAGACTTCGCGCAGCCAATCTCGATGTGGTGCTGATGGATAACCAGCGGTCGCGCCGCCTGTTGCACTCGCCCGACAATGCGCGGATCAACGCCGCCCTTGCTCATCTGGCCCGGCGTTACCGGGTGGGCCTGTTCTCGCGCGATGTGCTCATGCGCGCTTGGGCGCGCGCCGGCGCCGATCCCTCCGGTTTCCTCGCCGCCGATGGCATGCACATGAACGACCGGGGCTATGCCTGCACCGCGGCGGCGCTGGCCGATTCGATCGTCGCTGCGGTGAAATAGCGTTCAGGCGTCCGGTTCGAGAGCCTCGGGCGCATAGCCGAGCGCGTTCAGCCCTTCCTCGAGCATGTCGCCGAGGCCGGTTTCGCCGAGCAGGTCATCAGCAAGGTTGCCGTTGATCTGCTCCGCCGCCTGGGCGCGGGCGTCGGCCCACTCGTCCCTGCCGAAATCACCGCGGCCGACAAGAAAGAGAGCCAGCAGGTCGGTCGCGGCCTCGTCGGACAGAAGGTCGATGGCCTCCCGCAACTCCGTCTCGCTTTCATCGCCGGCCTGCTCGTCGAGCATATCGGTCTCCTCCTCGGGCGGAGGCGTGCCCGCTTCGGGCTCTTCCTCCGGCTCGACCGGCGGCAAATGGGCCTCGACGGCGCGTGCCTTGAGGATAATGAAGGCGACATGCTCGGGCGGGATTTCGAGCGGAACCGGCTCGGGTTCCTCGGTGTCGATCACGCGTTTCCTGTCACGATCCGGATCGGCCATGGCGGGGTCTCCTCATCGGTGCGACTCCGGATCTGTGCATTGCGCCTTCGGGTTTGAAGTCCTCCGGAAGGCGAGTCTCTCAGCGCGAGGCGCGGGCCGTGTCCTTCGCGACGGTCGGATCGTCGGCGACTTTCGGGTTGCCCCGGCGCAACCGGTGCTCGCCGAGCAGCAGCAGGATCGGCGCCGCGATATAGATCGACGACGAGGTGCCGACGACGATGCCGAACAACATCACCCAGGCGAAGCCGGAGAGCGAGGCGCCGCCGAACAGGGCAAGCGGCAGGGCGGCGAGGAACACCGTGCTGGATGTGCCGAGCGTGCGGTTGAGGGTTTCGTTGATCGACAGGTCGATCAGCTCGCGCAGCGGCATGGTCTTGTATTTGCGCAGGTTTTCCCGCATCCGGTCATAGACTACGACCTTGTCGTTGGTCGAATAGCCGATCACGGTCAGGATCGCGGCGATGGTCACCAGGTCGAAGGGCAGGCGGGTGATGACCATGAAGCCGATCGTCTTGGTCACGTCGAGGATCAGCGTCGCCACCGCGCCGACGGCGAACTGCCACTCGAAGCGGAACCAGATGTAGACCAGGATCATCAGGAAGCTGATCCCGAGCGCGATCAGCCCCTGCTGGAACAGCGTCGCCGAGACCGAGGCGCCGATCGCCTGGGTCGAGAGGATCTTCGCACCGGGCAGGTTCTGCTTCACCACCCCTTCCGCGGCGGCGAGGGATTTCTGCGTATCCTTCGCATTGTCCTGGGATTCGAGGCTGATCAGCACGCCCTTGTCGCCGCCGAAGCTCTGCAGGGAGGCGCCGGGCAGATGCACCGCCGCGAGTTCCGCCCGCAGCCTGGTGAAATCCGGCTTCTGCGGCGTTGCCACCTGAATGACGACGCCGCCGCGGAAATCGAGGCCGAGATTGAGGCCGGGATGAAAGAACAGGATCACCGACGCGGTCGAGAGAATGGCCGAGACCGCGAGGCCGATGAACCGTCCCTTCATGAACTGGATGCGCGTGCCGTCCGGCACCAGGCGGAAGGCGGGGCGGGTGAGGAATTTCATGGCGCGGGCCTCAGAGAACCGGCAGCGCGGCGGGACGGCGCGCGACATACCAGCGCGCCGTGATCAGCCGGACCAGCACGGTCGACGTGAACAGGGTTGTGATGATGCCGACACAGATGGTCACCGCGAAGCCGCGCACCGGCGGCGATCCGAAGATGAACAGCATGATGTGGGCCAGCAGCGTCGTCACGTTACTGTCGATGATGGTGCCGTAGGCGCGCTTGTAGCCGGCCTCCAGCGCCGCGAGCGGCTTGCGGCCGAGCTTGACCTCCTCGCGCACGCGCTCGTTGATCAGCACGTTCGAGTCCACCGCCATGCCGAGCGTCAGCAGGATGCCCGCCATGCCCGGCAGCGTCAGCGTCGCCCCCATGAGCGACAGCACGGCGATCAACAGCAGCAGATTGACCACGAGGGCGATGTTCGCGAACCAGCCGAACAGGCCATAGAAACTCGCCATGAAGGTGATGACCAGCACGAAGCCCACCGCCAGCGAGACGATGCCGGCGCGGATCGCGTCGGCGCCGAGTTCCGGCCCGACGCTCTGCTGCTCGACCACCTTGAGCGGGGCGGGCAGGGCCCCGGCGCGCAGCAACAGGGCGAGGTCGGATGCGCTCTTGGCCGTGAAGCTGCCCGATATCTGTCCCCGCCCGCCGACGATCGGCGTGCGGATCACCGGCGCCTCGATGATCTTGCGGTCGAGCTCGATGGCGAACAGCTTGCCGACGTTATGGGTCGTGATGTCGGCGAATTTGCGGGCGCCGACACTGTTGAAGGTGAAGTTCACCACCCATTGCCCGCTCTGCGGGTCCTGCCCGGCCTGGGCGTTGGTCAGGTCCGCGCCGTCGACCGCGACGCGCGAGCGGATCGCGAGCTTCCGGCCGCTGCCATCGCTCATCGGCAGGATCTCGACGCCAGGCGGCGGTGTCTTGGTCTCCGGGTTCACGTCCTCCGCGACCATGTGGAAGGTCATGTGAGCGGTCTTGCCGAGCAGTTTCTTGATCTGGTTCGGGTCGGACACGCCGGGCAACTGGATGACGATCTGGTCCGCGCCCTGCCGCGCGATCTGCGGGTCCACCACGCCGCTGCCGTCGATGCGGCGGCCGATGATGGTGATCGACTGGGCGATGGCCTGCGTCTGCTTGGCGATCAGTGCCGGGCGCGAGAGGGTCAGCGTTGCGGCTCCGGCATCCGACACCTTCACGTCCAGATCCGGCGCGCCGCCGGCCGCCGCCACCGGCGAGACCAGCTTCGCGAGGATCTGCCGCACCTTCGGTGCCTCGCCCGGCTTGACGAGATTGAACTGGACCCGCCGCGCTGCAACGTCCCCGCCGAGATCGGTATAGCCGATATCGGCCTGGAGCAGGGCGTGGCGCACCTCGTCGGTCAGGTTCGCAAGCTGCTCCTTCACGACGGCGTTCATGTCGATCTGCATCAGCAGGTAGGATCCGCCGCGCAGGTCGAGGCCGAGATGGATCTGTGGCCAGGGAATGCCCGGCACCGGCCGCTTGATCAGGTTCGGCAGCGTGAGCAGCACGCCGATCGCGCAGAACAGCACGATCAGGGTGGTTTTCAGGCGCGTGAAATAAAGCATGACAGGCGAAGGGCTCCCAACGGCAAGGCATGGGTGGTATGGCGGCCTCGGCTTGCGGGTGCAAGCCCGCTGCGGTCGGGAACGGAAAGTGATGCAGAAACTCGGGGTTGGTGTGATCGGGGTCGGCCATTTCGGCCGCTACCATGCGTTGAAGACGGCCGCTTCCGAGCGGGCCGATCTGGTCGGCGTGTCCGATCCCGATGCGGGCCGTGCCGCGGCGGTGGCGGCGGAAGCCGGTTGTGTCGTCCGCCCGCTCGACGAACTGATCGCGACGTCCGACGCGGTGATCGTCGCCGCTCCGGCCGACTCCCATTTCGCCCTGGCCCGGCGCGCGCTCGAGGCCGGGCGCCATGTTCTCGTCGAAAAGCCGATTGCCGCGACGGTGGAAGAAGCGGAAATCCTCGGGCGCCTCGCGTGTGAGCGCGGCCTCGTGCTCCAGGTCGGGCATCTCGAGCGGTTTTCCGCCGCCCACGGCGCGGTCGCCGCGCGGATGGGCAAGCCTCTTTATATCGAGGCCGTGCGAATCGCCCCGTTCAAGCCGCGCGGCACCGACGTATCGGTGATCCTCGACCTGATGATCCACGATCTTGACCTCATTCTCGCCCTGGTAGCCCAGCCGATCGAAAGCATCGATGCGGTCGGCGCGGCAGTCGCCAGCGCGCATGAGGATATCGCCAATGCACGGGTGCGCTTTGTGAACGGCTGTGTCGCCACCGTCACCGCGAGCCGAATTTCCCTCAAGACCGAGCGGCGGATGAGAATATTTTCCGAGGCGGGCTATCTCGCGGTGGATTTCGCGGCGCGCCGGCTGAGCCTTGTCGGGCGAGGGCAGGGCGGAGGTCCGCGGATGCCCGGTTTCGAGGAATTCGGCATCGAGCAGGCCGGCTGGGAAGACCATGATGCGCTGGCCGCCGAGCACGCCGCGTTCCATGCCGCGTGCCTGGACGGCGCACCGGTGCTGGTCGACGCCGAAGCCGGGCGTCGCGCGCTGGAGGCGGCGATCGGCGTTGGACGATCGATCGCGGAAAGCCGTGCGAGGGCCGAGGCATCGGGTCTGATCGGCGGGCACTGAAAAGAGGGGAGCAGCCACGCCGAGTCGCGGCCTGCCGGGCCATCTATCGGGCACATGCGGGCCAACCGGAAAAATCCAGTCCTGTCCTTGATCGTTTCGCTGGCTTCTGGACTTTTCCAAAATCCCTTGTTGACGCGCCAAGCCGCGGCCCGCTACGTCGGTCACGTGTCTGAAACAGCCATTCCGCTTCCTGCGATTCGAATCCGTGGCCGTACCTTCATGGCCATGGTCGTCATGCCGGAATCGCCTTTCGGCGCCTGGCTCGATGCGCTCGACCGGCAGATCCAGCGCTCCGTCGGCTTTTTCGAGGGCCGCCCCGTTGTGGTCAATCTCGCCCTTCTTGCGATGACCGGCGATGATCTTCCCGCCGTTCTCAAGGCGCTCGAGGCGCGTGACCTGCGCATCATCGGCGTCGAGGGGGTGGAGATGGAGCGGCTGGCCGGAACGCCCTGGTTTGGCGTCAATCTCGCTCCGCCGGGTCGGGAAGGTCGTAGCGACCGTGCGATCGAGATTCCGGAACCCGAAGCCGCCATGGCGGTCGAGGCACCAGCCGCACCCCTTGTTCCTTCGGCCCGCCCGTCGCTGCTGATCGACCGCCCGGTCCGTTCCGGCCAGTCGATCGTCTTCGAGGATGGCGACATCACGGTGATCGGCCCTGTTGCCTCGGGCGCCGAACTTATTGCCGGCGGGTCGATCCATGTTTACGGCACGCTCCGCGGCCGTGCCGTCGCCGGTCTCGCGAACGGTCACGAGGCGCGGATCTTCTGCTCCCGCCTCGCAGCCGAACTGCTCGCGATCGACGGTCTCTACCGCACGGCGGATCACTGGGGCACCGGCCTGCAGGGGCGGGCGGTGCAGGTCTGGCTGGATGACAAGGAGCTGCGCCTCGCAGCATTGGGATAGGAATTCATTCATGGCGAAGGTTCTCGTAGTCACATCGGGCAAGGGCGGCGTCGGCAAGACGACCTCTTCGGCCTCGCTGGGCGCAGCTCTCGCCCAGGCTGGGCAGAATGTCGTGGTGGTCGATTTCGATGTCGGCTTGCGCAATCTGGATCTGGTCATGGGTGCCGAGCGTCGTGTCGTGTTCGACCTGGTCAACGTCGTGCAGGGCGATGCGAAACTCGCGCAGGCGCTGATCCGCGACAAGCGGGTCGACACGCTGTCGCTCCTGCCCGCGTCGCAGACCCGCGACAAGGATGCGCTGACGCCTGAAGGCGTCGAACGGGTGATTGGCGAGCTGCGCGAGAAGTTCGACTGGATCATCTGCGACAGCCCCGCCGGCATCGAGCGTGGCGCCACGCTCGCGATGCGCCACGCCGACGTCGCCGTGGTGGTGACCAACCCCGAGGTGTCCTCGGTGCGCGACTCCGACCGGATCATCGGCCTGCTGGATTCGAAAACCGTGCGGGCCGAGGCGGGCGAAACGATCGAGAAGCACCTCCTGCTCACCCGCTACGACGCCGGCCGCGCCGCCCGTGGCGAGATGCTGAAGGTCGAGGATATCCTGGAAATCCTCGCGATCCCTCTGATCGGCATCATCCCTGACAGCGAGGACGTGCTGCGCGCCTCGAATGTCGGCTGTCCCGTCACGTTGCACAGTCCAACATCCGCGCCCGCCCGCGCCTATATCGATTCGGCCCGGCGGCTGATGGGCGAGACGATCGAAATTACCGCACCGGTCGAAAAGAAGACCTTGATGAGCCGTCTGTTCGGCAGGAAGGTCGCATGAACCTGTTCAATTTTTTCACCCGCTCGCGCAGCACCGCTCCGGTTGCGCGCGAGCGGCTGCAACTCCTGCTCGCCCATGAACGCGCGCTCTCCGGCCAATCCGATCTCGCCGTGGTGCTGCAGGAAGAAATTCTTGCCGTGATCGCCAAGCACGTATCGATCGACCGCGAGAAGGTGAACGTCAAGCTCGGCCGCGATGGCACGGTGTCCACGCTCGAGATCGACATCGAGATGCCGGAGGCCGCCCTCGTAAAGAACTGAGCGCGCGCGGCAGCCATCGCCGGTTATTGCAGGGTGATGACTTGATGCGCGCGCCGGCTTCGGCTAAACCCCGCGTCGCGCTGATTGCGCCGTGCCCAGGTAGCTCAGTTGGTAGAGCATGCGACTGAAAATCGCAGTGTCGGTGGTTCGATTCCGCCCCTGGGCACCACTGCCCCAATATCCCAGACCGATGATTGGCGCTTTACCCTGACACCGATGGCGGCGTGATGGACGGTATTGAAACGGCGACGGACAGTCTCGAACGCCACAAGCATTTGCGCGAACACCCCGAAAACCGTCACGCCCGGCGCATGGCGCTGCTGATCGGCATTCTCGCCGCCGCTCTCGCTATTTGCGAGATGGGCGAGAAATCGGCGCAGAACGACTATATCTCGAAGCAGATTGCCGTGAACGACACTTGGTCCTTTTACCAGGCCAAGGCGATCAAGGCCGACATCGCACGTTCGCAGGCGCAGTTGCTCAAGGCGTTTGCCACCCAGGATAACGACCCTGCAACAGCGCGCGCGGCGCAGGCGGCCGAAGCAAGGGCAGACAAGGAAGCCTCCGATCCGCAAGGCCGCGAAGGAAAGGCACAACTGCGCGCGCAGGCGCTGCGACAGACCGAGGCGCGCGACCATCAGCTTGAGCGTTACCACCTTCTCGAAATCGTCGTGGGTCTGCTGCAGATCGCGATCGTCCTGGCATCGGTTTCCGTCGTTACCGACGTCCTCACGTTCGGTCTTGCCTCTGCTGCGTTGGGAAGCCTGTCGTTTTTAGCCGGTTTGGTGGTGATGGCGTTCGTCTAGGCCTCATCATCCGGCGTAATGGGGTTGACCGGCCAGGGGATACATGCCGTTCCTATCAGGCCAGCATCGCCATCCATCCGATCCAGTAGGGTCTGAAGATGCCAAGCGGACCTGGCCTGTGAATTCGTAGGCGAATATCAAGGATCAGCGACCGGCAATGCATCGATATCCCGATGCCCTCGCCACTTGGATTGGCCAATCTCGCTCGATTGAACGGATTTTCTTGCCGATTGATGAACAATCGGCTGCGGTGTCGTCGCAACTTCGCCACGAGCGCGCAAATTGGCAGTCAACGCATTTTCGTATGTTGAATAATACGGCGAATCGCTACAAGATTCGCCGCCGATCGATTCGTTGTTGGTCGATTCGTCAATTTATCCAACCTGCCGGAAACGCCGGCATCGGCCCGAAAGCCGATCTTAGACAGGAAAGAGGCTTCGACCATGTCGAAAGCGTTTATCGCCGAGGTCATTCAGGGCTCCGCCGAAATCACGGGCGTGGCCGCCAACCGCGCCGCGACGGACCTGATGGAAGCAATCGTCAAGGAACTGAAAAAGAACGGGAAGTTCACGCTTCCAAGCTTCGGCACGTTTACCGTCCGCAAGACCAAGGCGCGCAAGGGTGTGAACCCCCGCACCGGCGAGGAAATCAAGGTCAAAGCAGGTAAGACTGTGCGATTCAAGGCATCGCCGTCGCTCAAGAAGATGGTCTGACCCTTCAGCTCCGGGGTCCGGTTTCTGCGTATTGTGACCGGAGCGATCCGCCGAGCGGGTCGCTCCGGTTGTGTTTCATGCTTTCACCCTGCGGCATTTGTCTCGCTACCCGGGAGATCGAAATAAGAAAGAAAGTTTTGTAACGAAAATGTTTTGCGTTGCCATCTTCAAATAACCGATAATAAATTTGATCAAATTTCAGAAATCATATACGATACTATCAAGTATAAAAAAAAAGATAAAACTGAAAATTTTTCAAATTTTGAACTTACCCGGATTTTTATGCCTGTTATGGGCCAGGCACGACGTTCCGGTGGGAGAAGAAGATGAGCAGGATGACGAAGCCGGGCGGAAAGGCTCCGGAACCGGCACAGTCCGCGGCAGTGCGCAATCGCGATCCCGAAGCCAGGACGTTTGGTATCCTGGATCTCCAGTTCACATCCGTTGATCCGATCACGATCAGCGGCACTATCGGCGGAACCGCCGATGTCGAATATGCCGATGAACTCCTGCTGTCGGTCCTGACGCCCATTGCCATGCCGCGCATCGATTCCGATCCGTCCGATGATCCGGACGAGTCCTTCGATATCGAGCAAAATGATCTTCACGAACACGCGGAAGACCAGGTCAGCACGGTTGCACCGTTGCAGCAGACGGACATGCACGGCACGACCGGCCTTGTCGATCTGACGCGTTTCGCCGCGGAGGCTGCCTCACCGCAAGCCGCGATGTCCCCCTTCGATCTGGCGCCCAGAGGCGTTGCGGACCAGACGGCCGCTTCCGCCGGGTCTGCGGATCTCGCGCCGCAGCCGGCCAGTGACAGGAATGCCGGCGTCACCACCTCGGTTTGTTTCCTCGAAGGAACCAGGATCTTCGGCCTGAATGGCGACATCCCGGTTGAGACCATGAACCGTGGCGATCGGCTGATCACCAAATCCGGAGCCATGCGGCCGGTGCGCTGGGTCGGACGCCGGACGATCGACAGCCAGCGCCATCCCCGGCCCGAAACAGTCTGGCCCGTGCGGATCGAGCGCGGCGCAATCGACGATGGTCTGCCCGAGCGGACACTCTATCTCTCACCCGATCATGCGATCTATCTCGATGGTTGCCTCGTGCCTGCCAAGGCGCTGGTGAACGGCCGCTCGATCGTCCAGGAGCAACGCCGCAGCTTCACCTATTATCACATCGAACTCGAGACCCACGACATCCTGCTCGCGGAAGGACTGCCCACCGAGTCCTATCTCGACACGGGCAATCGCCGCTTCTTCGAAAGCGACGATGATGCGATGACCCTTCATCCCGATTTCGCACAGACGATGCGCGAAACCCGCAGTTGTGCGCCCTTTGTCGAATCGGGGCCGATGCTGGCCGCGATCCGGGCGCGCATCGATGCGCGGCTGCCAGCTGCCGAGATAACGACCGATCCCGGCCTGCGCGTGCTCGCGAACGGGCGTTTCCTGCCCGTCTCGTCACTCGATCCGACGACCTATGCCGTGCAGCTGCCTGCGTCGCCGACCGATCTGCGGCTGATGTCGAATGTCGTCGTCCCCGCCGAACTCCATCCGGACGCCGAGGATCGCCGTCGCCTCGGTCTCGACGTCGTCCAACTGCTGATAATGAACGAGGGGCGGATGGTTCATGTGCCGCTCGAGAGCGAAATGCTGGGGGAAGGCTGGTACGCGCTGGAGTCCGGGCATCGCTGGACCAATGGCGATGCCGTCATCCCGGCTTCACTGACGGCCGGCGCCAAGACGCTGCTGGTGCGCCTCGCCGGGCAGACGAGCTACCCGGTTGCCGGCGCCATTGCCGCCGGGGTCGGATCCTGATCAGCCGACCAGGCGGGTGAATCCGTTGGTGATCGGATAGCGACGGTCGCGGCCGAAGGCGCGCGCGGTAATCTTCACGCCGGGTGGCGCCTGGCGCCGCTTGTATTCAGCACGGTCGAGCAGCTTCCACACGCGTGCCACGGTCGCCCGATCATGCCCGGCCGCGACCAGTTCCTCGATCGATTTCTCGCCCTCAACCAGTCCTTCCAGCACGGCGTCGAGCACGTCGTAGGGCGGCAGGCTATCCTGGTCGGTCTGGTTCTCCCGCAGCTCTGCCGAGGGCGGTTTGGTGATCACGCGTTCGGGCATCACTGCTCCGGCCGGCCCCAGCGCGTCCGCCGGGCGATTGGCGTTGCGCCAGTGCGACAGCGCGAAGACCGTCGTCTTGTAGACATCCTTCAACACCGAATAGCCGCCGCACATGTCGCCGTAGAGAGTCGCGTAACCCACCGACATTTCCGACTTGTTGCCGGTGGTCAGCACCATGTGGCCAAGCTTGTTGGACAGCGCCATAAGGATCAGTCCGCGCGCGCGGGACTGGATGTTCTCCTCGGTGATATCCGGTGTCCGGCCCTCGTAGAGCGGTTCCAGCACGGCGGCGAAAGCCTCGGTGGCGCCGCCGATCGGCACCGTGTCGCAGCGGATGCCGAGCAGATCCGCGCAGGCGGCGGCATCCTCGAGGCTGTGCGCGCTGGTATAGCGGCTCGGCATCATCACCGCGCGCACCCGCGCCGGCCCGAGCGCATCCACCGCGACCGCCGCCGAAAGCGCGCTGTCGATCCCGCCCGAGAGGCCGAGAATGACGCCGGGAAACCCGTTCTTGTTCACATAATCGGCCAGTCCCATCACCATTGCCCGGTAGACCAGGTCGAGCCGCTCAGGCTCGGGCGGCAGAACGTGCGGTTCCGCGACCAGGCCCGTGGTTGTCCGCTTCCAGACGAGAGTCTCGATCGCCGCACGGAAATGCGGCATCCGCAGCGCCAGCGAGCGGTCGGCATTCAGCGCGAAGGATGCGCCGTCGAAAACGATCTCGTCCTGCCCGCCCGTCATCGCCGCGAAGACGAAGGGCAGGCCGGTCTCCACCACGCGATTGAGCGCGAGTTGCAACCGCACGCCCAGCTTGCCGTCCTCGAACGGCGAGCCGTTGATCGAGACGAGCAGTTCCGCGCCGGTCTCCGCCAGGGTTTCCGACACGGCCGGCAGCCACCAATCCTCGCAGATCATCACCCCGAGGCGAAACCCGCGGAACATCACCGGGCCGGGGGCCGGGCCGGGCGCGAAGACCCGCTTTTCGTCGAATACGCCGTAATTCGGCAACTCGTGCTTGGCCCGCCGGGCGATGATCCGTCCGCCATCAAGCACGAAAGCCGCATTATGCAGCGCGCCTTCCGCCCTCCAGGGCAGCCCGACGATGACGCCCGGCCCGCCATCCGCGGTATCGGCGGCGAGTTCGGCGGCAGCCGCTTCACAGGCGGCAACGAAGGCTGGCTTCAGCACGAGATCTTCCGGCGGATAGCCGGCGATGCCGAGTTCCGGCGTGACCAGCAGGTCGGCGCCACGGCGCGCGGCTTCGGCGCGGGCCGCGCGGATCGCCGCGAGATTGCGGTCGATCGCGCCGACATGAAGGTCGAGCTGGGCGATGGCGAGCGTGAGTGTGTCGGTCATGCCGGCTAGATAGGCGGTTTTGGTGCCGTCGTCACCGCGTGCCGGATTATGACGGATTGTTACGAACCTGCCATCATTTGGCCTCAACGTCTGGTTACCGCCCTCTCACGGCCTGGCGGACCGAATCGCCAGGCCGCAAGACAAGCCAACCTCTTATCGGAGAGATCTCCCATGACCATCGGCACGATCCTGCGCGCGACAATTCCCGCGCTCGCGCTCGCCTTCACCATGAGCGCCGCCGGCACCGCCCAGGCCGCCACCAAGAAGGCGCCGGACAGCAAGGCGAAGACGCATCATGTCGCCCACGCCGCCGCCCTGCCGGGCTACAAGACGCTCGGCGCGGCGAAGGCCGCCTGCCACGGGACGGTGGTTTGGCACGCGACGGGCAGCAAGGTCTTCCATGGCGAAAAGTCGAAGTATTTCGGCAAGACCAAGCGCGGTGCCTATGTGTGCGAGAAGGTGGCTCTCGAACATCATCTGCACGCCAGCAAGTACTGAGTCCCTGACCACGATCCCGACAGGGATTGCTTGATTCGCGGCCGGAACGTGTGCAACGTTTCCGGCCGTATTTGGTTAGGGAGATTTCAAATGGGTCTGTTCAACGGAATTTCCGGTCTGATCAGCGGCCTTGCCGAGGGGCAGCCGGCCGGCTCCCTGGCGGAGGCGCTGGAGGGCAGTGGCATCAGTCTGTCCGATCTCACGCAAACACTCCGGCAAAGCGATCTCGGCCCGCATGTCGCTTCCTGGCTCGGTGCGGGAGAGAACCTGCCGGTCAGCGTCGAAGATGTGCGGCAGGCACTCGGTGACCCGCTGGTGGAAAGGATCGCGGCGCAATTCGGGATCGATACGTCGGCGGCGGCTCAACTTCTCGCGCAGCACCTTCCCGCCGCGGTCAGCCAGGCTGCGCCCGGCGACGAGACGACAGACGACGAGTGAGAGACGTCCGAGCTCGCCGCGTCAGGCCCGCTCGCGCAGCAGGAATTCGCGGCCGAGCTTGACCCGCGGCTCGCCGTCATAGGCGACGACATCCGCCGTTGCGTAAGTCTCGCTCCATGTCTCGGGAATGAAGCTCCCTGTCCCGACGACGTCGACGGGCACATGCGCATCCGCCATCACGCTGCACTTCTCGACACCGAAGCCGGACGAGGCGACGATTTTCACCCGCACGAAACCCGCATCGTCCAGCACCTCGCGCAGCCGCCAGATCGCGGCGGCGGACACCCCGGTGCCGATCAGGTAGCGCAATTCGCTATGGCTGCGGTAACGGCGGATCGCGCCGGGCGCGTGCCGCTCCATCACCGCGTAGCTCTCCTGCGGGTCAAGCCCTTCGAGAAAGCGGCCGCCATGGGTGTCGAGCCGGATCGACAGCCGGCCCGCATCGGCCAGCTCGGGAAACCGCCGGCAGACGGCAAGCGCATCGGTCACTTCCCGGCCGAAATAATCGGTCAGCACCGTGAGGTCGGATTCGGGAAAGGTCTCGTGGAACATCTCGGCCGCGCGCACGGTGCTGCCGGCATACCCGATCAGCGCATGCGGCATGGTCCCATAGCCATGCGGCGCACCGAAATAATGCGCGGTCTCGTCAGTGGCGTTGCCGATGAAGCCGCGCGCGCCCTCGGCCCGCGCCGCCCGCGAACCGACCGACGCCGCATAGGCCATCATCTCTTCCATCTCCGCGCCCGCGCAGTGGCGGGATTCCATCGCGAGAAAGGCGGCTTTCGGCAGGGCGGCGCACATCTGATAGGCATTGTGCGCGGCCACACAGGCCGGGCCGAGCTTCTGCAGCAGGATCGTCTCGAGATCCACCAGGGCCACGAAACTGCCGGTCACGTAGGCAATCGGCTCGCCTGCGCCGACCCAGGATCCCTCGGGCCGGGCGAGTTCGACCTCGACATGCTCGCCGCGTGCCTCCATCACCTCGTCGAGCCAGCGCAGCATCAGCATCGGCGCGGAGACAACGGGGCGGCGCATGAACAGGGCGTAGGTGACCCGCGCATCGCCGAACCGGGCGACGATCGCCCTGGTCCGGTTGAAATAGGCATCGGTCCGCGCCGCGATCCCGGCGTCGAGATCGGGGCGCGGGACCGCCCGGCGTGCGGCGCGGGTCATTTACTCGGCGGCGATCGCGGTGCCGCGGGGCGCGCGACGGGTCTTCAGTTCCGCCGCGATCAGGAAGGCGAGTTCGAGCGACTGCTCGGCATTCAGCCGCGGGTCGCAGAACGTCTCGTAGCGGGCCCCGAGATCGGCCTCGGAAAGCTGCCGCGCGCCGCCGACGCACTCGGTCACGTCCTGCCCGGTCATCTCGACATGCACGCCGCTCGGCGTGGTTCCCTCGGCCTCGTGAATGTCGAAGAAGCCGCGCACTTCCGACAGGATCGCATCGAACCGGCGGGTCTTCACCTTGCCGGATGTGGTGATCGTGTTGCCGTGCATCGGGTCGCACAGCCAGGCCACATTGCGGCCCTCCCGCTTTGTCGCCCGCACCAGTTTCGGCAGCTTGGCGGCGATCTGCTCCGCGCCCATCCGCGCGATCAGCGTCAGCCGCCCGGCCTCGTTCGCCGGATCGAGGCGCTCGATCAGGCGCAGCATGTCGTCCTCGTCCATGCTCGGGCCGACCTTCATGCCGATGGGGTTCTTCACGCCGCGCATGAACTCGACATGCGCGCCGTCGAGCTGGCGGGTGCGGTCGCCGATCCAGAGGAAATGCGCCGAGCAGGCGTAATGATCGCCTGTCGTCGAATCGACGCGCGTCAGCGCCTGCTCGTAGGGCAGCAGCAGCGCTTCGTGGCTCGTGTAGAACTCGGTCTCGTGGATCTGCGGGGTCGACTGGCTGGTCATGCCGCAGGCGGCCATGAACTGCAGCGTCTCGTCGATCCGCGCCGCGAGGTCGCGGTAGCGCTCGGCGAGCGGCGAGCGGCGCACGAAATCCAGGTTCCAACGATGCACCTGGTGCAGGTCGGCATAGCCGCCCGAGGCGAAGGCGCGCAGCAGGTTGAGCGTGCCGGCGGACTGGAAATAGCCGAACTCCATCCGCGCCGGATCGGGAATGCGGGCTTCGGCGGTGAAATCCGGCCCGTTGATGATGTCGCCGCGGTAGGAGGGCAGGGTGACGCCGTCGATCGTCTCGCTGTCCGAACTGCGCGGCTTGGCGAACTGGCCGGCCATGCGGCCGAGCTTTACCACCGGCACCGACCCGCCGAAGGTCAGCACCACCGCCATCTGCAGCAGCACGCGGAACGTGTCGCGGATGACGTTGGCGGTGAAGTCGCCGAAGCTCTCGGCGCAGTCGCCGCCCTGCAGGATGAACGCCTTGCCTTCCGTCGCCAGCGCGAGCGAGGCCTTCAGGCGGCGCGCCTCGCCGGCGAAGACGAGCGGCGGATAGCCGTGCAGGCGGGCCTCCATCGCAGCGAGCTTCGCCGCGTCGGGATAGGTCGGCACCTGCTTGATCGGCTTCGCCCGCCAGGATTCCGGGCTCCAGCCCGCCGGATCATGCATCGTCGTGTCAGCGTCGTTCATGGCGATCTCCTTGGAGAAGGGCCTATAAGCCAAAACCGGGCGGGCGCGCTACTCCGCCGCCCGCGGCTTCGCCGATTCGCCGCCGCGGTTCACCCGTCGTGTCTCCGTCCGCAGGGTTACGAATTCCTCCGCCGCAGTCGGGTGGATGCCGATCGTGCGGTCGAAATCCGCCTTGGTCGCCCCGGCAGTGATGGCCACGGCAAGCCCCTGCATGATCTCGGCGGCGTCCTCGCCCAGCATATGCGCGCCGATGACCTGGTCGGTCTCCGCGTCGACGATCAGCTTCATCATCGTTTTCCGCGCGCGTCCGCTGAGCGTGTGACGCATGGGCGTGAACCGCGCGACGAACACTTTCGCGCCGTCGGGTGCCGCGTCCTCCGTCACGCCGACGGTGGCGAGCGGCGGGATCGAGAAGACCGCACTCGCCACATTGGCGAGGGAGATGCGGCGCGGCCGGTTGCCGAACAGCGTGTCCGCCAGGGCGTGGCCCTCGGCGGTGGCGACCGGGGTGAGGTTCAGCCGGTCGGTCACGTCGCCGAGCGCGAAGATGTGCGGGACATTGGTGCGATAATCCTCGTCGATCGGGATCGCGCCGCCGGGCCCGGCCGTCACGCCGGCCTTGTCCAGCCCGAGGCCCGCCACGTTCGGTGCCCTTCCGGTGGCGAAAAACACGCAATCCGCCTCGATCATGTGCCCGTTCGACAGATGCAGGCGCCGCCGCGCGCCCGCCGCCTCGATCCGCACGGGCTCGACGCCGTGATGCACGCCGATGCCGTTCGCCGCCAGCGCCTCCGCCAGCCCCGCCCGCAGGTCGGGGTCAAACCCGCGCAGCGGCAGCGGCTGGCGGTAGACGATGTCCACCTTCGAGCCGAGGCCGGCAAAGATTCCGGCGAATTCCACAGCAATATAGCCGCCGCCAACCATCACGACATGTTCCGGCCGCGCCGGCAGGTGGAAGGCGTCGTCCGAGACGATCGCGAGGTCCGCGCCGGGAATGGCGGGCCGGAGCGGCTGGCCGCCGGTCGCGATCGCGATCCGGTCGGCGGTGACGTGCTGCTCGCCCACCATCAGCGTATGCGGGCCGAGAAACCGCGCCCGCGCATTGAAGATCGTGGCGCCCGCCCGCTCCAGCAGTCCCGTATAGGCGCCGTTCAGCCGGCCGATCTCGCGGTCCTTGGCGGCGATGAAACCGGGCCAGTCATGCGCGACGGCGCGCATGTCCCAGCCGAAGCCGCGCGCGTCGGCGGCGCCAAGTCCGTACTCCGCCGCCATCACCATCAGCTTCTTTGGCACGCAGCCGATATTCACGCAGGTGCCGCCCCAGTGCCGGTCCTCGGCGATGCCGACGCGCGCGCCATGCCCCGCCGCGATCCGCGCGAGCCGCACCCCCGCCGAGCCGCCGCCGATGACGAAAAGGTCGAAATCGTGGTTCATCCCGATCATCCTGTTCTCACGCCGCCTTACGTAAGGGTTTGTCGCACGATTGGCATGGGATGGAAACGGAATGGCCGCCCTGTCGCGATCGGGCCGGTTGGCGGGCGCGCCGGCCGGTGGCAGGGTCATTCCGCCGGTCCGCTTCCGCGCGCCGGTACTGCCTGACCATCCGCGGCCCACAATCCACGCTCATGCCTGTTTCGGGGAACCGGCCCAATGATCATCACCCTCGTCGCACTGCTCGCGGCCACGGTCGTCACGGTGCCGCTGGCGCGTCGCCTCGGGGTCGGCAGCATCGTGGGCTATCTGTTCGCCGGGCTCATCATCGGTCCGGCCGGCCTGCGCCTCGTCACCGGCATCTCCGAAATCCGCAGCGTGTCGGAGCTCGGGGTGACCATGCTGCTGTTCCTGATCGGGCTGGAGATTCGCCCGCACCGGCTCTGGATCCTGCGCAAGACCATCCTGGGCCTCGGTTTCGGTCACATGATCCCGAGCGCCGCCATTCTGGCCGTCCTTGCCCATTTCGCCGGACTCGGCTGGCCGGCGGCGACGGTGGTCGGCCTCGGCCTGTCGCTCTCCTCCACGGCCATCGTCCTGCCGATGCTGAACGAGCGCAACCTGCTCAGCGCCGCCTCCGGCCGCGATGCCTTCGCCGTCCTGCTGTTCCAGGATATGGCCTTCATCCCCCTGGTCGCCCTGGTGCCGCTGCTCGTCGGCAATACGCTGGCGAGCCATCTCGCCGCCGGCGCGGCCCCGGCGGATGTCGCCGCGCATTTCGCCCACAATGTCCCCTGGCTCGCGGTCGGGCGGGCGGTGCTGGCGGTGGCGGCGATCCTGTTCGGCGGCATGGTCCTCGCCGACCGCGTCTTCCGCCTGATCGGCGGTGCGCGCACCCCCGAGGTGTTCACCGCGATGACGCTGCTGATCGTCGTCGGCACGGCGGCTCTGGCCCACTGGGCCGGACTGTCGGCCTCGCTCGGCGCCTTCATGGCGGGCGCGCTGCTGTCGGATTCGGAGTTCCGTCACGCCATCCAGGCCGATATCGAGCCGTTCGAGGGCCTGCTGCTCGGCTTCTTCTTCATCTCGGTTGGCATGTCGGTCGATTTCTCGCTGTTTCATAGCGAACCGCTGCTGATCGTCGCTTCCGTGGCCGCGCTGCTTGTCGTGAAGACCGCGGTCGGGTTCGTGGTCGCCTTCGCGAAGCGCCGCAACGTGGCCACCGCGCTGCGCTTTGCCGCTGCATTGCCGGAAGGCAGCGAGTTCAGCTTTGTGGTCTTCGCCGCCGCCGTCGGTGCCGGGGTGCTGAACCGGGCCCAGTCTGGGCTGGCGACGCTCACTGTCGCCCTGTCGATGTTGGTGGTGCCGCTCGGTTTCGCCGGCATCGAGCGCTGGGTCATGCCGCGCATCGCCCGCCGCCAGACGCCACCGACCACCCCGATCGAGGAGGGCGCCGTCGTCCCGGTGCTGATCTGCGGCTTCGGCCGGGTCGGCCAGATCGTCGGCCGGCTGCTCTCGGTGCGACGGATTCCCTTCGTCGCCCTCGACCAGAACGCGGAACATGTCGCCTTCGTCCGCCGCTTCGGCGCGCGGGCCTATTTCGGCGATCCGGCCCGGCTCACCGTCCTGCGCGCCGCCGGCGCGGGCAATGCGAAGCTGCTGGTCATCGCACTCGACGATCCCGATGCGGCGCTCCGGGTGGCCGACCTCGCGCGCCGCCACCTGCCGCACCTGACCATCCTGGCGCGGGCGCGGAACCGCCGCCATGCCCAGTTGCTGATGGATCGCGGCGTCGAGCACATCGTGCGCGAAACCTTTGCATCGAGCCTCGAACTCGGCGAACGCGCGCTGCGCGAACTCGGCATTCCGGCCGAGGAGGCGGCGCGCACCATCTTCACGTTCCGGCAGCGGGACGAGGCGCTGCTCACCGAAACCCTCGGCTTTGCCGGCGACCCGTCGCGCGTGGTCGCCAGCATCGAGCAGAGCGTCGCCGAACTGCAGTCCCTCTTCGAGGCCGATCGCGGCGGCTGAGTTGGGCTATTTCATCGCCTTCTGCCGGGCCACCAGCGCGTCGACGATCTTCGGGATGTCGGCCTCCGCGTAGGGCGCGCCGAACGCTTTCTTCATCTTCGTCACCTCCACTGTCCAGGTCGATGCGGAAAGCTTCGGTTGCCGCTCAACGAATCCCGCCGAGTGGCAGGTGACACAGTGCTGGTTCAGGATTTCCGCCCCCGTGCCCTGGAAATAGCCACCCGGAGAAGGAACGTTGACCGAGAGCGGCCCCAGCGTCGGTCCGGGTGCAGCCGCCAGTGCAATGGTGCCGCAGACGGTCGCCGCCGCGAGCGCAACAAGAGCGGCGCGCGCGGAATATGTGCTGATGATCTTCATGGCTTGCCGTCCTTTCTCAGGCGACCGTGACGTCGACATGTTCGATGGCGTTGTAGAGGAACCCGCCCGGATTCCAGCCTGCCTTCGCGGGCTGCACGTGCCCTGCCGCGTTGGTGGCCCGGACCATCAGCCGATAGGCCCCCGGTTTCGGGAAGCGCACCGGAATTTGCCAGTCCCGGAAGCCATAGGCACCATGGTTTTGCCCGAGCCTGGCCGGGCGCCAGCTCGCCCCGCCGTCGATCGACACGGCAACGGACTTCAGGGCGCTGCCGCCGCCGAAGGCAAAGCCGCGAACCACGACGGGTCTGCCGGCGGGCAGCCGCGCGCCGTTGGTGACGCTGCCGAAGAAGCTGCGCGGCTTCATCTCGTTGATCGGCACCATCTTGATCCCCGGCTCACCGGGTGTCATCGATCCGGTCGGCGTGTCAGGGATCTTGTAGGCGGTTGCCATCCAGAAATCGGTCGAGGGGTGATCCATCACCTCGATCTCGGTGAGCATCTTCACCCAATAGGTCGAATACCATCCCGGCACGATGAGGCGGACCGGGTAGCCATTGAGCAGCGGCAGATTCGCGCCGTTCATCTGGAAGGCGATCATCACCTCGCCGTCATTGGCGCGTGACAGCGGAATGGCCTTCTCGAATCTGACATCCGCCGGATACAGCCCGCCGCCCTGCTCGAGGCTGCGGAACGCAACATGCGTCGCCCCGGCCTTCACTCCGGCGCGGGCCAGCAGATGCCTGAGCGGCACGCCGGTCCACATTGCATTGTACATGGCGCCATGCGCCCATTGCGCGCCGGGCACCCGCGGTTCGATGAAGCCCCGGCTGTTGCCCGAGCACTGGTTCACCGCAGCGATCTTGCGGATCGGAAAGCCGTGCATCAGCTCGTCGAGCGTGATCTCGACCGGCTTGTTGACGAGGCCCGAAACCCTGATCCGGTATTTCGCCGTGTCGATGCTTTCCGGGAAGTCGGCCATGTGCCAGCGCACGAAGGCGCGGTCGTTCGGTGTGAACAGGTTGTCCCGGAACACCTCGAACGGCGTTTCCAGCAGCGGCGCGCGGGTCCGCTGCAGGATCATCTCGCCTTTTTGCGGAAACGTTCCCGCCGGCACGATGGGCCGCTCGCCATTGGCGAAGGGCAGGGTGACGGTCTGCGGCGCCGCCGCGCCGGCGCGCGAGGCAAGCGCAAGTCCGGCGATCGAGGCGGTGCCCAGCAGGGTCGCACGACGCGTGGCGCCGCCCTCGCTGGAAAAGCTTTGTTTCATGGCGTGTCTCCAAATATCGTTTCTTGAGCCCAACGGGTGTGTCCGTCAGCCTTTTGAGTGTAACGGAATTGTGATATTCTCGAAAGTGAATAAATGTGATGACATGCTACGGACGGTTGCGTGCGGTGCACGGCGCCGCCGCGTCTTGCACGCCGGTGCCGTCCTGCGATAACGCCGGTTCATGCGCATTCTACATCACCTCCCGCTCTCGCCCTTTGCCCGCAAGGTCAGGCTCGTGCTGGCCGAAAAGCGGCTGCCCTTCGAACTCAAGCTCGAACGGACATGGGAGCGCCGCCCGGAATACCTCGCGATGAACCCGGCCGGCACGGTGCCGACCCTGGTCGAGGAGAACGGGCTGGTGGTGCCCCATTCCAACGCCATCTGCGAATATCTCGACGAGGCGTACCCGGACATTTCCCTGATCGGCCGCACGCTGGCCGAGCGCGCCGAGATCCGCGCCGTCACCGCGTGGTTCGACGAGCGCTTCGCCACCGAAGTGTCGCGCAACCTGCTTTACGAGAAGGTGATGAAGCCGGCGGCCAAGCGCGGCGCCCCCGACCCCTCGCGCATCCGCGACGGCTATGCGGCGTTACGCGCCCATCTCGGCCATATCGGCTTTCTCGCCGAGCGGCGGAAATATCTTGCTGGCGCCAATCTCTCGCTGGCCGATTTCGCCGCCGCGGCGCATCTCTCGGCCCTCGATTTCATTGGCGATATCGACTGGTCGGTGAATCCGGCCGCCCGCGAATGGTATGCGCGGATCAAGTCCCGCCCGGCCTTCCGCCCGCTGCTGAACGATCGTGTCTCCGGCTTCACGCCGCCGCCGCACTACGCCGACCTCGATTTCTGATCCCTGCCACCCGGCGGCGCGTCAATCCGCCGCCGCCGGCGGCTGGGCGGCGAGCGCCGCCCGCACCCGGTCGCTCGGATCGGCGAGCACGCCGTGGCGGAGCAGGAAATCGATGATCACGAGATTGACGTTGAACTTTACCTCATCGGTCCCGGCGACGATGCCGAGCATCTCCCGGGCCGGGACGAGGCTGAAGGATTCCACCTCGCCATCCGCCGCTTCGGGGCGGAACGACTCGTCCAGCTCGAGGTCGTAGCAGACCAGCAGGTCGCGCCGCAGCCCCTCCGGCCGCTCCATGTCATAGGCGATCCGCGCCATCGCCCGCGCTTGGGCGATCGTGCCGGCGGGAATGCTCGCCTCTTCGGCAGCTTCCTTCGCCAGCGTGTCGAACGCGCCCATTCCGGCAGAGACGCCGCCGCCGACCAGGTTGTCCAGCTTGCCGGGATCGAGCTTCTTCGTCGCGCTCCGCCGGCCGATCCACAGATGGGGCCCGTCCGCCCGCCGCACATAGCCGTTCAGATGCACGCCGACGCCGATGACTCCGAAGGCGGGCAGCGCCCCGCGGTCGAGCGTTGCGAGCACCGGTCCGTCGATCCGGCTGCGCACGTCGAACAACTCGCCCCGCGTGCGGAAGCCGTGCGCCGGGCCGAGCGGGGTCGCCACCGCGTTCAGCCGCGCGGCCTCTTCCGGCGGAATGCTCAGCCCGCCGGGATGGGGACGCGCATAGAACGCAAGGTCCGCGGCCAGGGCGGCGCCGACATAGCCGACCGGGTCGTCGCCGATAAGGAGCGGAATCCGCCGTCCCGGCAGAACCGCCGTGCGGCACCGTGCGATACGTTCGAGCAGCGCGGCCGATACCTGCTCCTCAGTGCCGGCCATTTGCATTTCGTGAACTGCATGCCATCTGCCGGACATGGCCCGAACCGTCGACATTGCCAAGAGCGAAAGCAGTCTCGCCACCGTGCGCTCCCTGCTGCCCTATCTCTGGCCCAAGCGCGAGCCCGGATTGCGCGTCCGCGTCGTGCTCGCCTCCCTGTGCCTGGTCCTCGCCAAGGTCGCGACCGTCATCATCCCGATCCTCTATGCGCGGGCGGTGGACGTGCTGTCGGCCAAGGCCGGCCCGCTCGCCGTGCCGGCGGCGCTGATCGTCGCCTACGCGCTGGTGCGCATCGCCTCGTCCGGCTTCGGCGAACTGCGCGACGCGCTCTTCGCCGCCGTGCAGCAGCGCGCGGCGCGGGTGATCAGCCGCGAGACCTTCGAGCATCTGCACAACCTCTCGATGCGCTTTCATCTCGACCGGCAGACCGGCGGGCTCTCGCGCATCATCCTGCGCGGCACCACCGGCATCCAGACGGTGCTGCGCCTTGCCGTGTTCAACGTGGTGCCGACGCTGATCGAACTGCTGCTGACGGTCGGCATCCTCTGGCACATGTTCAACTGGATCTATGCCGCGATCACGCTGGTCGCGGTCGGCGGCTATCTCGGCTTCACCTTCGGCTTCACCTCCTGGCGCATCAAGTTCCGCCGCCAGATGAACGAGACCGACAACGCCGCCCAGACCAAGGCGATCGACAGCCTGCTGAATTTCGAGACGGTGAAGTATTTCGGCAACGAGGCGCATGAAAGCGTGCGCTTCGACGCGAGCCTCGCCGCCTACGAGACGGCGGCGGTCCGCTCGCAGGTCACGCTCAACGCGCTCAATCTCGGCCAGGCCGCGATCATCGCCGTCGGCCTTGCCGTGCTGATGCTGATGGCGGCGAACGGCGTCGTCGCCGGGCGGCTGAATGTCGGCCAGTTCGTGCTGGTGAACACCTACCTGATCCAGCTCTACCAGCCGCTCAACTTCGTCGGCTTCGTCTATCGCGAGCTGAAGCAGGGCCTGGTCGACATGGAGCAGATGTTTTCACTCCTCCGCACCCCGCAGGAGATCTCCGACCGGGCGGATGCGAAAACCCTGCCGGCGCGGGGTGCTCCCGTGCCGGTCGAGTTCGTGGATGTCCGCTTCGGCTACAGCCCCGATCGGGAGATCCTGCACGGCATCTCCTTCCGCGCCGAACCCGGCCGCAAGATCGCCCTGGTCGGGCCGACGGGGTCGGGCAAGTCGACCATTTCGCGGCTGCTCTTCCGCTTCTACGACGTGAGCGAGGGCGCCGTGCTGGTCGATGGCATCGACGTGCGCGACCTGACACAGGCGAGCCTGCGCGCCGCGATCGGCGTCGTGCCGCAGGACACCGTGCTGTTCAACGACAGCATCCGCTACAACATCGCCTATGGCCGCCCCGGCGCGTCGGATGCCGAGGTCGAGCGCGCGGCCCGCCTCGCCCAGATCCACGATTTCATCATGTCGCTGCCGCAGGGCTATGCGACCACGGTGGGCGAGCGCGGCCTCAAGCTCTCGGGCGGCGAGAAGCAGCGCGTCGCCATCGCCCGCACCATCCTCAAGGATCCCCGCCTGCTGATTCTCGACGAGGCGACCAGCGCCCTCGACACGGCGACGGAGCAGGATATCGGCGCGGCGCTGCGGCAGGTCGCGCGCGACCGCACCACGCTGGTGATCGCCCATCGCCTGTCCACGGTGATCGACGCCGACGAGATCCTCGTCCTGCGCGATGGCAACATCGTCGAGCGCGGCACCCATGCCTCGCTGCTCGCCGCCGGCGGCATCTACGCCGCGATGTGGGCCGCGCAGTCCGAGCAGATCGAGGCGGCCTCGGCCGAACAGGACCTCGCCACCGGCCCGCGCACCCGCGAGCTTCCCCTCCGCCCCGCGACGACTCCGGCCTGAGGGGCCGGCCGCCGCCATAACGATTTCATGACGCAAGGGAATGATCAGATGCACCAACAAGCAACCGAGGCGCAGATCCTCGAGGCCGGCCAGATCATCGACCAGCTGGTTCATCATATGGTCGAGAAGGAGATCCCGACCATCGCCATCGCCTCGGCCCTGCTCGGCGGCGCGCTGAACCTGCTGAGCGCCTCGCTGCCCGACGAGGCCATCCTGCGGATCCTCGACAATGCGATGGAAAGCGTGCGTTCCGGCGCGCTGCGCGAGATCGACGAACCCAAGCAATAGGGCCCCGCCGGCCGAGCGTCCGCGACAAGTCTGCATTTCCCGCTTGACAATGGTTCGGGCTTCACGATAGCAACCGATTTACTACAAGGGTCAAATTAATTGGAGCTCCGCGGTTCGGCGGAGGACCGGAATTCGATCCATCATTTCTTGGAAGAGGAAACACCATGAAAATCGCGTTCCCGACGATTATTGCCGCGTCCGCGCTGGCGGTTGGCGCCTTCGGCCTGACGGCCGCGCACGCCCAGTCGGTCACCCAGCCTTCCGTGCACCAGATCAGCAGCAAGAAGACGACGATCGCCTTCCTGCTGCCCGAGAACTCCTCGCCGCGCTATGAGCAGGTCGACCGTCCCTGGTTCATCAAGATGGCGCATGCGGCCGATCCGAACGCCAAGCTGATCGTCAGCAACGCCAATTCGAGCCCCGACACCCAGCTCAACCAGGCCGAATCCGCGATCTCGAACGGCGCGGACGTTCTCGTCGTCGATCCGGTCGACGGCAAGGCCGGTGCCGCGATCGTCAACTACGCCGCGCGCAACCACGTCAAGGTCATTTCCTACGACCGTCTGATCCAGGATTCGAAGCCCGATTACTACGTCTCGTTCGACAACACGAAGGTCGGCGAGCTGCAGGGCGAGTATATCGCCAAGCACACCAAGCCCGGCGGCAGCGTGATGATGATCAACGGCGCGCCGACCGATCCGAACGCGTTCGACTTCCGCAAGGGCGCGATGAACGTGCTCGGCCCGCTCTTCAAATCCGGCAAGCTGCACCTCGCCTACTCGGTGATGACGCCGGACTGGAGCCCGCAGAACGCGTTCGAGGAAAGCCAGCAGGCGCTCACCCGGCTGCACAACAAGGTCAACGCCGTCCTCGCCGCGAATGACGGCACCGCCTCCGGCGTGATCCGCGCGCTCCAGGCGGTCGGCCTCGCCGGCAAGGTGCCGGTGACCGGCCAGGATGCGACCAATGGCGGCCTGACCTTCATCCTCGAAGGCCTGCAGTCGATGACCGTGTTCAAATACGTCCCCGAGGAAGCCGCCGCGGCGGCGGAACTCGCGGTGGCGGTGGCGACCGACACGAAGCCGCCGGCCGGCCTGCTGAACGGCAAGACCAACAACAAGATGATCGACGTCCCGTCGGTCCTGCTGAAGCCGCTCGTGGTCACCAAGGCGAATATCGCCGGCTCGGTGATCAAGTCGGGCTATACCACCTGGAAGGCGATCTGTGTGGGCCCCGCGGCCCAGGGCAAGATCTGCAAGGCCCACGGCGCCTGATCCGGGACCATTGACGGCGCGGCGGACGCCCCGCGCGTCCGCCGTTTGCTTGGGAGGACGAGAGATGAGTGCGGCAATCGCGGCTGAACCCGCCGCAGCACCCCTGCTTGAGGTGCGCGGCCTGCAAAAGCGCTACGGCGCCGTGGTCGCCCTGCGCGACGTGAACTTCACCGTCCGCCGCGGCGAGGTGACCGCCCTGCTTGGCGACAACGGTGCGGGCAAATCCACGACCATCAAGGCGATCGCCGGCGTCGCGCCGATCGACGAGGGAGAAATCCTGCTCGAGGGAAGGCCGGTCTCGATCCGCCACCCGTCCGAGGCGACGGCGCTGGGCATCCAGACCGTGTATCAGGATCTCGCCCTCTGCGACAATCTTGGCATCTGCGCCAATCTCTATCTCGGCCGCGAACTCGTCAGCACGCCGACCGCGCTCGGCCCGCATGTGCTGCGCGATGTCGACATGGAACTCGAAGCGCGGCGGGTGCTGAAGACGCTGCGGATCAACCTGCCCGCGCTCGATACGCCGGTGGCCTCGCTCTCCGGCGGGCAGCGCCAGGCGGTCGCCATTGCCCGCGCCGTGCTGTGGGATTCGAAGCTCGTCATCATGGACGAACCCACCGCCGCCCTCGGCGTCGCCCAGACGGCGGAGGTGCTCCGCCTGGTGCGCGACCTCGCCGAGCAGGGCTATGGCGTCATTCTCATCACCCACAACATGCAGAACGTCTTCCAGGTGGCGGACAACATCGCCGTGCTGCGCCTCGGCGCCACGGTGATGGAAGCCCGCAAGAGCGACGTGACGCCGGAGCAGGTGGTCGGCGCCATCACCGGCACGCTCGCCATTCCCGGGACCGGCGCGGCAGGAGCCATGGCATGAGCAGCGTGCAGCATCCGGAGCAGAAATCCGAGCAGAAGTCCCCGTTCAGGCGCTGGCTGACCGGGGTCGCGCAATCGACCGATCTCGGCATGCTGCCGGTGATCGCGGCACTCATCGTCATCTGGATCGTGTTCGAGACGCTGAACGCCAACTTCCTGACCCCGCGCAACCTCTCCAATCTCGCGGCCCAGATCGTCGTCACCGGCACGCTGGCGCTGGCCGAAATCTACATCATCCTGCTCGGCATGATCGACCTGTCGATCGGCTGGAACTCGGTTCTCGCCGCGTCGGTGTTCTCGCTGGCCACGGTGTTCTTTCACCTGCCGGTCGGCGTCGGCATCGTGCTTGGAATCGCGCTGGCGACCGGCCTTGGTTTCCTCCAGGGCATGGTGGTCTCGCGGATCGGCGTGCCGAGCTTCGTCGTCACCCTCGGCGGCGGCATGATCGCCGAGGGCCTGACGCTCGCGATCCTGACGCCGCATGGCGGATCGGTGCCGCTGGCGGACAATTTCACCACCGCGATCGGCACGCTCAATCTCGATCCGCTGTGGTCGTGGGTGCTGAGCCTGCTGCTGTTCGGCGCCTATGCCGCGGTCACGCTGAACGGCATCCGCAAGCGCACGGCGAGCGGCCACGAGGGCGGGTTCGCCGCGACGATGCGGCTGGTCGGCGTCGCCATCATGCTGTTCGGCGCGGTGTTCATGCTGAACGCCTATCGCGGCGTGCCGTTCCTGCTCATGATCTTCCTGATCGCGCTGTTCGCCTCGGCCTTCGTCACCAAGTCCACCCGCTTCGGCCGGCATCTCTACGCGGTCGGCGGCAATGCCGAGGCGGCGCGCCGCGCCGGCATCTCGGTGAAGGGGATTCAGCTCGCCGTCTTCATCATCGCCGGCTTCCTTGTCGGCCTCGCCGGCTATCTCGATGCGGCGCGCCTCGGCGTCGCCTCCGCCTCGGTCGGCAATGGCGACATCATGCTCAACGCCGTCGCCGCGGCGGTGATCGGCGGCACCTCGCTGTTCGGCGGGCGCGGCAGCGTCTATGGCGCGCTGTTCGGCGCGCTGGTGATCGCGAGTGTCAGCAACGGCATGAACCTGCTCGGCGCCGCTTCATCGGTGCGCTTCATCGTCGAGGGGCTGATCCTGCTGGCCGCGATCACCATCGACACCATCCTCCGCCTCCGGCGGATGCGCAGCGGCCGGGCCTAACGCCCGGCTGCCACGCCAGCCGCGGGAAGGCCGCCGCCATGTTGCGCATTCATGGCGGCGGCTGCCTCGGCGGCGGCCAGCGCGCCCTCGAGATAGCCGCCGAATTCGGGCGCGCTCTCCGATCCCGAAAGCAGGACGCGGTCGCGCCACGGCGCGGGCAGGGCGAGCGGCGCATAGGCCGGATGCCCGGCCAGCGGCGGGGCGTCGGCCGGAGTCGCGGTCAGCTCGTCGGTCGACCAGTCCTGGATCAGCAGCGCGCGCGGTGATCCGGCCGCCGGGCCGAACAGCGATGCGAGCTGGGCGCGCACCGCATCCTCCAGCCTTGCCCGGCGCGCCGCCCGCATCGCGGCCGGCCAGGCGAAGAAGCCGAACAGCGCCGCCTCGCCCGCGGCACCGGGCAGGCTGGCATCGTGAATCTCGCCCAGCGGCCCGCACCGGCTGAAGGCCCCGCCCGACAGGCCGGAAGCGCGCCAGACCGGCGCGTCGTAGATCGCCAGCGCCTTGGCGTGCCCGGCCATCCAGGTCGGCACCGCCTCGAACTGCCGCAGCGAAGCGGCGGGCAGGGCGGGCGCAAAGCCGATCGTCGCCGCCAGTCGCGGCGGCAGCGCCAGCGCCACGCGCCGCGCCCGCAGCGCTGCAGCCCCGGTCTCGACGCCGACCGCATCCGACTCCAGGACCAGCCGCTCGACCCGGGTGCCGAGCCGGATCGTGCCGGGGGCGAGGCGGGCGGCGAATCCTTCGGCGAGGGCGGCGATCCCGCCCTCGATCCGCATGCTCGGCGGCTCCTGCGTGAAGCCGTGGGGCAGGCGCTGGGCCGTCCCGTCGCTGTCCTGGAACACGAAGCCGCCTTCATCCGCCTGGCGGTAGAGCCGGAGGCCGAGTGCCGCGGCGGCCCGCGCCACGCGCGGCTGCATGGCCGGCCAGATCCAGGCCGGGCCGAGATCGTAGCAGCCTGAAGCGGTGCGATGCACGAGGCTTCGCCCGCCGATTCGCGAACGCGCCTCGATCACCGCGACATCCTGGCCCGCTTCCTGCGCGCGTGCCGCGAGGGCGAGCCCGGCAAGGCCCGCCCCGACCACGATCAGGTCGTGCATGGCGTCAGGCGGCCGCCGGCAGATGGCCGCTCTTGCGGTAGAGCAGCGCCCCGTCGGCGCTGGCCAGCGCGAGCCGGCTGCCGGCGGGCAGCCGCAGCCATGTGCCGGCGCCGAGCGTCGCGCCGTCCCGCGCGATCGACCCCTCGACCACGAAAATCTCGACCCCGCGCGGATATGCCTGCTCCGCGCTCTCGATCCCGGCGGCGAGGCGGATCATGTCCACCTGCTCCCAGGGCGCCGAAAACAGCAGCGCCTCCGACCACCCCGGCGCCCGCTCGCGCCACAGCCCGGGATCGGTGGTATCGATGCGCACCGGCGCGGCCTCTTCCGGCGGCATCTGCCGCAGCTTCACCAGGATCGTCGCCCCCGGCGCGCTGGAGGGCGTGTGCCGCGACCCGGGCGGATTGCGCACGTAATGCCCGCGCGGAAAATCCCCGGTCTCGTCCGAGAACACGCCCTCCAGCACCAGGAATTCCTCGCCCTCGTCATGCCGGTGCGGGCTGAAGGCCGAACCCGGCGCGTAGCGCACCAGCGAGGTCGCTCGCGCCACCTCGCCGCCGTCGCGCTCCAGCATCCGTCGCTCCACGCCGGCCATCGGCGAGGCGATCCAGTCGAGCGCCGCCGAATCGACGAGCGCCGGCTGGCGAAGATCGGCGTTGATCTGCATGTCTGCTCCTTTCGGCCCGTGGCCGGTCCCAAACACATTCTATCGCCTGCATATGGCCTGTTTCGTGCCGAGGGCAAACCGCTGTTGCCTTGCCGGTCTATTGTATTTTCCCGACCGACCCATATCCTGAGCGCAGGGAAGGCGCGCTGCGGCCGCCGTCAGCAACTGGAAGATGAGGAATCGATCATGGTGAAATTCGGTCTTGCCCAGCCGGTCAAGCGCGTCGAGGATTCGCGGCTGCTGCGCGGCGCTGGACAATATACCGACGACGTTCCGGGCGAGGGCGCGCTGCACCTGCACGTCCTGCGTTCGCCGCACGCCGCCGCGACGATCACCGGGATCGACGCCGAGGCCGCCCGCGCGGTGCCGGGCGTCGTCGCCATCGTCACCGGCGCGGATCTCGCCGCCGAGGGCATCGCGCCGATTCCCTGCATGGTGCCGATCAAGAACCAGGACGGCACGCCGCGCGCCCAGGCCGATCGCCCGGCCCTCGCCCAGGGCGCGGTGCGCCATGTCGGCGAGCCGGTGGCCTATATCGTCGCCGAAACCGCGCAGGCCGCGCGCGATGCCGCCGAGCTGGTCGATGTCCGCTACGACACGAAGCCCTCGATCACCGATCTGGCCAGCGCGATGTCCGACAGCGCGCCGCGCGTGCATGAGGACGCGCCGGCCAACCGCGTCTTCGACTGGGCGGTGGGCGACGCCGCGAAGGTGGACGAGCTGTTCGCCGCCGCCGCGCATGTGACGAAGCTGCGCATCGTCAACAACCGCATCGTCGTCAACTCGCTGGAGCCCCGCGCCGCCCGCGCCGAGTTCGACGCGGCGTCCGGCCGCTGGACGCTGACCACCAACACCCAGGGCGGCTGGCTGCTGAAGGACTGCCTCGCCGGCGCCGTGTTCAAGGTGGAGCCGGCGAAGTTCCGGGTCATCACCCCGGATGTCGGCGGCGGCTTCGGCATGAAGCTGTTCGTCTATCCCGAGCATGTCATGGTCTGCCACGCCGCCCGCAAGCTGGGCCGGCCGGTGAAATGGACCTCCGAGCGCAGCGAGGCGTTCCTCTCCGACACGCATGGGCGCGACCACATCACCATCGGCGAACTGGCGCTCGACGCCGATCACCGGATCACCGCCATGCGGGTGACGGACACGGCGAACATGGGCGCCTATCTCTCGAATTTCGGCCCCTTCATCCCGACCCTCGCCGGCACCAAGGTGCTGGCCAGCGTCTATGGCATGAAGGCGATCCATGCGCGGGTGTTCGGCGTGTTCACCAACACCGTGCCGGTCGACGCCTATCGCGGCGCCGGCCGCCCGGAGAGCAACTATCTCGTCGAGCGGCTGATCGACGCCGCCGCCCGCGAACTCGGGATCGACCGCGCCGAGCTGCGCCGCATCAACATGGTGCCGGCGAGCGCCATGCCCTTCACCACCGCGATGGCGCAGACCTACGATTCGGGCGATTTCCACAAGGTGCTCGACCATGCGCTCGACATGATCGACTGGAAGGGCTTCCCCGCCCGCCGCGCGAAGTCGGCTGCCGCCGGCAAGCGGCGCGGCATCGGCATGGCCTATTACCTCGAGGCGACCGGCGGCGCGCCGGAGGAGCGCGCCGAGATCCGCTTCACCAGGGATGGGCATGTCGATGTCTATGTCGGCACCCAGTCCACCGGCCAGGGCCATGAAACCGCCTATGTGCAGCTGGTGAACGACCGGCTCGGCATCGATCCTGACAAGATCCGCGTCCGCCAGGGCGATACCGACACGATTCCGCAGGGTGGCGGCACCGGCGGCGCGCGCAGCCTTTATTCCGAGGGCCAGGCCATCGCGCTGACCACCGCGACCATTCTCGAAAAGGGCCGCAAGGCCGCGGCCGATCATCTGGAGGCCGCGGAGGCCGACATCGTGTTCCAGGACGGCGCGTTCCGCATCGTCGGCACCGACCGGGCGGTCGACGTCATCACCCTGGCGGCGGACCTGCACGGCGATCAGGGCAACGCGCTCGATACCGCCGAGATCGCCAAGATCGAGAAGCACACCTTCCCGAACGGCTGCCACATCGCCGAGGTCGAGATCGATCCGGAAACCGGCGTCACCTCGGTGCTGCGCTATCTGGTGTGCGACGATGTCGGCACCATCGTGAATCCGATGATCGTGCGCGGCCAGGTGCATGGCGGCGTCGCCCAGGGGCTCGGGCAGGCGCTGCTGGAGAACACCGCCTACGACCCGGAGTCGGGCCAGCTCGTCGCCGGCAGTCTGATGGACTATGCGCTGCCCCGCGCCGACGACCTGCCGGATATCGAGGTGGAGTTCGTCTCGGTGCCCTGCGCCTCGAACCCGCTCGGCGTGAAGGGCGCGGGCGAGGCCGGCGCCGTCGGCTCGCCGCCGGCGCTGATCAACGCGGTGATCGACGCGCTTGCCGTCGACGGTATCCGCGAGATCGACATGCCGGCGACGCCCGAGCGCGTCTGGCAGGCGATCTCGGCGCGGCAGGCCGCTTGATCCACCTGGTCAAGCTCGCGGTCGGCGTGAAGGATCCCGGCCACCTGGCCGAGATCCAGCGCCGCCGCGCCGTGGCCGATCCGCCGCTGCGCCACCAGACCCGCAGCTTTCCCAAGCGCGCGGCGGAGCTGACCGATGGCGGGTCGATCTACTGGGTCATCACCGGCGCCGTGCTGGTTCGCCAGCGTGTGCTCGACGTCACCGAGGATGTCTGGGATGACGGCACGCGCTGCACCGGCCTCGTGCTCGACCCCACGCTCGTCCGGGTCGAGGCGCGGCCGATGAAGCCCTTCCAGGGCTGGCGCTACCTCGCGCCGGACGACGCGCCGGCCGACCTGCCGGAAGGCGGCCGCACTTCCGGCATCGAGGACCTGCCGCCGGCGCTGCGGCGCGACCTGCGCGCCCTGGCGCTGCTGCCATGACGCTCCGCCTGCCGTGGTCGCGCCCGTGCGTGCCGGTGATCCGGCTTGCCGGGCTGATCTCGCCGCGCGAGGGGGCGGTCAATCTCGAACGCTTTGCTCCGGCCATCGACCGCGGTTTCGACCTCGCCAAGGGCGGGACGAAGCTGCTGATCCTCGCGATCGAGAGCCCCGGCGGCTCGCCGGTGCAATCCGACCTGATCGGCCGCCACATCCGCCGCAAGGCCGAGGAGACGGGCGTGCGCGTTCTCGCCGTGATCGGCGATGTCGGCGCTTCCGGCGGCTACTGGATCGCCTGCGCCGGCGACGAGATCTTCGCCAATCCGATGTCGATCGTCGGCTCGATCGGGGTGGTCGGCGGCGGTTTCGGCCTGCATGACCTGATCCGCCGCTTCGGGATCGAGCGCCGCATCGTCACCGCCGGCGCCAACAAGCTGCGCAACGATCCGTTCTCACCCGAACGGCCGGGGGACGCCGCATTCAACCAGGCGCTGCTCGACGACATTCACGATGCCTTCAAGGCGTGGGTGCGCGAGCGCCGCGGCGCCGCCCTGAAAGGCGACGACACGGTGTTCGACGGCTCCTACATGCTGGGTAGCGCGGCGAAGGCACGCGGTCTGATCGACGGATTCGGCGATGTGCGCGGCCTGATCACCGGGCGCTGCGGCCCGCGCGCGAAGCCGGTCTTTCTTGGCCCGAAGCGGAAATTCTCGCTGCTGCGGCTGTTCGGCCGCTCCAGCCTGATCGAACTCGCCAATGCGATGGAGGCCGAGGCGCTCACGCCGAAACTCGGCTGAGCGCCCCGGTCGCTTCGGCGTCCTACGACGCCTGGGTCACGAACTTGGTGGCGAGATAGGCCTCGATCGCCTCGGCGCCGCCTTCCCAGCCATAGCCGCTGTCCTTCATGCCGCCGAACGGCGTCTCGGGCAGGGCGATGCCGTGATGGTTGATCGAGATCATCCCCGATTCGATGCGGTCGCCCAGCGCCGTCACCGTTCTGGCCGACCGCGAATAGGCGTAGGCGGCGAGGCCGTATTCCAGCCGGTTGGCCTCGGTCACCGCGTCCTCGAAGGTCGAGAAACGGTTGACCAGCGCGAGCGGGCCGAACGGTTCCTCGTTCATCACCCGCGCCGTGGTCGGAATGTCGGTCAGCACGGTGGGCTGGAAGAAATATCCCTTGTTGCCGATCCGCTCGCCGCCTTCGGCCACCTTCGCGCCGTGCTTCGTCGCGTCGGCGATGAAGCCCTCGATCGCCGGGATGCGGCGCTCGTTGGCGAGCGGCCCCATCGTCGTGCCCTCCTCGAGCCCGTTGCCGACCTTGATTTTCCGGACCGCGCCGAGGAAGCGCTCCATGAACCCGTCATAGACGCTCTCCTGCACGAGGAAGCGCGTCGGCGCGACGCAGACCTGGCCGGCATTGCGGAACTTGTTGGCGGCGAGAATCTTCGCCGCCGCGTCGAGATCGGCGTCCTCGAAGACGATCGCCGGCGCGTGGCCGCCGAGTTCCATCGTCGCCCGCTTCATGTGCGCCCCGGCGAGGGCGGCGAGATGCTTGCCCACCGCGGTCGAGCCGGTGAAGGAGATCTTCCGCACCGCGCGGTGCGGGATCAGATATTCGGAAATCTCGGCCGGCACGCCGTAGACGAGGTTGAGCACGCCCGGCGGCAGCCCGGCATCGGCGAAGGCGCGCACCAGCTCGGCGCAGGCGCCCGGCGTTTCCTCCGGCCCCTTCAGGATCACCGCGCAGCCGGCGGCCAGCGCGGCCGAGACCTTGCGCACCGCCTGGTTGATCGGGAAGTTCCACGGCGTGAAGGCGGCGACGATGCCGACCGGCTCCTTGACCACGAGCTGGTAGACGCCCGCCGCCCGCGCCGGGATCACCCGGCCATAGGTGCGCTTCGCCTCTTCGGCGAACCAGTCGATCACGTCGGCGGCGACCGTGGTTTCGCCCTTCGCCTCGGCGAGCGGCTTGCCCTGTTCCATCGTCATGATCGTGGCGATCTCGGGAATCCGCGCCCGGATCAGCTCGGCGGCCTTGCGCAGCAGCGCCGCGCGCTGGAATGCCGGCGTCGCCCGCCAGGTCGCATAGCCAGCCTCCGCCGCTGCGATCGCGGCGTCGAGATCCTCGCGCCCCGCATGGGCGGCGGTGCCGATCACCTCCTCGGTCGCCGGGTTGATCACGTCGAGCGTGCGGCCCGAGGCGGATTTCGTCCATGCCCCGCCGATATGCAGCAAAACGTCCTTGTACATCTATGATCCTGTCTCTGTGTCCTGTCTGGCCGCCGGTTCAGACGGTGGCCAGCACCTTGCGCAGCTTGTCGAACATCTCGTCGAGCTGGTCGTCGGTGGTGATGAAGAGCGGGGCGAAGATCACCGTATCGCCGGCAACCCGCAGCACCAACCCCTGTTCGAAGGCGCGGCGCAGCACGGCGAAGCCACGCTTGCCCGGCCCGCCCTCGGGCGCGAGATCGACCGCGCCGAGCAGGCCGAAACCGCGGGTGTCGATGACGATCGGGACGTCGCGCAGTGCCGCGATGCGTTCGAGGAATTTCGGCGCCAGCGCCGCGCCGCGCGCGAACAGGTCATCCTCGCGGAAAATCTTCAGCGTCGCCAGCGCGGCGGCGCAGGCCACCGGATGCGCCGAATAGGTGTAGCCGTGGAAGAACTCCACCGCCTCCGGCCCGGCGGCATCGAGAATCGCCTGCTGCACGTCTTCCCGCACGGCGACGGCGGCCATCGGGATGTTGCCGTTGGTGATCGCCTTGGCCATGGTCAGCATGTCCGGCACCACGCCGAACGCATCCGCCGCGAAGGGCGCGCCGGTGCGGCCGAAGCCGCAGATCACCTCGTCGAAGATCAGCAGGATGCCGTGCTTCGTGCAGATCTCGCGCAGCCGCTCCAGATAGCCCTTCGGCGGCACCAGCACGCCCGTCGATCCCGCGATCGGCTCGACGATGCAGGCGGCGATGGTGTCGGCGCCATAGAGATCGATCATGCGCTGCAGATCGTCGGCGAGATCGACGCCGCCATGCTCGCCCTGGCCCATCTGGAAGCGGTTCTCGGGGATGTGCGTGTGCCGCATATGCGCGACACCCGGCAGGCCGAGGCCGAATGCCTCGCGGTTCTTCACCATGCCGCCGACCGACCAGCCGCCGAAATTGACCCCGTGATAGCCGCGCGCCCGGCCGATGATCCGCTGCCGCTGCCCCTGGCCGCGCACGCGGTGATACTGGATCGCGACCTTGAGCGCGGATTCGACCGCTTCCGATCCCGAGCCGGCGAAGAACACGCGGTTCAGCCCGGCGGGCAGCATCTGCGCCAGTTCGGTGGCCAGCCGGAACGAGCCGGGCACGCCGAACTGGAAGGCCGGCGCGTAATCCAGCTCCTCGAGCTGCCGCGCCACCGCGTCGCGGATCTCGCGCCGCCCGTGTCCGGCCGGCGTGGTGTAGAGGCCGGAGACCGAGTCCAGCAGCTTCTCGCCCGCCGTATTCCAGTAATGCACCCCCTCGGCGCGGGCGATGATGCGCGGCGCATCATGGAACTGCTTGTTGGCGGTGAAGGGCATCCAGTGATGGATCAGCGGCTCGTTCGAGCGCGAAGCGGGCTGGTTCATGGAACGGTCCTCGCAGAAAGGAAATATCGTCAGCTTATTATTTTAATCGGAACACGCGCAAGCCTGGCGGTTGATGTGCCGTTTCGTGACAGTCTGTCGATTATCCTGAACACATCACCGTCGTTTCGCCGCCCCTTGGCCCGCGCCGCCGCCGGGCCTAAAAGCGGTGCTCGACTATAATGGGAGTTTAAATATATGAAACTGTTCAGGCATGGCGCCAGCGGCGCCGAACGTCCGGGAATTGTCGATGCCTCCGGCGCGCTGCGCGACCTCTCCGGCGTCATTGCCGAAATCGACGCCACCGTTCTCTCCGATGCCGGGCTTGCGCGCCTCGCCGCGCTCGACGCCGCGACGCTGCCGCTGGTGCCCGCCGGCACGCGGATCGGCGCGCCGGTTCCCCGGCCGGTCAATTTCATCTGCATCGGCCTCAACTATGCCGACCATGCGGCCGAATCCGGGCTCAAGGTGCCGGAGGAGCCGATCATCTTCCTCAAGGCCGGCAGCGCGTATTCGGGCCCGAACGACGATATCGTGATCCCGCCCGGCTCGAAGGAGACGGACTGGGAGGTCGAACTCGGCGTGATCATCGGCACCGGCGGCTCCCATATCGCCGAGGACGCGGCGCTCGATCACGTCGCCGGCTACTGCGTGGTCAACGATGTCAGCGAACGCGAATACCAGATCCGCCGCGGCGGCACGTGGGACAAGGGCAAGGGCTGCCCGAGCTTCGGCCCGACCGGCCCCTTCCTCGTCACCCGCGACGAGGTGCCCGATCCGCAGGCTCTCGATCTCTGGTGCGAGGTCGACGGCAAGCGGATGCAGAACGGCAACACGCGGACGATGATCTTCGGCGTGAAGACGCTGGTCTCCTATGTCAGCCGCTTCATCCGGCTCGAACCCGGTGACATCATCGCCACCGGCACACCGCCCGGCGTCGGCATGGGCATCAAGCCTGAGCCGGTCTTCCTGCGGCCCGGCCAGACCGTGCGCCTCGGCATCGCCGGGCTTGGCGAGCAGACGCAGAAGACGACCGGCGGCTGATTCGCGCCCGGCATGACCGGAAAGGCCGGATTGCCCGGTGCCGCGCGCGGGCTGTATTGCACCCCGGCGGCACCGGGCCCGGCCATCCGGACGCCGTGCCGCGCGATCTGGATTTTCGTTAATTCTCCTGCCATTGCCGCCGGGGCCAAGCTTCAGTAAAGGCCGATCATGCGCCGCTCGACCCTCACCCTTGTTCTCCTCCCCGCGATTCTCGCCGGCTGTGCCGTGCCCGGCCGAAGAACGCCCGGACCCTATGCCGGGGCGCCGTCGCTGGTCGACGTTGCGGCCCTCACCAGCTTCAACGGCCGCCTGCCGCTGGTCACCATCCCCGAATCCACGGAAATCTGGTCGCCATCGGTGAAATACGCGGTGGATGCCGCGTTGAAGATCAATCCCAAGGCGCGCTTCCGCGTCTATGTCACCGGCCCGACGGCGGGCGGTCCCGCCGCCGCCGAAATGGCGATGGCGCGCCTCGCGCCGCGCGCGGCCCAGGTCGCGGATGCCATCGTCGCCGACGGTGTCGCGCCCGATCACGTCTCGCTCGGCGCCTCGGCGCCGCTGCACGCGGTACCGCCGCCCGCAACACCCGAGATCGTGGTCTTCGCGAAGTAATGCCCGTCGCTGATCTGGCGACGGCCGCGCTGCGCCTTCTCGAACCGGAGACGGCGCACAACGCCGCCATTGCGGCGCTGCGCCTCGGCCTCGCCGGAAGGCAGCGTGTTCCCGCCGATCCGCGCCTCGCCATGCCGGCCTTCGGACGGACCATCGCCCTGCCGATCGGCCTCGCCGCCGGGTTCGACAAGAACGCCGCCGCCCTCGCCGGCCTGTCCCGCCTCGGCTTCGGCTTCGTCGAGGCCGGCACCGTCACCCGCCGGCCGCAGCCGGGCAATCCGAAGCCCCGCCTGTTCCGCCTCGAGGATGACGGCGCGCTGATCAACCGCATGGGCTTCAACAATCTCGGGATCGAGGGTTTCGCCGCCCGCCTTGCCAGGGCTGACCGCGCGCTCACGGCGCTCGGCGCCAATCTCGGCATCAACAAGGAGGGCGCCGATCCGCTGGCCGACTACCCCGCCCTGGTCGCCGCGGTCGCCCCGCATGCCGACTACGTCGCGATCAACGTCTCTTCGCCGAACACGCCTGGCCTGCGCGACCTGCAGGCCGCCGACCGTCTGGCCGCGATCCTCGACGCGATCCGCGCCGCCGTGCCCAACGCGCCGCCGCTCTTCGTCAAGCTGGCCCCCGATCTCGACGAGGCGGCGCTGCCCGAGCTGGTCGACATGGCGATCGGCCGCGCGGTGGCCGGGCTGATCGTCAGCAACACCACGCTCGCCCGGCCCGAGAGCCTGCGCGGCGCGGCGCGCGGCGAGGCCGGCGGCCTGTCCGGCGCGCCGCTGTTCAACCGGTCGACGCGCATGCTCGCCCGCGTCCGCCTGCTCGCCGGCGACCGGCTTCTGCTGATCGGCGTCGGCGGCGTGGCGACGCCGGAACAGGCCCTCGCCAAGTTCCGCGCCGGCGCCAGCCTCGTGCAGGTCTATACCGCCTTCGTCTATCAGGGGCCGTCATTGCTGCCCCGCCTCGCCGCCGGCCTGTCCGCCCTGCTCGACCAGTACGGCGCCGCCACCCTCGCCGAGCTCGTCGGCCGCGATGCCGACCGCCTCGCGGAGATCGCTCCATGACCGCCGATACGATGAGCGTCGAAACCCTCGCCCATGATCACGACGGCTTCATCGTCGATCTCTGGGGCGTGGTGCATGACGGCGTGCGCCCCTATCCCGGCGTTCCCGCCTGCCTGCGCCACCTGCGCGAGGCCGGCAAGCGCGTCGTCTTCCTCTCCAACGCGCCCCGCCGCACCGCGCCGGTCGCCGCCGCCCTGGCCGCGATGGACATCGGCCCCGAGCTATACGACGGCATCATGACCAGCGGCGAAGCCGTCCGCGCTGCGCTGGTCTCACGCACCGAGCCCGATTTCGCGGCCCTGGGCGACCGTCTGTTCCATCTCGGCCCGCCGCGTGACCGCAACCTGTTCGATGATCTCGGCCTCGCCGAGGCCGACCGCCCCGGCGCCGCCGATTTCCTGCTCAACACCGGCCCGGACGATCTCGCGCCGCCCGACGATCCCGCCGCCTTCGATCCGTTGCTGCGTGAGGCCCTCGGGGCCGGGTTGCCGATGGTCTGCGCCAACCCGGACCTGGAGGTGATTCGCGACGGGCGCCGCATCATCTGTGCCGGCACGCTCGCCCAGCGCTACGCCGCCTGGGGCGGGCGGGTGATCTGGCGGGGCAAGCCCGATCCCGCCGTCTATCGCCCGACCCTCGACCTGCTCGGCACCGAACCTGGCCGGACCATCGCGTTCGGAGATTCGCTGCGCACCGACATCGCCGGCGCGAAGGCGGCCGGCATCGCCTCGGTGCTCGTGCTGTCCGGCATCCACGTCGCCACGCCGGCCGAGGCGCGGGCCGATTGCGCGGCCGCCGGGCTCGATCCGCGCGCCATCATCGGCGGGTTCCGCTGGTAAGGGTTCATCCCCGCGCCGTTTCGTGATAGCGCCGGGGTCATGACAATCCGCGTCCGTTTCGCGCCGTCGCCCACCGGCATGCTCCATATCGGCGGCGCCCGCACCGCCCTGTTCAACTATCTCTTCGCCCGCCATCACGGCGGCCAGTTCCTGCTCCGCGTCGAGGATACCGATCGCGAGCGCAGCACGCCCGAGGCAACGAAGGTCATCCTCGACGCGCTCGACTGGCTCGACCTGAAGCCCGACGAACCGCCGGTCTATCAATCGACCCGCTATGCCCGCCATCGCGAGGTGGCCGAGCAGATGCTCGCCGCCGGCCAGGCCTATCGCTGCTACTGCTCCCGCGAGGAGCTTGCCGAGATGCGCGCCGAGGCCGAGCGGAGCAAAAAGCCGTTCCGCTATGACGGGCGCTGGCGCGACCGCGATCCGGCCGAAGCGCCGGCCGGCGTCGATCCCGTCATCCGCCTGCGCGCCCCGCGCGAGGGCGAGACCGTGATCCACGATCTCGTCCAGGGCGAGGTGCGGGTGAAGAACGCCGAGCTGGACGACATGATCCTGCTGCGCTCCGACGGCACGCCGACCTATCTGCACGCCGTCGTGGTGGATGACCACGACATGGGCATCACCCATGTCATCCGCGGCGACGACCATCTGACCAACACGTTCCGCCAGGCCCAGATCTACGACGCGATGGGCTGGGCGCGGCCGAATTTCGCCCATATCCCCCTGATCCACGGCGCGGACGGTGCGAAACTCTCGAAGCGTCACGGCGCCGTCTCGGTCCTGCAGTTCCGCGACGAGGGCTATCTGCCCGAGGCGCTCTGCAACTACCTGCTCCGCCTCGGCTGGGGCCATGGCGATGCGGAGATCCTGCCCCGCGAGGAGCAGGTCGCGCTGTTCGACCTCGATGGCGTCGGCCGCGCCGCGAGCCGGATGGACTATGCCAAGCTGCTCCACGTCAACGCCGTCTTCCTCCGCGCCGCCGAGGACGAACGCCTTGCCGCCGATGTCGTCGCCCGGCTCGAACGCGATCACGGTTTTCCGGTGAGCACCGAGGCGGCGGGCCGCATCGCGATGCTGATGCCGGGGCTGAAGGACCGCGCCCGCACCCTGGCCGAACTGGCGGAATCCGCCCTGTTCGTCGTTCGTGAGGCGCCGCTGCCGATGACCGAGAAGGCCGAAGCCCTGCTCACCGAGGCGGCGCGCGACGACCTCGCCGCCCTGCTGCTCGATTTCGACAAGACCGATTTCTCGAAGGCGGCGCTGCACGAGGCGATGAAGGCCTATGCCGAGCGCGAGGAGAAAAAGCTCGGCGCCATTGCCCAGCCGCTCCGCGCGGCGCTGACCGGCAGCACCGTCAGCCCGCCGATCGACGCGGTGATGGAAGCGCTCGGCCCGATCGAGGTCCGCAAGCGGATCTTTTCCGTCCTCGGCGAATAGCGCCGCCGTTGCCGCCCGAAAAAATGGCGGGCGCCGCAAGGCCGCCCGCCATTCGCGTTTCAGCCGGGGAGGGAACGGAACATCAGCGATTGACCGCCTTCAGCCCCGCTTCCGGATAGCGCGTTCCCGCCACCGCATCCGCCGGCATGATCCGCTCGATCGCGGCGAGGTCTTCCGGCGTCAGCGTCACGTCGAGCGCGCCGATATTCTCGTCGAGATAGGCCCGCCGCTTGGTGCCCGGAATCGGCACGATGTCCTCGCCCTGCGCCAGCACCCAGGCCAGCGCGAGTTGCCCGGCGGTGCACTTCTTCTCCGCCGCAAGCGCCTTCACCTTCCCGACCAGTTCGAGATTCTTCGCGAAATTCTCGCCCTGGAAGCGTGGGGCGTGGCGCCGCCAGTCATCGGCGGCGAGATCCTCGGGCCTTGCGATCGCCCCGGTCAGGAAGCCGCGGCCGAGCGGCGAATAGGGCACGAAGCCGATTCCGAGCTCGCGCACGGTGGCGAGAATCTCGCCCTCCGGCTCGCGCGACCAGAGCGAATACTCGGTCTGCAGCGCGGTGATCGGATGGACCTTGTGCGCCCGGCGGATCGTGGCCGGCGCCGCCTCGGACAGGCCGAGATGCCGCACCTTGCCGGCCTTCACGAGGTCCGCCATCGCGCCCACCGTCTCCTCGATCGGCACGTTCGGATCGACGCGATGCTGATAGTAGAGATCGATCGTGTCGATCCCGAGCCGCTTGAGCGAGGCGTCGCAGGCGCGGCGCACATAGTCGGGCCGCCCGTTGATGCCGACCCGCTGCCGGTCCTCGGTGAATTCATTGCCGAACTTGGTCGCGAGTACGATCCTGCTCCGGTTCGCCTTCACGAAATCCGACAGCAGGCGCTCGTTGTCGCCAAAGCCGTACATGTCGGCGGAATCGAAGAAGGTGATGCCGCGTTCCAGCGCGCGCTCCAACGTCGCACGCGCTTCCGCCTCGTCGCGTCCGCCATAGAAATCCGACATGCCCATGCAGCCGAGGCCCAGGGCGGAAACCGTGAGTGATCCGAGTTTCCTTGTCTTCATGCGTCTCTCCGTCAGTTGATCCGCCGCCCATATGGGGCGTTCCGCCCCGTCATGCAGCCCCGTGCCGGCCAATGGCGCAACTTGTCCTTGATCCCGATCAAGGTTCGGCTTGTTGCGGTGCAGCAACATGGTGCCATGCCCGGCGCGCCGTGCGCCGGCACTTCGAGAAGGATCCGACCATCATGAAGGCTTGCATGACGGCTGCCGGCGTCGCCGCGTTGCTCCTCGCCTCGGCGCTGCCGGCCGCCGCACAGGTGACTGGCCCGACCGGCTTTCACGCCGGCGACATCCTCGTCCGCCTGCGGGCGGATGGCGTCCTGCCGCGCAATTCATCGAGCGACGTATCGGTCATCGGCGGTCATGTGAAGGCGTCGGACACCGTGATTCCCGAGATCGACCTCTCCTATTTCTTCACGCCCCACATCGCGGTGGAGGCGATCGCCGGCACCTCGCGCCACAATGTCGAGGTCACCGGCTCGGCGCTCGGCACGGTGAAGGTGGGCAGCGTCTGGGTGCTGCCGCCCACCGTCACACTGCAATACCATTTCGGCGGCATGGGGGATTTCGTCCCCTATGTCGGTGCCGGCCTGTCGGTCCTGTTCTATTACGGCCAGAGTACCGCCTCCGACCTCAAGTCCCTCGGGCTCGACTCGGTAACCTACCGCACGGGCATCGGCCCGGCGATCGAGGCCGGGTTCGACTGGCACGTGCAGGGACGCTGGTATGCGAACTTCGTGGTCAAGCAGATCTTCGCCGGCACGCGGGCGAGCGTCGGCCATGGCACGATCGTCGCGCATGCCGCGATCAACCCGACGATTGTCGGCGCCGGCATCGGCTACCGGTTCTGAACCGCACCGCACGGGCCGGCGCCCGCTGGCGTTGACGCCGGCCCGAGGCGCGCTTCCCGACTCGACAGACGCGCCGCCGCCCTGTATAGCGCGCCTCTCAATTGGAACGCGGGAGGCTCGGCCACGGGTGGCTGGGCCGTTGGAACCGCGGTCCATTGGCGTGTTCCGGGCTCGCCCGGCGGCACGCCTTCGGATCAGGAGTGCGCCTCATGGCGAAGAAAGTCGTCGGCTATATCAAGCTGCAGATTCCTGCGGGCAAGGCGAATCCGTCGCCGCCCGTCGGCCCCGCGCTCGGCCAGCGCGGCCTCAACATCATGCAGTTCTGCAAGGATTTCAACGCGGCCACGCAGGGGATGGAAGTGGGCATGCCGGTGCCGGTGGTGATCACCGCCTATGCCGACCGCACCTTCAGCTTCATCACCAAGACGCCGCCGAACACCTATTTCCTCAAGAAGGCCGCGGGCATCCAGAAGGGTTCGACCGCGACCGGCAAGGGCGCCACCGTCGGCAAGGTGACGATGAGCCAGCTGCGCGAGATCGCCCAGACCAAGATGGTGCACATGAACGCGAACGACGTCGACGGCGCGGTGCGCATGCTGGTCGGTTCGGCCCGCTCGATGGGCCTTTCGGTGGTGGAGGGCTGATCATGGCAAAGAACAAGCGGCTCGCGAAGGCTCAGTCCGCCGTCGATCGCGCGAAGCTCTACCCGGTGGTGGAGGCGATGGCGCTGGTGAAATCCAATGCCACCGCGAAGTTCGACGAAACCGTCGAGCTCTCGCTCAACCTCGGCATCGATCCGCGTCACGCCGACCAGATGGTCCGTGGCCTGATCTCCCTGCCGAACGGCACCGGCAAGACGCTGCGCGTCGGCGTGTTCGCCCGCGGCCCCAAGGCCGAGGAGGCGAAGGCCGCCGGTGCCGACGTGGTGGGCGCGGAAGACCTCGCCGAACTGGTGCAGAACGGCACGATCGAATTCGACCGCTGCATCGCGACGCCGGACATGATGGCCCTGGTCGGCCGGCTCGGCAAGATCCTCGGCCCGCGCGGCCTGATGCCGAACCCCAAGCTCGGCACCGTGACGATGGACGTGAAGGGCGCGATCACCGCGGCCAAGTCCGGCCAGGTCGAGTTCCGCGCCGAGAAGGCGGGCATCATCCATGCCGGTATCGGCAAGGCGAGCTTCGAGGCCGAAAAGCTGATCGAGAACGCCAAGGCTCTGGTCGACGCGATCCAGAAGGCCAAGCCAACGGGTGCGAAGGGCACCTACCTGCAGAAAGCCGCCCTGTCGTCGACGATGGGGCCCGGCGTGCGGGTGGATGTCAGCAGCCTGACAGCCTGACGAGATGCGCCGGGGCCTCGGCCCCGGCCATGACGGGATCGGCCGGTTCACGCCGGCGGTTCCGGACCTGTCCAAGACGGTATGTGGCGCAAGCCTTGAAGGGAGTTCTCCCGCACACCGGAGACGGGGATCGGAGCGTTTCGTTCCGATGGTTCCGATCTGAGGACAGGCGAACGGCGGCCGGGATGGTCCCGGCCGCTTGGGCAACCCGGCGGGATGCGGTCCAAACGCACCCCGCCTGACGAGTGGAGATCGACGTGGATCGCGCACAGAAGCGTGAATTCGTGGACCAACTCGCCGCGGTGTTCGCCGAGACGTCGATGGTCGTGGTCAGCCGTAATGACGGTCTGACCGTGGCCGATGTCACGGCGCTGCGCGTGAAGATGCGGGAAGCGGGCGCGCAGTACAAGGTGGCGAAGAACCGTCTGGCTCACCTCGCTCTGGAAGGGACCCGATTCGACGGACTGAAGCCGATGCTGAAGGGGCCGACCGCGCTTGCGTGGTCTCAGGACCCGGTGGCGGTGGCGAAGGTGGCCGTCGAGTTCGCCAAGACCAACGAGAAGTTCGTGCTGGTCGGCGGCGCGCTGGGGACGCAGATGCTCGATGCATCCGGCGTCAAGGCGCTCGCCGAACTGCCGTCGCTCGATCAGCTCCGCGCCAAGCTCCTGGGTCTCATCCAGGCGCCGGCGACGAAGGTGGCGGGCGTGCTGCAGGCGCCGGCCGGCCAGCTCGCGCGGGTCTTTGCGGCCTATGCCAGGGCGGATGAGGCCGACGCGGCCTGAGACGACATGAGGCGGGCCGGCACTCCCGGCTTGCATGGAACCAACTGAACGACTATTCTAAGGAATTGAACAATGGCTGATCTGGCAAATCTGGTTGAACAGCTTTCGAGCCTGACGGTTCTCGAAGCGGCGGAGCTTTCCAAGCTGCTCGAGGAGAAGTGGGGCGTTTCGGCTGCGGCTCCGGTCGCGGTCGCGGCGGCTGCACCCGCCGGCGGTGGCGCTGCCGCCGCGCCGGTCGAGGAGAAGACCGAATTCAACGTGATCCTCAAGTCCTCTGGCGACAAGAAGATCAACGTGATCAAGGAAATCCGCACGATCACCGGTCTCGGCCTGAAGGAGGCCAAGGATCTGGTCGAGGGCGCGCCGAAGACCGTGAAGGAAGGCGTGAACAAGGACGAGGCCGAGAAGATCAAGAAGGTTCTGGAAGAGCAGGGCGCATCTGTCGGCATCGAGTGATGTTACCCCGCGCCGCACGGCCTTCGGGCCGGCGGCGCGACAGGACTGAAACTGGCGGGGCGCCCCCTGGCGCTCCGCCCGTTTGCCGTTGCGTGCCTCGGGTGAGGGCGGAGCGGCGGTTGATGACTGGCGGGGTTTCCCGCCGCTGACGCGGCGACGCCCGGGCTGATGGTAGCCCCGGGCCGCGGCGCGGTCACTGGAATATAGATCGGGGTCTGAGCATGAATGCGATTTCGGGTGGCCTGAACAAAGTTTCCTTCACCAATCGCAAGCGCATCCGCAAGAGCTTCGGGCGTATCCCTGAAACCACGCCGATGCCCAATCTGATCGACGTGCAGCGCGCAAGCTACGATGCGTTCCTGCAGATGCACGTCTCGCCCGACTCCCGCACCAATTCCGGCCTGCAGGAAGTCTTCAAGTCGGTTTTCCCGATCGACGACTTCGCCGGCCGCGGCCGTCTCGAATTCGTCTATTACGAGCTCGAGGAGCCGAAATACGACGTCGAGGAATGCATCCAGCGCGGCATGACCTACGCGGCCCCGCTGAAGGTGGTGCTGCGCCTGATCGTCTGGGACGTCGATGAAGACACCGGCGCCCGCTCGATCCGCGACATCAAGGAACAGCCCGTCTACATGGGCGACATGCCGCTGATGACCGACAACGGCACCTTCGTCGTGAACGGCACCGAGCGCGTCATCGTCAGCCAGATGCACCGCAGCCCCGGCGTGTTCTTCGACCACGACAAGGGCAAGACCCACAGCTCCGGCAAGTATCTCTTCGCCGCCCGCGTCATTCCCTATCGCGGCTCCTGGCTCGATTTCGAGTTCGACGCCAAGGACCTCATCTATGTCCGCATCGACCGCAAGCGGAAGCTGCCGGTCACCACGCTGCTCTATGCGCTGGAAGGCCGCGCCACCGAGGCGCTGCGCGCCGCCCGCGAGGCGAAGGGCGAGTCGCTGGAGATCGGAGAGATCCGCGGCATGGATGCCGAGGAAATCCTTACCTATTTCTACGGCAAGGTGCCCTTCACCCGCACCCGGACCAGGGACGGCGAAACCGCCTGGGCGCGCCCCTTCGAGCCGGAGACGTTCCGCGGCGCCAAGCTGGTCGAGGACCTGGTCGACGCCGAGACCGGCGAGGTCGTTGCCAAGGCCGATGACAAGCTGACCGCGCGCGTCGCCCGCCAGATCGCCGTGAAGACCCGGACGGTCCTGGTCAGCCGCGCCGACCTGATCGGCCGCTACGTCGCCGAGGATCTGTTCGACCCCAACACCGGCGAGATCTTCGCCGATGCCGGCGAGGAGATCTCCGAGGCCAAGCTCAAGACCTTCGAGGATGCCGGGCTCGACGAGATCCCGACCCTCGCGATCGACCAGGCCAAGGGGCCCTGGATCCGCAACACCCTCGCCGCCGACAAGAATGCCAGCCGCGAGGACGCGCTGATCGACATTTACCGCGTCATCCGCCCCGGCGAGCCGCCGACCTCGGAGACCGCCGAGGCGCTGTTCCGCGGCCTGTTCTTCGATGCCGAGCGCTACGACCTTTCGGCCGTCGGCCGGGTGAAGATGAACATGCGCCTCGGCCTTGAATGCGAGGACACGGTGCGCGTGCTGCGCAAGGAAGACATCCTGCGCACCATCCAGATCATGTGCGAGCTGAAGGACGGCCGCGGCCAGGTCGACGACATCGACAATCTGGGCAACCGCCGCGTCCGCTCGGTCGGCGAGCTGATGGAGAACCAGTACCGCATCGGCCTGCTGCGCATGGAGCGCGCCATCCGCGAGCGCATGGGCTCGGTCGATATCGACGGGGTGATGCCTCACGACCTGATCAACGCGAAGCCGGCGGCCGCCGCGGTCCGCGAGTTCTTCGGCTCGTCGCAGCTTTCCCAGTTCATGGACCAGACCAACCCGCTCTCGGAAGTGACGCACAAGCGCCGCCTCTCGGCCCTCGGTCCGGGCGGCCTCACCCGCGAGCGCGCCGGCTTCGAGGTGCGCGACGTGCACCCGACGCATTACGGCCGCATCTGCCCGATCGAGACGCCGGAAGGCCCGAATATCGGCCTGATCAACTCGCTCGCCACTTTCGCCAAGGTGAACAAGTACGGCTTCATCGAGACGCCCTACCGCCTCGTGAAGGACGGCAAGGTGCTCGACGAATACAAGTATCTCTCGGCGATGGAGGAAGAGCGCCTCACCGTCGCCCAGGCCGATGCGCCGAAGCTCGCCGACGGCACGCTGACCGAAGACCTCGTCTCGGTCCGCCGCAACGGCGATTTCCGCCTGGTCAAACCCGACGAGGTCACGGCGATCGACGTCTCGCCGCGCCAGCTCGTCTCGGTCGCCGCGGCGCTGATTCCGTTCCTCGAGAACGACGACGCCAACCGCGCGCTGATGGGCTCGAACATGCAGCGCCAGGCGGTGCCGCTGATCAAGTCCGATGCCCCGCTGGTCGGCACCGGCATGGAAGCGCCGGTCGCGCGCGACTCGGGGGCGACCATCGTCGCCCGCCGCGCCGGCGTGATCGACCAGATCGACGGCGCCCGCATCGTCGTCCGCGCCACGGGCGAGGACGGCACGACCCAGGGCGTCGACATCTACCGCCTGCGCAAGTTCATGCGCTCCAACCAGTCCACCTGCATCAACCAGCGCCCGCTGGTCCGCGTGGGTGACCGTGTCGGCGCCGGCGACATCATCGCCGATGGCCCGTCGACCGAGCTCGGCGAACTCGCGCTCGGCCGCAACGTGCTCTGCGCCTTCATGCCCTGGAACGGCTACAACTTCGAGGACTCCATCCTGATTTCCGAGCGGGTCGCGCGCGAGGACATGTTCACGTCGATCCATATCGAGGAATTCGAGGTCATGGCCCGCGACACCAAGCTCGGCCAGGAAGAGATCACGCGCGACATCCCGAATGTCGGCGAGGAGGCGCTCCGCAATCTCGACGAGGCGGGCATCGTCTATATCGGCGCCGAGGTGAACCCCGGCGATATCCTGGTCGGCAAGGTCACGCCGAAGGGCGAGAGCCCGATGACGCCGGAGGAAAAGCTGCTCCGCGCGATCTTCGGCGAAAAGGCGTCGGATGTGCGCGACACCTCGCTGAAGCTGCCGCCGGGCGTGAACGGCACGGTGGTCGACGTGCGGGTGTTCAACCGCCGCGGCGTCGACAAGGACGAGCGCGCGCTGGCGATCGAGCGCGCCGAGATCGAGCGCCTCGCCAAGGACCGGGACGACGAGCGGGCCATTCAGGAGCGCGCCTTCCTGAACCGCCTGCGCGAGAAGCTGCTCGGCCAGGTCGCCGGCTCCGGCTACAAGGGTGTGCGCTCAGGCACCGAGATCACCACCGAGCTGCTCGCCGAGATCCCGCGCGGCGCCTGGCGCAACCTGACCGTCCAGGACGATCGGGTGATGGCCGAGATCGAGACGCTGAAGCGCGAGTTCGACGCTTCGGTCCACAAGCTGCAGCAGCGTTTCGAGAGCAAGGTCGAGAAGCTGCAGCGCGGCGACGAGATGCCGCCCGGCGTGATGAAGATGGTCAAGGTCTTCATCGCGGTGAAGCGCAAGCTGCAGCCGGGCGACAAGATGGCCGGCCGCCATGGCAACAAGGGTGTCGTCTCCAAGGTCGTGCCGATCGAGGACATGCCGTTCCTTGAAGACGGCACGCCGGTCGATGTCGTGCTCAACCCGCTGGGCGTGCCCTCGCGCATGAATGTCGGGCAGATCCTCGAAACCCATCTCGGCTGGGCCTGCGCCAATCTCGGCCGGCAGATCGGCGAGGCGGTCGAGGCCTATCAGCGTGACGTCGCCGAGCGCGAGCGCCTGCACGCGATGCTGAAGAGCGTGTATGGCGAGGAGATCTACAACGAGCAGATCGCCTCGATGTCCGACGCCGAGCTGCGCGAGCTGTGCGGCAACATCCGCAAGGGCGTGCCGATCGCGACCCCGGTGTTCGACGGTGCCCGCATCACCGACATCGAGGACATGCTGGCCAAGGCCGGCCTCGACGTCTCCGGACAGATGACCGTCTGCGACGGCCGCACCGGCGAGCAGTTCGAGCGCAAGGTGACGGTGGGCTACATGTACATGCTCAAGCTCGGCCACATGGTCGACGACAAGATCCATGCCCGCTCGATCGGCCCCTACAGCCTGGTCACCCAGCAGCCGCTGGGCGGCAAGGCGCAGTTCGGCGGCCAGCGCTTCGGCGAGATGGAGGTCTGGGCGCTCGAGGCCTATGGCGCGGCCTACACGCTGCAGGAAATGCTCACCGTCAAGTCGGACGACGTCTCCGGCCGCACCAAGGTCTACGAGGCGATCGTGCGCGAGCAGGACAATTTCGAGGCCGGCGTGCCCGAGAGCTTCAACGTTCTCACCAAGGAACTGAAGTCGCTCGGCCTGAACGTCGATCTCAACCTGTCCGTGGACTGACCAGGACCGTTCGGATTTGTCATGGCGCGGGGCGGCGACCCCGTCCCGCGCTGATGAAAGGGACTATCGCATGAACGATTTGATGAAGATTCTCGGCCAGACCGGTCAGGCCGCCACGTTCGACCAGATCCGTATCCAGATCGCCTCGCCGGAGCAGATCCGCTCCTGGTCGTATGGCGAGATCAAGAAGCCCGAGACCATCAACTACCGCACCTTCAAGCCCGAGCGCGACGGCCTGTTCTGTGCGCGCATCTTCGGGCCGATCAAGGACTACGAGTGCCTCTGCGGCAAGTACAAGCGGATGAAGTTCCGCGGCATCATCTGCGAGAAATGCGGCGTCGAGGTCACGCTGGCCAAGGTGCGCCGCGAGCGCATGGGCCATATCGAGCTCGCCTCGCCGGTCGCGCATATCTGGTTCCTGAAGTCGCTGCCGAGCCGCATCGCGACGATGGTCGAGATGACGCTGAAGGATCTCGAGAAGGTTCTCTATTTCGAGAACTACATCGTGCTCGACCCCTACACGACCGACCTCAAGCGCTACCAGCTCCTCTCCGAGGACGATCTCTACGCGAAGCAGGACGAGTTCGGCGAGGACGGGTTCAAGGCCGGCATCGGCGCCGAGGCGGTCAAATCGATCCTTGCCGGCATCGATCTCGAGGCCGAGCGGGCGATCATGCGTGCCGACCTGAAGGAGGCGACCTCCGAGGCAAAGCGCAAGAAGCTGGTCAAGCGCCTAAAGCTGGTCGAGGCCTTCATCGAATCCGGCACCCGTCCGGAATGGATGATCATGGATGTCGTCCCGGTCATTCCGCCCGAACTGCGCCCGCTCGTCCCGCTCGATGGCGGTCGTTTCGCGACGTCGGACCTGAACGATCTCTATCGCCGCGTCATCAACCGCAACAACCGCCTCAAGCGCCTGATCGAGCTGCGCGCGCCGGACATCATCGTGCGCAACGAGAAGCGCATGCTCCAGGAATCGGTCGACGCGCTGTTCGATAACGGCCGCCGCGGCCGCGCGATCACCGGCACCAACAAGCGCCCCCTCAAGTCGCTGTCGGACATGCTGAAGGGCAAGCAGGGCCGCTTCCGCCAGAACCTGCTCGGCAAGCGCGTCGACTATTCGGGCCGTTCGGTCATCGTCGTCGGGCCGGAGCTGAAGCTGCACCAGTGCGGCCTGCCGAAGAAGATGGCGCTGGAGCTGTTCAAGCCCTTCATCTACGCCAAGCTCGAGAAATACGGCCTCGCCACCACGATCAAGGCGGCGAAGCGCATGGTCGAGAAGGAACGTCCCGAGGTGTGGGACATTCTCGAGGAGGTGATCCGCGAGCATCCGGTGCTGCTCAACCGCGCGCCGACGCTGCACCGTCTCGGCATCCAGGCCTTCGAGCCGATCCTGATCGAGGGCAAGGCGATCCAGCTGCACCCGCTGGTCTGCACCGCCTTCAACGCCGACTTCGACGGCGACCAGATGGCGGTCCACGTGCCGCTCTCGATCGAGGCGCAGCTCGAGGCCCGCGTGCTGATGATGAGCACGAACAACATCCTCAACCCGGCCAACGGCAAGCCGATCATCGTGCCGAGCCAGGACATCGTGCTCGGCCTCTATTACCTCTCGCTCGAAACTCCGGCCTTCACCGGTGTCGAGGACAAGGAAGCGCCGCTCTTCGGCACGATGGGCGAGATCGAGCACGCGCTCGATTCCGGCTATCTGAAGCTGCACGACAAGATCCGCGCCCGCGTCGTCCGCACCCATCCGGACGGCAGCCGCACCACCGAAGTGGTCCCGACCACGCCGGGCCGCATGATGATCGGCCAGCTTCTGCCCAAGCATCACGACGTGCCGTTCGCCCTGGTCAACCAGCTGCTGACCAAGAAGAAGGTGTCGGACGTGATCGACGCCGTCTACCGTCATTGCGGCCAGAAGGAGTCGGTGATCTTCTGCGACCGGCTGATGGGCCTCGGCTTCCGCCAGGCGGCCAAGGCCGGCATTTCCTTCGGCAAGGACGACATGGTCATCCCGGCCGAGAAATACGGCCTGCTGGAAAAGACCCAGGCCGAGGTCAAGGAATACGAGGCGCAGTATCACGACGGTCTCATCACCGCCGGCGAGCGCTACAACAAGGTGATCGACGCCTGGTCGCGCTGTAACGACGAGGTCGCGGCCGCGATGATGCGCGAGATCTCGCGCCAGGATCCCGGCAAGCCGACCAACTCGGTCTGGATGATGAGCCATTCCGGCGCCCGCGGGTCGCCGACCCAGATGCGCCAGCTCGCCGGCATGCGCGGCCTGATGGCCAAGCCGTCGGGCGAGATCATCGAGCAGCCGATCCTGTCGAACTTCAAGGAAGGCCTGACCGTCGCCGAATACTTCAACTCGACCCACGGCGCCCGCAAGGGCCTCGCGGACACCGCGCTGAAGACGGCGAACTCCGGCTACCTCACCCGCCGCCTGGTCGACGTGGCGCAGGACTGCATCATCGTCACCGCCGATTGCGGCACCGAGCGCGGCCTGACCATGCGCGCGGTGATGGATGGCGGCGAGGTGGTCTCCTCGCTCTCCGAGCGCATCCTCGGCCGCACCGCGGCGGAAGACGTGCTCGACCCGGCCGACGGTTCGGTGATCGTCAAGGCGAACGAGCTGATCGGCGAGATCGACTCGATGCATATCGAGAAGCTCGGGGTCGAGAGCGTGAAGATCCGCTCGGTGCTGACCTGCGAGGCCAAGGTCGGCGTCTGCGCCAAGTGCTACGGGCGCGACCTCGCGCGCGGCACGCCGGTCAATATCGGCGAGGCCGTGGGCGTCATCGCCGCGCAGTCGATCGGCGAGCCGGGCACCCAGCTGACCATGCGCACCTTCCATATCGGCGGTGCCGCGCAGCGTGGCGCCGAGCAGTCGAGCGTCGAGGCCAGCCATGACGGCACGGTGACCATCCGCAACCGCAACGTGGTGTCGAACTCGGCCGGCGCGCCGATCGTCATGAGCCGCAACTGCGAGATCGCGCTGAACGACGCCTCCGGCCGCGAGCGCGCCCGCTTCCGCGTTCCCTACGGCGCCCGCCTGCTGGTGGACGAGGACCAGACGGTCACGCGCGGCCAGAAGCTCGCGGAGTGGGATCCCTACACCCTGCCGATCATCACCGAGCGCGCCGGCCTCGTGGAATACGCCGACCTGCTGGAAGGCGTGACCCTGGTCGAGCGGGTCGACGAGGTGACCGGCCTGACCTCCAAGGTGGTGGTGGACTACAAGCAGTCGGCCAAGGGGGCGGATCTGCGTCCGCGCCTGATCCTGAAGGACGAACGCGGCGAGGTGCTGCGCCTCGCCAACGGCGCCGAGGCCCGCTACTTCCTCAGCCCCGACTCGATCCTCTCGGTCGAGAACGGTGCCAGCGTGCATGCCGGCGACGTGCTCGCCCGCATCCCGCGTGAGGGCAGCAAGACGCGCGACATCACCGGCGGTCTGCCGCGCGTGGCCGAACTGTTCGAGGCCCGCCGTCCGAAGGATCACGCGATCATCGCGGAAACCGACGGCCGCGTGGAATTCGGCAAGGACTACAAGGCGAAGCGCCGCATCATCGTGAAGAACGACGAGACCGGCGAGGAAACCGAGTATCTGGTGCCGAAGGGCAAGCACGTCTCGGTGCAGGAGGGCGACTACGTCCACCGCGGCGACCCGCTGGTCGACGGCCCGCGCGTCCCGCACGACATCCTGCGCGTGCTCGGCGTCGAGGCGCTGTCCGAATATCTCATCAACGAGATCCAGGACGTCTACCGGCTCCAGGGCGTGAAGATCAACGACAAGCACATCGAGGTGGTCGTCCGCCAGATGCTGCAGAAGATCGAGATCACCGAGCCCGGCGACACCACCTACCTGGTCGGCGAGCTGGTCGACCGGATCGAGTTCGACGAGGAGAACGAGCGCCGGCTGCGCGCGGGCGAACGCCCGGCGGGTGGCCTGCCGGTGCTGCAGGGCATCACCAAGGCGAGCCTGCAGACGCTCAGCTTCATCTCGGCGGCCTCCTTCCAGGAGACCACCCGCGTCCTCACCGAGGCGGCGACGGCCGGCAAGACCGACCAGCTGCTCGGCCTCAAGGAGAACGTGATCGTCGGCCGCCTGATCCCGGCCGGCACCGGCAGCGTGATGAGCCGTCTGCGCTCCATCGCCGCCGGCCGCGACCGCTCGACCCTCGCGGCGACTCGCCCGGCCCTGCCGGCGCGCGACGAGGTCTCGGCGGACTAATCTCCGCCCCGACCGGGCTTCGATCGGAACGGCTCCCGGGCAACCGGGAGCCGTTTTTTCGTTCTCGCCCGGCGGGAGCGGGCTTTTCCTCCGCTCATGGCAGCCAGAACGGCCGGTCATTCTGCCGATTTTCATCCCCCGCACGGATTCAGGACGGGCAGAACGCTTGACTTGCCGCGGCTCTCCTCTTAAGGGTGGCGACCTCAGCGAGGCCCGGTAACGCCCGGCCGCGTCGTTCATTTACTCTCACGCTTGCGGCGCCGCCACCCGGCCCAACGGGTGGCTTAGGTCGCAGGTCTGGGTTTCCGCAGGCGGGGATTACTCCGCCCTGCGGCATTGTTATGAGCGCCCGGCAGAGCGTAACCGGCAAGAAGGATCAGGATCGAGCATGCCGACTATCAACCAGTTGATCGCCAAGGGGCGCGAAGTTCGGGCCAAGCGCAACAAGGTGCCCGCGCTGCAGGGCTGCCCGCAGAAGCGCGGCGTCTGCACCCGCGTCTACACGACGACCCCGAAGAAGCCGAACTCGGCGCTCCGCAAGGTTGCCAAGGTTCGCCTGACCAACGGCTACGAGGTCGTGAGCTACATCCCTGGCGAGGGGCACAACCTTCAGGAACACTCGGTCGTGCTGATCCGCGGCGGGCGCGTGAAGGACCTTCCGGGCGTGCGCTACCACATCCTGCGCGGCGTGCTGGATACGCAGGGCATTGCCAAGCGCCGGCAGCGTCGTTCGCTCTACGGCGCCAAGCGGCCGAAGTAAGGAGAGTTTCCGTGAGCAGACGCCATTCCGCCGTCAAGCGCGAAGTATTGCCGGACCCGAAGTTCGGCGACGTGGTGATCAGCCGTTTCATGAACGTGCTGATGTACGACGGCAAGAAGTCGGTCGCCGAGTCCATCGTCTACGGTGCCCTGGACAGCCTCAAGAAGCGCGGCGGGCAGAATGCCGATCCGGTCCGCCTGTTCCACGAGGCGCTGGACAATGTGAAGCCGGCGATCGAGGTGCGGTCCCGCCGTGTCGGCGGCGCGACCTACCAGGTTCCGGTCGAGGTGCGCTCCGAGCGCCGCCAGGCTCTCGCGATCCGCTGGATCATCGAGTCCGCCCGCAAGCGCGGCGAGCACACGATGGAAGACCGTCTTTCGAACGAGCTGCTCGATGCGGTGAACAATCGCGGGGCGGCCGTGAAGAAGCGTGAGGACACGCATCGCATGGCTGAGGCGAACAAGGCGTTCAGCCACTACCGCTGGTAAGCAACCGTCAGACTCCACCCCATCACGCCAGCACGGCGCTGAAGCAGATACGTTACGGAGAAACCCATGGCCAAGGCTAAATTCGAGCGGACGAAGCCGCACTGCAACATCGGCACGATCGGCCACGTCGATCATGGCAAGACCTCGCTCACCGCGGCGATCACCAAGGTGCTGGCCGAATCCGGTGGTGCGACCTTCCGCGCCTATGACAGCATCGACGCCGCTCCCGAGGAGCGCGCCCGCGGCATCACGATCGCGACCGCGCATGTCGAGTACGAGACCGCGAACCGCCACTACGCGCATGTCGACTGCCCTGGCCACGCCGACTACGTGAAGAACATGATCACCGGCGCGGCGCAGATGGATGGCGCGATCCTGGTCGTCTCCGCCGCCGATGGCCCGATGCCGCAGACCCGCGAGCACATCCTGCTCGCCCGCCAGGTCGGCGTGCCGGCGCTCGTCGTGTTCCTCAACAAGATGGACATGGCCGACCCCGACCTCGTCGAGCTGGTCGAGATGGAAGTCCGCGACCTGCTGAGCAAGTATGAGTTCCCGGGCGACGACATCCCCATCATCAAGGGTTCCGCTCTCTGCGCGCTCGAGGACAGCAATGCCGAGCTCGGCCGCGAGGCGATCCTGAAGCTGATGGAAGCGGTGGACAGCTACATCCCGCAGCCGGAGCGCCCGAAGGACAAGCCGTTCCTGATGCCGGTCGAAGACGTGTTCTCGATCTCCGGCCGCGGCACCGTGGTGACCGGCCGCGTCGAGCGCGGCATCATCAAGGTTGGCGACGAAGTCGAGATCGTCGGCCTGAAGGCCACCGTGAAGACGACGGTCACCGGCGTCGAAATGTTCCGCAAGCTGCTCGACCAGGGCGAGGCCGGCGACAACATCGGCGCGCTGCTGCGTGGCACCAAGCGTGAAGACGTCGAGCGTGGCCAGGTTCTCGCCGCGCCGGGCTCGATCACCCCGCACACCAACTTCTCCGGTTCGGTCTACATCCTGAACAAGGAAGAAGGCGGGCGCCACACGCCGTTCTTCACCAACTATCGCCCGCAGTTCTATTTCCGCACCACCGACGTGACCGGCGTGGTCACGCTGCCGGAAGGTGTCGAGATGGTGATGCCGGGTGACAACGTGACGGTGAGCGTCGAGCTGATCGCGCCCATCGCGATGGACGAAGGTCTCCGCTTCGCGATCCGCGAAGGCGGCCGGACGGTTGGTTCGGGCGTCGTCGCGAGCATCACGAAGTAACCGCCTGGCTGGTTAGCGAGGCGGCCGCCATCCGGTCTCAACCGGGTGGCGGCCGCTGGATTTGGTTCGGACTAGCGCGCGGCCCGAATGGGCGGACCGGGCGTTCCGTGTAAAGATTGCAGGTTTCGACGATGGACAGTCAGAATATTCGCATTCGCCTGAAGGCGTACGATCACCGGGTGCTGGACAACAGCACCAGGGAGATCGTGAACACGGCGAAGCGCACGGGCGCCCAGGTGCGGGGACCGATTCCGCTGCCGACGCATATCGAGCGGTTCACCGTGAACCGCTCGCCGCATGTCGACAAGAAGAGCCGCGAGCAGTTCGAAATCCGGACCCATCGCCGTCTGCTCGACATTGTCGAGCCGACCCCGCAGACCGTGGACGCGCTGATGAAGCTCGACCTCGCGGCCGGCGTCGATGTCGAGATCAAGATCTGAGCAGAGATGAGTGTGATGCGCACCGGTATTATCGCGAAGAAGCTGGGCATGACCCGGTTGTTCAGGGAAGACGGCACCCACGTGCCGGTGACCGTGCTGCACATGGACGATGTGCGCGTGGTTGCCGCCCGCACCAAGGAACGTGACGGCTACGCGGCCGTTCAGCTCGGCTTCGGCCATGCCAAGACGAAGAACGTGACGAAGCCGATGAAGGGCCACTTCGCCGCGGCGAAGGTCGAGCCGGCGAACCGGCTGGTCGAGTTCCGCGTCGCGGACGATGCGGTGCTGGAAGCCGGCCAGGTGCTTTCGGCGGCGCATTTCACCGTCGGCCAGAAGGTCGATGTCGCCGGCATCAGCAAGGGCAAGGGCTTCGCCGGCGGCATGAAGCGCTGGAACTTCCGCGGCCTTGAGGCCTCGCACGGCGTCTCGATCAGCCATCGTTCGCTGGGGTCGACCGGTAACCGCCAGGATCCGGGCAAGACCTTCAAGAACAAGAAGATGGCCGGCCATCTCGGCGGCGAGCGCATCACGACCCTCAATCTCGAGGTCGCGGCGATCGATGAGGCGCGCAACCTCATCATGATCAAGGGCGCGGTGCCGGGCGCCAAGGACGGCTACGTCCTGGTGCGCGACGCGGTCAAGACGGCCCGCCCGGCCGATGCTGCCTATCCGGCGGCGCTGAAGGCCTGAGGAGAGCGACATGCAGATCGACATTTCAACCCTCGATGCCGGCTCGGCCGGCAAGGCCGAGCTGCCCGAGGAATATTTCGCCGCCACGCCGCGCGCCGACATCATGGCCCGCGTGGTGCACTGGCAGCTCGCGAAGCGCCGTGCCGGCACCCACAAGGTGAAGGGCATGGGCGAGGTCAGCGGCACGACGAAGAAGCCGTATCGCCAGAAGGGCACCGGCAACGCCCGCCAGGGCTCGCTGCGCGCGCCGCAGTTCCGCACCGGCGGCGCCGTGCACGGCCCGGTCGTTCGCGATCATGGCTATTCGCTGAACAAGAAGGTCCGCCGTCTCGGCCTGATCTCGGCGCTGTCGCAGAAGCTGGCCGAGGGCAAGCTGGTCGTGCTCGACACGGTCGCCGGCGTCTCGAAGACGAGCGAACTGAACGTCAAGCTGAAGAAGCTCGGCTGGGGCCGCACGCTGGTGGTGGATGCGGTGGTGGACGAGGGCTTCGCCCGCGCCAGCCGCAATCTGATCGGGATCGACGTGCTGCCGGTCGTCGGCGCCAACGTCTACGACATCCTCCAGCACGACACGCTGGCGATCACCGCCGCCGGGCTCGAGGGACTGAAGCGGCGTCTTGACGGCATCAAGGCCGGCGCCAACGAGGAGATCGCGGCATGAGCGAGACCGCTGAAAAGAAGGCGGCGCCGAAGAAGCCGGTGCTGTCGCGCGAGGCGATGTTCGACATCATCCGCGGGCCGCTGATCACCGAGAAGGCGACGGCCCTGTCGGAAAAAAACCAGGTCGGCTTCAAGGTGTCGCTCGATGCGACCAAGCCCGGCATCAAGGCGGCGGTCGAAACCCTGTTCGGCGTGAAGGTGCTGAGCGTGAACACGCTCGTCCAGAAGGGCAAGACAAAGCGCTTCAAGGGCCGCCCGGGCCGGCGTTCGGACTTCAAGAAGGCGTTCGTGACGCTGGCCGAGGGTCAGTCGATCGATTTCACGACGCGGCTGGCGTAAGGCGAGACTGAAACATGGCACTCAAGCATTTTAAACCGGTCACGGCGAGCCTTCGCGGCACCGTGCTGGTGGACCGGTCCGAGCTCTGGAAGGGCAAGCCGGTCAAGGGCCTGACCGAAGGGCTGACCAGCTCTGGCGGGCGCAACAACCATGGCCGCACCACGGTCCGGTTCCGTGGCGGCGGACACAAGCGCGCCTATCGCGTCGTCGACTTCAAGCGCCGCAAGTTCGACGTGGCGGCGACGGTCGAGCGCCTCGAATACGACCCGAACCGTTCGGCCTTCCTCGCCCTCGTGAAGTATGAGGACGGCGAACTGGCCTACATCCTGGCGCCGCAGCGCCTAAAGGTGGGTGACCAGGTCGTCGCCGGCGTCAAGGTCGACGTGAAGCCCGGCAATGCGATGCCGCTCTCGGCGATCCCGGTTGGCACGATCGTCCACAATATCGAGCTGAAGGCCGGCGCCGGCGGCAAGCTGGCCCGTTCGGCCGGCACCTTCGCCCAGCTGGTCGGCAAGGACCAGGGCTATGCCCAGGTGAAGCTGATGTCCGGTGAGCTGCGTCTGATCCGCGGCGAGTGCATGGCGTCGATCGGCGCGGTGTCGAACCCCGATCACTCCAACCAGCAGCTCGGCAAGGCGGGTCGCAAGCGCTGGCTGGGCCGGCGTCCTCACAACCGCGGCGTCGCGATGAACCCGGTCGACCATCCGCTGGGTGGTGGCGAGGGGCGCACCTCTGGTGGTCGCAACCCGGTCACGCCGTGGGGCAAGCCGACCAAGGGTGCGAAGACGCGTGCGAACAAGCGGACTGACGGCCTTATCATCCGCCGTCGCAAGGTCGGGAAGGGCTGATCGAGATGACACGTTCCGTCTGGAAGGGCCCGTTCGTCGACGGGTACATGCTGAACAAGGCCGACGCCTCGCGCGCGTCGGGCCGCAACGAGATCATCAAGATCTGGTCGCGCCGCTCGACCATCCTGCCGCAGTTCGTCGGCCTTACCTTCGGCGTCTACAATGGCCGGAAGTTCCTGCCGGTGCAGGTGACCGAGAACATGGTGGGTCACAAGTTCGGCGAGTTCTCGCCGACCCGCACGTTCAATGGCCACGCGGCCGACAAGAAGGCGAAGCGAGGCTGACATGAGCAAACCGAATCATCCGCGCACGCTGGCCGACTCCGAGGCCGAGGCGGTTCTGCGCAACCTGCGCTGCAGCCCGCGCAAGCTCAATGTCGTCGCGGCATCCATCCGCAACAAGCCGGCGGGCAAGGCCGTGGCCGACCTCACCTTCAGCAAGCGCCGCATTGCGAAGGACGTGAAGAAGGCGCTGGAGTCGGCCATTGCCAACGCCGAGAACAACCATCAGCTGGATGTCGACCGCCTGGTCGTCACCACCGCCGATGTCGGCCGTTCGATCGTGATGCGCCGCTTCCATGCCCGTGGCCGTGGCCGCGCGGCGCGGGTCGAGAAGTGGTTCAGCCATCTGCGCATCGTCGTGGCCGAGCGCGACATCGAGACCAAGGCCGACCGCCGCGCCCGGCGCGCCGCGGCCAAGCCGGCGGCAAGTGCCAGCCCGGCGGCGAATGAAGGGGTGCCTGCGTAATGGGTCACAAAGTCAATCCGGTCGGGCTGCGGCTCGGCATCAACCGCACCTGGGACAGCCGCTGGTTCGCGGGCGCCGACTATGCGTCGCTGCTGCATGACGACCTCAAGTTGCGCGAACATCTGCTCGGCCGCCTGTCCGGCGCCGGCGTCTCCAAGGTGCTGATCGAGCGTCCGGCGAAGAAGCCGCGCGTGACGATCTATGCCGCGCGTCCCGGCGTGGTCATCGGCAAGAAGGGTCAGGACATCGAGGTGCTCAAGAAGGAGCTCTCCTCGATGGCGAAGGCCGACGTGTCGCTGAACATCGTCGAGATCCGCAAGCCCGAGATCGATGCCGCGCTGGTCGCCCAGAACATCGCCCAGCAGCTCGAACGCCGCGTCGCGTTCCGCCGCGCCATGAAGCGCGCCGTCCAGTCGGCGATGCGCCTCGGCGCCCAGGGCATCCGGATCAACTGCAGCGGCCGTCTCGGCGGCGCCGAGATCGCCCGCATGGAGTGGTATCGCGAAGGTCGTGTGCCCCTGCACACGCTGCGCGCCGACATCGATTTCGGCGTCGCCACCGCGAAGACCACCTATGGCACCTGCGGCGTGAAGGTCTGGATCTTCAAGGGCGAGATCATGGCTCACGACCCGATGGCGCAGGACCGCCGCGCCGCCGAACAGGCGCCGCAGCGCTGAGCCGGAGCAGATAATATGTTGTCACCGAAGCGAACGAAATTCCGCAAGGCGCACAAGGGCCGCATCCACGGCACCGCCAAGGGGAACACGCAGCTCAATTTCGGCCAGTTCGGCCTCAAGGCGCTGGAGCCGGAGCGGATCACCGCGCGGCAGATCGAATCCGCCCGCCGGGCCATCACGCGCCAGATGAAGCGCGCCGGCCGCGTGTGGATCCGCATCTTCCCGGACCTGCCGGTCTCCACCAAGCCGGCCGAAGTCCGCATGGGCTCGGGCAAGGGCGCCCCGGAATACTGGGTGGCGCGCGTCCAGCCGGGCCGCATCATGTTCGAGATCGACGGTGTTGCCGAAGGCATCGCGCGCGAGGCACTGAAGCTCGGCGCCGCGAAGCTGCCGATCAAGACCAAGATCGTCACCCGTATCGGAGAGGCCTGAGATGACGAAGGCGACCGACATCCGGACCAAGACGCCGGACGAACTGAACGACATGCTGCTCGAACTGAAGCGCGAGCAGCTGAACCTGCGGTTCCAGCGGGCCACCGGCCAGCAGGAGAACACCAGCCAGATCCGCAAGGCGCGTCGGGACGTTGCACGTGTGAAGACGATTCAGGCCGAGCGCGCCCGCGCCGCGGCCAAGGCTTGAGGGGTTTAGAGTTATGCCGAAGCGCGTCCTGACCGGACGGGTCGTGAGCGACAAGATGGACAAGACCGTCACGGTGCTTGTCGAGCGTCGCGTCATGCATCCGCTTTACAAGAAATTCATCCGCCGCTCGAAGAAGTATGCGGCGCATGACGAAGGCAATGTCTGCGCGATGGGCGATCTGGTGCGGATCGAGGAGTGCCCGCCGATCAGCAAGCGCAAGGCCTGGCTCGTGACCGCGCGCAACGGCGAGCCGGTCGGCGCCGCCGCCGAAGCCCAGGGAGCGTGAGATGATCATCGTTGAATCCAATCTCGACGTTGCCGACAATTCGGGCGCGCGCCGGGTGCAGTGCATCAAGGTGCTGGGCGGCTCGAAGCGCCGCACCGCCTCGGTCGGCGATGTCATCGTCGTCTCGATCAAGGACGCGATCCCCCGCGGCAAGGTGAAGAAGGGCGATGTGCACCAGGCCGTCGTCGTTCGCACCGCCTACCCGGTGCGCCGCGCCGATGGCAGCGTGATCCGCTTCGACCGCAATGCGGCCGTGCTGATCAACAAGCAGATGGAGCCGATCGGCACCCGTATCTTCGGGCCGGTCACCCGCGAGCTGCGCGCGCGCAAGTTCATGAAGATCATCAGCCTGGCGCCGGAGGTGCTGTAATATGGCCGCGCGTATCCGTAAGGGCGACCGGGTAGTCGTGATCGCCGGCGCGAGCAAGGGCCGCGAAGGCGAGGTTCTGCGCGTGCTGCCGGCCGAGAACAAGGCCGTGGTCTCGGGCGTGGCGGTGGCGAAGCGCCACACCAAGGCCCGTGGCATGGGCGAGCAGGGCGGCATCATCCAGAAGGAGATGCCGGTCCATCTGTCGAATATTGCACTGATCGATCCGGAGACGAAGAAGCCGACCCGCGTGGGCTTCCGCGTTCTCGAGGACGGTCGCAAGGTCCGGGTCGCCCGCAAGAGCGACTCCGTGATCGATGGTTGAGGATAGAGCGATGAGCGAGGCCATTGCCAAGACCCGGCTTCAGCAGCACTACGAGACCGTGGTGCGCGAGGCGCTGCAGAAGGAGTTCGGCTACACGAACCCGATGCAGGTGCCGAAGCTTGAGAAGATCGTGATCAACATGGGCGTCGGCGAGGCGGCCGCGGACCAGAAGAAGCTCGACGCCGCGGTGGCCGAGCTGACGCTGATCGCCGGCCAGAAGCCGGTCAAGACGGTGGCGAAGAAGGCGATCGCCGGCTTCAAGATCCGCAAGGGCCTGCCGATCGGCTGCAAGGTGACGCTGCGCCGCGCGCGGATGTACGAGTTCCTTGACCGGCTGGTGACGATCGCGCTCCCCCGCGTGCGCGACTTCCGCGGCATCTCGGGCAAGGGTTTCGACGGCCGCGGCAATTTCGCCATGGGTCTCAAGGAGCAGATCGTGTTCCCCGAGATCGAGTACGACAAGGTCGACGACATGCGCGGCATGGACATCGTGTTCGTGACCACGGCGCCGACCGATGCCGAGGCGAAGGCACTGCTCAAAGGGTTTGAGATTCCGTTCGTCAACTGAGCGGATTTTCAGGCGCGTAAACGGATTTAGTGGAAAACCGCCGGGAAGTGCCGGCAGGTTCCGGAGGATAGAAGACGATGGCGAAGACCTCTCAGGTCAATCGGAATAAGCGGCGCGAGAAGATGGCGGCGCGTGATGCGGCGAAGCGCGCGGCGCTGAAGGCGATCGTGAACGACCGTTCCCTCCCTGTGGAGGACCGGTTCGACGCGACGCTGAAGCTCGCGCAACTCCCGCGCAACGGCGCGAAGACCCGCGTGCGGCTGCGCTGCGAACTGACCGGGCGCGCCCGCGGCAACTATCGCAAGTTCAAGCTCTGCCGTGTCGCGCTGCGCGACCTCGCGAGCGCCGGGCAGATTCCGGGCATGGTCAAGTCGAGCTGGTAAGGGGATAATACATGTCGATGTCTGATCCCCTGGGTGACATGCTCACCCGCATCCGCAACGCGCAGCGCGCCCGCCACGCGGTGTGCGTCGCGCCTGCGTCGAACCTGCGCGCCAACGTGCTCGACGTGCTGAAGCGCGAAGGCTTCATTCGCGGCTTCTCCAAGGAAGAGCTTCGCCCCGGTGTGGCCCAGCTGCGCATCGAGCTCAAGTACAACGACGGCGAGCCGGTGATCAAGGAAATCACCCGCGTTTCCCGTCCGGGCCGCCGCGTGTATTCCAAGATCAAGGAGCTGCCGCGCGTCTATGCCGGGCTCGGCGTGTCGATCCTGTCGACCCCGCGCGGCGTGATGAGCGATGTCGAGGCACGCACCGCCAATGTCGGCGGCGAAGTGCTCTGCCGCGTCTTCTGAGGAGGCAGCATCATGTCACGAGTTGGTAAATATCCGGTCGCGCTGCCGCAGGGTGTGTCGATCACCGTGGTCGACGGCATCCTGACCGCGAAGGGCAAGCTGGGCGAGCTGAAGATGCCCCTGTCCGAGCGGGTCGAGACGGTGGTCGAGGACGGCAAGGTGACGGTGTCGCCGCGCGACAAGGAAGCGGCCTCGCGGATGATGTGGGGCACCACCCGCGCCAATGTGGCCAACATGGTCCAGGGCGTTTCGCAGGGCTACGCCAAGACGCTCGAGATCAACGGCACGGGTTTCCGCGCCGCGGTCCAGGGCAGCAACCTGGTGATGAATCTCGGCTTCTCGCACGATGTGGTCTATCCGGTGCCGCAGGGCATCAAGATCACCTGCGAAAAGCCGACCTCGATCAAGGTCGAGGGTATCGACAAGCGTCTGGTCGGGCAGGTCTGCGCCGAGCTCCGCGCCTTCCGTCCGCCCGAACCCTACAAGGGCAAGGGTGTGAAGTTCGAGGGCGAGGCGATCCGCCGCAAGGAAGGCAAGAAGAAGTAATGAGCGCTGTACACGAAAACGAGGCGCGGCGCCGCCAGCGCCTCCGCTACCAGATCCGCCTGAAGGCGCATGGCCGCCCGCGGCTGTCGGTGTTCCGGTCGGGCAAGCACATCTACGCCCAGGTGATCGACGATGCCGCCGGCCGCACGCTGGCCGCGGCCTCCTCGCTCGATGCCGGGTTGCGTTCGGCGCTGAAGACCGGCGCCGACAAGGCGGCCGCCGCGGCGGTGGGCAAGCTCGTCGCCGAGCGCGCGAAGGAGGCCGGGGTCACCCAGGTCGTCTTCGACCGTGGCGCCTACATGTATCATGGCCGGGTGAAGGCCCTGGCCGAAGCCGCTCGCGAGAGCGGTCTGGATTTCTGAGGAGCAGGGCATGGCACGCGAACCGAGAGAAGGCCGGGGCCGCGAGCGCGAGCGGGATCGCGATGGCGACGAGCTGATCGACAAGCTCGTCACCATCAACCGCGTCGCGAAAGTGGTGAAGGGCGGCCGTCGCTTCGCCTTCGCCGCCCTCGTGGTGGTGGGCGACCAGAAGGGCCGGGTCGGCTTCGGCGCCGGCAAGGCGAAGGAAGTCCCGGAAGCCATCCGCAAGGCGACCGAGCGCGCGAAGCGCGGCATGATCCGCGTCCCGATGAAGGAAGGCCGCACGCTGCATCACGACATCGAGGGCCGCTTCGGCGCCGGTCATGTCGTCCTGCGCGCGGCGCCCCCCGGCACCGGCATCATCGCCGGCGGTCCGATGCGCGCGGTGTTCGAGACCCTCGGCATCGGCGACGTCGTGGCGAAGTCGCTGGGCAGCCGCAACCCGCACAACATGGTGAAGGCCACGGTCGCGGCGCTTTCGCAGTGCGCGAGCCCGCGCAGCGTCGCCTCGCGTCGCGGCAAGAAGGTCGCCGACCTGTTCGGCCCGAAGCGCGAGAAGGAGGCCCCGGCCGATGTCTGAGCAGGTGAAGCGGGTGCGCGTCACCCAGGTCGGATCGCCGATCGGCCGCAAGCCGGGCCAGAAGGAGACCCTGATCGGTCTCGGCCTGCACCGGATGAACGCGAGCCGTGAACTCGCCGCCACCCCGGAAACGCTCGGCCGCATCCGCAAGGTCAAGCATCTCCTGAAGGTCGAGGAGCTGTCGTAATGAAACTGAACGAACTGCGCGACAATCCGGGCGCGCGTCCCAAGTCGAAGCGGCTCGGCCGCGGCATCGGCTCGGGCAAGGGCAAGACGTCCGGCAAGGGCGTCAAGGGCCAGAAGGCGCGTGAGGGCGTGTCGCTGAACGGGTTCGAGGGCGGCCAGCTCCCGATCTACCGGCGTCTGCCGAAGCGCGGCTTCAACAACGTCAACCGCAAGGACTACGCGCCGCTCAATGTCGGCACCCTCGCGGCGCTGATCGAGTCCGGCAAGATCGACGCCGGCCAGAAGATCACCGAGGCGACGTTGCGCGCCGCCGGCGTCTATGCCGGCTCGAAGCTCGCCGGCGTGCGTCTGCTCGGCCGCGGCGAGATTTCGCAGAAGGTCGAGATCGAGGTGTCCGGCGCGTCCGCCAGCGCGATCGCGGCGATCGAGCAGGCCGGCGGCAGCGTGACCACTACGGTCGCGCGCGCGGAGCCGGCATCTGCCTGAACCACTTGCCGTGACCACCAAGGTTGCGGCACACTAGAGCCTGACGAACGGCGCTGCAGGTCGTGAGTTTTCACTGACCCGCGGCGCCGTTCCGGTTTCCGGAGATACGGCACGCTGCCGTTGGATGAGGGATATTCATGGCGTCCGCCGCTGAGCAACTCGCTTCGAGCTTCAACCTCGAAACCCTGTCGAAGGCGACCGATCTCAAGAAGCGGATCTGGTTCACCCTCGGCGCGCTGATCGTTTTCCGCCTTGGCACCTATATCCCGATCCCCGGGGTCGACCCGACGGTGATGGAGCACATGCTCGCCCAGAACGGCGGCGGCATCCTCGGCATGTTCAACATGTTCAGCGGCGGCGCGCTCGGCCGCATGACCGTGTTCGCCCTGAACATCATGCCCTACATCTCGGCCTCGATCATCATGCAGCTGCTCCAGGCGGCCGTGCCCCAGCTCGAGGCGCTGAAGAAGGAAGGCCAGACCGGGCAGCAGAAGATCAATCAGTACACCCGCTACCTGACCGTGCTGATCGCGCTCGCCCAGTCCTACGGCATCGCGATCGGACTTGAGAGCATCACCTCCACGGTCGGCCCCGCGGTGCTCGATCCGGGCCTGTTCTTCATCGTCACCACCGTGATCACGCTGACCGGCGGCTCCGTCTTCCTGATGTGGGTGGGCGAGCAGATCACCTCGCGCGGCATCGGCAACGGCTCGAGCCTGATCATCTTCGCCGGCATCGTCGCCGCCCTGCCGGGCGCGATCGCCAGCGTGCTCCAGCTCGGCGCCTCCGGCGGCCTGTCCACCGGCTTCGTCATCGGCTTCTTCGTGCTCTCGCTCGCGGTGGTCGCCTTCGTCGTGTTCATGGAGCGTGCCCAGCGCAAGGTGCTGATCCAGTATCCGAAGCGCCAGGTCGGCAACCGGATGTTCGGCGGCGATTCGTCGCATCTGCCGATGAAGGTGAACACCTCCGGCGTGATCCCGCCGATCTTCGCCAGCTCCCTGCTGCTGATCCCGGCCACGGTGATCGGCTTCAGCCACGGCACCGGCCCCGGCTGGCTGCAGTTGCTGGCCCGCGAACTCTCCAACGGCCAGCCGGGCTACATGCTGCTCTATGCCGGCCTGATCATCTTCTTCTCGTATTTCTATACGGCTGTCGTGTTCAACCCGGAAGAAACCGCCGACAATCTCAAGAAATATGGCGGATTTGTTCCAGGAATCCGCCCAGGCGCAAATACAGCCAAATATTTCGACACGGTGCTGACCCGCCTCACCACGATCGGCGCGGCCTATCTCGTGATCGTCTGTCTCATTCCACAGTTCCTGATCGGCCAGTTCGACCTTGCGGCGGGATATTATTTCGGCGGCACCTCGCTGCTCATCGTGGTATCTGTTACGATGGACACGGTAGCGCAGATCCAGTCGCACCTTCTGGCACACCAGTATGAAGGCCTGATCCGAAAAGGCCGAGGGAGAACACGCGGTCGATGAACATCATTCTTTTGGGACCACCCGGTGCCGGCAAGGGCACCCAGGCCAAGATCCTGCAGGATCGTTACGGTGTTGCCCAGATCGCGACCGGCGACATGCTGCGGGCCGAGGTGAAGGCGGGCACCGAGCTGGGCCGCGCGGCGAAGGCGGTGATGGAGTCGGGCGCGCTGGTTTCGGACGAGATCATCATCGGCATGCTGCGCAACCGCCTGTCCCAGCCGGACTGCCGCAACGGCTTCATCCTCGACGGTTTTCCGCGCACGGTGCCGCAGGCCGAGGCGCTGGACACGATGCTCGCCGAGCAGAAATTCGATCTCGACGCCGTCATCCTGCTCAAGGTCGACGAGGCGGTGCTGGTCGAGCGCATTTCCGGCCGCTTCACCTGTGCGCATTGCGGCGCCGGCTATCACGACAAGTTCCACCCGACCGGCGTCCCCGGCGTGTGCGACAAATGCGGCAGCCATGATTTCGTCCGCCGGCCGGACGACAAGGCCGAGGTCGTGAAGGACCGCCTGGTCGCCTACAATGCGCAGACCGCGCCGATCCTGCCCTATTACGAGCAGAAGGGCCGACTTCACGTCGTCGACGGGATGGCCGCGATGGATCAGGTGACGGCCGAGATCGAGGGCGCGCTGCGCCGCGCCGGGGTCGCCGCGCCGGCAACGGCATGAACGGCCCCGATCACGCAAATTTGATCAAGGTCGATTGACTCTGACCGGGTCGGGCTTTAGACAACCAGTCTTGCGGCGCTCCCTGGCGGGGCGCCGCACTTTGTTCAGGCGATGCCGGCCCGCCGGGCCCGTGCTTCGCCTTCCGTTGGATGATCTTCCCTGCCGCCGGCGCGATCCGGCGGCGATCTAAGGAGCAGACCGTGGCGCGTATTGCCGGCGTAAACATTCCTTCGAACAAGCGCGTGCTGATCAGCCTGCGTTACATCTACGGCATCGGGCCCGCCAAGGCGCGCGAAATCTGCCAGTCCCTCGAGATCGGCGAAGACAAGCGCGTGAACCAGCTCTCCGAAGACGAGATCATGAAGATCCGCGAGCTGATCGACAGGGACTATCGCGTCGAGGGTGACCTGCGTCGCGAAGTCGCCATGAACATCAAGCGGCTGGTCGATCTCGGCTGCTATCGCGGGTTGCGCCATCGCAAGGGCCTGCCGGTCCGCGGCCAGCGCACCCACACCAACGCCCGCACCCGCAAGGGCAAGGCGGTCGCGATCGCCGGCAAGAAGAAGGCGACCCGCTAAGCCCTTCCGCCGCGCCCTACCGACTGACCGCGCCGCCCGCCCACGGGCCGGCGTATCGAGACAGAGACAGGATTATCCATGGCCAAAGCAGCCTCCACGCGTCCCCGCCGCAAGGAACGCAAGAACATTTCCTCGGGCGTCGCTCACGTGCTCGCGAGCTTCAACAACACGATGGTGACGATCTCCGACGCCCAGGGCAACGCGATCTCGTGGTCCTCCGCCGGCAGCCAGGGTTTCAAGGGCAGCCGCAAGTCGACCCCGTACGCCGCCCAGGTTGCCGCCGAGGATGCCGGCCGCAAGGCGCGCGAGCATGGCATGGAGACGCTGGAAATCGAAGTGAGCGGCCCCGGGGCCGGACGCGAGAGCGCGCTGCGCGCCCTGCAGACGATCGGCTTCTCGATCACCGCGATCCGCGACCTGACCCCGATTCCGCATAACGGCTGCCGCCCGCGCAAGCGCCGTCGCGTCTGACCGCGCGGGCCGCGTCGGCGGCCCGGCCCGGAGCGCGCGGCTCCACCGCGCCGCCGGAGAGTCGGCACGTTTTTGGATGGGGTGAGGGTGGCATCGCCGCCCGACCGGAGGGACTGATGTTGAGAGACACGCACTTGGCCTTGCAGCGGAACTGGCAGTCGCTGCGCAAGCCGGAAAAACTGGATATCGAACCCGGCGCGGACGACACGCGCGTCGCGACGATCATTGCCGAGCCGCTCGAGCGCGGCTTTGGCCTGACCCTCGGCAACGCCCTGCGCCGCGTCCTGCTGTCGTCCCTGCACGGCGCCGCCGTGACCTCGGTGCGGATCGACGGCGTGCTGCACGAATTCTCCTCGATCGCCGGCGTGCGCGAGGATGTGACCGACATCGTGCTCAACATCAAGCAGATCGCCGTGCGCATGCATGGCGACGGTCCGAAGCGGATGACCGTCTCCGCCACCGGCCCCTGCGAGGTGACCGCCGGCATGATCCAGACCGGACACGACATCGAGGTCATGAACCCCGAGCTGGTGATCTGCACGCTGGACGATGGCGCGACGCTCGGCATGGAATTCACGGTCGAGTCCGGTCGCGGCTACGTCCCCGCCGCCGCCAACCGCCCGGAAGACGCGCCGATCGGCCTGATCCCGGTCGACTCGATCTACTCGCCGGTCCGCCGCGTGTCCTACCGCGTCGAGCCGACCCGCGTCGGCCAGGTGACCGACTATGATCGGCTGATCCTGAACATCGAGACCAACGGCGCCGTCACGCCGGAGGATGCCGTGGCCCTCGCCGCCCGCATCCTGCAGGACCAGCTCGGCATGTTCATCAACTTCGAGGAACCGCAGCGCCTCCGCGCCGAGGAGCCGCGCCCCGAGCTGCCGTTCAACCCGAACCTGCTCCGCAAGGTCGACGAGCTGGAGCTCTCGGTCCGGTCGGCGAACTGCCTCAAGAACGACAACATCGTCTATATCGGCGACCTCGTGCAGAAATCCGAACAGGAAATGCTCCGCACGCCGAATTTCGGCCGCAAGTCGCTGAACGAGATCAAGGAAGTCCTCTCCGCCATGGGCCTCGGCCTCGGCATGGTTGTGCAGGACTGGCCGCCCGAAAACATCGAGGAGCTGGTCAAACGCTCCGACAACCCGTTCTGATCGCCTTTCCACCCAACGCTTTTCGTCTTTACTGATCCGGAGTCACTCCCATGCGTCACGGCCTTGCAGGACGTAAACTCGGCGTCACCGCGTCCCACCGCGCGGCCATGTTCCGCAACATGGCGGTCGCCCTGCTCAAGCACGAGCAGATCACCACCACGCTGCCCAAGGCCAAGGAGCTCCGGCCCGTTGCCGAGAAGCTGATCACCCTTGGCAAGCGCGGCGGCCTGCATGCGCGCCGCCAGGCCCATGCGCTGCTGCGCGACGACGTCATCGTCGCCAAGCTCTTCGACTCGCTGGCCGACCGCTACAAGGAACGCCAGGGCGGCTACACCCGCGTCCTGAAGGCCGGCATGCGCTATGGCGACGCGGCCGACATGGCCGTGATCGAACTGGTCGACCGCGATCCCGCCGCCAAGGGGCAGGACAGCGGGCCGAAGCCCGAGGTTGCGTCCGACGAGGACGAAGCCGGCGAGGCGGCCGCGGCCTGATCGCCGCCGCATTTCCGGTCCGGATGAAGGGCGCGGCGCCAGCCGCGCCTTTTTTCGTTCCGCGGTCGCCCCACATCACATCCCGACATCCAGACACGGAGCGACGATGCGATTCGACCAGATCACCGCCGAAACCCCGACCGAGTCCGGCCTCGCCGCCGCCTACCGGGCGCTCCACGCGGAGCTCGACGCCGGCGCCGTCGGCCCCGCGATCGACGCCTGGGAGGCCCTGCGCCGGGACCACGGCACCTGGTCCAGCCTCGTCCATCTGCGCTTCTCGCAGGACACCGCCGATCCGGCCCGCAAGGCGGCGCGGGAATTCGCCGATGCGCTCGGCCCCGTCGTCGCCGATCACGAGACGACGTTCAAGGCCCGCCTGCTGGGCCTCGATCCGGCCCCGCTCGAAGCCCGCTTCGGCGCCCACGCGCTGGCGATGTGGCGCAACGACGTCACCACCTTCCGCCCCGAAATCGCCGCCGATCTCGAAACCGAATCCCGCCTCGCCGCCGACTACACGGCGCTGCTCGCCAGCGCCCGCATCGCGTTCGACGGCCAGACGCTGAACCTCTCCGGCCTCGGCCCCTATGCCGAAAGCCCCGACCGCGCGGTCCGCCACGATGCCGCCGCCGCCCGCTGGGCCTTCTTCGCCGAGCACGGCGCCACGCTCGACGACCTCTACGACCGGCTGGTGAAGCTCCGCCACCGCATCGCCCGCACCCTGGGCGACGCCAGCTTCACCGCGCTCGCCTATCGCCGCATGGGCCGGCTCGACTACGGCCCCGCCGAGGTGGCGACCTATCGCGAGGAAGTCCGCCGCCACGTCGTCCCCCTCGTCGCCCGGCTGATGGAACGCCGCCGCGCCGAAAACGGGCTCGACCGCCTGATGGCCTGGGACGAGCCGATGATCGACCCCGAGGGCAATCCGAAACCCGTCGGCGGCCGGGCGGTGCTGGAGCAGGCCGCCACCGAGATGTTCGCGGCGATGGACCCGCGCCTTGATGCCTTCTACCGCGCGATGCGCGAGGGCGGCTTCATGGATCTCGACAACCGCCCCGCCAAGGCCGGCGGCGGCTTCTGCACCAGCTTTCCCAGCATCGGCATGCCGTTCATCTTCGCCAACTTCAACGGCACGCATCACGACGTCGACGTGTTCACCCACGAGATGGGCCACGCGTTCCAGAATTACATGAGCCGGCAACAGCCGGTCTCCGACTATTTCTGGCCGACCATGGAGGCCGCGGAAATCCATTCGATGAGCCTGGAATTCCTCGCCCATCCGCATATCGCGCCGATGTTCGGCGCCGCCACCGCGCGCTACCGGCGGATGCACCTGATCGGCGCGCTGGAATTCCTGCCCTACGGCGTCTGCGTCGATCACTTCCAGCACGAGATCTACGCCGATCCCGATCTCACGCCGGCCGATCGGCACGCCATCTGGCGCCGCCTCGAACAGCTCTATCTGCCCTGGCGGGACTGGGGCGACCTCGCCTATCCGGCGATGGGCGGCCGCTGGCAGGCGCAGATGCACATCTACCGCTCGCCCTTCTACTATATCGACTACACCCTGGCGCAGTGCTGCGCGCTGCAGTTCTGGGTCGCCTCGCAGCGCGACGAGCGCGCCGCCTTCGACACCTATGTGAACCTCTGCGCCCTCGGCGGCTCGCGCCCCTTCGGCGGCCTGGTCGCCGCCGCCGGCCTCGTCTCGCCCTTCACCCCGGGCGCCCTGCGCGATGCCGTGCGCGCCGCCGCGCAGGCGCTGGATCTGTCATAGAGCATCAACATGATGGAGCACGACATCCGATCCGGAAGGACCGGAAAGTGCTCCAGACCGGGAGCCGAAGAATGACCTTCCCCACCGTCGCCGCCGGCTATGGCGCCCTGCTCGCCCTGATCTACCTCGTCCTCTCGCTCTGGGTCGGCTTCGGCCGCTTCGGCTTCCGGGTGATCCACGGCGATGGCGGCAACGATCGCCTCGCCCGCCGCATCCGCGCCCATGCTAATTTCGCCGAATACGTCCCGCTGATCCTTCTCCTCGCCGCCCTGCTGGAGGCGAGCGGGGCCGGGCGGCTCGAGATGAACGCGCTGCTCTTCCCGCTGCTGGTCGCGCGCATCATCCACCCGTTCGGCATGATCGCGCCGGAGAATTCGCCGCAGCAATTCCTCTGCCGCGCGCCCGGCGCGCTCATCACCTGGCTCGTCCTCGGCGCGGAGGCGATCCTGCTGCTGGCGCGCCTGCGATGAGCGATGCCGCCCTGGCCCGGGTCCGCGCCGCCCTGCGCGCCGCCGGCCTCGCCGATGGCCTGATCCGCGAATTCCCCGCCGGCACCGCGACCGCCGCCGATGCCGCCGCCGCCCTCGGCTGCGATGTCGCCGCGATCGCCAAGTCGATCGTCTTCCGCGCCGGCGATGCGCCGGTGCTCGCGATCGCCTCCGGGGCGAACCGCGTCGGCAAGAGCCGTCTCGCCGCCGTCCTCGGCGCGAAACTCGCCCCCGCCAGCCCCGATTTCGTGCGCGATGCCACCGGCTTCGCGCCCGGCGGCGTGTCCCCCGCCGGCCACGATCCGGCGATGCGCATCGTCATCGACCGCGATCTCTTCGCCTTCGCCGAGGTCTGGGCCGCGGCCGGCACGCCCCGTCACGTCTTTCCGGTCACGCCTGACGGCCTGGTCCGCCTGACCGGCGGCCTGGTCGCCGACATCAGGCAGGAGGGCTGATCACGGATCGCGCCGCATCACCATCCGCACGCCGATATTGATCGCCAGCACGACGAGCATGACCAGCAGCGCCGCGGCGAAGGCGAGGGCGTGCGATTCCGGGTTCGGTTCGTTGATGAAGGTCCAGATCACGTAGGTCAGGTAGCCGATCGGCTCGTTGGTGAGCTTCCCGGTCCAGAGATAGTTCGACCACCCGGCGGTATAGATCAGCGGCGCCGTCTCGCCGACCGAGATGGCGAGCGAGAGCAGCACGCCGGTGATCACCCCCGGCGCCGCCGCCGCCAGCACGATGCGCGAGGCCACGGTGTGGTCCCGCGCGCCCAGCGCGTAGGCCGCCTCGCGCATGCTGGTCGGCACCCGCCGCAGCGACAGCTCGGTGATCCGCGCCAGATAGGGCACGACCATGATGGCGAGCGTGATCGCCCCGGCCAGCGCCGAGAACTTCCAGCCCAGCCCGATCACCATCGTGATGTAGGAGAAATAGCCGAGCACGATCGAGGGCGTGCCGGTCAGCGTGTCGGCCAGGAATCGCACGGTCGCGGCGAGGCGGTTCGAGCCGTATTCCGAGAGATAGATCCCGGCGCCGATCCCGATCGGCGTGGCGATCAGGAGCGAGCCGAGCGAGAGCACCAGCGTGCCGATGATCGCGTTCTGCAGCCCGCCGGTCACCCCGTTGGTCGAGGTGGTGAAGAGTTCGATCGAGAAGGCCGAGGCCCCCTTGAGCGTCACCGTCAGCACGAGGTCGAGCAGCGGCACCGCGATCAGCAGGAAGGCGAGGGTGCACAGCCCCCACCCGACGATATTGGTCGCGTAGCGCCGCCGCTCCAGCGTGGTCAGCCGCGCCGGCGCGGCGTCATGCATTGCGGACATTGATCGTCCTCCTGACCAGCAGCCGCGCCGCGGCGTTCACCAGCACGGTGATGACGAACAGCACCAGCGCGATTTCCGCGAGCGACTTCACCGCCATGTTGCTCGGGTCCTGCAACGCGCTGTCGAGCTGCGAGAGGATGAAGGCGGCCATCGTGCTGATCGGGGTGAAGATCGTCCCCGGCAGGTAGTTGAGCGCGCCGCCCGAGACCATCAGCACCGCCATCGTCTCGCCCAGCGCGCGGCCGAGCGCCAGCACGATGCCGCCGATCAGCGTGACGCGCGCGGTCGGCAGCATGGTGCTGGTGACCACCTCGAAATGCGTCGCCCCCAGCGCATAGGCCGATTCGCGCAGCTCGCGCGGCACCTGGTTCAGCGCGTCGTAGAGCGTCGTGGTGATGATCGGCGTGATCATCAGCGCCAGCACGATCGAGGCGGCGAGCAGCCCGTAGCCGCTGCCGGTGCTGTTGCTCATGTTGAAGAAGGGGATGAAGCCGAGCGTCGCGGTGATCGCCGGGCTGATCCAGTTCGCGATCAGCGGCACCAGCACGAAAATGCCCCACAGGCCGAACACCACGCTCGGCACCACAGCGACCAGCTCGACCAGCATGGTCAGCCAGGGCCGCATCCGCGCCGGCGCCTTTTCCGAAAGAAACATCGCGGCGCCGACGCTCACCGGCACGGCGAACAGGATCGCGAGGAAGGAGGAGAACAGCGTGCCGACGATGAAGGCGAGAATCCCGTAATTCGCTCCCGGCGGCACCTCGTAGCCATGGCGCATCACCGTGTTGCCGTAGAGATTTCCGAGATTCCAGTTGATCGTCCACAGGAAGCGCAGCCCGTTGAACCCGATCGCCTGCCACGAATAGCGCGCGAGGAAGAAGACGATGGCGGCAAGGGCGAGCGGAATCACCAGGGCGACCGCCGCCATGGCCAGCCTGAACGGTTTCACCTTCGACATGCGGGTGCCTTTACACGAAACTGCCCTCCCGGCGAAGCCGGAAGGGCAGGGTAGGCTTGTTCCGGCCTGTGGCCGCCCGGATCAGCTGCCGATCTGGGCGATCTGCTTCGCGGAGAGTTCGCGGATCTTCTTCGGCAGCGCCTTGAAATGCACCTGCTTCAGATACTGCTCCGAGTTGCCCTCGTTCGAGGCCCAGGTCAGCAGCGTCTTCACCGCATCGGCGGTGGCCTTGTTCGGCTGCTTCTTGTTCACGATCGCATATTCGTAGTTGATGATCGGGTAGCTGTTCGCCCCCGGCGCGAAGACGAGGCTGATGCGCTCGTCCGCCGGCGTCTTGTCGCCCAGCGCGGCGGCGGCGGCGCTGATCGTCGAGGCGGTCGGCAGCAGCGCCTTGCCCGCGCGGTTCACCAGCTTCGCGGTGCCGAGCTTCGCCGCGTCGATCTGCTTGGTGAAGCTGACGCCGACATAGGCGATCGAAAACTTGTTGCCCTTCAGCGCCTCGACCATGCCGGGGTTGCCCTGTGCGCCGAGCCCGCCCTGCACCGCCGGCCAGGAGATGCTGGTGCCGTAGCCGACCTTGCTGTTCCACTCCGGCGTCGAGAAGCTCAGATACTGCGAGAAGATGAAGGTGTCACCCGAACCGTCGGTGCGGTGCACCGGGATGATCTTGTGGTTCGGCAGCTTCACCCCCGGGTTCAGCTTCGCGATCGCCGGCGAATCCCAGTTGGTGATCTTGCCGGAATAGATGTCGGCGAGCACCGGGCCGGAGAACACCAGGTGGTGACCGTTCAGGCCGGGGATGTTGTAGTTGATCGACTGCGCCGAGATCGCCAGCGGGATGTTCAGGATGCCGGGGTTCTGCTTCAGCTGGCCGTTCGACATGTAGGCGTCGGACGCGCCGATCTGCACGAGACCCTTGATCGCCTGCGCGATGCCGGTGCCCGAGCCGGTGCCCTGGGTCGTCACGCGGATGCCCGGATGCGCCTTCTCGAAATGCGGCACCCAGATGTTGAACAGCGGGTAGAGCAGCGTGGAGCCGGTCTCGGTCAGCGTGACGGTCTGCGCGGCAGAGGCGACGCCGGCGCCGATGCCGGCGACGAGCAGCGCCGCGGCGCCGGAGCGCAGAAGGACGGAGCGCCGAAGTTTGTTGTCTGATCGCACGATGGATCTCCCTGTCGGTTGCGATGGGCAGCAGGTGGGTTGAACGCATCGCTGCGTCCTGACGCGCCCTCTAGATGATCCTGTGTGACAAGGCGACCGGCTGTCGGTTAAGCTTTTATGACAACCGATCGCCCTTTGTGACAGCCGCGCCGTTTTTCAACCCTTGCGCGATCCGTCCGCGCAGCATCTCAACCGGTGTTTCCAGTCCCGCGTAGCGGATCGCCCGCCGCAGCCGCTTGCCATCCTCGCCGCGCACCTGAAGCGTGAGCGTCGTCGGCGTCACCTCGGCGGCGGCGATGTCCGCCCAGACATGGTGCTCCGTCTCCGCCGGCCGGCGCAGCAGCGCGACGCCGTCCGCCCCGATCACCGCGCGCGTCCGCACCGCCCGGTCGCCATGCCGCCGCCGCATCGACTCGACCGAGCCGATCACCGCGATCGTGCCCGACAGCGGCAGCAGCAGCGCCATCGCGGTCAGGAACGGGCTGGGCCTGGCCGTGTGCACGAACACGAACGGCGCCGCGAGGCCGAGCAGCAGGATCATCAGTGCCACCGGCAGGGGCGGGCTGGTCTTCGCCGGCCCCGCGCGCAGCGCGAGGTCGTCCTCCAGCTTGTTCCGATCGTCGCTCCCGTCATCGCTCATCTGCGCAAATTGCCGGAGCGCCGCCGGTTTGTCGATCATCCCCCCCGGGGCATAGTAACGGCGATGGACCCCGAGTCGCCCCGCCCCGGCCTTGCCGAACTCTTCGCCGGTTTCTTCGCGGCCGGCCTGTCGGGTTTCGGCGGCGTGCTGCCCTTCGCCCGCCGCATCATGGTCGAGCGCCGCGGCTGGCTCACCGGGGCCGAGTTCGCCGACCTGTTCAGCCTCTGCCAGTTCCTGCCCGGCCCGAACGTGGTTAACCTCGCCGCCGCCTTCGGCGCCCGCCAGCGCGGCCCGAAGGGGGCGGTGGTCGCCATCGCCGGCCTGCTCGCGGCGCCGGTCGTCATCGTCATCGCGCTGGGTGCGGTCTATGAGCGGATCGGCGGCATCCCCCTCGTCCATCACGCCCTGCTCGGCCTCGCCGCCGGCGCCGCCGGCCTGTTCGCCGCCGCCGCGCTGCGAATCGCCTGGCCCGTGCTGCACCGCCCCGCCCGTGCCGCCATCGTCGGCCTCGCCTTCGTCCTGTTCGGCGTGCTGCATCTCGCCCTGCCGGTGGTGATCGGCATCGCCACGCCCCTCTCCGTGCTGCTGGCCTGGCGGTTCAGGGCATGATCCTGCTGGTCCTGCTCGGCCTGTTCGCCGGCCTCTCCCTGATCGCGATCGGCGGCGTCGCCAGCACCCTGCCGGCGATGGCCCGCGCCGTCGTCGCCCATCACTGGATGACCGCGCCGCAATTCGCCGCCCTGTTCGGTCTTGCCCAGACCAGCCCGGGGCCGAACATGCTCGTCGTCACGCTGATCGGCCTGCACGTCGCCGGCCTCGCCGGCGCGCTGGTCGCCACGCTGGGGATGATCGGCCCGTCCAGCGTGCTGACGGTGCTGGTCTCCGGCGTGTGGGAGCGGTTCCGCACCGCGCGCTGGCGGCTGCTCCTGCAGGCGGCGATCACGCCGGTCTCCGGCGGGCTGATCCTTGCCGCCGCCTCCGTCGTCGTCCGCGCAGCGGATCGCGGGCCGCCGGCCTGGGCGCTCACGCTCGGTGTCATGCTGGCGGCGCTCCGCTTCCGCCTGCACCCGCTGGCGCTGCTCGCCGTCGCCGCCGCCCTGGGCACGCTGCTGTTTTAGGGCCTCTCGGGAAGGATCGGAGAGTGCTCTACGGCCGCCCCCGGCGCGCCGTTGCCTTGGCCGCGCCCACCGGGTCCCGGCGCGGCGGCACCAGCAGGCCGCGATTGGGCAGTTGCGCGAACCGGCCGATATCCGCCGCCGGCTGGCCGAACAGGTAGCCCTGCACGAAATTGCAGCCGCACTCCCGCACGAAGGCCAGCGCCTCCGGCGTCTCGATCATCTCGGCGATCGTCGAGATCCCCATGCGCCGGCACAGCTCGGTCAGCGCGCTGAGGAAGGCGCGCCCCTTCTGCGCCCGCTGGGCGTGGCGGATCGCCGCGCCGTCGAACTTCACCGCGTCGACCTCCAGCACCGAGAGATAGCGGAACGACGCGGCGCCGGCGCCGAAATCGTCGAGCGTCACGCCGAAGCCGCGCCGCCGCAGCCCCTGGATGAAGCCGTTCGCCGCGTCGAGATCGGCGATCTGCGCACTCTCCGTGATCTCGAACGACAGCCGGCGGCGCAGCCAGATATTCTCCTCCAGCAGCCGGTGCAGCCCCTCGGCATAGGCGGCGCTGTTGATCGACCGGCCGGAAATGTTGACCGCGATGCAGACATGCTCGTCGTTCAGCGGCAGCGTCCCGAGCCAGGACACCGCCTTGCGCGCCATCGCGAGGTCGAATTCCTCGATCAGCCCGGTTTCCTCGGCCAGCAGGATGGTCTCGAAGGGCGAGCCGGTGCCCGCCTCGTCGAACCGGGTCAGCGCCTCGAAGTGATGGATCGCGCCGCTGCGGATATCGACGATCGGCTGGAAGGCGATGCCGAACACCCCGTCATCGATCGCGCGGCGCAGCCGCGTCACGCTGCCCATCGCGTCGCTCAGCCGCTCGCGCAGCCGCTGCCCCGCCTCGTGCAGCGACAGTTCGCTGCCCTCGCCGAACCGGTGCATCGCATAGACCAGCCCGCGGGCGAGGTCGCCCTCGCTCATCCCCTCCGCCTGCATCGGCAGCGTCATCGACTCGATCCGCGGCGGCGGCGCCGTCGGATCGGCGGCATGGATCATCGCCTCGATCTGGTGGATCACCGCGCCGAAGGTCCGTCCCGCCTCGTGCAGCACCGAATAATGCCCCGAATCCAGCCGCATCGCCGTGTCGCCGCCGAGCGAATGGGCGCGCAGCAGGTCGCCGAGCGTCTCGCCGAGCGGCTGGCCGCCCTCCTGCGCGATCCCCGGAATCGCGAACAGCGTCATTTCCGCCCCCTGCGCGCCGGCGGCGGCGAGGCGTTCGGCGAGGCGCGGCACCTCCTCGATCTCTTCCGGCTCGTCCGGCGCGTCCTCCGCCAGCTTGCGCATGGACACGTAGATCGCATCCCGCGCGGTATCCAGCCGGTGCGCCGCGACGCTCACCCGCGCCCCCACGGCGCCGTCCCGCCCGGCGAGGCGGATCGTCCCCGCCAGCACCCGGCGCGTCGGCGTCAGCGACTCGAGCACCGCGGCAATGCGGCCGCGGTCCTGTGCGGCGATCAGGTCGGTGAGGTTCCGGCCGGTCCAGGCCTGCTCGGGCAGTCCGGTCAGCGCCTCGCTCGCGCCGGAGGCGGTCTCGATCCTGAGGCGCGGATCGAGGGTGAGAAGCAGGTCGCCCCAGCAGAACGCCAGCAGCGCGTATCTGTCCCGCTCCAGCCGCAGCGCAGTCGTGGCGGCTTCGGTATTCAGCATCCCGGTTCCAACTCCGCCCAGGCCGTCGCCAGGCGGCGGCATCTCGCCGCACTATCCGGAACTCCGGTTAATCCCGAGTAAATCGAAACAATCCGGAGCGCGTTCCGATCCTCCCGGACCGGACGTAGCGCTCTACCCTGTCGACAGGATCACCAGAGCATCCTTGTCCGACCGGACGATGCCCTATCCCAGCGCCGCGGCCAGCAGGTCGAGCGCGTGGTCCACCGTCGCCCGCCGCACCGCGTCGCGGCCGCCGGGGAAGACGCGCCGCTCGGCCAGCGTCGCGCCGTCCTTCCGGGCGAGGCCGAACCAGACCGTGCCGACCGGCTTCTCCGCCGATCCCCCCTCCGGCCCGGCGATCCCCGTCACCGCCACCGCGAGATCGGCCCCCGCCCGCGCCCGCGCGCCCTCGGCCATCGCCCGCGCCACCGTCTCGCTCACCGCGCCCTCCCGCGCGATCAGCCCGGGCTCGACGCCGAGCATCGCCACCTTCGCGTCGTTCGCGTAGCTGACGAAGCCGTGGCCGAACACGGCGGACGCGCCGGCGATATCGGTCAGGGCCGCGGCGATCATCCCGCCGGTGCAGCTCTCCGCCGTCGCGATCGTCCGCCCCGCCTCCCGCGCCCGCCCGATCACGGCTGCCGCCCTCGGGTTCACAGCCCCGTCCCTGGCCAGACGAGGCGCAGCGCCGCCAGCACGATCGCGGCGAAGGCGCCGGCGATCCAGTCATCCGCCATGATCCCCAGCGCGTCGTGCCGCGCGTCGGCCAGGCTGATCGGCCAGGGCTTGCGGATGTCGAAGACGCGGAACAGCAGGAAGGCGAGCAGCACGCCCGAGCCGGTCAGCCAGGGCAGGCCGAGCAGGGCGATCATCTGCCCCGCGACCTCGTCGATCACGATCCAGCCGGGGTCGCGCCCCGCCATGCCGGTCCGCGGAATCGCGATCATCCCCGCCGCGCTGGCGATCACGATCCCGGCGGCGAGCGCGACGGTGCCGTAAGTATAAAGTATGCCGCCGGCGAGCAGCCCGAGCAGCGCGCCCGCGGTGCCCGGCGCGCGGGGCACGAAGCCGATGCCGAGGCCCGAGGCCACCGCCCTTCCCAGCACGTCCGATGCGCTCACCGCGACGCGGTCCACCGCACCACCGGATCGGTCGCCGGCTTCCCTTCCAGCGCGCGATAGATCACGATCCCCTCCGTCACCCGTTCCACATAGTTGCGCGTCTCCCCGAACGGGATCTCCTCGATCCACGTCACGAGATCGACGCCGCCCTGCGCCTTCGGCATGCGCGGGTCGCCATTGGCGGCGATCCATTTCTCGACGTTGCGCGGCCCGCCGTTATAGGCCGCGATCGCGAGCGGCAGGCAATCGCCGAAGCGCTGCAGCAGACGGGCGAAATACGCCGAGCCGAGGGCGACGTTCCGCGCCGGGTCATCGACCAGCGCGCCCGGCGGCAGCGCGAGTCCGGACTGCCGCGCCACCTCCCGCGCCGTCCCCGGCATCAGCTGCATCAGCCCCTCCGCGCCCGAGGGGCTGGTCGCGCGCGGATCGAAACTGCTCTCCTGGCGGATCAGCGACAGGATCACGCTGCGCGGCGGCGGCGCCGGCGGCGGCGGAACCGTGGCCGCGGCGGGTTCGAGGCGCGGCTGCCCCGGCGCCGGCAGCAGCCCCGGCGGGATCGGCCAGCCGAGATGCACCAGCATGTCCCCCGCCGTCCCGGCCATCCGCGCCACCATCACCGAGGCCGAAACCTGGCCGATCCCGTCGGCCAGCCGCGCGTCGAGATAGCGGTCGGCAAGGCTCGGGCTGAGTTCGGCCATCCGCAGCAGGAAGGCCCGCGCCCGGCGCGGCGCGCCCATCTCGGCCAGCAGCACGGCGGCCTGCGGCAGTTCGCGCTCGGCGAAGGCGGTGGCCTGCCCCGTCGTCAGCCGCGGCGGGCCGAGGGCGCGGATCCGCGCCGCCAGCTGCGCCGGCGTTTCCCCCGCCTGAAGGGCGGCCAACTGGCCGTAGAACGTGTCCGGCCAGGCGGCGGCGCGCAGCAGGTCGGCCCGCGCCGCCTGGCCGCTCTCGGTCTGCGCCAGCCAGTAGAAGGCGCGGGCGCGGGTGATCACCGCGGTCGAAAGCCCGCGCAGCCGAACGAACCAGGGCCGCGCCGCGGCCGGCTCGTGCAGCATCCGCAGGGCGATGAACCCGGCGAGGAAGTCGCGGCCGGCCCGCGCGTCCTCGCCCGGCGGCCGCGCGGCGGCGACCAGCGCATAGGCGTCCTTCGCATCGCCGGCGGCGAGCAGGTCGCGCGCGAAACTCTCCCGCCGCCGCCAGAGCAGCGCGCGCGCCAGCCCCGTCGCCTGCTTCTCCGCCTCCGCCCCCAGCGCCTGCCACAGCGCGAGCCGCGCGGCCTGATCCTGTGCCGCGGCGAGTTCCGCGAAGAACAGGAACGGCGTCGCCCGCTGCGCCGTGGTCAGCGCCGCGACCGCCGCCTGCGCCTGCCTGCCGCCATGCGCGAGGGCGATGAAGGCGCGCGCGGTCGCGGCCTCGCCCGCCGGCAACTGGTCGAGCAGCATCGTCGCCACGTCGAGCTTCCCGGCGATGGCGAGGCGCGAGAACCGCGCCCAGTTGGTCTCCGGCGTCAGCAGCGCGGCGTATTTCGCCTCGAACGTCGCCGCGCCGGCCGGGCTGTCGAACCCGTCGATCCAGGCGCGCCGGGCGAAGCGCGCCGCCTCGCGCGGCGCCACCTGGTCGAGGGCGGCGGCGCAGCGCGCATTGGCGGCGGCGGTCTCGGGCAGCCGGGTGCGGCATTCGCGCCGCACCGTGGCGTCGTCCGGGTCGGCGGCCAGCGCCTCGTTCCACCGCCGCGCCAGGATTCCCTGCTCCGGCCAGTCGGGATATCTGGCCATGAACGCGGCGATCTCGGTCTCGCTCGCCGCCCCGGGGTCGAGCACCCGGTAATAGGTCACAAGCCGCGCCACCAGCCGGTCCGGCTGGGCGGCGGCCAGCGTTTCCGCCTCGGTCCAGTGATTGGCGCGGATGTCGTTCATGATCCGGGCGAGGGCGGGGGCGGGCTGCAGCGGGGCGGCGATCGCGACCGCGCCCAGCGGCGCGGGGGCGGCGCCGAGAGCGAGCAGGGACGTCAGCAGCAGCAACATCCGGACCATGCGCGAACCAATAGCAGGACTGCTCCCGCGCTCCCATACCTTGCCGCCGCCGAATGCTGCGAATAGGTTACGCGCACTCACGGAGAACACAATGTTTCACGGCTCACTGGTCGCGCTGGTCACCCCGATGCACGAAGACGGTCGCATCGACGAGGCGGCGCTCGAACGTTTCATCGAATGGCAGATCGCCGAGGGCACCAACGGCCTCGTCCCGGTCGGCACCACCGGCGAATCCCCCACGCTCAGCCATGACGAGCACAAGCGTGTGGTCGAGATCACCGTCGAGGTGGCGAGGAAACGCGTCCCGGTGATCGCCGGCGCCGGCTCGAACGCCACGCGCGAGGCCATCGGCCTCGCGAAGCACGCCGAATCCGTCGGCGCCGACGGCGTTCTCGTCGTCACCCCCTACTACAACAAGCCGACGCAGGACGGCCTGCTCCGCCACTTCACCGCGGTCGCCGACGCGATCGGTATTCCGCTCATCATCTACAACATCCCGCCCCGCTCGGTGATCGACATGAGCGTGGCGACGATGGCCCGCCTCGCGCAGCACCCCAACATCGTCGGCGTGAAGGACGCGACGGCGAACCTCACCCGCCCGCTGCACACCACCGCCGCCTGCGGCGCGTCGTTCTGCCAGCTCTCGGGCGAGGATCACACCGCGCTCGCCTTCCTCGCCGCCGGCGGCGTCGGCTGCATCTCGGTGACCGCCAACATCGCTCCGCGCCTCTGCGCCGAGATGCAGGCGGCCTGGCGCGCCGGCGACCTGAAGACCGCGATGGCGATCCAGTCCCGCCTGCTGCCCCTGCACGATGCGATGTTCGCCGAGAGCAATCCCGCCCCGGCGAAATACGCCGCCTCCCTGCTCGGATTCGGCTCGGAATTCTGCCGCCTGCCGCTCGCCCCGCTCGCCGAGGCGACGAAGGCGCAGATGCGCGCCGCGATGACCGGGCTCGGGCTGCTCGCCTGATGGCCGAGCCCCGGAAATCCGGGCTGATCTCCCACGGGATCGCGGCGCAGAACCGCAAGGCCCGGTTCAACTACACGATCAAGGACACGGTCGAGGCGGGCATCGTCCTGCGCGGCGCCGAGGTGAAGTCGCTGCGCATGGGCCGCGCCACGCTGTCCGAGGCCTTCGCCGGCGAGCGCGACGGCGAGATGTATCTCTTCAACATGTACATCCCCGAATACCAGGGCGGCGTGCTCTCCCGCTTCGACACCAAGGGCCCGCGCAAGCTGCTGCTCAAGCGCAAGCAGATCGACCAGCTCCTCGGCGCCATCGCCCGCCAGGGCTCGACCGTCGTCCCGCTCGACGTGCATTTCAACCCGCGCGGCCTCGCCAAGGTCACGCTCGGCATCGCCGAGGGCCGCAAGCAGCACGACAAGCGCCAGGCCATCGCCAAGCGCGACTGGGAACGCGACAAGGCCCGCATCCTCAAGAACCGCTGACCCCCGCCGCGCGCTGGACCGCGAGCCCCTTCACCCCATATCATCGTCCGGCCCGGAAGGAGAACGGCGATGGACGAAGCGGACAAGCAGGGAAACGACGGACCGGAAATCAGCCTGATCGGCCAGATCCGCGACAAGCTGATCGGCCGCAAGCAGGACTGGTCGCGCGAGGGGCGGGGCCTGACCGGCGCCACCGCGCCGCCGGCGCAGCGCCTCCCGCCCGGCCAGCGCCTCGTCACCGACTGGCCGGTGCTCGATCTCGGCGTCCAGCCCGAGGTGCCGAAAGCCGCCTTCCGCCTCGCGATCGACGGCGCCGTCGCCAATCCCGTCACCCTCGACTGGGACGGGTTCATGGCCCTGCCGCAGCAGGACAGCGTGTCGGACATGCACTGCGTCACCACCTGGTCGCGCTACGACAATCACTGGCGCGGCGTGTCGATCCGCACCATCCTCGACCTGGTGCGGCCGCACCCGGAGGCGACCCACGTCCTCTTCGAATCCTATGACGACTACACGACCAATCTCCGCCTCGACCAGTTCGCCGCCGAGGACTGCTACCTGGTGCACAGCTGGGAGGGAAAGCCGCTGACCCGCCAGCACGGCGGCCCGGTGCGGGTGCTGGTGCCGCGCTACTATCTCTGGAAATCCGCCAAATGGGTCCGCCGCATCACCTTCGCGACGGCCGACCGCAAGGGCTTCTGGGAAACCCGCGGCTACAACAACAACGCCGATCCCTGGGCCGAGGAACGCTACGCCTGAACCGCCCGCCTTCACGCGCGGCCCGGCTTCGGCTACCAGTCTGCTCGAACAGGCCATCCAATCAGGAGAGACGCGATGATCAAGGTGGGCGACAGGCTCCCGGCCATGAAGCTGATGACCCCCGGCGCCGAGGGACCGCAGGAGATCGACACCGGCGAACTGTTCGCCGGCAAGACGGTGGTGCTCTTCGCCGTTCCCGGCGCCTTCACCCCCACCTGCAGCGCGAAGCACGTTCCCGGCTTCCTCGAGCATTACGACGCGCTGAAGGCGAAGGGTGTCGACGAGATCGCCTGCATCGCGGTGAACGACGTGTTCGTGATGACCGCCTGGGCCGAGAGCCAGAAGGCCGGCGGCAAGGTCACCTTCCTCGCCGACGGCTCCGGCGCCTTCACCCGCGCCCTCGGCCTCGAGCTCGACCTCATCGCCCGCGGCCTCGGCGTCCGCAGCCAGCGCTATGCCCTGGTCGCGCAGGACGGGCTGGTGACGCACCTCGCCATCGAGCAACCGGGCGGCTTCGAGGTCAGCCGGGCCGAGGCGGTGCTGGAGGCGCTCGGCGGCTGAGCCTGCCCGCGTGACGGCCTGCCGCAGCCCGGTCCTCAGCGTCGTCGTTCCCTGCTATCGCGAGCAGCCGAACGTCGCCCCCATGGTCGCCGCCCTCGATGCCGCCCTCGCCGGCATCGACTGGGAGGTGATCTTCGTCGACGACGACAGCCCCGACGGCACGGCCGACGCAGCCCGCGCCCTGGCGCGGACCGACACCCGCGTCCGCTGCCTCCGCCGCGTCGGCCGCCGCGGCCTGTCCTCGGCCGTCATCGAGGGGGCGCTGTCCAGTTCCGCCCCCTTCGTCGCGGTGATCGACGGCGACCTCCAGCACGACGAGACCATCCTCCCCGCGATGCTCGACGCCGTGCGCGCGGGGGCGGACATCGCGGTGGGCAGCCGCCACGTCGGCGGCGGCGACGCCGCCGGCCTCGCCTCGCCGCTGCGCCAGCGCCTTTCCGCCGCCGGCATCGGCCTCGCCCGGAAACTCGCCGGTGTTGCGATCTCCGACCCGATGAGCGGCTTCTTCCTCCTCCGCCAGTCGCTGTTCGAGGACCTGGCGCACCGGCTGAACGGGCAGGGCTTCAAGATCCTGCTCGACCTGCTGCTCTCCGCGCCGGCCCCGCTGAAGGTCGCCGAACTCCCCTACCGCTTCCGCCCCCGCGCCGCCGGCGAAAGCAAGCTCGACATCCTGGTGATGGTCCAGTTCGCCGGCCAGTTCGTCGACCGCGCGCTCGGCGGCATGGTGCCGCTGCGCTTCATCGCCTTCGCCCTGGTCGGCCTGTTCGGCATTTTCGTGAACCTCGCGGCAATGCAGGCGAGCCGCGCCGCCGGGCTCGGTTTCGGCCCGGCGCAGACGCTCGGCACCATCGTCGCCATGGTCGCCAATTTCGAGCTGAACAACCGCCTGACCTACCGCACGATGAAGCTGCGCGGCGTGCGCTACTGGCAGGGTCTCGTGCTGTTCATGCTGGTCTGCGGCCTCGGCGCCATCGCCAATATCGGCATCGCCGGCGCGCTCTATCATCGGGGCGACGCCAACGGCCTCGCCGCCAGCGCCGCCGGCTCGGCGATCGGCGTGGTCTGGAACTACGCGGTCTCCGCCACCCTGGTCTGGCGCGTGTGATGAGCGCGCAAAAGTCGTGCGTGCGATGAGCGCGCAAAAGCCGTGCGTGCGATGAGCGCGCAGAACCGATGCGTGCGATGAGCGCGCCGGACCGGTCCGGGCGATGAGCCGCCAGGCCTGGCTGGCGGCCCTGGCCGGCCTCACCCTCCTCCGCCTCGTCCTCGCCGCCCTCATCCCGCTCTCGCCGGACGAGACCTATTACTGGCTGTGGTCGAGGCACCTCGCCACCGGCTATTACGACGACGCGCCGCTGATCGCGCTCTGGATCCGGGCCGGCACGTTCATCGCCGGCAACGGCGCGCTCGGCATCCGTCTGCTCTCGCCGCTCTCCGCCGCGATCGGCACGCTGCTGCTCTGGCGCGCCGGCGAGGATCTCTTTCCCAACCGCCGCGCCGGCCTCACCGCCGCGCTCCTGCTCAACGCCACCCTGGTGCTGAATGCCGGCGCCATCATCACCACGCCGGACACGCCGCTCCTGCTGTTCTGGACCGCTTCGCTCTGGGCGATGGCGCGCTGGCTCGCCACCGGCGACGACCGCTGGTTTCTCGCCGCCGGCCTCGCCGCGGGGCTCGGCTTCGAGGCCAAATACACCGCCGCCCTGCTCTTCGTCGCCATCGGTCTGTTCATGCTCGCCACGCGCGAGGGCAGGGCGGGGCTGCGCCGACCGCTGCCCTGGCTCGGGCTGCTGCTCGGCCTGCTGGCGATGCTGCCGGTGGTCCTGTGGAACGCGGCGCATGGCTGGGCGAGCTTCGCCAAGCAGGGCGGCCGCTCCGCGCATCTCGACCTGGCCGGGACGCCCGGCCACCTGCTCGGGCTGATCGGCGGGCAGGCCGGCCTCGCCACCCCGATCGTCCTCGGCCTGATGGCCTGGGGCGTCTGGTCGCTGCGGCGCGACCGTTCCGCCCCCGCCCGCCTGGTCCTGCTCGCCGTGCTGGTGCCCGCCGCCGTCTTTGTCGAGCACACGCTCTCCGGCCCCGTGCAGGCGAACTGGCCCGCCATCCTCTACCCCGCCGCCGCCCTCGCCGCCGGCGCCATCGCCCCGCGCATCGCCCGCGCCTGGCTGCGGGCCGCCGCGGCGCTCGGCTTCCTGCTCGCCGTGATCGTCTGGCTCCAGGCCGCCGCCGCCCCGTTCCCGCTGCCCCCGCACCGCGACCCGACCGCGATCCGCCTCGCCGGCTGGCGGGCGCTGGCGCGCGATGTCGCCCGCGCCGCCGCCTCGCGCCACCTCACCGTGATCGCCAGCACCGACTACAGCACCCTGTCCGAACTCGCGCACGACCTGCCGCCCAGCTTCGCCGTGGTCGGACTCGGCCCGCGCTGGCGCTTCTTCGCCGCCCCGCCGGCCGCGCCGGGCACGCCGGTCCTGCTGGTCGAACCGTCCTGGCTCGCCGGCTTCGCCGCAAGCGAGGTCGCCGCCGCCGTCCCCGCCGGCCATGCCGCCCGCCGCCGCGCCGGCGTCGCGATCGAATCCTACGCCCTGTCCGCCGCCCGTCTCGCCGCCGCCCCCGCCGCACTCATGAGGCCCAAGCAATGACCCGCCTGCCCACCGCCGAGGATGTTCTCGCCGCCCACGCCCTGATCGCCCCGCACATCGTCCGCACCCCGGCGCTGCGCTCTCCCGCGCTCGACGAGCGGACCGGCGCGGAGGTGTTCATCAAGGCCGAGCCGCTGCAGCGCACCGGCAGCTTCAAGCTGCGCGGCGCGACCAACGCGATCCTGCGGCTCGCCCCCGCGGCGCGCGCGGCCGGCGTCGTCGCCTATTCCTCGGGCAATCACGGCCAGGCGGTGGCCTGCGCCGCCGCCGCCCTCGGGATTCCCGCCACCATCGTGATGCCGCGCGACGCCCCCGCCATCAAGCGCGACTCGACCGCCGCCTGGGGGGCCGACATCGTGCAGTACGACCGCCGCACCGAGGACCGCGAGGCGATCGGCGCCGCCATCGCCGCCCGCACCGGCGCCGCCCTGATCCCCCCCTACGACCATCCGGACGTGATCGCCGGGCAGGGCACCCTCGCCCTCGAACTGGTGGAGGATGCGCGGGCGGCGGGCGCCGAACTCGATCTCGTCTTCGTCTGCACCGGCGGCGGCGGCCTGACCGCCGGCTGCGCCCTCGCCCTCGAACACGCCTCGCCCGCGACCCGGCTGATCGCCGTCGAGCCCGAGGGCTGGGACGATACCGGCCGCTCGCTGGCCGCCGGCACCCGCCTCGCCAACGACGGCGCGGGCTCCGCGCTCTGCGACGCGCTGATGGCGATGACGCCCGGCGAACTCACCTTCGCGCTCAACGCGCCCCGCCTCGCCGGCGCCGTCGCCGTCGGCGAGTCGCAGGTGCTCGCCGCGATGGGCTTCGCGCTGCGCCATCTCAAGCTCGCGGTCGAGCCCGGCGGCGCGGTGGCGCTGGCGGCGGTGCTGGCCGAGGCGCTGCCGCTCGACGGCCTGGCGGTGGGAGTCGTTCTCTCCGGCGGCAATGCCGATCCCGGAACGCTGGCCCGCGCCCTCGAAGTCACCTGCTGACGGTCTCCGATTCAGCCTTTTTTAACCCCCACCCCCGATACTCCGCCCCGAAAGGTGACAAGGGGTTCATGGCGCAGCGCAAGAAGAAGGGCGGCAAGGGGGGCGATCAGGCGGTCAACCTGATCATCCGCCGCGAGGAGATCGTCGAGGGCGGCCATCACGGCGGCGCCTGGAAGGTCGCCTATGCCGACTTCGTGACCGCGATGATGGCCTTCTTCCTGCTGATGTGGCTGATCAACGCGACGACCGAGGCGCAGCGCGTCGGCCTCGCCGACTATTTCAGCCAGGCCAACGTGCTCAACCGCGCCGCCTCCGGCGAGGGCAAGCCGTTCGGCGGCAGCACCCCGTTCGACAAGGGCGCCCTCTCGTCGGATCGCGGGGCGGTGCGCGTCACCGTCGGCCACAACCCGGTCTCCTACCAGGTGCCGCACACGCCGCAGGGCCAGCAGATCCGCCCGGATCATCCCACCGGCAACGACATGGTGAACACCTCGCCCGGCGCCGGCCACAAGCCGCGTGCCTCCGGCGCCACCGCGTCGAACGCGGCGCCGAAGCCCGCGCCCGAGTTGCAGAAGCCCGCTTCACCCGCCGCCGGGGCGCGGTCCGCGCCGTCCGGCGAGAAGGCCGCCGCCGGCACCGGCGGCGCCATCGGCGGCCTCGCCCCCGGCAATCTCGGCGAAGCCCGCTTCAGGACCGCGGGTTCCGAGATCCGGCAGATGATGGCGCAGGACCCGGATCTGGCGTCGCTCTCGAAACAGGTCAGCGTCCACGTCACGCCGCGGGGCCTGCGCATCCAGATCATGGACGCGCACAAGCGGCCGATGTTCGCGCTCGGCTCGGCCCGGCCGAACCCGATGACGCTGGAACTGCTCACCAAGATCGCGCCGATCCTGTCCCGGCTGGGCGACCGGATCCGCATCGCCGGCTACACCGATGCCCGGCCCTATGTCGCCGGTCCCAAGGACAACTGGGACCTGTCCGTCGAGCGCGCGAACGCGACGCGCGCGGTCCTGGTCAAGGCCGGCTTTCCGAAGCGGCTGATCGCGCGCGTGAGCGGCTATGCCGACCGAAAGCTGCTCATCCCATCCAATCCGCTGGCGGCAGCCAATCGGCGGGTGGGAATACTGGTGGTGCGTCCGGCACTGCCGGAAGGGGTCAAAACAGATGGTGCCAAGGCGCCATGACCCGAACGGAGATGCAATGTTCTGAGATTTCGGTGAAATATGCTCACTTTGGGAGGCGTTGCATTCCTGCTCGTCTGCGTGTTCGGCGTCTTTATCGTGACGGGCGGGGCGATCGGTCCGCTGCTGAAATCGATGCCCTTCGAACTCATCACGATCGGCGGCGCCGCGGTCGGCACCTTCGTGGCCGGCAACTCGATGCACGACATCAAGCACACGCTGGCCGGCTTCAAGAAGGTGCTGCGCGGCGGCGCCTTCAAGAAGGCCGACTACACTGACCTGCTGTGCCTGCTGTTCTACCTTGTCCGCCTCGCCGCGACGCGCGGCGCCATGGCGCTGGAGCCGCATATCGAGCGTCCGGAGGAAAGCCCGGTCTTCAAGCACTTCCCGGCCATCCTCAAGAACGAGGAAGCCACCGCGATCATCTGCGACTATCTGCGGATGGTCGGCATGAACGCCGACGATCCGCACCAGATCGAGGACGTGATGGCCCGCGAACTGCGCAAGACCCTGGCCGAGGAGCTGCACGGCGCCCACACGCTGCAGACGATGGCGGACGGCCTGCCCGCGCTCGGCATCGTCGCCGCGGTGCTCGGCGTGATCAAGACGATGGCGCATATCAGCCAGCCGCCCGCCGTGCTCGGCGAAATGATCGGCGAGGCGCTGACCGGCACCTTCCTCGGCGTGCTGCTCGCCTATGGCGTGGTGGGGCCGCTCTCGGTGCGGCTGCGCGGCGTGGTCGAGGAGGATTCCCGTTATTTCGAGGTGATCCGCGCGGTGCTGGTCGCGCATCTGCACGGCAACGCGCCGCAGGTCAGCGTCGAGGTCGGCCGCAAGATGGTGCCCAACCTGTTCATGCCGACCTTCCAGGAACTGGAGGAATCCGTGGAGTCCCTCAAGATCGCCGCCTGACCGTCCTCAACCCTGGCCGCCGAGATGGCGCTGCATGATCACCACGTCGATCCAGCGGCCGAACTTGAACCCCACATCGCGGAGCGTCCCCACCCGCTGGAAACCGAGACTGGCATGCACCCCGATCGAGCCGACATTCTCCGAATCGCCGATCACGGCGAGCATCTCCCGGAATCCGGCGGCGCGCGCCTCGTCGAGCAGCCGCGCGACCAGCGCCTTGCCCACCCCCTGGCCGCGCACGTCCTCGCGCACATAGACGCTGTCCTCGGCGGTGAACCGGTAGGCCGAGCGGGCGCGGTACTGGTCGAAATAGGCGAAGCCGAGAATGCCCGTCGCATCGGCGGCGACCACCCAGGCGCGTCCCGCGCCGGTGACCTCGCGAAACCGCGCCGTCAGCGCTTCGAGGGAGGGCGGCACCTCGTCGAACGTTCCGGTCCCCTCCAGCACGTGATGGGCATAGATCGCCTGGCAGGCGGGCAGGTCTTCCGGGGCGGCGGGGCGGATATCCATGGTCGCGTGCTCCTTGGCAGATCGCTGCCTGATCCAGCACCGCCGGGGCCGAAACGCAAGACCCGTTTCGCGGCGGGTTCAAATCTATGGAAAAAGCGTCCGCACATGTGCTAACGGAGTGTTGAATGTTTGATTTGATATTTGATTTCGTAACCGGGTGCGGTTTTGGCACCCCGCGGCGCCGGTTCACGGCGTGGCAGACCGGCAGGCGCGCCCCGGACGAAAGATCTATCGCAACGGGGAAAGATCTTGTCTGATGAGCGAGACAATCGAGCCGGTGGATGCCGCGCCGGATGGCGGCAGGGAGCTTCACGTGCGCGTGCTGGCGGTCAGGGCCGCGGCCCGGTTCCACGGAATCGACCTCGATCCTGAACTCCTGCGCAAGGAGGGCGGCGGCGCGCCGCCATCCTCCGCCGGTCTCGTCGAATGGACGCGCGATGCCGGGCTCTGGGCCCGCGCGATCCGCGTCAATTTCCGCCAGCTCCTCAAGATCGAGACGACGGCGCCGGTCATCCTGCTGCTGAAGGATGGCGGCGCGGCGATCATGGTCGCCGCCGACCGCGAGCGCGCCGTCGTGTTCCTGCGCGACCCCCGCGCCCCGCAGGGCACCGCGCCCGTCCCGGTCGACGAGCTGCAGCTCGGCCAGCTGTGGGACGGCACGGTGCTCCTCGTCCGCGGCGAGCGCGGCGAGGACGATGCCGAGCCGGTCTTCAACTTCGCGCTCCTCTTCCGCATGGTCTGGCGCGAGAAGCGCATCCTGCGCGACATCGCGATCAGCTCGGTCACGCTCACCGTGCTGCAGGTGATCCCGGCGCTGCTGGTCATGGTCGTGCTCAACTCGGTGATCGAGTACCACGCGATGAACACGCTGGCGCTGATCTCGATCGTCTTCGTCATCGCCATCCTCTGGGAGGCGGTGCTCACCTGGGGCCGGCAGATGATGCTGGTGATGCTCTCCACCAGGCTCGACGCCCGGCTGAACCTGATGATCTTCGACCGGCTGATGACGATCCCGATCGAGTTCTTCGAGCGCAACCAGGCCGGCCAGATCGGCTACAAGGTCGGCCAGATCTACCGCGTGCGCGACTTCATCACCGGCCGGCTGCTGACCACCTTCATCAACATCTTCATGATCGCGCTGGTCCTGCCGATCCTGTTCTACCTCAACGCCTTCCTCGCCTGGACGGTGCTGATCGCCTCGGCCACCATCGCCGTCATCATCACCGCCTTCCTGCCCGCGCTCGCCCGGCTGACCGGCCGCATCATCGAGGCCGAGAGCCGGAAGGGCGCGGTGCTGGTCGAAAGCCTCTACGGCGTGCGCACGGTCAAGGCGCTGGCGCTCGAGAAGGTCCGCTCCGATGACTGGGACGGCCGGGTGGCGCTCACCAGCCAGCTCAATCTCGAGATGGGCCGGCTCTCCGCCTGGCCGCAGGTGCTGTCGCTGCCGCTCGAGCGCTACGCGACGATCGGCGTGCTGCTGCTCGGCGGCTATGTCGCGCTCACCTCGCAGAACCCGCTCGCCGCCGGCTCGCTGGTCGGCTTCATGCTGCTCGGCGGCCGCGTCGCCGGCCCGCTGATCTCCTTCGCCCGCCTCGTGCAGGACGCGCAGGAGGCCCGCGCCGCCGTCGGCATCGTCGGCGAGGTGCTGAACCGGCCGACCGAGCGCCGCGCGATGAACACCGGCCTGCGCCCCGCCTTCCGCGGCGCCGTCGCCTTCGAGGAGGTCACCTTCACCTACGAGGGCGGCAAGACGCCGGCGCTGAACAAGGTCAGCTTCTCGATCCCCGAGGGCACCATGCTCGGCATCGTCGGCCGTTCCGGCTCGGGCAAGTCGACCATCACGCGCCTGCTCCAGGGCATCAACCGCGACTATCTCGGCGCCGTGAAGATCGACAACACCGAACTGCGCGAGATCAATCTCCGTCATCTGCGCAAGAGCTTCGGCGTCGTCCTGCAGGACAATTTCCTCTTCCGCGGCTCGGTGCGCGACAACATCATCGCCGGCCGTCCCGGCCTCACCTTCGAGGATGCGATCCGCGCCGCCCGCCTCGCCGGCGCGGAGGAATTCATCGAGCGCCTGCCCCAGGGCTACGAAACCTTCGTCGAGGAGGGCTCGCCCAACCTCTCGGGCGGCCAGAAGCAGCGCCTCGCCATCGCCCGCGCCCTGATCGCCGATCCCCGCCTGCTCATCCTCGACGAGGCGACGAGCGCGCTCGACCCCGAAAGCGAGGCGCTGATCAACGCCAACCTGCTGCGCATCGCCCGCGGCCGGACGATGGTGATCGTCTCCCACCGTCTCGCCTCGCTGGTCGATTGCGACATGATCCTGGTCATGGATGCCGGCCGTGTCGTCGATATCGGCCGGCACGCCGATCTCGTCGAGCGTTGCGCGATCTACCGCCATCTCTGGCTCCAGCAGAACCGCCACATGAATCCCGAAGGAGGCCGCCATGCGCCGACCCCGACCCTCGCGCAAGGCGACTGACCGGCTGCCGCCCTCCGGCGGCAGCCTCGCCCTGGCCGATCCCGCCTCGCTGTCGGACCTGCCGCTGCCGCTGCTGGAATTCCAGTCGCCGACGGCGGCGGTGATCGCGACGCCGGTGTCGATCGTCTCGCGCTACACCATGCTGCTCGTCACCGCCCTGGTGGCGACGCTGATCGCCGTCGCGGCCGTCGTGCGCATTCCCAAGGTGGTCTCGGCGCCCGGCCGGCTGGTCTCCACCGCCCCGAACGTCCTGCTCCAGCCCTTCGACACCTCGATCGTCCAGGCGATCGACGTCCACGAGGGCGAGATCGTCCACAAGGGCGAGATCCTGGCGAAGCTGAACCCCACCTTCGCCAGCGCCAATCTGCGCGCGCTGAGCGCCGAGGTGATCCAGCTCGCCGCCCGGCGCGACCGTCTCGCCGCCGAGGCGGGCGGCACCACCTACGCGCCGGCGCATCCCAACGCGGCGCAGCGTCTCCAGGCCGCGATCTTCCAGAGCCGCAAGGCCGAGCGCATCTACACGATCGAGAATTACGACCAGAAGATCGCCGAGCTGCGCATGATCATCGCCAAGAGCGACAGCGAGGCGGGGTTCTACCGCAAGCAGGTCGGCGTGGCGAAGGATGTCGAGCACATGCGCGACCAGCTCCAGCGCATGCAGGTCGGCAGCAAGCTCAACTCCCTGCTTGCCCGGAACGACCGGCTGACCGTGTCCAGCTCGCTCTCCAGCGCGCTGGCCACCGCCGCCGCCGGCGAGCGCGACCTCGCCGCCCAGCAGGCCGAGCGCGACGCCTATGAAAAGAAATGGATCGCCGATGTCGGGGAGAAACTCGCCGAGACCGACAGCAAGCTGATCGCCACCGAGCAGGACCTCGCCAAGGCGCGGCTGCAGAGCCAGCTCGTGGTGATGCGCGCGCCGCGCGACGCCATCGTGCTCACCGTCGCCCATGTCTCGGTCGGCTCGGTGCTGCGGTCGGGGGCCAAGTTCATCACCCTGGTGCCGCTGGACGCCCCGCTCGAGGTCGAGGCCGATATCAGCGGCGCCGAATCCGGCCATGTCCATGTCGGCGATCCGGTCACGGTGAAATTCGCCACCTTCGATTACCTGCGCTACGGCACCGCCCGCGGCACGCTCCGTTCGGTCAGCGCCGACAGTTTCAGCTCCGACCAGCCGCCGGCGGAGGGCGCCTCGCCGCTGCCCAACCGGCCGCGCGGCCTCTACTACAAGGCCCGCATCTCGATCGACAGGCTGATGCTGCACGGCGTGCCGCCCAGCTTCCGCCTCACCCCCGGCATGCCGCTCACCGCCGACATCAAGACCGGCCGGCGCACCATCCTCTCCTATTTCATGACCAAGCTGCTGCCGGTCGCGACCGACAGCATGCGCGAGCCCTGAGGGGGGCATCCCGCGCCGATGCGACTGCTGGACCATCTGGCGGCGCTTTCGCCGCCCAGGGCCCTCCGCCGGGCGCGGCGCCTCGCCGCCGCCGGCGCGCGGGCGCGGGCGGCGCGGCTCTACAGCGTCGCCGCCGCCGCCGGACTCGTCGAGGCGCAGAACGAGGTGGCGCACGCCTATCTCGCCGGCACCCTGTTCCCGCGCAACCCGGCCGAGGCCGCGCGCTGGTTCCGCGCCGCGGCCGAGGCCGGCCACGTGCCGAGCCAGTGCCGCCTCGCCAGCCTGCACCTGCAGGGGCTGCGCGCCGCCGCGTCCGGCCCCGGCCTGTTCCCGGACGATCACTGGGCCGCCGATGACGCCCCCGGCGCCGACTATCCGGCGGCCCTGGCCTGGGCCCGCAAGGCGGCGGACTCCGGCTCGGCGGACGGCCAGTCCCTGCTCGGCTTCATCCTCGCCAACGGCCCCGAGGGCATTCTCGACCGCGACGCCGCGCTCGACTGGTACCGCAAATCCGCCGCGCAGGACTGGCCGCAGGGCCATCTCGGCCTCGGCATGCTGCTGATGTCCCGCGCCGACACGGCGGAAAAGACGATCGAGGCGATGGCCCCGATCGAGCGCGCCGCCGAGGCCGGCCTGCCCACCGCGCATTTCCTGCTCGGCGTCATCCACGAGCAGGCGGTCGGCGTCCTGCCCGATCCGTCGCGCGCCCTGATGCACTACCGCAAGGCGGCGATCCACGGCATCCGCAACGCCCAGGCGAAGCTCGGCGCCATGCTGCTCGCCGGCAGCGGCTGCGCGCCGGACCCGGTCGAGGGCGAATCCTGGCTCCGCCGCGCCGCCGTCGCCGGCGATCCCGAGGCCGCCGCCCTGGTCGGCGATCTCTACGCCCGCGGCGGCGACCTGCCGCCGAACTATGCCGAGGCGGCGATCTGGTTCCGCGCCGCGGCCGAGGCCGGCCACCGCACCGCCGCCCGCGCCCTCGGCATGCTCTACCTCACCGGCGCCGGCGTCGTGCGCGATGCCGACGAGGCGGCGCGCTGGCTCGCCCGCGCCGCCAGCGGGGGCGATGCCGCCGCCCAGGCCAACCTCGCCAACCTCATCCTCCACCGCCAGGTCCGCAGCGCCTCGGTCGATGGCCTGCCGATCCACGAATGGTTCGAGCGCGCGGCGGGCTCCGGCGACGCGATCGGCGCCTTCAACTACGCCGTCTGCCTCACCGAGGGCATCGGCGTCGCGCGCGACGAGGCGAAGGGGGCGATGTGGCTGCGCCGCGCCGCCGAAAACATCGTCAACGCGCAGTACTGGTATGGCCGCATGCTGCTGGAGGGCAGGGGCGTTCCCGCCGATCCCGAGGCCGCCTATGGCTGGATCAGCCGCGCCGCCGACACCGGCATGACCGACGCCCTGGCGCTCCAGGCCGAGATGAAGCTGCATGGCCGCGGCACCGCGCGCGACCATGCGGGCGCGCGCGATCTCTTCCTCCGCGTCGCCGAAACCGGCCATCCCGGCGCCATGTTTGCCCTCGGCGCCCTGCATGGCGGCGGGCACGACATTCCGGTCGACCGCGCGGCGGCGCTGCACTGGTATCGCCGCGCCGCCGAGGCGAACCACCCGCTCGCCCAGCTCATGCTCGGCCGCTGGCTGCGCAAGGGGCTGGCCGGCCCGCCGGAGCCGGCGGAGGCCGAAACCTGGCTCCGCCGCGCCCTCGCCCAGGGCGTCGAGGAGGCGCGGTCCGACCTTGTCGACCTTGCCGCCGGGCCGGAACCCGCCGCCAGCCGTGCCGCCGGGGACTGACGCCGCCTTCGCGCGCGTGCGCGACCGCCGCAACGACGAAGCGGTGGACGCCTGGCGCCGCGCCCGCCTCGCCATCGCCGCCGGCGATCCGGCGGAGGCGGCGTTCTGGCTCGACCGCGTCTGCCGCCTCGCGCCGGATGACGGCCGCCCGCGTTACGAGCGCGCCCTCCTGCGCGCCGCGACCGGCGATCCCGAGGCCGCCGCCGCCCTCGCCGACATCGCCACCCGCTTCGACCATGCCGGGGCCTGGATCGCGCTCGCCCGCCTGCGCCATGCCGCCGGCGCGCATGACGAGGCCGCCGCCGCTCTCGCCGAACTCCTCGCCCGCCACGAGGTTCCGCCGGCGCTCGACGATGGCGGCCGGTTCGAAACCCTCGCCACCGCCATCGCCCGCGCCGCCGGGTTCGCCGGCTGGCGCGGCATCGCCGAGGGCCGGCGCGTCGGCGACGGTCCGCACGGCGCGAATCTGCTCGGCGCGCCCGACCTCGCCGCGATCCGCCATCACGACGGCATCGCCATGCCGGCGGGGCAGGGGATCGAGGGCTGGGTCGCCCATCCCGCCGCCCCCTGGCGGGTGCCGCGCCTCACCCTGGTCGACCGCGCCGGCACCCGCCGCGCCCTCACCCCGCGCCGCCGCCTCGGCCCGTCCGACCAGCGGCCCTTCGTCGAGCGCCACGGCTTCCGCATCGGCCCGGCGCGCCTCGCCGGTCTCGTCCCGCCCTTCATCCTCGAAACCGCGTCCGGCGCCGCCCTCGCCGGCACGCCGATCGACCCCGCCGCCCTCGCCGCGCTGAAGCCGGCCCGCATCCGCCGCCGCCGCCCCGTCCTGCCGCCGCGCGCCCCGCTCTGCGCCGTCATGCCCGCCTATCGCGACGCGGCGGCGACGGCGGATGCCATCGCCTCCTTCCGCCGCGCCGCCCCGCGCTGCCCGCTGGTGGTGGTGGACGATGCCTCGCCCGAGCCCGCCCTCGTCCGCCTGCTCGATGAAGCGGCCGCGGCCGGGCGCATCGCGCTCCGCCGCCACCGCCGCAACCGCGGCTTCCCCGCCGCCGCCAACGCCGGCATCGCCGCCGCCCGCCGCCTCGTCCCCGGCTGCGACATCCTGCTGCTCAACGCCGACATCCTGCTGCCGCCGCGCGCCCCCGCCCGGCTGCACGCCGCGCTCTACCGCGCGCCCGACATCGCCAGCGTCACCCCGCTCTCGAACGAGGCGACGATCATGAGCTACCCGGCCCGCCAGGGCGGCAACCCCGCGCCGGACCTCGCCGCCACCACCCGGCTCGACGCGCTGGCCCGCCGCGTCAACGGCGCCGCCCTGGTCGACATCCCGACCGCGATCGGCTTCTGCATGGCGATCCGGCACGACGCGCTCGACGCCATCGGCGGGTTCGACGCCACGCTCTTCGCCCAGGGCTACGGCGAGGAGAACGACTGGTGCCGCCGCGCCGCCCTGGCCGGCTGGCGCCATGCCGGCGCGCCCGGCATCTTCGTCGCCCATCGCGGCGGCGCCTCCTTCGGCGCCACCACCGCCGCGCTCTGCGCCCGCAACCTCGCCGTCCTCGAACGCCGCCATCCCGGCTACGCCGCCCTCATCGCCGCCCATCACGAGGCCGATCCGCTGCGCGACGCCCGCCGCCGGCTCGACCTTGCCCGCTTCGCCGCCGGCCGCGTCCGCCACGGCGCGGTCGCCCTCGTCGCGCATGACCACGGCGGCGGCATCGCCCGCGTCGTCGCGGCGCGGATGGCGGCGCTGCGGGAGGCCGGGCTGCGGCCGATCCTGCTCAGCCCCGACCTGATCCGCGCGGACGGCTCGATCGCCGGCACCGGCCCCGCCCGCCTCGCCGATGGCGGCGCCGAACCGTTCCCCAACCTCGTCTTCGATCCCCGCACCGGGATGCGCGCCCTCGTCGCCCTGCTCCGGCGCGAGGGGGTGCGCCATGTCGAGTTCCACCACACGCTCGGCCACGACCCGGCGATCCTCGCCCTGCCGGCCCGGCTCGGCGTCCCGGCGGATCACGTGGTCCACGACTACGCCCATTTCTGCAAGCGGGTGAACCTGATCGGCCCGGCCAGGCGCTATTGCGGCGAACCCGGCATCGACGGCTGCGAAACCTGCCTCGCCGCCGCCGGCAGCGCCTTGGCCGACCCGATCGCGCCCGCCGCCCTGCGCGCCCGCTCCGCCGCCGCCTTCGCCGCCGCCCGCCGCGTCGCCGCCCCCTCGGCCGATGCCGCCGCCCGCCTGCGCCGCCATTTCCCCGGCCTCGCCGTCGCCGTCACCCCCTGGGAGGACGATGACGACCTGCCGCCGCCCCGCCCGCCCGCGCCCGGCGCGCCCCGCCGGATCGCGCTCGCCGGCGGCATCGGCCCCGCCAAGGGGTTCGACGTCCTGCTCGCCTGCGCGCGCGATGCCGCCGCCCGCGCCCTGCCGCTCTCCTTCGTCCTCGCCGGCACCAGCGAGGACGATGCCGCGCTGATCGCCACCGGCCGCGTCCGCGTCACCGGCGCCTATGAGGAGGGCGAGGCCCAGGCCCTGCTGCGCGATGCCGGCGCCGCCCTCGGCTTCCTGCCCTCGATCTGGCCGGAAACCTGGTGCTTCGCCCTCGGCGAGCTCTGGCGCGCCGGGCTCTACGTCCTCGGTTTCGACATCGGCGCCCCGGCCGCCCGCATCCGCGCGACCCGGCGGGGCGACGTCCTGCCCCTCGGCCTGCCGCCGGCCCGCATCAACGACATCCTGCTCGCCTGGCAACCGCCCGCGCCCGCCGCCCGTCCTCCGGCCCTGACGGCCGCATCCCTTTCCCCCGCCTGACAATGGAGACACGCCCCATGGCCAAGACCCCGGCCCCCGCCCGCAAGACCCCGACCCGCGCCGCGTCCCGTCCCGCTGCGTCCCGTCCCGCTGCGGCCCGCCCTGTCGCGCCGCCGCCGGCCGCCGCCCCGGCGCAGGCCGCCGCGAAGGCCGCCGGCGTCGAGGAGCTGAAGGTCTCCGCCCACATGATGACGCTCGATGCCGGCCTGTTCTGCATCGTCAACGAGGCGAATCCCGCGGCGGCGCAGCGCGGCGGCCTGCCCGGCGTGCGCGTCTCGCCGCCGCCGCTCGCGCCCGACAGCGTCGAGATCCTCGCCTTCCGCCCGGATGGCTGGCTCTCCGGCCTGGGCGATGCCGCGCTCGTCCGCGTCGCCCGCGGCCCCGCCCGGGTGATGGTGACGGTCTACCAGCTTCCGGGCCAGGCCGATTCGGCGCCCCGCCTGCAGGTGCTCCGCCTCGCCGCCGCCACCGGCGCGCCCGCCGCCCCGCCGGTCCCGCCGCCGGCCGCCGTCCCGGTCGCCGCCGTCCCCGCCGCCCCGGTGCGGATGGACCTGCTCGCCCATATCCAGACCCGCGGCGATGTCGGCGCCCGCTTCGGCGACTGGCTGGGCGAAGCCGGGTCCGGCCACTGGATCGAGGGCATCGCCATCGCCGCCCCCGAGGGCATCGACCCGGCCGACCTCACCTACCAGGCGGTGCTCGGCCGCGGCTGGCTCTCCCCCTGGGTCGAGGCCGGGCACTATTGCGGCAGCCGCGGCATGGCGCTGCCGCTGCTCGGCTTCCGCGTCCGCCTGCAGGGCGAGGCGGCGAAGCGGTTCGACCTGCGCTGCGAGGCAACCTTCATCGACGGCTCGAAGACCCGCCCGGTGGGCAACGACGAAACCTGCGAGTCCGAGAGCCTGGCCGCGCTGGAGTCGATGCGCGTCACCCTGCTGCCGCGCGCGGCGGCGAAACCCGCCCCCCGCGGCCGCCGCTGAGCCGGGGCGCGCCGTGAAGTTCCTCTTCGTCCACCAGAACTTTCCGGGCCAGTACCTGCACATCGTGCGCGACCTGCTGGCCGAGGGCGGGCACGAGATCGTGTTCATGACCGAGCCGAACCGCAACGCCATCCCCGGCGTGCGCAAGGTCACCTACGCGGCGCCGCCCCGCGTGCCGGACGGCGTCCACCCCGCCGCCCGCGAATACGACATGGCGATGCGCCGCGCCGAGGCCGGCTATGCCGGGGCGATGCAGATCCGCGCCCTCGGCTTCCGGCCGGACATCATCGTCGGCCATCACGGCTGGGGCGAGATGCTCAACCTGTGCGACGTGTTTCCCGGCGTGCCGATCCTCGGCTATTTCGAGTTCTACTACCGGATCGACGGGACGGACGTGAACTACGATCCCGAATTCCCGATGCCGCCCGAGCGCTTCGGCGCGGTGCGGGCGAAGAACGGGGTGAACCACCTCGCCTTCGCCCTCGGCCAGCACGGCCAGACGCCGACCGAATGGCAGCGCAGCACCTATCCCGCGTGGATGCACGGCCGGCTCTCCATCGTCCGCGAGGGGGTCGATCTCGGCATCTGCCGCCCCGATCCCGCCTTGCGCCGCCGCACCCTGAAGGTCGGCCCGCTCAGCGTCGCGCCGCGGCAGAAGCTCATCACCTATGTCGCCCGCAACCTCGAACCCTATCGCGGCTTCCACACCTTCATGCGCGCCCTGCCGCGCATCCTCGCCGCCCGCAGCGACGTGGTGGTCTCCCTCGTCGGCGGCGACGAGATCAGCTACGGCGCGCCGCCGCCGCAGGGCAACTGGCGCGGCGTGATGATGCAGGAACTCGCCGGCCGGATCGACCTCTCGCGCGTGCATTTCCTCGGCCGCGTCGAATACGAGGACCATATCGCCCTGCTCCGCCGGTCGGACGCGCATGTCTACCTGTCCTACCCCTTCGTCGCCTCCTGGAGCCTGCGCGAGGCGATGGCGGTCGGCGCGCCGATCGTCGGCGGCGACACGCCGACCGTCACCGAATTCATCGCCGATGGCGAAACCGGCCTGGTCGCCGCGAATCTCGACCCCGATTCGGTGGCCGACGCCGTGCTCCGTATGCTGGAGGAGCGCGACCTCGCCGCCCGCCTCGGCGAAGCCGCCCGCGCCTATGCGGTCGCAAATCTCGATCTCGCCCAGTATCTGCGCGATTTCCGCGCCGAGATGGCCCGCGTCGCCGGCCGCGACATCGTGCCCGAGGCGCCGTCGCCGCGCCCTGGCGCCAAACCGGCGCGCGCCGTGAAGGCCGCCGCGGCAAGGCCGACCGGTGCGAAAGCTTCCCCGGCGAAGCCCGCCGCCGTAAGGAAGGCGGCGGCCGCGAAACCCCGGGCGGCCGCGCGCCGGCGCTGAACCTCGGGGCGACAGGAGATCGGGATGCAGGCAATGCCGGACAACGTCATGGTGGTCGATCACCCGCTGGTCGCGCACAAGCTCACCCTGCTGCGCGCCGCGGCGACGCCGACGGGCGATTTCCGCCGCCTCGTCCGCGAGATCAGCCTGCTGATGGGCTACGAGGTGCTGCGCGACCTGCCGACCGAGCCGGTCCATATCGAAACCCCGCTGGAGCCGATGACGGCCCGCCAGGTCTCCGGCAAGAAACTCTGCTTCATCTCGATCCTGCGCGCCGGCAACGGCATTCTCGACGGCATGGTCGACCTCGTGCCCTCGGCGCGCATCGGTCATGTCGGCCTCTACCGCGACCCGCTCTCGCACGAGCCGATCGAATACTACTTCAAGGTCCCGGACGACATGGACCAGCGCCTGACCGTGGTGGTCGACCCGATGCTCGCCACCGGCCATTCGGCGGCGGCGGCGGTCACCAGGCTGAAGCGGGCAGGGGCGGGGGCGATCAAGTTCGTCTGCCTCATCGCCGCCCCGGAAGGCATCGCCGCCCTGCACGCCGCCCATCCGGACGTGCCGGTCTACACCGCGGCGATCGACCGGCAGCTCGACGAGCACGCCTATATCCGCCCCGGCCTCGGCGACGCCGGCGACCGTCTCTTCGGCACCAAGTGATTTCGCGCCTCCCCCGCCGCGCGGGCGGGTGGAGGCGCAAAATCACTCCATGACCGCCATTTCCGGCTTCTCCGCCTTCGCGGCCATGGCGGCCTGCGGCGGGCGGCGCATCAGCAGCAGGCAGAGCATGGTCGGGATGCTGATGACCATCATGAACTTGAACGCGTCGATGAAGGAGATGATCTGCGCCTGCTGGTCGAGTGTCGCGTTCAGCAGCGCCGCCCCGGCATGGGTCATCGGGTCGAGCAGGCGCGAGACCGCGCCGCCCACCTGCAGGTTGCGGCTGAACGGCGTCACGTGGTCGGCGAGCGTGGCGTGGTTCACCTGCGCCATCTGCACCTGCACCGCCTCGGTGACGGAAATGCCCACCGCCATGCCGATATTGCGCATCAGGCTGAGCAGCGAGGTGCCCTGGGTGCGCAGCGCCTGCGGCAGCGTGTAGAAGGCGACGACCTGCAGCGGGGTGAACACGAAGCCGAGCCCCATTCCCTGCACGATCAGCGTCTCGATCATGTAAGACTGCGGCGAGGAGGGCAGCCACTGCATCATCATCCAGAACGAGACGACGAGCAGCGCGAAGCCCGCCGCCATCAGCGCGCGCGGGTCGATCCGGTTCGACAGCCGCCCCGCCAGCATCATCGCCCCCATCGTGCCGATGCCGCGCGGCGCCATCACCAGCCCCGCCGTCTCCACCGGGTAGTTGCCGAGCTTTTCGAGGAAGGGCGGCATCAGCGTCGCTGACGACAGCAGCACCGAGCCCACCGCGAACATGGTGATCAGCCCGGCATTGAGGTTGCGGTCGGCGAACACCCCGCGCGGGATGAACGGGTTCTTCGCCGTCATCATGTGGACGATGAAGAGATAGAGCCCGATCACCGCCAGCACCGCGAAGGTGACGATCTCCGGCGAGCCGAACCAGTCCTTCTCCTGCCCGCGGTCGAGCATGATCTGCAGCGAGCCGAGGAAGAGCGACAGCACGGCGAAGCCGATCCAGTCGAACTGCCCGCTCGCCGGCCGCCGCGCCCGCTTCGGCATGAACGCGCCGAGGGCCAGCACCGCGGCGATGCCGAACGGCACGTTGACGAAGAACACGTAGCGCCAGTTGTAGAAATAGGTGAGATAGCCGCCCAGCGTCGGCCCCAGGATCGGCCCGATCATGACGCCGACGCCCCAGATCGCCATCGCCGAGCCGCGCTTCTCGACCGGGTAGATGTCCAGCATGGTGGACTGGCTGAGCGGCACCAGCGCGGCGCCGAATACGCCCTGCAGCAGCCGGTCCATCACCATCTCGCCGAGCGAGGTGGCGACGCCGCACATCATCGAGCTGACGGTGAAGCCCACCAGCGAGATCAGGAAGATGTTCTTCCGCCCATACTGCGCGGCCAGCCAGCCGACCGGCGCGGTCATGATCGCGGCGGCGATGACGTAGGAGGTCAGGACCCAGGTGATCTCGTCATACGAGGCCGAGAGCGAGCCCTGCATGTAGGGCAGCGAGACGTTGGCGATGGTCGCGTCCAGCGCCTGCATCAGCGTGCCGATCATGCAGCCGACCGTGACGATCGCCCGCGGCAGCCCGCTGAGCTGCATTTCCTCCTCGTGCGAAGCCGGCCCGGCCATGGTTCAGCGCTCCCGCCGCATCCCGGCTCAGAACAGGTCCGAAAGCCGGTTCTGGTGCCCGGTGGTGATGGTGATCTCGGCGGTCATGCCGTTGCGCAGCACGAGGTCCTTCGGCCCGCCGGTGATGTTCACCCGCAGCGGAATGCGCTGCACCACCTTCACCCAGTTGCCCGAGGAATTCTCCGCCGGCAGGATCGAGAAGCTCGACCCGCTGGCCGGCGAGATGCTGGCGACCACGCCCTGCCAGGTCTGCCCCGGATAGGCGTCGACATGCACCTTCACCTTGTCGCCCGGCTTCACCCAGGTCAGCGAGGTCTCCTTCGGCTGCGAGCGGATCCACACATCGCTGGTCGAGACCAGCGCGAAGGCCGAGGTGCCGGCCGGCAGGAACATGCCCGGCTCCAGCTTGTCGGTCTCCGTCACCACCCCGGCGAAGGGCGCGCGCACGATCGAGTGGCGGTAGTTCAACTCGGCGGTGGCCAGCGCCGCCTTCGCCGCCTTGTATTGCGGCGTGTCCCCGATCTTGATCTTGGGGTTGCCCGACAGTTTCGCGAGATCGACGCCCGCCTGCGCCGTCATCGAGGCGAGCGTCGCCTCGTCGCCCTGGAGCTTGTATTTCGCATCGTCATAGGCGGTGCGCGTCACGCCGCCGGTATGCACCAGCGCCGCGTAGCGCGCGAAGTTCAGCCTGTCGTTGTCCACCACCGACTGCTGGGTGCGGATCTTCGCGATCTCGGCGCGATAGCCGGCCCGCGTCGCCTCGATCTCCTGGCCCACCTCGGCGAGGTTCGCCTTCGCCTGGGCGATCGCCACCCTGAAGCGCGACGGGTCGAGGGTGAACAGCACCTGCCCCTTCTTCACCTGCTGGTTGTCGTGAACATCGACCGTCTCGACGAGGCCCGACACGTCGGTCGACAGCGCGACCCGCGCCGCCCGCACATAGGTATCGGTCACGTTCACCGTGCCGCCGCTCAGCAGCCAGTAGACCAGGATCGCGCCGAGGATCACCAGCACGCCGCCGATCATCAGCAACGGGCGCAGCATCCGCCCGGAGCGGCTGCGTCCCCTCGTCGCCTCCTGGCGCATCTCGGCTTCGCGGGCCACGGGGCCGGTTGCGGTACTCGTTTGGGACATCAGACCATCTCCTGTTCGGCTTGTGCCGTGGTATCGTCGCCGGAAGCGGCGGCCATCCCGCCCGGCGCCGCCGCGCACGCTCCCGTTTCGTCATGTGCCGCGCCGCCGCAGCGCCCGGCGCCGAGCAGCGTCGCCTTGATCCGCAGCAGCTCCCCGACCAGCGTATCCATCGTCTCCGGCGCGAGCCCGCTGCCGATCAGCGCCGCGACCGCGCCGCGCTGGGCCTCGATCTCGGCGAGCAGCGGCCGCGCCGCCTCGGTCAGGTGCAGCCGCCAGATCCGCCGGTCGCGCGGGTCGGCCCGCCGCTCCACCAGGTTGCGCGCCGCCAGCCGGTCGGTCAGCCGCGCGACGCTCATCGGCTCCACCTCCAGCAACTCGGCGAGATCCTTCTGCGACAGGCCCGGATGCCGGGCGAGCTTGATCAGCATCGCCCATTGCGCGCGGTTCATGCCGTGCAGCCTCGCGCGGCGGTCGATTTCAAGCCGCAGCAGCCGCGCCACATCGTGCAGCAGCAGCAGCAGGTCGGGTTCGGCGGGCAACTGGGACATAGCAGCCGAGATGATAAGGTGCGTTACGAGTAAGTGCCACTGCCGCAGTTCTGCGTTTTTCGCAGGGGCCGTTCCCGGCCCGCCCCCCTTGCGCGCCGGCGTCCGCTCAGGCGCTCACCCGGCCAGCGCCTGGTGCAGCACCGGAATGGCGCCGGACAGCATGATCTGCACGCCGATCCCGAGCAGGATGAACGCCGCCAGCCGCGACAGCACCCGCCGCCCGGTCGCGCCGAGGATCACGTCCAGCCGGTCGGCCGCCGCATAGCTCACCCAGGTGATCGCCGCGATCGCCACCGCCGCGAGCGACATGCCGGCGTAGAACGCGCCGAGCGGCGTGCCGAAGGCGCCCCGTTCCGTCCCCAGCGTCACCGCGACGGCGATGGTCCCCGGCCCGGTGGTGAAGGGCAGGGTGAGCGGAAAGAACGCCATCGAGGCGATCTCGTCCGGGTCCTGGTCCGGCGCCGGCAGCGAGCTCGCCGCCTGCGCCTGCTTGCGCGCCTCGGTCACCTCCGGCGCGTTCAGCATCTGGAACGCCCGGCTCGCCACCACCGCGCCGCCGGCCAGCCGCAGCGCGTTCAGCGTGATGCCGAAGAAGCTCAGGATATAGCTGCCCGCCCAGAGCGAGACGAGCATCACCGCGGCGCTGTTCATCCCCACCTTGCGCGCCAGCGTCGCCCGCACCGGCCGGCTCGCATTGCCGGTGATCTCGTTGAAGATGATCGCCCCGGCCAGCGGATTGACGATCGACAGCAGCGCCGGAAACCCGAGCAGGAAGGCGTTCAGCCCGGGCCCGAGCAGGTTCAAGCCGGCAGTTCCCGCGCGGCGATCGCGGCGAACAGCGCCGCCCCGAGCGGGATGATCGCGTCGTTGAAGTCGTAGCGCGGATGATGCAGCGGCACCGAGCCGCGCTCGCCGTCCGCCTGGCCGATGCGGAAGAAGCAGCCCGGCCGTTCCAGCGCGTAGAAGGCGAAATCCTCCCCGCCCATCGAGGCCGGCATGGTGGTCCGCACCTGCGCCGCGCCCACCACCCCCCGCGCCGCCTCGGCGAAGGACGCGGCGGCGCCGGCATCGTTGACCACCGGCGGATAGCCCCGCTCGTAGCCGACCTCCGCCGCCACCCCCGCGTCGGCGGCGAGTTCGGCCACCAGGCCCGGAATGTCGCGCGCCATCTGGTCCTGCACGTGCGGCATCAGCGTGCGCACCGTGCCCGACAGGGTCGCCACCTCGGGAATCACGTTGTTGGCGCTGCCGGCATGGAAGGTGCAGACCGAGACCACCGCCGAATCGAGCGGCGCCACCCGCCGCGCCACCAGGCTCTGCAACCCGACCACGATCTGCGCCCCGGCGACGATCGGGTCGATCGCCTGGTGCGGCCGCGCCGCGTGCCCGCCCTTGCCGGTCAGCCGGATCCGCAGCGTGTCCGACGCCGCGTTCACCGTCCCCGGCGAGGCCGAGACCACCCCCGCCGGCAGCAGCGGGTCGTTATGCGCGCCGAACACCGAATCGAACGGGAACCGCTCCAGCAGCCCGTCCTCCAGCATCGCCCGCGCCCCGGCGCCGCCCTCCTCGGCGGGCTGGAAGATGAAATGGATGGTCCCGGAAAACCGCCGCGTCGCCGCGAGGTAGCGCGCCGCGGCCAGCAGCATCGTGGTGTGCCCGTCATGCCCGCAGGCATGCATCGTCCCCGGCGTGGTCGAGCGCCAGGGCGCGTCGCCCGCCTCCTCGATCGGCAGCGCGTCCATGTCGGCGCGCAGCGCGATCGCCCGGTTCCCCGACCCCGCCCGCAGCGTGCCGACCACCCCGGTGCCGCCCACCCCGGTCGTCACCTCCAGGCCGAACGCCGCCAGCCGTTCCGCCACCAGCGCCGCGGTGCGGCGCTCCTGGTAGCCGAGTTCGGGATGCGCGTGGAAATCGCGGCGCCAGGCGGAAAATTCCGGCGCCCAGGCGAGAAGCTGCTCGTCGATCGTCATGGCGCGCAGAATAAGGCCAAAAGCGCCGCGCCGTCACCCATACGGAGACGGACGGGGCCGGCCGCCCCGCCGCCGGTTTCATGCCGCTGCCGTATAGGTGATAGGTGTACCCGACCCGTTATTGCACCGCAGCAAATGTGCCATATGGACGGTCAGACGGAGCGCCGCTCCGGGATGACAAGCCTGAACACGAAAGCATAAAGGAAGACTCCCATGAACAAGCTGACCCGCGCCATCGCCCTCATCGCCGCCCTCGGCGCCATCGCCCCGGTCGCCGCGAACGCCGCCACCTTCGGCAACACCCACGACCAGCTCGTGCAGAAGATCAACAACGCCTACGGCACCCAGTTCAAGACCGGCCACGCCGCCCCGGCCGCGTCGGCCCAGGCCCAGCACAACAACTGATCCGTGCGGCGCCCCGCGCGGGCGCCGAAACGACAGATAAAAAAACGAACAAATGCCGCCCCGAGGCTCCCCGGGGCGGCGTTTTCGTCGGTGCCGGCGGGCGGCGGCGTCAGGCCGCCGGGCGGATCGCCGCGTTGCGGATCTCGTCGTCCACCGTCTCGGCGAAGCGCTTGAAGTTCTCCTCGAACCGCGCCACCAGCTCCGCCGCCTGCCGGTCATAGGCGGCCTTGTCGGCCCAGGCCTCGCGCGGGTCCAGCACCGCCGACGGCACGCCCTCGACCGCATCGGGAATCATCAGCCCGAACGCCCGGTCCGGATGGAAGCTCGTGCCCTCCAGCGCGCCCGAAAGTGCCGCGTTCAGCAGCGCGCGCGTATGCCGGATCGACATCCGTCGCCCGGTCCCGAACGCCCCGCCGGTCCAGCCCGTGTTCACCAGCCAGCACGAGACGCCATGCTCGGCGATCAGCTTCGCCAGCAGCTCGCCATAGACCCGCGGCGGCCGCGGCAGGAACGGCGCGCCGAAACAGGTCGAGAAGGTCGCCTGCGGCTCGCGGCCCAGCCCCTTCTCGGTGCCCGCCACCTTCGCCGTGTAGCCGGAGAGGAAGTGATACATCGCCTGCGCCGGCGTCAGCTTCGCGATCGGCGGCAGCACCCCGAACGCATCCGCCGTCAGCATCACCACGTTGCGCGGCATCCCGCCCCGCCCGGTCGGCTCGACATTGGGGATGAACTCGATCGGGTAGCACGAGCGGGTGTTCTCGGTCAGGCTGCGGTCGGCGAGGTCCACCACCCCCTGCGCGTCCGCCACCACGTTCTCCAGCACGGTGCCGAAGCGGTGGCTCGCGGCGAAGATCTCCGGCTCCGCCTCGGCCGAGAGGTCGATCACCTTGGCGTAGCAGCCGCCCTCGAAGTTGAACACGCCATCCGGCCCCCAGCCATGCTCGTCATCGCCGATCAGCCGGCGCGCCGGGTCGGAGGAGAGGGTGGTCTTGCCGGTGCCCGACAGGCCGAAGAACAGGGCGACGTCGTCGTCCCGGCCGATATTGGCGCTGCAATGCATCGGCAGCACGCCGCGTTCGGGCAGCAGCCAGTTCATCACCGTGAAGATCGATTTCTTGATCTCGCCGGCATACTGCGTCCCGGCGATGACGATCCGCCGCTCCGCGAAGGACAGCGCGATCGCGGTCGAGGAGCGCACCCCGTCCACCGCCGGGTCGGCCTCGAATTCCGGCGCGTGCAGGATCACGAAATCCGGTTCGAACCCGTCCAGCTCCGCCGCGGCCGGGCGGATGAACATGTTCCGCGCGAACAGCGCCTGCCAGGCATTGGTGGTGACGAGGCGCACCCGGATGCGGTTTTTCGGATCGGCGCCCGCGAACAGGTCCTGGGTGAACAGCTCGCGCCCCTGCAGGAAGGCCTGCACCCGGCCGCGCAGCGTCGCGTAATGCGCGGCGGAGAGCTTCTGGTTCACGCTCCCCCACCAGACATCGGCGCTGGTCTGCGGCTCGTCCACCACGAACTTGTCGGCGACCGAGCGGCCGGTATGCACGCCGGTCTGCACCATCAGCGCGCCATCGGCGGAAAGCCGGCCTTCGCCGCGGCGCAGCGCGTGGGTGACGAGGGCGGGCGCGGTCAGGTTCGCGTGCAGGGCGGCGGCGCGGGCAATGCCCGCCGGGGCCAGGATGGCCGCCTGTCGGGCGGCCTCGGAGTCGGGATTCGTCGGGTTTGGCGTCACGGCTCTGGTCTTTCTTGGCTTCGACTTCATGTTCGATTTTCGCTATATGCCGTCCCTTACGGGTTTTTCCAAACCCGAAAAGCGAAAATTCGACCGCGCTCAGCGAAACTCAACCATGCGTCGCGCCGTCTGCCAAATTCGTGAGCGCATCTTCATAAACCCGCAACATCCGCCCGAAGGCGACGCGCAGCACGATGTCCTCGCGCCCGAGATCGAACCCGTCGGGGTCGAGCGTCACCATCCGCCAGCCGCTGCCGCTGCCGCCGTGCCGCGCGGCCACCTCGTCGAGGCGCGCGCCGAGCCCGTCATTCGCCGCCGCCATCGCCGCGCGGCACGCCGCCTGGTCCTGCAACGCCGCCGTCCTTGGCGACAGCCGCTCGACATCGAGCGTCGCCGCCCGCGCGAATCCGCCGACGAACCGCGCGCCCACCGGGCTCAGCCGGTAGATCCCGAAATCCGTGAACCCCGCGTAGCCACGCGCATAGGGGTGGATGGCGAGGTAGCGCTCGCGGTCCTCCGGCGCGTCCGAGCGCGCCGCGTCGCACACCAGCGACAGGCGCGGGCTGGTCTGCGGATTCGCCTCTGCCGGCGGCCCGCTGACCATCAGCGCGCAGCGCGGATCGCGGTCCAGCGCCCTGGTATGTGCCGAAAGCTGCGAGAGCAGCACCACCACGTCGCCCTCCGGCGTCACCGCCGGGGTGACGAGGGCGATCGCCGGATACTCGTCCTCGATCACCGCGAGGCTGCCCACCCGCGCCGCCCGCAGCAGCAGCCGCGCCTCGCGGTGGATGTCGTTCTGGATGTCCCTGGGCTCTTGCATCGGCGCCATATTCCCGTCACGTCAGATCCGGATACTGCGACGAAAGACGGCTGCAAGGCAAAACCCATGAAACAGACGATCGCCCTGGTCGACGACGACCGCCACATCCTCGAATCGGTGCAGATGACCCTCGAGCAGGAGGGCTTCGCCGTCCGCACCTATACCGACGGCGAATCCGCCCTCCAGGGGCTGATGACCCGCCCGGCCGACCTCGCGGTGCTCGACATCAAGATGCCGCGGATGGACGGGATGGAGCTGCTCCAGCGCCTGCGCGCCCGCTCGGCCATGCCGGTCATCTTCCTCACCAGCAAGGACGACGAGCTCGACGAGCTGATGGGCCTGCGCCTCGGCGCCGACGACTACATCACCAAGCCCTTCAGCCAGCGCCTGCTGCTCGAGCGCATCCGCGCCCTGCTGCGCCGCAACGAGGCCAGCCGCGCCGAGGGGTCCGGCGCCGCCCCCACCGGCGTCATCGGCCGCGGCGACCTCACGCTCGACGAAACCAAGCACCAGTGCCTCTGGAAGGGGCAGGACATCCAGCTCACCGTCACCGAGTTCCTGCTGGTCAAGGCGCTCGCCGCCCGCCCCGGCATGGTCAAGTCGCGCGACCAGCTGATCGACGCCGCCTATGGCGAGAACGTCTATGTCGACGACCGCACGATCGACAGCCACATCAAGCGCCTGCGCCGCAAGTTCCGCGCCGTCGATGACGAGTTCGACCAGATCGAGACGCTCTACGGCATCGGCTACCGCTACAAGGAAGCATGACCGCGGCGGCCTCCTTTCCCGCCGGCGGGCGCGGCTGGCGGCGGGTCTCGCCGCTGCTGCGGCGCATCCTGCTGGTCAACGCCCTGCCGCTCGCCCTCATCGTCGCGGCGCTGCTCTATCTCGACCAGTACCAGCACGGCCTGCTCACCGCCGAGGTCACCGCGCTGCGCGAGCAGGCGCGGATCTATGCCGGCGCGCTCGCCGAATCGGCGGTGCAGTCCAACGCGTCGGACCAGCCCTCGCTGAAGCCGGACCTCGCCCGCCCGCTGCTCTACCGCCTGACCGAGCCGACGCCGAACGCCCAGGCCCTGGTCTACGGGGCGGATGGACGGGTGATCGCCAATTCGCGCATCCGCCAGGGGCCGGGCGGGGCGATCGTGACCGAGCCGCTGCCGCCGGTGCAGCCGCGCGGCGACTTCGCCCGCGCCGTCAGCTTCCTCTACGACCAGTTCGTCGCCTTCCTGCCGAGTTCCGAGGTCACCTCCGGGCAGGACGGCAAGGGCGGCTCCGGCCTCGGCTGGCAGCCCAGCGTGCGCGAGGTGCTGAAGCTCACCGGCGCCAAGCCCTCGCACGCGGCGCCGCCCTTCATCCGCCGCGCCGCCGATGGCCGGCTGCTGATCACCGTCTCCGAACCCATCGTCCGCGCCAAGAACACGGTCGGCGCCGTGCTCCTCACCCGCGAGGCGACCGAGGTCGACCGCGCGGTCTTCGCCGTGCGGGTATCGATCCTCGGCCTGTTCGTGCTCGCCTTGGTGCTGACCGTGCTGCTTTCGGTCTATCTCGCCCGCACCATCGCGACGCCGCTGCTCCGCCTCGCCGCCTCGGCCGGCCGCCTGCGCGAGGGCCGTGGCGCGATGACCGAGCCGGTGCCCCCGCCGATCGCCGCCCGCGACGACGAGATCGGCGTCCTCGCCCGCGCCCTCGAGGAATCCGCCCACGCCCTCTGGGCGCGGATGGACGCGATCGAGCGCTTCGCCGCCGATGTCGCGCACGAGATCAAGAACCCGCTCTCCTCGATCCGCTCCGCCGTCGAGACCGTCCGCCGGACGGACGATCCCGCCCGCGCCGCCCGCCTGTTCGACATCATCTCGCAGGACGTCCGCCGGCTCGACCGGCTGATCTCCGACATCAGCGATTCCTCGCGCCTCGATTCCGAAATGTCGCGCACCGCGCTGGAGCCGGTCGACCTCGCCCCCATCCTCGCCGCCCTCGCCGAGATCCACCAGTCCACCCGCGAGGACGACGCGCCGGTGATGGTGCTCGACGCGCCGAAGACCGGCCTCGTCGTCCGCGGCGCCGAGGGACGGCTGGTCCAGGTCCTGCGCAACCTGATCGGCAACGCGATCTCCTTCAGCCCGCAGCGCGGCAAGATCTGGCTGCGCGGCCGCGTCACCGGCAGCATCGTCGAACTCGCCGTCGAGGACGAGGGCCCCGGCATCCCCGATGCCAAGCTCGACCACGTGTTCGACCGCTTCTACTCCGAGCGCCCGCAGGGCGAGGGCTTCGGCAACCATTCCGGCCTCGGCCTGTCGATCTCCCGGCAGATCGTCGAGGCCCATCAGGGCCGCATCACCGCCGAGAACCGCCGCGACCCCGAGGGCGCGGTCATCGGCGCCCGCTTCGTCATCCGCCTGCCGCGCGGATGACCGCGAAGCACCGTCATGCCTCCGTGCCGACCACCGAACGCCCCGGCAACCGCCCCTTCGGGATCCCGGCGAACGCCAGATGGGCCGGCGTCCCGATCCCCGGGTTCCTCGCCATCGCGATCGCCGCCCTGGATGCCTGGACGGTCTGGTGCAACGCCTCCCCCGCCACCTATTTCCACTACGGCAAGATCATGTTCTTTCCGCTGATCGCCGCCGGCGTACTCATGGCCTGGGCGCTCAATTCCGGCAAGCTGGTGATGATCCGCCTGTGGCACGTCTTCGCCCGCCTCGTGGTCGCGGCCTATGCCGTGCTCGCGGTCATCTTCATCGCCGAACTGGCGGTCTATCCGTTCGCCCGCGCCTTCGGCGCAGTCATCGGCCTGGTCATTTTCCTGCTGACCGCGCCGTTCTTCCTGCTGATGCGCCGCGATTTCCGCCGCAGCCGCTGGCTCGACCCCGATTCGCTGCCCTCCGAATGGGAAATCGCCGCCATCCACGACCCGAATTCGATCAATTACCAGCCACCGAAACGCAAACGAGGCTGACCGCCCGGCCATGAAAAAAGGGCCGGCGCAACCCGCCGGCCCTTCCCGCATCCGAACGCCCGCCGGAGATCACCCCTGGCGTTCGACCATCATCTGCTTGATCTTGCCGATCGCCTTCGCCGGGTTCAGCCCCTTCGGGCAGGTCTGCGTGCAGTTCATGATCGTGTGGCAGCGATAGAGCTTGAACGGATCTTCCAGCGCGTCGAGCCGCTTGCCGGTCGCCTCGTCGCGCGAATCCGCGATCCACCGATACGCCGCCATCAGCACGGCCGGGCCGAGATAGCGGTCGCCGTTCCACCAGTAGGACGGGCAGGAGGTCGTGCAGCAGAAGCACAGGATGCACTCCCACAGCCCGTCCAGCTCCGCGCGTTCCTCCACGCTCTGCTTGCGCTCGCCATCCGGCGGCGGCGCCGTCTCGGCCTGCAGCCACGGCTCGATCGAGCGATACTGCGCATAGGCCTGGTTGAGGTCCGGCACGAGGTCCTTCACCACCGGCATGTGCGGCAGCGGGTTGATGTTCACCGCCTCCTTCACCTCCTCGATCGGCTTGAGGCAGGCGAGCGTGTTGGTCCCGTCGATGTTCATCGCGCAGGAGCCGCAGATCCCCTCGCGGCAGGAGCGGCGGAAGGTGAGGGTGGGGTCGATCTCGTTCTTGATCTTGATCAGCGCGTCCAGCACCATCGGCCCGCACTTGTCGAGGTCGATCTCATAGGTGTCGGCGCGCGGATTGGCGTCCTCGTCGGGGTTCCAGCGATACACCTTGAAGCTCTTCACCCGGGTCGCCCCCGGCTCGGCCTTGTAGGTCTTGCCCTGGGTCACGCGGCTGTTCTTCGGGAGGGTCAGTTCGGCCATGGTTCGAAACCCTTTCTCAGTAGACGCGCTTCTTCGGCGGGAACACCGAAACGTCGTTGGTCAGCGTCTGCATCCGCACCGGGCGGTAGTCGAGCGCCACCTCGCCTTCATCCGTGCAATGGGCGAGCGAATGCTTCATCCACTCGGCGTCGTCGCGCTCGGGGAAGTCGTCATGCGCGTGCGCCCCGCGGCTCTCGTGCCGCGCCTCGGCCGAGGCCATGGTGGTGATCGCGTTGCCCATCAGGTTGTGCAGCTCGAGCGCCTCCATCAGGTCGGAATTCCAGATCAGCCCGCGATCGGACACCGAGATGTCCTTCAGCCCCTGCCACAGGCCGGACATCTTCGCGACACCTTCCTTCAGCGTCTTGGAGTTGCGGAACACCGCGGCGTGGTTCTGCATCGTCCGCTGCATCTGGTCGCGGAGTGCGGCCACGGTGGTGCCGCCCTTGGCGTGGCGCGTCGCGTCCAGCCGGTCGAGCGAGGCCTCGCCGGCGCGGGCGGGCAGGGCGGGCTGGCTCGCGCCCGGCGTGACCACCTTGGCCGCCTGGTGCGCCGCCGCCCGGCCGAACACCACGAGGTCGAGCAGCGAGTTGGTGCCGAGCCGGTTCGCGCCGTGCACCGAAACGCACGCCGCCTCGCCCACCGCCATCAGCCCCGGCACGATCGCGTCCGGATTGTCCTTGGTCGGCCGCAGCACCTCGGCGCGATAGTTCGTCGGAATGCCGCCCATGTTGTAATGCACGGTCGGCAGCACCGGGATCGGCGCCTTGGTCACGTCGACGCCCGCGAACACCCGCGCGGTCTCCGAAATCCCCGGCAGCCGCTCATGCAGCTGCTCCGGCTTCAGCCCTTCGAGGTGCAGCAGGATGTGGTCCTTGTTCGGCCCGCAGCCGCGCCCTTCCATGATCTCGATCGTCATCGAGCGCGAGACCACGTCGCGCGAGGCGAGGTCCTTCGCCGTCGGCGCGTAGCGCTCCATGAAGCGCTCGCCCTCGGCGTTGGTCAGGTATCCGCCCTCGCCGCGCGCGCCCTCGGTGATCAGGCAGCCGGCCGGGAAAATGCCCGTCGGGTGGAACTGCACGAACTCCATGTCCTGCATCGGCAGCCCGGCGCGCAGCGCCATGCCGCCGCCATCGCCGGTGCAGGTATGCGCCGAGGTGCAGGAGAGATAGGCGCGGCCATAGCCGCCGGTCGCCAGCACCACCAGCTGCGCGCGGAAGCGGTGGATCGTCCCGTCCTCCAGGCACCAGGCCATCACCCCGCGGCAGGCGCCCTCGTCGTCCATGATGAGGTCGGTCGCGAAATACTCGACGAAGAACTCCACATCCGCCTTCAGGCTCTGCTGGTACAGCGTGTGCAGGATGGCGTGGCCGGTGCGGTCGGCGGCGGCGCAGGCGCGGCGCACCGGCGCCTGGCCGAAATCCTTCATGTGCCCGCCGAACGGCCGCTGGTAGATCTTGCCGTCCTCGGTGCGGCTGAACGGCACGCCGAAATGCTCCAGCTCGTGAATCGCCGGAATCGCCTCGCGGCACATGTATTCGATGGCGTCCTGATCACCGAGCCAGTCCGAGCCCTTGACCGTGTCGTACATGTGCCAGCGCCAGTCGTCCGGCTCCATGTTGCCGAGTGCCGCGCCGATGCCGCCCTGCGCGGCCACGGTATGGCTGCGGGTCGGGAACACCTTGCTGATGCAGGCGGTCTTCAGCCCGGCCTGGCCCATGCCGAGCGTCGCCCGCAGGCCGGACCCGCCGGCCCCGACGACGATGACGTCATAGGTATGGTCGATGATCGTGTAGGCGCCGAGCGACGGCTTCGACATTGCGTTCATGACGGTGATTTCCCCAGGCGGCGGATCAGAAGGACAGTTTCAGGACCGAGATGATGGCCAGCAGCCCGAAGAACCCGGCCGTCGCCCGCATCGCGAGCATGACCGCGAGCCGCTTGCCCTCGGAGCGGATGTAGTCCTCGATCACCACCTGCAAACCCAGCTGCAGGTGATAGAACAGCGCGATCACGAGGGCGAGGAACAGCACCCCGTTCCACGGCTCGGCCATGTAGCGCAGCATCTCGGCCTGGCTCGCGCCCTCCAGCAGCAGCACCGACAGCACGGCGTAGAGCGCGAGCGGCAGCAGCGCCAGCGCGGTCAGCCGCTGCGCCCACCAGTGATGCACGCCCGATTTCGCGGCCCCCATGCCGCGGGCGCGGCCGAGTGCCGAACGCATGATCCTCATCGACTTGTCTCCCCCCGCCGCGCTCACAGCAGCACCAGCCCGACCAGCCAGACCAGCACGGTCAGCCCGCCGGCCGCCACCACCACCGCCACGCCGGAGCGATGCACGCTCGGCAGCTCGAAGCCGACCCCGGCATCCCACAGCAGGTGCCGGATGCCGTTGCAGAAGTGGTAGAACAGGGCGAAGGTGAAGCCGAACAGCACGATCATCCCGAGAATCGAGCCGACGATCGCCTGCGCCACCGAGAACGCGCCCGACGAGGTCGCCGCCGCCGCCAGCCAGAGCGAAAGCAGCACCGCCCCGGCCGACAGCGCGACGCCGGTGATCCGGTGCAGGATCGACAGGGTCGAGGTGATCTGGGGGCGATAGACTTGCAGATGGGGTGACAAGGGCCGGCGGACCGTCCCGCCTGTCGAGTTGCGCCCCTGCATGAGCGCTTCGCGCACATCCTGCATGCTCGTCACCACCTTTCTGCCGGTCGTCTCATGACGAAATTGAAATGCTGCACCTGCTTAGTCCCCGAGGTGGCGAGGGTCAATTCACTGTCAAGCGCCCGCGATCCGATACAGCACGGTCTCCCGCGCGCTCCGGCTTTCGAGTTCGTGCAGGGTCGGAACCGTGCGGCGGGCGAATTCCGCCAGCCCCGCGCGCGGCACATAGGCGCGGCCCGGATCGGCGATCCACACCTCCGCCGTCGCAGCGCAGCGTTGCAGCCACGGCCAGATATGCGCGGTCATCGGTTTCTCATAGCAGACATCCCCGCAGAGAATGAGGTCCTGCGCCGGCGCGGTGCCAGTCGCGTCGCCGATCACGATCTCGACCGCGACCCCGTTCGCCGCCGCGTTGAGCCCGATCGCCGCCCCCGCCACCGGGTCGATCTCCACCGCCGTCACCCGCGCCGCCCCCGCCTTCGCCGCGGCGATCGCGGCCAGGCCCGACCCGGCGGCGAAATCCATCACCCGCCGGCCGCGCACGCTCTCGGGGTGGTCCAGCACATGCCGCGCCAGCGCGATCGAGCCCGGCCAGGCAAACGCCCAGTAGGGCGGGGCGATGCCGCTCTCGGCGAGGAATTCCTCGGTCGCCTGCCAGATCGGCGTGATCTCGGTGGCGAGATGCAGCCCGATCTCCGGCACCAGCGCCGGCGCCGTCCACGCCGTGCTCGCGCGGATGAACGCGGCCGCGTCCCTCATCGCCCGATCAGGATCGCCAGCCCCACCAGCAGCCCGACCCACCGGTTGAGCTTGAACAGCGCGAGGCAGCGCGCCGGATCGTCGATATCGAGCCGCACGACCTGCCAGGCCAGCAGCGCGCCCGGCAGCGCGAGCGCGATCAGCCCGTCCCGCCCGATCCCGGCCACCGCCATCGCCGCGGCGATGAGCGCCAGCATCCCCGCATACCACAGCGCGACGAACAGCCGCGTCCGCCCGCCGAGCCTGAGTGCCGAGGACTTGATGCCCGCCAGCGCGTCGTCCTCGCGGTCCTGGTGCGCGTAGATCGTGTCATAGCCGAGGATCCACAGGATCGTCCCGGCATAGAGCGGCAGCACCGGCCAGCCCAGCGCCCCGTGCGCGGCGGCATAGCCCAGCGGCGCGCCCCAGCCGAAGGTGAAGCCGAGCATCACCTGCGGCCACCAGGTCACCCGCTTCGCCGCCGGGTAGAACGCCACCAGCACCAGCGAGGCAACGCCGAGGATCTGCGCCGTCCGCCCCAGCATCAGCAGAATCACCAGCCCCGCCAGCAGCAGCAGGAGCAGGAAGGCCACCGCCGCCGGGACCGACACCGCGCCCGAGGCCAGCGGCCGCCCCGCCGTCCGCGCCACCTTGCGGTCCAGCTCGCGGTCCCACAGGTCGTTCACCACGCATCCCGCCGCCCGCATCACCACCGCGCCCACGGCGAACAGCGCGATCAGGCCGAGCGTCGTCCACACCCCCGCCCGCGCCAGCAGGATGCTCCACAGCCCCGGCAGGAACAGCAGCCACACGCCGATCGGCCGGTCCAGCCGCGCCAGCAGCGCGAAGGGCCTGAGCCGCGCCGGCAGCCGCGCCACCCATCCCCCGGCCCGGATATCGGTAAAACCTGTCCCGCCTGCTACAGGGTCAGCCATGGCCTCGCTCATCCGTCTGCACCTTCCATCACCCTTGTCGCCCGGCGCGACCCTTGCCACATCCGCGGCCCAGGCGCACTACCTCGGCGCCGTGATGCGCCGCCGCGCCGGCGATCCGCTGCTGGTCTTCAACGCCGGTTCCGGCGAATTCGCCGCGACGATCGGCGCGCTCGACCGCCGCGCCGCCACCCTCGTCCTCGGCGCGCGCACCCGCGCGCCCGAACCCGAACCCGATTGCTGGCTCTGCTTCGCCCCGCTCCGGCGCGACATGACCGAACTCGTCGTCGAGAAGGCCACCGAGCTCGGCGTCTCCCGCCTCGTGCCCGTGCTCACCGCCCGCACCCAGCCCGCCCGCCTGCGCGCCGACCGCCTCGCCGCCATCGCCACCGAGGCCGCCGAACAGTCCGAGCGCCTGACCATCCCCGACATCGCCGAGCCGGCCCCGCTCGCGGCGTTTCTCGCCGCCTTCCCGCCGTCCCGCCGCCTCTTCGTCGCCGCCGAGCGCCACGCCGCCCCGCCCCTGTCGCCGGCCGATCCGCTTCAACCCCACGCCCTCCTGGTCGGCCCCGAAGGCGGCCTTGCGCCGGAGGAGCTTGACGCCATGGCCCGCCATGCGTTTGTGTCGCCGGTAACCCTCGGACCGCGCATCCTGCGCGCCGAAACCGCCGCCATCGCCGGGCTCGCGCGTCTGCTCGCGGGGTCCGCGCCCAGCTGATTTCAGGAGCCCGCTTTGTCCAACCCCGGAGAGGCCGACGCCACCCCGATCGATCCCGCGCAGCCCGCCGCGCGCCAACTCGCCGACTGGTTTGCCGCCGGCTGCAAGCCGCCGGCCGATTTCCGCATCGGCACCGAACACGAAAGCTTCGGCTTCCGCCGCGACAACTTCGCGCCGCCGCCCTACGCGCCGGACGGCATCCGCGCCGTGCTCGAATCGGTCGCCGCCGCCGAGGGCATCGAGCCCATCCTCGATGCCGGCAACCCGATCGGCCTGAAGGGCAGGGGGTTCTCGATCTCCCTCGAGCCCGGCGGCCAGTTCGAGCTCTCCGGCGCCCCGCTCGCCTCGATCCACGAGACGAAGCGGGAGATCGACGCCCATATCGCCCGCGTCCACCGCATCGGCGAGGCGCTCGGCCTCGGCTTCGCCCCGCTCGGCTTCCACCCGACGGCCCGCCGCGCCGATTTCGACTGGATGCCCAAGGGCCGCTACGCCATCATGCGCGCCTACATGCAGAAGGTCGGCACCCGCGGGCTCGACATGATGCTGCGCACCTGCACCGTCCAGGCCAATCTCGACTTCGCCTCCGAGGCCGACATGGTGCGGAAGATGCGCGTCGGCCTCGCCCTGCAGCCGCTCGCCACCGCCCTGTTCGCCAACGGCCCCTTCGTCGAGGGCAGGCCGAACGGCCTGCTCTCCAACCGCGCCGATGCCTGGCTCGATACCGACAACGCCCGCGCCGGCATCCCCCGCATGGTCTTCGAGGACGGTTTCGGCTTCGAGCGCTACGCCGACTACATGCTCGATATCCCGATGTATTTCGTCTACCGCGACGGGCGGTACATCGACGTCTCCGGCAAGTCCTTCCGCGACTTCATCGCCGGCCGGCTCGAGGGCCTCGCCGCCGAGCCCGCCACGATCGGCGACTTCGCCGACCACACCACCACCACCTTCCCCGATGTCCGCCTCAAGCGCTTCATCGAGACCCGCGGCGCCGATTCCGGCAATCCCGCCATGCTCCTCGCCCAGCCCGCCCTCTGGACCGGCCTGTTCTACGACGATGCGGCGCTCGACGCCGCCTCCGCCCTGATCCGCGACCTCTCCTGGGAGCAGATCGTCCACCTGCGCGATGAGGTGCCCCGCCACGGGCTCGACATCGCGCTGCCCACCGGCACCCTGCGCGACCTCGCGCGCGACGTCCTCGCCATCGCCGCGGACGGGCTGAAATCCCGCGCGCGGACCAACGCGGCCGGCGAGGACGAGCGCATCTACCTCGCCCCCCTCGAAGCCATCGCCCATGGCGCGCCCACCCAGGCCGAGCACTGGCTCGGCCGCTACCACGGCGCCTGGCACGGCGACGCCACGCGCATCTTCGCCGAAGCCGCCCTCTGAGCCTGTCCGGCCCGGGCCGCCGTCGACGCCCTCACCACGGATTGCGTTGACGCGCGGCCCCGCTCCGCTACACCCCGCGGCATGACCGCATCCTCCCGCCACGTCTACGACCGCGCCAGCCTCGCCTTCCACTGGCTCACCGCCATCCTGGTCGGCCTGAACTGGGCCCTTGCCGAGGGGCGCGGCTTCCTGCCGAAAGGCGACGCCCGCGCCCTCGTCCTCTCCGTCCATATCGCGACCGGCTTCGCCATCGCCGCGATCCTGCTCCTCCGCCTCGCCTGGCGCCTCACCCTCGGCCACAAGCCGCCCCGGCTGCCCGGCGTGCTCGAAGCCATCGGCCGCCTCGCGCATGTCCTGCTCTATCTCCTGCTCGCCCTGACGGTCGCCACCGGCATCTCCCGCGCGCTCGGCCACGGCTCCCGCCTCTTCGCCTGGCGGCTCGACGTGCCGATGCCCGCCCCGCTCCACGCGTTCCTGCGCGCCGCCGGCTCGATCCACGGCACCATCGCCGACGCGCTGGTCATCCTCGCCGGCCTGCACGCCCTCGCCGCCATCGCCCACCACGCCCTCCTGCGCGACGACACGCTGAACCGCATGCTCCCCCTGATCGGTGACCGCCTCCGCGCCCCGCGCCCCTGGACCCGCCACACCGAGCGTCTGCTCCGCCGCCTCGGCATCCACCCCACCCGCGCCGACTGATCGTGGCATCGCCCGCGTCCGGCACCGGAGGGCGGAATGTCATCAAAAGACAATCTAGGCGTGCAAGACATCCATGATGAAACGGCAACGACTGTCGGAAAATTTTACATCTCATTCGCCTCGATTTCATAACATGCTGAATTATTTATGGAATATTTTCAGGCACGAAATTTGCCTCTAATTTTTTATTCAGCGTGACGGCCTCGCCCTCCCGGCAGGATCCGACCGGCCGCGCCATTCGACGTGACGATTTCAGCCTCAAGGAGACGGCATTCCATGATGTCCAGTTCGACCCGGTCCCGGCCCGCCAGACCGCTCGCCACCGCCCTGCTCGCCGGCGCCGCCGCCCTCGCGCTCCTCGCGTCCGGCGGCACCGCCCAGGCCCACAACGGAAATGGCTGGAACTGGGGCCAGGGGCAGCAATGGGGGCAGCAGGGCAGCAAAACCAGCACGCTCCACAGCTTCTGCGCCGGCTCCACGCCCGCCTGCACCGATAACGGGATCAACACCCCCACCACGACGAACCCGCCGGAATTCGGCTTCTGGGCCTCCGGCGGCCCGACCTCCGGCGACCTCATCCTCGCCTTCCTGACGCCGGAGACGACGCCGCCCTCCGCCGCCCCCACGATCGGCATCACGCAGGCCGCCAAGGGAACGCCCTCCTCCGTCACGACGACGCTCGCCAAACCCTTCGCCTGGACGAGCGGCTATCTCACCTCCTATCTCGGTTACGCGTCGGCCAAGCCGAAGAACAAGATCACCGCGTTCAAAAGCGTTCCCGGCGGGTACGACGTCTACGTCGCCGATCTCGGCAGCCAGACCCTCCAATCCGCGGCGCAGGCGACCAACGGGCCGCTCTTCACCCTCACCGCCGCCCTGCCGGAATACTCCTACGCCGTCGCCTTCCTCGCCAGCACCCCGCTCAGCAACTGCCAGTCCGGCACGGCCTACGGCGCCACGGCCAATAGCGCCGCCCTCTATATCGACGGCAAGCCGTCAACCCCGGTCCCCGAGCCCGGCTCGCTGGCCCTGCTCGGCACCGCCCTGGCCGTCCTCGGCCTCGCCGCCCGCCGCAAGCGCCGCGCCTGACCCACCCGCCCCCGGCAACCGCCGGGGGTTTTCTTCCTCCCCGGCCCGCATCCCGGCCGGCGACCGCGCCAAGCCGTTCGCCGCCGACGCCCCGCCCCGCATGGCCAGCTTGGCCCGCCCGCCCGCCGGCCTATGATACGGCGCACATCATGGCCGCTGCGGCGACGGAGCAAAAATGCATCTTCCCCATCCTGAATTTCACCTTCTCGGCCGCACCGGCTGGCTCCGCGCCGCCGTGCTCGGCGCCAATGACGGCATCATCTCCACCGCCAGCCTCATCCTCGGCGTGATCTCCGCGAGCGGCGTCCGGCACGATGCGCTGGTCGCCGGCGTCGCCGGCCTCGTCGCCGGAGCGATGGCGATGGCCGCCGGCGAATACGTCTCGGTCAGCTCCCAGGCCGATACCGAAACCGCCGCCCTGGCCAAGGAACGCGCCGAACTCGCCGAAAGCCCGGCCTCCGAGCACGCCGAACTCGCCGCGATCTACGTCGCCCGTGGCCTCGACCCCGCTCTCGCCGGCGCCGTCGCCACCCAGCTCATGGCGCATGACGCGCTCGGCGCCCATGCCCGCGACGAGCTCGGCCTCACCGAATTCACCGCCGCCAACCCGATCCAGGCCGCCATGGCCTCCGCCGCCACCTTCGCCGTCGGCGCCGCCGCCCCGCTCATCCTCGCCGCCACCCTGCCGAAGCCCGTGCTCTCCGCCGGAATCGGCCTCGGCGCCCTCGTCTTCCTCGCCGTGCTCGGCGCCGTCGGCGGCCGCGCCGGCGGCGCGCCGATGCTCAAACCCGCCCTGCGCGTCGCCTTCTGGGGGGCGCTCGCCATGGCCGCCACCACGCTGATCGGCCACCTGTTCGGCGCCACCGTCTAGTTTTCCGCTCCCGAACGCCATCGGCGTTCGGGAGCGGAACACCAGTTCATGTTCCGATCCTCCCGGACCGCGTAAAGATTTCCTAACGGAATTCTTGCCCACCCCCCGCCCGTCATGGTCTCCTGCGCGCATGGAGACACGCGGCGTCATCGTCACCTTCCTGCGGATCGTCGATGCGCTGTACGGCGCCATCGCCCGGGCCGGGCGGCGCGGCGCCTTCGGGCCGGATCGCGACCTCGCCGCGGCGATCGCGCTCCGCATCGCCCGCCTCGTCGGCCGCATCGCCGACCTCGCCGCCCGGCTGGAGGCCGGCACGCTGCACCCGCCGCGCCGGCAGGCGCCCCGCCGATCGGCGCCGCGTCCGCGCGCGCCGTCCGCCCTGCCGCGCCGCCGCGGCCTCGCCGCCGCCGGCGGATTCGAAATCCGCGGCTATGCCTCCCAGCTCGCGCATCTGCTGAACCAGCCCGAAATGGCGGCGATCCTCGCCGCCGACCCGCGCTTCGGCCGCGCCGTCCGCCCGCTCTGCCACCTGCTCAGGATTCCGCTGCCGGCCGCGCTGGCCCCGCAACCGATTTTGCTCCGCCGCCCCGAACCCGCCAGCGGAACGCCCTCGCAGCGGCTCTGCAACCACTCTTCCGCGCCGGCGCCGGATCGGGCCGCGCCATCTGCCCCGCTTGCCGTCGCCCTCCGCCCGTCCGGATAACGCCGGGGCGGCGCTTACATTCAGCCTTCTGCCAGAACGTCCCTGATCGCCCCGGTCAGGCGCGCCAGTTCATCCTGCGCGATGGTCAGCGCCGGGGTGAGATAGACGATGTCGCGGAACGGCCGGATCCACGCCCCGCGCGCGACGAACCGCTCCCGCAACCCCACCGGATTCTTGATCCGCCCCAGCTGCACCACGCCGATCGCCCCCTTCACCCGCACATCGACCACGCCGGGCAGCCCCCGGCACGGTTCCAGCCCCTCGCGCAGCCAGGCCTCGATTTGCCTGGCCTGCCCCAGCCGGTCCTCGGTCTCGAACAGGTCGAGCGAGGCATTCGCCGCGGCGCAGCCCAGCGGATTGGCCATGAAGGTCGGCCCGTGCATCAGCGCCTTCATCGGGTCCTCGCCGAGAAACGCCTCGTACAGGTCGCGATGCACCACCGTCGCCGCCAGCGGCGAGGTGCCGCCCGTCAGCGCCTTCGACAACGTGACGATATCCGGCACGACGCCCGCCTGCTCGAAGGCGAACATCGTTCCCGTCCGCCCGAACCCGGTGAAGATCTCGTCGAAAATCAGCGTCAGCCCGTATTGGTCCGCCGCCGCCCGCAGCCGCCGCAGCACGGCGTCGTCGTGAAACACCATGCCGCCCGCCCCCTGCACCAGCGGCTCGACGATGATCCCCGCGAGCTCCCCGGCGTGCCGCTCCAGCAGCGCCATGAAAACCTGCTCCGACTCCGCATCCCGGGGCAGGGGGGCGATCACATGCTCCTGCAACAGCCCGGCGAACAGCGCGTGCATCCCTTCCTCGGGGTCGCACACCGCCATCGTCGCCAGCGTGTCGCCATGATACCCGTCGCGGAAGGCAAGGAATTTGTGCCGCCCGCGCTCGCCGCGATTGAGCCGCGCCTGCACCGCGACCTTCATCGCCACCTCCACCGCGACCGAGCCGGAATCGGTGAAGAACACCCGCTCCAGCCCGTCCGGCATCATCCCGGCCAGCCGCGTCGCCAGCCGATAGGCCGGCTCGTGCGCCAGCCCGCCGAACATCACATGCGGCATCGAATCGAGCTGGGCCGCGACAGCCTCACGGATATGCGGATGATTGTAGCCATGGCACGCCGTCCACCAGGAGGCGACGCCGTCGATCAGCACCCGTCCGTCGGCCAGATGGATCCTTGATCCCTCCGTCCGTACCGCCGGCAGCGGCAGCGGCGCGGTCTGCATCTGCGCATAGGGCAGCCAGACATGCCGCCAGCCGCGCTCCAGCCAGTCGCTCACGAAAGCTTCGTCATCCCGAGCCTGTCGAACAGCGCATTGTCGCGCGCGACCGCGGGGTTCGCCGTGGTCAGCAGCGTGTCGCCATAGAAAATCGAGTTCGCCCCGGCGAGGAAGCACAGCGCCTGCGCCTCGTCGCTCAGCGCCTCCCGCCCGGCCGACAGCCGCACCCAGGATCTCGGCATGGAAATCCGCGCCGCCGCGATGGTGCGGACGAAATCGATCGGGTCGATCGGCGCGCTCTCGCCAAGCTTCGTGCCCTTCACCGCGACCAGCGCGTTGATCGGCACGCTCTCCGGCGGCGGGTCGAGATCGGCGAGCGTCGCCAGCAGCCCGGCCCGGTCGTCGAGATCCTCGCCCATCCCGATGATCCCGCCGCAGCAGATATTGATCCCCGCATCCCGCACCGCCGCCAGCGTATCCAGCCGGTCCTGGTAGGTGCGGGTGGTGATGATGCTGCCGTAGAATTCCGGCGAGGTGTCGAGATTGTGGTTGTAATAGTCGAGCCCGGCCGATTTCAGCCGCGCCGCCTGGTCCGGCCGCAGCATCCCGAGGGTGACGCAGGTTTCCATCCCCAGCGCCTTCACCCCCTCGACCATCGCCGCCACCCGGTCGAGATCGTGATCCTTGGGTGAGCGCCAGGCCGCCCCCATGCAGAAGCGCTGCGCCCCGGCCTCCTTCGCCCGCCGCGCCGCTTCCAGCACCGGGGCGATGTCCATCAGCTTCGAGGCCTTCACCCCCACGTCGAATTCCGCGCTTTGCGGGCAATAGCCGCAATCCTCCGGGCAGCCGCCGGTCTTGATCGAGAGCAGGGTGGAAATCTGCACCTGGGTCGGGTCGAAATGCTGCCGGTGCACCGTCTGCGCCTGGAAGATCAGCTCGGGCAGCGGCAGCGCCAGCAGGGCGGCGATGCGCGCCCGCGTCGGGGACGGCGCGGCAGCGGCGGTGGCGGTGGAAGAATCGAGTGCGATGGACATGGCAAGCTCCGATTTGCCCCAAGGGGTCGAACCGGTGATAAACGCTGCATCCGCGTTCGTGAAGCTTTTGCGGCAGATTGAGACAGGATGACCACGCTCGACCAGTTCGCGACCGACAAGCTCGCCCGCCTCGAGGCCGGCGCCCTCCGCCGCCGCCTGCGCCCGACCGCCCGCGCCCCCGGCGCGGTGCTGGAGCGCGACGGGCAGCGGCTGATCTCGTTCTCCTGCAACGACTATCTCAACCTCTCCACCCACCCGGCGGTGATCGACGCCGCGATCGACGCCGCCCGCCGCCACGGCGCCGGCGCCGGCGCCTCCCGCCTCGTCACCGGCGACCATCCGCTCTATTGCGCGCTCGAGGCGCGCCTCGCCGCGCTGAAACAGACGGAAGACGCCGTGGTGTTCGGCTCGGGCTTCCTCGCCAATACCGGCATCATCCCGGCGCTGATGGCGCGGGAGGATGCGATCTTCGTCGACGAGCTCGCCCATGCCTGCATCTGGGCCGGCGCCCGCCTGTCCGGCGCCGCGCTCCACGTCTTCCGCCACAACGACCTCGCGCATCTCGCCGAACTCCTCGCCGCCCATCGCCAAGCCGCCCGCCACGCGATGGTGGTGACCGACGGCGTCTTCTCCATGGATGGCGACCTCGCGCCCGTCGGCGAGATGCTCGCCTTGGCCAAGGCGCATGACGCCTGGCTGATGACGGACGATGCGCACGGCATCGGCGTCATCAACGAAGGGCGCGGCTCGGCCCACGGCCATGACGTGCCGTTGCAGATGGGCACGCTGTCCAAGGCGGTGGGCAGCTATGGCGGCTATCTCTGCGCCTCGCACGTGGTGTGCGAGCTGATCCGCAACCGTGCCCGCAGCTTCGTCTACACCACCGGCCTGCCGCCGGCGGTGGTCGGCGCCTCGATCGCAGCCCTCGACCTGATCGCGACCGACCCCGCAATGTGCGCCGCCCCGCTCGCCCATGCCCGCCGCTTCTGCGCCGCCCTGGGCCTGCCACCGGCCGAAAGCCCGATCGTGCCGCTCCTGCTCGGCACCGCCGAGCGCGCCCTCGCGGCGCAGGCCGTGCTGGAGGCGGCGGGCTTTCTGGTCGCCGCCATCCGCCCGCCCACGGTGCCCGAGGGCACGGCGCGGCTCCGCTTCGCCTTCACCGCCTGCCACGCCCCAGATGACATCGACCGTCTGGCCCAACTCGTCCACGACAGAATCCTGGTGACCGCATGAGCCATTTCTTCATCACCGCATCCGGCACCGAGATCGGCAAGACGCATGTCGCCGCCGGCATGATCCGCCACTGGCGGGCCGGCGACGTTCCCGCGCGGGCGCTCAAGCCGGTCGCCAGCGGCTACCAGCCCGCGCTCTCCGCGTCGAGCGATGCCGGTATCCTGCTGCGGGCGATGGGCAGTTCGATGGTGAACGACGAGGCGGTCGCCACCATCTGCCCCTGGCGGTTTCCCGACCCGATCTCGCCGGACATGGCGGCGGCGCGCAGCGGGCGGCGCATTCCGTTCGACGACCTCGTCGCCTTCTGCCAGGCCGAGATCGTCGGCGCGGCCGGCCCCATGCTGGTCGAGGGCGTCGGCGGCGCGATGGTGCCGCTGGATGAAACGCACACCGTGCGCGACTGGATCGCCGCCCTCGGCATCGAGGTCGTGCTGGTCGCCGGCGGCTATCTCGGCACGATCAGCCACACGCTCTGCGCCGTCGAGGCGCTGCGCGCGCGCGGGATCGCGATTGCCGCGGTCGTGATCAACCCGATGGAGCCGCTGCCGGTGCCGGTCGAGCGCACGCGGGAGTCGCTGCTGCGGCATCTCGGCGCCACCCCGCCGCCGGTCTTCATCGACGATACGCCGGACTGGCACGCCTGGCTCGACGAGGCCGCCCGCCGCTGAGTCGCCGGATGATACGAACGGCGTGTTGACACCCCCCGAAATCCTATATACCGGTTATTGAAAATCTGCATGGGGAGACCGACGGATGCGCGCTCTTGTGCCCGATTGCCCTTGCAGGCGGCAGGCTGAGTGGCTTCTGTTCTGGTCTCGTTCCCGCGCGGCCCACGGGTTCGCCCGGCGCCGGCGTGACACGGCGGGCCGTGACCGCGACGGAAGTGGCTTCAGGCCCGGATCGGTCCGGAAAATTCACAAACACTAGGGGAAACAAATCCAATGGTCAGAAAACTCCTTTTTGGCGCCGGCATGATTGCGCTGTCGTGCGGGCTGGGTGTCGCGCACGCGGCCTCGGGCACGATCGAGATCGGCATGATCGCGGACATGACCGGACCGGCGGCGCTCAGCGGGCAGCACAAGGTCGATGGCGCGAAGCTCGCCGTTGACGAGATCAACGCCCATGGCGGCATCAACGGCAAGAAGATCAAGCTGATCGTCGAGGACGATCGCGGGCAGAACCAGGCCGGCGTCTCGGCCTATCAGAAACTTGCGGCGAACCAGAATATCGTCGCGATCATCGGCTCGATCCGCAGCACCATCGTGCAGGCGACGCTGCCTTACGTCGCGCGCTACAAGATTCCGACCATGATCGGCGGCACCGATCCGAAGCTGACGCATGTGGGCAACCAGTGGGTGTTCCGCTTCCGCCCGAACGATACCTATGCCTCGGCGACGATGGCCCAGTATGCGGTAAAGACGATGGGCAGCAAGAAGGTTGCCATTCTTTACGACACCGACGCCTTCGGCTCGGCCGGCAATCAGCTGCTCAAGGCGGCGCTCGTGAAGGACGGCGCGAAAGTGGTCAGCGACCAGGGCTACACGACCGCGACGCGCGACTACACCTCGTTCCTTGAAAAGATCAAGAACTCCGGCGCGGATACGCTGGCCACCTACATGACGAATTCGGAGGACGAGGCGCAGATGCTCAAGCAGCTGCGCCAGCTCGACCTCAAGGTGAAGATCATCGGGTCCACCTCGATCGCGACGGCGGTGTGCATCCAGCTTGCCGGGTCGGCGGTCGACGGCACCTACGGCGTTTCCGATTTCGTGGCGGACGGCAATGACGCGGCGAAGGCGTTCACCAAGCTCTATGTCGCGAAATATCACAGCCAGCCCGACGTGTTCGGCGGCTGGGTGTATGACGCGATGAACGTCCTGAGCCGGGTGATCGCGAAGGACGGCACCGCGCCGGCGGCGATCCAGAAGGGCATTCGCGCGGTGAAGGGCTATCACGGCGTCGAGGGCACCTACAATTTCGACGCGAACGGCGACGGGCTGCACGGCTACTGGGTGGTGAAGATGCAGCACCAGAAGGTCATCCCGATCAAATACGTCGGCTGAAGGCCGCGCGCCGTCCGGGCAGGGTCGTGGCCCGGACGGCGTTCGCCGTTATCGTGACGGAATGAAAAACCAGCTGCCCGGGATATCGTCTGCGTGTTCTCCGAATTCATCCAGCTGACCATCGCGGGGCTTGCGGTCGGCAGCATCTATGCGCTGATCGCGCTCGGCTTCGTGCTGATCTACACCTCGGTCAACGTGGTGAATTTCGCCCAGGGCGATTTCGCGATGATCGGCGCCTATTTCATGGTCAGCCTCGTCGTCGTGCTGCATCTGCCCTGGTGGCTCGCGCTTCTGCTCGCGGTGGCGGGAACCGGCGTGGTCGGCGCGCTGTTCCAGTTGCTGATCTTCCAGCCGGTGCGCAACCGGCCGCGCAACTTCCTGCCGGTGATGATCGCCACTGTCGGCGCCTCGGTCTTTCTCGAACAGGCGTTCCTGCTGATCTATGGGCCGATCCCGTACCAGCTGCCGCCGATCTTCAAGGCGCAGTCGGTCGCGTTGCTCGGCGTGCACGTCTATCCGCAATATATCGTCATCATCGTCGTCACCGCCGCCATGGTGGCGCTGCTGAACTGGTTCCTCGAACGGACCAAGCTCGGCAAGCAGTTGCAGGCGACGGCGCAGGACCCGGACACCGCGCGGCTGATGGGAATCCGCGTGGCGTGGATGGCGGCGCTGACATTCGCCATCAGCACCGCGCTGGGCGGGCTGGCGGGGTTGCTGATCGCGCCCGTCTATACGGTGACGGCGACGATGGGCTCGACCATCGCGCTGAAGGCGTTCGCCGCGGCGATCGTCGGCGGGTTCGGCAGCATGAAGGGCGCCATCGTCGGTGGGCTCGGCATCGGGCTGATCGAAACCTACGGCGCGACCTATATTTCGGGGTCGTATCGTGATGCGTTTCCGTTCATCGTGCTGATCCTGTTCCTGATCTTCCGGCCATACGGGCTGTTCGGTGAAAAAGTCTCGCAGAAGGTCTGACCGGCGCGCCGGCGGCTTCAGGGAAACGACAACATGACCAGGTCGATCGCCAAGTTCCTGCCCTTCATCGCGCTGCTCGTGCTGATTCCCTTCCTGCTGCCGGGCGGGCGGCTGGGCTCGTATTATCTCACGCTGCTGATCCTCTCGCTGTCCTACGCCGTCGCGGCCCTGGGGCTGACCGTTCTGCTCGGCTATTCGGGGCAGATCTCGCTGGCGCAGGCAGCGTTTTTCGGGATCGGCGCCTATACGTTCTCTATCCTCGCGGTGAACCACCACATCGGCTACTGGAGCGCGGCGCTGGCGGCGGTGGCGGTGACGACCGGGTTCGGCCTGTTCCTCGGCGCGATCTCGCTCAGGCTCGCCAGCCACTATCTCGCGCTGGTGACGATCGGCTTTCAGATCATCACCGAACTCGTGCTGAACAACTGGAACGCGGTGACCGACGGCGCCGACGGGATTTCCAACATCCCCCGGCCGAGCCTGTTCGGCTACGCGATCAACAGCGATCACGGGTTCTATTTCATCTCCGTCGCGGTGCTGGTGCTGGCGAGCTATGTCGTGTTCCGCCTGCGCCATTCGCGGCTGGGCGGGGCGCTGTTCGCCCTGCGCGAGGACGAGATCGCCGCTTCGGCAAACGGGATCAGCCTGTTCCGGACCAAGGTTCTCGCCTTCGCCGTCTCCGCGGCGCTCGCCGCGATGGGCGGGATTCTCTACGCTTCCGGCTCGCTCTATATCAGCCCGAACGTCTTCAATTTCTATCAGTCGGTCTCGTTCTTCGCGATGGCGCTGGTGGGCGGGCAGGCCTCGATCGTCGGCACCACGCTGGGTGCGGGGCTGATCACCTTCCTGCCGGAAGTGCTGCGCTTCCTGCATGCCTATTACATCGCGGTCTATGGCGTGCTGGTCGTCGTCGTCGTGCTGTTCATGCCGGAAGGGCTGTACGGGTTGCTGCTCCGCGGCGTCGGCGCGGTGGCGACGCTGGTGGCGGGCCGGCGGCGCTCTGACGAGGAAGAGGTGGCGCATCTCGAGGCCGGCGCCGTGCCCGAGCGGCCGGTGGCCTCGGACCGGCCGCTTCTGGAAATTCGAGATCTGGCCAAGCATTTCGGCGGCATCAAGGCGGTCAACGGCGTGTCGCTCACGGTCAACCGGGGCGATGTCGCGGTGCTGATCGGGCCGAACGGATCGGGCAAGACGACGGTGCTGAACGTGCTGAGCGGGATCTATACGGCGACGGCAGGATCGATCGTCTATGACGGGAAGGAGATCACCAATCTCGGCCCGGCGCGGATCAACCGGCTCGGCATTTCCCGCACCTTCCAGAACATCCGCCTGTTCCCCGAACTCACCGCGTTGGAAAATGTGGCGGTCGGTTATTACCGGCGCGGCACGGTCGGGCTTGCGGGCGCGTTGCTCTCGCGGCCGCGCGGTTATCGCGAGGAACGCGAGGCGATGGAAAAGGCGAGGGAAACGCTGCATTTCCTCGGTTTCGCCCGGCTCGGCGTGAAGGCGAAGAACCTGCCGTACGGGCAGCAGCGCATCGTCGAGATCGCGCGGGCGATCGTCTCCGGCCCCGAACTCCTGCTGCTTGACGAGCCGGCGGCGGGGATGAACCACGAGGAAACCGAGGTGCTGTCGCAGATCCTCTACCGGATCCATGCGCGGGGGATGACGATGCTGCTGATCGAGCACGACATGAGCTTCGTCTCCAGTGTTGCGACGCGGGCCTATGTGATGGATTTCGGCCAGAAGATCAGCGAGGGTTCGGTGAAGCAGGTGCTGTCGGATCCTGCCGTGATGAAGGCGTATCTGGGTGACGATGTCGAATATGCTTGAGGTCAGCAACATCCAGTCGCGCTACGGGCAGGTGACGGCCCTGCACGACATCAGCATCGAGGTGCGGGCGGGCGAGGTCGTCGCCCTGCTCGGCGTGAACGGCGCGGGCAAGTCGACCACGCTCAAGACGATTTCCGGCCTGCTGCACCCGACGCGCGGCGAAATCCGCTTCGAGGGCGAGCGGATCGACCGGATGGCGCCGGAGGCGATCGTCCGCCGCGGCATCGCGCATGTGCCGGAAGGGCGGCACGTGTTTCCGGGCCTCACGGTGCGCGAGAACCTGATCATGGGCACGTCGAACCGGAAGGTGTCGCGCGCCGAAACCGAGCGGGACATCGAGGGGATTCTCGAAATCTTCCCCGATCTGAAGCGGCTTTATGCGCAGATGGGCTGGTCGCTCAGCGGCGGGCAGCAGCAGATGCTGGCGATCGGGCGCGGGCTGATGGCGAAGCCGCGCCTGCTGATGCTGGACGAGCCCTCGCTGGGCCTCGCGCCGGTCATCGTCAAGCAGGTGTTCGCGACGATCGCGCGGATCAACGCCGAGGGGATGACGGTGCTGCTCGTCGAACAGAACGTCAATCTCAGCCTGAAGGTCGCGCATCGCGCCTATCTGCTGGAGACCGGGCGGATCGTGCGGGCGGACACGAGCGAGGCGCTGCGCGCGGACGAGGGGTTCCGCGCGGCGATGCTGGGTGCTGGCGCCCACTGACGCCGGCTCCGCGGCCACATGAGATTTCGCCAGGCGGTCACACGAAACTTCGCCTGGCGGTCACATGAAACCTCACTTGGCGGTCACATGACCGCGCCGACCTGCCAGGGCACGAATTCGTTGTCGCCATAGCCGAGCCGCTCGGATTTCGTGCGCGCGCCGGAGGCGACGTCGAGCAGGTGGCGGAAGATTTCCTCGCCCTTTTGCGCGATCGTCGTGCCGGAGAGGATGTCGCCGCAATCGATGTCCATGTCGGTTTCCATGCGGCGGTAGAGATCGCTGTTGGTGGCGAGCTTGATCGAGGGCACCGGCTTGCAGCCGAAGGCCGAGCCGCGGCCGGTGGTGAAGCAGAGGATGTTGGCGCCGCCGGCAACCTGGCCGGTGACCGAGACCGGGTCGTAGCCCGGCGTGTCCATGAAGACGAAGCCGCGCTCGGTGACCGGCTCGGCATAGCGGTAGACGGCGGTGAGCGGCGTGGTGCCGCCCTTGGCGACGGCGCCGAGGGATTTCTCGAGAATGGTGGTCAGCCCGCCGGCCTTGTTGCCGGGTGAGGGGTTGTTATTCATCTGCCCGCCGGTGCGGGCGAGATAGTCGCGCCACCAGTCGATCCGCGCCAGCAGGTCGTCGGCGACGCGGCGGCTCGCGGCGCGATGGACGAGAAGATGCTCGGCGCCATAGATTTCCGGCGTCTCCGACAGGATCGCGGTGCCGCCGTGGCGCACCAGGATATCCGCCGCCTCGCCGAGTGCGGGGTTGGCGGTGAGGCCGGAATAGGCGTCCGACCCGCCGCATTGCAGGGCGAGGATGAGATGCGAGGCGGGCAGGGGCTCGCGCCGCGCGGCGTCGGCGCGGGGCAGGATCTCGCGCAGCGCGGCAAGCCCGGCCTCGATCGTCGCGGGCGTGCCGCCGGAGTCCTGGATCGTCATCCAGTGGAAGCGGGGATCGTCCTTCAGCCCGTAGCGGGCGGTCATCCGCGCGATCTGCAGCACCTCGCAGCCGAGGCCGATGAACAGCACGCCGGCGACGTTCGGGTTGCAGGCCGCGCCCCAGAGCGTGCGTTCGAGGAGCTCGTAGCCCTCGCCATCGGCCGCCATGCCGCAGCCGGTGCCGTGGGTGAGCGGAACGATGCCGTCGACATTCGGAAACCCGTCGAGCAGCCCGCTCCGCTCCGCCCGCAGCGCGATCTGGCGGGCGACGGTCGCGGCACAGTTCACCGAGCTCAGGATGGCGATGTAGTTGCGCGTGCCGACCTGGCCGTTGGCGCGGCGGAACCCCATGAACGTCGCCGGCGCGGCGGCGGGTTCGACCGGCTTCACCTCGCCGAGCGTGTAGTCGCGCGCGAATTCGTGAACCTCGACATTGTGTTCGTGCACCCAGGCGCCGGGGGCGATGGCCTCCTTCGCGAAGCCGATGATCTGGCCGAACTTGCGCACCGGCGCGCCGGCCTCGATCGGGGCGGAAGCGATCTTGTGCCCGCGGGGGATTCGCGCCGAGGTCACCAGGCCCTCGGCGACGCCGGTGCCGGATGCGATCGGCTCGATCGCCACGAGGACATTGTCGGCGTCGTTCAGGCGCACGGTGGTGGGAGCGTTCATGGGTCTGGTTCCGTTTCTCGCCCTGGCGCGGGGCGGTGGTCCGCCCCGGGTCGTTGAATGAAATATACCGGTATGTATTTTTCCGATAAACGGCAAGCCGGTCAAGCGCCGGCCGGCCGTCCCGCGCGCTGCGCCACCTCGCCGGCATCGGGCGAGAAATAGTCGCGCCGCTCGGCGATCAGCAGGCGCACGGTTTCGAACACCCGGTCGAGATGCGTCTGCATCGCGGCGGCGGCGCGCTCGGAATCGCGCCGCATCAGCCCGTCGAAGATCGCCTGGTGCTCGGCGAGCACGGTTTCGGCGTGGTGCGGGCGCGGGAAGCCGAGGCGGCGAATGCGGTCGAGCTGCGCCTTGGCGCCGTTGATGATGCGCCAGACCGTGGGCGAGGCGCCGCATTCGCTGATGAGGCGGTGGAAATCCTCGTCCAGCAGATAGAACTCGTCGAAATCGCGGGCGGCGGAAGCCTTGCGCTGGGCGGCCATGTTGGCGGCGAGCGCGCGCTCGAAGGCGAGGTTCATCCGCGATGCGGCGAGCCGCACCACGCGCATCTCCAGCGCGTCGCGCACCATCTGGCCGTCGAACGCGTCCTGGATATGGATGGGGGCGACGCTGGTGCCCGAACTCGGCACCACGGTGACGAGGTTTTCCGCCGCGAGCTGCAGGATCGCCTCGCGCAGCGGCGTGCGCGAGATGCCGAGCCGGGCGCAGATTTCGCGCTCGTTGATCGCCGCCCCGGGCGGCAGCTTGAGCTGGACGATGCCGTTGCGGATGATCGTGTAGATCTGCGCGGTCTTGCCGATCGCGGGGTCGAGCCGGAGCGCGCCGAGCGAGGCGAGGAACGGATCTTCCGCCGCGGGGTTTCCGGTTTCGGCGGGCTGCTTGCGGGGGCGCGGCATGAATCTCCCTGACGTGGTGCGCCCGGAAGGATCTGACCGGCATGGACGCAAGGCGTTTTGCACCGATCATACCGGGGGCGCGACATGTTTGACAGTCGTGATTTACCAATATACCGGTATTTCGGGAGGGTCGATACATGGACGGTCTGCCGGCGCGCGAGGGGAACATGAAACGGGCGCTGGAGGGGCGGGTTGCGGTCGTCACCGGCGCCGGCGGCGCGATCGGCGCGGCGGTGGCCCGCGCGCTCGCGGCCGAGGGGGCGGTGCTCGTGCTGGTGGACATCGCCGCCGGGAAGCTGGCCGCGACCGGCGCCGAACTCGGCGCTGCGGCGCGGGTGGTCGTGGCCGATCTCGGCGATCCGGACGCCATCGCCGCGGCGGCTGCCGTCGTGAACGATAAGGGCGGCGCCGACATTCTCGTCAACAATGCCGGCATTCTCTCGAACCGCAAGATCGACGCGACCGATCTCGCCGAATGGCGGCGCGTGCAGGCGGTGAATCTCGACGGCGCCTTCCTGCTCACCCGCGCCCTGCTGCCGGCGATGCGGCGGAAGGGCTGGGGGCGGATCGTGAATATCGCCTCCTACGCGGCGAAATGCGGCGGGCTGACGGCGGGCACGGCCTATACGGTGTCGAAGGCGGGGCTGGTGGGGCTGACCTTTTCGGTCGCCCGCGAGGTGGCCGCCGAGGGGATCACCGTCAACGCCATCGCGCCGGCCTACGTGATGTCGCCGATGGTGTCGGAAATGCTGACCGAGGCGCAGCGCGCCGAACAGCTTGCGCAGATCCCCGTCGGCCGGTTCTGCCGGCCGGAGGAAGTGGCGCATGCGGTGATGTTCCTGGCCTCGCCGCTGGCGGCCTCGATCACCGGCGAGGTGATCGACATGAATGGCGGATTGCAGTTTGACTGACGAGCCGTTATATCCGGCACGGCTCGCGTCGCTGCCGGCGGACATCGCCCGCCCGGGCTATGACCGCGATGCGGTGCGGACCGGCATCCTGCATCTCGGCCCAGGCGCGTTCCACCGGGCGCACCAGGCGGCCTTCACCGAGGATTGCCTTGCGGCGGGCGAGACGGCGTGGGGGATTCTCGGCGCCTCGCTGCGCAGCGCGGGCACGCGGGACGCGCTGGCGCCGCAGGATTTCCTCTACACGCTGGCGCTGCGCGAGGGCGGGCGAGAGGCGTTGCGGGTGGTGGGCGCGCTGCGGGGCATTCTCGCCGGCGCCGATGCGCCGCGCGCGGTGCTGGCGGCGCTGGACGATCCGGCGATCCGTATCGTCACGCTCACCATCACCGAGCGCGGCTATGGTTGCGATGTCGCGCGCGGGGAGCTCGACGAGGGCGATGCGGATGTCGCCCACGATCTCGCCGCGCCGGATGCCGTGCCGCGCAGCGTGCCGGGGTTGCTCGCCGCCTCGCTGTGGCGGCGGCGGCGGGCGGGGATCGCGCCGTTCACACTGCTCTCCTGCGACAATCTCGCCGGCAATGGACGTGTGCTGCACGCGGCGGTGACGCGGATGGCGGCGCGGCGCGATCGCGGGTTCGGCGATTTCGTGGCGGCGGAAGTGGCCTGCCCGTCGAGCATGGTGGACCGGATCGTGCCGGCGACGACGGCGGAGGACCGGGCGCGGATCGCCGCCCGTCTCGGCTGCGCCGATGCCGCACCGGTGGTCGGCGAGCCTTTCGCGGAATGGGTGATCGAGGACCGGTTCCCGACCGGGCGGCCCGGCTGGGAGCGCGCGGGGGCGCGGTTCGTGACCGACGTCGCGCCGCATGAGCGCCGCAAGCTGCGGCTGCTGAACGGCGCGCACACGATGCTCGCCACGATCGGGCCGGGGCTCGGCTGCGCCACGGTGGCGGAGGCGGTGGCGCATGAACGGCTCTCGCCGGTGCTGGCGCGGTTCTGGGCGGAGATGGCGGCGACGCTGCCGGCGGAGACCGACGCCGCCGCCTATTGCGCGCGGCTGCGGGCGCGGTTCGGCAACACGGCGCTGCGGCACGAACTGGCGCAGATCGCCCTGGGATCGGCGCAGAAACTGCCGCAGCGAATCCTGCTGCCCTGCCTCGAGCGCTGGCGCGCGGGGCGGGCCTCGCCGGTGCTGATCGCGGTCATCGCCGCCTGGCTGCGCGGCGCGGCGGCGGGCGGCGACCCGCTCGACGGGCTCGCCCGGCGCGAGGTTTTTGCCGCCGACGAGTGGCGCGCGCCGCCGCTTCGGGGCATGATCGCCGAGGAATGCGGCGCGATGGCGCGGCAGGGGCTGGCGGCACGGCTCGACGCGCTCTGCCGCGCGCCGGACTGACAAGGGGAAAGGGCAGGGCGATGGAAGAAACCTGGCGCTGGTTCGGGCCGGAAGATCCGATCCCGCTCGAGCATGTGCGGCAGGCGGGGGCGACCGGCGTGGTGACGGCGCTGCACGACATTCCGCCCGGCGAGCCCTGGCCTGTCGCCGCGGCGCAGGCGCGGCGCGACGCGATCGAGGCCGCCGGGCTGCGCTGGAGCGTGTGCGAGTCGATCCCGGTGCCGACCGGTATCAAGTGCCGCGACCATGACTGGCCGCGTCTCGTCGCGGTGTGGAAGGACTCGCTCGCCGCGGTGGCGCGGGCGGGGGTCGGCGTGATCTGCTACAATTTCATGCCGGTGATCGACTGGACGCGCACCGAACTTGCCCACGAGATGCCGGACGGGGCGAAGGCGCTGCGCTTCGACATGGTGGATTTCATCGGCTACGACGTCTTCGTGCTGCGCCGCGCCGGGGCGGCGTCGTGCTATCCGGCGCCGCTGGTCGCGCAGGCGGAGGCGCGGATGGCGGCGTGCGACGCGGCGGCGCTGGCGCGGCTGGAACGGACCATCATCGCCGGCCTGCCGGGCGGGGCGGCGGCGCAGACGCGGGAGACCATCGCCGCCGAGATCGCCCGGTTCGACGGGCTGGACGACGCGGCGGTGCGCGCCAATCTGGTCGATTTCCTGCGCGAGGTGGTGCCGGTGGCCGAGGAACTCGGCGTGCGGCTCGCGATCCATCCCGACGATCCGCCGGTGAAGCTGTTCGGCCTGCCGCGCGTGGTCTCGACGCTGGAGGATCTGGCGATGCTGTTCGAGGCGGTGCCCTCGCGAGCGAACGGGCTGACGCTCTGCGCCGGGTCGCTCGGGTCGCGCGCGGATAACGACGTGCTGGCGATCGCCGAGACGTTCCGCAGCCGCATCCATTTCGCCCATCTGCGCAACGTGACGGTCGAGCCGGACGGGTCCTTCGTCGAGGCGCCGCATCTCGGCGGGCGGACCGACATGGTGGCCCTGCTCGCCCTGCTGCTGCGCGAGGAACGCGAGGCGGCGGCGGCGGGGCGGCGGGCGTCGATCCCGCTGCGGCCGGACCACGGGCATCTGCTCGCGGCCGATGCCGCCAGGCGCGTCAATCCCGGCTATTCCTATATCGGCCGGCTGCGCGGGCTGGCGGAGCTGCGTGGCGTGATCCGCGCGCTCGAAGCCCTGGCGCCGGCGGCGTGATGTTCGCCGCCATCGGGGAATGCCTCGCGGAGTTCGCGCCGAACGAAGCGGGCGGCTACGCGCTCGGTTTCGCGGGCGATACGTTCAACGCCGCCTGGGCGGCGCGGGTGCGGCTGCGCGGCGCGGTGCCGGTGCGCTACGTGACCGCGATCGGGACCGACTGGATGTCGGACGCGATGCGCGCGCGGATCGAGGCGGCCGGGATCGATGCCGCCTTCGTGCGGCGGGTCGAGGGCGCGTCGGTCGGGCTGTATGTGATCCGGGTGGAGGCGGGCGAGCGGTCCTTCGCCTATTGGCGGCGGCAGTCGGCGGCGACGCATCTGGCCGACGATCCGGCATTCCTCGCACGGGCGCTGGCGGGCGCGCGGCTCGTGCTGGTCTCGGGCATCACGCTGGCGATCCTGCCGCCGGCGGGGCGGGCGGCGCTGCTGGACGCCCTCGGCGCGGCGCGGGCGGCGGGGGCCGAGATCGCCTTCGATACCAATTACCGCCCGGCGCTGTGGCGCGACGCCGACGAGGCGCGGGAGACCGTCCGGCGCGTGCTGCCGCTCGTGGATATCGCGCTGCCGACCTTCGAGGACGAGGCGGCCCTGTTCGGCGACGCGGCGCCGGCGGCGACGGTCGCGCGGCTCGCGGCGGCGGGGGTGCGGGATGTCGTCGTCAAGAACGGCACGGCGGCGACGCTGGGGCGCTGCGGTGCGGAGAGCTTCGAGGTGGTGCCGCGCGAGGTGGTGACGCCGGTGGATTCGACCGGCGCGGGCGATGCGTTCAACGGCACCTTCCTCGCCTGCCGGTTGCAGGGCATGGCGCCCGCGGCCGCGGTGGCGGCGGCGCAGGCGGTGGCGGCGCGGGCGGTGCTGACGCGCGGCGCGCTGATCGCCGACGAGGCGTGAGCCGCGCTTAGAGCACTTTCCGATCCTTTTGGATCGGATGTAGTGCCCTATCATGCTGATAAATCGAGCATTTTTATCCGATCAGATGACTCCATCTGATCGGATGATGCTCTAGCCCCGGTAGATCCGCGCGGCGTTGCCGCCGAACACCGCATCCACCGCATCAGGCGCCATCACCCCGGTGAGGGCTTCCGCCGCGCCGCGCCAGGCATCGTAGGAGGCGGCGAGGGTGAGCACCGGCCAGTCGCTGCCCCAGAGAATCCGGTCCGCGCCGAAGGCGTCGAACACCGTGCGGACATAGGGGGCGAGCGCGTCGAAACCGGCACCAGGCGCCGCCTCGGTGATGAGGCCGGAGAGCTTGCAGGCGATCGCGGTGTCGGCGGCGAGGCGGCGCAGCGCCTCCGCCCAGGCGGCGTGGCCGTGCTCCGCGATCGCCGGTTTGGCGGCGTGGTCGAGCACCATGGCGAGGCCGGGATGCCGGCGCGCGAGTTCGCCGCAGCGCGGCAGGTGCGCCGGGCGGACCAGCAGGTCGAGCACCAGGCCGGCGCGTTCCATCGCGGCGAGGGCGGGTTCGATCTCCGGACGCAGGATCCAGTCGGGATCGGCGATGTCCTGCAGCATCGGGCGCAGGCCGGCGAGGCGCGGGTCGCCCGCGAGGGCGGCGATGCGGGCCGGCGCATCGTCCGCTGCGAGATCGGTCCAGCCGACGACTGCGCGGACGAAGCCGCCGGCGCGGGCGGCGATGTCGAGCAGGAAGCGCGTCTCCGCCTCGGTGGGCGCGGCCTGGACGAGGATGACGGCGTCGATCCCCGTCGCGGTGCGGCGGGCCTCGTCGAGCGTGATCTCGCGACAGATCGGCAGGTCCGGCGTCAGCCAGCCATAGTCGCCGCGGGCGGGCGACCAGAGATGCAGGTGCGAGTCGATGCGCATCAGGCGGTCAGCGCGCGGTCGAGATGGACATAGCCGCCATCGACGACGTGATGCTGGCCGGTGACGTGCGAGGCGGCGGCGGAGAGCAGGAAGACGACGCTCGCCGCGATTTCCGCCGGCGTGGTCATGCGCGCGCCGAGCGGGATGGTGCGGGTGATGGCGGCGCGGCGGGCCTCGGGGTCGGGCTGGGCGGACAGCCACTGGTCGTACATCGGCGTGGCCACCTCGGCGGGGAGGACGGCGTTGACCCGTATGCCATCGGCGGCGAGTTCGGCGGCCCATTCGCGGGTGAGGCCGAGCAGGCCGCCCTTGGCCGCGGCATAGCCGCTGGTGCCGCCCTGGCCGGTGAGGGCGACCTTGGAGGCGATGTTCACCACCGCGCCGCGCGACTGGCGCAGATGCGGCAGGCAGAGATGCATCAGGGTGAAGCACTGCACGAGATTGCGTTCGAGCGAGGCGCGGAAGGCTTCGAGTGCTGCATCGAGCGTGCCGCCAAGCCCGGCGCGATCGTTCACGCCGGCATTGTTCACCAGCCCGTCGATCCGGCCGTGGCGCGCGGCGATGGCGGCGATGGCCCCGGCGCAGGCGGCGGCATCGGTCAGGTCGAGGCGGTGATGCTCGCCGGGTGCTGCGGCGCGGTCGAGCACCACCGGCACGGCACCGGCGCCGGCCAGCGTGTCCACCACCGCGGCGCCGATTCCCGAGGCACCGCCTGTGACGATGACGATCTTTCCCTTGAGCCCAAGCTCCATTGCTGCTCCCTTCCCTGCGGGTCGTGCCAGATATCGTTGTTGTATAGAAACGAAATCGGCATCGCCGGCGCGGACGCTATCAACCGGCCGCGGGCCGCGCAAGCCGGCGCGCGATGCCGCGATGGTGAGGCGCCGGCGGCGGCGGCCCGCTTGTCAGCGTTGCTGCATATCGATATTCTGCACCCCAATGGCCGATGGCGGACGCCTTCGGCGAAGGGGAGGAACAACGATGCGAGCGAACGACCCCGGAACGGGCGCGCCGGTCGGAACGGAGATCTCGGCATGAGCGTGCCCGCCCTTGAGGTGCGCGGCGTCGACAAGCGGTTCGGCGCGGTCGAGGTGCTGCGCGACGTGTCGCTCGAAGTGGCCCCAGGCGAGGTGCTTGGCGTGGTCGGCGACAACGGGGCCGGCAAGTCCACCCTGATGAAGGTGATTTCCGGCGTGCACCGGGCCGATTCCGGCTCGATCCGGCTCGGCGGCGAGGAGATGTCGTTCCGCTCGCCGCGCGATGCGCGCAATGCGGGGATCGAGACGATCTACCAGGACCTCGCGCTTGCCGATCATCTCGATGTGGGCGCCAACATCTTTCTCGGCCGCGAGCCGATGCGGCGCTTCATGGGCCTCGTGCCGATGCTCGACGAGCGGAAGATCCATGGCGAGATCGCCGCCCTGCTGGCGCGGATCGAAAGCCACATTCCCGATCCGATGACGCGGGTGCTCGACCTTTCCGGCGGGCAGCGCCAGGCGGTGGCGATCGCGCGCGCGCTCTACTGGCGGGCGAAGGTCGTCATCATGGACGAGCCGACGGCGGCCCTCGCCGTGATGGAAACCGAGAACGTGCTGAAGATGGCGCGGCAGCTCGCCGGCGAGGGGATCGGCGTGCTGTTCATCGGCCACAACCTCGTCGAGATCCTCAAGGTCTGCGATCGGGTGATGGTGATGTATCGCGGGCGCAAGGTGTTCGACGCGCGCTCGGCCGAGACGTCGCAGACCGAACTGATCCGCTACATGACCGGCTATGCGGATGCCGAAACCAACGAAGCCGAAAGGGAACATCCATGAAACTACGCAAGACATTGCTCGGTGCCGCGGCGGTCGCGCTGCTCGGCGGCATGGCGGCGGCGCCGGCCATGGCGGCCGCGCCCACCGTTCATTCGCTGCCGGTGCCGGCCAAGCCGGCGAAGCATTATCATTTCACGCTCATCACGAAATCCAACGCCTCGCCCTACTGGCTCGCGGTGCGCGAGGGGGCGGACGCGGCGGCGAAGAAGTTCGGCGTTTCGGTCGCCTTCGAGGCGCCGGCCAGCGGCACCGACCTCGCCGGGCAGATCGGCATGGTCAATAACGCGGTGACAGGAGGCACTGACGGCATCATCCTCGCCGCGCAGAATCCGCAGGCGCTGCTCAAGCCGGTGAAGTCGGCACTCGCGCATCACATTCCGGTGGTGACGGTCGATTCCGGCCTGTCGCCCAACATCTCGGACTGCTTCCTCGCCACCTCGAATGTCGGGGCCGCGGCGGCGCTCGCGAAATATACGGCCGACCACCTGATGGGCGGCAAGGGACAGTATGCGATCGTCGACTTCAACCACACCGCCTCGACCGGAATCGCCCGGCCGAAAGGCTTCATGCTCGGGATGAAGTCCTATCCGCACATCAAGAAGATGGGGCCGATCCAGTATTCCAACAACGACGTCAGCGCCGGGCTGCGGATCGCGACCACGATGCTTACGCAATACCCGCATCTCAAGGTGATCTTCGGCGCGAACGACCGCGCGGCGCTCGGCCCGGCCGAGGCGGTGCAGCGCGCGCACGCCAAGGTGAAGGTCGTCGGGTTCGATGCCGATCTTGGCGAGATCGCGCTGGTCAAGGCGGGGATCATCCAGGCCTCGATCCTGCAATCGCCCTACGACATGGGCTATTACGCGGTGGTCGCGCTGCTCGACAAGCTCGACGGCAAGACGCTGCCGAAGCGGATCAACACGCCGTATTTCCTGCTGACGCCGAAGAATCTCGGCTCCAGCCAGGCGACGGCGGCGATCCGCCAGTACGCGCCCAAGTATAACCCCGCGGGCTGAGGGAGACTGGCGGACGATGGACCAGCAGGCACGAACAGCCGCGCTCGACGTCGAGACCATTCCGCGCGGGCGCATGCTGTGGCGCTTCGTCCGCCAGATCGCCTTCGCGCTGATCAGCATCGTGGTGCTGGTCGTCGCGTTCGGCGTGCTGAACCCCCGCTTCCTGAGCGGGGGAAACTGGTTCCACATCGCCCAGCAGGTCGCGGTGATCGCGATCCTGGCGACGGGGCAGACCTTCATCATCGCGACCGCCGGGATCGACATCTCGCAGGGCTCGGTGGTCGCGCTGTCGTCGATGATCTGCGCGATCGCGATCGTTGATGCGCACATGTCGTCCGGGGTGGCGATCGTGCTGACGCTGGCGCTGGGGGCGGTAATCGGCGCGATCATCGGACTGTCGGTGGTCGTGCTCGGCGTGCCGCCCTTCATCGCGACGCTGGGCATGCTCGCGGTCGCACTCGGCGCGGCGCTGCTGACCACCAACGGCACGCCGGTGTTCGGCCTGCCGAACGGGTTCCAGGAGATTTCGCAAGGCACCGTGCTGGGCTTTCCCAACATGGCGTGGATCGCGGTGCTGCTCGCGCTGTTCTCGGCCTATCTGCTGAACAAGACGCGGTTCGGCCGCTACACGCTGGCGATCGGCAGCAATGCCGAGGCGGCGCGGCGGGTGGGCATCAACGTGCCGCGGCATCTGCTGCTGGTCTATGTGTTCGGCGGGATCGTCTCGTCGCTCGCCGGCGTGATCTATCTCGCCTACACGGCGGCGGCGCAGCCGACCTCGGGGGCGAATTACGAACTCTATGCGATCGCCGCGGTGGTGATCGGCGGCGGGTCGCTGTTCGGCGGGGTGGGGACGATCCTCGGCAGCATCCTCGGCGCGCTGCTGATGACGATCCTGAAGAACGGCACGCAGCTGGCGGGGATTTCACCCTATGTCGAGCAGGTGATTCTCGGGATCGTGGTGGTCGGCGCCGTCTATGTCGACAATCTGCGGCGGCGGCTGCGCTGAGCTGAAGGCCGCCGGCCGGATGCGGGCATCCGGCCGGTCGGGGCAGGCGGTCAGGCGAGGTCGAAGCGGTCGAGCTCCATGACCTTGGTCCAGGCGGCGACGAAGTCCTTCACGAAGGCGGCCTCGCCGTCCTGCGTGCCGTAGACCTCGGCGAGCGCGCGGAGCTGGGAGTTCGAGCCGAACACGAGATCCACCCGCGTTGCCGTCCACTTCACCGCCCCGCTCTTGCGGTCGCGCAGCTCGTAGACGCCGGGCTCGGCGGCGGGGTGCCAGCTCATGTTCATGTCGAGCAGGTTGACGAAGAAGTCGTTCGTCAGCGCGCCGGGGCGGGTGGTGAAGACGCCGTGCTTCGCCCCGCCGACATTGGCGCCGAGGGCGCGCATGCCGCCGATCAGCGCGGTCATTTCCGGGGCCGTCAGCGTCATCAGCTGGGCGCGGTCGATCAGCTGTTCCTCCGGCGCGCGCGGATCGCCCTTGCCGAGATAGTTGCGGAAGCCGTCGGCCTTCGGCTCCAGCACCGCGAAGGAGGCCACGTCGGTCTGCGCCTCGGTCGCGTCGGTGCGGCCGGGGGTGAAGGGCACGGTGACGTCATGGCCGGCCGCCTTCGCCGCCGCCTCGATCGCCGCACAGCCGCCGAGCACGATCAGGTCGGCCAGCGAGACCTTCTTGCCGCCGGTCGCCGCCGCGTTGAACTCGGCCTGCACCTTTTCGAGCGCGGCGAGCACCTTGGCGAGTTCGGCCGGCTCGTTCGCCGCCCAGTCCTTCTGCGGGGCGAGGCGGATGCGCGCGCCGTTGGCGCCGCCGCGCTTGTCCGAGCCGCGGAAGGTCGCCGCCGAGGCCCAGGCGGTGAGCGCGAGGCGGGTGGGCGCGATGCCGGTGGCGAGAAGCTTCGCCTTCAGCGCCGCGATATCGGCCGCGTCGATCAGCTTGTGGTCCACCGCGGGAACCGGGTCCTGCCAGATCAGGTGCTCGGCCGGAACCAGCTTGCCGAGATAGCGCGAGACCGGCCCCATGTCGCGATGGGTGAGCTTGAACCAGGCGCGGGCGAAGGCATCGGCGAACTCGTCCGGATTCTGGTGGAAGCGGCGCGAGATCTTCTCGTAGGCCGGGTCCATGCGCATCGACAGGTCGGTGGTGAGCATGGTCGGGCGGTGCTTCTTCGCGGCGTCGAACGCATCGGGGATGACGTCACCCGCGTCCTTCGCGACCCACTGCCAGGCGCCGGCGGGGCTCTTGGTCAGCTCCCATTCGTAGTTGAACAGGTTGTCGAAATAGAAGTTGCTCCACTGCGTGGGCGTCTGCGTCCACGTGACTTCCGGGCCGCCGGTGATGGCATCGCTGCCCTTGCCGGTGCCGTAGCTGCTGATCCAGCCAAGTCCCTGCTGCTCGATCGGCGCGGCTTCCGGCTCGGGGCCGACCAGGGCGGCGTCGCCGGCGCCATGGGTCTTGCCGAAGGTGTGGCCGCCGGCGATCAGGGCGACGGTTTCCTCGTCGTTCATCGCCATGCGGGCGAAGGTCTCGCGGATGTCGCGCGCCGCGGCCACCGGATCGGGCTTGCCGTTGGGGCCTTCGGGGTTGACGTAGATGAGGCCCATCTGCACGGCGGCGAGCGGGTTTTCGAGGTCGCGGTCGCCGCTGTAGCGCTTGTCGTCGAGCCAGGTCGTCTCCGGGCCCCAGTAGATGCCCTGGTCGGGCTCCCAGGTGTCGACGCGGCCGGCGCCGAAGCCGAAGGTCTTGAAGCCCATCGATTCGAGGGCGACGTTGCCCGCGAGGACCATGAGATCGGCCCAGGAGATCTTGCGGCCGTATTTCTGCTTGACCGGCCAGAGCAGGCGGCGGGCCTTGTCGAGATTGGCGTTGTCGGGCCAGCTGTTCAGCGGAGCGAAGCGCTGCTGGCCGGCGCCGGCGCCGCCGCGGCCGTCACCGATGCGGTAGGTGCCCGCCGCGTGCCAGGCCATGCGGACGAAGAGCGGGCCATAATGGCCGAAATCGGCCGGCCACCAGTCCTGCGAATCGGTCATCAGCGCCTTCAGGTCGGCGATCACCGCATCGAGGTCGAGGGTCTTGAATTCCGCGGCGTAATCGAAATCCGGATCCATCGGGTTCGACAGCGCCGAGTGCTGGTGCAGCATGCCGAGATTGATCTGGTTGGGCCACCAGTCGGCATTGGACTGGATGCCGGCCGAGCTTGACCGGGTCGCGCCGCCGGTGACGGGGCATTTCGCTTCTGTCGACAAGTCTTCCTCCGTTAATTGCCTGGGATGCCTGTCCGCCCGGGGTAGCGACTCGATTCCGATCGGTCAAATCCATTTTATGGAATGGAACAATAGGGGAAACCTATTGCAATCAAAGTGAAACAGTTCGTCGCGGAGTGCGGCGGGACGGCGCGGAATTGCCGCGGTGCAGCAACGAAAACGGCTTGCGGCGGTGCGGCGGCGCGGTATACCGGCTGTGCGTTGGTGTTTCCAGTGTGCGTCTGCCGCACAAACGGCGGCGCACCGCGACGAGCCGGAAAGCCGGCGGCGAGGCGGGAGGGTGAATGGCGATGGAAACGAGGACGAGGGTCGGCATCATCGGCGCGGGGCCGGCGGGGCTGATGCTCGCGCATCTGCTGGCCCGGGCGGGGATCGACAGCGTCGTGCTGGAGCGGCAGTCCCGCCATCATGTCGAGCATCGGATCCGCGCCGGAATCCTTGAACACGACGTGGCCGAACTGCTCCGCGCGACCGGGCTCGGGGCGCGGATGGACACGATCGGCTTTCGCCATGACGGCACCAACCTGCTGTTCGACGGCGCGCTGCACCGGATCGACTTCGCGCGGCTGACCGGCCGCCATGTGATGCTCTACAGCCAGCACGAGGTGGTGCGCGACCTGATCGGGGCGCGGGTGGCGGCGGGGCTGCCGATCGTCTTCGAGGCGGAATGCGCGGCGATCGAGGGGATCGGGACGGCGCGGCCGGCGATCGTCTATCGGCATGACGGCGCCGAGCACCGCCTCGACTGCGATATCGTCGCCGCCTGCGACGGGTTTCATGGCGCCGGCCGCGCCGCGCTGCCGGCGGCGGCGGCGCGCGAATACGACCGGGTCTATCCGTTCGGCTGGCTCGGCATTCTCGCGGAAGCGCCGCCCTCGAAGGACGAGCTGATCTACGCCAATCATCCGAACGGGTTCGCGCTGCTGTCGATGCGGTCGGCCACGGTCAGCCGGCTCTACATCCAGTGCGGCATGGAGGAGCGGCTGGAGGACTGGCCGGACCAGCGGATCTGGGACGAGCTGGCGCGCCGGCTCGATCATCCGGGGTTCAGCCTGAACACCGGGCCGGTGATCCAGAAGGGGATCACGGCGATGCGCTCCTATGTCGTCGAGCCGATGCAGGCGGGGCGGCTGTTCCTCGCCGGCGATGCCGCGCATATCGTGCCGCCGACCGGAGCAAAGGGGCTGAACGCCGCGATCGCCGATGCCGCGCTGCTGGCCGGCGCCATCGTCCGCTGGGCGCGGGGCGAGGCGGGCGCGCTCGCCGGCTATGGCGCGGCGGCGCTGGACCGGGTGTGGAAGGTCGAGCGGTTCTCCTGGTGGATGACCTCGATGATGCACCGGTTCGACACGCATACCGGGTTCGACCGGCGGATGCAGCACGCCGAGCTGGAGTATTATACGCAGTCGGAGGCGGGGCAGACCGCGCTGGCCGAGAATTATGTCGGCCTGCCCTTCGCCGCGCCGGAGGGGGTGCCATGAACGAGACCGAAGCCGACGGGATCGCGCCGTCGCGCAGCGCGCAGCCGCCGCTCTCGGCGCCGGATTATCGCAGCACGGCGCTGCGCGCGCCGCGCGAGATGCCGGTGGCGATTCCGCAGACGCTGACCGAGACGACCGGGCCGGTCTTCGAGCCGTCGCGCTTCGCGCCGACCGACAATCTCGCCGTGAATGACGGGCACGAGGCGATGGGCGAGCGGATCATCGTCACCGGGCGGGTGCTGGACGAGGCCGGGCGGCCGGTGCCGCGCAGCATGGTCGAGATCTGGCAGGCGAATGCCGCGGGGCGCTACAACCACAAGGGCGATACGCATGACGCGCCGCTCGACCCGCATTTCCGCGGCGCCGGGCGCGTGTTCACCGATGACGAGGGGCGCTACCGCTTCGTTACGGTCAAGCCGGGCGCCTATCCCTGGGGGAACCACGCCAATGCGTGGCGGCCGAATCACATCCATTTCTCGCTGTTCGGCGCCGGGTTCGCCGCGCGCCTGATCACGCAGATGTATTTCCCCGGCGACCCGTTGCTTGAACTCGACCCGATCTTCCACGCGGTGCCGGACGCGGCGGCGCGGGCGCGGCTGGTGGCGGCGTTCGATATCGGCGTCACCGAGCCGGGGCGGGCGCTCGGCTATCGGTTCGACATCGTGCTGCGCGGCCGCGCCGCCACGCCGATGGAGGGGTGAGGGATGGAGATGTCGGCGCAGCAGACGATCGGGCCGTTCTGGCACCTGATCGACCAGCCGGACTGGTGGGACCTGACGCGGTTCGGCGCCGCCGGCGCGCGGATCGCGATCGAGGGAAGGATCACCGATGGCGCGGGGGCGGCGGTGGCCGACGCGGCGGTGGAGCTGTTCCAGGCCTCGCCCGCGCGGGATGCGGTATTTCCCGGCTATGGCCGGGTGGCGGCGGATGCGGAGGGCCGGTTCCGCTTCGCCACCGTGATGCCGGGCCCGCTGCCCGGGCCGCGCGGGGCGAACGCGCAGCAGGCGCCGCATTGCGGCCTGGCGCTGCATGCGCGCGGCCTGCTGCGGCCGCTTTTCACGCGGATCTATTTCGCCGGGGATGCGCTGAACGCGACCGACCCGCTGCTGAGCCTGGTGCCGGCGGCGCGGCGCGACACGCTGGTGGCGGATGAGACCTCGCCCGGCGTCTGGCGGCGCGACATCGTGCTGCAGGGCGAGGGCGAAACGGTATTTCTGGACTTTTGAACAAGGGAAGCAGCGTATCCATGACCGAGGCCTTTATTTGCGAGTATGTGCGGACGCCGTTTGGGCGTTATGGCGGGACGCTTTCGGCGGTTCGCGCGGACGATCTGGCGGCGGTGGCGATCCGCGGGGTGATGGCGCGGGCGGCGGGGCTCGATCCGGCGGCGGTGGACGAGGTGCTGTTCGGCTGTGCGAACCAGGCGGGCGAGGATAACCGGAACGTGGCGCGGATGGCGCTGCTGCTGGCGGGGCTGCCGGAGAGCGTGCCGGGGGCGACGGTCAACCGGCTGTGCGGCTCCGGGCTGGATGCGGTGGGGAGTGCGGCGCGGGCGATCCGGCTGGGCGAGGCGGGGGTGGCGATCGCCGGCGGGGTGGAGAGCATGACCCGCGCGCCCTTCGTGATGCCGAAGGCGGGGGCGGCGTTCGACCGGTCGAACGCGGTGTATGACACGACGATCGGCTGGCGCTTCGTCAACCCGCTGATGAAGGCGCAATACGGCGTCGACGCGATGCCGGAGACGGCGGAGAACGTCGCCGCCGATTTCAACATCTCGCGGGCGGACCAGGACGGGTTCGCGCTGGCGAGCCAGCGCAAGTGCCAGGCGGCGGCAGAGGCCGGCTTCTTCGCCGGCGAGATCACCCCGGTGACCATTCGCGGCCGCAAGGGCGACACGGTGGTTGACACCGACGAGCATCCGCGGCCGGAGACGACGCTGGAGGGGCTGGCGAGGCTGAGCACGCCGTTCCGCGAGCCCGGCACGGTGACGGCGGGCAATGCGTCGGGGGTGAATGACGGGGCGGCGGCGCTGATCCTCGCCTCGGCGGCGGCGGCGCAGGCGCATGGGCTGACGCCGCGCGGGCGCGTGGTCGGCATGGCGACGGCGGGTGTGCCGCCGCGGATCATGGGCATGGGGCCGGCGCCGGCGGTGAGGAAGCTGCTGGCGCGGACCGGGGTTTCGCTGGACGCGGTGGACGTGATCGAGCTGAACGAGGCCTTCGCGGCGCAGGCGCTGGCGGTGACGCGGGATCTCGGGCTTGCGGATGACGACCCGCGGGTCAACCCGCATGGCGGGGCGATCGCGCTGGGGCATCCGCTGGGCGCGTCGGGGGCGCGGCTGGCGGGCACGGCACTGCGGGCGCTGGAAGCGCGGGGCGGCAGGCTGGCGATCGCGACGATGTGCATCGGTGTCGGCCAGGGCATCGCAGTGCTGATCGAGCGGGTGTGAGGCGATGATCGACAAGTTCGTGGCCTCGGTCGAGGCGGCGCTGGAGGGGATCGGCGATGGCGCCGCGATCATGGTGGGCGGGTTCGGCGCGGTGGGGCAGCCGAACGCGCTGGTCGACGCGCTGGCGGCGCGCAACCTGCGGGGGTTGACGCTGATCGCCAACAACGCGGGCGGGGATTTCGGCGGGATGCCGAAGCTGATCGAGCGCGGGGCGATTGCCAGGGTGATCTGCTCCTATCCGCGGGCGAGCCGGCGGACGGCGTTCGACGAGCTGTACGAGGCGGGGAAGATCGAGCTGGAACTGGTGCCGCAGGGCACGCTGGCGGAGCGGATCCGCGCCGCGAATGCCGGGATTCCGGCCTTCTTCACGCCGACCTCGGCGGGGACGGAACTCGCGGCGGGGAAGGAGACGCGGCGGATCAACGGGCGGGACTGCGTTCTGGAATACGCGATCGAGGCGGATTTCGCGCTGATCGAGGCCTGGGCGGCGGACCGGTGGGGGAACCTGACGTTCCGGCGGGCGGGGCGCAACTTCAACCAGATCATGGCGGGGGCGGCGAAGGTGACGGTGGCGAGCGTGCACCGGCGGGTCGAGCTCGGCGCGCTGGATCCGGACCGGATCGTGACGCCCGGCGTGTTCGTCGACCGGGTGGTGCTGGTGCCGGAGCCGATGGAAGGGGAGGCGGCGTGATGGAGGGGACGGTGATGCGGCGGGGCTGGTCGCGCGCGGAGATGGCCGCGCGGGTGGCGGCGGATATTCCCGAGGGCTGGGTGGTCAATCTCGGCATCGGGCTGCCGACGCAGGTGGCGAACCATGTGCCGGCGGAGCGGGAGGTGATCTTCCATTCCGAGAACGGCATCCTGGGGATGGGGCCGGCGCCGGACGCGGGGGCGGAGGACCCGTTCCTGATCAACGCGGGCAAGCAGCCGGTGACGCTGCGTCCGGGGGCGTCGATCGTCGGGCAGGCGGACAGTTTCGCGATCATCCGCGGGCGGCACCTCGATCTGTGCGTGCTCGGCGGGTATCAGGTGGCGGCGAACGGCGATCTCGCCAACTGGTCGGTCGGGCGCAAGGGCGTGGCGCCGGCGGTGGGCGGGGCGATGGACCTCGGCGCTGGGGCGGCGCGGGTCTGGGTGCTGATGGAGCACTGCACGAGGGAGGGCGAGCCGCGGCTGGTGGAGCGCTGCACCTATCCGCTGACCGCGCTGGGCTCGATCACCCGCGTCTATACCGATCTTGCCGTCATCGACATCACGCCGGCGGGGTTCGTGCTGCGCGACGCGGCACCAGGGGTCACGCCGGAACAGGTGCGCAGCCTGACCGCCGCCCCTCTCGCCATCGGGTGACGATCGCCGGCATCAGGGCCGCCGACCGGTCATCCGCCGGCGGGCGAGGGGCGTTCCGGCCCAGCCTCGGTGGGGGGACGGCGCCGGTATGCGCCAGCCATGTTGGTCGTTTCCGCCGGGTGCGGTAATGAGCCCCATGCCATTTTATGTTGAGACTCCCGCGCTCCAGCATGCGCTCGCGGCGCGCGGTTATGCCGACCCGACCGCCGTGCAGAGCGCCGTGCTGGAACCCGAGGCCGAAGGACGCGACCTCCTGGTCTCGGCCCAGACCGGCTCGGGCAAGACGGTCGCCTACGGGCTGGCCTTCGCCGCCACGATCCTGGACGAGGACGTGCTGCCGCCGGCCGGCGCGCCGCTCGCGCTCATCATCGCGCCGACCCGCGAGCTTGCCATCCAGGTTCATGCCGAACTCGCCTGGCTTTACGAGCATACCGGCGCGAGCGTGGTCTCCTGCGTCGGCGGCATGGACCCGCGGCGCGAACAGCGCGCCCTGGCCAGCGGTTGCCATATCGTGGTCGGCACACCGGGCCGCCTGCAGGACCATATCGAGCGCCGGCATCTCGATCTCGGCCGGCTCAGGGTCGTCGTGCTCGACGAGGCCGACGAGATGCTCGATCTCGGCTTTCGCGACGAACTCGAATTCATCCTCGGCGCGTCTCCCGCGGACCGCCGCACGCTGCTGTTCTCGGCCACCATCGCGCGCGAGATTGCCGCGCTGGCGCGGCAATACCAGCGCGACGCGTTGCGGATCGACACCGTCGCGCGCAACCAGCCGCACGCCGATATCGAATATCGGGCGATCCGGATCGCCGCCCACGAGGTCGAGCACGGGCTGGTGAACCTGCTGCGGTTTCATGAGGGCGCCGGTTGCCTGGTGTTCTGCTCGACCCGCGAGTCCGTGCGGCAGCTTTACGGGCGGCTTCAGGAACGCGGCTTCGCCGCCGTCGCCCTGTCCGGCGAGCTCAGCCAGTCGGAACGCAATGCCGCGCTGCAATCCCTGCGCGACGGGCGCGCCCGCGTCTGCATCGCCACCGACGTCGCCGCGCGGGGACTCGACCTGCCCAATCTCGACCTTGTCATCCACGCCGACCTGCCGGCCAACAAGGCGACCCTGCTCCATCGCAGCGGCCGGACCGGACGCGCCGGACGCAAGGGCCTCTGCCTGCTGATGGTGCCCGACAGAAGCCGGCGCCGGGCGGAGGTTCTGCTTGCGTCGGCGAATATCAGGGCGATCTGGGAGGCCCCTCCGACGGCCGAGGCCATCCGCGCCCGCGACCATGCGCGGCTGCTGACCGATCCGGTGCTGACCGAGGCGCCGCTCGATGAGGAGATCGCCCTGGCGCGTGAACTGCTTGCGAACCGGTCGGCCGATGTTGTCGCAACGGCGCTGATCCGCCTGTATCGCGCCCGCCTGCCGGCGCCGGAGGAGATCGCGCCGCAGCCTGAAGTCCTCCCCCGTCCGGCGGCCCGTCGCGCCGCGGGCGCAGAGGACGGGCGGGCCATGGTATGGTTCCGGTGCGATGTCGGCCGCCGCAAGAAGGCCGATCCGAAATGGCTGCTGCCGGCGATCTGCCGGGTCGGCGGCGTCACCAAGCGCGATATCGGGGCGATCCGCATCTTCGATCACGAGACGCGGTTTGAAATCGGCGCCGATGTGGCCGACGCCTTTGCCGCCGCCATCGGTGCCGGCACCAATTCCGAGATGCGGATCGAACCGGCGGGCCACCAACCCGGCACGGCAGCGGAGGATTTCGGTCGCGGCAGGAAGGAAGGCCGGTTCGGGAAATCCCCGTCCCGGATCAAAGCTCACGCGCCGCCCCGCCGCGGCGGCAAGGCACGGAAAGCGGGATAGATCGGCGCGCGGACGATCCTTGCCGAGGCCGGCCGGTTCCTGATCATCGTGGGCGTGCGCCATGAGCGTGGCGGGGCCTCCGGAACGGCGACAATGCTCGCCGGTTGCGGGCCCGCCGAATTAGCGGTTGGCCGGCACCGGCGACATGTCGGCCAGGGATTTTCCGTTGAGCGTCTCGATGAAGGCGTCTTTCGCCCGGTTGAGCGTCTGCCGCAGCCGACAGGCCGGCAGCAGATTGCACTGCCCGCCATCGGCGCGGAAGCATTCGACCATGGCCTGATCGCGTTCGAGATAGCGGACCACGTCTCCGATGCGGATCTGCCCGGGCGGCTTCGCGAGGCGGACGCCGCCGGTGGGCCCGCGGGAACTGAGGAGGTAGCCGCCGGCCACGAGATCCATCAGGATTTTCGCGAGATGATGGCGTGATACGTCGAGGCGGGTGGCAAGTGCGGACGTCGATTGAACCCGGTCAGGCTCGATCGCGAGCAGCATGAGGGCGCGCAGCCCGTAATCCGTATAGTTGGTCAGCGTCACAAACATATATTAGTCCGCTTATCAGGTATTGACAATGCGTATTTGGGCGGAGCATTTTACGTATATGAAATGCGTATATAGCCGGCTGACGGAGTAGCCATGCAGGACAACGGAATCGATGAAGCGATGATCGAACGGCAGGTGCATGCCTTCTATGGAGCGGCGAGGCGCGACCCGCTCATCGGCCCCGTCTTCGAGGCGAAGGTGCATGACTGGGATCGTCATCTCGGCCGCATGTGCGCGTTCTGGTCCTCTGTCGCGCTGATGAGCGGCCGCTACAGCGGCACGCCGATGCAGGCGCACGCGCCGCTGCCCATCGAGGCCGCGCATTTCGGAAGATGGATGGAACTGTGGGCGGAAACCGCGCGGGAACACTGCCCGCCGGACGCGGCCGATCGTTTCGTCCTGCTCGCGGGGCGGATTGCCCGCAGCCTTGAACACGGCATTGCCGTGCATCGCGGCGAACTGCCGCTCTTCCCTCATGCCAATCAGGAGACAACCCATGTCCGGGCAGATTGAAACGCCGGCCGATGCCGGTCTGTTGAACGCGCCTGTCGGCCAGATCGCCGCCAGCCGAGCGGGTGCCGCTTCGGTGTTTCAGACCTTCGGCATCGATTTCTGCTGCCAGGGCAAGCGCACGCTGGCCGAGGCGCTGGCAGGGCAGGGGATCGCGCCGTCGCCCGTTCTCGCCGCCCTGATGAGCGCCGCCGCCGAACCGCTCGATGACTGGCGGGACGCGCCGACGCCGGCGCTGATCGACCACATCAAGACGCGCTACCACGCGGTCCACCTCGCCGAGCTGCCGAACCTGCGCGACCTTGCCGCCAAGGTCGAGGCGACGCACCGCAAGCACCCTGCCGTGCCGGATGGCCTTGCGGAAACATTGTCGCGCATGATCGCCGAACTGCGCCTGCATCAGCAGCGCGAGGAGGTCGTGCTGTTTCCGCTGCTCGCCCAGGGGGGCGGCGAGATGGCGCGTGCCGCAATCCAGGTCATGCGCGCCGAGCACGAGGATCACGGCGCGGTTCTCGCGGGGATCGAGGCGATCACCGGTGGCCGGGTCGCGCCGCAGGGCGCCTGTGCCACCTGGCGGGCGCTGTATCTCGGCCTTGGCAAGTTTCACGACGATCTGATGATGCATGTCCATCTGGAGAACAACGTCCTCTTCCCGCGCTTCGAGGCCGAGGAGGAAGCCGGGGAGGGCAATCCGGCATCAGGAGCCAATCACTGACGGCCGGGCCGATGCTGCCGCCCGCCTGGATCTGCTCCCGTTGACTGCAGCCCTGTTTACCGAAAGTCGCGTCATGGCCTATGTCGTCACCGAAAGCTGCATCAAGTGCAAATACATGGATTGCGTCGAGGTCTGTCCGGTTGACTGCTTCTATGCCGGCGAGAACATGCTGGTGATCCATCCGGACGAATGCATCGATTGCGGGGTCTGCGAACCCGAATGCCCGGCCGAGGCGATCGTGCCGGATTCCGACGCGAAGGCGGACGCATGGATCGATCAGAACCGTGAATTGGCGGCCCTCTGGCCGAATATCACCCGCAAGGGAACCCCGCCAGAGGACGCCGACGCGTGGAAGGACAGGCCTGGCAAGGCCGCATCGCTCTCGAGGGAGCCGGGCACGCCATGACGGTGCCGGCGCTGTTGCCCTTCCTGCGCGAGATGCTGGCGCTACACGTGATCGCGGTGATCTTGTGGATGGCGGGGATGATCGTGCTGCCCATGATCTATCTGCGCCATCATGGGCTGGAGCCGGCGAGCCCGGCGGCGATGGCGTTCGCGGCCCTCGAGCGCCAGATCTTCAAGCGCCTGGTCAATCCCGCGATGTATGCGGCCTGGGGGTTCGGCATCCTGCTTGCGTTGACGCCCGGCACGATATCCTGGAGCGCACCGTGGTGGCTGGTGAAATTGGCCGCCGTGCTGCTGCTCTCCTGGTACCATGGCATTCTCTCCGCCTGGCGCCGGCGGCTGCGCGACGATGCCCGGCCGGAGGTGACAATCCTGAGGCGGAGCGCGGTTGTCCCGATCGTCCTGATGGTCGTGATCGTCACGATGGTGCTGGTTCGGCCATGAGGCGCCGAATATAGCCCGCCTGCGTTATCGCCTGGTCATGGTGGCGACGCACGCAGACGGGTTCAGCTAAAATTCAAAATGCAACCGTGCTGCGAGAGCGCGCCTCGATTCCGTTGACAAGACGCGCCCTGGCAGGTTTGGCCTTTACACGAACGATCCGCCGACGAATTGCTGCAACTGGTTCGGGTTGATACCGACCATGGTGATCCTCGTGTTGTCCGACAATGTCAGGACAGCGCCGGTTTGAGGCGATGCATTTGAAGTTGCAGTGACGGAAGAAATCGTCTGGCCGTTGATCATCACCATGATATCTCTCTGCGTCGAGAAATTGTTGATGATGTCCTGGCTGCTTGTACCGCCCGACCTGGCAAAATAGATATTGTCCGAGCCGGCCAGGGACGATCCCGTGATCGTGGCGTTGCCGGACCCGGTGAAGAAGTACTGGGTTCCCGTGCCTTCTGACGAAATGATGTCATTGCCGCTGCCGGCCGCAAACAGGTTGCTGCCCGTTACCGATGTGGCGGTGAGCGTTTCATTGCCGACACCGGCAAAAAGCGCATTCCAAGCTCCGCTCGGTGTCGCATTCCCGCCTCCGGCCTCAATGAAATCGCCGTTCCCGCCGCCGACCAGAGTGGCCGACCCGGAACCGCCGATCAGGGAGTTGTTGCCTTCCGCGCCGCCGGTAATGATGCCGCCGCCGACGCCGCCGAAAGCCGTCACGGCGCCCGCGCCGCCAAGAACCGTCACCGCGTTGGTGCTCTGATTGATGAAGTCGATCTTGCCGGTCGATCCCGTTGGATTGCCTGCGCGAACGACGGACTGCCCGGTAGCGACGATGGTGTCAAAGCCGCCATTGTTCCTGAACCGGTTTGTGCCGGCGGTGAACTGGACGCTTTCGTCGTCGGTCGACGAATAGATCGTCGTGTTGCCGGCGACCGAGCCGAGGGAACCGGCGCCCGAGGTGCTGATTGCCGCCCCCTGACTGCCGCTGATCGAGATCGTATTGCCGCCGGAATTGCCGACGATTGTTGCCGCCCCGGTCGCGTAAAGCGTGTTGCCGGTCGCGTTCGCGCCAAAGGTGATCTTCGACGCGCCGGATACAGAAATCAGGTTGCCGGAATCGTTGACGTTAATCACGTCGCTACCGGCGGACATGACGGTATTGGTGCCCGCGTCGAGGTTGATGACGTTGTGGCCACCCTCGGTCGTGATGCGATTGTAACTCGCGCCGCCGGCGGCGTTGGCGGCCGTCGTGATCGTGTTGTCGCCGCTCGCGACCTGAACGTCGTACCAGTAACCGTCAAGCGTGAAGTTGTTGTTTCCGCCGCCTGCATAGATCGTGTCGGTGCCGGCGCCGCCCATCGGATCCCATGTCAGGTTCGTGGTCGAGCCCGTGACGATCAGCGCGTTCTTGCCGGCGCCGCCGGTAATGGTCTCGTTACCGCTGAAGGTCGCGATGATTCCGCGGATACCGTTATTGGTCGGAACGCCATTGGTCATGGCGTTAGGCCAGCTGATCGACCCGCCGCTGCCGGTGACCGAACCGGTGATGTAAGTATCCTCGTAGAACGACGTATTGGTGGGCTCAGGAGGAGGGGAGGAGTTCGTAGTGCCGTCGGAATTCAAGGATATCGGTGTTACTGTTACACCGGTATAGGGCGAATTCAGATTGATGAGGTTGGTGATATTGTTGTCCAGCTGTTGCTGAACAATGGCCTGAATCGATGTGTCTACTGCAAACGTGTCTGGTGTCGCACCAAGACTTGATATGACTGAGACATTTTCCGTTGATGTTGAGGATGACACGAGCCGCTCCTTGGTCTGCTGTGCTGGTGCCCTCAGATCTATCGGCGAAAAATTAACGCATTCCCAACAGGAAGCAGTTTTTCTAACAAACAATTCGTCTCAAGGTTGTAGTTTGGTGTTGTTTCAAATTACGCGTTCAATACAAATTTCTAACGGGGATCAGGCCCGGTCCCTGATCGCACATAGCGCCTCGAATTCAGCGACATGCTCGTAGTCCGGCATCAGCCTTTCGAGATCCCGGCACCGCCGGGTCGCGGGGTGGAAATAGATTTCCGTTGAGCCGGAGGGCAGGACTTCGAGATAGGCGTTCACCCGTTCGGGTGTCATGTGGCCGGAACGTCGGATGCCGAGGATATGGTCGGGACTCGATAGCCCGGCGCGGCTCGCCTGTGCGCGGATAACACGCGACCAGGCATAAAGGGCATGGGCCGGGAAACCCGGCCGGTCGCCGCTCGCCCTCAGGACCGCGGGGGGTTCGGCCGGAACCCGGATGCGCCGGAGGCCGAATTCGCGGCCGATGCGGATCATCAGCGACGCCACGGTGGGATGCATGTGCATGTGCTTGTGGCTATCCGCGTGGTGCAGCGTGAGGCCGGTCGCCGCGAAGGCCTCGAACTGCGCACGGATTTCAGCCGCCAGTTCCCGCCGCGCGGCGGGGGAGAAAAAGTAGCGGAAGCCGCGGGCGACCTGATCTGCCCCGAACCGGCCATCCGCGCCGGTGATCGTGGGCAAGGCGGTGTGGCCGAGCACGGAATCCCCCTCGACCAGCACCAGATGCAGCCCGACATTCAGGCTGGGCAGGCGCCGCGCGCGGGCAACCGCGTCGGCCGCGGCGGGGGCGGCCACCATGAGACTCGCCTGGGTCAGCGCGCCCTCAAGATGGGCGCGTTCCACCGCTTCGTTGACGCTGTCGGTCAGGCCGAAATCATCCGCCGAGAAGATGACCTCGGCGTCGCTTCGCATGGCTGCGGATGCTCTGGACGATCAGGCGGCGTGGCGCTCGCGCAGGAACTGGAAGAACTCCACGCCCTCGCGCAGGCGGCGCTTCATCATTTGCGGGCTGCGCACCATCTCGCCGACAATCGAGGCGATCTTCGGCACGCGGAAATAGAACTGCCGGTAGAAGGTTTCCACGCTGTCGAAGATTTCGGTGTGCGTCAGATGCGGGTAGTGGAGCGGCGCGATCTGGATCCCGTGATCGTCGATCAGTTCGGCATGCGCCGCGTCGAGCCAGCCGTTTTCGACGGCCTGGTTGTAAAGGAAGGTGCCTGGGTATGGCGCGGCGAGGGAGACCTGGATGGTATGCGGGTTGATCTCCTTCGCGAAATCGATCGTCTCGCGGATGGTGTCCTGCGTTTCGCCGGGCAGGCCGAGAATGAAGGTGCCGTGGATCTTGATGCCGAGATCGTGGCAGTCCTTCGTGAATTTCTTCGCGACCTCGATCCGCATGCCCTTCTTGATGTTGTGCAGGATCTGCTGGTTGCCGCTTTCATAGCCGACGAGCAGCAGACGAAGACCATTGTCGCGCAGCACCTTGAGCGTGTCGCGGGGAACGTTCGCCTTGGCATTGCAGGACCAGGTGACGCCGAGCTTGCCGAGTTCGCGCGCGATCGCCTCGGCGCGGGGAAGGTTGTCGGTGAAGGTGTCGTCGTCGAAGAAGAGCTCGCGCATCTGCGGGAAATCGCGCTGGATCTGCTTCACCTCGGCGATCACGTGCTCGACCGAGCGGGTGCGGTAGCGGTGGCCGCCGACCGTCTGCGGCCAGAGGCAGAAGGTGCAGCGCGACTTGCAGCCCCGGCCGGTATACAGCGACACGTAGGGGTGCATCAGATAGCCGATGAAATAGTCCTCGATCTTCAGGTCGCGCTTGTAGACGTCGGCGACGAAGGGAAGGCTGTCCATGTCCTCGAGGGTGGGGCGGTCCTGGTTGTGGACGATCTCGCCGGCCTCGTTGCGCCAGGAAATGCCTTCGACCTCGGCGAAGGGCTTGCCCTCGGCGATTTCCTTGATCGTGAAGTCGAACTCGTTGCGGGCGACGAAGTCGACAGGGGCGGCGCGCTCGAGGCTTTCGCCGGCCTGGACCGCCACCTTCGCGCCGATGAAGCCGATCTTCACGCCGGGGTTCTCCGCCCTGATCTGGGCCGCGACCTTGACGTCGTTGGCGAAGGACGGCGTGGAGGTGTGGATGATGACGAGCTCGGCGGCGCGGGCGTGCGGCATCACATCCTTCATCGTGAGGCCGGCGGGAGGCGCGTCGATCAGTTTGGAGCCGGGGATCAGCGCCGCCGGCTGGGCGAGCCAGGTCGGGAACCAGAAGGACCGGATCTCGCGGCGCGCCTGGTAGCGGGAGCCGGCGCCGCCGTCGAACCCGTCGAAGGAGGGCGGTTGCAGGAACAGGGTCTTCATCATCGCATCGGTCCTAATTCATATGCCGCGGGGCGGCTTCTGCCTGTCGCCCGCTGTCGCTGCGGCCCGAATCGGCCTCCAGCACATTGCCACGCCACTCGACGGTATCGCTCCAGAAACTCATCACGAAAATGGCCGCCGAAACCATATCGCGCAAGAGGAAAAGCCAGGGCGCCGGCGTGCTCGCCAGGGCGGGTGAACCACGGCCGCGCCCGGAAAACCCAAGGCGGCGTTCGAGCTGCTGCGCGATGATGTAGCGCAGGCCGGCGGCGAGGGCCAGGCCGATCCATGTCCACGTCGCGCCGCCGGACAGCAGCAGTGCCGCCAGGGCCCAGAAGAGCGGGAACTGCGTGATCATTCCGGCATAGCTGAACGGCACCAGCGCGCGAATTGTGCGGGCCCAGCGCAGTTCGTGCCGCATGAGGGCGGCGAACGTCGTCTCGGGCACCGAGGTGGCCGGAAGCGCCGGCGCGAGAACGACCTGCTTGCCGGTGGCGCGGATGCGCTGGCCGAGGACGTTGTCGTCGGCGAGATGGTCGAGCAGCGCCTCGAACCCGCCGATCCGGTCGAGATCGGCACCGCGGAGAGCCATTGTCGCGCCAAGGCAGTCCTGCCGGCCGAGCGCGCGGGCGATGGCGGCGCCGGGAAGGAAGCCGTGATTGATCTGCATCGCGCCCAGCCGGGCGGCGAGCGCGCCGTTCGCGGGCAGACCGGTATAGAAGGTCGTGGCGAGGCCCGCCTCTGGCCGCGAGAGGGAGCGGGCGATGCCGTTCAGGAAATCCGGCGCGACATGCATGTCGGCATCCGAGATCACGAGAAGGTCGTACCGGGCGGCGGACCGCATTGCGATCAGGTTGGCGACCTTCCGGTTGCGGCCCGCCCGGTGCGGCCCGGCGACCGTCGCGACGTCGACCTGCCTGTAGCGTGCCTGCAAACGGGCTACCAGGGCGAGGGCGGGGTCATCGGGATCGGCCGCGCCGAATACGAGCTGAAACCGCGGATAGTCCAGCAGGAAGAAGGATTCGAGCGCAATGTCGAGCAGCGGTTCGGTGCCGTGCAGCGGCTTGAGAACGGTGATGCCCGGTGCGTCGCCCGGCATTGAAGCTTCCGGATGCCGGGCGACGCGCACGAGGGTGGAGCCGATGGCCTGCTGGACGAGGCCGACCGCGCAGAGCGCGTCGGCGAGGGCCGGCAGGATTGCGGTCATGTCAGTCCTTGATCGCCCCGCCGGACAGCGAAGCGACCTTCGCCTTCAGCGCATCGATCAGCCGCGACGCGTTGCCAGGCTCGATCAGGCCGCTGAAGTCAGAGCGCTGCGTGGCGACCTTGCTGATTGTCCCGTCGAAGAGAACGTCGGTAATTTTCCACACACCGCCGGACTGCCGCATCACGTAGGCCAGTTCGACCTTCTTTCCCCCGTTTCCCTCGAACGTGGTCGACACGACGCGGGCATTGCCTGTCCGCCGGATGTCGGGATTGGTCGTGAAGTGCTGGCCGGCGTAGGCGTTGAAGTTGCTCACATAGGTTGCAACCGTATACTGGCGGAACAGTTTCTCAAGCTCGGTTTTCTGGGCAGCCGGAATTTGCGACCAGAGCAGTCCCGCCGAGTTCTGCAGGATCAGTCGAAGGTCGAAACTCTTTTCGATCACCGGCTTGAGCATGGCGTAGCGCGCACTGAAGGTCTTGCCGGCGCTGCCAGCCTTCATTGTCGCGATCAGCGCGTCGTCCAGGGCGTTGACCGGCTGCGTTTCCGGGGCAGCGGCAGCGCGTGCCGCCGGAAGCGCGAGGGGCAGGGCCACGGCAAGTGGCGCCGCCAGGAGCATTCGACGTTTCATAAGGGCAGATATGGCGATCAACGTGCCGGAATTGCGACCGAACCGTGCGAATTTTCGGGCACGGCTCCGCGACCGAGCGCGCCGAGCGCGTGCGCCACGATATCCTTCGCGGTAAGTCCGGCATCGATCAGCTGGCCGGCGGGTGAGTTGTGGTCGATGAAGCGGTCCGGAAGCGTCATCGGGCGGAATCGCAGCCCTGAGTCGAACGCGCCCGACCAGGCGAGATGGTGGCCGACAGCCGCGCCGAAGCCGCCGCTCGAACCATCCTCGATCGTGATCAGGACTTCGTGATGACGGGCAAGCTGGTCCACCAGCGCGGTATCGAGCGGCTTCATGAAGCGGGCATCGGCGACGGTTGCGGGGAAGCCGCGCGCCGCGAGTTCGTCCGCTGCCTTCAGCGCTTCGGCCAGGCGTGGGCCGAGCGCCAGGACGGCCACCTTGCTGCCTTCGCGCACGATTCGTCCCTTGCCGATTTCCCATGGCGTTCCGCGCGCAGGGAGCTGGACGCCGGTGCCCTCGCCGCGCGGATAGCGGAACGCGGACGGGCGGTCGTCGATCGCGGCCGCGGTGGCAACGCAGTTCATCAGTTCCGCCTCATCGGACGGTGCCATGATCACCATTCCGGGGAGGCAGCCGAGATAGGCGAGGTCGTAGGCGCCGGCATGGGTGGCACCGTCCGCGCCGACGAGGCCGGCGCGGTCCATGGCGAAGCGCACGGGCAGGGACTGGATCGCCACGTCATGCACGACCTGGTCGTAGGCGCGCTGGAGAAAGGTGGAATAGATGGCGCAGAACGGCGCCATGCCCTCGGTCGCCATGCCGGCGGCGAAGGTCACGGCGTGCTGTTCGGCGATGCCGACATCGAAGCAGCGGTCCGGGAAGCGCTTGGCGAAGGCGTCGAGGCCGGTGCCGCTCGGCATCGCCGCGGTGACCGCGACGACGTTCGGATTATGTTCCGCCTCGGCGATCAGCGCCTGGGCGAACACCTTTGTATAAGAGGGCGGTCCCGGCGGCGCCTTGGTCTGCTCGCCGGTGACGACGTTGAACTTCGAGACGCCGTGATACTTGTCGGCCGACGCCTCGGCCGGTGCGTAGCCCTTGCCCTTCTGGGTGACGACATGGAGCAGGATCGGCTCGTCGCCGTCGATGTCGCGCAGATTGCGCAGGACCGGAAGAAGATGGTCGAGATTATGGCCGTCGATCGGGCCCACATAATAAAAGCCCAGCTCCTCGAACAGCGTGCCGCCGGTAAGGATTCCGCGGGCGTATTCCTCGGCGCGCTTGGCCGTGCGTTCGAGCGTGCGGGGGAAGCGTTTCGCCATCCGGGCGGCGAAATCGCGGATCGAGAGGAAGCTGCGCGAGGAGATCAGCCGCGAGAGGTAGGCGCTCATCGCGCCGACCGGCGGCGCGATCGACATGTCGTTGTCGTTGAGGATGACGATCATGCGGGACTTGCTGGCGCCCGCGTTGTTCATCGCCTCATAGGCCATGCCGGCGGACATCGCCCCGTCGCCGATCACGGCGATGACGTGACGCTTAGGGGATTCATCCTTCAGGTCGCGGGCCACGGCCATGCCCAGGCCGGCCGAAATCGACGTCGAGGAATGGGCGGCCCCGAACGGATCGTATTCGCTTTCGGAACGGCGCGTGAAGCCGGACAGCCCGCCGGGCTGGCGCAGTGTACGGATGCGATCGCGCCGGCCGGTGAGGATCTTGTGCGGATAGGTCTGATGGCCGACATCCCAGATCAGGCGATCCCGCGGGGTCTCGAACACCGCGTGCAGGGCCACCGTCAGCTCGACGACGCCGAGCGACGCGCCCAGGTGCCCGCCGGTCACGGAAACGGTGTCGATCGTTTCGGCGCGCAATTCCCCGGCGAGCTGGCGGAGCTGGTCGGCGGAGAAATTGCGCAGGTCGCTCGGAACGCGGACACGATCCAGCAGGGGAGTCTGCGGCGGCATCAGACGATACCCCGTGCGCAGGTAACCGGTCTTTCGCTGGCGCGGTAAGCCATCATGCTGATTCCTTCAATCTCCGTCATTGCGACCCTGCGGCACTCCGGGCCGTGCCGGTACCCGGAGGATTTATACATTCATCGTGGGGAGCGATAGGGCATGGTTGAAGAGATAAGATCAACCGGTCTGGAATGAAACGGGTGCGGGGATGGGGTGGCTGTTTGATCTCGCACGATGCATAACTGCAACACAGGCGGTCTCCAAGAGGGGGCTCGGAACAGGCGCCCTTGCGAAGCCGCCTTGGGATGACTTATTTCAGAGAAACGGCGTACTGCCGGAGTGGATTTCCCACAATCGCGAATTCCCGATTCGAAAGGCGACAGACCATGGATCTGCCTCATACCATGACCGAATGCGCAGATCCGGCCGTGGACCAGACGGTCATGAAAGTCGTGCTGGCGCAGCCGCGCGGGTTCTGCGCCGGCGTCGAGCGGGCGATCGAGATCGTTGAACGGGCATTGGCGAAATTCGGTCCGCCGATCTATGTGCGCCATGAAATCGTGCATAACCGCCATGTGGTGGAGGATTTGAGATCCCGCGGCGCGGTGTTCGTCGACGAGATTTCGGAAGTGCCGGATGGGGCGATTACGGTGTTTTCTGCGCATGGTGTCGCGCGGAAAGTGCAGCAGAGCGCCGCGAACCGCGCCCTGCCGGTGATCGATGCCACCTGCCCGCTGGTTGCCAAGGTCCATTCCGAAGGGCGGCGCTACGCTGGTCAGGGGCGGGAGATCGTGCTGATCGGCCATGCCGGGCACGCGGAAGTCGAGGGGACGATCGGCCAGATCGACGGTCGGGTCTATCTTGTGCAGACCGTCGAGGATGTGGCGTCACTGCAGGTGAGCGACCCGGACAAGCTTGCCTATATCACACAGACGACGCTTTCGGTTGACGACACGCGCGGAATCATTGCGGCGCTGGTCGAGCGCTTTCCCGGGATCGTCGGTCCCGACGTGCGCGATATCTGCTATGCGACCCAAAACCGGCAGGAAGCCGTGCGGCATCTGGCCGAACAGGTCGACGTTATCCTGGTCGTCGGCAGCCGAAATTCATCGAATTCCAATCGTTTGTGCGAGATCGGCGCCGAATTGGGGCGTCCGTCCTATCTGATCGACGATGCCAGCCATCTCGATCCGTCCTGGTTCAAGGGCATCCGCGCCGTCGGGGTTACGGCGGGCGCGTCGGCGCCGGAAGTGCTGGTCAAAGGGGTGATCGATGGCCTGCGGAAGTTCGGCGCCATCGAAATCGATACCCTTGCCGGCACGCCGGAAGATGTCAGGTTCAAACTGCCCACCGAAGTGAGCGATGCCTGAACGGCGCATCGGCAGGTTGGGAAATATCAGGAGTTACCAATGGGCGTGCCGCTGAAGCAGGCGATCAAGGTTGGAGCCTACGTGCTGAAACAGCATTTGACCGGCAATCGGCGGTATCCGCTGGTGCTGATGCTGGAGCCGCTGTTCCGCTGTAACCTGGCTTGCGCCGGTTGCGGCAAGATCGATTATCCCGCACCGATTCTGAATCAGCGCCTGTCGGTTGCCGACGCGCTGGAAGCCGTGGATGAGTGTGGCGCTCCGGTTGTGGCGATTGCTGGCGGCGAGCCGCTGCTGCACCGGGAAATGCCCGAGATCGTCGAGAAGATCCTGGCGCGGGACAAGTTCATCTATCTCTGCACGAATGCGCTGCTGCTCGAGAAGAAGATCGACCAGTACAAGCCGCACCCGAATTTCTGCTGGGACATTCATCTCGACGGCGATCGCGAGATGCATGACCAGGCGGTCAGTCAGGAAGGCGTCTACGAACGTGCCGTTGCCGCGATCAAACTGGCCAAGGCAAAGGGATTCCGTGTTTCGATCAACTGCACATTGTTCGACGGAGCCAATCCCGAGCGGGTCGCCGCGTTCCTCGATACCGTGAACGAAATCGGCGTCGATGGGGTCATGACGTCCCCGGGTTATGCCTATGAGCGTGCCCCGGATCAGGAACATTTCCTTAACCGTCAGCGGACGAAAGAACTTTTCCGGGCGATCTTCCGCCATGGAAAGGAGCGGAAGGCGCGCGGAATTCGCTGGAAATTCAATCAGTCTCCCCTCTTTCTCGACTTCCTGGCCGGCAATCAGACCTACAAGTGCACGCCCTGGGGCAACCCGACGCGCAACGTGTTTGGTTGGCAGCGGCCTTGCTACCTAATCGGGGAAGGCTACGCAAAGACGTACAAGGAGCTGATGGAGACAACCGATTGGGACAAATATGGTGTCGGCAATTATGAAAAATGCGCCGACTGCATGGTCCACTCGGGCTTCGAGGCGACTGCGGTGGTTGACTCGGTCAAGCGCCCCTGGAAATTGGCCAAGCTTGCGGTGACGGGGATCCGTACCGAAGGCGCCATGGCGGCAGATATCCCGCTTGATCATCAGCGGCCGGCGGAGTTTGTGTTCTCACGGCACGTCGAACACAAGATGGCGGAGATCCAGGGAACCGAGGAACCGGCCGAACCCGCGGAGTAACCGGGGAACGGCCGTATCCCGCCCCTGTTGCGGTCATCCGGCGGCGCTTCGCTCGCGAGGCGCCGGCATGATGTTTTGTGCGGGGGCAGTTCTGGTCGGACGGAGTTCGGACTCTCGACGGTCGACAATCATGTAGCCCCGGCCCCAGTTCGTCTGGATCAGGTCGTCGGCTCCGGCGGCCAGCAGTTTCTTGCGGATTTTGCAGATGAACACGTCGATGATTTTTGGGTTGGGCTCGTCGAGCCCTCCATAGAGATGATCAAGGATCGCTTCCTTGCTCAGAACGCATCCTTTCCTTAGGGCAAGGATCTCCACGATCTGATATTCTTTTTTTGTTAATCCGATCTCGGTTTGAGATACGAAAATTTTCTTCGCGTTCATGTTGATTTCAACATTGCCGACAGCCAGCGACGAGCTCTGGAAGCCGCGGCTGCGACGAACCTGATTCTGCACTCTGAGGAAAATTTCCTCGTGTGAGATTGCGCTTACGATCAGATCGTCAACACCTGCCTCGAGAATGCGCAGGCGCGTTGCTTCGCTCAGCAAATGCGCGACGGCCATGATCGGGCAGCGCAGTCCAGCGAGGCGCAACCTGCGGATGAGTTCGATCTCCGCCGGGCGGGTATCCGTTACACGCAGAACGACCGCGTCGTATTCATAAAATCGCGTCAGATCGAGCGCTTCTTCAATATCCGTCGTTTCGTCTACAACGACGAGCTTGGACTTAAAGAATGTAGTCAGAACATCTCGATTATCGAGCGGGTTTCCAAAAATGAGAAGTTTCATTACAACCCCCAGTTAACTGAAAAATTCAATACAACCGGAAGGGGAGGGCGTCAATAAAATAATTTTAAGGAGATGATAATCGATTGAATAATAATTTCGATTACGAAAAATGGGATTGAAATTGAGTTTTTGGAAACTTTTCCGGCACCAGGGCGCACAAATGCGGTGAAAACCCTGCCTTTATCCGCCGATGGCCGGGGTGTTCGGCAGGGGGAGCAGCGAGGTTCGAGCGCGTGGGAGGGTATTGAAGATTAAATCGAGGCAATGGATTGGCGTGCGCCGGACTACCAGCGGTTGCGCGCTTCCTGATCCTCGTCGCGTGCCGAAACCCAGTGCGATGTGCCATCGGCAAAGTTCTCGCGCTTCCAGAACGGCGCGTCGGTCTTCAGCCAGTCGATCAGGAAGGCGGTTGCCGCGAGGGCGTCAGCCCGATGGGCGCTGGCGGCGGCGGCCAGAACGATACGGGCGCCGGGTGTCAGTTCGCCGACCCGGTGGATGATCGTGCAACCGGTGAGCTGCCAGCGGTTCGCGGCCGTCTTGGCAATCTCGGCCAGGGACGCCTCGGTCATTGCCGGGTAATGTTCGAGAATCAGGGAGGTCAGCCGGCGGCCGCCGGCCTCGCCTCGGACGACGCCGACGAAACTGGCAACCGCGCCGGCCCCCGCTTCAAGCGCAGCGAGTTCGGCGCCGACGTCGATGTCCTCAGTCGTGACGACGATGCGAGGCATGCTCCGGTCCGTCATCCACCGGTGAAAGGCGGAAAGAAGGCGATCTCGCGGGCACCTTCCAGCAATGTGTCGGGCGGAACGAAGCGCTGATCGAGGGCGGTCTTGATCGCGCGGCGGTCCGCGAATGCACGGGTATGGGCAGGGCTGCGCGCCGACAGAAAATCGGTCAGGGCACTAATTGTCGTCACTTCGGGCGGAATATCGACGTCTTCCTCGGAGAGGCCGATACGCTCGCGCAACCAGGCGAAATAGAGGATCTTCATTATAAGGATATGGGACCACAGAGGCGTTGAGTCATCGGGTCGGGACCGTTACCACCTGGCCATTCGACTGGATCAGCGTCGCGGTGCCGTTCCCGTTGGGAATCAGGATGCCGCCCCCCCGGCCGCCGATCGGGGCGATCGTCTGGTAACGGCCGTTGCTGGGAGACGTCACGATGCCGAGCGGGCCATGCGGTCCCATGACCGTCTGGCCCACAGGCAGCGAATCTCCGGAGGTAATCGGCTTGGCGGGCCTTGCCGGCGCTGTCGGTATTGCCGGGGCGCGCGGCACAGGCGCCTGTGCGCTGCCGGGTGGCGTGGATGAGTGCATGGCCGCGCCGGCGGGGCGGGAGAACGTTGCCTCCGCGCCTTCCGCGCGGTCGGGCGGCAGACGGCGGACCTTTGCGCCGGGCGGAACCGAATAGGACGGCGCCGGGGAGCTGCCGGCGGGGGCGCTGTAGAGGTTCTGATAAGCCTGCCCGAGGGGCACGTTCATGTGTTTCTGGATTTCACCGAGTGTTGGCACCGGAGCGAGCTTGCCCGGCCAGACATCGCCTGGCTGGGGACGCAGCGGCTGTACCGCGACCTCGTTGCCGCGGGCGCGCTGCATGTTGATGGCGTCACCCGCGGGCGCATTCGGATCCCCGAGTGGGTTGAGGGTGCTGTTGAAATAGTTGCCCACGCCCGCGCAGCCGGAAAGCAGCAGCACAAGACTGCCGGGAAGAAGTGCGGCCACGGCACGGCGGGGCCGGGGCGAAGGCAGTACGGCCGGGCGGGATGGGGCGGATCTGGCAAATTGCCGCATCTTTCTTCCTCGAAATTGTTCGAATTCGTTATGCGCCGGTTTGCCGGTCTACCTCAAGCGATCAGGCGGCCGCATCGGCGGAGGAGGAACCGCGCGACGGCTGGCGGATCGCCGAGGGGAAGAACAGGTCGGTCGCACCCGGGGAGCGGGACATCGCAGGCGACGGCGATGACATCGTCCTGCTCCGGCCAAAGCGGCGCCTTGCCGAGTTCGGGCCGATGCACTTCGATCTTTTCGACCGCGGCCGCCTTGAAGCCTTCCGCGAGATAGAGATCGGCCGGTGCCATGCGGGCGAGCAGGGCAGGAAGATCCGGTTCGGCGGCGGCGCCGTGATCGTGAAACAGCACGAAGCGTTCGGCGGTGGCGAGCATCGTTTCGTGTGCTCCGGCTTCGCGATGACGGAAACTGTCCTTGCCCGGCTGGTCGGGGTCGACCTTGTGGTGGGCGTGCTTCAGGGTCGAGACCCGCAGCCCGGCGCCGCCGAGCAGGGGCAGAAGGGCTGTGAGCAGGGTTGTCTTGCCGCTTCCCGACCAGCCGATGAGGGCGATGACCGGCGCGCCGTGCGCCGTGAGTGTCGCTGATGATTTCGTCATCTTCGGGTCAGGGTGACGGTCCGGGCTGGGTCACGTGACGCAGCCCCGCGGTCAGGTAATCCCAGCCGGTGATGAGGGTGAGGCCGGCGGCGATCCAGAGCAGGGCGCCGCCGATGATGCCGGCCGGGAGCCAGGGGATGCCGAGTTCCGCGGCGCCGGAATTGCCGAGCAGGAGAATGCCGAGCGCCACCATCTGCGCGGCCGTCTTCCATTTGGCCAGCCGGGTCACCGGCATGCCGACCTTGATGCCCGCAAGGTATTCACGCAGGCCCGACACCAGGATTTCACGCAGCATGATCACGATCGCCGGGTAGATGCCGAAGGCGGTCACGCGATGAAAACCGACGAGAAGCATCAGTGTTGCGCCGACCAGCAGCTTGTCCGCGATCGGATCGAGCATCCGGCCGAGATCGGATAGCTGGCGGCGGCTGCGGGCGAGGCGGCCGTCCAGCCAGTCGGTGATGCCCGCGATGACGAAAAGGAGGGCGGCCAGCAGATCGGCGAGCGGGGAGCCGATCGCGACCAGCACGACCAGCAGCGGGATCGCCGCGATGCGCGAGAGCGTCAGCACATTCGGTAAGTCGGTCAGCATTCGGGGACGTTAAGCCGATTTTGCCGCCGGCGTCACCCGTCGCAACAGGCTTATGACAGCAGAATGATCGTATCGCCGGGCGCAATCCGCCCTGGGGCGAGGACCTCGGCATAAATCCCGCAGTCGATATGACCGAAATGCGTCATCAGGTCCTTGACCGGATTGGCGTCGCGCGCCCGGGTTTCCGGGTTGACGGTCGTGGCGGCGCAGCGGTCGATCCGTGCGGTAACCCGCAGCCGCGCGTCCCCGATCGCGAGTGTGCGGCCGACCCAGCCGAGTTCAGCCCAGGGCTCGGCGCCGTCGAAATAGAGATTGGCGCGGAAGCGCAGAGGGTGGCGCGGCGCGCCGGCGGCGGCTTCGAGCGCCCGCAGGCTGGCCAGGCCGATCAGGCTGATCACCTGGTTCCGGTGGTCTGAGAAACTATGGCCGGACACATGCCGGAATCGTGGCGTGCCGCGCATCGAGCCCGGCAGGGCGGCGGCGATGAACGTCCCAAGCTGGCTGCGTCCGGCCTCGGTCAGGGGCGATGCGTCGATCGCCGCGCCGTCCGGCGCGATGAGGGTCAGCAGGCCTGCGGCGTCGTCGAAGCGGCAATCGAGGCGAACGGCTTCCGGATCGCGGGCGAGGCAGAGGAATTCGGCTTTCGGGCGCCAGGCCGGCGCTGCCGGATCGAAACCGCAATCCCCCTGCGCGAGTGCGAAGGCGCGGTCCCAGGCGATGGCGCGTCCGGCTTCGAGGTCCGCGGCCTTCAGCGGTTCGGCGGTCAGGCCCTTGACCGGATAGCGGAAGAGTGAGTCGACGAGCATGGTCATGGGGGCGGTTCCTCTTGAGGAGGATCAATGCAGCAACCATGTCCAGCGGACAAGGTCGGACCATTGCCTTGCGAGGGATGGTCCGGCCGGGTCGCCTGATGAAAGGGATCGAGAACAATGGATTTCGAGAAGTTTACCGAACGCGCCCGCGGCTTCGTGCAGGCCGCGCAGACGATTGCCGTGCGCGAATATCACCAGCAGATCACGCCGGAACACCTGCTCAAGGCGTTTCTCGACGATGAGGAAGGGGCCGCGAGCGGGCTGATCCGCGCGGCCGGGGGCGATCCGGCCGCGGTTCGTCTCGCGGCCGATGCCGCGATTGGAAAACTGCCGAAGGTGCAGGGCTCCGGCGCCGGGCAGCCGCAGATCACGCCCGATCTCGTGCGGGTGCTCGATGCGGCGCAGCAGATGGCGCAGAAGGCCGGCGATGAATATGTCGCGCAGGACCGCGTGCTGGTGGCACTCGCGGCGAGCGGCACGCCGGCGGGCCGGGCGCTGACCGCGGCCGGCGCCTCGGCGCAGGCCCTGGAGAAGGCGGTGGCCGATATCCGCAAGGGCCGCACGGTGACGAGCGCGAACGCGGAGCAGACCTTCGATGCGCTGAAGAAATATGCGCGGGATGTGACCGAGGCCGCGCGCGCGCAGAAGCTTGATCCGGTGATCGGCCGCGACGAGGAGATCCGCCGGGCGATCCAGGTGCTGGCGCGGCGGACCAAGAACAACCCGGTGCTCATCGGCGAGCCTGGGGTTGGCAAGACGGCGATCGTCGAGGGGCTCGCGCTCCGCATCGTCAATGGCGACGTGCCGGAGGCGCTGAAGGGCAAGCGGCTGCTCGCGCTCGATCTCGGCGCGATGGTGGCCGGCGCGAAATATCGCGGCGAGTTCGAGGAACGGCTGAAAGCCGTGCTGAAGGAGATCGAAGGCTCGAACGGCGAGGTCATCCTGTTCATCGACGAGATGCACACGCTGGTCGGCGCGGGGCGGGCGGATGGCGCGATGGATGCCTCGAACCTGATCAAGCCCGAACTGGCTCGCGGCGCGCTGCACTGCGTGGGGGCGACGACGCTCGACGAGTATCGGAAGTACATCGAGAAGGATGCGGCGCTGGCGCGGCGCTTCCAGCCGGTCTTCGTGGATGAGCCGAGTGTCGAGGACACGATCTCGATCCTGCG